>NZ_KB904040.1 GCF_000379905.1 Rodentibacter pneumotropicus DSM 21403
CTACAAGCCTACAAGCCTACAAGCCTACAAGCCTACAAGCCTACAAGCCTACAAGCCTACAAGCCTACAAGCCTACAAGCCTACAAGCCTACAAGTAGCTTATTATCTAAATATCAACCTTGCAAATTTATTTGGGGAGGTTGTTAATGGCTATTTTTAAAACTGAAGATATTGTTAGAGATGAAGCAGGAAAAATTCTTGGTTTTGACCATAATTTAAAATCTACAACTTTAGGGATTGGAGTCGGGCAACTTACGACATTCAAACAACTCGGTTTTAAATCAGATAAAAAGCCTGATGGATGGTATTTACCTAGTAATTCTAATGATGTCGCAATAATTCTTGAAACAAAAAATAGTAACGAAGACATTAAAAAAGAAAAATGGATTGATGAATTATTTTCTAATATAGACATTATTTCAAGTAAATATAAAAAGATTATTGGTATTCTCTATAATGGCTATAATGTTGATGTATATAAAAATAAAGAACTAATCAATACAGCTAAAACTCTTCAAGATAAACAATACTATATAGATCTATTTAAAGATAACAGCATAGACAAAAATAAAATCTATTCTTTAACTAAAAAAATTAATGATTTATTACACTTCAAATTCGGTATTAAAAATTTGTATCATCGAATGATTTTTACTGCATCCGCATTAGTGGTAGAGCGATTTGGCGGTAATTTAGGTGCAATTAAAAATAACGGTTATGAGCCATTTCGTAATAAAATTTACGATACATTAGCTAAGTCATTGCAGGAACATCGCAGGCAAAATCTAAAAATTGATATTTTGCTTGAAGTATATAGCGAAATTAGAATGAATGTCGTGGAAAACCAAGATGACATCAATTCTTTTATTGATAGCGTGATTGATATTTCCCATTCTGTTAATTCCAATAATTGGAATGGCGAAGATGTAATGGGGATTTTCTTTAATGAGTTTAACCGCTATAAGAAAAAATCTGAGAGTGGGCAAGTATTTACCCCTGAGCATATTACCTCTTTTATGTATGACTTAATCGGAGTTAGCCATAACGATAAAGTGCTAGATGCCACCTGTGGTAGTGGCGGATTTTTAGTGAAAGCAATGGCAAATATGATTAAAGAAGTGGGTGGTATAAATACTATTGAAGCAGAAAATATCAAGAAAGATCAGTTATTCGGTATAGAGTTTGACAGAGAAATTTTCGCGTTAGCCTGTGCCAATATGCTCATTCATAAAGACGGAAAAACCAACCTAGAGCAGCTAGATACAAGAGAAACACAAGCTTGTGAATGGATAAAATCCAAACCAATAACTAAAGTATTGATGAACCCTCCGTATGAGCGTAAATATGGTTGTAAAAAAATTGTAGAAAATGTACTTGAAAATGTGCCAGTAGGGACAAAATGCGCCTTTATCTTACCTGATAAAAAACTGGAAAAAGACAAAATGAGCAATTTGCTCAAAAAACATACTCTAGAGAGTATTATTAAATTACCTGAAAATCTATTCGATGCAGGCGTTACCACCAGCATTTTTGTGTTTGAAGCAGGCAAACCGCAGAATAAACGAAAAGTTTTTGCTTGCTATATGGAAGATGACGGCTTGGAGCGAGTGAAAAACCAAGGGCGACACGACATTAAAAATCGCTGGGCTGAGATTGAACGCTATTGGCTAGATGTAGTATTGATGAAAAAAGACGAAAAATACAAAACACATCAATGGTTAGATCCACTCGAATGTTTATCATATCAAAAACCACAAAAAGAATTTGAGATCTTTGAAGAAGATTTCAAAAAAGTCATCTTAGACTATATCTTATTTGAAGATGGTATTGATGTGAAAACCTTTAATGATAATCTGCTCAATAAAGTTTTATACCAATCAGAGATCGAAAATAATAAGCTCGTATTAAACCTAAAAGGGAAAAGCAATGAATAAATTAGATATTTCAGGTTGGAAAGAGTTTGTTATTGGCAAATTATTTGAGATTAAACGCCCTGATAGTCGGAGTATTAAACAATATGAAGATGGCTCAGTACCTTTTGTGTCATCAGGCAATTTTAATAATGGTATTGATAAATTTGTTACACCTTTCAGTGATGAATGTTTAGATAGAGGTAATTGTATAACGATTAGTCCTGTTGATGGTAGTTGTTTTTATCAACCAACAGATTTTCTTGGTCGTGGAGGAGGGGGAAGCTCAATCATTTTGCTATATAACGATAATCTTAATGAAAAAAATGGTATGTTTATAAGTACAATTTTAAGAAAAACATTAAGTAGACTTTATGAATATAATGATATGGGAAGTTCTAATTCAATTAAACAAGAAAAAATAAAATTACCAGCTACGGCGAACAATCAACCAGACTGGGAATATATGGAGAACTACATTAAGCGGTTATATTTTATAAAGAGAGGTGGTATTTCTACCGTTGTAAACTATGTAGGAAAACCAACAACAAAACGTGTAGACATAACAAAGTGGGGAACTTTTCAAATTGGTGAATTATTTGAAATTAAAAAACCTGAAGTTATCCACTCAAAAAATGTTCAAGAATGTAATTTGCAAAATGAATCTGATAGCATCCCTTATGTTGTGAGAACAAAATTTAACAATGGAATAAAATGCAATATTATTAAGACATCAGAAATGCAACCTACAATATCAGGCGTTATTTCATTTGGAGCAGAAAATACCGTTTTTTTCTACCAAGAGAAAGAATTTGTCTCAGGTAGGGATATTTATTATATAGACACAAGTTATTTATCTAAAAACACTTGTTTGTTCTTGGTAGCTTGTTTGAATACTATTACTCATAAATATTCATATAATAATGGACTATTTCCAGACTTACTTAGAAAAGAAAATATTTCCCTACCCATAACTAATCAAAATACTCCAGATTGGAAATATATGGAAGACTATATAAGCTGTTTATTTCAGCAACAAAATAATAGTTTACAACAGCTACTTTAAAATATATAAGCAATCCCTTTCGGGATTGCTTTTTATTCTTGCAAATCGATCAAGTTTCGATCTAAAATACTGCCTACTTTAGGCAAATCTTCTCGTTTGCTTTTTCATATTTAATTCGTTCAACCAATTTAGCAAGAGAAACATGACTTATTGACTATAAAACAATAAGTTGGAGCTTGATTATGTACGTTGAACGAAAAGATGAAAAACAACAAGAAAAAAACATCACCTCTCTTACTTTCTGCACTTCGCAATCTCTCTGCGTTAGCTATTTACGATTTATCTGATACCGAAATACTCATTCTTCTTAAAAATGCTCGTTGGGGAAATTCTCATTGTTTTCATACTGTTCAATGTCCTCGTTGTCAGATTGAGCATAAAGCCTATTTTATTTCTTCTCGTAAGCAATGGCAGTGCAAACATTGCCAACATCGTTTTTCTGTAAAAAGTGGTACGATTTTTCAGCACACTAAACTTTCCCTAAAAAAGCTACTATTATCGGTTTATTATTTCACTATCAATAGTAAAGGGATTTCTGCTCTTAACTTATCTCGTTATATTGGCGTGCAATATAAAACATCATGGGCATTATTCATATTGATGGTTGTTATGTGAATAACTACCTTCGCCCAAAAAATTTTAAACATAAGCGAATTGATAGACGTAAGAGATGTCACCAACGTAAAGATAAATCCTGCGTTATGGTTTTCCGTCAACAAGCTGCAAATCAGGAAATAATAAAAGGAGCCGACCGCACTCTCGTTGCATTAGTTAAAGAGGAAAATGCTGATGATATGCTTGCTTTAACACATCGCTTAGTCGCACCAAAATCTACAATTTGTGCTGATGAAAATCCTGCTTATGATGGCTTGGCATTTCACTATGACTTATGTCGCGTAAACCATTCGCAAGAATATTGCTCGATTGACGGCACCACCAATAACCTAGCTGAATCCTTCTTTGCACGATTTAGAAGAATGATTATGGGTGTGTATCATAAGATGGGAAATAATTACATGATGCACTATGCGAATGAAACCGCATGGCGTGAGGATTTTCGTTACCAGTCAGATAAAGACAAATTCGACAACGTACTAAAACGCTGTTTGAAAGCCAGACCTTCACGAGATTTAACTGGCTACTGGCAGGGAAATAAGAAACCTACGGCAAAATTTGGATTGGAAAGTTTATGTTTGGAAGCCTCAAACAATAACCAATATTTAGCCGTAGCCTAAACAATTTAAAGCAACACAAGGAGCAATAATGGAAACCATGACACACACTCCACTTAACGTGGATTTAAAAAAGATGGACTATGAAACATTCAAAACTTTTATGCGAGAACTGGCTCAGATGTATTCAAACGTAAAAGATGATGCCTATCTGTTGTTCTATCACAATTTGCGAGACCTTGCGAAAGAAGTCAGTACTTTACCCCGTAATCCATTGATATTTTATGGAGCCTATGAAATCGCTAATAATCAGATAGTCGTGGCGATATTTGAAATGCAATTTACCGATGAAGTGTTTGAAACCGAAGAAGGGAAACCTTATCAGATGCTTTCTATTATTAGTAGTTTTGCAGAAGATAAAATCTATCTACGTTGCCCGACAAAAATTAGAGAACACCTCACTCAACCTGAATACGTTGCTCTCTGCGAACAGGCTTACCCTGCAATGATGGAACAAATGCTACTAGAGGAGCAACGAGAAAGACTGTTTAGAAGAAAACGGAAAAGTGAGTAATGGAAAAATAAGTAGAATTCTGTAAAATACATTTATAAAAAATAATGCCCTTATCGAAATAAGGGCATTTTTATATGGTATTGTTTAAATTTTGGTCTTTGTGCAACTGCTACATAATACCGAAAAATACTCTTATTTTTACCGCACTTTTCCTATAAAAACTTAAACTCCGTCCACTGATAATACCGCTCATTGGCTTTTTGAATCCCGCCATAATTTTGCCATTCGGGGTGATTCGGCGTATCCGGTAAACATTGTGTCTCTAATGCAATTCCGGAAAAATCGGCATATTTCCCCCCATCTCGGGCTGGTGTGCCGGCAAGATAATTTCCCGTATAAACCTGCAACGCGGCTTGGGAGGTTCGCACTTCAAGACTTAAATCCCCATTTGGAGAGCTCAACAAGACACAAGGTTTTTGCCATGCTTTATTCACGATAAAAGAATGATCATAACCTTTAGTCAGGCTCTGACCGCCTTGCAAAAAATCTTGTTTAATCTGCTTAGTCAGTCGAAAATCAAAACTTGTTCCTACCACATGTTTAAGCGGAGAATTAGGAATGCCATCACTATTTACCGGCAAATAAAAATCTGCGTTCAAACGTAAACGATGTTCTCGTATATCTGTACCTTGTTCGGCATTTTCTAAATTAAAATAGGCATGATTGGTCAAATTCAGTGCAGTATCTTTATCACTCAAACCTTCATATTCAATTTTGACAGCATTATCGTCTGTGAGTGTGTAAATCACGGTTACGTTTACATTTCCGGGAAACCCCTGCTCCCCGTCAGCAGAATTCAATGAAAAACAGACAAAATTTTCACCGCACTTTTCAATCATCCAACGACGTTGATCAAAACCTTTCCCACCGTGAAGTTGATGCAGCCCTTGATTGGCTTCCAGTTGAATTATTTCTCCGTTTAATTCGAACTGTGCGTTTGCAATGCGGTTAGCATAACGCCCTACACTCGCCCCCAAATAGGCATTCTGATTCGGATAATCTTCTACTTTGCAACCCAACAAGACTTCTCGCAATTCACCGTTTACCGGGACTTGACAGGAAATCCAAGTTGCCCCCCAATCCATCAATTTAATACACATTCCTTTTTCATTTTGCAAAGAGACAAGCTGATAAGGTTTACCATCAGGGGCATTGAATGCTGTTTTTTCTAACATAGTTTTCCTTAAATCACTCGTACACCCGGTGAAGCCTGACACACATAGAAAGTTTCTTTTAATCCGGTAGTTTTTTCATAATTATCTGCAATTATTTTACGCACAGCATCGACTTTATCCTGTGGCGCAAGGGCAACGATACAACCGCCAAAACCGCCCCCCGTCATTCTTGTGCCCCCCTGTTTACCAATAGCCAACTGTACTAATTCTACTAAATAATCAATTTGTGGCACGGTAATTTCAAAATCATCACGCATTGAATCATGGGATTGCTCCATTAACTCACCCAAACGAATTAAATCGTTGCGTGTTAGCGCATCTACGGCATCCAATACTCGCTGATTTTCAGTCACAACGTGACGGGCACGTTTTGCCACAATCGGATCAAGTGCGGTCAATTCCGCCTCTTTTTCTTTAAATTGAGATACGGATACATCACGTAGCGCTTTCACACCGAAAAATGCCGCAGCTTTTTCACATTGCTGACGGCGAGTATTGTATTCGCCTGTGACTAAATCGTGAGGTACATTAGAATTAACGATAATCACAGCAATGTCATCCGGTACCGGTGTCGGTGTTGTTTCAAGGCTTCGGCAGTCTATCATTAGAAGATGATCTTTTTGTCCGAGTGCAGAAATAAGCTGATCCATATTGCCACAATTCGCACCGACAAATTGATTTTCGGCTTTTTGACCATTGAGCGCAATATCAATATGAGAAATGACTAAATCGCCTAATTGCTGACAAAATTTTCCCACTGCTACTTCAAGCGATGCTGATGAACTTAAACCGGAAGAAAGCGGTACGTTACCCGAAATGACAAGATCCGCCCCCTGTTTAAAATCCGGACAACGCTCTTGAACAAATTTCACTACGCCACGCACATAATTCGCCCATTTATGGGGGCTTTTTTCGATTCTTTTAACAAGGGAAAATTCATCGGTTTCATCCAAATCAGCCGCATAAACGTACCAAATATGATCATCACGTTTTTTACCGCTCACCGCCGTGCCAAAGTTTATCGCACAGGGCATGACAAAGCCTTCATTGTAATCCGTATGTTCCCCAATAATATTCACACGGCCCGGGGCGTAAACAGTGAGTGTGGGTTCTGTATCTAATTTCTGAGTGAAAATGTATTGGGATTTTTCTATTGGTGTCATTAAATATATCCTTCATTATTATAGGGATTTGAGAGTGACTTGATTATCACGTACAAGTAATGCTTCATTATTACTGATAGGAGATAACGGCAAAGTAGAGAGTAAGTATCAATTATTTTCTGTGCCGCATCTTCGATGAAGATAAAAATAATTCCTTCATATTTACTCTCCATCTATACCTGTTATCGCTATTTGTTGAAATAAAGTGCGGTTATTTTTCACCGTGTTTTTTTAATCCTATCGCATTGTGTAATGCATCTCGCTCAACGCTCTCAATCTGTCTGCAGCCTGCTCTGCGGTCAAATCACGTTGGCTTTCACCAAGCATTTCATACCCCACCATAAATTTTCGTACCGTGGCAGATCGTAAAAGCGGTGGGTAAAAATGCGCATGGAGCAGCCAGTGTTCATTTTCTTCACCATTAAAAGGAGCAGCATGAAATCCCATCGAATAGGGGAAGGAAGTTTCAAATAAATTATCGTATTTTGTGGTCAGTTTTTTCAGAATTAAAGCTAAATCTTTGGCTTGTGATTCGCTGAGTTCCGTTAAACGTTTAATATGTGTTTTTGGTAACAGCAAAGTTTCAAAAGGCCACACTGCCCAATAAGGCACGAGAGCCACCCAACATTCGGTTTCCACCACAATCCGCTCTTTTAATTCAAGCTCACGCTTTACATAATCCAACAACATAACAGAACCGTATTTTTGCCAATAACGACGCTGGTTTTTATCTTCACCGGCTACTTCATTTGGTAAGAAACTGTTTGCCCAAATTTGTCCATGGGGATGAGGATTGGAACAGCCCATCGCCGCTCCCTTATTTTCAAAAATCTGCACCCATTGATATTTTACCCCAAGTTCCCGAAGTTGCATTTGCCAAACTTTAATTACTTCTTCAATTTCAAGTGCGGTCAATAATGGTAAAGTTTTGCTATGATCCGGTGAAAAACAAATTACTCTACTCTCTCCACAAGCCTGTGAGCTTTGAAAAAGCGGATCATTTGATTTTTCCGGTGCGGGAGTATCCTCTAGAAGTGCAGAAAAATCATTTTTGAATACATAGGGTTTACAGTAATCAGGATTTTGCTCCCCTGTAATACGTTTATTGCGTGGGCAAAGATAACAATTCGGATCATGGCTTGGTTTCTGCTCTTCTACGACTTTTTCTTGCTGCCCCTGCCATGGACGTTTGGCCCGATGCGGTGAAACCAAGACCCATTGATCAATTAACGGATTATAACGACGGTGCGGATGTTCCGTTGGCTCAAATAATCTATCACTCATGTATATCCCTTAATCTATTAATTTGTAATCGGTTACATTTTATTGATGTTGTAAGATACCTAACTTCCGAACAATAAACCGTGATCCATATCACAAAATTAGAATTTTAAGGGATTTTTTTGTGATCTATATTACAAATTTAAAAAGTAAACGTTTTCAATATTATACTAAGTTATTATGATGGGTAGTGATAAGTTAAGAAGAAAGAGGGCATATTATGAGTACGATTCATGATGTTGCAACGATCGCTAAGGTTTCCGTTGCAACAGTATCTCGTGTGTTAAATAACCATCCGTCAGTCAGTAAAAAAACCCGTCTTTCCGTACAAAATGCGATCTCTCAGTTAAGTTATCAGCCTAATGCCAATGCACAGGCACTTGCCATACAAAATACCGATACGATTGGTGTAGTGGTAACAGATGTAACGGATTCTTTTTTTGCTATTTTAGTGAAAGCTGTAGATAAAGTGGCCGAATCCCATAATAAAACGATTTTAATCGGTATTGGTTATCATCATGCAGAAAAAGAACGTGAAGCAATTAATACGTTATTACGTAAACGTTGCAGCTGTTTGGTTGTCCATTCTAAAGCGCTCTCCGATGAAGAACTTAAAGATTACCTCAATAAAGTGAAAGGAATGGTGGTGATTAATCGTGTTATTAAAGGTTATGAAAATCGTTGTGTAAGCTTGGATAATCAAAAAGGCACTTATATTGCGACAGAAATGCTCATTCAATGCGGGCATAAAAATATTGCTTATATCGGTTCGAATCATGCTATTTTTGATGAAGTTGAGCGTCAAACCGGCTATCTGGAAGCCCTAAAAACGCACAATTATCCCATCGTCAAACATGCAATCGTACACAACTCTCCAGATTTTGAAGGAGGAGAACAGGCAATGATTGATTTACTCAGTTACAATAAAGATTTAACCGCCGTTGTTGCTTACAATGATTCCATGGCTGCCGGTGCAATTTCTGTACTAAATGAAAACAATATCAAAATACCAAGTCAATTTTCCATTATCGGGTTTGATGACATGCCAATTGCACGTTATTTAATACCTAAACTAACAACAATACGCTATCCCATTGATCTAATGGCAACTTATGCTGCCAATTTGGCCTTAAGCCTAGTTGATGAAAATATTTCAACTCCTGCAACTATTCAGTTTAACCCAACATTGGTCCGTCGTTTTTCAGTAGAACAGGCAAATTAAAACGTGATCAAGATCACAAATATCAACATTGTTTTGTAATCGTTTTCATTTATGTGAGTTTGATCACAGACTTACAAGGATTTGATAAGTATTATTCCAAAAGAATTATGACATTTGTGATAATAGCATACAGTGTCGCCCTCTTTATTCACATCAACCTTCCAATTAGGAGTGTTTTATGAAAAAAACAGCAGTATTAAGTGCAATCGCTTTAGCAGTAGGTTTAGGCTCTGTTACAGCAAGCTACGCAGCTAATAACCGTATTGGTGTCACCATTTATAAATATGATGACAATTTTATGTCATTAATGCGTAAAGAGATTAATAAAGAAGCGAAAACATTACAAGACATTGAGTTATTAATGAACGACTCCCAAAATGCTCAATCGATCCAAAACGACCAAGTTGATGTATTACTTTCTAAAGGTGTGAAAGCGCTTGCAATCAACTTAGTGGACCCAGCTGCTGCACCAACCATTATTGGTAAAGCTAAACCGGATAATATCCCTGTGGTATTCTTCAATAAAGATCCCGGGGCAAAAGCACTCGGTAGCTATGAGCAGGCTTACTATGTCGGTACAGATCCAAAAGAATCGGGAATTATCCAAGGTAACTTAATTGCAAAACAATGGAAAGCAACACCTGAATTTGATTTAAACAAAGACGGTAAAATCCAATTTGTATTACTCAAAGGCGAACCGGGTCATCCTGATGCGGAAGCCCGTACAAAATATGTGATTGATGAGTTAAATAAACAGGGTATTCAAACCGAACAATTATTCATTGATACCGGTATGTGGGATGCCGCAATGGCAAAAGACAAAGTGGATGCTTGGTTATCCAGCTCTAAAGCCAATAATATTGAAGTAATTATCTCGAACAACGATGGTATGGCGTTAGGTGCACTGGAAGCAGTAAAAGCTCACGGTAAAAAATTACCGATTTTCGGTGTAGATGCGTTACCTGAAGCATTACAACTTATCAAGAAAGGGGAGCTAGCAGGTACGGTATTAAATGATGGCGTAAATCAAGGTAAAGCGGTTGTTCAATTAGCCAATAATCTTGCTCAAGGTAAAACCGCTAATGAAGGCACCAAATGGGAATTAAAAGATCGTGTTGTTCGTATCCCCTATATCGGTATAGATAAAGATAATTTAGGTGAATTCTTAAAATAACACTAATATCAATGATGTAACCTTTAGGGGAAGTATTGCTACTTCCCCTATTCCAAATGAGGTTGGATATGACAATTCAAGATTTAAGTCAAAGTAGCGAAGTGCTGCTTACGATGACCAATGTCAGTAAATCCTTTCCGGGTGTAAAAGCCTTAGATAACGCAAACTTAACCGTTCGCTCTCATTCTGTTCATGCCTTAATGGGAGAAAATGGGGCGGGAAAATCCACATTGTTAAAATGTTTGTTCGGCATTTACGCTAAAGATGAAGGTGAGATTCTTTTCTTAGGTAAACCCGTCAATTTTAAAACATCAAAAGAAGCCCTGGAAAACGGTATTTCTATGGTGCACCAAGAACTCAATCTCGTACGCCAGACCAGTGTTATGGATAACCTTTGGCTTGGGCGTTATCCGCTAAAAGGGCCATTTGTCGATCACGCAAAAATGTACCGTGATACCAAAGCTATTTTTGATGAATTGGATATTAATATCAATCCAAAAGAAAAAGTCGCAAAACTTTCTGTTTCTCAAATGCAGATGATCGAAATTGCGAAAGCCTTCTCTTATGATGCCAAAATCGTCATTATGGATGAACCCACCTCCTCACTCTCTGAAAAAGAAGTAGAGCATCTGTTTAAAATTATTCAACAACTAAAAGATCGGGGATGTGGCATTATTTATATTTCCCACAAAATGGATGAAATTTTCAAAATTTGTGATGAAATTACTATTTTACGCGATGGAAAGTGGATCAATACCGTACCGGTAAAAACCTCCAGTATGGAACAAATTGTTTCAATGATGGTAGGACGAGAACTTACTCAGCGTTTCCCTGAAAAAACGAACCTCCCAAAAGAGGTTGTGCTTAAAGTCGAACATTTAACCGCCGTGAACCAACCTTCCATTCAAGACATTTCTTTTGAATTACGTAAAGGTGAAATTTTAGGTATCGCAGGCTTAGTCGGTGCAAAACGTACAGATATTGTCGAAGCCATTTTCGGGGTACGAGAGCTCAAAACCGGTACAATTAAATTACACGATAAAATTGTCAAAAATCGAACCGCACTTGAAGCAATTAATAACGGTTTTGCCCTCGTCACCGAAGAACGCCGCACCACAGGGATTTATTCCAATCTAAGTATTGAATTCAATTCTTTGATTTCAAATATGAAATCCTACCTTACGCCTTGGAAATTACTTAGTAATAAAAAAATGCGTAGCGATACCCAATGGGTAATTGACTCTATGAATGTGAAAACACCTTCACACAAAACCACGATTGGCTCTCTTTCCGGTGGTAATCAACAAAAAGTTATCATTGGTCGCTGGTTACTTACCCAACCTGAAATTTTGATGCTTGATGAACCGACACGTGGTATTGATATCGGTGCTAAATTTGAAATTTACCAGCTTATTCAAGAACTTGCCAAAAAAGACAAAGGTATCATTATGATTTCCTCTGAGATGCCGGAGTTATTAGGGACAACCGATCGGATTCTCGTGATGAGTAACGGTCGGGTTGCAGGCATTGTGGAGACGGCAAAAACTTCCCAAGAAGAAATTTTGCAGTTGGCAGCGAAATATTTATAACAACAAAAGGAACGAGTTATGAGTGCCTTAGAAAAAAATAAATCCTTTGATCTTTTAAAACAAAATGCAATCTATTTTGTGCTACTAATTTTACTCGGTATTATCATTGCACAAGATCCAACTTTCTTAAATCTTATCAATTTTAGTAATATTCTCACCCAATCCTCCGTGCGTTTAATTATCGCCTTGGGTGTGGCGGGATTATTGGTGACCCAAGGCACTGACCTATCTGCCGGTCGTCAGGTTGGTTTAGCCGCTGTAATTTCTGCAACGATGTTACAGTCTATGGAAAATATGAATCGTGTTTTCCCTGATTTAGGTGAAATCCCAATTCCTGTTGTAATCCTAGCAGTTTGTGCCGTAGGCGCTGTTATTGGCTTAGTTAATGGCTTGGTTATTGCCTATCTAAACGTCACGCCATTTATTGCCACTATGGGAACAATGATCATCGTTTATGGTTTCAACTCCCTTTATTATGATGCAGTCGGTGGTTCACCTATCGCCGGTTTTAATGAAAACTTTTCTACATTCGCACAAGGATTCTTCCGAATCGGAAGCTTTAAACTTTCATATATCACGATTTACGCAGCCATTGCTTCATTTTTAGTGTGGATAATGTGGAATAAAACCCGTTTCGGTAAAAACATCTTTGCTATCGGTGGAAACCCAGAAGCCGCAAGGGTATCCGGTGTAAACGTTGCACGTAATCTTGTCATTATTTATATCATTGCGGGAATGTTCTATGCTTTCGGTGGTATGTTAGAAGCCGGTCGAATCGGTTCTGCAACCAATAACTTGGGCTTTATGTACGAATTGGATGCCATTGCAGCCTGTGTAGTTGGTGGTGTATCCTTCGCCGGAGGTGTGGGTACAGTAATTGGTGTAGTTACCGGTGTTATCATCTTTACCGTAATTAACTATGGTTTAACTTATATCGGCGTAAACCCTTATTGGCAATATATCATCAAAGGCAGTATCATTATTTTAGCTGTTGCAATAGACTCCTTAAAATACGCGAAGAAAAAATAACAAAACAATGAAAAAATAAACCGCACTTTTTAGGTGCGGTTTATTTTTAAACTGAAGTAAAAAAACTACTTTTCATTACCAATGATGATAACCTCTGTAATAACCAAATCCAATACTTGGCACAATAACCGGTGTTCTTTGATAAATAACCTTACTCCGGTTATCACTCGCATTCATTTTAATCGGATCGGAAATATCCTTTGCCGCTCTCGCTTTTTGTTCGGCAGTTACCGTGTTACCACTGGCTACACGAGCCTGATATTCTTGAACTGTTTTCATATCATAAATCCCCGAATCCTGCTGTGCGGGTGGTTGAGAATTACAAGCGACAAGAAATAATGCTGAACATATCATTAATAATTTTTTCATCTTTTACCCTTTTTACAGACCATTTTATCTAAAAGTTGTTTATTGCTATCCACTTTATCTTTAATAGTTTGCTTTGTTTGACTTTCTTCCCGCTCACGAATTTCCTTCTCTAATTGAGGGTTATTAATGACGTAAACAGGCATATACTGCACATTTTTAGGCTCATCTTGTCGATAAAGCGAAGCCCCAATAATTCCACCATAATATTGGCTATCATCACTCGGACTGAGGTAATTATTCGTAGAATTTGTAAAATCTACCCCATTATCGCCCTCAAAACCATTACATACTCCCTCACCTGATACAAAAACACTCCTGGAAGAAAAATCTTCATTTATTATATATACCTCAAACTCAACACTATTGGCTAAATTTTTTGCATCTTGTGTTGAAGTGCTCGGATCTAAAATGCGCTGTTCTTTACTATCAATATAGCGGATTAAGTTTTCCTGATCAGCCTCTCCCTGCCCACCAACAATCGTTTTGGCACTGACAAAGAATGATAAAGGTAAGAAAGATAATATAGAAAAACATAAGAGATTAGTATAATATTTCATGCTCCTCCTCATATTATTAATAAGTTTGATAGAATTCTATAGGTAAACCATCAGAATCCTTGCAGAAAGTATACTGCATTTTAGTATATTATAAATTCACAGGAAACACCCCTATTAGCTAAATAGGAGATACAAGATTCCATATCTCTCACTTTAACGCCAAATGTCGTAAACCACAAGCCTCCGAATAATTTAGCCTTTTAGGTGAATTTGGAAAAGAGAAAAGTTCAATTTTACTCCCATCAGGAAATTCTAAATCGAATTTATAACCGCCACGTTCAACCCGATAAGTTTCAACAATCATTCGCACCTAAAATTTCTATATAAAATTGCTTAGAACTCATGCAATCTGAAACAATAATCTCAACGTGATGAAGACCTTCAATTTCAAATATGATTAATTTTTTTCTGGTGTAATACTTTTTGATTTTTCCTGTTCTTGAATTTCTAACGCGTCTCGTGCTGCACGAATACTTTTTTCAATTAATGCTACCCGCTCATCATCTTTCGGCATTAAACGTAACATCATCGCCCAAGTTACTGCCGCCATTTTATAATCTTCCATTTCAAAATAACGAAATGCCAATAAACTTAATGCCTCAATATTGCTATGATCTTTGCGGATAACTTCGCGTAATAAATCACTGCCTTTTAGTTTATCCGTCGTGTCTTCTGAAAACATTAATACACGGGCATAGCCCAACTTATATTGCAAATTATCAGGCTCAAGTTTATTTGCTTTTTGATAGCTGTCGAATGCTAAACGGGCATCACCTAAATTCATTCCAATTTGACCTAGTAGCCACCATTTTTTGGCATCCTGTGGATTTTTCTGCAAATCTATACGAAGAGCGGTAGAAAATTGTTGCATTTCACTATCAGAAAGAGGATTCGTCTCTTCTTCTTTCATTCGATCATAAAAATAAGGCAATTTTGCATAAGTCTGCTCTAACATTGATTCTGCCTGCCAAGATCCAACCATAAAGTAACTTGTCCCTGCAATAATCCCGATTGCTAACACCCCTGAAGCAAACCAAATTTTGCCGTAAGACTTTTCACTTTGGATGTTTTTTTCTTCCTGATGGGGGACATCATCCAACAAGGTTTTCTGTAATTCTTGTTTAAGCAATTCTACATTTTCTACCAACCCTTGCGCATCATCCTGTTCGATTTCTTGCAAGCGTGAAAAATAGAGCGCTTTATTCAATTCATCACGTTTTTGCTCATTTTTTGTTTTAACTCGGCACAACAAAGGATAAAAACAAATTAACGCCACCAACAAGGTAATTGCGACTAAACTTAATGCAAAACTCATCTATTTATCCTTTTGATTTAGTAATTCCGCTAAACGTGCATTTTCTTCTTCCGTTAAAACGGCGTCGTTTTTGACCGCACTTTGCTTTTTCGGTTTTCGTTGTAGTAGGAAAAAAATGCCAAATAATATGAGAAATAATGGGGCAATCCATAGAATTAAGGTACTCGCCGTCATTGGTGGATCATAGGTCACAAAATTACCATAACGCGCCACCATATATTCTACGACATCATTTTTTGACTTCCCTTCTTGTAGTAACTCAAATACTTTGTTACGCATATCTACTGCAATCGTTGCATTAGAATCCGCAATATTATTATTCTGACATTGCGGACAACGCAAAGACTGCGTAAGCTGGTGGTAATCACTTTCTTGCTGTTGCGAACCAAAGCTCATAGCATCAATGGCGGAAAATGCCACTGAGCTAAATAAAAGTGCGGTTAAAAAAAGCCCTAATTTTTTCATTGTGGTTGCTCCGCGAGTTTGTCATAAATCGGTTTCAAGGTTTCCAACCACACTTTTTCGTTTACATCTCCAGCTAAACGATAATGAATAATGCCCTTACCATCCACAATAAAGGTTTCCGGCGCACCATATACCCCCAAATCTAAACCAAAAGATCCTTTCTCATCTTTCAACACAACTTGATAGGGATTACCTAAATCCTTTAACCACTTTATTGCTTTTGCCGAATCATCTTTATAGTTCAACCCAATAATACTCACGCCTTGTTGCGCAAGTTTATTTAAGTATTGATGTTCTGCGTAACAGGTTGGACACCAAGTTGCCCATACATTCAGCAGAATCGGTTTACCTTGGCGGAATAATTCCTTGTCATAGCTCTTATTTTCAAAGAGTTCCGTCAAGGTTTTCATCGGGATCGGTTTTCCAACCAATGCAGATTCCAAGGCTTTAATATCTTCACCTTGAGCATTACGGTGGAGCTGCACTAAAAAGGCAATCACCACTGCTGAAAAGAAGACAAGGGGAATCAATAATTTTTTTTTCATTTCTACTGCTCTTTTAAGTAAATACCGTTTCTTATTGAAAAGGCTAACGAGAAAAGGTTAATTACGCCATCCTTTCCAAGGGTTTCCGCTTTCTTAAGGAAGATTAAAAAAGACCGTTATTGGAAATAAATTATTTTTTTAATAATTTATTAAACCGATAACGTCTGTCGAACATACACAACAAACCGCCTAATGCCATAAATACGCCTCCAATCCAAATCCAGCGGATAAAAGGCTTATAATACAAACGCAATGCCCACGAATTATCATCAAGTTTTTCACCGAGTGCCACATATAAATCTCGCGTTAAACTACCATCGATAGCGGCTTCTGTCATGGACATACGACTCACTGTGTAAAAACGTTTTTCAGCGAACAAAGTCGCTTCCGGTTCTCCATCTTTTGTAATATCAATTTGCGCTTTACCACCAATATAGTTGGGACCATTAGCATCACTGACACCGACAAATTTGAAATCGTAACGACCGATTTGCGCGCTATCCCCCACCTGCATCCGTACATCACGTTCCACACTAAAATTTTGGCTAAAAGCAATGCCCCATACCGTCATTGCCACGCCTAAGTGTGCAAATAACATTCCCCAATGGGAGCGGGACAATTTACGCACGCCGACAAAAAATGATTCACGATAAGTTGCCCGTTGCTGCAATTCGTAAAGTGCGAGTAACAGGATGATGATCGTCATCATTGAACCAAGAACGGCGCTTACTGTAATCTTATCTTGCAAGATATAAGGTAAAACAACCCCTGCAATCAGCATGATAAGAACACTGATTATCACAGGTGTTCGAATTGCTGAGAATTGATCCCGTCGCCATTTTACTAACGGTCCGATACCAAGCAATAGGGCAAACGGTGTCATAATAATCAAGAACATTTGATCAAAAAACGGTGCACCAATTGAAATTGTTCCCAACCCCAACTGCTTATGCACCAAGGGTAGCAATGTGCCTAAGAACACCACGCAAAGTGCGGTCATTAATAGAATATTATTTAACAACAGCATACTTTCACGGGAATAACGTTCGGCATTATCACGTGAGCGAATTTGGCTTCCCTTATAGGCATAAAGAGCAAGGGAGCCGCCAATGACAATAACAAGATACGCCAAAATATACAAACCGCGTGTCGGATCGGAAGCAAAAGCATGAACAGAGACTAAAATTCCCGAGCGCACTAGGAATGTACCGAGTAAACAAAGGGAAAAAGCTAAAATCGCGAGGAGTACCGTCCAAGCTTTAAATGAACCGCGTTTTTCTGTTACCGAAAGAGAATGAATCAGGGCTGTACCGGCTAACCAAGGCATAAAGGAGGAGTTTTCAACAGGATCCCAGAACCACCAGCCGCCCCAACCGAGTTCATAATATGCCCACCAAGAACCGAGTACGATACCAAGCGTTAAGAATACCCATGCGGCAAGGGTCCAAGGTCGAGACCAACGAGCCCAAGCGGAATCAAGTTTACCGGTCATTAAAGAAGCAATCGCAAAGGCGAAAGCGACAGAGAAACCGACATATCCCATATAAAGTAACGGCGGGTGGAAAATCAATCCTACATCTTGCAACATCGGGTTAAGTTCTTTTCCATCCACAGGAAAATCAGGGAAGGTGCGTGTGAATGGGTTTGACGTAAATAAAACAAATAATACGAAACCCACGCTAATAATTCCCATAATTCCAAGGACTCTCGCCGCAGCTTCTTGAGGTAAATGTTTACTTAACAATGCCACTGCCACAGACCAAAGGGCAAGCAGCCAAATCCAAAGCAATAATGAACCTTCATGTGATCCCCAAACAGCAGACAAACGATAATAAATCGGCAGGGTACTGTTAGAATTATTCACTACATATTGCACACTGAAATCATTGACGGCAAATAAATAAAATAGCGCAACAAAAGCAATGGTTAGACTAACAAACAATCCATAAGTCATTGGTCGAGCCAACACCATTAATTGGGTATTCCCCTTCTCAGCCCCCCATAATGGAAAAATTGCGAGCATTAACGACACGGCAAGACTCAAAGCAAGCGCATAATTTCCAATTTCAGCGATCATTTGCTGCCTTCTTGTTTTTCTTGACGATCACGCATACTTTCACCTTTCAAATCCGCCTCATCTACACCCATCGGTTTATGTACTTTTTGCATTTTTTCGCCTAATTCAGGCGGTACATAGTTTTCATCGTGCTTGGCCAGCACTTCAGTGGCAGTCAATACCGTCGGTTCGGTTAATACACCTTGTGCAACAATACCCTGTCCCTCACGGAAAAGATCGGGCAAAATCCCTTCATATTCTACGGTAATGGCAGGTCCGATATCGTTTAAATCAAACCGTACTTTCAAACTTTTAGGATCACGTTCTACCGTACCTTCAACCACCATTCCACCAACGCGGATACGCTGACCGACTTCCGGTTTTTGATTCGGGTTATTATCTTTACCCAAAATCACTTCCGATGGGGTATAGAATAAATCAATATTCTGACGCAACGCATACAGTACCAAGCTACTTGCAATCGCAATACCAACTACAACAAAAACAACTAATTTAAGTCTGGATTTACGTCTAGGATTCATAGTGTATTTCCTTTATTGTTAGCTTGTTGTAAGCGTGCTTCACGTTGGGTTTCACGCAACACATTTTGTAAAATAGTTTTATGTTGTTTGAAACTTTGTATGATCAGCGCAACAATCGCTACCAAACTAATGCCATAAGAGAGCCATACATAAAAACCGTAGCCCCCCATATCAAAAAAATCACTCCAAGTTTGGAAAAACATTTTTATTCCCCTTAAAAAATATTAAAAACTATTTATTACAATTCTTTGCCAAGTCCTTCACCCACGGACGTTTTGCATCTTCTCTTAATAATTCCGCACGATAACGAACAAGAGTAAGCCAAATATATAAAGCTAAAAAACCAAAGATACATAAAATCAATGGGATTAACATAGGCGTGGCAATAGACGGTTTTTCAAATTTTGTAATACTTGCGCCTTGGTGAAGCGTATTCCACCATTCCACAGAAAAATGAATGATCGGTAAAATGACTACTGTGGTAATACACAAAATGCCCGATGCTTTTGCACCGATCGCCCGATCAGAAAAACTGGAATAAAGAGCAAGGATACCAAGATATAAAAAGAAGAGGATTAATTCAGCCGTCAGACGCGCATCCCACACCCACCAAGTTCCCCACATTGGTTTACCCCAAATCGCACCGGTAATCAGTGCGAGAAAGGTGAATAATGCCCCAATAGGTGCCATAGCAATCATTGCCAAATGTGCTTGTTTGATTTGCCACACCAAAGCGATCACTGCCGCCATTGCCATTGAACCATACACGCCCATTGACCAAATCGCTGTCGGCACATGTATATACATGATTCTGAAACTATTGCCCTGTTGATAATCTGCAGGCGCATAAGCCAAGCCCCACACGATGCCGACACTTAACAATAACAAACTCAATAGCGCGAACACTGGGCTCAATTTACCGCAAATTCGATATTGGGTTTCCGGTTTAGCGTAAGGATGTAACCAGTTCCACATAAAAAAGCCTCTCAAAAATCAAAAGAAAAACAACCGCACTTTCGTACAGTTGCCAAATTAATTATCCAAACTAATACGCAATGCCGCCGCCACCGCAAAAGGCGAAAACGTGATTGCACCTACCATCATCGCACCGAGAATCGCAAGTTGTCCCATATAAGGCAGATTCAAACCTGCCGCATCAAGTACGGAGGATGCGAAAATCAGCACGGGAATAAACAACGGTACCACAAGCAAACTGAGTAGTACGCCGCCCTTGCGTAATCCTACCGTTAATGCGACACCAATTGCACCGATACAACTCAACACCGGCGTGCCAAGAAGCAAGGTGAGTGCTAATGCCCACCAAAGATGTATTTCAAGAGAAAGTAACAATGCCGCAATCGGTGAAAGTAAAATCAACGGTAAACCGGTTAAAAGCCAATGAGCGATCACTTTAGACAACGCCGTTAATACTAAAGGTTGCTTGGTTAGCATTAATTGCTCAAGCGAACCGTCAATAAAATCATCACGGAACAAACGTTCAAAAGAAAGCAACGCTGAAAGTAAAGCCGCCACCCAAGCAATCCCCGGTGCAATGCGTGAAAGTAATTTTGGATCAGGTCCAATCACAAGTGGAAATAACGTAATGACAATCAAAAAAAACCATAGCGGATTTAAAATTTCTGAGCGTTTACGCATCGCAATTTTTAATTCACGTTTAATTATTTCTAGAAAAATCATTCATTTATTCCGCTTTATACTGTGCTAAATTAAGTTTTTGTAAACGCATACTTGGCACATCTTGATGACTTGTTATTAATACAATACCACCTTGTTTTGCATGCTCATCAAAAAGTGCGGTCAAAATTTCCACGCCTTTTTTATCAATCGCCGTAAAAGGCTCGTCTAAAATCCATAAGGGCGCATACGATAGCCATAATCTTGCCAATGCAATACGCCGTTGTTGTCCTGCTGAAAGCTGTGCTGCTGGTAGATCTTCACGCCCTAAAAGTCCAATTTTTTCCAAGACATTCCAAAGCGCGTTCTCACTCTGCTCTGCTTGGCTAATACGTTGATAGAACTGTAAATTCTCCAATGCTGTTAGTTCCGGCTTTACACCTGAAAAATGCCCTAAATAAAGTAAATCCTGATAATAAATTTCCCGTTGCTTAGAAATAGATTCAGAATTCCACTGTACTTCTCCTGCTATCGGTTGCGCAAGACCAGCCAAAATACGTAATAAACTGGTTTTTCCAATGCCGTTATGCCCCTCAATTTGCACAAAATCACCACTCGTAAAATTGTGCGATAAACCGCCAAAAAGCAAGCTCTCACCGCGTTGGCAAGCAAGCTCTTTAATAGATAGATTATGGGATTTAAACATAAAGAAAAACACGAATACTAAATTGGCGTCATTCTATCATAAGTGAAAAATTTCACGAGATTTTACTCGCCAAAAAGATTAACCATTTGGTAGTAGATTGTAGGTTTTATTGATTTAGAACAAGCTTCATTTAAATGCTCAATTTCTATAAAAGGGAAAACATTTAATGATCTAAATCAAGTTTTCTGCTAGTATCTGGAATTTAGTACTTTTTGGTTAAAGCTTTTATATTCTTTATTGGCGAATAGCCAGATTAGCACTCAAATAAAAACTCATTTTATAGAAGGAATGATTATGGCTTACACTCTACCTGAATTAGGCTACGCTTATGACGCGTTAGAACCTCACTTTGATGCTCAAACGATGGAAATTCATCATAGTAAACATCACCAAGCTTATGTAAATAATGCAAATGCGGCATTGGAAGGCTTACCGGCTGAATTTACAGAAATTTGCGCCGGTCAATTAATTTCTCAGCTTGACAAACTTCCGGCGGAAAAACGTGGTATATTACGCAATAATGCAGGCGGTCATGCAAATCACAGTTTATTCTGGAAATCCTTGAAAAAAGGTACAACTTTGCAAGGTGCGTTAAAAGATGCGATTTTACGCGATTTTGGTTCTGTCGAAGCTTTTCAAGCTGAATTTGAAAAAGCTGCAGCAACCCGTTTTGGTTCTGGTTGGGCATGGTTAGTGTTAACTACTGAAGGAAAATTAGCGGTTGTTTCCACTGCAAACCAAGATAATCCATTAATGGGTAAAGAAATTGCAGGTTGTGAAGGTTTCCCACTTTTAGGCTTAGATGTTTGGGAACACGCTTACTACTTAAAATTCCAAAATCGTCGTCCAGACTACATTAAAGAATTTTGGAATGTTGTAAACTGGGATTATGTTGCAGAGCGTTTTGAAAAGAAAGCAGCCGATTGTAATCACGCAAAATAATCCATGAAATATAAAGTGCGGTCAAAATTGACCGCATTTTTTATATCCAATGTCTAACTTTTGATTTATATCAGCGGTATTCATCGCCAAATTTTTTCTAAATAGAATTCTTCCCGAGAAATTTGGAATATTTCCCTATTGGAGGTAATGCATACATCACTACACCAATAGAGAAACAAAGGATGAGGGGGAGGAAGGTGGTGGAAATAAAGAGCACATAAAAAATAAACGCCCTCTGGGCGCTTTATATTAAAGATTATTTAATTTCATTTGAGCTGCTTGCTGTTCCAATGGGCTACCCGTTTGAAGCACTTGCTCAAAACTATTTTTTGCTGCTGCAGTATCGCCTTTTGCCAATTGGATATCACCGGCTAACAGCACTTTACGTGCATTAAATCCCGTACTCTTTACTTGTGCAAGCGTTGATAAAGCACTATCTAATTGACCTAGCTGAAATTGTACGGCACTTAAACGCAATGCGGCGAGTGATGTTAAGAATTCATCTTGAGATTGTGTTAAAACCTGCTGTAACGCGACTTCGGCACCCGCAAAATCTTGTTTTGCCACTGCATTTTTGGCTTCATCAAATAATGCAAAAACTGCATAGCTGGTTTTACTATTCGCTTGGACGAATTCTGCTAATTTCGTTTTTTGAGTAGCGGGGTCTTGCTCGGCAGCGTAAATCAAAGCATCATATCCTGCCGATGCCTCAGCAATTTGATTTGCTTGGTAAGTCTGCCAATAACGCCAACCAAACATACCACTCACACCTAAAATAAAAGCGACAATGATAGTTTTGCCGTTTTCTTTCCACCATTCTTTTAACTGATTAATCTCTTGTTCTTCTTCAATAGAATATGCCATATTCTTTTCCTTTATAAATTAAAATTGAGTCTGAATATAATCAACGACCTGTCCCATTTCAAAAGTCTGTTGCTCAACCCCACCGTGTAAATGTTTCACTACAACCTGATTATTTTGTACTTCGCTTTCCCCAATAACTAAGGCTAAAGCTGCACCGGATTTATCTGCACGCTTAAATTGTTTTTTAAAATTACCACCTGAGCAATGTTGCATAACCCGTAAGTGCGGTAATTCTGAACGAATTTTCTCAGCAAGCTGTAAGGCAGCCAAAGTCGTATTTTCCCCTTGATGAATCACATAAATATCGGCCGCACTTTTTAATGGTATGTTTGAATTAACCTCTTGCACCAATAAGACCAAGCGTTCCAATCCCATAGCAAATCCTACGCCCGATGTAGCATGTCCGCCAAGTTGTTCAACCAAGCCGTCATAACGACCACCACCACATACTGTACCTTGCGCACCTAATGCGGAAGTTACCCATTCAAACACGGTTTTGTTGTAATAGTCCAATCCACGTACAAGTTTTGGATTAATTTCATATTGGATCCCCACCGCATCCAATAAAGCACATAATTGAGCAAAATGCGCACGGCTCTCATCATCCAAATAATCAAGCAATTTCGGTGCATTATCTAATACTTTTTGTAATTCTTGATTTTTCGTATCTAAAATACGTAGAGGATTCTTAACTAAACGTTCTTTTTCTTCCTCGCTCATTAATTCTTGGTATTTTTCCAGGAATGCGACCAAGGCGGAACGATAATTTGCTCTCGCTTCTAATGAACCGATCGAGTTTAGTTGAAGAGAAACATGTTGATCAATGCCTAATTTTTTCCAAAGTCTTGCCGTTAGAATAATTAATTCGGCATCAATTTCCGGATTCGTAATACCAAAAACCTCTACACCGGCTTGGTGAAACTGACGATAGCGCCCTTTTTGCGGACGTTCATGGCGGAACATCGGTCCCATATACCACAAACGCTGTTCATTATTATAAATCCAACCATGTTCAATCGCTGCACGTACACAACCTGCTGTTCCTTCAGGACGGAGGGTTAATTGTTCATCATTGTCCCAAAATGTGTACATTTCTTTTGAAACAACATCTGTTACTTCACCGATAGCACGAGCAAATAACGGTGTACTTTCAACAATTGGCATACGTACTTCAGAATATCCATAACTGTTTAGGACTCCACGTACTTGCATTTCAACCCATTGCCACAATGGGGATTCTGTTGGAGAGCAATCATTCATTCCACGAATTGCTTGAATTGTTTTTGCCACAAGTTTTCCTTAAATAATACGATTTTTTGGATCTTGCAATGCGACCTTTGCACGGATCTTTGCTTCTAATTGATTGATAATATCTTCATTATCAAACCGCTCTTTTTGACGTTCTCCATTAATATAATAACCGCTCTTCTTATTACCGCCGGTTACCCCAATATCGGAGACTAATGCCTCTCCAGGTCCATTAACGACACAGCCGATAATAGAGACATCCATTGGTGTAATTATATCTTCAAGACGTTGTTCCAAAGCATTCACCGTACCGATCACATCAAATTCTTGGCGTGAGCAAGTAGGGCAGGCAATAAAATTAATTCCTCGGGAACGAATACGCAATGATTTTAAAATATCAAAACCGACTTTGATCTCTTCTACAGGATCTGCCGCCAGTGAAACACGCAATGTATCCCCTATTCCCTCGGCAAGTAACATTCCTAAACCGATAGCTGATTTAACAGCTCCAGCACGAGCGCCCCCCGCTTCGGTAATACCTAGATGTAAGGGCTGTTTGATGGCTTTTGCCAATAAACGATAAGATTCTACCGCCAAAGACACATCGGATGCCTTCACACTCACTTTAAATTGATCAAAGTTAAGACGATCTAAAATCTCTACATGACGCAATGCAGATTCAAGCAATGCTTCAGGGGTGGGCTCACCATATTTCTCTTGAAGATCTTTCTCTAAAGAACCGGCATTAACACCAATGCGAATCGGGATATTTTTATCACGTGCACAATCCACTACCGCACGAATACGATCCTCCCGCCCTATATTACCGGGATTAATACGCAGACAGTCCACTCCATACTCAGCGACTTTCAATGCAATACGGTAATCAAAGTGAATATCCGCGACCAATGGTACATTAACTTGTTGTTTAATAATTTTAAAAGCTTCAGCGGCATCCATAGTCGGCACGGAAACACGCACGATATCAGCACCTACACGCTCTAAAGATTTAATCTGAGTAATCGTAGATTCAACATCCGTAGTACGCGTATTTGTCATAGATTGCACAGCAATTGGTGCATCTCCGCCAATCGGGACATTCCCCACATAAATTTTAGTCGATTCACGACGCTTAATTATCGGTTGAAAAGCTGACATTACTATTCCTTATTAAGGTTGTGAAAGCCTGAATTTTGCGACACGCCCATCTACTTTTAGAGGGTAATCCTGCCCCTTATAAGTAATACGAACATTACCCGGTGCTCCCACAATCAATGAAAACTCATTACCGTTGAAGGTTAATACTTCACCTTGCTTATATTCTCTTTGAGCAAGTACTTTTCGATTCTTATCTTTTACGCTTAACCAACTGGTATTTTTTAATACTTCCACAACTAAATCGCCTTGAGCAGCCGGTGGTGGCGGAGAAACAGTTGGATTTTCGACTGCACTTTGCATATCGGGAATAGCAACTTCGTTCAATGTTGTATCTTCAGTGGAAGTCATTGATTTAGGCAATACATTCTGTTCAGAAACAACTTCTTGTCCTACTTTTACCTCAACTATTGAACCCGAACTATTAGCTTGAGCCTCATCTGGTTGAGCCAACTGAACAGGCTGAGAAGTTTGTATTTCTGTCGGTAAAACCGGTGAGTTTTCAGGTGCTATTTGGACTGTATCGGTATTTGAAACATAACTTTGCACTAAAGTATCGCGCTCTTCATTAGACTGTTGATAGTTTTGCCACCACCATAATCCAGTCATACTCAACGCAACCAAAAGCACTAGTGCGGTTAAATAGCCTACCGAACGACTGTGAGAAGAATATTGATTTACCGAACGGGTTGAGCGGGCATTTTTTCCTAAATCATTTTGTTCATCTTCGCCAAAAGAGAGATCAGCCCAAAGGCTTTCAGGTAAACGCAAAAATTTCCCATAATTGCGTACATACCCTTTCATGAAAGCCGCAGGCACATTTTTTTGGATAAATTCATTATTTTCGATTTGAGCTAAAATCGCCGGACGTAATGTAATTTTCTTAGAAACATCTTCAAGAGAAAGATTTAAGGCTTCACGGGCCTCACGGAATCTATCCCCCAAAGATATCAGTTGATCTGCTTGCGTTTTCGTTTCCATTTGTTCAGCCTGAGCATTCATAATGTTTATTAATTTATGAGACACAATTAAAGGCTGAATTTTAAAGTCCAAAGCAATTTTTGGCAATGTTTTATTTGACAAGATTCAGTTTTTCCACACGATCCACATCAATTTGCCATAATTTGTTGATTGCTCTTTGATAGGCATCCGCTCGGTTTAACGCCTGTGCACAAAGTGCCATATTTTCATAAGTATCTGCTTGACGATAATAATTAGGTGAAACTAGGGCAAGTTCAAATTGTGTATTAGCTTGTTCAAATTCACCTTGCCTACATAAAAACGTACCAAAATTATTATGTACATCACCTTGTTTTTCATCAATTTTTATGGCTTGAAGGTAAGACTTTCTTGCTTCATTCACATCACCTTGCAATTGATAGAAATGTGCAAATACAGAGTGAACAAGATAATAGTTTTTATCATGTGCTAAAGCTTTATCAAGATTTTGTTTAGCTTGAATAAAATTATTTTGCTGCAAATAACCAAGAGCTAATTCAACCCGAGCTTTTGCAGCCTGCTGTTTATTAAAATCAGAAGAAGGGGGTTGCGAAACACAAGCGGAAAAAACAAAAGGAAAAATGACCGCACTTAGAAATTGAATAAAGAAATATTTCATTTTTCCTCCACAGCTTCACTAATTAACTTGAGTTATTCCTATATTCTGCCCGAATTGACGTTTCATTGCTGTACGTTTAGTACGATCAATCACATCACCTGCAAGTTGTCCGCAAGCCGCATCAATATCATCGCCCCGAGTTTTACGCACAATTACAGTAAAGCCATATTCCATCAATGTTTTTTGGAAACGATCAATGCGGGTATTTGAGCTTTTTTCATAAGGTGCTTCAGGAAACGGATTCCAAGGAATTAGATTAATTTTACAAGGGGTATTTTTCAACACATTCGCAAGCTGATGAGCGTGTTCTATACTGTCATTTACATGGTCGAGCATGACATATTCAATCGTTACTTTTCCATGATTGGCATTGGAAACACTTAAATAACGATTTACAGAATCAATCAACATTTTAATATTATATTTTTTATTAATTGGTACAATTTCATCACGCAATTCATCATTCGGTGCATGTAAAGAAATAGCTAATGCAACATCAATCATCTTACTTAAGTTATCCAATGCCGGTACAACCCCTGAAGTAGAAAGCGTTACACGGCGTTTAGATAAACCGTAAGCAAAATCGTCCAACATGATTTCCATCGCGGGTACTACATTTGCCACATTTAATAACGGCTCGCCCATTCCCATCATCACGACGTTCGTAATAGGGCGTATGCCGGTTACACCAAAATTACCGATAATTTTCGACGCTCGCCATACTTGACCAATAATTTCAGACACTGTCAAATTACGGTTAAAACCTTGTTGTGCGGTAGAACAAAAAGTACAAGCCAATGCGCAACCAACCTGAGAAGAAACACAAAGCGTGGCACGATCCGCTTCCGGAATATAGACGGTTTCCACTTGCTGATCCCCTACTTGCATCGCCCATTTAATTGTGCCGTCTGCAGAACGTTGCTCTAGCGCCACCTCAGGTGCTTTAATTTCTGCAACGAATTTTAACTTTTCACGTAATTTCTTATTGATATTTGTCATGTTGTCGAAGTTATCTTCGCCAAAATGATAAATCCATTTTACTAGCTGATCGGCACGAAACGGCTTTTCACCGAGTTCTTGAAAAAACTCACGCATTTGCTGACGTGTCAAATCCATTAAATTAATTTTTTTGTTTGATGTTTGTTCTAACATTAAAGCCTCGTTGCTACACATTATGGCGATAAAAATTGTAGTAATTTCCTACAAAAAAAGCCTGATACAAAAATGAGCAGCGATTTTACAGATTTGTTGGAAGATAAGCTAGCAGATTTCAAAAACAAGTCCATTTCTAACCGCACTTTTTACGATACAGATCGCAAAAATAACGAATCTTTTAGAAAAAAGTGCGATAAAATACGCCCTTAATTTTATTTTTATCGGTACTAAAAATGTTAAAAAAATGCTTTGCGATTCTATATCTATGCGTCCCGCCCTCTCTAACCATGGCGCAATCCTATGTTGTTTATGATTTCACCCATGATAAAGTATTGGAAAGCAGCTCACCAAACCATGTTCAACCTATCGCATCGGTCACAAAACTCATGACCGCAAATGTATTTTTAGAAAATAATAAAAACCCTCGTTGCACAACCTCCATTACAGATGATGATCATGACTATATCAAAGGTACCCGCACAAAATTACCGATCTACACACCTATTTCCTGTAATGAATTACTAAAAGCGATGTTAGTCCATTCCGATAACCAGGCGGCTCATGCTCTTTCTCGTTCAGCTGGAATGACCCGTCTTCAATTTATTCAAAAAATGAACGAGAAAGCTCGTGAACTTGGTATGCGTTCAACCCGATTCACTGATAGTTCAGGCTTGTCGGATAGTAATATTTCAAGTGTGATGGACTTGGTTAAACTAACTAAATATTCCTTGAATAATCAGCAAATTAAGTATTTTTCTAATATGCCAAGCGCTTATATTCAAGCCGGTGGACGTCAGGTATTTGTGAGAAATACCAATAAACTAGTGCGAGAAGAAGTATTTGATGCTGCAATTAATAAAACCGGCTATATTCGTGAGTCCGGTTATAATTTGGTATTTGTTAATAAGCATCCTTGCAGAAACTCAGCCATTGGTGTGATTAGTTTAAATAATAGCTCTTCCCAATTCCGTACTAACTTTACAAAAAGCAAATTGGAAAAATATGGTTGCATTGCCGGACATCGACTAAACAATTTCACACCGGATGATGCACAATACGAAGAAGGCTATGATGAAGAAGGCTTAACCAATCTAATCGAACAACTTTCCAAACAATAAGTTTCCCTATTTTACCGGCAATAACATGCCGGTATATTTTTATTCCTACAGTCATAAACATTCAAAAACATAGAAAAAATCTATCATCCTTTTTGATATTCTGACGGACATAAAAATAAATTTTAAAAGTTGATAATCATTTTTATTTAAAATCTATGTAAAAAGTAGTACTATTGTATTGGTGAATGTAAATTTACTGCATTCACCTACAGTTCAATAAAACAAATTCAACTTTATTAAGGAGAGCTTATGCGAATTTCATTTAAAATTATGACCGCACTTGCGTTAGGTTTATTTACGATGCAGGCTAATGCAAAATTTAAAGTCGTTACTACTTTTACTATTATCCAAGATATTGCGCAAAATGTAGCTGGTGATGCCGCAATCGTGGAATCCATCACAAAACCGGGGGCTGAAATTCACGAATACGAGCCAACGCCAAAGGACATCGTCAAGGCACAATCTGCCGATTTAATTTTATGGAACGGTCTAAATTTAGAGCGTTGGTTCGAGCGTTTTTTCCAAAACATTAAAGACAAACCGGCCGTAGTGGTAACAGAAGGCATTACGCCACTTTCTATTTACGAGGGCCCTTACAAAGATGCGCCTAACCCTCACGCTTGGATGTCACCTTCTAATGCATTAATTTATATTGAAAATATTAAAAACACGCTGACAAAACATGATCCTCAAAATGCCGCCGTATATGAAAAAAACGCTGCGGATTATGCACAAAAAATTAAACAATTAGATGAACCGCTTCGTGCTAAACTTGCACAAATTCCGGAATCCAAACGTTGGTTGGTCACTAGTGAGGGGGCTTTCAGCTATTTAGCGAAAGATTATAATTTAAAAGAAGGTTACTTATGGCCAATTAATGCCGAACAGCAAGGAACACCTCAACAAGTTCGTAAAGTAATTGATTTAGTTCGTAAAAATAATATTCCGGTCGTATTTAGTGAAAGTACAATTTCACCTAAACCGGCACAACAAGTGGCAAAAGAAAGCGGGGCGAAATATGGGGGTGTATTATATGTGGATTCTCTTTCAACCAAAGATGGTCCGGTACCAACCTATATTGACCTACTGAACACCACTGTCTCCACTATAGTTAAAGGATTTGAAAAATAATGGAATCATTTTCGACATCAATTCGAGTAAACGACGTAACCGTTCGTTACAACAACGGGCATACTGCCATTCATGATATGTCTTTTTCACTCAATGACGGGACGATTTGCGCACTGGTTGGCGTGAATGGTAGTGGTAAATCAACCTTGTTTAAAAGCCTAATGGGGTTGGTGAAACCACAAAAAGGTGAAATTAAACTATGCAATTTACCAATTGCCCAAGCCTTAAAACGCAATCTGATTGCTTATGTTCCCCAATCGGAAGAAGTGGACTGGCAATTCCCTGTTTCCGTTTATGATGTCGTTATGATGGGGCGTTATGGATACATGAATCTTTTGCGTATCCCAAAAGCCATTGATAAACAAAAAGTGCAAGAGGCTATGCAACGTGTAAACATTGAGCATCTTGCACATCGCCAAATTGGTGAACTATCCGGTGGGCAAAAAAAACGTGTATTTTTAGCTCGGGCATTGGCACAACAAAGTCCAATAATTTTATTGGATGAGCCTTTCACCGGTGTTGATGTCAAAACGGAAAACGCCATTGTAGATTTATTACGACAGCTTCGTAGCGAAGGACATTTAATTTTAGTATCTACCCATAACCTAGGTTCCGTGCCGGATTTTTGTGATCAAGTAGTCATGATTAATCGTACGGTAATTGCTGCGGGTAAAACGGAAGATACCTTTAACCAACATAATTTAGAGATTGTCTTTGGCGGTGTGTTACGCCATATTAAATTACAGGGTGAAGATTTACATAATGATGAAGACAAACGCTCAGTGACAGTATTGACCGATGATGAAAAAGCGGTGGTATTCTACGGTGAAACCAAACAAGATCCACCTGCAACAACACTAGATTATCGTATTGATATTGCCAACAATAAAAAAGAGGAGTAATAAACCCATGCTAGATTTATTACTCGAGCCTTTCTCTTATGATTATATGCTTAAAGCGATGATTTTGAGTACCGTTGTCGGGGGAATTTGTGCTTTTTTGTCTTCCTATTTAATGCTCAAAGGCTGGTCATTAATTGGTGATGCCTTATCCCACTCCGTTGTACCGGGCGTCGCTATTGCTTATGCGTTTTCCTTGCCTTACGCGCTCGGTGCATTTTTTTCAGGTATTTTAGCCGCACTTTCTATTTTATGGATAAAGTCTATTTCCAAGCTAAAAGAAGATGCGGTAATCGGCTTTATTTTCAGTACGTTCTTTGCGCTTGGATTACTGATTATTTCGCTAAATCCAACCGCTGTAAATGTGCAAAATATTATTTTGGGTAATATTTTAGGGATTGCAGACGAAGATATCTATCAAGTCTCAATTATCATCGGCATTTGCTTAGTCTTACTTTTATTATTTTGGAAAGACTTACTGCTGATTTTTTTCGATGAAACCCAAGCTATTACCGTAGGACTTTCCCCCCTGTTTTACAAAATTTTATTTTTTACGTTATTAAGTGCTTGTGTAGTTGCCGCATTGCAAACCGTAGGTGCAATTCTTGTGATCGCAATGGTTATTACCCCGGGTGCTACGGCTTATCTACTGACAGATAGATTTAAAACCCTAGCAATTATTGCTGTTATCCTAGGTTCAATCACCAGTTTTGTGGGCGTTTATATAAGCTATTATTTAGACGGTGCAAGTGGGGGAATAATAGTTACATTGCAAACGTTACTTTTCCTTCTCGCATTTTTATTCTCCCCAAAATACGGCTTGCTTACTCGCAATAAAAAGGCGGTACCCAATGTTTGACTGGTTTTTAGAACCCCTCCAATTTGCTTTTATGCAAAATGCGTTGATCACCGCATTAATTGTTTCTACTATCTGTGCCTTGCTTTCCTGTTATTTAGTATTAAAGGGTTGGTCATTAATGGGTGATGCAATCTCTCACGCAGTACTACCCGGAATTGTATTAGCCTATCTGGCAGGTATTCCTCTTGCTATCGGTGCATTCCTATCCGGCATTTTTTGCTCATTCGGAGTAGGTTATTTAAAAGAAAACAGCCGCATTAAAGAAGACACGGCAATGGGTATTGTATTCTCAGGAATGTTTGCCATCGGATTAGTGATGTTTACCAAAATTCAAACGGAGCAACATTTAACCCATATTTTGTTTGGCAATGTACTGGGCGTAAGCAACATTGAATTAATACAAACTGCGGTCATTTCTACGATTGTTTTTCTAGCAATTCTATTGAAACGCCGTGATTTATTACTTTATTGTTTTGACGCAAGCCACGCTCGAGTCGCCGGTCTCTCGCCTAAAATTTTGCATTATAGTTTACTCATTCTCACTGCGCTTACTATTGTTAGCACAATGCAGGTGGTAGGGGTAATCTTAGTAGTTGCAATGTTAATCGCACCGGGGATTACGGCACTTACATTGACTAAATCCTTTGATAGAATGTTATGGGTTGCAGTGATAACGTCCGTCATTTCAAGCCTTATGGGCGTTATTTTGAGCTATCATTTTGATGCATCAACAGGGGCTTGTATTATTTTGTTACAAGCTGCGTTTTTTGTCCTTGCATTAACCTATAGCAGACTTAAACTATAATTAAAGGCGGGGTTGCCCGCCTAAATCGTTATTTTGTTATACTCTCCAATAGTGTCAGCACTTCATAATGTGCCGTATGTGGAAACATATCAAAAAGCTGAATTTTGACGGGCTTATAATGTGTCAGATAGCGTAAATCTTTTCCCATAGAAATCGCGTTACAACTGGAATATAGAATAAAGTGCGGTCGGATTCGGTTGAGAAATTCACTTAATTCCCTCCCGATTCCACGGCGTGGCGGATTTACGATAACTAAATCCGGTTTTTCCTTATGTCCGTTCAATGTAAAATTTGCCGCATCTAAAGATTGAAATGTCACATTTTGTAAAGCTAATTTTTGAGCGGACATTTTTGCTGCCAAAATTGCAGATGGTGAAATTTCAATGCCTGTCAGTTCAACATTCTGCTCTTGCTTTTGTAACCCATTTGCGCAATGCAAACCGAAACCGCCAACACCGCAAAATAAATCCCATAATTTTGTTATAGGCAAGCCTTTTGTCCATTGTTGTGCCGTTTTATATAATCTTGCGGCGACCTGAGGATTCGTTTGGAAAAAACCTTGGGGGCGGATAAAAAGCGGAATATCATTAAAACTTTCCGCCAGAAACTGTTGTTTCGTTAGAAAAATTTCTTGCTCCCCTTCCAAAATCGCGGCGTGTTGAGGTTGCAAATTCACGCTAACCACCTCTAGCTGGGGTAATTTGGTGAGAAGCCCTGCCAGTTCCCGATGAATTAATGCCAATTTATTTTCAGAACGCAACACAAAGCGTAACATTAATTTTCCTGTTGATGTGCTTTCTGTCAGCAAAATATATTTAAGTTCGCCTTTCTTCTTGGCTACGTTGTACGGCACTAAACCGGCCCGCCCAATAAAATCTTTCAGAATAGGAAAAATTGCGCCAAAATGTGCGGGATAGAGAGGGCAATCACACAAATCAACTGAACTATTTGGATCATTAGAATCTTGCAAAATTCCGAGAATCGGTCGTTCCACCGAACCGCTGACAACCATTTTGGCTTTATTTCGAAATCCCGACAAGGGTGATTGGAAAGGTGGCAACCAAACTAAATCATCGCAATTCAAATGGGAAAGTTGTATTTTAAGATGAGTGATTTTCTCAGAAAGTTGCCGTTCGTAGGGTATTTCAAGCCATTGGCATGAACGACAATTTCCCACTTGATAATGGTGGCAATCGATCATACTTTACTCGCCAACCACGATTGTTGAAGCATCGCCAATTTTTTATGATTTTCCAGCCAACGAGGGGTTTTGGTTAATTCAGACCAATTATACGATTTTTTCTTAAATAAACTTTTTAAGCGTGTCTGACGCTGAATAAAGTGCGGTTGATTTTCCGTGAGTTTTAACTGATCCAGCACTTGAACCACGCCCTCCCGTTCATTACAAAGTAACAATAAATCACAACCTGCATTTAATGCTTTTTCACTACGTGTAGCAAAATCTCCCATAAATCCCGCGCCTTTCATACCAAGATCATCGGAGAAAATTGCGCCATGGAAATTCAGTTTTTCACGTAAAATATGCTTTAACCAATATTCAGATCCACTTGCCGGCTGGCTATCACACTGGGTGTAAATCACATGGGCAGGCATAATGGCATCTAATTTTTGCTGAGCAATCAATTGTTTGAAAGGTTGGAGATCCTGACTGAAAATCACCTCCTGAGGGCGTTCATCATAAGGTGTTTCTAAATGGGAATCCGCCAATACATGCCCATGACCGGGAAAATGTTTGCCCGTTGTTGCCATTCCTGCTTCACGCATTCCATCAATAAAAACACTCGCCAAATTAACCGCACTTTGCATATCGCCACTAAAGCTACGATCACCAATAGCGAGACATTCATGCCCTAAGTCCAACACCGGTGCAAAACTTAAATCAATATCAAGGGCGCTCATTTCTGCCGCCATTTGCCAACCTGCTTCTTTTGCCCAACATTGTTGTTGCTGCAAATCATCGGATAACGAAGCAAAGGCTTGCATTGCCGGTAATTGCGTAAAGCCCTCACGGAAACGCTGTACTCGTCCGCCTTCTTGATCCACTGTGATGAGTAAAGGCTTTTTCACACGCTCACGCACGGATTTTACCAATGCCTGAATCTGTTCTCGATCATAAAAATTTCGTGTAAACAAAATTAAACCGGCAACTAGAGGATGCTCCAGCAGCTCGATTTCTTCTTGGCTTAATTCATAGCCTTCAAGATCAATTAATAAAGTAGACATAATTTACTGTAAATAAAGACGATAATTGGTACTTTCTAATGTCGGTTTCATCAGTTCAATAGCTTTACGTTCTTTAGCTTGTAAACGCAAATTTCCAACAAGGCTTTCTCGTTGATCCGTCCAAACTTGGGTAACCCCCTGTGCGTTATACCAAAAAAGGTGATAATTCACATTAATAGGTTGGGTACTTTTATTTTTTACCCACGCAGAATTTGCCGACACTTTCGCCTCAACAACGGGCGCAAGCTCCGCTGTTATATTCAAAATTGGGTTATTAGTATGAACTAAATTCGGCCCTGAAACGGAGCAAGCCGAAAGCACAAGGCTTGCCAAAATAACCAGTGATTTCTTCATTATTTGTCCAACATTTTGCCAAGCGGTTCGCCCCCTAGCAGGTGCATATGAATATGAAATACTTCCTGCCCGCCATGCTTGTTACAGTTAACGATTAAACGATAGCCCTCTTCCGCAATACCTTCTTGTTTGGCTAATTTTGCCGCCACAGTAAACAAACGACCAAGTGAAACTTCATCTTGCTCGGTTACATCATTTATGGTTGGAATTAATTTATTTGGAATAATTAAAATATGGGTTTTGGCTTGCGGTGCAATATCACGAAATGCCGTGACCAACTCATCTTGATAAACAATATTAGCGGGAATTTCTTTGCGAATAATTTTACTGAAAATGGTTTCTTCTGCCATGGGATTTTCCTTTAATCAATGAAAAAGTGCGGTTGAAAATTACCGCACTTTTTATCAGAAATCAGACCTGATTGCAATTTAGCTTTATTTTTTCAAGAATAAAGCCTATGAGAACATAGGCTTCTAGGTTAGCACTCACAAATTAGTTTTCATCTTCTTGTTTGATAAAGGCTTCATTAATTTCAATTTGTGCCTTATCACGCAATGCTTGTAAAAGTTGTGTACGTAATTCAAGTTGCTGTGTTTGACGGAATTGCTCTCCGAATTGAGCTAATTCTTGCTCATTCAGTTCGCCTTTCTCCACTTTACTCAGCGCCGCGACAATTACATCGCCTTTACTGTTACGCACTATTTTATACACTGTTGTGCCATTTGCCGGTTTTTCCATGGAGAAAATACCATTAGTTAAAATCGGATCTTTATTTTCCGTAAAAGCGAAGGTTTGCTCTGAACCGAAAGAAATACCTACCGGTAATTTATTTGGCTTCGTCGGAAGATCATTAACCAATTTCGTTGCCGTTGCAGTCAATATTTTTTCTGCTTTTTCACGTTTTAAAAAGTTTTCAATATCCGTTTTTGCTTCATCTAACGCTTTTATGCCTTCAGCTTTATGATCTAACACACGTACCAAAACAATATGCTGTTCCCCTATGTTTAATGGTTCGGAATTTGCTCCTCCATTTGAAATATCGGAATCAAACATCGCAGAAATCACATTAGGTGAATTTAACGCTTCCGGTACATTTTCACGAGAAAAATAACCGCTTTCTTTTACTTTTACACCGGCTACGTTTGCTGCGCTCTCTAAAGATTTACTATCTTCAAAGGCTTTTTCACGTACATTTTTTTCGACTGTGTAAAAACGGTTTTCCAATAAGTTTTTACGCACTAAATCTGTGATTTGTGTTTTCACTTCATCTAGCGGTTTTTCTTTACGCTCCTCGACTAAAATAATGTGGAAATTACCCTCAACATTAACCGGTTCACTAAATTTTCCGACTTGAAGCATGGTTGCCGCCTCTTCAAAAGTCCTTGGTAATTCATTGGCATTTACCCAACCTAATTCGCCACCCTTCTCTCCCGAAACTTTATCTAACGAACGTGTTTTAGCTAATTCGGCAAAACTTGCGCCATTCTTTAATTCTTGATAGGCAGTTTGCGCCTCTTGTTCATTAGAGAATTGAATATGCGCTAATTTCTGCGTCATAAACTGTGCTTTATTATCCTGATAATATTGCGCAATTTCCACATCACTTACTTGAATGTCTTTTGCTACATCGGCGCCTGAAACTTGGATATATTGTACTTTTACTTGTTCAGGTTGCACAAAAGCTTTTTGATTGGCTTCATAGTAAGTTTTTACTTCATCTTCAGTGATATTCTGTTTTGCTATTTCATCAGCAAGGGATAATGTCGCTAAACGGGCAATACGTTTTTGAAATAAAAGTTGAGCATTATCTTTTACTTGAACAGGCACTACAAATTCACTATTTGCAATACCGTTTTGCATTTGCTCAAGTGTAAGTGCACCACGCAAAATATTCGCATAGGTATCGGAACTTAAACCATTTTGTGCAAGAATTTGTTGATATAGTCCGTTGTCAAATTTTCCGTTAGATTGAAAATTCGGATCAACCACAATGGCGCGTTTAATCATTTCATCGCTTACGCCTAATTTCAATTCTTTCGCATATTGACGAAGCAATTCCTGATCAACCAAACGATTAATAATCCCTTGACGCAAAGCATTAACAAATTCAGGTGAATCGGACTGAGTTAAAAATGCCTCACCTTCTTGTGCCGCACGCGTTTCAAATTCTTGGTTATAACGATTCATAAAATCTTGCTGGGAAATGGTTTCACCATTAACCTTTGCAGCATAAGAATCGTAGTTACTAAATAAATAACCAGACATCCCCCCTACTAAGAATGAAATGGTAATTAACCCGAGAATAAATTTAGCAATTTTGGTATTCGCCATACCGTTCATTTTTTCGATAAACATATTTACCCTTTTTAAAAGACAAAATTTTTAGAATTATAATCGAAAGTGAGGAAATTCGCACCTTAAAATACCAAAGCATCATGCTCAAATAAAATTTTAATCCCCATAATAATAATGACTAAACCACCGAAAATTTCGGCTTTACTTTTAAATTTTCTTCCTAAAAAATGACCGCTCTTTACACCGATAAAAGAAATTACAAACGTTGTAATACCAATAATCCATACTGCCTGAATAATATTCACATGCAAAAAAGCAAATGAAATACCGACAGCCAGTGCATCAACACTGGTCGCCAAGCCTAAACTAAGTAGTCGTTTAACATTGATTATCTCTGAAACCGGCTCCCTTTCCTCCTCGGTGAAACCTTCACGAATCATATTTGCACCGATCAATAATAAAAGGATAAAGGCAAACCAGTGATCCCATTCTTGAATAATTTTGCTAAATTGCGAACCCAATACATAACCTATAAGCGGCATGATTGCTTGGAAACAACCAAAGCAAAGGGCTATTATCACTGCCTGTTTCCATCGAAAAGATCGCATAGCGAGTCCTTTCGAAATCGAAACGGCAAAGGCATCCATCGACAATCCCAGTGCAATAATCCACAATATATAAAATGCCATTATTTCTGTCTTTATTTACCAATACAAAATGAGCTGAAAATATTACTGAGTAAATCATCCGAGGTAAATTGACCGGTAATTTCACTTAATTGTGCCTGTACCAGGCGTAATTCTTCCGCCAATAATTCTCCTGCATGAAATTCCGTTAATTGAACCAAACCAATCTGCAAATGCTCCGCCGCTTTTTCTAATGCTTCTAAATGGCGACGACGGGCTAAGAATCCGCCTTCAATACCGGTTTGGAACCCCATGGTTTGTTTTAAATGCTCACGCAATAACTGTACTCCTTTGTGTGTTTGAGCTGACAAGCTAATGATTTGATAGCCTTTTTCTTCACTCAATCCTTCTTCTTCATCAGTTAAATCAATTTTATTACGCACAATCGTCACTGGAATATTTGTCGGTAATTTCGCTAAAAATTCTAACCGCACTTTTTCAAGATTTTGGCTATCTGTATCGCTACTGTCGAGCATTAAAATGATACGATCCGATTGTTCTATTTCAGTCCAAGCTCGGGAAATTCCAATTCGTTCCACTTCATCGGTGGCTTCACGCAATCCCGCCGTATCAATAATATGGAGTGGCATACCATCAATGTGAATATGTTCACGCAAAACATCACGTGTCGTTCCTGCAATATCGGTCACAATCGCCGCGTCACGTCCGGCAAGGACATTCAATAGGCTGGATTTCCCTGCATTCGGGCGACCGGCAATCACGACCTTCATTCCTTCACGTAAAATCGCACCTTGTTTTGCTTCACGGCGTACATCGTCCAGCTGAGTGATAATACCCCGTAAATTCGCTTCAATTTTGCCATCCGCCAAGAAATCAATTTCCTCATCGGGAAAATCAATGGAGGCTTCTACATAAGTTCGTAAATAAATAACCGCCTCGACTAATACATTGACTTTATGTGAAAATTCACCTTGCAATGATTTTAACGCTGAGCGGGCAGCCTGTTCGGAGGTCGCGTCAATTAAATCTGCGATAGCCTCTGCTTGAGCTAAATCCAATTTATCATTTAAAAAAGCTTGTTCAGAAAACTCGCCCGGTCGTGCTAAACGAACACCCTCAATTTGCAAAATACGTTTCAGCAATAAATCAAGGACAACTTGTCCGCCATGCCCTTGCAATTCCAATACATCTTCACCCGTAAAAGAATTCGGTGCTTTAAAATAAAGGGCAATACCTTGATCCAATACTGTTCCATCAACATCTTTAAAAGGTAAATAGTCCGCCATACGAGGTTTGGGACATTTCCCCAAGACGTTGTTCGCAACTTCGCCCGCTAAAGGTCCGGAAATCCTTAAAATACCAATGCCACCCCGTCCCGGTGCGGTGGCTTGTGCAACGATTGTTTCTTTCATAAAAAAACTCTCTAAAAAATGACCGCACTTTTATGCGGCTTAAAATACGATAGGGCGTATGCTATACAGCCTTAGAGACATCATCAACACCCAATGATGGAAAAAGGCACCTTTCGATGCCTTTTTCATATAATTAGGGATTATTTTTTACGGGAATGTAACCCTTTTTTCTCTAATCCACGGTAAATCAGTTGCTGCTGTACAATAGTGATTAGGTTAGACACTAACCAATATAATACCAAGCCTGACGGGAACCAGAGGAAAAAAAACATAAAGATTAGCGGCATAAAATTCATCACTTTTTGCTGCATTGGATCAGCCACCGGTGTCGGAGACATTTTTTGCAGCAAATACATAGAAATCCCCATCAAAATCGGCAAAATGTAATATGGATCTTGCGCGGATAAATCTTGAATCCAGCCGAAGAATGGTGCGTGACGAAGTTCAACAGCTTCCATAAATGTCCAATATAGTGCAATGAAAATCGGCATTTGCAGAAGAATCGGTAAACAACCGCCCAACGGATTGACTTTTTCCTCTTTATAGAGTTTCATCATTTCTTGGCTCATACGCTGACGATCATCACCAAAACGCTCACGCATTTCTTGCATTTTTGGTTGTAACATACGCATTTTTGCCATTGAGGTATATTGTGCTTTTGTGAGTGGATATAGAATCGCTTTAACAACAATAGTTACACAAATAATCGCCAGACCCCAGTTAGAAACAATTCCTTGGATGAAAGTGAGTAACCAAAACAACGGTTTCGCAATAAACCATGCCCAACCATAATCAACGGTTAAGTCTAAGTTATTTGCCACTTTTGCCATATCATTTTGAAGTTTAGGCCCAGTCCACAGTGAGCTGGAAATCGTTCCTTGCGCTCCCGCCGGAATTGTCACGATTGGCCCGCGATAACCAATTGAAGCCACATTATTTTTTGTATCAGTGAGAGTATAAAGTTGATTATCCACATCTTGATTCGGAATCCATGCAGAAACAAAGTAATGTTGTAATACAGCAACCCAACCTGCTTTGGTATTGATAGAAAGATTCGCATCTTTCATATCAGAGAAACTGTATTTTTTATAATTGGTTTCTGATGAAGAATAAGCACCACCGGTATAAGTTGGCATTGCTACATTGCCACTACTTTCCACTAATGTATGTTTTAATTGACCATAAGGCTCTACTTCAATAGTTTCACCGCTTTGATTATTGATTTTATAATCTACGCCAAGATCATAACTACCGCGTTTTAAAACAAAAACTTTTTGATAGGTTACCCCATCTTTTTCAAAAATTAATGGAACAGAAAGGAAATCTTGTCCTTCAGCTAATTTGAAATGATCACCTTCAATTTGATATTGTGCACGACCGGATTTGGTATCAATCCCATTTTTACCAATCAAGCCACTTTGTGCGATATAAATATGTTCCGGAGAATCTTTTAGCAGCACAAATGGTGTTTTAGAATCTAACTCCGCATCATATTTTAAGAGTTCGGAACTCACTACATCACCGCCTAGGGTATCTACTTTTAGACGTAAAACATCATTTTCAAGGGTGATAATACGACCTTTAACCGCTGAATCAGAGGCAATTTGTGTTGATGAAGAGGAACTTGCAGGTACATCTGAAGTAATTGAGGTTGTTTGTTCAGCTACTGGAGGTGGATTTTTATCCATTTGCCACTGCTGATAAACAAGGAAAGAAATAAACATTAGTGCTAACACTAACAGGCTACGTCTTGAGTCCATTATTTTTTCTCATCGTTATTATTGGGTTTCGGCGGAACCGGATCGAATCCACCTTCGTTCAAGGGGTGACATTTTAATACACGTTTTAGTGTAAGCCAACCACCTTTTAACAATCCGTGTCTTTTTAACGCTTCAATGCCATAACACGAACAAGTAGGAATAAATCGACAACGCGACCCGATCAAAGGACTGATCGTCATTTGATAAATTCGGATTAAACCAATTAAGATTTTTGAGCCAAACGAATGTGTCGCTGCCATAATTTTTCCAGCGTTTGACGAAATGTAACATTATCAAGCTTAGCAATTCCAGCTTTTGCTACAAAAACAAAATCACAAGCAGGTAGCTGATGTTGATATAAGCGAAAACTTTCACGCACTAAGCGCTTAATTCGATTGCGATCATGTGCGCGCTTCAAATGTTTCTTCGCGACAGTTAAACCTAAGCGGGGATGTTCAAGATTATTTTCTCGGGCGAGAATACTCAGTTCAGGCGTGCTAGCTCGAAACGGTTGTTCAAAGACATTTTTGAATTGAATGGGAGTCAACAAACGTAACTCCCTAGAAAAGTTTAGTTTAACCACTAAGAATAGCGATTATGCAGATAAACTTTTACGACCTTTAGCACGACGACGGGCTAAAACTTGACGGCCGTTTTTAGTTGCCATACGAGCACGAAAACCGTGAGTACGGCTGCGTTTTAATACAGAAGGTTGAAATGTACGTTTCATTTTAATTTACCTAAATTTAAAATGTTTACTGTTTTGAATCCAAAACAAATAAGGGTTATAAAAAATAGGATGTAATTCTAATCATAAATCAGGTGTTCGTCAAACTAAGAAAGGGAATTTTTAAAAAACAATCTTACATCTTTTTAAAATCATCGCAATCACACATAATTCAAATAAAATATAAAGCCACCTTTTTAGTTTTTTCCCGTTTCTTGAGAAGATTTTTTGCCAGGATTATTGTAGAATCTCTAAAATTTTTGATTGTACTTATATCATATCTCCAATTTTATTAAATAAGTGGAAAGCAGCATTAAGGATAGTTTATCGTGAGTCTCTCTAATCTTTGGCAAGATTGCCTTTCTCAATTACAAGATCAAGTTTCCGCTACTGATTTAAGCACTTGGCTTCGCCCATTGCAAGCTGATACGGTCTCTCAAGATAAAATCGTACTTTATGCTTCAAATATGTTTGTAAAAGGTTGGGTTGAAACCCATTACCTCAAACAAATTCATCAAATTTGCCAAGCACTTTCACAAAATCCAAATTTACAAATTATCCTTAAGGAAGGGGTAAAACCTACGCCCAAAGCTATTGTTAAACCTACGTTGCAATCGGCAGAAAGTGTGGGCAATTCCGATGATAAATCTGAAACGGAAAAAGCTCTGAAATTCGACTCACATCTAAATACCAAGCATGTATTTGAAAACTTTGTCGAAGGTAAATCAAACCAATTAGCCCGCGCAGTCGGACAAAAATTGGCACAAGCCCCTGGCGAAGCTACCGCAAATCCGTTTTTTTTGTATGGAGGAACTGGGCTAGGAAAAACCCATTTATTACACGCTATTGGTAACGGTATCTTGGCAAATAAACCCAATGCACGTGTACTTTATATTCACGCCAATAATTTCATGCAGCATATGGTAAAAGCCATGCGAGATAATAATATGGATCAATTCAAAAAATTCTATCGTTCCTTAGATGCGCTGTTAGTGGATGATATTCAATTCTTTGCAGAGAAAGAAAAAACTCAAGAGGAATTTTTCCATATTTTCAATAACTTATTTGAAACCGGTCGCCAAATCATTTTAACCTCTGACCGCTATCCTAAAGAAATTGAAAGAATTGAAGAGCGCTTAAAATCCCGTTTTGGTTGGGGATTAACCACCGCCATTGAGCCACCTGACTTAGAAACCCGTGTGGCGATATTATTGAAAAAAGCGGAAGAGCATCAAATGCATCTACCGGAAGAAGTGGCGTTTTTTATCGCTCAACGTTTACGCACGAATGTACGCGAACTGGAAGGCGCTCTCAATCGAGTGAAAGCAATGCAAGATTTTAAAGGCGGTGAGATTAATATTGATTTTGTCCGTGACACCCTAAAAGATATCCTTGCTTTACAAGAGCGTTTGGTAACCATTGATAACATTCAGAAAACAGTGGCTGAATACTATCGAATTAAAGTATCGGATTTAAAATCCAAAAGCCGTCAGCGCTCGGTAACACGTCCCCGCCAAATCGCCATGGCATTGGCAAAAGAATTAACCAACCGTAGTTTGCCGGAAATCGGTCGGGCCTTTGAACGGGATCATACCACCGTACTGAACGCTTGCCGTGAAGTGCCGAAATTTCGTGAAAAAGATAACAGTATTCAAGAAGATTGGGCGAATTTAATTCGTACCTTATCTGCATAAGGAGCAACCATGCAATTTAGTATTTCTAGAGAAAATCTCTTAAAACCGTTACAACAAGTTTGTGGTGTATTAAGCAGTCGTCCAAATATTCCTGTATTGAATAATGTATTACTACAAATTGAAAATAACCGTTTAACCATTACCGGAACTGATTTAGAAGTAGAGCTTTCAACTCAAACTCAGCTTTCTTCTTCCACAACAAATGGCAACTTTACCATTCCGGCAAAAAAATTCTTAGATATTTGCCGCACTTTATCGGATGAATTTGAAATTACCGTCACCTTTGAAGAAGAACGGGCCATAGTACAATCGGGAAGAAGTAAATTTAACCTTGCTACCCTACCGGCGGAAGAATATCCAAATCTAACGGATTGGCAGTCCGAAGTAGATTTTGCCTTACCGCAAAATACCTTACGTCGCTTAATTGAAGCCACTCAATTTTCTATGGCGAACCAAGATGCACGCTATTTTTTAAATGGTATGAAATTTGAAACGGAAGGTAACTTACTCCGTACCGTTGCAACGGACGGACACCGGCTGGCAGTTTGCACAATTGCTCTTGAGCAGGAATTACAAAATCATGCGGTCATTTTGCCACGCAAAGGGGTGCTGGAATTAAATCGTCTATTGGAAAGCAGTGAAGAACCTGCCCGTTTACAAATTGGCACAAATAATCTTCGCATTCATCTCAATCATATTACCTTTACATCGAAATTGATTGATGGGCGTTTCCCCGACTACCGTCGTGTATTACCACGCAATGCCGATAAAATTGTAGAAGGTAACTGGGAAGCCTTAAAACAAGCTTTTGTTCGTGCCTCTATTCTTTCCAATGAACGTGTACGTAGCGTACGTTTAAATTTAAGTGAAAACCAACTTAAAATCACCGCATCCAACCCTGAACACGAAGTGGCGGAAGAAATTGTTGATGTAATGTATTCCGGCGAAGAATTGGAAGTCGGTTTCAATGTTACTTACATTTTAGACGTACTTAACGCCCTCAAATGCCAACAAGTTCGTATTCGATTAACCGATGCGTCCTCTAGCTGCTTAATTGAAAACTGTGAAGATAACAGCAGCGAATATGTGATTATGCCAATGCGTCTATAAGATGGCAATTTCCCGTTTATTGATTGAAAAATTTAGAAATTTAAATGCCGTAGATCTTGAATTAGATCGCGGCTTTAACTTTTTGATCGGCAATAACGGGAGTGGGAAAACCAGCCTGTTAGAGGCAATTTTCTATTTGGGGCACGGGCGCTCCTTTAAAAGCGCGGTCACAAATCGCATCATTTCTTATGACGAACCACATTTTACTTTATTTGGGAATATTCAAGAAAAGCAACATCATTGGTCAATAGGATTGCAAAAACTTCGCCAAGGCAACACCCTTGTTAAAATCAACGGTGAAGACGGAAACAAAATTTCCGACCTCGCCCACCTCCTCCCCATGCAACTTATCACCCCGGAAGGCTTAACTTTACTCAATGGCGGACCAAGCTATCGACGAGCATTTTTAGATTGGGGCTTATTCCATCATCACACTCATTTTCATTCTGCTTGGCGCAACCTAAATCGCCTATTAAAACAACGCAATGCTGCACTCGGTCAGCATCAACCTTACTCCGCAATAAAAATTTGGGATATTGAGTTATCAAAGCTTGCTCACAATGTTAGTGACTGGCGCGCAGAATATGCGGCAGCTTTACGCACAGATATTGAAAAAACCTGCCAACTTTTTTTACCGGAATTAGACATTAGCGTCAGTTTCCATCAAGGTTGGGATAAAGATACTGAATATAGCGATTTACTGGAACAAAATTTTGATCGTGATAAAGCCCTTGGTTATACTTTTTCCGGTCCGCAAAAAGCAGATTTTCGTTTCAAAGCGTATGGATTGCCCGTCGAAGATGTGCTTTCTCGCGGACAATTAAAATTACTGATGTGTGCCTTACGCCTCGCCCAAGGGGAACATTTAATGAAAGAAAAACAACGTCATTGTATTTTCCTAGTTGATGATTTCGCTTCGGAATTAGATCCATTTAAACGTGAATTACTCGCCGAACGTTTACAACAAAGCGGATCACAAGTATTTGTGACGGCAATTACACAGAAACAGCTAAAAGAAATGAAAGCTGAAACAGGAAGATTATTTGAAGTAGAAAATGGTGCTATTTCGCCACTTGAAAAACAAATTAATTGGTAATCTAGGAATACCTAAAAATTAATAATGAAATCACTCATCCCCCCAAAAGTTAAGTAAAAATGAAAGAATTTAACTTAAAAAAATAGCCCGCAAATGCGGGCATTTTTTTACTCAAACTCATCCAGCCACTTCAATAAAATAGCTTCAAGAATCGCCTCGTTAGATTTTTGTGGATCATCATCAAAACCTTCTAATTCACAAATCCACTGATGTAAATCCGTAAAACGTACAGTTTTGGGATCAAGCTCAGGGTTGCGATCATACAATTCTTCCGCAATAAGTTGTGAATCCGTCCATTTCATTAGTGCGCCGCCTCATTTGCATGATTAAGATTATATTTTGGGATTTCCACTACTAAATCATCATTCCCCACCACACACTGGCAAGAAAGACGGCTATCCATTTCCAATCCCCAGGCTTTATCCAGCATATCTTCTTCTTGATCGCTGGTTTCATTTAAAGAATCAAATCCTTCACGAACAATCACATGACAGGTCGTGCAAGCGCAAGAACCGTCACAAGCATGATGAATCTCTACCCCGGCATTGTGAGCCACTTCTAATAAGTTATCACCGGCAGCCGTATCCACGACCATACCTTCCGGACAAAATTCTTCATTTGGTAAAAAAATTACTTTCGGCATAATACTTTCCTCAAATCACAATGATTAAAAAACAGCTTATGTTAAATAATAGGTTAAAACTCACCTCAATTTAACCGCACTTTTATTTACAGTTTTTCCATATCCGATACATTCTTACCGGTTAAGGCACGATTAATACTGGCATTCATTCGCCTTGAGGCAAATTCTTGCGTTGCGGCATCTAAGGCTTTAATGCCTTGTGTGATGGCATGACGATCGGTTCCTTGCTTCAGCGACATCAATTGTTTCAATACTTCTTCAATATGATGAAATTCTTCAATACTGAGCAATTCTGAGCCATCTGCCTGTAACGCTACAATCACACTTTCAATTACACGATCTGCTTCTACACGCTGCTCTGCCAGCTCACGGGCCTGCAAATCTTCTTGAGCATGGTCAAAGGAGGATTTGATCATGGCTGTCACCTCTTCATCCGTTAAACCATAAGAAGGTTTAATTTGAATAGATGCTTGTACTTTAGTGGACTTTTCCATCGCGGTGACACTTAATAAACCGTCTGCGTCCACTTGATAAGTCACACGAATATGCGCTGCACCGGCAGCCATTGGCGGAATGCCACGCAAGGTGAAGCGTCCAAGTGAACGGCAATCCTCCACCAATTCACGTTCACCTTGCACAACATGTACCGTCATTGCCGTTTGACCGTCTTTAAAGGTGGTAAATTCTTGTGCTCGGGCAACAGGAATGGTGGTATTGCGTGGAATAATTTTTTCTACCAATCCCCCCATGGTTTCAATACCAAGTGAAAGTGGCACTACATCAAGTAGCAACATATTCGCATCGGTTTTATTACCGACTAAAATATCCGCTTGAACCGCCGCGCCGAGTGCAACCACTTTATCTGGATCAATTGAGGTTAATGGTGTTTTACCAAAAAACTCTCCGACTTGCTCACGAACATAAGGCACACGTGTTGAACCACCCACCATCACCACTTCTTGGACTTCATCCGCATCGACATTGGCATCTTTTAATGCTCGGCGACAAGCGAGTAAAGAGCGTTTTACAAGTGGATGAATTAATTCATTAAATTGATCACGTGTCATTGTAATGGAAAAATCTTGCCAAGAAATGACCGCACTTTCCGCCTGACTCAAGGCAATTTTCGCTTGACCGGCAAGGGTTAACAGCTCTCGTTGTTGATTGACATTTTGTGGTTGGAACTGCGTTTGTGTTATGACCCAATCAGCGATGCAATGGTCAAAGTCATCGCCCCCCAATGCCGTATCTCCACCGGTTGCCAATACCTCAAACACGCCTTTAGACAAACGCAGGATGGAAATATCAAAGGTTCCCCCACCTAAATCATAAACAGCAATAATCCCTTCTTGACCACTATCCAAACCGTACGCCACCGCGGCAGCTGTGGGTTCATTCAATAAGCGTAATACGTTCAAACCCGCCAAACGTGCCGCATCTTTCGTGCTTTGACGTTGGGCATCATCAAAATAGGCAGGGACAGTAATCACAACGCCTGACAGATCTGCCCCAAGACGTTGTTCCGCGATATGATTCAAATGTGCCAAAATATCGGCGGACACTTCCACAGGGCTTTTTTTCCCTTGGTTTGTGAGGATCAACGGCAAGCCATTTTCACTCGCCACAAAATCATAGGGCATCGTTGGATAACGAGATTGTACATCGGCCAAACTCCGACCGATTAAGCGTTTGGCAGAAATTACCGTATTTTTAGGATCACTTGCCGCTTGAGCAAAGGCTTCTACCCCCACTTTTTTTTCGTTTTTTCCATAATGCACCACGGAAGGAACGAGGCTACGCTCCTGCTCATCATTTAAAATCACGGCTTGACCGCTTCTAACCGAAGCAATCAAGGAATTGGTTGTCCCTAAATCAATCCCTACCGCTAAACGATGCTGATGAGGCGCTGCGGTCTGTCCGGGTTCTGAAATCTGTAATAATGCCATAATATTTCTTTTTCTATTTCAATAAGTTACACCACAGAATAAGCCATTTCAAATTTATCTTTTTCAACGAAACAGGCATTATAATGGGTTTCAATATTCACTTCACGTTTTTGGCGTTGATCTATTGCCATGGCTTTATCTTCATTTAAATCCGGGGTGAATACAATCACTTGGTTACCATCAAGTTGTTTCACTTCTTCTTGCCAATTTTGCCAAAATAAGCCTTGATAGAAGGCTTCCAGATCGCCATTTAACGCCCAAGCTAAAAATTCGGTATAAGTAAAATTCAAATTATGCCAAACTAAATCCTTTGGTGAAAAATAGTAGATTTTACCGAGATTTTCCCCTAAAGAACCGCCATTTAACGCAAAATAGCCTCCAATCACATCATCCGCCACCAATAAATATTGAGGTTTTTCCCCTGATTCCTTGAAAGATTTACTAAAATTCCAATCCATCAGTCCTCGTGGTAATTGAAAACTACCTGAGCCTAAAATACGTAACCAACCATAATGAATGAGAATACCACCGGTTTCATAAATCACCGCCCCCATAGGGGATGAAGTGGGCATTTGCATAGTAAACAATTCACGTTCGGCACTGGGTTGATCTTTCTTAATCACTAGACAATGATTGCGAGCCTGTTCAATCCATTTTAAAAGTGTAGGCCAAGCAGAAGCTTCTGGGGAAATCAATTGTTCGAGAGTTTGCATCATAGAGTTACATCATTAAAAGTGCGTTCAATTCTCAGCGCGCTTTATCATTCAAAAAAGCGTTCTTCCACACGCTCAATTTCTTCTGTGAGTTTGCGTGTAAAGCGTAATTTATCACAAAGTTGTGTAGTTTGATCCCATTGTTGGGCTTGGATACTATGAGAAAGTGCGGTCAATAATTGCTGTGTTTCTTGACGGATTTCGGCTGCCAGTGCATCTAATGCTTGTTCATCTTTTTGGCTTTCTACATTTTCCAATTGCTCACGCCATTGTAACTGCTGCATTAAAAACGCCACATCTTGCGTGCTTTTTTGTTCAATATCTTGCTGTTCACACAGGTGAAGTGCAACAATCGCTTCCGCACGAAGAATCGGATCTTTTAACGTTTTTAAGGCATCATTCACTTCCGTTGATTTTTGCATCGCTATTCTCTGCTCTGTGGCACTTGCGGCAACGAAATTATCAGGATGCAAGGCTTTTTGTAATTCCAAATAACGTGCATTTAACGCTTTCGTATCGAGTTGGAAATCAACGGGTAAATCAAAAATTTCAAAGGGATTTAACATTATCTTTCAACTCAACATTAAACATGGAAACTTTCACCACAACCACAGGATTCTTTCACATTCGGGTTGTTATATTTAAAGCCTTCGTTCAAACCTTCTTTGACATAATCCAATTCAATGCCGTTGAGATAAAGCAAACTTTTCGGATCCACAATCACGTTCACCCCATGTTGTTCAAAAACGAGATCTTCCTCATTTAATACATCGACAAATTCCAATACGTACGCTAAACCTGAACATCCTGATGTCTTCACACCCAGACGCAAACCGATACCTTTTCCGCGATTATCCAAAAAAGCTTTTACGCGTTGAGCGGCTTTTTCTGTTAATGTAATACTCATTCTTCCCCCAAGAGATCAGTAAAAGTGCGGTCAAAAACAACCGCACTTTTTTATTTATTCACCTTGCTTTGATTTATAATCGGCAATTGCCGCTTTTATCGCATCTTCAGCTAAAATCGAACAGTGAACCTTTACTGGTGGCAATTCTAATTCTTCCGCAATTTGGCTGTTTTTAATTGCCCCTGCTTCCTCTAAAGATTTACCTTTAACCCACTCGGTAATCAATGAGCTTGATGCAATGGCAGAACCACAACCGTAGGTTTTAAATTTTGCATCTTCGATAATGCCGTTATCATTGACTTTAATTTGTAACTGCATCACGTCACCACAAGCCGGTGCCCCCACCATTCCAGTACCAACAGAACTGTCTTTTTTATCCATTGATCCCACATTACGTGGATTTTCATAATGGTCGATTACTTTTTCGCTATAAGCCATTTTAACTTTCCTTTTCTAAATTCTGATAAAAAACCGCCCTTCATCTATTTCAGACGGTAATGAGATATTAGTGGGCAGACCACTCAATCGTATTAAGATCAATACCTTCTTTAAACATATCCCATAATGGGGATAGCTCACGCAATTTTTCAACCGCATTTTTTACTAAATTAACGGTGTAATCAATTTCTTCCTCGGTAGTGTAACGCCCTAGGGTAAAACGAATCGAACTATGTGCCAATTCATCATTCAAACCTAATGCTCTCAATACATAAGACGGCTCAAGACTCGCAGAAGTACAAGCAGAACCGGATGAGACCGCAATATCACGTAATGACATCATTAATGATTCACCTTCTACATAGTTAAAACTGATGTTTAAATTATTATCGAGGCGATGTTTCATAGAACCATTGACATAGGTTTCCTCAATATCTTTCAAGCCGTTATACAAACGGTCACGAAGCGCTCTCAGACGAGGCATTTCTGTTGCCATTTCTTCTTTCGCAATACGATAAGCTTCACCCATACCCACAATTTGATGAACCGGCAAGGTACCGGAACGCATCCCACGTTCGTGACCACCACCGTGAATAATCGCTTCTAAACGTACACGAGGTTTACGACGAACATATAATGCACCAATGCCTTTTGGTCCATAAAGTTTATGACTGGACATTGACATTAAATCCACCGGTAATTCGGCAAGATTAATTGCTACTTTCCCCACACTTTGGGTTGCATCAACATGAAAAAGGATTTTATTTGCACGGCAAAGCTCACCTATCGCCTTAATATCTTGCAATACACCAATTTCATTATTTGCGTGCATAATGGAAACCAAAATCGTATCCGGACGAAGTGCCGCTTTGAATTTTTCTAAATCAATTAAGCCATCAGATTCCGGTGACAAATAAGTGACTTCAAACCCCTCTCGCTCCAATTGACGACAGGTATCTAATACTGCCTTGTGTTCCGTTTTGCAAGTAATAATGTGTTTACCTTTAGTTTGATAGAAATGGGCTGCTCCTTTGATTGCCAGATTATCAGACTCCGTTGCACCGGAAGTGAATACAATCTCTCGGGAATCAGCACCAATTAAATCGGCAATTTGATTACGTGCAACATCCACAGCCTCTTCTGCTTGCCAACCAAATTTATGTGAGCGTGAAGCCGGATTTCCGAACGTGCCATCGATGGTTAAAAACTCCATCATTTTTTTAGCGACTCGTTCATCTACTGGACAGGTTGCTGCATAATCCAAATAAATAGGTAATTTCATTTTCACTCCTAAAAATCATTCCAAATTTGACCGCACATTTAAATGTGCGACTACTTTCCTTTATGGATTCATTAATACTAAATTTTCAAAATCATGATGCGATGAATGCTTTTGGCTACGCTTACTGACAAGTTCCGCTAACGTAATTTCATTCAAGAAACTTTCAATACGATTACTTAGATCCTCCCAAAGAGTATGAGTTAAGCATTCTTTGCCATTTTGACAGTTTCCTCGACCTAAACATTTAGTCACATGGATATTCTCGTTTACTGCAGAAATAATCATTCCCACAGAAATTTGATCACTTGATAATCCAAGCCTATACCCCCCACCGGGCCCACGGACACTTTTCACTAATCCGTCACGACGCAACTTAGCAAAAAGTTGTTCTAGATAAGATAATGAAATATTTTGACGTTCAGAAATATCAGCAAGACTCACCGGGCCAGATTCTGCATTTAATGCGATATCTAGCACCGCGGTCACCGCATAACGTCCCTTTGAGGTAAGTTTCATAAAGTTTCCTTAAAATTGCACTAATGTTTACATATCCGACCAAAATAATCAACTATCTATCTTGGGCAAATCCAACCGTTTTTCAACTGCACTTAGCATGCCACGCAGGATATTTAGTTCATTTTTTTCTATATTTGCACGATTGTATAAACGTCTCAGTTTCTGCATTACACCTTGATTGTGAATAAATCCGAGAGATTGATACAGCCGATCGGTATGATTAAAAAAATATTCCATTTCTTGTACTGTCACTGATTGCCTTGCTATCGCTTTTTCTGAAAAAGTCTGAGCAGCATTACAGTTTTTAATCGAGTTCGCCATATACAATTCATAACTAACAAGCTGGACAGCCATTGCCAAATTTAATGAAGAATAATCAGGATTAGCAGGAATCGTTAAGTGATAATGGCATTTAATTAATTCATCATTATGCAAACCGACACGTTCTCTGCCAAAAACAATAGCCACTTTACCGTGGTGCTTTGCCACTTTTTCTGCACATTCTCTCGGTTCAATTAATGTGCTCTGTAAGTGACGCAAACGTGCACTCGTTCCAATAACTAAAGAGCAATCAGCCACTGCTTCATCAAAACTCGATACTATTTTTGCATTCTTGACAATATCAGCTGCTCCTGCGGCAAGTGCTATAGATTGCTCATCAACGACTTTAGGAGAAACAAGACATAACTGAGAAAGCCCCATTGTTTTCATTGCCCTTGCTGAAGAGCCAATATTCCCGCTATGCGAGGTTTCAATGAGAACAATTCGGATACGGTCAAACATTATGCTTTATTACCTGATTAAGTATTGGTTCATTTTATCATAATAACCTTTAATTTAAGTCAAGAATTTCCTTATTTTAAAAATAAAGATTACTTATCAATAAATAACAAAAGCAGGAGTTAGTTTGAAAGAATTCGAATTCTAACTACAATATAGAATTAAGTAGATGAATTATAGAATTAGATGGTGGGTCGTGAAGGATTCGAACCTTCGACCAACGGATTAAAAGTCCGCTGCTCTACCGACTGAGCTAACGACCCATAATGAAATCTATATGAAGTGGTGGGTCGTGAAGGATTCGAACCTTCGACCAACGGATTAAAAGTCCGCTGCTCTACCGACTGAGCTAACGACCCACATCGCTGTAACAGGGGCGTATATTACTGATTTTATTTTTCTGTGCAAGAAAATTTTTTCTATTTTGTGTTAATTGATGGAATACTCACCAATTTTTATAAATATAAGGGATAAAAACACAAAAGGTAGAGATTAAATCTCTACCTTTAGAAAATCAAACTGATCTAAAACTAGTATGATAATACAGCGCGACGATTTTTAGAATATGCTGCTTCGTCGTGACCTAATACTGCAGGTTTTTCTTCGCCATAAGAAACAGTTGAAACTTTGCTACCTTCTACGCCTTTACCAGCTAAGAAAGATTTAACTGCATCCGCACGACGTTGACCTAAAGCGATATTGTACTCTGGCGTACCACGCTCATCGGTGTTACCTTCAACAATTACTTTTGATGCAGGAGTTGCATTTAAGTATGCAGCGTGTGCATCTAAGATTTGAACATACTCACCTTCGATATTATATTTGTCAAAACCGAAATATACGGTGTTGTAACGTTGTTGAAGATCTTCAACAGAATAACCACCGAAAGTTTGACCGTTTGTCGCAGCACCGTTGCCAGCCGCATCATTGCTAGAGGAACTACACGCTGCTAATGCAGCTACAGAACCTGCAACCAATAAGGATTTAACAAATTTGTTCATTAAATTCTCCTAATCACATTTTTTATTTAGTTAAATATGGAGACCAAGCTGGAAATTTTACTTGGCCGTTACTTCCTGGAAGACTCGCTTTAAAACGACCATCTGCAGAAACTAATTGTAGCACCTTTCCCAATCCTTGGGTAGAACTATAGATAATCATAATACCATTAGGAGAAATACTCGGGCTTTCACCTAGGAAAGATGTACTTAAAACTTCAGAAGCACCGGTTGTAAGATCTTGCTTGACCACATTGTTGTTACCATTGATCATAACAAGTGTTTTACCATCAGCACTAATTTGAGCACTACCACGACCACCTACTAAAGTTGCGCCACCACCACTTGCACTCATACGATAAACTTGAGGTGAACCACCTCTATCCGAAGTAAATAAAATCGAGCTGCCATCCGGTGACCATGATGGCTCAGTATTATTACCTACCCCACGTGTTAATTGTGTTGGCGTTCCACCGTTTGAACTCATCACATAAATATTTAGAGTCCCATCCTGTGACGAAGCAAAAGCTAAACGAGAACCGTCAGGTGAAAATGCCGGAGCACCATTATGACCTGAAAATGAAGCAACAACTTTACGTGCGCCAGAGCCTAAATCCTGAACCACTAGCTGTGATTTTCTGTTTTCAAATGAAACATATGCCAAACGTTTACCATCCGGTGACCATGCAGGAGACATAATTGGTTGAGAACTACGATTGACTACAAACTGATTATAACCATCATAATCGGCAACACGGACCTCATAAGGTTGTGAACCACCATTTTTTTGTACCACATAAGCAATACGCGTTCTGAAAGCACCACGAATAGCCGTCAATTTTTCAAATACTTCATCACTAACAGTATGTGCACCATAACGTAACCATTTGTTTGTTACAGTATAGCTGTTTTGTGCAAGCACTGAACCAGCATTACCGGATGCACCAACCGTATCAACAAGCTGATAAGAAATATTGTAACCACTACCTGTTGCCGTTACTTGTCCTACAACAACCGCATCAATACCTAAAGCACTCCAAGCTTCTGGATTGACTTCAGACGCTGAAGTCGGTTTTTGTGGCATTTGAGTCACAGGAATCGGATTAAATTTACCACTATTACGTAAATCGTCCGCAACAATTTTACCAATATCTTCCGGTGCGGATCCTGCAAATGGTACGACGGCGATTGGACGAGCACCATCAACACCTTCATCAATCACAATACGAACTTCATCTTCTGCGACAGCACTCCCCACTAAAGCAAGAACGATTGCAAACACACCTACAAGCTTTTTAATTAATTTCATTTTGTTACCCTTGAGTAAACTGATTAATACCTTCCAAAAATTAATTATTTAATATCAAAATCAATAATTGGTGCTTTATATTTATTGTACACTGCATCAGACGGAGCAGCAGGAACTTTTTTTGTTCTTGCAACAGCACTTAACGCAGCTGTACAAATATCTTCCGGACCTGATACTTTTTGATACCCCAAAATCGTACCATCTCTACCTAACTGAATTTTGATACGGCAAACTTTGCCAGCAAAACTAGGATCTTTTAAGAAACGACGCTGAATTTCTCTCTTAATGACACCGGCATACTGATCGCCCACTTTACCACCATCACCAGCCCCTAATCCAGCTCCACTGCCTTGCGTGCCTCCTTTATTGGCACTAGCGCCTTTAGAAGCACTACCGCCACCAATATTACCGCCATTCATAAAATCATCTAAAGCAGCCTGCTCTACCTTACGTCTTGCAGCAGCTTCAGCAGCTGCCTTCGCCTTAGCATCTGCTGCAACCTTCGCTTTGGCTTCCGCATCTGCTTTAGCTTTTGCCTCCGCCGCCTTAGATTTAGCTTCCAATTCAGCTTTTTGTTTTTCTTCTACTTGTTTTTTAGCTTTTTCTTCAGCCTGTTTTTTTGCTCTTTCGATAGCAGCCTGTTCGGCTTTAGCTTTCGTTTCTTCTTCCGCCTGTTTTGCCGCTGCAGCTAAACGTTTTGCCTCTGCTTCTGCTTTTAACTTAGCAGCCGCAGCCACCTGTTTTGCCTTAGCCTCTTCTGCCTGCTTTTTTAAAGCTTCCTGACGGGCTATTTCTAGCTGTTTTTGTTTTTCCGCCACTTCTTGTTTCTGACGTTCAATTTCCCTTTGGCGCTGAATTTCCTGCTGGCGTTTTAGTTCTTCCTGTTTAGCAATTTCTTGTTGACGAACGTCTTCTTGTTCCACGGTCGGTTTCTCCTCAACAACAGGTTCAGGCTTCTTCTGCTTATCGGTTTGACCTTTTTTTTGTTGTTGGATACGCCCCCATTCCTGCGCAGCACTGCCAGTGTCAACCATGACAGCACCTAACGCATCACCGTCACCTTCACCGCCGCCCATAATCTCAACGGTTTGATAGAAAGAACTCCAAATCAACAATCCGAACAAGGCAAGGTGCATGAGGATCGAAATAACAAATGCATTTGTTCCCTTTTTCTGTCGATTATTCTGCACGTTTTACCTACTTACTAAATTGGGTTTGTCATTAAACCAACTGATTTAATACCGGCCAAATGAAGTAAATTCAACGCTTTAATGACTTCTTCATAAGGCACTTCTTTTGCTCCCCCAACGAGGAACATCGTATTATTGTCTTTATCAAATTCCTGCTTTGATAATTGCGTCACCATTTCTTCCGTTAAACCTTCTTGACGCTCACCTGCAATAGAAAGTGTATATCGACCAACACCGGAAACTTCTAGGATAACGGGTGTTTTATCTTCATTCGATACATTTTGACTTTGTACTGAATCTGGAAGCTCAACCTGAACACTTTGGCTAATGATCGGCGCAGTAGCCATAAAAATCAATACAAGTACAAGTAAAACGTCTAAAAACGGGACAATATTGATTTCAGATTTAATTTCTTTACGTGAGCGACGTGCCATATTTTCCTCTAAAACTTCGCTAAAAATGACCGCACTTCAAAGTGCGGTTGATTTTCCTGTTATTTTTTACTGGGAATGTGCTGCTTTACCAAAGGCTTGGCGGTGTAAAATTGTGGTAAATTCATCAATAAAGTTACCATAATTTTGCTCAATAGCATTCACACGTAAACTTAAACGGTTATACGCCATCACCGCAGGAATCGCTGCGAACAAGCCAATTGCTGTGGCAATCAATGCTTCCGCAATACCCGGCGCAACCATTTGTAATGTGGCTTGTTTCGCACCGCTTAACGCCATAAATGCATGCATAATTCCCCAAACTGTACCGAATAATCCAATATAAGGGCTGACGGAAGCTACAGTTGCTAAAAATGGAACTCGGCTTTCAAGAACTTCAATTTCACGATTCATTGCCAAATTCATTGCTCGTGTTGTTCCCTTAATAATTGCTTCCGGTGCATCTGCATTAACTTGTTTTAAACGTGAAAATTCTTTAAATCCAACAAAGAAAATTTGTTCACTACCGGTTAATACATCACGGCGATTTGATAAACCTTCGTATAATTTATTAAGATCTTCGCCAGACCAAAAACGATCTTCAAATGTGTTCGCTTCTTTCAACGCATTTGTTAGTACACGGCTACGTTGAATAATAATAGCCCAAGAAATAATTGAAAATAAAATTAAAATAACAATGACAAGTTGTACAACGATACTTGCTTTTAGAAAAAGGTCTAAAAAATTTAATTCTGCAGTCATCACCCTACTCCGAGAAGGTTATATTGTTTGAAAAAGCGACTTTTATTTCAGTTGGAATTGCCGCCGGTTTCATTTTGCCAAGATCAACATAGGCTACTTTTACAGTAGCCTTTGATAGAATTACTGTTCCTCGCATCAGTCGCTGCTTAAAAAGGATTGTTGCACCTTTTATTGCCATAACTTCTGTTTCAACAATAAGATAATCATCCAGTTTTGCCGGAACGCAATAGTCAATTGTCATTGATTTGACAACGAATGCTGCTTGTTGTTCCTGCAATAATATTTGCTGAGAAAAATTTTGTTTTCTTAAATATTCCGTTCTCGCACGTTCAAAAAAATGCAAGTAACGTGCGTGGTAAACCACACCACCCGCATCCGTATCTTCATAATAAACTCGCACGGGAAAACGAAAGATCTTTGAATACACCTTAATTTTTCCTTATTCAATAATCTGAAACTGTGTATTTTAGAGTCAGATTTTGCTATTCGCAAGTACTTTCAAATAAGCAAAATCTGATTTATGAATAATGTACGACTATCGCAACTAAAAATCCTAAATAACCAAAATAAGGGAAAAATATCACTTGCCAAAAAGTGCGGTTAATTTTAAAGCCAATTCCATGAATCCATGCACACACCACACCCCATAGAATAAAAAGAATCAAAAATGGGTTAACGGTTCTCAATTGAGTGGAAAATAGATTGAAATTAAACAAAAAGGCAAGTGTTAGTATAATCGCCAGGATAAATGAAAGGGTTCTTAACGAACCCTTATTAACATATTGATAGAGAAATTGAATCATTATTCGTCAAATTGCCCTAAATTTTCTTTGTTTTTTGTGACTTTTACGCTTGCAAAAATTGCCGCTAAAATACCCACTACCCAAATCACATATAACATCTCATATCTCCTTTAGTATAATGAGTTTGTGTTTTCTTCCACAAAGCGTTCATCCAAACGACCAAACATTTTGAAGTATGACCAAATGGTATAAGCAAGGGAAATAACCACAAATACTAGCGCTAAGAAGAGCATCCAAGTTAGCGTTAATTCGCTAGATGTAGCATCCCACATTAATAAGCTTTGTTCCGGATGTGAGCTTGAAGGCATCACAAATGGGAACATAGAAACAGCGGCAGTGATAATCACGCCAGCCATAGTTAATGAGGAGAATAAAAATGCAAAACCACAACGATTTGCTTTTGAGAAAATCACATTCAACAATGCGCTCACTACAGCTAGAGCAGGGAAAATCCACAAAATAGGCATTTCATTAAAGTTTCTGAACCATGCTCCGGTTTCAACTGCAACTTCTTTACCTATAGGGGAAGATGGTGCAAAGTGATCAATAGTACTGGTGACAACATAACCATCTTTAAAGTATAACCATACACCAGCAAGAACAAATGCAATTAGAGTCACAAACGCACCAATTTGGGTTATAGCACGAACTCTATCTCTTAATTCAGAAGTGGTTTTCATTTGTAACCAATTTGCACCGTGTGTTACAAGCATTGCTAAGCTAATCACACCACATAATAAAGCAAACGGATTTAACAACGCAAAGAATGAACCAGTATAAGTCACCTGTGCGATTTCATTAAATTCAAATGGAACACCTTGCAATAAGTTACCAAATGCGACACCAAAAACTAATGCGGGAACAAAACCACCGGCAAACAAGCCCCAGTCCCACACTGCACGCCATGTCGGGTTATCAATTTTTGCACGATACTCAAAACCGATTGGACGGAAGAAGAGTGCTGCTAATACCAATACCAGTGCAATGTAGAAACCTGAGAAGGATACCGCATAGACAATTGGCCATGCTGCAAACACTGCACCACCGGCAGTTAATAACCAAACTTGGTTACCATCCCAGTGAGGCGCAATTGAGTTAATCATAATACGGCGTTCCACTTCTTTTTTACCGGCAATAGGTAAAAGTGCAGTCACCCCCATATCGAATCCGTCAGTTACAGAGAAACCGATCAGCAATACAACGACTAACACCCACCAAATAAAACGTAGAAATTCATAATCAATCATAATTCGTCTCCTGCTTATTTAGATGATTGTTCAAAGTAGTATTTACCGGTTTTCAATGCACTCGGGCCTAAACGTGCATATTTAAACATTAGATACATTTCAACAATGATAAACGCCAAGTAAAGTGCACAGATTAAACCAATAGAGAACCAAAGATCACCTACACCTAAATTTGAAGCAGATACCCCTACCGGTAACACCTCATAAATTGCCCATGGTTGACGACCGTATTCGGCTAAGAACCAACCACATTCAATGGCAATCCAAGGTAAAGGTAAACTCCATAACAATGCTCTTAGCAACAATGGACTTTGTGTCACTTTGTTACGTAGATTTTGAACAAACGCACCAAATGCCAATAATGCGAGTAAACCGCCGACAGCAAGCATTGCTCGGAATGCCCAGAAGTTAGGACCAACATTTGGAATAGTATCACTTGCAGCTTGTTTAATTTGTTCTTCTGTCGCATCCACTACTTTATCGGTATAGCGTTTTAGCAATAAACCAAATCCAAGATCTTTTTTCACTTCTTCAAATTTTGCCTTTGTTTCAGGATTAACTTGACCCGCTGCTTTTTTCTCAGCTTTTAATTGAGTGAAAAGATCATAAGCGACGATACCACTGCGTACTCTTTGCTCATTTAAAGCTTGGAGTTCCTTTAAACCTGTGATTTCTTTATCAAAAGAACGGGTTGCAACAATACCGCCAATCATTGGCACACTAATTTCGAAATCATTTTTCATTTCAGCAGTGTTAGGGATTGCAGCTATATGAAATGCAGCCGGCGCAGGTTGGGTTTCAAACTCAGCTTCCATTGCGGCCAATTTCACCGGTTGTGCTTTACCAATATCATAACCGGACTCATCACCAAGAATTAATACTGAGATCGAAGCAATAAAACCAAAGGTTGCAGCGATAGAGAAAGAACGTTTTGCAAATCCAAGATCACGACCTTTTAATAAATAGTATGCACTAATTCCTAATACGAAGAATGCACCCGTTACATAACCGGCAGAAAGCGTATGTAAGAATTTACTTTGTGCAACCGGATTTAACCATAAATCCATAAAGCTGGTCATCTCCATACGTACAGTTTCAAAATTGAATTCTGACGCAACCGGATTTTGCATCCAACCATTTGCAACAAGGATCCACATTGCGGAGAGATTTGAACCAAACGCAACACAGTATGTAGTCAGTAAGTGTTTACCTTTAGATAAACGATCCCAACCAAAGAAGAATAAACCAACAAATGTTGATTCTAAGAAAAATGCAAGTAACGCTTCAATAGCCAACGGCGCACCAAAAATATCACCCACATAATGAGAATAGTAAGACCAGTTAGTACCAAATTGGAATTCCATAATGATACCGGTAGTCACCCCAAGGGCAAAGTTAATACCAAATAACTTACCCCAGAATTTTGTCATATCTTTATAAACTTCTTTGCCTGTTACAACATAGGTGGTTTCCATAATTACCAATACGAAAGTCAAACCTAATGTTAAAGGGACAAAAATGAAGTGATATAACGCAGTTAAAGCAAACTGCAAGCGAGAAAGTTCAACAACGTCTAACATCTCAACCTCTTGTAAAAATTACAAGTCATTCACTATGATTAATAAAGACCATCCTTTAAATAATCACCCCAAATACCTAATTAAACTACTTAATCCAATTAAGCAAATACTAAATCACCACACATAATAAATCTTTTTGAGAATTACAGTAATACAATAAAATGATGAATTATGAAGCAGATAACTCAGAACGGGTATCATTTTACTACTAATCATAAGGATAAAAAACAGCTAAAATGTTAGCTCGCTCACATTTTTGATATAAACTAGAAAAAATTTTGGTGATTTTCTGATGAAAATCAATCACTCACAAAAATATTGATTAATATCTAGACATACACTACATATTTTGCTAACCTCGCAGAGTTAGGTTTACATATATTTAGACAGTTTTTTCTTACAGGACTTCACAATGAAGAAAATTTCAATGGTTTTGACCGCACTTTTTTCAGCGGTATCATTTTCAACAATTGCAGCACCACATAAATCTAATGAAATACTTCCCCAATGTGCCCAGTTATTTAAAGAAACTGAAAATTTAATCATTCAAGCAGAAAAACAACCCGGCACTCACACGCAGGTTAGCAAGATTAAAAATAAGCTCAATCAAAGTAAAAAACAAATTCTTGAAATGGAACTTGCAACCCAACTCAAAAGTTGCAATGTAGGATTAGCAAGACTAAATAGCATGAAAAGTAGTTCTGAAGAAACTAATTAATCCTAATATTAAATAAAGAAGACTTACTGAAAATTTTCAATAAGTCTTTTTTATTATTCACTCGTCTAAGAAACTAATTTTTGCAAGCCAAAATGATGATAGGTTTGCGTCGTTACAATCCTTCCACGCGGAGTACGTTGTAAAAAACCTTGCTGTATTAGATAAGGCTCTAACACATCCTCAATGGTATCACGCTCTTCGCCTATCGCGGCAGCCAAATTATCTAATCCAACCGGACCACCATCAAAGCGCTCAATCATAGCAGTCAGTAATTTTCGATCTAAATAATCAAAACCGGCATCATCAACATCTAACATTGAAAGTGCTTGTTTTGCAATATCTAAAGAAATTATCCCCCCGTTTCTTACATCGGCATAATCACGCACACGGCGTAGTAAACGGTTTGCAATACGTGGTGTACCACGAGAACGACGAGCAACTTCAAAAGCGGCCCTCTGCTCTAATTCAAGGTTTAAACAAACCGCACTTCGAACAACAATTGAGGTTAAATCTTCTACTGAATAAAATTCTAAACGCTGTACGATACCAAAACGATCGCGTAAAGGCGAAGTCAAAGAGCCGGCACGTGTTGTTGCTCCGACCAAAGTGAAAGGAGGTAAATCTAATTTAATAGAACGAGCCGCCGGTCCTTCTCCAATCATAATATCAAGTTGGTAATCTTCCATTGCCGGATAAAGTACTTCTTCAATAGCCGGTGAAAGGCGATGAATTTCATCGATAAATAATACGTCATAGGGTTCAAGATTCGTTAGCATCGCAGCTAAATCACCGGCTTTTTCTAAAACAGGGCCTGATGTTGTACGAATATTCACGCCCATTTCATTGGCGACAATATTAGCAAGCGTTGTTTTACCCAATCCCGGAGGACCAAAAATAAGCAAATGATCTAAAGCATCTTTGCGTAATTTTGCCGCTTTAATAAAAATATCCATCTGCTCACGTACCTGTGGTTGCCCGACATAATCTGCAAGTAATTTTGGGCGAATTGCACGGTCAATCACATCTTCATCAAGTTTAGCTTGACTACTAATTATTCTATCAGCTTCAATCATCCATTCGCCCTTATAATGCCGCTTTTAAGGCCTCACGAATTAGTTGTTCGCTATTCAATTCAGGTTTTACCACACGTTTAACCATTTTTTCAGCATCCGTCGGCTTATATCCTAATGCGATCAAAGCCGCAATCGCCTCATCTTCCGAACTTTCCTGGTATGAAATAGCGGAGGATTCACTCGGAATATGCTTACTTTCTATAAAGAAATCGCTTTGTTTAACGCCTTTAAATTTCCCTTTTAATTCAACTAATAGACGTTCTGCCGTTTTTTTGCCCACTCCCGGAATTTTAACCAGCTTAGAAAGCTCTTCACGTTCAATCGCATAAGCAAATTGTTCGACAGACATTGCTGATAAAATTGCCAGTGCCAATTTTGGTCCAACACCGTTGGTTTTAATTAATTCCCGAAATAAAGTTCGGTCGGTTTTTTGGGCAAACCCAAAGAGTAAATGTGCATCCTCTCGAACAACAAGATGAGTAAACAAGGTTGTTTCTTGTCCGAGTTCAGGCAAGTCGTAAAAGCTCGTCATCGGCAAAAGCAATTCATAGCCGACGCCTTGCACATCAAGCAGAATTTCGGGAGGTTGTTTTTCTAATAGAATGCCTGTTAAACGACCAATCATAATTTATCCATAAGCATAAAAATTTTGCATAGAATAAAATAAAACTGGACGAACATCCAGTTATTTTTTTAATCGAAAACGCCCTCGACTATAGCGTGTTTTTAAAAGTGCGGTGATTTTTTCTTGAGTTTCTACTATTTTTACAGAACCTGCAATATGCAAAGAATGGTTCATAGAATGAGCATGGGTAATCGCAATTGCTAAAGCATCCGCTGCATCCACTTGAGGTTTATCGGAAAGCTTCAGAATGCGTGTAACCATATCCTGAACCTGAACCTTATCTGCCGATCCGACCCCGACAACAGTTTGTTTCACTAACCTTGCCGCATATTCAAATACCGGTAAATCATGATTTACTGCTGCCACGATTGCGGTTCCGCGTGCTTGTCCGAGTTTTAATGCCGAATCTGCGTTTTTTGCCATAAAGACTTGCTCAATAGCAAACATATCCGGTTGAAATTGGGTAATAATCTCCGTCACTCCGGCATAAATTCGCTTTAATCGAGTAGGAAGATCATCCACTTGAGTCCGAATTGCGCCACTACCAAGATATTCTAAATGACGACCCACTTGGCGAATCACACCATAGCCGGTCACACGAGAACCGGGATCAATGCCCAAAATAATATTCATCGTTTTCTATAAAAAATGGGTAGGAATCCTACCCATCTACCATACCACTAAAGCTGTGCCGCCACTTCATCACTAATTTCACCGTTGTGATAGACGTTTTGTACATCATCACAATCTTCCAGCATCTCAATTAAACGAAGAAGTTTCGGCGCAGTCTCAAGATCAAGATCAACTGTTGTAGATGGAATCATCGTCACTTCGGCTTCCTGAACTTTGAAACCGGCTTTTTCGATACCATCACGCACATTCCCTAAATCTTCCCACGCCGTATAAATTTCAAATGAACCGTCGTCTTGCGGTTGAATATCGTCTGCTCCGGCTTCAATTGCGGCTTCTGTCAAAGCATCTTCATCGGCTTCAGCAATTAAAATTAAGCCTTTTTTGCTGAACAAATATCCTACCGAACCTTCCGTTCCTAAGTTTCCTCCACATTTGGTAAAACTAGGACGAACTTGTGAAATCGTGCGGTTAGCATTATCGCTTAAACATTCCACCATCACTGCCGTGCCGCCCGGTCCGTAACCTTCATAAATTTTGGTTTCCATATTGGTGTCATCGCCACCGCCCACGCCACGATCAATCGCTCGGTTGATCGTATCACGTGTCATATTATTGCTTAATGCTTTATCCACTGCCGCACGTAAACGCGGGTTTGCGCTGACATCACCGCCGCCTAATTTTGCTGCAGTCACTAATTCACGAATTAATTTTGTAAAAATTTTACCGCGTTGCGCATCCTGTGCTGCTTTACGGTGTTTAATATTTGCCCATTTACTATGGCCTGCCATAATTGTTTTCCTTCTTAAAATTATTTTGTTAAAAGGGATAATTTTTTCGTTTTTACGAATTTATCATTTAATAAATATTTTCTGATCGCTTCGGCATTATTAGGGGATTTTGTCATTTTCACAGCTTGTTCCGGCGAAACCCATTGATACGCCAAATGCTCCGATAATTGGGGAATAAACTCCCTTTCCACCGCCAATAAAAACCAATGTTCTCGGCAGTAGGTAACATTCGGTGCGTATTTATAGCGGAAATGAGGGAAAATTTCAAATTCTACACTTTCGTTACAATCAAAAAGTGCGGTGGAATTTTCCGTTATTTTTAACCGCACTTCTTCCCATAATTCACGAATTGCCGCTTGTCGTGGTGTTTCATTTTCTTCCAAAGAACCTGTAACGGATTGCCAAAAATCAGGATCATCTTGGCGTTGGAGCATTAATACTTGATCACAATTTTCAGCATAAATGACCACTAAAACAGAATGAGGATTTTTATATTTTTGTTCCGCCATAACTTAATACTGACGCACTGCCGGCGGCACATAATTCTCAATAAATTGTTCAATTTCAGCTAAGTTTTCCGAAAATAAGATCTTTTCCCGATCAGATTGAGTTAAAAAATCCTTTTTTACCATCAGATCGTACATTTCTTTTAATGGCTCATAGTAACCATTCTGATTGAATAAAATACAAGGATTATTGTTCTGTCCGATTCTCGCCCAAGAAATCACTTCACTGATTTCCTCCAAAGTACCGGGGCCCCCGGGTAAAGCAATATAGACATCACCTTTTTCTATCATTAATTTTTTACGCTCCGTCATTGATTGCACAACAAAGATCTCACTTAATCCTGTATGCACCAATTCGCGTTTCTGTAAAAATTCAGGAATAACGCCTATTACTTTTCCACCGAATTGTAGTACGGTGTTTGCCACTACACCCATCAAACCTGCTTTACCGCCCCCATAAACTAAAGTATCGTTTCGTTCCGCAATCCATTTCCCCAATTCTACGGCTGACTTATAAAAACTATCTTGGTTACCTAAGGCTGCACCACAATACACGGTAATATTCATTTTTCGTCCTTAAACCTATTCAGGATTTTTTGTTGATTTGCTTGCAAAATATCGGTCAAATTCAATTCATATTTATCCGCTAGGATCAGTAAATTATTCAATACATCACCAATTTCTTCTTCAATATGTTGCAATTTCTCTGTTTGAGATTGGTCATTCTCATCAGGACGATCCCGCCCAATTTCATAGGCTCGCACCGCTTGGGCTAATTCCCCTACCTCTTCAGTTAAAAAATTCAAACGGATAAAAGGGTCATATTGATACCACTTACGCGAACGATAAAAATTACAAAGCCATTTTTGATAGGATTGAAGGTTCATATTAATTTTCCCTATAAAAATGCGGTCAATTCCGACCGCACTTTATCTTTATAAATTTATTATTCCGCTTTCACAACCTGAATGTTTAACTCAGCTAAAGCTTGTGGATTGGCAAAACTTGGGGCTTCCGTCATTAAACAGGCGGCAGCGGTCGTTTTCGGGAAGGCAACTACATCACGAATATTATCCGTGCCGGTAAGAAGCATCGTTAAACGATCTAAACCGAAAGCAAGACCAGCGTGTGGTGGCGTACCGAATTTTAAGGCATCAAGTAGGAAACCAAATTTTTCCTGCTGCTCCTGCTCATTGATACCAAGAATACGGAACACAGTTTGTTGCATTTTCGGATCGAAAATACGCACTGAACCGCCGCCCACTTCGTAGCCGTTAATCACTATATCATAGGCATTCGCCACAGCATCGGTCGGGTTAGCCTCTAATTCTTGCGGCGTAAAATCACGTGGTGAAGTGAACGGGTGGTGCATTGCGGCAAGATTGCCTTCCTCATCACGTTCAAACATTGGGAAATCAACTACCCAAAGCGGTTGCCATTCATCTAAGCGAGTTAAACCGAGATCACGACCTAATTTCAAACGTAATGCGCCCATAGCATCGGTGGTGACATTCCATTTATCCGCACCGAAAAAGAGAATATCGCCAATTTGTGCACCCACTTTGGCAAACAAGGCTTTTAACACATCTTCATTTAAGAATTTAGCAATCGGGCTTTGCACGCCTTCAAGACCGGCATTCACATCATTGACTTTCAACCATGCCAAACCTTTTGCACCATAAATACCAACAAATTGAGTGTATTCATCAATTTGCTTACGAGTAATTTCATTACCGTTCGGCACGCGAATGACGGCAACACGGCCATTCGGATCCTTTGCCGGCCCTTGGAAAACTTTGAAATCCACATCTTTAACAATATCAGCCACATCCACCAATTCTAACGGGTTACGCAAATCAGGCTTATCGGAACCAAAACGGTTCATCGCCTCGTGCCATGTCATAATCGGGAATTTACCAAGATCCACATCAAGAATATGTTTCCATAGACCGTGGATCATATTCTCCATAATTTCACGTACTTCAGGGGCAGTTAAAAAAGACGTTTCTACATCGATTTGAGTAAATTCAGGCTGACGATCCGCACGTAAATCTTCATCACGGAAACATTTCACAATTTGGTAATAACGATCAAAACCTGACATCATCAGCAACTGTTTGAATAATTGCGGTGATTGCGGTAACGCATAGAATTTTCCTTTATGCACACGACTTGGAACAAGATAGTCACGTGCCCCTTCCGGTGTGGCTTTGGTAAGCATTGGCGTTTCAATATCCAAGAAACCATTATCGTCCATAAAACGACGGACGAAACTGGTAATTTTTGCACGGGTTTTCAAACGTTGCGCCATTTCCGGTCGGCGTAAATCCAAATAGCGGAATTTTAAACGTTGTTCTTCGGTATTATTTTGATTGAAATCTAACGGCAATACATCGGATGCATTATAAATTTTGAGTTCTTTGGCAAGCACTTCCACTTCACCCGTTGCCATATTTTTATTAATTTGATTATCCGGACGTGGGATCACTTCCCCTTTGATTTGAATACAAAACTCATTACGCAACGCGCCTGCAGCGGTAAGGGCATCTTGGAATTTGGGGTCAAAATACACTTGTACGATCCCTTCGCGATCTCGCATATCAATAAAAATCAAGCCGCCTAAATCACGACGACGATGAACCCAACCGCTTAATGTCACTTCTAGTCCTACATGGCTACGGTTCAAAGCACCACAATAGTGTGTACGCATCATTTTTATATTCCTTTTTATACTCTGAAATTAACTAGTTGATTATACGGAAATTGGCATCGCTTTTAAATTGGAAACAGAAATTTATTTGCGCCCGACAAAACTTTCTCTAAAATAACCGCACTTTTAACTCTCCCTCCCAAATTATATGCAAAAAGATACCCTTTTCTCCGCCCCTATTGAAAAACTGGGCGATTTCACTTTTGACGAAAGTGTTGCCGAAGTCTTCCCTGATATGATCCAACGTTCTATCCCTGGTTATTCCAATATCATTACAGCCATCGGAATGCTTGCCGAACGCTTTGTGACAGCAAATAGCCTTGTATATGATTTGGGTTGTTCTCGAGGTGCTGCGACACTTTCCGTACGTCGTAATATCCATCAACCCAATGTAAAAATTATTGGTATCGATAATTCCCAACCGATGGTTGAACGTTGTCGTCAGCATATTGCCGCCTATCACAGTGAGATTCCCGTAGAAATCTTATGCGATGATATTCGACATATAGAACTCAAAAATGCTTCCATGGTGATTTTAAATTTCACCTTACAATTTTTAGCACCGGAAGATCGTATAGCATTGCTCACAAAAATTTACCAAGGTTTAAATCCAAACGGAGTATTAGTACTTTCAGAAAAATTCCGTTTTGAAAACGAAAAGGTGGATAATTTGCTGATTGATCTGCACCACCAGTTTAAACGAGCCAACGGCTATAGTGAACTTGAAGTCAGTCAAAAACGTACTGCACTGGAAAACGTGATGCGAACGGACAGCATTGAAACACATAAAGTACGGTTAAAAAATATCGGATTTTCTCAGGTAGAGTTATGGTTTCAATGTTTTAATTTTGGCTCAATGGTAGCAGTGAAATAGTGAAATAAAAAAGCGCTCAGTAAGTAAGTGTCAAATTGAGCGCTCTTTATGACAAAACTAAGAATTAGTTAGATGCATTCGGTTTATAAAATAGGGTGAATGCGATGAATATGAAACCCAAGAAACAGGAGACGATTAATGCGTAGAAACCACCATCCCAGCCGAATAAGTCCACTAATTTACCCATCACATAACCTGCACTCGCCGATCCCAATAAATAACCGAATAAACCGGTTAAACCTGTTGCAGTACCTGTCGCTATACGTGGAACAAGATCAGCAGCCTGTAACCCTATCATCATTACCGGCCCGTAAATTAAAAAACCGATTGCAACAAGACAAATGTTATCGACTAACGGATTACCCTCCGGATTTTTCCAGTAAACAATAATAGCGATTAATACACCTGTTAAAAATAATAACATTGGTGGTGCTCGATGCCCTTTGAAGACTTTATCACTTAAATAACCACTGGTTAACATACCGAAAATCCCCGCATATTCATATAAGAAATATGCCCAACTCTGTTTATCCACAGAAAAATGTTTCACTTCCTTTAAGTATGTTGGTGCCCAGTCAATAATGCCGTAACGAATAAAATAGACAAAGACGTTCGCAATGGCAATTGACCATAAGAATTTGTTATTAATGATATATTTTTTGAAAATATCTTTAGATGAAAGCGTATGTGCAGACTCAACATTCTGCACCATTTTCTCACCTTTCCATTCATCAACCGGCGGTAAACCTTGAGATTCCGGCGTATCCCGCATAAACCAAAACATAATAAACGCTAACACGATAGCAATTAATGCCGGCAAATAAAATAGTGATTGCCATGTACCAAAAATCGCTAAACCGAGGATTGCTAATGGACCAATTAAACCGCCACCTAAATTATGAGATACATTCCACCAACTCCACCAAACACCGCGCTCAGACACTGAAAACCAGTTAGTCATGGTTTTCGCACCCGGCGGATACCCCATACCTTGAAACCAACCATTAAGGGCGGCTAGGATAATCATAAATGGAATAGAAGCCAGCACACCCGGCACTAGACCAAAAATTAAACTCACCACTGCTGAGCCAAGTAAGCCTATAGTAATAAAATATTTTGGATTACTACGGTCAGACACATTCCCCATAATGAACTTACTAAAACCATAAGCGAGGGATAAAGCAACGCCTACTGCCCCTAAATCAGCTTTAGTAAAACCATATTCATCAATTAAATAGGGGATAGCGAGAGAAAAGTTTTTGCGGATAAGATAATATGCAGCATAACCAATGAATACTCCGGCAAAAACTTGCCAACGTAATTTTTTATACTCAGAATCAATTCTAGAATTATCAATTCGTGGAGACGGTGGAGACGCCTTTAAAAAAGAGAACATACAAACCCCTATGGTAAAATTTAAACACGCTGATTGAAACAACAGACGGTGTTTTGCACTGATACATTCAAAACGAATGTCAATGTAAGATAGGCGGCGGAGTGTAACATTTGTATTGTTTACCAATTTTGTTTTAAATCAAAAAATATCACTTTTCATCCTAATAATTTCAAAAATATAATCCTTTAAATAGCTTTTACTGATTTATTGCCCAATTTATGACATAATCGACTCATTTGTTTCCCTGTTCAAAAAGGATTAAACCCATGCGAATTTTACACACTATGTTACGAGTAGGTAACTTAGATCGCTCAATTAAGTTTTATCAAGATGTATTAGGAATGCGTTTATTGCGAACCAGTGAAAATCCCGAATATAAATATTCTTTAGCATTCTTAGGTTATGATGATGAGGATAAATCCTCAGTCATTGAACTGATTTATAACTGGGGTGTAACAGAATACGATCTCGGTACGGCGTACGGACATATCGCGATTGGTGTGGATGATATTTATACGACTTGCGAATCTGTGCGTTCAAACGGAGGTAAAATTACCCGTGAACCCGGTCCGGTTAAAGGCGGTAGCACAGTAATTGCCTTCGTGGAAGATCCTGATGGTTACAAAATTGAATTTATTGAAAATAAAAACGCAAAAGCCGGACTAGGTAATTAAAAAGTGCGGTCATTTTCTACAGTATTTTAATAACGTAGGTTCACCTGCGTTATTTTATTTTAAGGATAAATAATGTCCGATTCTCAAGAAATTCCTCATCACAATCAATTAAAAAATCGTTTCCGAGGCTATTTTCCCGTCATTATTGATGTGGAAACTGCGGGTTTTGATGCAAAAAAAGATGCCTTATTAGAATTAGCCGCGATTACGTTAAAAATGGATGAAAACGGGTATTTACACCCTGATCAAAAATGCCATTTTCATATTGAGCCTTTTGCGGGCGCAAATATCAATCCGGAATCACTAAAATTTAACGGTATAGATATTCATAATCCCTTACGTGGCGCAATATCAGAGTTAGATGCAATGACCGGATTATTCCAAATGGTTCGCCGAGGACAAAAAGAGGCTGACTGCCAACGTTCCATTATCGTAGCTCATAATGCAACCTTTGATCAAAGTTTCGTCATGGCTGCTGCAGAGCGTACAGGCATAAAACGTAATCCTTTCCACCCTTTTGGTATGTTTGATACCGCAAGCCTAGCGGGATTAATGTTTGGGCAAACAGTGTTAGTAAAAGCCTGTCAGGCAGCAAACATCCCTTTTGATGGGAAACAAGCTCACTCAGCCCTCTATGATACGGAGCGTACCGCAGAGTTATTTTGCTATATGGTAAATCATTTGAAAAATTTAGGGGGCTTTCCGCATATCCCCACATAATGAAAAAACGGAAGAAAAAATAACCGCACTTAATTTTTTTTAGAATTAAGTTGCAATTCTTGCTATTTTACAGTAGCTTAGAGAGCAATTCTTATTTGGAGATAAAAAAATGAACGTAGTCTGTCGCCATCATTGCCACCATTTAACTGAATAATCTTTCAGGTTTTTTGGTGTGCTTGGAAGATTTCTTCCGAGCAGACAGGATAATAAAAATCTTACCCCTCGGAAGGCAACTTTCGGGGGGTTATTTTATGATTAGAGGAGCACCGACCATCAACATTACATATTCAATAAAATTAAATAATTCAATTTACACATTTATTTATAAGGAAAAACACAATGTTATCAAACCCAGTTGTTATCTCAATTATCGTTTTGCTGACACTCAGCTTACTACGAATTAATGTTATTATTGCTCTCGTCATTGCTGCACTCACTGCGGGTTTATGTGGCGGTCTTGGTTTAACTAAAACCATTGAAACCTTTACCGGTGGGCTAGGCGACGGTGCTGAAGTTGCCATGAACTATGCGATGCTCGGCGCTTTCGCTATCGCAATTTCCAAATCCGGTATCACCGACTTAATCGCCTATAAAATCATCACAAAAATAAACAAAACTCCGACAAGTAACAATCTTGCCTGGTTTAAATATTTAATTTTCGGCATTTTGGTATTATTTTCTATTTCATCCCAAAACCTGCTACCCGTGCACATTGCCTTTATCCCCATTGTCGTACCGCCATTGCTTTCAATCTTTAATCGTTTAAACATCGACCGCCGTGCAGTTGCTTGCGTACTCACTTTCGGTTTAACTGCAACTTATATGTTACTTCCTGTGGGTTTCGGTAAGATTTTTATTGAAAGTATTTTGGTAAAAAATATCAATCAGGCAGGAGCGAACCTTGGTTTACAAACGGATGTTACCCAAGTATCTCTAGCAATGTTGTTGCCGGTAACCGGCATGATTTTGGGACTATTAACCGCCGTATTTATCACTTATCGCAAACCACGTAAATACAATGTTCTTGTTGAGGAACCCACCACTGAAGAAATTGAAACGCATATTGCAAATATTCGACCAAAACAAATTACAGCAAGCCTCATTGCAATCTTTGCAACTTTTGCAACACAACTGGTTACCAGCTCAACAATTATCGGTGGTTTAGTCGGTTTGGCGATCTTTGCACTATTCGGTATCTTCAAACTCAAAGAAAGTAACGATATTTTCCAACAAGGTTTACGTTTAATGGCAATGATCGGATTTGTAATGATTGCCGCCTCGGGCTTTGCAAATGTAATTAATGCTACTACGGGCGTAACGGACTTGGTGCAAAACCTAAGCAATGGTGCAATTCAAAGCAAAGGATTAGCCGCATTTTTAATGCTACTTGTCGGCTTATTAATTACGATGGGAATCGGCTCTTCTTTCTCTACCGTGCCGATTATTACTTCAATCTATGTTCCACTTTGCCTCTCCTTTGGTTTCTCACCATTAGCAACCGTGTCAATTGTAGGCGTCGCAGCGGCACTTGGTGATGCGGGTTCTCCTGCTTCCGACTCCACCTTAGGACCAACCTCAGGATTGAATATAGACGGAAAACACGATCACATTTGGGATTCTGTTGTGCCGACATTCATTCACTACAATATTCCCTTATTAGCGTTTGGCTGGATTGCAGCAATGTATCTTTAACGATTATAATCCCCCATCGGGGGATTTTTTATGCTTATTCAACAACTCATCAACAAGTTAGAACAAAAGGTTCAACAGCTTTATCAAATTCATTCAGCCCAACTGGAAGAAAAAATCTTCACAAAATTTGACCGCACTTTATTTAGTGAAAATGGACAAACCGTATCATTTTATTTTACTGAAATTAACCAAACACTGATAAGAATTAAATCGCTTGATTCTAATGATGTAAATCATTACAGCTTTATTGCGGCGCATCTGTTCAAACAGTGTAACGCGTTATCTGAAACGCTCAATCGGAAAAATACGAAGTTTACTCAACAGAAACGACAACAAAATCCGACTATAAAGAAAACACAACATAGTATTCATCAATTACCCCCACGTGAACGTTTAGAGAAATATTACGAAGCACTTGAACAACTGAATGATTTATATCAACAACATCGAGATCTGGCTCGCACGAAAACTGATCCCGTTGAGAAAAAAAGAATGATAGAACGAACCAATGGCTATAAACATCGTCGTCAGAAATGTCAAGAAGCCATTGATTTATTAGAAGAATACTTAACCTTTAAAGAAGAACAAAAAAGCAACAATCACACAGATGAATAAAAGAAAAATCCCTTAATCTTTTGACTAAGGGATTTTTGGAATTTGATGGCGGAGGAAGTGAGATTCGAACTCACGGAGGGCGTAAACCCTCGCCGGTTTTCAAGACCGGTGCCTTCAACCACTCGACCATTCCTCCGTGATTTAAGCGGGGTGAATAATACGTTTTTTCCCCAATTCCGTCAAGAATAAAAAGATATCTTTTTTCTTGAGTGATTAATTTTAACTCAATCTAAAGGCAAAAAAATTGGTACTTTTCGTACCAATTTTATTTTTACTTATTACGATTTTGCATGTGTGGGTTCGGAATACACATGGCTAATTGCGCTGTGATGCCCTGCCGCTCCTTTTCCATAGAAGTAATAACGAGATTCCATCCATTCAACAATCGGGAAAGATTCTGCCGTTTCTTCGCTGGCTTTCGCAAGAGTGATTTCTGCCTTAGTATGAATAACTGAAGAAACTGTACCTAAACGACCTGAAAACTCGTAAGTGCGGTCAAATTTAGCCGAATTTTCAACCTCAGTAGTTTCATTTGAAATGGTTTCATTTTGCACATTCTCCGCATCAAGGCGAGCTAACGATTCCTGTACTTTTTTCTGTACCGATTCATTTGCTGGTTGTGTGATAAAGTCCAAAGCAGGTTTCACTTCTACTGAACTATTTTCAACCATAATACCAGTAGCTGGCGTGATAAATCCTTTCTTCGTTTTTTCTTGCTCAAGCAATTCATCTACGGATAAGAAATTATTTTCTTTTGCTACATTCAATGCCGAATAATCGACCCAGACTTTCCCACTTGCCAATTCAGGAGAAAAAACAGCGAAAGACAGTGGCATTGGTGACTTAGGCTCTTGACGGCGGCGACGCTGATTATTTGATACACGCAAATGGCGTGGCGTACGGCGCTGACGGTCCTGACGATTTTGTTTTTCTTCAACCTCTACCGTTTGGATTATCTCTGTCGGCACCTTCTCTAGGGTTTCCTCAACGATTTCAACCTTTGTTGCTACCGGTGCATGAGCTACATTAGCATTAACCGCATTATCATCAATACGCACACGTTTCTGTAGTTCGCGACGTTGACGACGTTGTTGTGCCGGCTGCTCTACTTTATCCCCCTTATTATCGGAAACAGGCGTAGAATTGACCGCACTTTCAGCCGGATTTTCATTTGCCACAGAATGACGGCGTAAACGACGCTGATTACGCTCACGCGTAGAAGGTGCATTTCCCTGCTCCGTTTTCTCCGCTACATTATTCTCTGATTTTGAACGATGCGCTACATTACGGCGTTCTTGAGCGCGTCGCGAGTGACGATTGTTATTACGATTGTGTTTTGGTTTTTCTTCAACCGCCGGTGCCGGGCTGAATAATGCTTTGATTTTTGCAATAATTTTTGCCAATAGCGACAGCTCATTCGATTTACGTTCCATCGGTGTTGGTGCGGCTTCAGAGATAGAAAGTGAAAGTGCTGCACTTTCTACTGCCGGTTGCTCAGAAACAAACACCGTTTCAGTATTTCGTGAAGCCGATGACTCATCAGCAACCTCTTCCTGCACACTATAGACTTTTGCCAAATTGTAACTTAGCTCATTAAGCTCTTCACCATCACGTACACGGGACACACTAAAATTCGGTGTTTCCATCGCTTCATTCGGAACAACAATCACATCAACATCATGGCGCTTTTCAATATTACTGATCGCTTTACGTTTTTCATTTAATAGGTAAGAAGCAATTTGCACCGGCACAATAGTATGTACCTGTTTGGTATTTTCTTTCAATGCCTCTTCTTCAATCAAACGTAAAATTGATAAAGAAAGCGATTCATTATCACGTACTTTGCCGGTTCCTTGACAACGTGGGCAAATATGATGGGAAGATTCACCGAGAGACGGGCTTAAACGCTGACGCGACATTTCCAACAAGCCAAAACGTGAAATACGACTAATTTGAATACGGGCGCGATCTTGACGTACCGCATCACGAATGCGATTTTCTACTTCACGTTGATGACGGATTGGCGTCATATCGATAAAATCAATAACGACTAATCCCCCTAAGTCACGCAAACGTAATTGTCGTGCAATTTCATCAGCCGCTTCAAGGTTTGTATTAAGGGCAGTTTCTTCAATATCCCCCCCTCGGGTTGAGCGAGCAGAGTTGATATCAATCGCCGTTAAAGCTTCCGTCACATCAATAACGATTGAGCCGCCTGACGGCAAACGTACTTCACGTTGAAATGCAGATTCAATTTGAGATTCAATCTGATAATGACTGAAGAGAGGAACTTCACCTTGATATAATTTCACACGGTTCACAAAATCCGGACGAACCAATTTGATGTGTTCTTTCGCTTTTTCAAAGATCTTCGGACTATCAATTAAAATTTCACCAATATCACGACGTAAGTAATCACGAATAGCGCGAACAATCACATCACTTTCTTGGTGAATTAAAAACGGTGCCGGACGGCTTTGCGATGCCTGTTTGATCGCCTCCCAATGATGTAATAGAACCTTTAAGTCCCATTGTAATTCTTCCGGAGATTTGCCTACGCCTGCGGTGCGAACTATTAAGCCAACACCCTCCGGCACCTCTAATGAACTTAGTGCTTCTTTCAATTCCGTGCGTTCATCGCCTTCAATACGACGAGAAATCCCACCCGCGCGCGGATTGTTAGGCATAATTACTAAATAACTGCCGGCAAGGGAAACAAAGGTTGTCAGCGCGGCACCTTTATTACCCCGCTCCTCTTTGTTTACTTGTACAATAACTTCTTGCCCTTCGCTTAAAATATCACGAATATTCGGGCGACCTTGAAACACATAATCCGCCGGAAAATATTCTCGTGCAATCTCTTTTAACGGTAAAAAACCGTGGCGTTCCGCACCGTAATCCACAAAAGCCGCTTCAAGGCTTGGTTCTACACGGGTAATCTTCCCTTTGTAGATATTTGCTTTTTTTTGTTCATGTCCCGGACTTTCAATATCCAAGTCAAAAAGGCGTTGTCCATCAACAAGCGCCACTCGCAACTCTTCTTTTTGAGTCGCATTGATTAACATTCTTTTCATTGTCAATTCTCTTTTTTAAATTTTTAAAAATACCTCAAAATAAACCGCACTTTGCTTCGTTATCGACCTCGTGTTTCTCGCGCCAGTCAATCTCACGATTGTATGTTGCTGGGTGCATTGATAACGTTATGAAACGATAAAAGGATGTTTAATAAAACAACGCGATATTTCGCACGCGTTATAAGCGGCTTGTTTATTTTCGAGAAAAATGTTGATTATCAATGTCTTATGCCAATGCCGCACTGAATTTCCATCAACCTAATTTGCCATCTCTCACACTAAATTTTATGTGCAAAAGGACGCTCTATTATCCATATAAACCGATAAATTAGCAAGGTCATAATTACTCTAGATAAGGCTTTTATGATATGATTCGCGTCAATTTTCAGAAAGGTGAAAAAATGACTGAACAAAAAGAAAATATCATCAATTCTTCCGTAAAAATGTTCACAATTAGTGAAGATGAAGCTGGTCAGCGCATAGATAATTATTTGTTGGCAAAACTCAAAGGCGTACCCAAAAGTTTGATTTATCGCATCGTTCGTAAAGGTGAAGTGCGGGTGAATAAAGGGCGAATTAAGCCTGAGTATAAACTACAAATAGGCGATGTAGTACGCGTACCACCGGTGCGTACAGCAGAAAAAAATAATGCTCCGATATCGAAAAATTTAAATAAAGTTGCGGATCTTGAACATAAAATTTTGTTTGAAGACGATTGTTTAATCGTGCTAAATAAACCTTCCGGCATTGCAGTACATGGTGGCAGCGGATTAAATTTTGGTGTGATTGAAGCCTTACGCGCATTACGCCCTGAAGCCCGTTTTCTAGAATTAGTTCATCGTTTGGATCGGGATACATCCGGCATTTTGCTTATCGCTAAAAAACGTTCTGCACTACGAAATCTGCACGAACAGCTTCGCCTAAAAACGGTACAAAAAGATTATTTAGCCCTCGTTCGAGGGCAATGGCAGTCTCATGTTAAAGTTGTAAAAGCGCCACTGCTGAAAAATGAACTTGCCGGCGGTGAGCGTATCGTGCGTGTGAGCGAACAAGGCAAGCCTTCCGAAACACGTTTTTCGATTGAGGAACGCTATTCTAATGCGACTCTAATCAAGGCCTCACCGGTCACTGGGCGAACCCATCAAATCCGCGTTCATACCCAATATGTCGGTCACCCTATTGCATTAGACAACAAATATGGAGATAAGGACTTTGATACGCAAATTCAAACTTTTGGCTTAAATCGCCTGTTCTTACACGCCTTTTCCATTCGTTTTGAACACCCAAAAACAAGTGAAACCTTACGCTTTAATGCACCTCTTGATGAGAAAATAAAGGCGGTATTAAAAAAGTTACGGGAAAGCAAATAGACAAATTTGGTATTTATTGTTATATTTGGGTTCGGAGACAACTCGTTTCTATCGTAATTTCATAATAACAAAACATATTAAAGGATAGCAAAATGGCAAAAGGACAATCTTTACAAGATCCTTACTTGAACGCACTACGCCGCGAGCGTATTCCTGTGTCAATTTATCTTGTGAATGGAATTAAATTACAAGGACAAATTGAATCATTCGATCAATTTGTGATTTTATTAAAAAACACCGTAAACCAAATGGTTTACAAGCATGCGATTTCGACTGTCGTACCAGCGCGTTCTGTTTCTCATCACAACAATAATCACCATAATGTGCAGCCTGTTGAAACGGCAGAAGAAACCCAAACACAAGCAGAATAATCTAGTAAATGGATTGTAAAAAAACACTAAGTGCGGTTGAAAATTTACCTGAAATTTCAACCGCACTTTCTTTGTCTCAGATTCATCAACATTCAAATTCTCTGCATGATACTGCCATCGTCGTGCATGTATTCTTTTCACAAATTAAAAATCTTGACGATCTCCAAGAATTTCTTCTACTTGCCAAATCTGCCAATGTGGATACTTTGGAAGTGATTACAACCGGTCGTAGTACGCCTCAGGCTAAATATTTTGTGGGAGAAGGGAAAGCACAGGAAATCGCCGATGCGGTAAAAACGTATAATGCTGATGTGATATTGGTTAATCACCAACTTACACCTGCTCAGGCACGTAACTTAGAGAATCTGTGCGGCTGTCGTGTTGTCGATCGCACGGGGGTTATATTAGATATTTTTGCCCAACGGGCAAGGTCTCACGAAGGAAAATTGCAAGTAGAACTGGCGCAATTAAAACATTTAGCAACGCGTTTGGTTCGCCGTAAAACCGGTTTAGATCAACAAAAAGGGGCTGTTGAGCTTAGAGGACCGGGAGAAACTCAGTTAGAAACAGATCGCCGTCTCATCAGAGTGCGTATTAGTCAGTTACAAAATCGTCTGGCAAAAGTCGAGAAACAACGCAATCAAAATCGTCAGACGAGACAGAAAGCCGATATTCCGACAATTTCACTGGTTGGCTATACCAATGCAGGAAAATCAACACTTTTCAATGCGATTACACAAGCCAAAGTATATGCAGCGGATCAGCTCTTTGCCACTCTCGATCCCACTTTGCGCCGTTTACAAATTCAAGACGTCGGCACAACTATTCTTGCAGATACGGTGGGGTTCATTCGCCAACTGCCGCATGATTTAGTTTCTGCATTCAAATCTACTTTACAAGAAACTATCGAAGCCAGCCTTTTATTGCATATCATCGACATAACCGACCCTAGAATGTCGGAAAATATAGATGCTGTGGTTTCCGTGTTGGAAGAAATTAAAGCGGATAAAGTTCCCGCCTTGCTGATTTACAATAAAATTGATTTATTAGATGGCGTACTGCCTCATATTGAATATGATGATGAAAATAATCCTATTGCGGTTTATCTTTCAGCCCATAACGGGGAAGGCATTGATTTATTGCTTGAAGCCATTAAACTGCGGTTAAAAAGAGAAATACTTTCGCTGCACCTTACTCTTCAGCCTTATGATGGAAAACTCCGTCATGCCCTTTATCAATTAGATTCTGTGCGAAATGAACAAATTACAGAGCAAGGCGAACTTACATTAAATGTACAGATCAATAAAGTGGAATGGCTAAAGTTGTGCAAACAGTTTCCAACTTTAACTCGGATAAAAATTTAGCACGTAAACTTTTATACAGCTCAATATTATTTTCCGATCTCATACTGCTTTAATTTATTTGCAATCGCGGTATGGGATATCCCCAAACGTTGTGCCAGCTTGCGGGTACTAGGATACTCTTTGTAAAAAGCCCGCAAAACCTTGGCTTCATATTGCCCGATAATTTCCTCTAATGTTTGGTTTTCAAATTCATCAACAGAAATGACCGCACTTTGCGGTAAAGTGAGATTTAAACTTTTAATGCTTAGCTGATTATCTTTCGATAAAGAACAAGCGCGATACAAGGTGTTATAAAGTTCCCGAACATTTCCTCGCCAATCATATTGTTGCAAACAAGCGAGAAAATCCTGATTGAAAACAGGCAATTTTATTTTCAACTCATCACTAATTTCTTGTAAAAAGCCTTCAACCAAGGGTTGAATATCCGCTATACGCTCTCGTAATGAGGGTATATTGATGACTAACACATTCAAACGATGAAATAAATCTGCCCGAACCTTACCTTCCTCAACTAAGCGATTGAGAGGAACTTGAGACGTGCAGATAACCCGCACATTAGCATAATGCTCCTTTTCCTCCCCCACGCGGCGGAATGAGCCGTCCGTTAAAAAACGCAATAATTTGGCTTGAAGATTGAGTGATAATTCTGCAATCCCATCCAACAATACCGTACCTTCATTGGCATATTCAAAAAAACCGATCGTCTCGCTGCTTCCCACTTTTCGCCCAAACATTTCACTTTCCGCATCTTCATCAGGCAAGCCTGCACAATTCACCGCAATAAATTTTTTATCTCGGCGCAAACTTTGATAGTGGCAGGCTTTTGCCAATAAATCTTTCCCCGTACCGGTTTCACCTTGAATCAATAACGGCACATCAAACATAGCAAAACGCAGGGCATTTTCTACCGAACTTTTCATGGTTTCACTTTGTGTGACAAAGCAATCGAAGGGATGCTGAGGATCAAATTTAAGCGTCATTTTGAACAATCCGAATAAATGGAAACTGAGCTAATGATATGTTGTTTACATAAACCTGTAAAGATTATTTTACAGACAAATAAAAAACCCCTAGAAAGGGGTTTTATTCAATTTATTTCTGTACAGCATTGTTCAATTCTTTTGAGATTATCTCCATTGATTCCTGACCACTAAAGGCAAAGACATTCATTTTGCTTTCATACTAATAGCTATATTTTTTGCTTCTTTCTCACTTACCTCACTACGGAAGCCAATTCAGCTAATTCGTCTCTTAACCGGCATTTTTTATCGAAGGCTCAATAAAGTGCGGTTAATTTTAACCGCACTTTTTCAATTAAATCTGAATTATAGTTTTAGCATTCGCTCTGCTTCTTTTGCTCTTCTCAGGAATTGTTTACGTTCCGCAGTTGCCATACTGCTTGTTCCCGGTAATTTCACGCTAAGCGGATTAACCGCCCGCCCATTAATATGGAACTCATAATGCAAATGAGGTCCGGTTGAAATACCCGTATTACCGGAAAGGGCGATACGTTCGCCTTTTTTCACGGTTTGTCCAGCCCGAACCAACGGGCGACTTAAGTGCATATATATCGTTTGGTATTCACGCCCATGACGCAATACCACATAGCGACCCGCGCCCCCTGCTTGATAAGCGACTTTTTCAACTAAAGCATCTGCCGGAGCAATCACCGGAGTCCCCTGAGGCACAGAAAAATCCACGCCTTTATGAGGGCGTACACGCCCGGTCACCGGATGACGACGATTCGGATTAAATCCAGAAGAAACCCGTGCCTGACGTTGTAATGGGTAACGAGCAAACCCCTTACCTAGGGTTTCACCCTGTTGGTTATAATAACGACCGTTTGCCGCTTGAATCGCATAATAACTCTTACCGTCTGCAAGGATATGGATCGCTTCGACATTCCCCTGTCCGGTCAATTTATCACCCAAATATTCACGGGAAACCAAAACCGAAAATTTTGTATCCTTTTTGAGTTTTCGCAAACTCACTTGCCATTGTAATGCAGAACTTAATTGTGAGATTTGACGAGCTTCTAAGCCTAAAGAACGCAAGCTCGCTGCAAAAGATCCGCTCACTTTCCCTTTCAGCACTTCTTTTTTCCAAACGCTTTGTTTCTCTAAAATTTGACGTTTGAATTTTCCCTCTTCAACACGTTCATAAATCCGCTCTTCCTTCTCAGAAACAAGCCAGTTTAAATATTCCAGTTGATCATTTTTATCTAAAATCCAATAAAATTGTTGTCCTGCTTGAAGATTTTTAAGTTCAGGATAAGAGGCGATTAATCCTTTTGCCGTATCATCCTCCAACCCTGAAAATTCTAATACGTCTTTTAAAGTATCGCCACGTACAACAGTATGACTAAATTGATGGGTAATACGTAAGGCTTGATCGGCGACATCCAATAAACCACTCAAGGCATCTTGGGCATCTTGCGGAAGATCATTAAGCTCGTCAAATTCCGGTTTAACTTCTTCCGCTTCATCATCTTGAGCCTGCAATTCATCATCATAAGAGGTGGCATCCTCAGTATGTGACTGTTCAGATACTGGCGGGGTATGCAGATTTTCTTCCGGTTTGAGGGGCTGATACTGCACGTCATCCACTATTTCTGGCTCAAGATTACTTTGAACCGACGGTTCCGATTCCGCACTATCTTTCAATCCCAACATAACACCGCTGAAAATTAACGCCAATGCGACAAAAAAAATCGCCGCTTTAATACGGGATTTTCTTTTTCTTCTGTCTCGGGCTAATTTAACATGTTGCAAGAATAAGTACCTAAAGTGAAAATAATATCGTCTTCAGACTGCGAATCATAAAGGAGGTTCATTCTACCCTAAAATACATAAAAAAGTTGTCGAAATATTCACCATAAAGAGAGAACATCTTGAGAAAGATGGCAAAATGAGCTAATGTTAGCCGCTAAATTTGACATAGGCGGCATTATGCAAATTCATTCCATTCAATGTGATCCAAATTCCCCATTAATAGAACTCAAAAATATCAATGTGGTATTTGAACAAAAAACAGCATTACAAAATATCAATTTAAATATTTATCCCCAATCTATCATCACCATCGTTGGACCAAATGGCGGTGGGAAATCCACATTGTTAAAAACGCTCTTAAAACTGCAACAACCGACATCAGGCGAAGTCGTTTATAGTCAAAATGTACGTATTGGCTATGTACCGCAAAAAATTTACTTAGATCACAGTTTGCCTCTTACGGTAGAACGTTTTCTTGCCCTAAAAAAGGGGGCAAAAACATCCGAAATTTCAACCGCACTTGAGCAACTTTCGATTACACATTTACGCAAAAATAATATGCAAAAACTTTCCGGTGGTGAAATGCAACGAGTATTGCTCGCCCGTGCGATTTTAAACAAACCGAATTTATTAGTATTGGACGAACCTACTCAAGGGGTGGATATCACCGGTCAGGCAGAGCTTTATCAACTCATTCATCAAACCCAACAGCAATTAAATTGTGCCGTATTAATGGTCTCCCATGATTTACATATTGTGATGGCGGATAGTAAAGAAGTGATTTGTATTAATCAGCACATTTGCTGTGCCGGCACACCGGAAACGCTATCAAATAACCCTACATTTATACGTTTATGGGGCAACCGGCTTTCACAAAATGTTGGCTTCTACACCCATCGCCACAACCATCACCATAATTTACACGGTGATGTTTGTCGCTGTAACGGCACAGCTAATCGTTGTCAAAATAAGGATACTTAATGTTTGAAATTCTATTTCCGGCACTGCTTACCGGCATTCTATTATCCCTCATCACCGCACCGCTTGGGGTCTTTGTAGTATGGCGTAAAATGGCATACTTTGGCGATACGCTTTCTCATTCGGCTTTACTCGGCGTTGCATTGGGGATTTTCTTACACATCAATCCTTATATCGCGATAGTCGTACTCACCCTTATTTTGGCGATTGTTATGGTGTGGCTGGAAAGCAACACTCAGTTTTCCATTGATACCTTGCTCGGTATTATTGCACACAGTTGTTTATCGCTCGGTGTTGTCACCGTCGGTTTGCTAAAAAATGTTCGTGTTGATTTGATGAGCTATTTATTCGGTGATTTATTAGCGATAAATTACACCGATTTAATTTATATCACTATCGGTGTGATAATCGTACTTGGTACGTTACTCCATTTTTGGCAAGCCCTCCTTTCTACCACCGTTTCGCCGGAACTCGCCCAAGTGGAAGGCATAAACATTAAAAAAATGCGTTTTATTTTGATGATTTTGACCGCCCTTACTATTGCACTAAGTATGAAATTTGTCGGCGCGCTAATTATTACCTCCTTACTGATCATTCCGGCAGCGACCGCACGCCGTTTCGCCAAAACTCCCGAATCTATGGTTGGGTTTGCCGTTATGATAAGTATGCTTTCGATTATTGGCGGATTAATACTTTCAGCATTTTATGACACGGCAGCAGGCCCATCGGTTGTTATTTGCTCGACCTTCTTATTTGTTTTGTCATTACTAAAAAAGGCACGTTTGTAAGCTCGCCCAACCAGTGAAAACTATTTGCGCCACCAGTTAATTCTTGATAAAGTGCGGTGGATTTTTTACGGTGTTTTTTAGGATAAGAAAATGACCCAAGAATATTTAGATTTTGAATTGCCGATTGCCGAATTAGAAGCAAAAATCGGTGCATTACGCTCTGCCTCTAATGATAAAGTTGATTTAACAGACGAAATTACACGTTTACAAAAGAAAAGCGATGAATTAACCAAAAAAACCTTCGCCAACCTTGATGCTTGGCAGGTTTCACGTATGGCTCGCCATCCAAACCGACCTTATACCCTTGATTATATTGAACATATTTTTACCGAATTTGAAGAGCTTGCCGGTGATCGTGCTTTTGCTGATGACAAAGCCATTGTTGGCGGATTGGCACGTTTGGACGGTCGCCCTGTGATGGTTATCGGTCATCAAAAAGGTCGCACAGTTAAAGATAAAGTAAAACGTAACTTTGGTATGCCCGCTCCGGAAGGTTATCGCAAAGCTTTACGTTTAATGGAAATGGCGGAACGTTTTAAACTCCCAATCATCACTTTTATTGATACTCCGGGCGCCTATCCCGGTATTGGTGCAGAAGAACGGGGACAAGCGGAGGCCATTGCACGCAATTTGCGTGAAATGTCGCAATTATCCGTTCCTGTCATCTGTACCGTAATCGGTGAAGGTGGCTCGGGCGGTGCGTTGGCAATCGGCGTGGGCGACAAAGTAAATATGCTGCAATATTCCACCTACTCCGTTATTTCACCGGAAGGTTGTGCCTCTATTTTGTGGAAAAGTGCAGAAAAAGCCTCAACCGCAGCAGAAGTTATGGGGCTAACGGCTTTACGTTTAAAAGAACTTAATTTAATTGATAATATCGTACCGGAACCATTAGGTGGCGCACATCGTAATTATACTTTGATGGCTGAAAATTTGAAAAAACGATTAAGCGAAGATTTGGCTGAACTTGATAGCTTAGATAAAGAAGAGTTATTAACCAGACGTTACCAACGTTTAATGTCTTATGGCTATTGCTAAGTGAGTTAAAAAAAAGAGCGGTTATTTTTCGCTCTTTTTTCGTGAAAAATTATTGAATATTATTTTAGAAGCACGTCAAACAACGGTTCACCCATCTTACGAATCAATTTTGGATTCGATATACGGAAAATCACATTAATAAAAAGGAGATAAATATGAAAAATGTACTTTCCATCCAATCCCACGTAGTATATGGCTTTGCCGGCAATAAATCTGCCACTTTTCCAATGCAATTATTAGGAGTAGATGTATGGGCACTCAATACCGTGCAATTTTCTAACCACACACAATACGGAAAATGGACGGGTATGGTGATTCCACAAGAGCAAATCCGTGAAATCGTCACCGGCTTGGATAATATCGAAAAATTACAAGAGTGTGATGCTTTGCTTTCAGGTTATTTAGGCTCACCGGAACAAGTAGATCAAATCCTGTATACCTTAGAACAAATTAAAAAACACAACCCAAATGCAATTTATTTATGCGATCCTGTGATGCCAAATCCGGAAAAAATTTGTGTGGTGGCAAATGGTGTTCGCGAAGCACTCATTGAAAAAGCCATTCCCATTGCGGATATTATGACTCCAAACCTTAATGAGCTACGCCAACTCAGCGATTTTCCAATCAATTCTTTTGACGATGTATTAAAAGCAGTGCGAGCCTTATTGGATAAAGGCGTGAAAAAAGTCCTTGTGAAACATCTAGGCAAAGTAGGAAAAATCAATGATCCGGACACCTTTGAAATCATTATGGCAACAGCAGAAGGCATTTGGCATTTAAGCCGCCCGCTTTATCAATTCAACTTTGAACCGGTGGGAGTGGGTGATTTAATCGCCGGTACATTCTTAGCGAATTTACTCAATGGAAAATCGGATGTGGAAGCCTTTGAAGCAATGAATAATGAAGTGGCGGGCGTGATGAAAACTACCTTTGAACTCAATTCTTACGAACTACAAACCATTGCAGCACGTTTTGAAATTCTCAATCCGACCGCTCAATACAAAGCAGAAAAAATCGCCTAATGGATTTGTTTTCGGCTTTTGAACAACAACTTAAACAAACCACCGCTCAACACTATCTTATCGCCTTGAGCGGTGGTTTGGATTCGACTGCTCTTCTTTCTTTATTTGCAAAACACCGTCAAAATCGACCGCACTTTCATCTTCGCGCCATTCATATCCACCATGGGTTAAGCCCTAATGCCGATAGTTGGGTTGAACATTGTCAATCTTTATGTGATCAATTTCATATTCCGTTAATTATTGAATATGTTCAGGTGGATCAAACTAAGGGTATTGAGGCAGGGGCGCGTGAGGCCCGTTATCAGGCTATTCAGTATCATATTCAACCCAACGAAACTCTCGCCACCGCTCACCATTTAAATGATCAAACGGAAACCTTTTTCCTTGCACTAAAACGTGGCAGTGGTTTACAAGGTTTAGGGGCGATGCAACCCCAAAGCGAATTATTTGGTATGAATATTTTTCGTCCATTGCTTTCTTTTACTCGAGAACAATTAGAACACTATGCACAAACTGAAAATTTGACTTGGATTTATGATGAAAGTAACGATGATAACCGTTATGAACGCAATTTTTTACGTAATGAAATTCTGCCAAAAGTCCGTGAACGTTGGACACATTTTGATCGCACCGTTCAACGCTCTGCACAACATTGTTTTGAGCAACAACAACTGATTAATGAGTTACTACAAGACTGTTTTCTTGAGCATTGCCAAACACCAACGGAATTTCAACTCCGCCATTTCAGTCAATATTCGCCAGCAAAACAGACCGCACTTTTGCGAATGTGGTTTTCTCTAAATCAATGGGAAATGCCAAGTAAACGCCAACTCGAACAACTGATAAATGACGTGGTTTTAGCTAAAAAAGAAGCCAATCCACAGTTTCATTTAGGAAAACAGATTGTCCGCCGTTATCAATTCTGTTTGTATCTCACCGCGGATTTTTTGGATGTAACGGGGGCTTGTCTTGAAATGCAAGATAACCACATTTTGCTTCCAGATAATCTTGGCGGACTTTATTTGCAACGCACCCCTATGCACTTTATTTTTTCTTGGCAACAATATTCCATTGAATTACCGCCCACTGATTTACCGATTCAAATCCGCTTCGGCTATTCAGGAAAAATCAAATACCACCCGAAACGCCCAAGGGAAGAGATCAAGAAAATATGGCAAAAACTGGGGGTTCCCCCCTGGCAACGCAACCGCATTCCACTTATTTTTTATGGTGACAAATTACAAAGTGCGGTCGGTTTTTTCAAAGTTTTTGAACATTCCGAAAAATAGCCAAAACTTACCGCACTTTATACTTTTTATCTGATAAAATAACTCAGGCTTATATTTTTATAACATAAAGGAAAATAAATGTTTGATTCTTTGATTGTTCAATTTGTTGTACTTTGGGCTGTAATTGACCCCATTGGCTCGATTCCCGTTTATCTTTCTAAAACTATTGGTTTTTCCCTTGAAGAACGCCGAAAAATTGCACGTAACGCAGTGATTATTTCTGCCGGTATTCTACTTTTCTTTTTAGTTGGCGGACAAATTCTCTTTGAAGCCATGCAAGTTCCTCTTCCGGCTTTCCAAATCGCAGGGGGATTAGTCCTTTTCCTCTTTGCTTTAACAATGATTTTTGGTGAAAGCAAACCTGAACAAGAAATTAAAATGAGAGTAAATATCACCGAAATTGCCGTTTACCCACTTGCAGTGCCCTCTATTGCCTCACCGGGTGCGATGATGGCGATAGTGCTTTTAACAGACAACCATCGTTTTAATTTTACCGAACAATTTATTACCGCCGGAATTATGTTAGCGGTATTATTAATCACCTATATTTTATTACTTGCCGCCAATCGCATTCAGCACTTTATTGGAAACTCCGGCGCAGCAATTATCAGCCGTGTAATGGGATTAATTTTGGCTACTGTGGCAGTGAACAATGTATTAATCGGATTGAGGGACTTTTTTACTCAGGTGGCGTAAAAAGGTTAGAGATCGAAAATTAGGCTTCTGTGATGGGAGCCTTTTTTGTTTTCTTTTTTGAAATCTAATTACCTAAAAAATCCCTTAAGATCCCTGCTGTAAACTCCTTCCGCAAATAAAATCCCAACGGCAATGTTTCCACCACTTCGCCATTTTTTCCAATCCCTTTGGTTATCGCTTTGCTATTTGCACCTTTTGGTCGTAACTGCATCACTTCCCCAATACGGGCAGTAATTTCATTCAGCCTTCCCAAAGTGATATATTCCATCAATTCTTCCCAATCTTGCTTTAATTGGCGTTCTTGTTCCGGGCTGGGCTGCCATAAAATCGGTGAACCGATATGGCGATCACGCAGAGCAATATGTCGGCACCCTTCAACAGGGATCCAAAGCACACAAGATAATTTATGACGAACGTGAGAATTTTCCCACTGCACACCGGAATTTTGTACCAGAGGTGCAAGGCTGACAAAGGTGGTTTCCAACGGAAAGCCTTGTTCATTAATAGGAAGGGTTTTGAGCTCTACACCAAGATGGGCAAAATCTTGCTCGGCTTTACTACCAGCACTGGCACCTAATGCCGTTTCCAAAAGCATTCCCACCCAGCCTTTATCACGTTTTAAATCAGGGGGAGCCAGAATGCCAAGATCATCGGCAAGTTCACCAAAACTTAATCCAGCGATAGCTTGTGCGCGCTCAAGAAGTTGCGTTAATGTTTGCGGAATCATTCGCGATATTTTTTGAAAAAACGAGGTTTAGTATCTTCCGTTCCTTTATCAATATAAGGAATATTTTCTAATTGGAGCAAAAAACGTTTCGCTGCTAGCCCACCACCAAAACCGGTGAGCGTTTTATTTTTGCCTAAAATACGGTGGCATGGAATGATAATACTAATCGGGTTGCTTCCCACTGCGCCCCCCACGGCTCGCACTGCTTTGGGATTATCAATCATTTTTGCCAATTCTCCATAACTCGAGATTTCACCATAACCAATTTGCCGTAATGCCTGCCAAATGGCTTGTTGAAATGGTGTTCCCTCCGTTTTCAAGGGAATATCCGAAAAACTTTCTGCCTCTCCCTTAAAATAACGCTCAAAAGCTGACCGCACTTTTTGAAAAAGAGGAAGCTCACTTTTTTCAATCCATTTAGGGTTTGGTTCGAACTGCTCTTTTTCAAAATCAATATGAGTTATGTGTTCACCATCAGATAGAATCAAAAGTTTCCCCACCGGGGAAGGATAATAAGTGTAATAAAGTGCGGTCATTTTCTGCCTCATTTTTTAACATAAAAAAAGCGTACCGAAGTACGCTTTATTATGCGGAATTTTTTGCTGATTAGAAACGATAATTTACATTTAAACCGTAAAGGTTGGCTGTGGATTTACTCGTATAATTCACGGCAAAAGGAATATTTTCTTGCTGCTCCTTAAATGTTATTTTCTTACCTTTTAAATGAGCATAGGCAACATCAATTGATAAATCAGGCGTCACTTTATAGGTCGCGCCTAAACTATACCAAGTCCGATCCGTATCAGGTATCGAGGCAGAGTGATATTGATCTGCAGCCGTTTCATCATAAGCAATACCGGTACGTAAAGTTAGCTTATTCGTCGCATCATAGGAAACCCCTAGGGCAATACGGGAATTACCACGGAAATATTCATCTTTTTGTAAAGCCTCTGCACCATCGCTATTATAGGTCGCTTTCAGCTCTTTAAAACGTTTCCAATCGGTATATTTATAGCTATAGTGGAACGCAAATTTATCCGTCACTTTATGATAACCGGAAATTTCCCAATAGCCCGGTAAATCAAGATCCAATTCTGCTGTGTCTGCACGCTTTAAGTTACGATTGAAAGCGGTATTATCTTTATAACTCACAGTAATCGGAGAATGATAAGCCACCCCTAAACGGTTGCGTTCATTAAATTCATAGACCAAGCCGGCATTCCAACCGAATCCCCATCCATTATCTTGTAAACGGGTCACTACATCACTGCTATCCAGCACTTTTACATTTACAGGCTGACCCGCTTGAGCACTCGCTTGTGCACTAGCCCGAGCATTAACTAAATCTGCGCCAACACCGGCTGTTCGTTCCAATTTTGCTTTGGTATAGAGTGCGTTAATACCTAAACCGAAACTCAAGCCTTCTGAAATACGATAAGCACCACTAAGATTTAAATTAATCGCCGCTAAATCTGTTTTTCCACCAAACACACCCGCACTATAATGTGAATCAAATTCCGTTTTTAAGCCAAAAGGAACATTCATTCCTCCACCAACAGAAAATTTCTCGTTAATCGGATAAACAAAATAAGCGTTTGGAACAAAGGCTGAAGGCACAACACTATTTTGATCTGCGTTTTTATTCACCAATAATCTACTAATTTGTGGCGAATTTGACGTAAATTCTCCTTTTAAATTAACCTTTGCATCAACATAAACACCACCAAAAGAAATTTCCGAACGTTTAAATAACGTCATCAACGCCGGATTTGTTGCCACCACAGAGGCATTATCCGCTATCGCAGCCTCACCAGCATAGGCACGCCCTAAACCGGATGTGGAAATTTCAGCTAATTGGAACGCTGCGGCATTTGCACCACCGGCAGCAAGCAACATTGCTGTTGTTAATAAAGATTGATTAAATTTTTTCATTGGGAACCTTTTGTTATTTATAATTTATATAAAAATAAAATCCGTGAGATTCTAAAACGCTATTTATTAGAGCGCAAATTCATTTTGTTTATTTTTATAGAGTTCCGACCAGTGAAGATTTCTATTTAAAGTGCGGTGAATTTTCATCTACTTTTTAAAAGTGCTAAAATGACGCCAATTTAATTTCAAAATAAGGACAAAATATGACCGTAAAATGCAAAGCAGAAGAATCATTGACTTGTAGTTGTGTAGATGTGGGAGCCATTATCGACGGTTCCGAGCGCACCGTTAATATTGAGCAAATTTATGCAACCCAAGCAGAGGCGGAACAAACCCTCGCCAGTCTCACGGAAAAGGCACGTAAAACAGAAAGTGATCCTTGTGAAATTGTGAGTGAAATATCGCCTGTTGAAGGTGGCGTACAATTAAATGCAAGTTTTACCTTTAGTTGCCAAGCCGAAGCCATGATCTTTGAATTAGCGAATCGCTAAAAACGGTATTCAATGAGACCGCACTTTTATTAAAGTTATAAAGTGCGGTCTTTTTTTCATATAAAATTTATCGCAAACGTTTGCCTAAACTGATACAATCCGCGCTGATTTTTCATTTAATTAACATGGGAAAAACATTGTGAGCAAACCATCATTAAGTTACAAAGATGCCGGCGTCGATATTAATGCAGGCAATGAGCTTGTCGAACGAATCAAACCACATGTCAAACGCACTACACGTCCGGAAGTGATTGGTGGCTTGGGCGGATTCGGCGCATTATGCGCCATTCCAAGCAAATATAAAGAGCCTATTTTGGTTTCAGGCACTGACGGTGTCGGTACAAAATTACGCTTAGCCATTGATTTGAAGAAACACGATACCATTGGTATCGATTTAGTCGCAATGTGCGTAAATGATTTGGTCGTACAAGGTGCCGAACCGTTGTTTTTCTTAGATTATTATGCGACCGGAAAATTAGAAGTCGATGTGGCAGCGGATGTGGTGAAAGGCATTGCGGAAGGTTGCGTACAATCAGGCTGTGCGTTAGTCGGTGGTGAAACCGCAGAAATGCCGGGGATGTACCATGAGGGTGATTATGATTTAGCCGGTTTCTGTGTTGGCGTAGTAGAAAAATCCGAAATCATTGACGGCAATCAAGTTCGTAGCGGTGATGCCTTAATTGCCCTAGGTTCAAGCGGGCCTCATTCAAACGGTTATTCTTTAATCCGTAAAGTAATTGAGGTTTCCGGTGTCAATCCGGCAACAGAACAATTAGCCGGTAAACCATTAAGCGAACAAGTGCTTGCGCCGACTAAAATTTATGTGAAATCTATTTTATCCCTGATTAAACAAACGGATGTTCATGCTATCGCTCATCTCACCGGTGGTGGTTTTTGGGAAAACATTCCACGTGTATTACCCAAAAATACCAAAGCAGTCATTGATGAAAAAAGTTGGGAGTGGCAACCAATTTTCAAATGGCTGCAAGAACAAGGTAATATTTCCACTTATGAAATGTATCGTACCTTTAACTGCGGCGTGGGGATGGTGATTGCTCTTCCACAAAATCAAGTGGAAACCGCATTGGCACTTTTAAAACAAGCCGGTGAAAATGCATGGCTGATCGGACATATTGAACAGGCAACAGATGGCGAAGAGCAAGTTGTAATTCAATAACTCCCTTTAAGGCGAATGAAAGTTCGCCTTTACTTTTCTCAATATTTTAGGATCTTTATGAAAAAAATTGCCGTTCTGATTTCAGGACAAGGAAATAATCTACAAGCTATCATTGATGCTTGTGAAAAAGGCTTTATCTCCGCTAAAATTGCCTGTGTGGTCAGTAATAAAAGTGATGCCTTTGGGCTTGAACGGGCAAAAAGTGCGGTCATTCCTACGGGTGTTTTTTTACGTCAAAATTTTACTAACAATCAAGAGATGGATCGCAAAATTGGCGATTATTTAGAAAGTTTTGAGGTTGATCTCATTGTGCTTGCCGGCTATATGAAAATTTTGACGCCTGAATTTACTCAACGTTTCCAAGGAAAAATTTTAAATATTCACCCTTCTCTACTTCCTAAATATGCAGGTCTCAACACTTATCAACGGGCTCTAGAGGCAGGAGATACCGAACACGGTACGACGGTTCATTTTGTGAATGAAGAAGTCGATGGAGGCGCAATCATCTTACAAGCCAAAGTGCCTATTTTCCCAGATGATAATGTGGAAGACATTGAATTACGCACAAGAGAGCAAGAATATCGTATTTACCCTATGGCGGTTAAATGGTTTATTGAAGATCGTTTAACCTTAAAAGAAGGTATTGCCTATTTAGACGGAAAGCCATTATCTGAGCAAGGTTATGCCAGTGACGAATAAAAAAAGCGATGAAATCATTCATCGCTTTCTTGTTGAATAGAGGACAATTGATAATTAGAAACGATATGCTAAACCGGTGAAGAACACAAACGGATCAAGTTTTAGTTTCACTTCGTGTTCATAACCCGCTGTTACAGCTGGAACTTTAAATTTAGCGGTAGTTTTAATGCGGGTGTACCACATTGCAGTATTCCAATATAAATTATCCGTTAATTTAATATCAATACCCGCATTGACAACAGGTGCAAAAGAATGTTTTTTCACATTAACATCAGTAATTAACGGATTTGTTGATTTTGCATTAAAGAAACGCGTATAGTTTAAACCTGCCCCAAGGTATGGACGAGAACCTGCATCTTTATCTAAGAAATAATACTGTAAATATAAACTTGGCGGTAATTGTTTTACTTTCACTACATCACCAAGATTTGAAGCCGCACCTAATGCTGGTACATTCGCACTCACTTTGTGTGAGAAAGGTGTTGCAGCTAACAACTCTAAACCAATATTATCAGTGAACATATAAGTACCGGTTAAACCCAATTGAGCATTGTCACTCACTTCTAAATTAACCTGCGTATTAGTTTTAGTTGTAGATTCAGAATTTGCTGACACAAACACACCACCGGCACGTAAAATAACATCTCCGGCTTGGTGAGCATTTGCTACACCGGCAAATAATGCTGCGGTTAAACCTAATGCTAATGCAGTTTTTTTCATATTGAACTCCTTAAGTATAATGTTTAATTTATAACCATAAAATGACTATGGTTATTTTCGGCTTGTAATATACTCCATATTGAGTATAAATTCTGTGATCTAATTCAAGCTTTTAAACATTTAATAAAATTATTTTAATTTTTAGTTTAAAAACCTGAAATCACAAATTCTATCCTTCACCCAAAAGTAAATTTTTACAGAAGATAAATGGCATAGTAGTATAAACAAGGTATAATCGCCTCATTTTGAAAAAGAGAGGCTTGAATGAATATCAACTTTACACAGATTTTACAAGATAGTTGGAATTTTTTCCGCAATCAGAAAAAAACTATGTTTCAACTTGTATCAATCCTATTAATGGTACAGGTTTTAAACCTATTGTTAAGCCCGTCATTTACTTCTCAAGAAGCCTTAAGCGGTATGAAAACTTTATCTGATATGACAAATATTGATGTCATCGGTTTTCTTACTTCATTTTCTATCACACAATTAACTACAACCTTTGTAAGTGCTTGGGGATTGATGACAATCCATAAAATCAGCCAACAAAATTACCTCACTTTAGGACAAACTTTCAGCGCAACACTCTCACGTTTTATCGGTGTCGTGCTCCTTGAGCTTATTATTGTTATTCCTATATCGCTTGGTTTATTTGAAATCGGCGCTGCAGCACTCACCAAAAGCTCACCCTCAATAATTTCACTTGTAGCGATTTTTGTCGGCATTTGGTTTTTTATTCGTCTAAATTTATCGACAACCCACTACTTAACGACACAGGATGGCATCGGACAAAGCCTGCAAAAAATTTGGCTACAAGGGCGAAACCAAAAAGGGGCATTGTTTATTTATGCTCTATTAATGTATTTTGTTGTACCAACATTAATTTTTCAGCTCACGACCCTATCCAACAATATAATTTTTATACTTGTGGTCAGTGCCTTTGCTTCACTACTAAATATATTAATGCAGGTTGTGACCTATCGTTTTTACAGCTTATTTATGAAGGAGTCATAAGTGAAACAACTACTTGAATTTATTCCACTGATTTTATTTTTTATCACTTATAAATTGAGCGGCGTACGTGATGCGGCAATCGTCTTAGTCATCGCCACCCTTGTGCAAATGGTGATCTTAAAATGGAAATACGGCACGGTTGAAAAACAACAAAAAATCATGGCTGGTGCGGTCGTTTTCTTCGGTCTTTTAACCGCTTATTTCAACGAGTTACGCTATTTGCAATGGAAAGTCACCATTGTAAATGCACTTTTTGCCATCATATTGCTTGTAGCACAATTTCAATTTAAAACACCTTTGATGAAAAAATTGCTGGGTAAAGAAATTAAGCTGCCGGATCAGGCTTGGAATACACTCAATCTCGGCTGGGCAATTTTCTTTATTATTTGTATGTTGGTGAATATTTATATTAGTCACAATATGTCGGAAGAGGCTTGGGTTGATTTTAAATCCTTCGGTTTAATCGGAATGACACTGATTGCCACCATCATTTCCGGCGCTTACATTTACAAATTTTTACCCAAAGATGAACAAAATAACCATAAAGACGGAGAGAACTAATGTCCTCAAATTTTATTGATAAAAACGGTCGTCAATCAAAGGGCGTACTCCTACTACGTACGCTTGCAATGCCATCCGACACCAATGCAAACGGTGATATTTTTGGCGGTTGGATAATGTCGCAAATGGATATGGGCGGTGCCATTTTAGCCAAAGAAATCGCACATGGGCGGGTCGTTACCGTTGCCGTAGAAAGTATGAATTTCATCAAACCTATTGCAGTGGGTGATGTGGTGTGCTGCTACGGTCAATGCCTAAAAATCGGACGTTCTTCCATTCAAATTAAAGTAGAAGTCTGGGTGAAAAAAGTTGCCAGTGAACCGATTGGCGAACGCTATTGCGTAACCGATGCGGTGTTTACCTTCGTTGCTGTGGATAACAAAGGAAAATCCCGCGCAATTCCACGGGAAGGCAATGAGGAGCTAGAAAAAGCTCTCGCATTGATTCAAGAATATGAGAATCAACAAACTAAAAATACTTAAAGGAGAAACCATGTATTACGTTATTATTGCCCAAGATATTCCCGGCACGCTTGAAAAACGCCTTGCCGTTCGTGAACAACATTTAGCCCGTTTAAAACAACTACAAGCCGAAGATCGTTTACTTACTGCCGGCCCTAATCCGGCGATTGACGATGAAAACCCCGGCGATGCAGGATTCACCGGTTCGACCGTGATTGCTCAATTTGACAGCTTACTCGCCGCAAAAGATTGGGCGGCACAAGATCCCTATGTAGCCGCAGGTGTTTATGGCGAAGTCACAGTAAAACCCTTTAAAAAAGTTTTCTAAGGGAACTAATATATGAAAAAGCGGATCTAAAGATTCGCTTTTTTGTTAATTGGAGCATATAAGTTTAACCGCCTATACTGTTAAACCAATTCAACCTAACAAGGAATAATTTCCGGTATTATGTAGTAAATTCACAAAAACAGAAATTTCACGAAATGTACCCCAAACCAGCTTTGTGCAACTGCTACATAATATCGATAAATTCTTATCTCACAGGAATAGTATGAAAAAACTCCCTCTTATTTCTCTTGCAATATTAACCGCACTTTCTCAGCCTATCAGAGCAAATACAAATGCAGATAAGTCGAAAAGCATGCCAACCATTAATCTCGCAGAAGAACAGTTAAAATGGCAGCAGAACCAACAGAATACCGAGTTGAAACGCCTTAATCAACGGGCAACTTTCTTACAATTTGAAAACCTATTGAAAAGTGCGGTTAAAAATAATCGTGTTTTTGAAAATCGAGCGTTTTTTCTATCATTAATTCATTCCTTGGAAGGCTATCCACTGCAAACTGATGCTTGGTTTGCCTACTTTGACAGTCAAATAAAATCGGTAACGCAAAACACGCCTTCAACAGAAGTAATGACGCTAAAAAAAGAGATAGAGGATTATGTTGCTCACTATCCCCATCATTTTCTCCGTTCCCGTTTGGAACAAAACATTCTTACCTTACTTAATAACAGTGATTCCGAACAATTCGTGGATTACGCCAAAAAGATTACCCCAAATGGGGTGGAAATGCAAATTGCCGTATTAGGTAAGGAATATCAGCTCATTCAAAAATCATCAGAATCAAATAAAAATCATCAACAGGCTCAAGAAGCGGATATTTTGAACCGTTTTGAAACACTTTGGCTCAATAATGGTGAACTGACCAATAACTCCGACCTATGGAAAAAATGGTATGCCAATGGTGGCAGAACGGCAGACAAAATTTATCAAAAAGCGGAAAATTTATTCGCTCAAAATGATGGAAAAGGCTTAGCATTACTGGCGGGAGAATTGGATAATCTTGATAATATAAAAGAAGATCCAATAATTTTGGCAGACCTACAAGACTATACCGATTTACTAAAAAATCCGGTGAATTTAAAAAAATTTGCGGAGACATTGCCTGATAGTGAAAAGGGTAAAATTCGTCGCCAATTTGCCATCATCCAAGGCTTTTCACGTTATTTACGTACTCTTCCTGAAAATATGGATAATCCGGATTTTACTCTCTATTTACAATGGGCAAAAAACTGGCAACTCAGCGATACTCAAATTCGTCACTGGAAAATCGCTTTTATTAGTCGTTTTTTTGATAATGAAACACTACATTTTCAACAATGGCGTGATGCTGAAATCTTGGCGTTAAAGGCTGATAATCTTGTTGAACGCCGTTTGCGAATGGCAATTTGGCAAAAAACCGATCTGATACCTTGGCTTAATGCCCTTTCAAAAGAAGGAAAGGAAAAACAGGAATGGCGTTATTGGCTGGCAAAAAGCGATCAACAAAAAACACAAGAAATTTTAACCGCACTTTCCAAAGAGCGGGGATTTTATCCGATGTTAGCCAAAGCCATGCTCAACCCTCAAAATCGTGGTGCTGACTATCGTATTGAATTGCCTCAATCCACGTTAAATAAAAAAACGAAACTCGCACTTATCGAGAGTCACCGTACCACACTAAATGAAATTGCCGAACTTCGTCAATTAGATCGTCTCGGTGCAGCCAAACAACGTTGGCGTTTTTTACTTGAAAGTCTTTCCGGCGACTCAAAACAAGCTAAACAAATTGCTTTGAGTGAATATGCCAATCAGCAAGGATGGTTTGATTTGGGTGTGGACGGTTCGATCATCGCTAAAGCGTGGAATCATATTGCATTGCGCCTACCAAATGCCTATCAAAATTATTTTGATATTGCTTTAATGCCTCTTCCCGCAAAAATTGACAACTCCGTAACTAAAACCTTTGCTATGGCAATAGCCCGTCAAGAAAGTGCATGGAATCCAATGGCGCAATCTTCCGCTAATGCTCGAGGATTAATGCAGCTTTTACCAAACACTGCCAAGGCAACCGCCGATAATAATCAATTACCTTATCAAGCGGAAAACGATTTATTCAAACCGTTCAATAATATTTTGCTTGGTACGGCACACTTAAATGAGCTGAATATAAAATACCCGAATAATCGCATTCTCATTGCCGCCGCTTACAACGCCGGAGCAAATCGGGTGGAAAAATGGCTGGCAAGAGCAGGAGGAAAATTAGCAATGGATGAATTCATCGCCTCAATTCCCTTTTTTGAAACCCGTGGTTATGTGCAGAATGTGCTAGCCTATGATTTTTACTACCAACTATTACAACATCAAGAAAATCCACAAACCTTTAGCCAAGAAGAATTTGATCGGCTATACTAAGCGCACTAGTTTAATAGTATAGGATGATAATTATGTATATCAGTCGCAATTTAGATCAATGGAACGCTTTTCTTACCATGCTACAAACAGCTTTTGAACAAGGCAAAGCACAAGATTTTTTAACCTTGCTTCTCACTGCTGACGAACGCGATGCCGTGGGCTTACGCTTACAAATTGTCTCACAGCTATTAGATAAAAATTTATCTCAACGTGAAATCCAACAAAATCTGAATACCAGTGCCGCCACCATTACACGCGGTTCAAATATGATCAAAACCATGGATCCGAATTTTATAGAATGGGTAAAACAACATCTTGACGACGTTGAAAAAAACTAAGCAAATTTTAACCGCACTTTTGCGGTTATTGAGTCCCAAATGGTGGAAGAAAAATTGGCAGCGCATAGCAATCCGATTTTTCCTCGCCATTTTTGCTTTTGTCCTACTTTTTCGCTTTGTTCCCGTGCCTTTTTCTTCTTATATGGCTCAACAGCAAGTCGGACATTGGTTACAAGGAAATTTCCATTATTGGGCAAAATCGACTTGGGTGAGCCTTGAGAAAATTTCGCCACATATGCAACTTGCCGTCATTGCAGCGGAAGATCAAAAATTCCCCTCTCATTACGGTTTTGATTTCACAGCCATTCAAAAAGCATTCAAACATAACGGAAAATCAACGCGCAAAATTCGGGGTGGTTCTACTATTTCCCAACAAACCGCCAAAAATTTAATGCTGTGGCACGGACAAAGTTGGCTACGTAAAGGATTAGAAGTACCTGCCACAGCGTTATTAGAACTGAGCTGGTCAAAAAAACGGATTTTAGAAATCTACTTAAATATTACAGAATTTGGCGAAGGAATTTTTGGCATTGAAGCCGCAAGCCGTTTTTATTTTAATAAATCAGCAAAAAATTTGACACAATCCGAAGCAGCATTACTGGCAGCCGTTTTGCCGAATCCCATCATTTATAAAGTCAAAAAGCCGAGTGCATTGGTACGTAAAAAACAGCAATGGATTATCAGGCAAATGAGAAATCTAGGAATAAATTATTTAAAACAGCTAGATTAAAAAGTGCGGTCACAAAAAACAACGTTTTTTGAACGTTGGCTTTGCCAACAGCCCCGATAGGGGGGAACAAACGAGTAAGCGAGTTTGTGAATAATTTCGACCGCACTTTTTGTTAGAAATTAAGCTTTCACGTCAGCACGTTTTACCATCACAAAAGAGAGGCTAAATGCCACGATAAAAGAAATTGCCATACCCATGCTGTACATCGCAAGGCTATCCGGTTTGATTGATGGAACACCCAAGAAACCGGCTGCACCTAACGCAATAGCTTTTACATTGAAAAATGCGATGAAAGCACTTGCCAAGCCAGAACCAATCATTGCCGCAAAAAACGCTTGACGATAACGTAAGTTCACACCGAACATTGCCGGCTCGGTAATCCCTAATAAGGCAGAAACCCCTGAAGGCACGGCCAAACCACGCACTTTTGGATCTTTTAATGCCAAAGCAACCCCTAAACAAGCAGCCCCTTGTGCAATGTTAGACATGGCTGCAATTGGGAAAATAAACGTACCGCCTGTGTGTGCGACATCAGCTAATAGTTGGGTTTCTACCGCAATAAAAGTTTGATGCATACCGGTGATAACAATCGGTGCATAGAACGTACCGAAAATCGCACCACCCACAAAACCAAGAGTGTCATACAACCATGTCAAACCGGCTGAAATTAATGACCCCGCCTCACGACCAAACGGACCGATCACGGTGAATGCCAAGAAACCGGCAATAAAGAGCGAGCATAATGGTGTAACAAGATTATCTAGATAAGAAGGCACAAACTTACGAAATGTTTTTTCCAGCGTTGCTAACACCCAAGCTGAAATAATGGTTGGAATCACGGTTCCTTGATAACCGACTTTCTCAATTTCGAGCCCAAACACATTCCAATATTGAATATTGCCTTCCATTAAGGTTTTCGCATAGTTCCACCCATCAGCCAAAGCCGGATGAACCAAGAGCATGCCTAAAGCCGCCCCTAAGAATGGATTACCACCAAATTTACGCGTAGCGGAAAATCCTAGCAAGACAGGTAAAAAGACAAAAGGAGCATTGGCTATCGTATTGATGAAATCGACTAAATCAGAAACTTCAGGATATTTACTTACAACCGAATGCCCTTCCCAAAAGAAACCGACAGAGGTTAGCATGGAGTGAATACCCATCAACAAACCGCCTGCCACAATCGCAGGAATAATCGGTACGAAAATATCCGCCAAACCTTTCACCAAGCGTTGTAATAAACCTTGATTACCGACTGCAGCCTCCGCAACCTCAGCTTTACTGACATCACCAATACCAAGCTGTTTGGTCAGCTCTACGTGAACGTTATTCACCGTACCTGAACCGAAGATAATCTGATATTGACCGGCAACGGAAAACTGTCCTTTTACGCCCTCAATATTATCAATACCTTCTTTATCCACTTTGCTTTCATCGTTTAAAACGATACGCAAGCGCGTTGCACAATGCGCCGCTGTGGCAATATTACTTTTACCACCCAATTTTTCTATCACTTGTTCAGCAATTTTGGGGAAGTTCATAAGTTTCTCCTGATTAGTAAAAAAATAAAACTGATAAATTCTGACTAAATTTAACTAATGTAAAAAAGCCTTTCGAGATGTTACGAAAGGCTTTGAAAAGTGTCTTGGTGCTCTGGGCGAGACTTGAACTCGCACGACCTGTGGTCACTACCCCCTCAAGATAGCGTGTCTACCAATTCCACCACCAGAGCGTTAAATTTTATCTATTTTAATTTATTGCGGAATATCGTTATTCTTATTTTCTACTGCAGGGGAAGACAGTTGTTGCTGAACTTGCTCCGCAGTTTTTGATAAATCATCAAACGCACCTTTCTCTACATTGGCACGATGAGAGTTTAAGTTGCCCAACACGAGCGCAATAACAAAAAATGCCGTTGCTAAAATTGCACTGGTACGGGTTAAAAAGTTGCCTGCACCTGCTGAGCCAAACATTGTGCCAGATGCGCCACCACCAAAAGAGGCACCCGCATTTGCACCTTTACCTTGTTGAACGAGAATAAACCCGATCAATGCAATGGCGACAACAACATAAATAAACAAAAGAACCTGATACATTTTTTCTACTCTAAATTGCGTATTACGCAAGAAAACTGGGGCGAATAATATAAACATTTCATCTTTTTCGCAAGTTTTTTTTCTTATTTATTGCTCGACTGTATCAACTTTAACCAACTTATTTTCCGATATGAAATTATTTCATTTTTTGACCGCTCTTTTTCTCGGCTTTTCTAATGTTTGGCTGATTTGGCTTAACTGCTTCAAGGCATTGAAATCAACAAAATGAACCAAATCCGGCAACATTTGATTCACTCCATACATAAATTGTTGGTAGGTGGCTTGTTTTTGGCTAATATCTGTAAGCTGTGCTTCCCAATGTGCCGTCATATCCGGTTGGGTGGCGATATCCGGCAAGGCCTGAATCAATATTCTCCCTGTTTCCGTACTATGAATATTACGCCCTTTTTTAGTTAAAAAGCCGCGTTTAAAGAGTAATTCAATAATACCGGCTCGGGTTGCTTCCGTACCTAACCCATCGGTTTCCCGCAGAATTTTTTTCAATTCTTTGTCTTGAACAAAACGGGCAATCCCCGTCATCGCTGAAAGCAAGGTTGCATCAGTAAAAGGTTTTGGCGGTTGTGTTTTTTTGCTAATCACTTCCCCACGTTCACAATACAAAACCTGCCCTTTCTTCACAATCGGCAATAACGGTTCTTGATTTTCCGTATCGTCTTCTTTGCCAAGTAGTGCTTTCCAGCCTGCCACTTGTAGATTTCGAGCTTGTGCAATAAAGGTGCCACCGGCAATATTCAATGTAATCTTGCTTTTACGATATTCCGCATCAGGACAAAATTGCATTAAATATTGCCGAGCAATGAGATCATAAATATGACGTTCGTCATGAGTTAAATTCGCCGAACGGCTTTTCACAGTAGGAATGATTGCGTGGTGCGCTTCCACTTTTTTATCATTCCAGCAACGATTTTTTTGGTTTGTATCCACCACACTTGGCAATGTTTGATAGGTTTCACTATGAACAGAAATTGCCTTCAATACTTGGTGACGTTCGGCAAAATGCTCCTCCGGCAAATAACGATTATCAGAACGAGGATAAGTAATCAAGCGGTGGGTTTCATACAATCGCTGACAGGTGTCCAATACCGCTTGAGCAGACATACCAAAGCGTTTCGCCGCATCAATTTGTAAAGCGGATAAAGAGTAAGGCAAGGGGGCGGTTTCTTTATCTAGCACATCTTTATAATCCGTCACCTCCGCCGGCTGATCAGTAATACGTTTTACCACATTCTCAGCCAAGGCTTTGGAAAGCACACGCCCGTCTTCATCTTGATAATCTTCACATGCCTTGCTTGGCTGCCATAATGCGCTGAAAAGTGCGGTCGATTTTTCCGATGTTTTTTCAGCCTGATCTTCCGGATTGATCCACGCCAGCACTTCATAAAAATCTTTCGGCTGAAAATGCTCGATATCCAAATCTCGGCGTACAATCAGCCCCAACACAGGGGTTTGTACCCGCCCGACAGAAAGCACACCGTTATAGCCAGCCTGCCGTCCGCGAATGGTATAAGCACGCGTCATATTAATACCATAAAGCCAATCAGCACGGGCTCGTGCCAATGCAGAAGTGGAGAGAGGAATAAAATTACGGTTCGGCTGTAATTTTTTAACGGCTTTTTCCACCGCACTCGGATTGAGATCGCTGATTAAACAGCGTTGGATTTTATCACGCTTTTCTGCACTCAAATTCGCATAGCTAAACACCTCATCCACTAAAAGTTGCCCTTCTCGATCCGGGTCTCCCGCATTAACTAATTCATCCGCTTGATGAATTAGTTTTTCCACCACAGAAAGCTGTTTTTTCGCCTCTTTACGTGGTAAAAGTTGCCATTTTTCGGGAATAATAGGTAAATGCTCCAACCGCCATTGTTTAAATTTGGGATCATAAACATCGGGTTCTGCCTGCTCCAGCAAATGCCCCACACACCAAGTCACCACGTCTTTATCGCCGCATTTAATAAAGCCGTCACCACGTTGATGAGGTTTAGGCAACACATCGGCAATAGCCCGCGCTAAACTTGGTTTTTCGGCGATAAATAAACGCATAGTAAAAGATTAGTCGATCTGACGGCGACCAAGGAAAGAATGGGTCAGTGTGGTGCCATCAACGGTCTCAAGTTCCCCCCCCACAGGGATTCCATGGGCAATACGGCTCACTTTGATATTGTGTTGACGGCAAATCTCCGCAATATAATTCGCCGTGGCATCACCCTCTACGGTAGGATTAGTGGCAAGGATCACTTCATGAAAAGATTCTTCCACCAAACGTTTTTGCAATAAATCCAAACCAATTTCACGAGGACCAATGCCATCAAGTGGCGACAAATGCCCCATCAACACAAAATATCGACCGGAAAATTGCCCCGTTTGCTCAATAGCTTGAATATCCGCCGGCATTTCCACCACACAAAGTAAGCCGGAATTTTGACGGCGCGGATTATTACAAATGTTGCAAACCTCTTCTTCCGTGAAATCACGACAGTGGGAACAATGCCCAATTTTAGACATCGCCTCAGTGAGCGCTCGCGCTAAATTCATTCCACCGCTGCGATTGCGTTGCAAAAGATGATATGCCATACGCTGTGCAGATTTTGGCCCCACGCCCGGCAAACAACGGAGATTTTCAATGAGATGTTCTAAAAGTGGACTACCTTGCATAATGATAAATGAAAGGACAATAGGAAATGGTGCGTGAAAATCTGCTTTCACGCACCAAACAATTAAAAAGGAAACTTCATTCCCGGCGGTAACGGCATACCGGCAGTGACCGATGCCATTTTTTCTTTTTGCAATTCTTCCGCACGACGCACCGCATCATTGAATGCGGCAGCAATTAAATCTTCCAACATTTCTTTATCGTCTTCCATTAAAGAAGGATCGATATCAATACGGCGACAATTATGTGCGCCGTTAATAGTGATTTTCACTAATCCAGCGCCTGATTCACCGGTTACTTCAAGTTGTGCGATTTCTTCCTGCATTTTCTGCATTTTTTCTTGCATTTGTTGCGCTTGTTTCATCAAGCCGCCCAAACCGCCTTTTCCAAACATAATGTCATCCTTTTAAGTCAAAAAATTAGACGCATTCTAGCGAAAAAATTTGCCTTTGGAAACAGAGAAATTTATTATTCGCCCTTTTAGAATTTGAGGAAAGCACGAACTTTATGGAAACCCGTTACTATATTATCTTTACCGCCGTAATCATCGGCTTGCAATTATTTCTCTTTATTTTTAACCGCACTTTGCAATGGCTTTTTGCCGGAAAACTCTCCCAACGGGGCAAAAAATACCTCATTATCATCATCTTTGCACTACCGAATGCCCTCTGGATTGGGCAAGTCCTACAATTTTTCACAGCTTTCCGCATTATCGCATTAATGCTCGCCTTATTGCTTTTTTCTGCCTTTATCAGCCTCACTATTGCGGCTATTTCATTTCTCTTTAGAAAAACAAAATCCATTGCAAAAATCAACCGCACTTTACGTCTCGCCTATCCTTTCGCCTTTGCCGGATTAATCGGTTTGAGCCTTTATAATGCTTATACACCACGTATCGTCAATTATGAAATCACCTTGGATAAACCCATGAAACCGCTGCGAATCGGCGTGGCAAGCGATTTGCATTTAGGTAGTTTATTTGGTGGAAAAGCCTTAGACAAATTGGCACAAATAATGACGGAACAAAAGGTCGATCTCATCCTCCTCCCCGGTGATATTATGGACGATAATGTCACTGCCTATTTAGCAGAAAATATGCGTCCACATTTGGCGAAACTTCGTGCGCCGATGGGGGTTTATGCCACTCTAGGCAATCACGATTTTTTTGGACACCAAGATGAAATCACCGCAGAAATCCGTCAAGCAGGTATTATCCTATTAAAAGATCAAGTGGCGACAATTAACGACGAACTCGTTTTAATCGGACGAAATGACGATCTCGAAAAACACCGTCCAAGTACGGAAATGTTGTTAAAACAAGCTAAACAGGACTTACCGATTATTGTCCTCGATCACCGCCCTTCCGAAGTGGAAATCCATTCAACATTGCCTTTTGATTTACAGGTTTCCGGCCACACCCACAAAGGGCAAATTTTTCCAGCGAATCTCATCACCGCCCTCACCTACCGTATTGATTATGGCTTAGAAAAAATCGGCAATCCATATTTTATGGTGACATCAGGCTACGGATTCTGGGGAATCCCAATGCGCTTGGGAACACAGTCGGAAGTGATGATTATTGATGTGAAAGGCAAATAAAGTGCGGTCAAAAATGGGGATATTTTCATCCCCGTTTCAATTTCTTAATTTTGTAATTTTCTGAGTAACTCAAGCTCACGCTCTAAACCATGAATAATTTTGTCTTTTTGTAGCAATAATTCGTCTTTGTGTGTCACCATTAATTGTAATTGTTGAATCGCTTTTTCTAAATTCTCATTCCCTACTGCAAACAAGAAATGATTAGAATTATTTGAGTTTGTAGAGCCACTTGAGGAATTATTAAAATAAACCTTCTCGTTTTCCCCAAACGCCAGCAATTCACAAATATCCAGCTCAAAAACGTCTAAAATCTGTTCTAAACGTGATAAGGTCGAACGCACTTCTCCCCGCTCAATTTTGGCCTACCCCGTTACCAACATTCCTAATTTCTCCGCCATATTTTCCTGAGATAGTTGGTGTTGTTCACGTAATTGACGGATCTTTTCATTAATTTTCATAGTTTACTCTCATTATGAATAGTTACCTTAATACGGTAACTCACTGTAACTGGTGGTTGATTGTACACAAATTAATACAAAATTATAATTTTTTTGGTTTTTTAATCATACTACTATTTAAGGATACCAAAATGAAACTAAAAAACCTCTCAATTGCAACCGCACTTTTATTGGCATTAACCGGATGTGGGAGTAGTGGTGGTTCTAATTCTACCGATAGCAAGCCCACGGTTAAAAATGAAAAAACACAGCAACAAGTGAGTGAAGCTAAAAAAGCGGAAGAAGATCGCAAAGCCGAAGAAGCCCGTAAAGCCGAAGAAGCTCGTTTAGCAGAGGAAACTCGTAAAGCTGAAGAGGCAAGAATAGAAAAGAAAACTAAAGAATTAGTTACCCTAGCAAAAGATAATGGATTGACAGATGAAGAAGCACAGGAATTTGCCCAAAATAATATTGATAGTGAAGATGGTGCTTTAAAAGTAAATTTAGATACGTTTATTAAAGTAAAAAATTTAACTAAACGTGCAATTGCCGAAGGTCTCACGGAAAATGAAGCTGAAGCTTTTGCTAAACGTAATGTTGGATCTAGTGATGAACAAGTAGAAAATAACCTTAATAAATTGCTAATTAACAATGCTAAAGGGATTTATGAAGGGCAATATAAAGATGGGTTATCTATTAGTACTGATGGTACTTCAAGCAGATCAAGTAGTAGCTGTACCAATGGTCGTTGCTATGCTATCAGGGAAGTACTGACAACAGGCAAAGCCATTTATAATCAACCATATTCAATAATTACTGCGGATACAAAATCAGGAACTCGTAATTATTCTGAAGTTAATGAGCTTCATAACGTTGGTATTAATGGATTAAAAACTAAAGTTGACGCTCTTCCGACAGAAGGAACAGCTTCTTATAATGGCAAAGCATTTGATGCTCTAAATCAAGGTAAATTATCTTATCAAGTCAATTTTTCAAATAAAACTGGTTCAGGAAATATCACAGGTTTAGGACGTGATATTACCTTAGAACAAGGCTCTATTTCTGGCACAAGCATTTCGGCTACTGCAACCCAAAGTTATAATTCGGGCAATTACACGTTAGATTTCTTCGGTAAAAATGCAGAAGAAATTGGCGGTAAAGTATCCTTTGATGGTAAAGATGTCGTAGGCTTTGGCGGCACTCGTGGCGAAATCCAAAAATAATTGTTAACCTTTAACCAAATGCCGTTTAAAGCAATTTAAACGGCATTCTTTTGTTCCGTTATATATCGTGACACAAATTTAATTTTTTGATCTGTAGGGACACACTGCGTGCGTCCGTTATAAAATCAAATTATTTCAATATGTTATAAGCGGACACACGCAGTGTGTCCCTACTATTTATTATGAAAAAATTTGCTTATTTTCTACCGCTTGTTCCCTTTCTCGCTCAGGCTGAAACCGTCCATTTGCCCAAATCTATCTTCTTTGAAGAAACAAATGTGCCGAAAACCGATGAGCCTCAGCTAAAAACACCGCAAAAATCGACCGCACTTTCGACACCGCAAATCGCCCTGAATGAAAGGGATTCAATGCAAACAAAACTGGAAAAATTGATTAACTATGGCGTAGTAAATCAACAGTGGAGATTGTTGAAACGGTTATTACCGCTCTATCAAGCGCAAGCCCATTATGATGCCACCCTTTACCGCTACGCTAAAGGGGCAATGTTGCGTGCCGAACGCCAATACGCTGAAGCGATTTCCCTGTATCAACAGATCGTGAATGAACATCCCGCACTGGCTTACCCACGTTTCGATTTGGGGGTAATGCGGTTTGAAAACAAACAATATCGCCAAGCGAAAGCGGACATTGAGCAAGCAGTGCCGGATTTATCGCCACAAATGCGAGGTTTAGCACAACGCTACCTACAAGAAATGAAAACACGCCAAAACTGGCAAGTTGACGCGGAATTGCAGTACATGCAGACGGATAATGTAAATAATGCCTCCGATCAACAGGATATTCTACTTGGTGGTCTCCGTTTCCAAAAAGATAAAGACTCGCTACCCCAAAAGGCGCACGGTTTTCGTTATGGCTTAGGGCTAAATCGTGAAGTGAATGTGGCAGGCAATCATTTTGTCGCATTCAACGGCTATTTTAACGGCGTGCATTATTGGGATAATCAAGATTACAGCGAAAAATCTTTGTATGCGACGTTAGGCTATCGCTACCGTTCAGCCTTACAATCAGTCGGGTTTATGCCCTTTTTTGAGCAAAATTGGTTAGGTTCACCACGTTACAGCAAAAATTATGGCGTTGTGGCAAATTTTCAGCAGGAACTGACCGCTCGCTGGTCAATTTCAGGCACGCTTTCTCATACCCAAAAACGCTACGCCGAAACCAATGTGGCACGCCGACATAATGGCTACATTAACGGAGCAATCCTTTCATTCAGTTATCAAGCTAAACCGAATTGGTTGCTATTTGGTGGCATTGAAGGAAGCGTCGATCACAGTCAAGATAAGGCAGAATCGTTCCTTCGCCGAGGGATCAATCTTGGCACGATATGGCAAATCAAGGATTTTGCGATGCGTTTAAGCGGACGTTATGTGAAACGTGATTTCCGAGCAGAAAATTTCTATTTCCCGACCAAAAAACGGCAAGACAAGGAATATGGCGTGAATGTAACGGTTTGGCATAACAAGTTGCAATAGAAAGGTTTCACACCTAAATTGAATTATCGCTATCGTAAAATCGACAGTAACATTCCTGAATTTTACTCACGCCAAACCAGCGAGTTCTTTATGTCTATTGAGAAAAATTTCTAAAAAGTGCGGTCAAAAATGGGGATGTTTTCATCCCCTTTTTTCTTGTTTAATAAAACTCAACCCCTTCAATACTGTTGGTCACTCTTGTACCGGCTTCACCTTTGACAATGCGTTCAATGTCATTGAGTGAGCCGATAACTGCCTCTTTACCGGTGGCTTTTACGAAATTGATCACTGCCTTTACTTTTGGCTCCATAGAACCCGGAGCAAACTCTGAAGCAAGGGTTTCTAACATCCGTGGATTGGCTTTGGCTATTTGTTTTTGATCCAGTTTGTTGAAATTCACGCAAGCCGCAGGAACATCAGTGGCAATAATAAATAAATCCGCCTCTAATTCTTGAGAAATCACGGCACTACATAAATCCTTATCCACCACGGCTTCAACGCCTTGTAGTTCCCCTTTCCCGTTATAATAGCTTGGAATTCCACCACCTCCACCGCAAATGACAATATTACGATTGGCTAATAAGGTTTTCACGGAATCCATTCCTGTGACAGATTGTGGTAAGGGGCTGGGTACAGCACGGCGATAATATTGCCCATCCGCCATTACCGTCCAACCTTTTTCTGCCGCTAATCTTTCAGCTTCCTCTTTGGAATAAACCTGTCCAATAGGTTTACTTGGTTTTTCAAATGCCGGATCTTTTGGATCAACAATCACTTGATTTAATACGGTAATAGTTGGGGTTTGTGGTAATAAATTGGTTAATTCTTGTTGCAACATATAACCGATCATTCCCACCGTTTGCGAAACCAGTACATCTAACGGATAAGGTTCAATTTTAGGGTCTTGTGCATGATATGCTGCGTGTTGCAATGCTAACAACCCGACTTGCGGACCGTTACCGTGAGAAATCACCAATTCATTTTCTTGTTTAATTTTTGCCAACTGTTCTGCTGCAATACGAATATTCGCAGACTGATTTTGAGCCGTCATCGGCTCCCCTCTTTTTAACAGGGCGTTTCCACCCAATGCAACGACAATTCTCATTTTTTGCTTTCCTTCTCAATTGATAAAAAAATAGCACCGTTAATTTGATATTTACGATGCTATCTGTAACTTGCTATGCCAAACTTGCCACCATCACGGCTTTAATCGTGTGCATTCTATTTTCCGCTTGTTCAAATGCCACATTTGCAGGTGATTCAAACACATCTTCTGTCACCTCAATACCATTTGCTAACTGAGGATATTTTGCTGCAATTTCTTTCCCCATTTTGGTTTCGCTATTATGGAATGCCGGTAAACAGTGCATAAATTTAACTTTTGGATTGCCAGTTCGTTTCATTAATTCCGGTGTGACTTGATAAGGCATTAACATATCGATTCGTTCCGCCCAAGCCTCAAGCGGTTCTCCCATTGAAACCCATACATCCGTATGCACAAAATCTACCCCTTTGACAGCGAGATCAATATCTTCGGTAACAGTAATACGTGCGCCGGATTGCACTGCAAACTCTTCGCACATTTTTACGAGTGAATCCTCCGGTAATAGTGCTTTTGGTGCACAAATACGTACATCCATACCTAATTTTGCACCAATTAATAATAAAGAATTTCCCATGTTATTACGCGCATCGCCAATGTACACATAGCTAATTTGACTCAATGGTTTATCACAATTTTCAATCATAGTGAGAACATCAGCAAACATTTGGGTCGGGTGAAATTCATCGGTTAAACCGTTAAATACCGGCACGCCTGAATACTGCGCAAGCTCATTTACAACTGATTGTTTAAACCCACGATATTCAATGGCATCATACATTCTACCTAATACACGTGCGGTGTCTTTTATTGATTCTTTATGCCCAATTTGGGATGAAACGGGATCAATATAAGTGACGTGTGCGCCTTGATCATAAGCAGCCACCTCAAAAGCACATCGAGTGCGCGTTGACGTTTTCTCAAAAATAAGTGCAATATTTTTACCGGTTAAACGAGGTTGTTCGGTTCCCGCATATTTTGCTCTTTTTAAATCTCTCGCTAAGTCCAATAAGAATCGAATTTCACGCTCAGTATGATTTACCAAACTTAGTAAATGTCTGTTTTTAAGATTAAACGCCATAGTTGCTCCCTTTTTCTCGTGTGTTGACAAAAAATCGCGGAATTTTAGCAAAGCAAACGTTTGCGTTCAAGAGAAAAGTCGGAAGGAGGAAAGGAAAGTGCGGTAAAAAAGAGGGATGCTTTCGCATCCCATTATTATTTATTAGGTACAAACAATTTTTACCGCCAACCCTCCTTGAGAAGTTTCACGGTATTTTGCATTCATATCTTTTCCCGTTTCGTACATAGTTTCAATCACTTTATCAAGTGTAACACGCGGGTTAGTAGTACGACGTAATGCCATACGAGCAGCATTAATCGCCTTTACTGAAGCAATAGCATTACGTTCAATACAAGGTACTTGAACTTGCCCACCAACAGGATCGCAAGTTAAACCAAGGTTATGCTCCATGGCAATTTCTGCTGCAATACATACTTGCATTGGATTAGCGCCAAGAATCTCAGCCAAACCTGCCGCGGCCATGGAACAAGCCACACCGACTTCCCCTTGACAACCCACTTCAGCACCGGAGATTGAAGCATTCATTTTGTAAAGGGAACCAATCATTCCTGCTGCTAACAAATAGCGTTCAACAATTTCCGGTGTTAAAGGCGAAACAAACTTATCATAGTAAGAAAGTACCGCAGGAATAATACCGCAAGCACCATTGGTCGGTGCGGTTACCACTCGCCCACCTGCCGCATTTTCCTCATTAACGGCAAGAGCAAACATATTCACCCAATCAATTACACGCATTGGATCGTTCGATAAATTCGTATTAGCTTGTAACATACGATATAACGAAGCAGCACGGCGAGGAACACGCAATGGGCCCGGCAAAATACCTTCAGTGTGTAACCCATGATCAATACAAGCCTGCATGGTTTTCCATACATTATCTAAATGCGCACTCACCGCTTCCTTACCATGTAAGACCGTCTCATTTTCAAGCATGACTGTAGAAAGCATCAAACCGTTTTCGCTGCAATGCTTTAAAATATCTTCTGCATTTTTATAAGGATAAGGAACACTAACTGCGCTTTCTTCTTCCTGACCGAAATGCGCTTCATCCACGATAAAACCACCGCCGATAGAATAATAAGTCTGGCGGTAAAGTTCCTTACGATCAGCATCTAATGCAATGATCGTCATGCCATTTTCATGTAGTTTCAAAAAAGTGCTGTGAAAAATGAGATTGTCATCAAAATCAAACTTCACCGTTTTTTTGCCTTGGTCAATCGGCAACTGTGCTGTTTCTTTCACTTTTTCGATAAAATGTGAAATTAAGTCAATATCCACATCATGCGGCAAATAACCGGCAAGCCCCATAATAATAGCAATATCCGTATTATGGCCACGCCCGGTCATTGAGAGGGAACCGTACACATCAACATGGATTTCAGCTGTTTCTTCAAACTGCCCACGCTTGATAAGATCATCAACAAATTGTTTGCCCGCTTTCATCGGACCAACAGTGTGGGAACTGGAAGGCCCAATTCCCACTTTAAACATATCAAATACGCTAATCATATATTTCTCGTTAATTAAGATAAGCTAAATTAAACTTCTAAGCTGCTTATAATAATCCATATACGACCGCAGAGATAGCTATCAATCCCATTATGGTTACAAATACATTACTAAAGCGACCTTGATAACGTTTCATTGCCGGCACTTTGCGAATGGCATACATTGGCATAATGAATAGAATCATCGCAATGATTGGACCGCCAAGAGATTCAATTAAACCAAGAATACTCGGATTGATAATAGCAACACCCCATAGAGTGACTAAGAAGAAAAGTGCGGTTGCATAATTTAATTTTTTACGGTTAACCGACTCGCCTTTCATTTTTAAATACAATCCTTCCAAACCTTCACGCGCCCCCATGTAGTGACCGAAGAAAGAACTGGTAATCGCTAAAAATGCTACTAGCGGTCCAAAGTAGGAAATATAAGGATTATCGAATTTGTTCGCTAAGAAAGACAAGATACTAATATTTTGTTCTTTTGCCGCCAATAACTCTTCCGGCGTTAAAGTTAATACACAGCTGAATACAAAGAACATGACAAAGAAAAGTAAAATAGTTGACGTGCCTTTTTCAGTGCGTCCGATATGGCGTTCTGTACGGTCAAATTCTTTATATTCACGATATTGCGAACAGGTGAAAGAAGAAATTGCCGGAGAATGGTTAAAAGAGAAAACCAAAACAGGGATTGTTACCCATAATGTCGTAATAAAACTATTTGCAGTCGGAAATTCCTGCAACATCGCACTGTTCCATTCCGGAATTAAATAAATCGATAACACAAATAAAATAAGTACTAACGGATATACAAGCCACTCGGTAATTTTTAACATCACTTTTTCATTGAAAAGCATCACTGAAATTAATACAGCAATTAAAACAAAAGAAAGTAACACACGATTAGGCGATACCATGCCAAGCTGATTCACAATAAAAGAATCTACGGTATTAGTAATACCATTGCCATAAATCAACAGAATCGGAAAAATAGCAAAAAAGTAAAGTAAGGTAATTAATTTACCCGCCGTTTTACCGAAATGTTCTTCCACGACTTCAGTGATATCACTGCCCGGCTTTTTGGAAGAAAGCACAAAATACGCTAAACCACGATGTGCAAAATAAGTCATTGGACCAACTAAAATTGCCATAATGACTAACGGCCAGAAACCACCCATACCAGCATTAATCGGTAGGAATAAAACACCGGCACCCACTGCTGTACCAAATAAATTTAACATCCATGATGCATCAAATTTATTCCATTTTGGATTTTTCATAATAAAGACCTTCAAAGTTAAAAAAGAAATCGGTTTACTATAATTATTCAGGTAACCACCTAAAAGTCTGGCGCGCATAATATGCTTTAAGGAAGTGAAATTCAAAAGAATATTTTTAGAAATGTGATCTAGATAACAGTTTTTCCACGATTAAATGAGCAAAATTTGGTTTAGATTAAAGTGCGGTCAAAAAGCAACCAATATTTTAACCGCACTTGCCATGTAAATTAAGCTTTCTCAATAGAAAAGGAGAGCACGTCTTTAATACTGGAAGCATTTAAAGCAATCATAATTAAACGATCTACGCCTAAGGCAACTCCAGAGGTATTCGGTATCCCCGCTTGCAATGCACCAAGGAAACGCTCATCTATCGCACGCTCCGGCAACCCGACTTTTTCACGCTGACGATTATCTTGCTCAAAACGGCGTCGCTGCTCATTTACATCTGTTAATTCATGAAAACCATTGGCAAGCTCCAACCCTTTGTAATAAAACTCAAAACGTTCTGCTACACGATGATCTTCCGGACTTAATTGGGCAAGTGCAGCTTGTGAGGAAGGAAAATGGTAAACCGCCACAGGAGCATTTTGTCCAATTCTAGGCTCAACCACTTCGCTAAATAAAAACTGCAATAAAGTATCGCGATCCTCATCCTTTTCTGCCATAAAATTATGTTGATGTGCCGCCTCAACCAATTCTTTACGGCTGGCGGAAAGCGGATCAAGCCCTACATACTCTTGAAAAGCAAATTGGTAACTCATGCTTTCCGCAGGTTTACAATCTAAAATTTGTTGCAATAAATCATCTACCTCATTAATGAGACGATACATATCAAAGTGCGGTCGATACCACTCCAGCATAGTAAACTCCGGATTATGGCGATTCCCCCCTTCCTCATTACGAAACACTTTACTGATTTGAAAGATTGGTCCGCTCCCTGCTGCCAACAGACGTTTCATATGATATTCAGGGCTGGTTGAGAGCCATAACGTTTTTGATAATTCACCAAAAGGAGCAATAAATTCTGTGCTAAACGTGGAAAGGTGAATATCCGTCACACCAAATTCACTCAAAACCGGGGTTTCAACTTCAAGCAAACCTCGATCGGTAAAAAAACGGCGGATTTCGGCAATAATTTTAGCTCTAGCAAGTAAATTTTTAATGGAGGCTGAGGGTTGCCACGACACAGTTTTCGGAGTAAGTGCGGTCATTTTTTCTGTTGTTTTCTTAGTGAAATTATAATTAACCCGAGCATTGTAAACGAGACTATTTTATAACTCAACTTTCCGTCTTATCACCGTCAAAAGCACATCAAATAAAAAGCTTTCTCATTTGATTTACTTAGATAAATTTACTTTTTTGAGGTAGATCACAAAATTCGCATTTTCTCCGAAATTCCTCTGAAAAAAAGTTATTAATTTGTAAAAAAGATGGCACAATGCTCACGCTCCCCTTTTAAGGGATTTTTTTATTTATACTTTACTACATGATTGGAGGATATCGTGCAAACAGTTAATGTCGATATTGCAATTGTTGGTGCGGGCGGCGGCGGATTACGTGCGGCAATTGCAGCAGCAGAAGCAAATCCTAATTTAAAAATCGCATTGGTTTCAAAAGTTTATCCAATGCGTAGCCATACGGTTGCGGCAGAAGGCGGCGCAGCGGCAGTTATTAAAGAAGAAGATTCCTATGATAAACACTTTCACGATACCGTTGCCGGAGGTGACTGGTTATGCGAACAAGATGTTGTAGAGTATTTTGTAGAACATTCTCCGGTAGAAATGACCCAGTTAGAACGTTGGGGCTGCCCTTGGAGTCGTAAAGCTGATGGCGATGTTAACGTACGTCGTTTTGGCGGAATGAAAATCGAGCGGACTTGGTTCGCAGCTGATAAAACCGGTTTCCACTTATTACATACACTTTTCCAAACCTCAACACAATTCCCTCAAATTCAACGCTTTGACGAACACTTCGTATTAGATATTTTAGTTGATGACGGCCATGCGCGCGGTATGGTTGCGATGAACATGATGGAAGGTACACTTGTTCAAATTAATGCCAATGCGGTGGTTATCGCAACCGGCGGTGGTTGTCGTGCATTCAAATTCAATACTAACGGTGGTATTGTAACCGGTGATGGTTTATCGATGGCATATCGTCACGGTGTACCGCTACGTGATATGGAATTTGTACAATATCATCCAACCGGCTTACCAAATACCGGTATTTTGATGACCGAAGGCTGTCGCGGTGAAGGCGGTATCTTAGTCAATAAAGATGGCTATCGTTATCTTCAAGATTATGGTCTCGGTCCAGAGACACCAATCGGTAAACCTGAAAATAAATATATGGAGCTAGGGCCTCGCGATAAAGTATCCCAAGCTTTCTGGCAGGAATGGAAAAAGGGTAATACTTTAAAAACGGCTAAAGGTGTAGATGTCGTGCACTTAGATCTACGCCATCTCGGTGAAAAATACTTACACGAACGTCTTCCATTCATTTGTGAATTATCAAGTGCATACGAAGGGGTAAACCCCGTCAATGAACCGATTCCGGTGCGTCCTGTTGTTCACTATACCATGGGTGGCATTGAAGTTGATTTCAATAGCGAAACCCGAATTAAAGGCTTATTTGCCGTGGGCGAATGTGCTTCTTCAGGGCTACACGGTGCAAACCGCTTAGGTTCTAACTCATTAGCGGAACTTGTTGTACTTGGTCGCGTCGCTGGTGAATATGCTGCACAACGTGCTGTTGAAGCGCAGCCGGCAAATCAAAGTGCAGTTGATGCTCAAGCTAAAGATGTTGTCACTCGTTTGGAAGCCCTTCATAAGCAAGAAGGAAACGAATCTTGGTCTGAAATCCGTGATGAAATGGGTACAGTAATGGAAGAAGGTTGTGGTATTTACCGTGACCAAGCGAGTATGCAAAGAGCGGTTGATAAAATTGCAGAATTAAAAGAACGTTATAAACGTATTCGTGTCGCAGATAATTCAAGTGTATTTAACACTGATGTGCTTTACACCGTTGAATTAGGTTACATCCTTGACGTGGCGCAATCTATCGCTAATTCCGCTATTGAACGTAAAGAATCTCGTGGGGCACATCAACGCTTAGATTACACTGAGCGTGATGATGTAAATTATTTAAAACACACCCTTGCTTTCTACAATGAGAATGGTGCACCGAGCATTGAATACAGCCCGGTAAAAATCACTAAATCTCAACCAGCAAAACGTGTTTATGGTGCGGAAGCAGAAGCTGCCGAAGCTGCTGCAAAAGCTAAGGAGCAAGCAAATGGCTAATTCACCAGTAATGAATGTGGAAGTTTTACGCTACAACCCTGAAAGCGATCAAGAACCACATTTAAGCACTTACCAAGTGCCTTATGACAACCAAACGTCCTTACTTGATGCGTTAGGTTATATTAAAGATAAACTTGAACCTTCCCTTTCCTACCGTTGGTCTTGCCGTATGGCAATCTGTGGTTCTTGCGGAATGATGGTTAACAATAAGCCTAAACTGGCATGTAAAACTTTTTTACGTGATTACAGCGGTCATATGCGTATTGAACCATTGGCAAACTTCCCGATTGAACGTGATTTGGTAGTAGATTTGAGCCACTTCATTGAAAGCTTAGAAGCAATCAAACCATATATTATTGGCAATGAGGCACCACCATTAGATGGTAAACCGCATCCATCGGCAGAACTTGCGAAAAGCCGCACGAAACAAACCCCGGCGCAACTTGAAAAATACCGCACTTTCTCAATGTGCATTAACTGTGGTTTGTGTTATGCAGCTTGTCCGCAATTCGGTCTAAATCCTGAATTCTTAGGACCTGCTGCGATTACTATGGCTCATCGTTATAACCTCGACAACCGTGACCGCGGAAAAGTACAACGTATGCCATTGTTAAACGGTAAAAACGGGGTGTGGAGCTGTACTTTCGTGGGTTATTGTTCTGAAGTCTGTCCAAAACACGTGGATCCGGCTTCTGCAATTAACCAAGGTAAAGTAGAAAGTGCCAAAGATTATGTTATCTCTATGCTAAAACCAAAAGGCTAAGGGGGAGGAAATGTCAGTAACTGTAAGTAAACGCAAAAAATATGTTCGCCCGATGACGGCGACTTGGTGGCAAAAATTAGACTTCTACAAAGCCTATATGCTACGTGAAGCAACCTCAATCTTTGCTGTATGGTTCTGTATCGTTCTGCTTTATGGCGTACTCTGTCTTGCCAGTAATCCAATCCCAGGACACGGCATTTTTAGCTTTATTGAATTTTTAAGAAACCCAATTGTGGTGCTCTTAAATATCATTACGCTGGTCGCCACACTTTACCATACCGTCACCTATTTCTTAATGACACCAAAAGTGATGAACATCATTGTCAAGAATGAACGTTTACCACATCATGTCATCAGAAATGCACTTTGGGCTGTGACTGCGCTTGTCAGCGTCGTTGCATTAGTTTTAGCTTATATTTAAGGGAGAGGCAAAATGGTTGATAAAAATCCAAAACGCTCTGGCGAACCACCGGTATGGTTGCTTTTCGGTGCAGGTGGTACAGTAAGCGCTATTTTCTTTCCTGTGGTGATTTTAATCTTGGGTTTATTACTTCCCTTTGGTTTAATTGATCCAGAAAACCTCGTCACTTTTGCCTATTCTTGGATCGGTAAACTTGTGATTCTAGTGCTAACCATTTTCCCAATGTGGTGTGGTTTACACCGAATTCACCATGGGATGCACGATCTTAAAATCCATGTACCGGCAGGTGGCTTTATCTTCTATGGTTTAGCAACTATTTATACCATTTGGGCATTATTTGCGGTGATTGGTTTATAAGCAAAAATCAGATATAAAAAAATAGCGAGCTTTATACTCGCTATTTTTTATCTACTATAAAATTAATAGTTACAAATTTCCGAATCAGCAAAGAAATAGGCTATTTCACGATTTGCACTTTCTATGCTATCAGAGCCATGAACAGAATTTTCACGCTGACTTAATGCAAAATCCTTACGAATCGTCCCTTCTTCTGCATTTTCCGGATTTGTTGCACCAATCAAAGTGCGGTAGTTTTTTACGGCATTTTCTTTTTCCAATACCGAAACCACAACAGGTGCAGACATCATGTAATCCACTAATGATTCAAAAAACGCCTTGCCTTGATGTTCTGCATAGAAACCCTCAGCTTGCTCTCTCGTTAAATGCACCATTTTGGTTGCAACAATTTTAAATCCATTTTGCTCAAAGCGTGCTAAAATTGCTCCGATAAGGTTACGTCTCACCGCATCGGGTTTTATAATTGAAAGCGTTCTCTCTACCATATTCATCCTCACTTTTCTGATTTTGACAACAATAAATTCGCTAATGTTTGTACCCCAATACCTGTCGCACCAACCGCCCATAAATCACTTGCTGATTTACGATAGGTTGCAGAGCAATCAATATGTAACCAATTTTGTTGGTAATTTTTCACAAAATAGGAAAGAAATGCTGTCGCTGTACTTGCCCCTGCACCAACCGGCACTGTCCCAATATTGGCAATATCCGCAAATGAAGAGCTAATTTGTGAACGATGAAATTCCTCAAAGGGTAAACGCCAAAATGGCTCATTTTCAGCCTTAGCCGATTGAAAAAGCGCTGTCGCAAACTCATCATCCATTGTGAGTACTGAATGGTAGTCATTACCCACCGCTACTTTAGCAGCACCGGTTAATGTCGCACAATCAATAATAAATTCAGGATACTGATTATCTGCTTCAATTAATCCGTCAGCCAATACCAAACGACCTTCTGCATCGGTATTTAAAATCTCTGCCGTGATGCCGTTTTTATAGGTAATAATATCGCCTAATTTAAATGCATTGCTGCTCACTAAATTTTCCGCACAACATAAATAGAGCTTCACTCTTTGCTTTAATCCACGAGCAATAGCCAAGCCTAAAGCCCCTGTTAATAAAGCTGCTCCGCCCATATCCGTACGCATTGTACTCATACCATCACTTGGTTTAATGCTATATCCGCCACTATCAAAAGTAATTCCCTTACCAACCAAGCAAGCTAATACAGGTGCATTCGAATCCCCTATCGGATTAAAATCTAGCTGCAACATTGCCGGAGAATTTGATGAACCTTTCCCTACGTTCCAAATCCCTTGATAACCTTGCGTTTCCAACTCTTTCCCGGAAATAATTTGAAAACTGACTGCACTTTTCTCCGAATAATTTTCCGCTTGAACCGTAATAAATTCTGCTGCACGCTCGGCCAATTTAATAGGTGTTAGACTTTGTGCCGGTTCATTAATTACATCTCGAACAAAATCGCTACATTCAATACGAGCCAATAATTCATCTTGTAAATCATGCTCTAAATGCGGAAATTCAATGGAATAATCTTGTTTTGCGGTATAAAACCCTTGATAAAACGCCCAACAAAAATCTAAATTCCATTCTTCACCGACTAATTCTACATCTTTAATACCTTGCCCACGTAACTTACGTGCAGCGCGTTGCACTAAAGTGCGGTCATTTTTTTCATTATTTTTTAAGTGAATAATTGCTTCTTCGCCATTAAAACTTACTATCGCATTTCTACCCCAACAATCCGCTGCTGGACGGTTAGAAAGAATAATCTCCATTTTTTAACTCTCCTTATAAAGAAAAAACCGGTTAGCGAACTATACCAGTTTTTACATAGGAAGATAATCTTAAATGTATTTATTTTATCTGCTAGACACTTAGCTATTTTCTATTGTGGTATTTTCCTAATTTAAATTGTTTCGCATACCATGCTACTGTTTTTCTTAATCCTGATTCAAAAGTTTCTTCCGGTTTCCAATCTAATTCACGCTCAATTTTTGTAGTATCAATTGCGTAACGCATATCATGGCCAGGGCGATCTTTCACGTAAGTAATTAAGTCTTCGTATTTTTTCACACCTTGCGGTTTGTTTGGCACTAATTCTTCTAATAAAGAACAAATAGAATAAACCACCTCAATATTTGTTTTCTCATTATGTCCACCGATATTATAAGTTTCACCAATTTTTCCTTGCGTCATAATTTTATAAAGCGCCCTAGCATGATCTTCCACAAACAACCAATCTCTAATTTGCTGACCACTACCATACACCGGAAGAGGTTTTCCCTCTAAAGCACTTAAAATCATTAGTGGAATAAGTTTTTCAGGATACTGATATGGCCCGTAATTATTAGAACTATGTGTGATAATCACAGGCAAACCGTAGGTTCTATGCCATGCATTAACTAAATGATCGCTTGCTGCTTTTGAAGCAGAATAAGGGCTACTTGGGTTATAAGGGGAAGTTTCGGCAAATAGTGTTTCTTTATTTGCTAAATCACCATAGACTTCATCAGTTGAAATATGAAGAAAACGAAATGCCGATTTTTTCTTATTACTTAAGTTACTCCAGTATGTGCGAGCAACTTCCAATAAAGTGTAAGTGCCAACAATGTTAGTTTCAATAAAAGCAGCAGATCCGTAAATTGAACGGTCAACATGACTTTCGGCCGCTAAGTGCATAACAGCATCTGGTTGATGTAGTTCAAATATACGAGTGAGCTCTTTTGTATCGCAAATATCTACTTGTTCAAATACATAACAAGGATGCTCTCCTATCGTTTTAAGCGATTCTAAATTGGCAGCGTAGGTCAATTTATCAACATTAATTATACTATCTTGCGTATTAATAATATGGAGAACAACTGCAGAGCCGATAAAACCGGCTCCACCTGTGATTAAGATTTTTTTCATTCTATTTTGGTCTTATATCTACTGCAGAATCATCTTTAGTAATGTTTTTCAACTTTTCAATTTGCCCATAACTATTAGAATCATTTAAACCGGTAAATAAATCTGCTTTAGAATTAAGTTTATCATTATCTATTCCAATCTAATGGGCAATATCATCTGTAAAATTTAAACCCGATTTAAAAAATGATAAATATTTCTTTCCTTATTATCTGAAGATATTTTTAAAAGAGGAACTGTAAAATAGGCATTCCCCTTAGCCACATCGGGATTATTGTTTAATACTAACTTACCATCTACTTATTTATGACCAAGACCATGATTTGAAGAATAAATCAACGAAAAAGAGCATTTTTTGAATATATATGACTCATTTAATATATTAAAAACTGAAGAAATATAACAATTAATATAAGGATATTTTTTATCTATTTCTTGAGTTTTAAAAATATGATTATAGTTTTTAACTCTATCACATGCATGTGGGTTAGATCCCAAAGTATGTAAGACAATAAATCTCTTTCCGTTATAATCCTTAACAATAATTTCTTTAAATTTTATTTCCATTTAGCTATATCAGGTTTTGTCAGCATTAATTTTAAAGAACCTATTGTATATTCTCCTTCAGCTAACACCCCATGAATAAATGTACCATTGGTTGCTCTTAAAAACAGCATGTTTTCTATTCGGATATCCATATAGATTAAAATAATCAGCAATAGCACTTTAACCAATTATAAGAATATAATCATCATATTTAAATTTGTTTAATTGATATTCTCCCCATTCGTTTTTAATCCCATTATTGAGTGTTTTTAGCGTTTCCTTTACTGTTAAATATGATTTATGAAAAACTCAAAAGGAGTTAAATGGAATAAAAAGAATAAAGAAGAAAATATCAAGAAAAGCTTATTTTTAAAAATCTTATATTTTTAGATTCTAAAATATTTCGAACAAGAATAATAGAAAACAAGACAAAAAATGCATAAGCATAATTTTTAAGTGGTATTAACGATAGAAACTCTCCAACTTCAGATGCATCTGTTGCAAAAAAGCTTATTATATGTTGATATTGAGGATAGCCGAAAGACAATCCTACAGGTAAATACAACACATAAATTAACATTAAAGGAAAACCTAGAAACCAAAAAGCTTTTTAGAAGATAATACATATATTGTAAACAACGAAAATAAAACAATTTTCTGATAAGTTGGTTTAACAAAAATACTTGTTCCACGTGAAATAAGTTTTGATACTATTGTTATAACGACAGTACTAATTAAAACCCACAATACTGTGTTTGTTTTTTGCTTGTCATAATGTTCTCCTGCATTCGATACGAATATCCCCCCAAAGATATAACGTAAATTATTTACCACTGAATCTAAAGATTCTAAATTATTTTTATAAGTATTGTTTGTATAGCTCAATTATTCAATCATTAATTACATTATTTTTCATATTTTCAATAATATAGTGAATAATAGAGAAACTGATAAGGCCCACTATTGGTAGTAACAAATATTTTTCGTTCTAATACAACCTGAGTTTTATTAAAACCCCTTAACAGTTGTAGCTAAAATAGATATAGATAAAGAACTATCATTTATTCTCAATGAAATAATTCGTGTTCTATCTTGCCCCAAATCCTGTAAGCATTGTTTTTAATGTTTTAAATATAATCAGAATATCCAACCAAAGGGAAAAATGTTTAATATAGTAAAAATCATGTTCTACTTTTACTCTAGTATCATTTACATCAGCTGCATAGCCGTGGACTACTTGTGCCCAGCCAGATATCCCCGGCTTTACTATATGCCTGTAATTATAAAATGGAATTTGTTCTTCAAATTGCTCTACAAAAGCTTTCTGTTCGGGACGGGGTCCAATAAGGCTCATATCCCCCTTAAGAACATTAAAAAACTGCGGTAATTCATCAATACGTGTTTTACGAATAAATTTTCCAATACCTGTTACACGCATATCACTAGCCGATGCAAATTGAGCACCATCTTTTTCCGAGTCTTTACACATGCTTCTAAATTTATAAATATTGAATTCTTTTCCACCTTGACCTACCCGTTTTTGAATAAACATCGCTCCACCTTGACTTTCTAGACGAATAGCAACGGCTGTTATTAACATTATAGGCAATGTAATTGGAAAACTAATTAAAATAAGAAAAATATCTATAACCCGTTTAATTAATGAATAAATAGGAGAAGGTAATAATGAACCGAGATCATTTTCATACATATGGTGAATTTTTACCCTTCCCGTTAATGACTCTTCTAGTTGTCTTACGTTATACACAGGAATCTGATTCAATGTACAGTTTGATAAAAATTTTTGCCATTCATAGGTTAATTCCGTAGAATGTAAATCTACAGCAATTGCATTAATACGACGACTATCTAGAGCAGGTTTGGATAACTCAATCCACTCTACATTAGGAATATTTTGGACATTAACAGCCCTCCCCAAAGGGATATAAGCTATTTTGGGTATGATCCAACGTCTTGATAGAAAATAGCCGATAAAACAAAAAAATAACGTTAAAATAAAACTAATTGATAATAGAAGATTAGAGTAATCTAAACGTAAAATTGTTAATACTAACAATACAATGAAATACCATGAAAGTACTGTAGAAATAATAAAACTACTTGATTTATTACCTGGGTATTTCATTAAAATTCTTAAGGTTATTGCGATACTTATAAATGCTAAGGATGTAGCAATCAAAGTATTTAACCTAGTTTCTAAAAGCCATAGTTTATCGCCCCAAAAAATACACGCTGGTAAAAATACTGAAAATGTAACACCTAGAAAACTTTGTAGCGTTGTGCTGAAAAAAACTCTTTCATACCAACGGGAATGTCTTTTCTTCTCACTAACCATTATTTATATCCTCAATTATAGATCACTGTTTTTGTCTTAGAGAATGATACAACCTTCCTAGAAGAGAACTTGGTAGCAATCTAGGTAAAGTCCTTATAAAAAAATAAGCATAAGCCATACCAACAGGCTGTAATTTTAAATCTGTTTTTAGCTTTGCCAAAGTATATTCACTTTTAATATATGATAATCCCTTTCTTCGAGTATACATTTGAATACCGGATCTTACATTAACCAATATTTCCGGTAGATTAGCAACTTCATATCCTTTCGCTATAATTCTTAGCCATAAATTGTAGTCTTCCATATAGAGATGATGTTGGTATCCGCCTACTTTTTCTATAATACTCTTCCGATATGCAACAGTCATGTGATTAAATGGGTTTCTTTTTAAAGCAAATTTCTCAATCTCTAATTTTGAGATAGGAACTTGTTTAACACCAATAATGCTTTTCATAGTTTCATCAAACTCAGCCACTTGAGTGCCCAACAATGCGATATTAGGATGACTATTAATATACTCTAGCTGTTTTTTGAAACGATCAGGTAAACAAACATCATCTGTATCCATTCTAAATATCCATTCATATGAGCAATATTTCAGTCCTTCATTTAATGCTTTACCAAGACCAAGATTATATTTTAACCTAATAATTTTTATTGGTAAGTAAGCTTGATATTGCACCACTATTTCTTCTAATGATTTTTTAATAGCTCCATCAAAAACAATAATTACTTCACTCACTGGACAAGTTTGAACTATTAAACTATCTAAGCAAGCAGCAAGATACTCTTCTCGCTCTTTATGATATAAAGATAATAATATAGAATACATCTAATTACTCTCCATTCTTTTCAGAAGTTTATTTATAATTAATATTTTAATTGAATGATAAAATAAAATTGGAGATTTTATTATAGCTAATACTAGAAAATAAATAACTATTAAAAATCTTTTACTATTTATTGCTTCTCTAGACTTAGTCAGATAAATTTTATTTTTAGTATAATTAATTTCTTTTTTGGGATTGTTAATTATTTTATTTTCAAAAAAGTATTTTTCACTTTTTTTAAATTTTCTATAAGATTTCTTAATACAACTAATAGTAGTATATAAAGAAAACGCATTTTTTCTAGTTATACTATTTTCCGAAAAACGGTATTTCAACAGATACTTCGATAGATTTCCTACTTTGTACCCCAATGTAAGAATATGGGCTATAAACTCCATATCCTCAGCGTGTATTGCTTTTTTATTATATCCCCCTGACTTTATGAAAACTTCACGCTTTCCAAAGAAAGTTGGATGAATTATACCTATATCTCCATACCACATTAATTTTTCTATAAATTTATGTTTTTCCAGCTTATTTGTTTTTCCTATGATTCCTTTCTCAGAGAATAGTAAAGCATTACATCCACATAGATCTAGCTCTTCTTTTTCTAAAAAAGCCATTTGATTTTCTAATCTAGAAGATAATGATATATCATCAGCATCCATTCTAGCTATATATGTTCCTGATGTAAGTGAAATTGCTTTATTTAATGAATAAATTAGACCTTTATTGGATTCATTAATGTGTAGTATTACTCTATGGTCTGATTTTTTTTTTCTAAGAAGATAGCAGACGAGATGTCTATCTTGTGGATTATCACATATTATTATTAACTCTATATTAGAATATGTCTGTTCTAATATAGAGTTAATTGATAGTTCTACCCATTCTATGGGCTCTTTGTATACACTCATTATGATAGAAATTTTAGGTAGCATAAGCATAATCAAAACATCCCTATGAAAAGAAAGAAAAAATCGGAGAATAAATAATATTTACCCCGTCCCCCATACTATAAGAATCTTGTTTAAAATTTATTAGTTGAGGATCTATATACACATACCATATTATTAATAAAATTAGAGAGGTTATTTTCTTCTTATAAATCATCCTATTAATAAAAAGAAAGTATCCTAATAAAATTAGGATGAATCCACCGGCACTAAACATCAACCTATCCGATATAGTCTTGAATTGTAAGAAAAGTATAGAAATTGAAAAATAAGTAAATATAAAATTCAATAAATCCTTTTTAAAGGGATTTGAAACTTTTAGTTTTTCTAAAAAAATAACCGCAATGAAGCAAAAGAGAATGAAAGAATAAATCCCTATAAATACAGAATAATCAATTAGAGAGTTAAAACTATAAGTCGCCCATTGTCCATATATATATTCATTTATTTTTGTAGAAAAATAAGCATTATTAAAGGTGAAAATTTCTAGTATTTTGGGTATAAACATACCTAATAACAAGCATACAATAAGATACTTTTTTCGAAATAAAACAACCCTAGATACCAACAATGATATTGGAATTATAATTGAACTTGGATGAAATCCAATACCTACAATAATGAGTATTAAACCTACAATATATTGCTTATTCTTTAGTATGTATATCAATCCCAAAAAAGAAATTGAAAAAGCAAGAATATTTCTATAAGAGGAGATTATTGTTATAAAACTTACCATAGTCATAAGTTTGAAAAAAATAATTCTTATTGAAGTTATGTCTTGATCGTCATCATATAATTTTCTAAAAGCTGTAAGAATAGAAATATATATAGTAAAAATGCATATAAAATTAATTTTCTGAAATTCCAAATTAAAATATGCAGCAATCCCTAATAAGGAAACCCAACTGAAATAATAAGATGAATATTCTGAATATAACTCTGAAAAATTTAGATTTTCTTTAAGAGATTCAAATGCTAAATAATATTGATAAATGTCTCCCGTCTCATGTCTTCTAATGTAGAGATATCCTAATACCCCTAAAGAGTAAGAAATATTTATAAATAAAATCTGCATATCCGCACTAGAGCTCATCCTCTTATAAAAAAAATAAAATAGACTTACTGCAAGCCCAAATACAGGAAAAATTATATTAATAAAAGAAATATATAAAATCATAGGTAAAATTACAATGCCATATAATCTATTTTATCAAAGAAATCCAAACCAAGCTTAGCTAGCAGCTTATAAGATTCTTCAATTTCTATCTTACGGGTATTTTCTATTTTTAGAATCCTAATATCAATATTAGAAAAATTAATAAGGTTTATAACAATAGAACTGAAAAAACTATAAATTATAATTTTATTTTCTTGTAAACTAGAAATATAGTCCTCAAAAATAAGATCAGTGTAGATATAATTTAATCCATCTATTTTACAAATTTCTCTTGGGTGAGGAAAATAGTGATCCAAATTATATTTATAGTAAATTTCTTTTATTAATTTATTATTAATATCTTCTTCATAGAATACAGGCTGTCCAATAAGGATACTTACTTCACTGCTATTATTTTTTTTATGTTTAATGTAACTTTTTTTAAATATATCTATATATACTGTATTAGGAATAATATTTTCCATATTACGATAAATAGTGAAGTGATTTTGGGAAAGTTTTAATATTTTTTTTGAGCTAAATTTATTTCTAACCAAAAAATTAACTAACTTTCTTTTAATATTATTGTCTTGAATTAATGGAGATTTATCAATTATATTTGCTAAACCATCATCAAAAGTATATATTTTCTCGATATTACACTTTGAAATGATAGTTTGTATCCATAAAGAGTTAATATTAGCAAAAAATATCTTATCTAAGCTACACCCTATAAATTCTTCACATTTCAGGTTTATTAATTCCCACAAAAATTTAAATCTATCTTTTTCAATTTTTGTGTCTATAGAAATCGTTTTTGTAGATTTTTCAGATAATCTGTTTATATAAAATTGGTACTTTGAATTTATATTGAGACTATTAATTAAAACTATAGAGATAAATTTTTCATTTCTATATTCATTTATAATATGTTCGGCAATTTTCATTTGTAAAGGTGTACAACATACAATTAAATTCATCGAAAACCTCATATTTCATCAACCACTAATAAATTAGCACTATTTAAATAGAATAAATATTATTTATATATGCTAATTTAGCTCCATATTTTTATATCTTATCTATTAAAATTTTAAATAGATATAAATATACAACTGAATTATTCAGTGTTGTTCTCTTTTTTAGCAAAAAAATATAATATAGGTAAAATTCCTAAAGCTCCTAAAATACTTGCATAAGGAATATAAATTACATCAGTAAAAATAAGCCCACCTAATGCTCCCAAATAAATCACTGTTGATAATACCGAACAAAATGAAATTTGTTTTGTTTTACCATGATAGAACAAATAATTTACCAAGAATAGATAAGGAATTATTAAACTATTAGAAAGTAAAAATATTATAATATAATACTTTATACCGATAAAATGTCGCCCCAAGAAGAACAGTATCCATTTTTCAGGTATAATCAACATTACCAATGATGGAACTGGTACAATTAAGAATGAGAATAATGCCCAACGATGTAATTTATTCAGCGTAACAGTTCCTTTTTTTAAGTTCTCAAATAAATAAGGCACTAATGCTTTATTCATTGCAAGAATAAAAACTGATAGAATAGAAGCAATTTGTGCCCCCATTGCATATAAACCAAGGTCACCGTCACTAAAACGATGAAAAATAAAAATTCTATCTAGCTGTCCTTTAATAAAGAAACTGCCATGATGAAAGATCATTGGAACTCCAAATGCAACGATATATAAAAAAGCGGTTTTATATCGTAAAAAAGTAAATTTTTTGCTAATGCTTCTTTTTTGATAAATCAGATAAGCCAATAAAGAAACCAAAATATTACTGAATAAAATAGCTAAAATGCGTTTTTCAACTAACTCTGTTTCATATATTTCTAACATTAATATAGTTAATAATGCATTTGTAATAGTAGAAGCTAGTTGGATCAAAGTATAAGGAATGGCTTGTTTTTGGCACTGTCTAATACTTAGCTGTACCGATAAAAAAACCTGAAATATTGCGCTTAGCACCAAATAAAACATAACTTCTGAATGCAAAAACCAACAAAATACTAAAGCTATTCCTCCTGTACAAAGTGTATAGACATAACCCGTATTTACTACTAAATTTAAAGAACGATTGCCATAAACATAGAAATAACGAGCTACTGCCCCATCCTGACTTAATCCAATAAAAATAATAAATAATGCTAAAAGAGTTTGATAATAAGAAAGCTCTCCAAACCCTTCCACCCCTAACTTACGTGATAAATAAGGTAGTAATAAAAAAGGGATACATTTAGATGATAGTTCACCAATGAGATAGATCGAACTATCTTTGATCAGGCTCATTTACTATTCCTTATAAATCATAAAATATTTTTGGATTATTATTCTTATTATTTTGTAAAAAATCTTTAATTAAATAATAAGCTTTCTCTGCTGAATTTTCTTGATAATATGGATTCACCATCATAGGTAAACGTGCTTGAAAAGCATCAGAAAGTAATTTTTGAATACCTTGTTCAATAGCAGTTTGACTACTTTCTACATCAATAACAGACTCTCCTCGTACTCGTCCTTCTTGGCGTTTTCCAATATTGACAGTACCAACTTTTAATGATGGTGCCTCAAGTAACCCTGATGAACTATTTCCTATTAAACCTTTTGAATATTTAATCAATGCTAAATATTCTTCAGGTTTTATAGAGGTGAAAAATGCAAAATTATTTTTTTGAGTATAATTTCTAATTTTTTCAAAAATTACATCTGAGTGCGTATCTGAATTTGAACCAATAAAAATAAATTGATAATCTTTCTTAAAAATATCCAGAGCTAAAAAAAGTTGTTTAATTTGTTCTTCAACTAATTGACCTGTTATCGTTTCCGGATGAAATACCACCATAAAATAAGGTTGAGTTGGAATACCTAATGTTACCACTAGCTCTTCTTTACTTGGTAAATCTAGTAATAAACTGTTTTCCGCGCCTAAAGAACCAACATTAATAACACTCTCAGGGACTTCCCCTAATTGAATAACACGCTTACGATATTCTTCTGTTGCTGTTAAATGTAGTTTTGACATTTTAGTAATACAATGGCGAATAAATTCATCATAATTGCCTAAGGTTTGCTCACCACCATGTAAATGAATTAGGGGAATATTATGCATGGCGGCAGCTGTTGCTACGGCAAGCATTTCATAACGATCGCCTAACACCATTACAGCATCATAGCTGTGCATTTGAAAATGTTTGCCAAATAAATCTAAGGTTTCCGCTATTGACGTTAAGATGGTTTGATTATTTTGGCTATTGAGCTTAACGGCAATTTTCTCACGAACGAAAAAGCCATCTTCTTCAATTATTTTTACGGTATTGCCGTATTGTGGATCAAGATGCATTGCAGTCACAATTAGGCTAAAGTCTAATTCGGGATCGTTTTGTAAACTCTTTAATAAACGTTTTACAATGCCATATTCAGCCCGAGAACCTGTTACATAGGCAATTCGTTTTTTCATCATAATTCTGATTCAACAATATTTTTTAGTAATTGATAGCCTTGTTCATTAAGATGTAAACCATCCTGGGTATAATCTAAATTCAATTTGCCGTATTGGTCACTAAATTGGCTATCTAATGAAATCCATTTTACGCCTTTCAAGTTTGCTTTTAAGTATTTATTCAACTCTCTAATGACGGTATTGTCTCGATCAACACGTAATGCAACCGGTGTAATCTCTAAAAAATAAAGCATAATATCTTCTTTAATTGCTTTTAACTTATCAATCACTTTCTGAATATCAGCCAAAACTTGTTCATTCGACCAACCATCATAAACAATATCATTCGTTCCAAACATTAAAATCGCTTTATCTCCAAGATCTTGAATGAAACCTTTATCCAAAATTAATTTAAGATATTGTTTTGTAGAAATTCCGGCAATCGCCAAGTTATTTACCGCTTGCTGCTTGAGTGTTTCAATGTTCCAATAATCTAAAATGGAATGTCCAATTAAACTGATGTCTTTTAGTTGATCAAAGTTCTCTTTTTTTGACGTGATCGTTCTCTTAATGGTTTCTAATAAAATTTGTGTTTTGTTGCGTTGCTGAAGAATAAAATAGAAATATTCAAAATCAAGACGATCATCAATATCTACCGACACTTCTTTATCCATAAAATAAGCGATACATTTTTCACCATAAAAATGTTTTTGCTTTAAATAAGCCTGCGGTTTTGCTGAGAAAATTGCTCCATTCGGTGAATATTCTGAATAATATTGTTGACGTGCATAATTGGAATAATCCAATTTAAAGTTTTTCAAACTTTCATCTTCATCAATTTCACGCGTGAGCGTTGTTGGTTTGTGTGCATCTGATACAGAAACCAAAAAATCAAATTGATCAAAATGTTGCTCAAATTTAGCATTTGCTTCTTGAATATGTTGTGCTGTCCTTAATGGGGAAGTTGGTTGCAATAGTGCAAAATAATCAAAATCAATGTGCTGATACTTATTCAATACATCTTCAATTACCACAAAAGAGCTGGCTTTATCTGAAGCCAACTCTGCAGAACGTTTTACAAATTCAATAGGATAATGTGAAAGTAAATCAATGTATTCTTGCGAATCTGTACTGACAATAATTTTTTCAAATTCCCCACTTTCCAAAGCAGCCTCAATGCTGTAAGCCATAAGTGGCTTTCCGTTTGCAAATAATACATTTTTATTTGGTAAACCTTTTGACCCCGATCTTGCCGTGATAATTGCAATTTTTTTCATAAATTTGACCGCTCTTTTTATTCTTGATTTTGGAAACGACTATCCTGGATAAGCTGATCTTCTTCAAAATCCATTTCGGCTTTTTTACCTAAAACATCATACCAAAACATTGGACTAATACCATTTCCCGGTCTCTTAGTCGTCAGGTTCTCTGTAGTATACATTTCTCCTTTTTTAATTGGACATGCAGCAATAATGGATTTACGCGCAACAATTTTATTTTTTGCTTCTGAAGTAGTCACAATCTTTTCTGATGAGCCAAGAGATTTTTCAATGGCACGAATACCTTCACAAAGTAATTTTAATTCCTCAGGAGTCACCGATGCTTTATGATCAGGTCCCTCAAAATTTTTATCCAACGTAAAGTGTTTTTCAATGAAAGTAATACCATAAGGCACAGCAGCAAGACCTACAAAATAACCTGTCGAATGATCAGAAAAACCTAAATTATAATCAGAGAATACTGCTTTTAATTGATAAAATGCGTTTAAATTCACATCCTCATAAGGTGTTGGATATTCTGTATTACAATGAAGGATCGTAATATCTTTCTTTGACATACCATTTTTCTCTAACACTACCAAAGCATCTTTTATTTCATCAATTGTAGCCATTCCGGTTGAAATCACAATATTTTTGCCTTCAATTGGTAAACGAGCAATTTTCTCTAAATAAGGCAAATTGGTTAATTCGCCTGATGGAATTTTCCATATTTTTTGATTTTCACCTGCAAGGAAATCAATAGATTCCATATCAAAAGGGGTTGAAAATACTTCTAATCCAAGTGAACGGGCATAAACTTCTAATTTACGGAATTCATCATAAGGAAGTTCTAATTTTCTGGTCATTTCAAGCTGACTATCTGCAGTACCAGTGGTAACTTTTTGATATTCTGCCTTAGGGGCATATTTTGAAATTAATTTATCAGCTTTAAATGTTTGGAATTTAACGGCATCAACACCACATTCTTTGGCGACATCTACCATTTTTTTTGCTAATACAGGATCACCATTATGGTTACAACCAATCTCCGCTACAATAAATACTTGACTCATTTTTACTCAATTTCCTTAATTAATTTTGCGGGAACTCCAGCCACCACTGTTCGTGGTTTAACATTACGAATCACTACGGCACCAGCACCTACAATCGCACTTTCACCAATCCTCAACTGTCCTGTAATAACAGATGAACTTCCAATAAAACAATAATCTTCAACAATCACATCACCATTTAATGTGCTGTTTGTAGAAATATTACTATGATTACCAATATAACAACCATGCTCCACAAGTGATTTTGTGTTAATAATAACATTATTGCCGATAGTAACGCCGCTATTAACAATTGCCATTTTTCCAACAAATACACCTTTACCTAAAGTCGAATGATCAGAAATAATTGATGTTCTATCAATTACATTAATAATATTACATTGGTATTTTTCTAGTTTTAAGTATTTTTCCAAACGGTAGCTATTATTGCCAATACTAATGAAAAAACTATAATTATTTCTTTCCTTAAACTCATCAATTGTTTTTGCGAAAATGGGATAGCCTAAATGAGTTGCCCCTTCTGGTTTGAAGTTATCAATAAACCCGCAAAACTCGTATTGAGAATCATCTAAAGAATCCAGTACTGATTTTGCATAGCCACCAGCACCAATAAATATTACTTTTTTCTTCATTATACCTTTCTACCGTTTTGGATCACTGAGGCGAATAAAATAATTAAAGTAGATAAAATTACCCCAATAATAAACCCAATTACAAGAATTAAGGCTTTCTTAGGTTTATCCTTCATCACTGGATAATCAGGTGAAGCATGATAGCTAAACGCATTTACTTTAGATTCTTTTACTTTTCTTAATAATGGTTCTAATTCTTCTAACTGTGCAGTAACTTGATAATATCTCGGTGGATACACAATCGCTTCTTGATTTAACACCTCAACCTGAGCTTTTAAATATTTTTCACCCAGCATAAACAGATATGCACCATCACTCAATTTTGAATCGGAAAGAGGTAATTTTACTTCTGACATAGCAAGGGCTTGGGCTAAACTATCTGCAGTTGTACCAAACGATTTGGCATAATCTTTAATACCTGCCTCTTGAGCAATTTTTAATGCATTGTTTAAATTTTCTAATTGAACCTTTTTTTGAATAGCAAGATCTCGCTCAAATCTTATTTTTTCATAAGTTAAATCAGAAACAACTTCGTTAAAGTCAATGAGAAAATTTTCAACTTCAAGTTGATAAGCCTCTTTTCCTGCAAAAGTAATAAACTGCTGTAATGTTTCTTGCGCTTCAAGTGGTGTTTCAGCTATAAACTTTATTCTACGCCCTAATAAATCCGGCTCTTTTTTAGGATCTGGTTTAGTAATATTAATATCTTTAGTCATGAGATCAGAAAGAATACGCCGTTTTGACAACTCTTCTTTATTTTTCGAAAGTTGTTGATAAATGTCTGACTGTTCAAAAAAAGTTTTACGTGTATCTAAAGATTCAGACATCAGATTAAATTTATCAAATAATGATTTTCTCAACCCATTAACATCAAACTCTTGTCCTAAGATTCGAGCATATTCTTTACGAACATTAAAATACTCTCCCAAGTCAGAAATTTTAGGCTCTATCACTTCCGCTTTAGAAGTCCATTGTTCTTTAGCAGTAAATGCATACACACCTGCAATCAAGGAGCATACAAATGCAGAAAGTAAAATCCAAATCTTCTTATTCCATAAAACTTTAATCAATTCAATGAGATCAATCTCATCATTATTAGCTGCATTTGTGTTATTCACTATAAAATCCTCAATGCTTATCCCATAAATATTAAGCGGGTATTCTAGGCTATATTCCTTCCTTTCACAAGGATGAGAATAAAGAACGTAAGATAGATGTAAATCAAAACTAAAAAAGTGCGGTCAAAATCAACCGCACTTTCTCTGTTTGGCATACCGTTTCCTAGCAAAAATTACGCATAATACATCTCAAACTCTACCGGATGCGGGGTCATATTCAAGCGTTCCACTTCTTTACGTTTGATGCTAATAAAGGCTTCCACAAACTCTTTACTGAATACATTACCATGGGTTAAAAATTCGTAGTCTTTATCTAAAGCATTCAAGGCTTCTTCAAGCGAGCTTGCTACTGCTGGAATATCTTTAAGTTCTTCCGGTGGTAAATCATAAAGGTTTTTATCCATCGCATCGCCCGGATGGAGTTTATTCACGATACCGTCTAACCCCGCCATTAATAAAGCAGCAAAAGCTAAATATGGGTTTGCCATTGGATCGGGGAAACGGGCTTCAATACGAATCGCTTTCGGGCTTGTCACAGCAGGAATACGGATTGAGGCGGAGCGGTTGCTTGCAGAATAAGCCAATAACACCGGCGCTTCATAACCCGGCACTAAGCGTTTATAAGAGTTGGTGCTTGGATTAGTAAAGGCATTTAATGCTTTGGCGTGTTTGATGATACCGCCGATATAGTAAAGTGCGGTTTCAGAAAGACCGGCATATTTATCGCCTTGGAAGATATTTTTACCCTCTTTGCTTAATGACATATTACAGTGCATCCCCGAACCATTATCACCGGTAATCGGTTTCGGCATAAAACACGCTGTTTTACCATGTTCAAGCGCTACGTTTTGCACAACATATTTATAGATTTGGGTTTCATCTGCTTTTAAGGTTAAGCTGTTGAATTTTGTGGCAATCTCGTTTTGACCAGCTGTTGCCACTTCATGGTGATGCGCCTCAATAACTAATCCCATTTCTTCTAAAAGCAAACACATTTCAGAGCGAATGTCGTGTGCACTATCAATTGGTGCAACGGCACAATAACCGCCTTTTTTAAGCGGACGGTAAGCATTATTGCCTCCCTCATATTTTTTATTGGTATTCCATGCTGCTTCTATGTCATCAACAGAGAAAGAAGCACGGTTCATAGAAATGTCAAAACGCACATCGTCAAATAAAAAGAATTCCGGTTCAGGACCAAAGAATGCTTGATCGGCAATACCGGTAGAACGCATATAATTTTCAGCACGAATCGCAATAGAACGAGGATCACGATCATAACTTTGCATCGTAGTAGGTTCATACACACTACAACGAAGCGAAAGCGTCGGGATTTGCGCAAACGGATCGACAACGGCGGTTTCAGCCATTGGCATTAAAAGCATATCGGCTTTATTGATAGTTTTCCAACCTTCTACGGATGAACCGTCAAACATTTTACCGTCTTCAAACATATCTTCATCCACAAGATTAACCGGAATAGATACGCCGTGTTCTTTACCTTTAATATCAGTAAATCGAAGAAGCACGAATTTAATATCATTTTCTTCAATAAGTTTAAATACATTAGCGATGGCATTTGCGTTTGACATAGTAGTTCCTCTATTTGCTGGGTAAGGATTATTAAAATAGGGCACATTATAGCGTAATCCCTCGCGCTTTTCATTGGATTTATTTTTCTGATTTAACATAGCGGGCAATATAAAAGTCATGTATAATTCCCGCCCTTTCGTGCCAAAATAGGGGCAATTTACCGCGTAGGGAGTGTGAATTGCCTGCAACCCACGCACGAAAACAACAGACCTTTTAATTCGTGCGTGAAACCCTGTTTCATACACCCTACATAACCTATTCAGAATAAGCAATGACAAACAAAATTGATATTAACAAACTGCGCAATATTGCGATTATCGCGCACGTTGACCATGGCAAAACCACACTTGTAGATAAACTTCTTCAACAATCCGGTACTTTTGAAGCAACACGTGGCGATATAGATGAACGTGTGATGGATTCTAATGATCTCGAAAAAGAACGTGGCATTACGATTCTTGCCAAAAACACCGCAATTAATTGGAATGATTACCGTATCAACATTGTCGATACACCGGGACATGCTGACTTTGGCGGTGAAGTAGAACGTGTTCTTTCAATGGTCGATTCTGTACTTTTAGTGGTGGATGCCTTTGACGGCCCGATGCCACAAACCCGTTTCGTTACTCAAAAAGCCTTTGCTCACGGATTAAAACCGATTGTTGTAATCAACAAAGTGGACCGTCCGGGTGCCCGCCCTGATTGGGTGGTGGATCAAGTATTCGATCTCTTTGTCAACCTCGGGGCAACTGATGAACAGTTAGATTTCCCGATTATTTATGCTTCTGCACTGAATGGTGTTGCCGGTTTAGAACATGAAGAATTAGCAGAAGATATGACACCGCTATTTGAAGCCATTGTTAAACACGTTGAACCACCAAAAGTGGAATTAGATGCACCGTTCCAAATGCAAATTTCCCAATTAGACTACAACAGCTATGTTGGGGTAATTGGTATCGGTCGCATTAAACGTGGTTCGATTAAACCAAATCAACCGGTCACTATCATTAATAGCGAAGGCAAAACCCGTCAAGGGCGTGTTAGTCAAGTGCTTGGACACCTTGGTTTACAGCGTTATGAAGAAGAAATGACCTATGCAGGCGATATCGTGGCAATTACCGGTTTAGGCGAGCTCAATATTTCCGATACCATCTGCGATATCAATGCCGTTGAAGCCTTACCGTCATTAACCGTTGATGAACCGACCGTTACGATGTTCTTCTGCGTGAATACTTCACCGTTTGCCGGTCAGGAAGGAAAATATGTCACTTCACGTCAAATTCTTGAGCGCTTAAATAAAGAATTGGTACACAATGTGGCGTTGCGTGTGGAAGAAACTCCGAACCCGGACGAATTCCGTGTCTCCGGTCGAGGCGAATTACACCTTTCAGTATTGATTGAAAATATGCGCCGTGAAGGCTATGAACTCGCCGTTTCCCGTCCAAAAGTCATCTATCGTGAAATTGATGGTAAAAAACAAGAGCCTTACGAACAAGTCACTATCGATGTAGAAGAGCAGCACCAAGGTTCTGTGATGGAAGCCTTAGGTATTCGTAAAGGTGAAGTACGTGATATGTTACCGGACGGTAAAGGCCGTGTTCGTTTAGAATACATCATTCCAAGCCGTGGCTTAATCGGCTTCCGTGGTGAATTTATGACGATGACTTCCGGTACCGGTTTACTTTACTCCAGCTTCAGCCATTATGATGACATCAAAGGCGGCGAAATCGGTCAACGTAAAAATGGTGTATTAATTTCTAACGCAACAGGTAAAGCCCTTGCCTATGCCTTATTCGGTTTACAAGAACGCGGCAAGTTAATGATCGATGCCAACGTAGAAGTGTATGAAGGGCAGATCATTGGTATCCATAGCCGTTCGAACGATTTAACCGTCAACTGCTTGCAAGGTAAAAAACTCACCAATATGCGTGCATCGGGTAAGGATGATGCCATTGTACTCACCACACCAGTAAAATTCAGCCTCGAACAAGCCATTGAATTTATTGATGATGACGAATTAGTGGAAGTGACGCCTGAATCGATCCGCATTCGCAAAAAACTTTTGACGGAAAACGATCGTAAGCGGGCAAGTCGAACCACAACCAGCACAAGTACTCACTAAACAAAAAATGGAATCAGCGCGATGATTCCATTTTTTTACATTGAAAGTGCGGTTAATTTTCACCGCACTTTTTCTTATTGATGATAATTCTCTAGGAAACGCCCTAACTTTGTAATCGCTTCCTCCAACTGATTCACATAAGGCAAAGTGACAATTCGGAAGTGATCCGGTGAGTGCCAATTAAACCCTTTACCATGAACAAGCAACACTTTTTCTTGGCGGAGTAAATCCAACACCATTTTTTCATCACTGTGAACATTAAATTTTTTCACATCAATTTTCGGGAACATATAAAGTGCCCCCATAGGCTTCACGCAACTAATGCCGGGAATTTGCGTGATCAACTCATAGGCTTTATTGCGTTGTGCCAATAAACGACCGCCCGGCAAAATAAATTCATTAATACTTTGATAACCGCCTAACGCTGTCTGAATCGCATGCTGCATTGGTACATTGGCACACAAACGCATTGAAGCCAGCATATCCAAGCCTTCAATATAGCCTTTCGCATGATTTTTCGGACCATTTAGAATCATCCAACCTTGACGGAAACCGGCGACACGGTAAGCTTTCGATAAACCATTAAAAGTCACTGTTAATAAATCAGGTGCTAATGCCGCAATATGATGATGAACAGCATCATCATATAAAATTTTGTCGTAAATTTCGTCCGCAAAAATAATCAGATTATGTTGACGAGCCACTTCCACAATTTCTTCCAACAAGGCTTTGCTATATACCGCACCGGTTGGGTTGTTCGGGTTGATAACCACAATGGCTTTGGTTTTGCCATTCACTTTCGCCTTAATATCAGCAATATCAGGGAACCAATCCGATTCCTCATCACACAAATAATGCACGGCTTTACCACCGGAGAGGGTCACTGCAGCGGTCCATAATGGATAGTCAGGCATTGGTACTAAGACTTCATCACCATCATTTAATAAGGCTTGCATTGCCATAGTAATCAGCTCAGACACGCCATTGCCAATATAGACATCGTTCACCGTTGAGCCTTGGATGCCCTTTGATTGATAATATTGCACAATGGCTTTACGGGCAGAATACAATCCTTTGGAATCACAATAACCTTGTGCGGAAGGCAAATTACGCAGCACATCTACCAAAATTTCATCCGGTGCTTCAAAACCAAATGGCGCAGGATTACCAATATTTAATTTTAAAATTTTATTGCCTTCTTCTTCCAAACGGAGCGCTTCTTTGTGTACCGGTCCGCGAATGTCATAACAAACATGTTCCAATTTATCGGATTTGGGGAATAATCGCATATCTAATTCCTTTTATTTTTGTGCAAAGTGCTTTGGGTCTGTGAACACCTAATTTACGCTGAATTTTCAATCTTGAAAAGATTTTGTAAAAAAATTTTTTGTAACAAGCAAACTGCGGTAGAATATTGGATAATTTTTACTATAAATTTAAATAATTTCTAATGGGTAGTTTAGAGCAAGCTGCAAACCAATTAAGTTTGCAAATTGAGGGCTATTTGCGGCAAGAAAAAAAGGATATGGCATGTTTCCGAATGGAGATCACTAATGTCAATTTATTGGCATGGCTAAAAGCCCAGCACACTTATCCACAATTTTATTTGCATTTTCGTGACGAAAATAAGCGCTTCGCTGCTATCGGTCAAGTGCGGTCATTTTCTCAGCTTAATTTAGCCCAAACTTTTATTGAGGAACATCATTTCCCCCTTATAGGCGGTTTACAATTTCAGGGAAGCGGGCAATTTATTTTGCCTTTGCTATTGTTAGAAGAAAATGAAAACACCACCACTATTAGTTGTTTTGTGGAAGACAAAACCTCTGCACAAATCGCATTGAAACAATTAAAAACTTTGCCAAAAACAACCGCACTTTGCGCACTCCCGAAACAAATTCCCTTACATACCGAGCAACGGGCAAATAAACAAATGTGGTGCGATTGGGTCAATCAAGCTCTGTATGAAATAAAACAGGGAGAGCTTACTAAGCTTGTTTTAGCTAATGAAACGGTTTTTTATTTAAAACAAGCCATCAATCCCTATGATTTCCTTGCGGAAAGTGAACGTCAAAATCATGGGTGCTACCATTTTTTATGGGCTGAAAATCCTCATTCAACATTTATGGGTTCAACACCGGAACGCTTATTTGCCCGTGAATACAATCTGTTTTTAACGGAAGCCCTTGCCGGCACAGCACCGATTACGGCTGATCCAGAAGAAAATCAGCAACAAGCAGAATGGTTATTAAATGATGAAAAAAATTTGAACGAAAACTGGCTTGTGGTGCAAGATATTTCACAAAATATTCATTCTATGGTGGAATCTTTTGACGTCAGCGAAGTAGAACTCAAGCCTTTGCGTAAAGTCCAGCATTTGTTGCGAAAAATTCGGGCAAATTTGACCGCACATTATCGGGATTCTACACTACTCAAAGCGATTCACCCTACGGCTGCGGTTTCCGGTTTACCTCAACAACAAGCAAGAATAATCTTATCAGAAATTGAAACCTTCGATCGTGGTTGGTATGCGGGCACATTAGGATTGATGAGCGAGGCTTATACGGAATTTTGTGTGGCAATCCGCTCTGCTTTTATTGAGGGAAATCGGATTCGAGTCTTTGCCGGCGCGGGGATTGTTGAAGGCTCCGAACCTTTAGCAGAGTGGAAAGAAATTGAACGTAAGGCATCGGGATTAATATCCCTTTTTGCAGAAAATAATTATGGAGAAAAAGAATGTCTGTAAGCGTGTTTAATCGTTGTTGGTCAAAAGTGATTTTAGAAACCTTGGTACGCCAAGGCATTTCCCATTTCTGTATTGCGCCCGGTTCACGTTCAACCCCTTTAACACTTGAAGCCGTACGCTTACAAAATGCCGGTCGCGCCGCCTGTTATAGCCATTTTGATGAGCGTGGTTTAGGCTTTTTTGCCCTTGGTATTGCCAAATCCACCCAATCGCCTGTGGCAATTATCGTTACCTCAGGTACGGCTGCGGCAAACCTTTATCCGGCAATTATTGAAGCACGCCAAAGCGGTGTTGGACTCGTTGTTTTAACAGCAGATCGTCCGCCTGAACTATGGGAATGCGGTGCAAATCAAGCCATCTTGCAACAAAATATGTTTGGCGACTATCCTGTTGCCAATGTAAACCTGCCAAAGCCAAATACGGACTATTCCGTACAATGGTTAGTCTCCTTGCTTGAACAAGCAATATTTCAGCAAACACAACAGGGTGGCGTAGTTCATATTAATGTGCCTTTTGCCGAACCGCTTTACGAAGCTTCGGAAAATGCTATCGACACACATCCTTGGCTACAACCTCTTCAACGTTGGCTTTCACACAATAAGCCTTGGATCAACCATGAATCCCAACAGCAAGAAGTGATGATGCATGAAAATTGGGATCACTGGCGTACCAAACGTGGGGTGATAGTAGTCGGACAACTCCCAATGGAACAAGCTATGGGCATTAATGCTTGGGCCACCACAATGGGCTGGGTGTTATTAACCGATATTCAATCCGGTGTGGAACCAATGACTCCTTATGCCGACATTTGGCTTGCCAACCAAACTGTTCGTGAAAAATTATTACAAGCAGATATAGTGATTCAATTCGGATCACGTTTTATCAGCAAACGTATTAACCAGTTTTTACAAACCTTCAAAGGTGAATTTTGGATTGTGGAACAAACGCAAAAAGCCGTTGATCCTTACCATCATACGCATACACGTTTTAATGCAAAAGCTCATCACTGGTTTCGAGCGCACCCTCCTCTTCGTCAAAAACCTTGGTTGTTGGAACCTCTTGCGTTATCAAAATTCTGCGCCGGTTTTATCGAACAACAAGTGGGTGGAAATTTAAACGAAGCCTCCCTTGCCCATCACATTGAACGAGTGTTGCCCTACAATGGGATCTTGTTCCTTGGCAATAGTTTATTTGTACGCCTTGTGGATGCTCTCACCAAACTTCCTGAAGGCTACCCGATTTATACCAATCGTGGTGCAAGCGGGATTGATGGTTTATTGGCGACGGCTGCCGGAATTGGCGTAGGCGCCAACCAACCCGTTGTAGCAATGATTGGTGACACCTCAACGTTATACGATCTCAATTCCCTTGCGCTTTTCAAAAATGTGATGCAACCGACTATTATCTTTGTAATCAACAATAATGGCGGTGCGATTTTTGATATGTTGCCGGTAGATGAAGAGGTCAAAGACCGTTTTTATCGCTTACCGCATAACGGCGATTTCTCACAAATTGCCGCAATGTTTGATATAAAATACGCTCACCCTTACACTTGGGCTGATTTAGGTAGTGTGTTAAAACAAGCCTATACCCGCCGTAAAACCACGCTGATTGAGATCAAAACAAATCCGAATGACGGTAGCAACATTTACAAACGTTTAATTGAACAAATCAGCCATGCGGTGATTGGCGCATAGGAAAATAAGGGTGTATTCCGCCCTTTGTTTTATGATGAATATTATTTTTCTCCATGGTCTTCTTGGCACCGCCTCCGATTGGCAAAAAGTCATCGAAAATCTACCGCACTTTCACTGTATTTCTATTGATTTACCCTTCCATGGCAAAGCAAAGGAAACCCCTGTCTATAGTTTTAACGACACAACTGAATATCTTTCTAAACAAATCCAAAGTGCGGTCAAAAACGAACCCTATTTTCTGGTGGGCTATTCCCTTGGCGGACGCATTGCCATGCACTACGCCTTACAAGCCAATGTTGAAAGGGGATGTTTACAAGCCGTTGTTTTGGAAGGGGCAAATTTAGGCTTAAAAACGGAGGAAGAAAAACAGGCTCGCTGGCAAAATGATACCCATTGGGCAAAGCGATTTACTTGTGAATCTCCTGAAAATGTGTTGGAGGATTGGTATAAACAGCCTGTGTTTTCCCATTTAACCGCTCATCAACAGGCAAAACTCGTTGAGAAACGAAAAACGAATTGTGGCGCTAACATTGGAAAAATGTTGCTTGCCACCAGTCTTGCCAAACAACCTGATTTCCGTGAAAAAGTGCGGTCAAGTTCTCTGCCGTTTTTTTATTTTTGCGGTGAGCAGGATCTCAAATTCCAAGCCCTTGCTCATTCTGAGCAACTCAATTTAACCACCATTCCTAATGCAGGGCATAACGCACATTTGGAAAATCCTCTCCTATTTGCTAAAAAACTTGAGAATATTATTTTAGAAATTGCTCAATTTTAAAGGAAATGCTAGGATTTAAGCCTTTGTATTTATAAAGTTTTTTATCTTACATTTTCTAAGGAAAGCAATATGACAGCACAACTTCGCAATAATCCGATGAAGGTGGCGCTTGCCTCAATGGTCGGTACAGCAATTGAATTTTTTGATTATTATATCTATGCGGCAGCTGCCGTGCTGGTGTTCAATACCCAGTTTTTCCATAGCGATGATCCCCTTTCAAATGATCTTCTTTCCCTTTCAACCCTAGCCTTAGCCTTTTTTGCCCGCCCTATCGGCTCGGCATTATTTGGACACTTTGGAGATAAAATCGGACGTAAAAAAACCCTTGTCGCCTCTCTCCTGCTTATGGGAGGCTCCACAGTGATTATCGGTTTATTGCCCAACTATGCTCAAATTGGTATTTGGGCACCGATTTTGCTTTGTATTTGTCGCGTAGGACAAGGCATCGGTCTTGGCGGAGAATGGGGTGGGGCGGCTTTAGTTGCAACAGAAAATGCACCGGAAGGCAAACGTGCATGGTACGGTACATTTCCACAGTTAGGCGCTCCTATCGGTTTATTTGTTGCTAATGGTACTTTCTTCTTAGTAAGCTATTTTTGGGGTCAAGAAGCACTGGTTGAATGGGCTTGGCGAATTCCTTTTATCTCTTCCGTACTATTGGTATTTGTCGGCTTATACGTTCGTTTAACCCTACATGAAAGCCATGTTTTCATTGAAGCAGAACAAAAAGGTAAAAAATTAAACGCACCGGTGAGTGTCGTATTTACTAAGCACTTAAAACCTATGGTGATTGGAACATTCATTATGGTTGCAACCTATTCACTTTTCTACATTATGACCGCCTTTGCACAAGCCTATTCACGTACCGCACCAAATCTTTCCGAAGCCGGTCATCCTCTCGGATTAGGGATTCCGGCAAATACCTTTACAGGTTTACTATTAATCAGCGCTATTGTTTTCGGTATTTTTATTAGTATTTCCGGTATTTATGCCGATAAAATCGGGCGTCGTAAATGGCTGATTTGGGTTACGCTCGCCATTGGCGTACTTGGGTTATCTATGCCCGTGTTCTTACAAAACGGCACACCAATCAGCGTATTCGCTTTCCTTGTCATCGGTATGGCAATAATGGGGATGACTTTTGGTCCAATGGCTGCACTATTACCTGAATTATTCCCAACTGAAGTGCGCTATTCCGGTGCGTCTCTTGCCTATAACTTGGCTTCTATTATTGGTGCAACCATTGCTGCCATGATCTCATTGAAAATCAACGCTTCATTTGGTGTCATGGGTGTAGGGATTTATTTGGCGATTAATGCATTAATGACCTTGTTGGCATTACTTGCTTCGAAAGAAACAAAAAACGTTGATCTAACCCAAATTTAATGGTTCATAAAAACACAAATGCCAAGGTAGCAACACCTTGGCATTTTTTCCTAAAAAATCGCTTTAAAAATGACCGTATTTCTATTCAAATGAATCTTTTAAACGCTCATCTGCACGACGGGATTCCCCTTTATGCTGTAATTTATTTAACTGACGCTCCAATTTTTCTTCCACTTCATTGATTGCTTTATACATATCATCAGCCGTTGCAGTAGCAATTAAATTACCAAGTGGCGTACCAATGGAAGCCTCAACGGAAAAACCATTCGGCACCTTATTTAACACAAAATGGGGGTTAATTAATTGTGTATGCCATTTTTCCAATTTAGCTAAACGGTTTTCCACATGTTCACGAATTGCAGGGGTGATTTCCATTTGTTTGCTGGTGATATTTAATGTCATAACATTTACCTCTTTGCGTTGTTAAGAACCTTTCGGTTCGGTTTGAACTAATATCAAAATAGCCCCCTGAACAGGCTTTTTCAAGTCATTTCTGTATGAAAAAAATAAGTAATATTAAAAAATATGATCTAGATCCCATTTATAAATATTACTTGTTTTCTTTTCATAAAATATTGTTACTATAACCAGCTGTAAGAAAAAAGGATGCCTCAGCATCCTTTTCGTTTTTCTATTAAACTAAAGCACGTCATCTCGTCCATGATGATTGATTTTTAAACGAGCAAAATAATCTTTAGTTTCTTCAATCACAACTTTACGTAATCCGATTAATGCAATTAAATTTGGAAATGCCATTAAACCATTAACAATATCCGCTAAAATCCAGATCAAATCTAATTTTAAGAATGAGCCGATCCCCACCAAAATAATAAATATCAAGCGATATAAACGAATACCACGTGTTCCAACCAAATACACGAAACAGCGTTCACCGTAATAACACCAACCTAAAATAGTCGTGAATGCAAAAAATAATAAACCTACGGTAACAACAGTTGCGCCTAAATCTAATCCTAGCCCCTGTGCAAATGCAGCATTAGTAACTGCTGCACCGGCAAGTTCGGAATTGCTCCATGCTCCGGTCAAAACCAATACAATGCCGCTCATCGAACACACAATAATGGTATCTAAAAATGTTCCGGTCATTGAAATAAGACCTTGACGAACCGGCTCTCGTGTTTGTGCAGCAGCAGCGGCAATAGGCGCACTCCCTAAACCGGATTCATTGGAGAAAATCCCCCTTGCCACTCCCGATTGAATGGCTTTCATTACCGTAAAACCTAATATGCCACCCAGTGCCGATTGCGGATCAAAGGCACTACGAATAATCAACATCACGGCATTCGGTACCCGTTCCCAATTTAATAAAATGATAATTGTTGATACAAGTACATAAGAAATCGCCATAAAAGGCACAATGATCGACGATGCAGTGGCAATGCGTTTTACACCGCCTAGAATAATCATTGCCACTAACACCGTCACCACAACAGCAGTGATAATGACCGGAATATGAAAAGTATCTTCCATGGCGTGCGTAATTGCATTCACTTGTGGAAATGTGCCGATACCGAAAAACGCCACCAACACACCAAACACCGCAAACATCTTGGCAAGCCATTTGATGCCTAAACCAAGCTCAATATAATACATTGGCCCACCTGACATAAACCCCCGGCGATCTTTCACCCGATATTTTACCGCCAGTAAACATTCCGCATACTTCGTCGCCATACCAAGCAATGCCACCAGCCACATCCAAAAGATCGCACCGGGTCCCCCAGCCTGTACAGCTGTCGCCACACCGACAATATTCCCCGTTCCGATTGTTGCTGCTAAAGCGGTACTGAGTGCAGCAAAAGAAGACACATCCCCCTTTCCGCCACGTTCTTTTTTAAACAAATAACTAATCGCAAGGGGTAAATAACGGATTTGAATGAAACCTAAACGTAAAGTGAAATAAAGCCCCGTTCCCGATAATAAAATCAGTAACGGTGGCCCCCAAATGAAACTATCAATAGCAGATAAAATTGTCGTAAATGACATTGTGATTCCTCGTCGTCTAAAAAAACAAAAATGCGACAAGGAGACGAAAAGCATCCGTGAAAAGAAATAAAATACAGATTGTCTTTCAGCCCCTGTCCTTTTGCCTGAGCGTTTGGAAAACGGCGTGAAAAACCACCGCTCTTTTGCGCCTTCGGCGTCCATTTACAGCATTCTGCAATGGATCTCTCCAAGGGTTCGTCCAGTAACAGTCCCTGCACTTACGCGCGCCTGAAAGATTTTACATCGTCGGCGTAGGGTTCATTCCCTACTCTCCAGCTACCTTCATCCGAACTCATTTTCCCTGATACGTCAGGAAAAACGGGGCGGATTCTAGCAAAATCAAGAAAATTGATCAATGTAATACCATGATTTTAACAGAGCCAGCTCACACAATATTTGAGATTCACAATGACATTTTTGATTATTTTTTAACCTAAAAAGTCTCTATGATTTTTAACGCTAATAAAACAATTACATAGTAGAATAAAAAGAGTGATTAATTTTTCAGGAAATCTAAAATGTGGTTGCTGTTTGATCTTAATAAGAATAATAGAAAAGAAATCAAAAAAGAAATTTTAAATTACTTGGGCAAAAACAAGGTTATTCCGCTAAAAAATCTTGAAGAAGTAACAGAAAAAGGAGAAATTTTACCTAACCTAGATAAAGATTTTAATGCTGAAATTAGAATTTAGCTACCAAATATCCTCTATCAATATATTACTGAAAATGGTTACTCTGTTGCAAATAGCATCCGAGAAATTTTAATTGAACATTGTTACGGAAAAATTGCGGTACAGCAAATGCGTAGAAAATATTTTGATAAAAATTATGAGAGAAAAATTAAATTTCCGACTTCAGAAAATAAAGTAAATTTAGAAATGCCTATTTTAGGAAAGAAAAATATCCCTTCTAAAATTGCCTGTCATAAAAAACTAAAAAATGATTTAGAAAAATTAGCCAACCTAAATAATTGCACCTTATCAGAGTATATTCGTGATGTTTTATATAAGCATTATTTTGGTAATGGGTTTGTAACAAATCTTGATTTAGCAGAAGAAGATGAGCCGATAGAATAATTTTATTTAATAAAATATAGGACTAAAAAATAAATAAATCACTTGAATTTATAGATGGTTTATATATTAATCACTAGTATTTTTTGGAAATTTTAATTTACTCTTATCATCTATGCCGCATTTAACTATTTTAAAATCTAATGAACTAATGTGGACTGCATTAGATTTTGTACAATTTTTATTGTAGTAATCGGAGGTCTAATGTGTTTATTTTGGTGATTATTATAATGAAAGAAAAAATTATTTGTGGTATTTTAAATCTATTTATTATTATCGCGGTTTTATTTGCATTCACAAATTATCCTCAGATACATTGGTATGACTTAGTCAGTTGTTCTAAGGCTTGTAATCTAAATCTCCAAGAATCCTGTGATAATCTACAAAAAATGAATAATAAAGGAATGTACTAATGGATGACATAGTTAGATCCTTTAAAAATATCTTTAATTTCTCAGGAAGAGCAACAAGAAAAGAATTTATATTTTTTGTTTTTCTTTATTTTATACTTACTCGAATTTCACTATTCTTTATTATTTTTAAATTACCAGAAATATATCCACCCCTTAATTTTGACTCTCTATTAGATCTACTAGGGATTATAGAGCCTCTATTTATTAGAATCCCTGTTTTATTTATTTTCATTAGGCGTTCTCATGATGTGGGCATATCAGGTGGATTAGCTATTTTTATTTACTTACTAAATATTGCTTATAATTATCTTTCTGATTATATAGTTGCTATTTATGACCAATTGATAGGTTACTCATTCCCATATGAATATCTTATATTTATTGGGTTATTTATATACTTAGCTTGCAGTCCAAGTGATGTTGAAAATGAATATGGTCTACCTAAATGATGAAATCTAAAATATTAATATCACTCTCTGCTTTATCTTTAGCAATATTACCTTCTTATTCTTACCAAAGTAAGATGTTCAGATTTTTCCACTCAAGAGGGAGCACAAGCCTATATGGTAAGATATGGATTAACTTCTTTAGATAGGGATGGGGAAGCCTGTGAATGTTTACCCAGTGGAAACAAATATGGTTCGAGTGTATGTAAATGCCGTTAATTAGCACCGCATTCTAAAGTGTTAGAACAATCATCAAAATCTAATGCAACAAAAAAGGGTGGATATATTCCACCCTTTGAAGTTTAAAATTACAAAATTTCTTTCGCTGTCGTCACCACATTATCCACGGTGAAGCCGAACAATTTGAATAATTGATCTGCCGGTGCAGATTCACCGAATGAATTCATCCCTACAATACGGCCGCCGAAGCCTACGTATTTGTACCAGAAATCAGAAATGCCCGCTTCAATCGCTACGCGTTTGGTCACAGAAGAAGGCAAGACACTTTCACGGTATGCTTCATCTTGTTTGTCGAAACGGTTGGTGCTTGGCATTGAAACCACACGCACGTTTTTACCTTCTGCTGCAAGCACGTCTGCCGCTTTGATCGCAAGTTCCACTTCAGAACCTGTCGCAATCAAAATTAAATCCGCTGTACCGTTGCTGTCTTTTAAGATATATGCACCGCGCGCCACATTGGCTAATTGCTCGGAAGTGCGGTCAATTTGCGCCAAGTTTTGACGGGTGAAAATTAATGCACTAGGGCCATCTTGACGTTCTACCGCTTGTTGCCATGCCACTGCTGATTCCACTTGGTCGCACGGACGCCATGTTTCAAGATTCGGAATTAAACGCAATGCGGCTGTTTGTTCTACCGGTTGATGGGTTGGACCGTCTTCCCCTAAACCGATGGAATCGTGGGTATAAACAAAGAGGTTGCGTAATTTCATTAATGCCGCCATACGTACTGCGTTATGGGCATATTCGTAGAACATTAAGAAAGTTGCACCATAAGGAATGAAACCACCATGTAAAGCGATACCATTCATGATGGCTGACATACCGAATTCACGCACCCCGTAGTTGATGTAGTTTCCGCCAACGTTTTCATGGGCACGGATTGGTTTCGAACCGCTCCATAAGGTGAGGTTGGAGCTTGCTAAATCTGCCGAACCGCCTAAAAACTCAGGTAATACCTGAGCATAGGCTTCAATGGCATTCTGTGAGGCTTTGCGGCTTGCAATGCTCACCGGGTTAGCTTGTAATTTTTCAATGAAGGCTTGTGAGTATTTTGACCAATCTGTCGGTAATTCGCCTGCCATACGACGTTTAAATTCAGCCGCCAGCTCCGGATAGGCTTTTTCGTAAGCAGCAAATTTTTCTTCCCAAGATTTTTCCGCTTCAGCCCCTTTCGCTTTTGCATCCCACTCCGCATAGTATTCCGCCGGAATTTCAAACGGTGCATAATCCCAATTTAAAGCTTGGCGGGTTAAAGCGATTTCTTCATCACCTAAAGGTGCACCATGGCTGTCGTGAGAGTTTGCTTTATTTGGTGAGCCAAAACCGATAATAGTTTTGCAAATAATTAAAGTCGGTTTTTCTTTTTCCCCTTGAGCGAGAAGGGTCGCCGCACGAATTTGTTCCGCATCATGACCATCTACATTACGAATCACCTGCCAGCCGTAAGCTTCAAAACGGGCTGCGGTATCATCACTGAACCAGCCGTCAACGTGGCCATCAATGGAAATATTGTTGTCATCATAGAAAGCGATTAATTTCCCTAAACCGAGCGTACCCGCTAAAGAGCAAGCCTCGTGAGAAACACCTTCCATCAAACAGCCGTCACCTAAGAATACATAAGTGGAGTGATCGACAATGTCATGACCTTCACGGTTAAATTGACCACCTAAGGTTTTTTCAGCAATCGCCATACCTACTGCATTGGTGATACCTTGCCCTAGCGGGCCTGTTGTGGTTTCAACACCCGGTGCATAACCATACTCAGGATGACCCGGAGTTTTAGAATGTAATTGTCGGAACTGTTTTAAATCTTCAATGGAAAGATCATAGCCTGTTAAATGTAACAAGCTGTAAATCAACATCGAACCATGTCCGTTGGATAAAACAAAACGGTCGCGATCCGCCCATTTCGGATTGGTTGGATTATGTTTTAAAAAATCACGCCATAATACTTCGGCAATATCTGCCATCCCCATTGGGGCACCAGGGTGACCTGATTTTGCTTTCTGTACCGCATCCATAGATAAGAAACGGATTGCGTTGGCTAATTGTCTGCGAGTTGCCATATTGTTCTCCTGTATAAAGTAAGTTTTTACGTATTCTACCTTATTTATTTCGTCATTTAGGCAAAATAATTGAAATTTTATGCAATAGCGCTGAACTATCGTAAGTTACACTCTTCGCCGTCTTTGACGATACCGTTGAATATTAGATTTAATTGGTAAATTAACCAGTTTTTTAGGTTCATTTGATTTACGATAAGCACGACGATAATGACTTAAAAAATAGTGAATGGAACTCGCCAATACTACGCCTAATAAAAATACCACAATCAACTCACCGTATAGTTGACGAAAAATTTGATTAATTTTACCTTGGGAAGTTTGCGCATACTGACCATCAAAGGTTACACGCAAAAAACCTTGAATACCTAAATTAGAATAAATCGGCTCAACAATTTGTTGCCCAGTGTTTTTCTCCTCATTAGTTTCAAGCCCTAAACGTAAACGCAAACTTTCCGACTCGGTACTTTGTGCCAATAATTTTCCTTGTGCGTTATAAATTGAAGCATCCAACACAAAATGTTCCTGCACAAAATTATCTAAGTTTTCCGTCAGTTTTTCAGCTTCAGCATTATTCACCAACAATACGGAAAACAAATTAGCCTGTTGACGCACAAGGATATGGGATAAATTAGCCACCTGATTCACATTAGCAAACTGCGATCCTATTTTAAATTGCTGAACACCAAACAAAATGACCGCCAACGCACCAGAACAAAAGATCAAAATCAGCACCAGCATCACTGATTTGGTTAATTTTTCTTTAATTAAATGCAAGTTATTTTTCCCCAATTCGCCCTTAAATCGGCTAGAATAGTTTTAATTTTTACAATTTACAGGATTTTCTATGCAAATTCAAAACCTTGCAAGTATTACACAAAAATACCCAACATTTCCGACCGCACTTTTGCCCGATTCTTCCCTTGCCTTATTAGAAGATAATTTCATTCTCTATAGTACACAACTAAACCTTTCCGCACTCACTCAATTTCAGCAAAAGTGCGGTCAAAATTTTCAGTGTTTTGATGCTTGGAATGTGGCTAAAAATACGATCGTTTTACTTAAAGGTAAATGGCAGGATACATTCCTTGCTATTGCACACGGGCTAGGTTTAGACATTGCCCCACTGAACTTCAAGGCTAAGTTATCGGAAAAAGGATTATTAGTGATGGATATGGATTCCACCGCAATCCAAATTGAATGTATTGATGAAATCGCTAAACTTGCCGGTACGGGTGAATTAGTCTCCGCCATTACCGAAAGTGCGATGCGGGGCGAACTGGATTTTGAACAGAGTTTACGTCGCCGAGTCAGCACATTAAAAGATGCACCGGAAAGTATTTTACAAGAGGTACGATCAAATTTGCCCTTAATGCCCGGTTTGCAGGAAACTCTCCAAACCTTACAAGAACATGGCTGGAAAACCGCTATTGCCTCCGGCGGTTTCACTTACTTCGCCGATTATTTGAAAGATTTATTGAAATTAGACTGCGCCGTCTCCAATCAATTTGATATTGTGGATGGCAAGCTCACAGGTTTAGTTAAAGGTGATGTTGTGGATGCGCAATATAAAGCCCACACGCTTCAACGTTTACGAGATGAATACCATATTGAGCCTGAAAATACCATTGCTATTGGCGATGGTGCAAATGATTTAGCGATGATGAATGTAGCGGGATTAGGGGTCGCTTTCCACGCAAAGCCCAAAGTGCAACAACAAGCACAAATTGTGGTAAACTTTGCCGACTTGACCGCACTTTTATGTCTTTTAAGTGCAAGAGAGAGAATTTAACGTTAATGGGAGAAAATTATGCCATCTTTTGATATTGTTTCTGAAATTACGATGCACGAAGTACGTAACGCCGTAGAAAATGCAAACCGTGTATTAAGTACACGCTATGATTTCCGTGGTGTGGAAGCCGTGATTGAACTCAATGAAAAAAATGAAACTGTAAAAGTAACGACGGAATCCGAGTTTCAACTTGAACAGCTGATCGAAATCTTAATTGGTGCATTCGTTAAGCGTGGTATTGAACACGGTTCATTGGATATTCCGACGGAAAGTGAACACCACGGTAAACTTTACACCAAAGAAATAAAATTAAAACAGGGTATCGAAACCGAGATGGCGAAGAAAATCACAAAATTAGTGAAGGATTCTAAAATTAAAGTTCAAGCCCAAATCCAAGGCGATCAAGTGCGGGTCACCGGAAAATCCCGCGATGATTTACAAGCCGTGATTCAACTGGTGAAAGGCGCAGAGCTGGGGCAACCATTCCAGTTTAATAATTTTAGAGATTAATTCTTTTACCCAAGAAAAAGTGCGGTCAGAAAAATATTTGAATTTCTGACCGCACTTTTTATTTACTTTATCCGTTAAGCAAATCTAACCTTGGCTTCCGCAATAGCTTCTGCCACGCGTAATGGTGAAACACCGCCTTTCGCACAACGTTTATCCAAACAGGATTGAAGGGAAAGAATATCATACACATCATCCCCCACCACTTCGCTAAACTGACGGAATTCCGGAATAGTCAAATCTTCCAATCCCTTACCTTTCTCAATGGCATAAACCACTGTTTCCCCTACAATATGATGAGAATCACGGAACGGCACGCCTTTTGCCACAAGATAATCCGCCAGTTCGGTAGCATTGGAATAGCCTTTTAAGGCTGCTTCACGGGTGCGTTCAACATTCACTTTTAATTCATCCAGCACAAAGGTCGCCATATCGACACAATCTTGCCAAGTATCAAGGGCATCAAAAATCCCTTCTTTGTCTTCCTGCATATCTTTATTGTAAGCGAGCGGTAAGCCCTTTAACGTCATCAACATACCGGTTAAAGCCCCCATTACTCGCCCAGCTTTGCCACGAATCAATTCGCAGGCATCGGGATTTTTCTTTTGCGGCATAAGAGATGAACCGGATGTCACCCGATCCGATAATTCCACAAAATTCGCTTCGCCACTGTTAAAAATGATCATATCTTCCGCAAAACGGGAAAGATGCGCCATACTTAGAGAGGCTGTAGAAAGTAATTCCACGATATGATCACGATCCGATACGCTGTCCAAACTATTGCGGGTGGCAAAACTAAATCCTAAATCCTGAGCCAACGCATCACGATCGACCGCATAAGCTGTTCCAGCCAGAGCACCACTACCGAGCGGGCAAGTGTTCATACGATTATAGGCATCCGTTAAACGGGTATAATCCCGATCAAACATTTCCACATAAGCCATACACCAATGGGCGAAAGTGATAGGCTGTGCACGCTGTAAATGCGTATAGCCCGGCATCACGGCTTCTTGTGTATTTTCAGCAGTTTGAACTAAATGACGTTGCAAATTCCGAATCGAATTCTGTAGTTCAACCACACGTTGTTTACACCACATTTTAATATCAAGTGCGACCTGATCGTTACGACTACGCCCGGTATGCAATTTCTTGCCAAGATTACCCACTTTATCAATCAGTTTACTTTCTACCCAACTGTGAATATCTTCCGCTTCATCTTGTAAAATCGCTTGCGGATTTGACCGCACTTCGATCAATAATTCGTTTAATGCTTGTTCTAATTGCTGCTGTTCCTCTGGCGTTAATACATTCACTTTGACTAACGCTTTCGACCAACCAATCGATCCTTCAATGTCCTGTTCGGCTAGACGATAATCAAAACGTAAAGAATCATTAAAATCTTTAAAACGTTTATCCGCTGCTTGTGTAAAACGCCCACCCCAAAGTGCCATAATATCCTCTTTTTTACTATCAATAGACCCAAAGTGCGGTCAAAATATATCAGTTTTTTAAAGGCGTCATTCTATCAATTCCCCTAAAATAAGTGAAATATTTTAAAAATCATCGGTATATCCAGTTTATAAAATGAGACAATTTATGGATAATTTAAGACAAATCGTCTAATAACTTTGGCTTAATTATCTTAAAATCCAAGCCTGATTTATCATTAATAATTAGGAGTTATCTATGCAAGCTTTGATTGAATTTATTGCTAGAATTATTGCCCCTTGGCAACGTCAATTTATCAATTTTATCCGTATTGCCATTTTCATTGTTATGGCTTGGATTGGCGGTTTAAAAGCCTTCCAATATGAAGCTGACGGTATCGCTCATTTCGTATCAAACAGCCCTTTTATGAGCTTTTTTTACAATAACAGCGATAAATACGCACCGAACGAAAAAGGCGAAATGGTTAAAGAATATGTTTTGCACAAAAACCCGGAAGGGAAAATGGTTCAAAAAAATATTGAATGGCATAAGCAAAACGGTACTTATACCTTCTCTTACGGATTAGGCGTGGTGATTGTAACTATCGGCATTTTAACCTTGATGGGAATTTGGAATGCCAACATCGGGTTGATTGGGGGGCTATTGACCTTTGGTATGTCAATTGTTACGCTCTCATTCCTAATAACCACACCGGAAACTTGGGTGCCTAATTTAGGCGGTGATTTGCCTACGCCAAATTACGGTTTCCCTTATTTATCCGCTGCAGGACGCTTAATCTTAAAAGATATTATTATGATGGCGGGCGGATTAACCGTAGCGGCAGAATGTGCAAATCGAATCCTACGTAGAAAAGCGGGCGGATTGGCTTAATAAAATATACAATGCAAAAAATAGGGAGTTGGCTCCCTATTTTTATTTATAGAGGTAAGTAATGGATATTCTCGATCAACTCATGAAATTTGCTCAAATATCCGGGAGCATTAATGTTCAATGTAAATTACAAGACGCTTGGTATATTCGCCATGAACGACAGTCTTGTCATGGCATTGTGCATATTGTTTCGCAAGGACAGGGATATTTACATATTGATGGCGTTGAGCGGGTGATAAAACTGAAGACTAACGATGTAGTGTTTCTCCCTCACTCATTAGGTCATTCCTTAACGCACCAGCCTAACTACGAGGGTTCGAGCAAAATAAAGACTATTTCTAACGGTGCATTTACTTTGAAACAATGTGGCGGTGAATCGCCTGATTTAAGCTTATTTTGTGCCAATTTTACTTATGATAAACAATCAGAATTATTTAATAACCTTCCTGAAGTTATTTTATTAAATTTGCAAGATGCTTCTTTAAAGCCGTTACTGGAAATATTGCAACGGGAAGCAGACGGTTATCAAGCCGGTTCCGAAAATATTATTAATGCTTTACTCAGTGTATTGCTCACCTTATTAATTCGCACCTATTTACAACAAGATAATGCGCAGCTTAACGGATTGTTAAACGGATTACGCGATAAGCGTCTTTACAATGTGATATCGAACATCATTGCGAAACCTGAGCAGAATTGGAAAATTGAAACGCTTTGTCATATAGCTAATCTATCCAGAGCTCAGCTTATACGGTTATTTAATCAGCAAATCGGTGTCAGTCCTTATAATTTTGTCAATCATATTAGATTACAAAAAGCAGCGGAATTACTTAAACATTCCCAACAATCCGTACTCAGTATTGCGTTAAATTGCGGTTTTCAGTCGGAAAGTAATTTTGGTAAAGCATTTAAAAAATATTATAAATTCACACCAGGACAATATCGGAAAAGTAAATAAATTTACAAAAGTTTGTCGCAAAAACTAGACAGTATGTAGTTTTAGTGATACCTTACGCAAAAATTTTAGGATGATATTCCACTATTCAATTCAATTAACTCAACTCTTAATAATTCCAACAATTATTCATTATGCATTTAACAGAACTTAAAAATACGCCAGTTTCGGATCTTGTGAAACTCGGCGAGGAGCAAATGGGCTTAGAAAATTTGGCCCGCTTGCGTAAACAAGATATTGTCTTTGCTATCTTAAAACAACACGCTAAAAGCGGCGAAGATATTTTTGGTGGTGGCGTGTTAGAAATTCTACCCGATGGGTTTGGTTTTCTCCGTTCTGCCGATAGTTCCTACCTTGCCGGTCCTGACGATATTTATGTTTCACCAAGCCAAATTCGTCGTTTCAATCTCCAAACCGGAGATAAAATTGAAGGCAAAATTCGACCGCCTAAAGAGGGTGAACGCTATTTTGCCCTGCTTAAAGTAGATCAAGTCAATGACGACAAACCTGAAGTTTCCCGCAGCAAAATTCTCTTTGAAAACTTAACACCTCTTCATGCCAATTCCCGTCTAAAAATGGAAAGAGGCAACGGTTCAACCGAAGATTTAACCGCCCGTATTTTGGATTTAGCCTCACCTATTGGTAAAGGTCAGCGTGGTTTGATTGTCGCACCACCAAAAGCGGGAAAAACAATGCTCTTGCAAAATATTGCTCAAAGCATCACCCACAATTATCCGGAATGTGAACTCATCGTCTTGTTAATTGATGAACGGCCTGAAGAAGTAACCGAAATGCAACGCTCAGTAAAAGGAGAGGTAATCGCCTCTACCTTTGACGAACCGGCTGCCCGTCATGTTCAAGTGGCGGAAATGGTAATCGAAAAAGCAAAACGCTCTGTCGAACATAAAAAAGATGTGGTGATTTTACTTGATTCCATTACCCGTTTAGCTCGAGCTTATAATACGGTCACACCGGCTTCCGGTAAGATTTTATCCGGTGGTGTGGATGCCAATGCGTTACATCGTCCTAAACGCTTCTTCGGTGCTGCACGTAATGTAGAAGAGGGCGGTAGTTTAACCATTATTGCGACCGCACTTGTGGATACCGGTTCAAAAATGGATGAAGTGATTTTCGAGGAATTTAAAGGAACGGGTAATATGGAACTCCATCTTTCCCGTAAAATTGCTGAAAAACGCGTATTCCCTGCTATTGACTTCAACCGCTCAGGAACACGTAAAGAGGACTTACTCACCACACCTGATGAGCTACAAAAAATGTGGATTCTTCGTAAAATTCTTAATCCTATGGGAGAGGTAGAAGCAATGGAATGGCTCATTGATAAACTCGGTGTAGCAAAAACCAACGAAGAATTTTTCGAAATAATGAAACGTTCATAATGGCGTTGCTAGCGCTAAACAATAACAAAATACAAAAAAGGGAAACTTAAGTTTCCCTTTCTATTTTACAATTATAAGATTCGTTGAAAAATAATCTCACCAACTAACTTTTATATTAACTTAACCCTACTTTTCTGCGCATTTTTCGCATCAGTAAAAACACCCACGGCCACAATATACCTGAAGCGATAGCACCAAAAATTTCTTGCCAATTAAAAACCGCGCTATGTAAAAATAATTCCACAAGAAAAATAGCAAAACGGATAGAAAAAACAAAAATAATCACCAATAGACTTTGAAACCATAAGGAAAGGTTACGAAGCACCAAATAATTTTTAGCAATAAAGTAAAAAGCAACTGAAAGTACCAAAGCATGAATACCCAAAGTGGAACCAAGCACGATATCCCAAATTACACCGAGTAAAAAAGCAATACCAATACTCACTTTGTTAGGAATAGCTAATGCCCAATAGGTTAGCACTAAAACTAACCAAGAGGGTTTAAAGGCTTGAAAGCCGATTGGCCAAGGTGCAAGTTCCATAACAAGCGAGACAACAAAGAATAAGATGATCATTACCCATTGCAAAATTAAGCGCATTTGCATTAGCCTTCCTCCCTATATTCCTTTTGTTCCGGTGAAACCGGCTCATCTTGCAGTGTCTCAGTTGGAATTTCAGGCTCAATTTCTTCTTTATTATTTTCGGTCTTTGGTTCTTGTTCCTCAATAATTTTCATTTTACGCACTTTATTATTTACTTCATTGGCTTGGCTTTTCAACCGTTTTTGTACAAGCTCACGCACTTCTTCCGGTGACATAGACTTTACTTTCGATATATCCAAGGTGCTTGGCCAAAGTAAAAGCACGTAACGTAAACGCTCTAAAGATGCGAGCGGTTTGGCTTTTACCGTTGCGAAATAATTTGCTCCATCACGTGATACACTTTGCACCACAGCTACGGGATAACCTTCAAGAAAACGCCCCCCTAAACCGGATGTCACCAATAAATCGCCTTTTTCAATATCTACTGAGCGCGGTACATTATCAAGCGTAAGTTCATCGGTATGCCCTGTTCCACTGGCAATCACACGTACATCATTACGCAGCACTTGGACAGGAATGGAATGAGTCACATCCGTCATCAACAATACTCGACTGGTATTAGCTCCTACAGAGATAATTTGTCCAATCACGCCTTTTTCATCAATGACAGATTGCCCGACATAAGCACCGTCTTTTTCTCCCTGATTAATCACAATTTGCTGGCGATATATATCGGTTTCTGCGGTCAGCACTTCTGCAATTTTTTTATATTCATCGCTTCTTAGTGGCGAATTAAGTAATAAACGTAAACGCTGGTTTTCGACTTTAATCTGATCTAACAACAATAAGTCCGCATTTTTTTCACGGAGCTGTTCACGTAACACTTTATTTTCAATTTGCAGTTTGTTGGTATCGACAAAATTATCCGATACGCCGTCTAATACTGTACGTGGGCTATTTGCCAAATAATACAAACTGCCCACAGCGGTTTCCATCATACTGCGAACTTTATTCATGGAATCCTGTCCATCCGCCAAAATAAGGCTGACAGATGCAATCACTGCAAGAGCCAGGCGTAATCCTAAAGGGGGAGATTTACCAAAAATCGGTTTCATTAAAATACCTAATCCATTAATGGCTTAAAGCAAAAGTGCGGTCAAAATCAACCGCACTTTTCATTGATGAGAAATTAGATTTCATCGCTAAAAATATCGCCACCATGCATATCGATCATTTCTAACGCTTCACCACCGCCACGCGCCACACATGTAAGAGGTTCTTCGGCAATAATCGTTGGTACACCTGACTCACGCGCTAGTAAAATATCAATATTGCGCAATAATGCACCGCCACCGGTCAAAACCATCCCACGCTCAAAAATATCCGCCGCATGCTCCGGCTGACATTCTTCAAGTGCAGTACGCACTGCCGCAACAATACCGTTTAGCGGCTGTTGAATGGCTTCCAAGACATCACGAGAAGTTAATTTGAAAGAACGAGGCGCACCTTCGGCAAGGTTATGACCATGCACTTCCATTTCTTTGATTTCATCCCCTTCCTGAATATAAGCCGTACCGATTTCCTGCTTAATCCGTTCTGCCGTAGGTTCTCCGATAACAGAACCAAAAGTACGGCGAACATAAGAAATAATGGCTTCATCAAAGCGGTCGCCACCAATGCGGACAGAAGAAGAATAGACAATACCGTTTAAAGAAATCACGGCGACTTCGGTAGTTCCCCCACCGATATCGATCACCATTGAACCAACCGCAGTCGAAACCGGTAGTTTTGCACCGATTGCCGCCGCCATCGGTTCTTCAATTAAATAGACATCACGAGCCCCTGCGCCAATCGCCGATTCTTTAATCGCACGGCGTTCAACCTGTGTTGCGCCTGCCGGCACGCATACCAATACACGGGGGCTTGGACGCATAAAGTTGCCACTATGAACCTGTTTAATGAAATACTGCAACATTTTTTCGGTTACAAAAAAGTCTGCGATTACCCCATCTTTCATCGGGCGAATCGCCACAATGCTTTTTGGCGTACGTCCCAACATTTGTTTCGCTTCTTTACCGACTGCGGCAATGCTTTTCAATGCGCCCATACGATCTTGACGGATCGCCACCACAGAAGGTTCATCGAGTACAATTCCCTGCCCTTTTACATAAATCAGGGTATTTGCCGTACCTAAATCGATAGAAAGATCATTTGAAAATAAACCGCGTATTTTTTTAAATAACATAATAATTCCGTTAATTTGAATTGATTAAAAATTTACTCATATTTGAATACACAAAAAATTGTGCTAAATGTACCAAAAAATCACTATTGATTACAGTATTTTTATACCGCACAAAAAAATACAGTGAAAAATAACCGCACTTTTACCCATTTATCTGTTGATATGGCTTAACGACCATTCACCGTTCGACAAAATATTAAGCTGTTGTTGATGGAAAGCTTTCAATGTAGAACGATGTCCCACACTGATGAGCGTCATGGTCGGCAATTCATCTTTTAATAAACGATACATTGCATCTTCCAACCCTTCATCCATACTTGCCGAGGCTTCATCTAAAAAAGCGACTTTCGGTTTGTGTAACAATAAACGGGCAAAGGCTAAACGCTGTTGTTCGCCAAGAGAGAGGATACGTGTCCAATCTTGGGTTTGTCCCAAACGTTCGACTAAATGCCCGAGTTGCACTTTACGTAAGGTTTCCTCCGCCAAAGTGCGGTCAATTTCTTCCACATTTTTTGGATAGGCTAACGCTGTGAGTAGGCTACCTTGTGGTAAATAAGGTTTTTGTGAAAGAAAAAGTTGTTCTTGAGGACAATAAATTTTTCCTAAAGAATAAGACCAAAGCCCGGCAGCAGTGCGTAATAAGGTGGTTTTCCCGACACCGGAATTTCCTTGGATCAATAGGCTTGCTCCCTGTGGCAAAGTAAGATTGAGATCTTCAATAAGCGTTTGTCCGAAGGGGTTTTTGATACTTAAATGCTCGAAAACAACCTCATTTTCAGCGCTCTGAATTTCAGTTTGTGATTCTCTATTTGCCATATCAATAGCATAAGTAAAGCCGGTTAAACGGTTAAGCGTTGCTTTATAGCCGGCGAAACTATCATAAGTGTTACGGAAGAAGGATAGATTAGCATGTAGTTGACCGAACACTTGTACGGTTTGCATTAAATCACCGAGTTTGATTTGTTTTTCAAAATAGCGTCCGACCTGAATTAATAGGGGAAACACCGTGGAAGTTTGACTGACGACTACGTTGAAGCCTGAGAATTTTAGCATTCTAAATACCAGATCCCACATATTGGCAATAATTGCCCTAAACTGGCGATAAAGTAGGTTTTGTTCCACTTTTTCTCCAGCATAAAAGGCTATACTTTCCGCATATTCTTTAATACGAATGAGGGAATAACGATAGTTTGCGTTTAAACGTTCATTGGCAAAATTGAGTGCGATTAACGGGCGACCGAGTCGGAAGGCAATAAATGTGGTCAAGATGACGTAAGCAAAAACTAAATACACCATCATATGTGGAATGTTTACCCCAAATACCATCATCGGGCCTGCCAATCCCCATAATAAGATGGAGTAGGAAATAATAGACGTAACCGCATCAATGACACCGGTGCTTAATGACAGCGTAGTTTTCACATAAGATTGTATATCTTGTTGGATACGTTGATCCGGGTTATCCAAATTGGCGGACAAATATTGGGTTTTATAATAGGCACGGTTTGTCATCCATTTATTTGCCAACTCATCGTTTAGCCAAGTAATCCAATCAATCACAAAACGTTGTTCAATGTAATAGCTGACTAATAAATTTAGGAGTGCACTGGCGACAATGCCGCCAAATAAGCCCATTTGTTGCCAAAAAACCGGAATATTAAACTCTTGTAGAGATGTGTACGTATTATTGAACCATGTGGAATTTACCAAACTGATGCGAACACTCACCAAGGTAAAGGCGACAATCAATAGGAAAAACAACAAAGGCTTAATGCTACGTTTAGGTGAGAGATAACCACCGGCAAACATCCAGAATTGTTTTCCCCAGTGAGTAAAACGTACAAGCAAAAAAATTCCGGCGCTAAATACTACCGCAGTAATCGTAAGGGTTTTCAAAATCCACAGGAGCGAGGTTATCGCTTCTTGTCCGTAATCCATAAATGTATCCGTAAAAAAACAAAAGTGCGGTCATTTTAGGCGGAGTTCATGATTAAGCAAGAAAAATTGTGATGAAGTTATCATTTTTTGAGTTTCGTTAAAGTTTTCAAAAAATCAAGTTGTTATAATCCGTAATAGGTAAATTTAATATTTATGAGGTCATAATGAGTGAAATTGCAATTACAATTAGTCTCCTTGCCCTTGTCGCAGTTGTCGGTTTATGGATCGGGCATTGGAAGATTAAGGGCGTTGGTCTAGGGGTAGGCGGTGTATTATTTGGCGGCATTATTGTTGCACACTTTACGAATCAGTACGGCTTGCAGCTCAATGAACATACCTTGCATTTTGTGCAAGAATTCGGATTGATTTTGTTTGTTTATACCATTGGGATTCAAGTGGGGCCCGGTTTTTTTGCCTCTTTACGCCAATCCGGTTTAAAACTCAATGGACTCGCTATTTTAATTGTCATTATTGGCTCTATTTCCGTTCTTGTGTTACACAAAATGGCGGATGTGCCTTTAGACATTATTTTAGGAATTTATTCCGGTGCGGTCACCAATACTCCCTCTCTAGGGGCAGGACAACAAATTTTGAGTGAACTAGGGATGCCACAGGCTACCGCTACAATGGGGATTGCATATGCGATGGCATACCCTTTCGGAATTTGCGGAATTTTGCTGACGATGTGGCTCATTCGTTTGTTTTTTAGAATAAAAATTGATGAGGAAGCCCAACGTTTCAATAAGGAAAGCGGGCAAGATAAAGAGAGTTTGCATATCATTTCCGTGAAAGTAGCCAACCGTAATTTAGACGGGATCACATTAATTGAAATTCCGGGATTTGATGATGAAGAAGTGGTTTGCTCCCGTCTAATACGTGGAGAAAGCGTCATCGTACCAAAAACGGATACGGAAATTCATCTTGACGATATATTGCATCTGGTTGGTGACGAACAGGGTTTAAAAAAGATGCGTATTGTAATTGGCGATGAAGTAGATGTCCCCGTTATTTCCACGAGTGGGGAAATTCGGGCTGAGCGGGTCGTGGTGACAAATGAGAAAGTATTAGGTAAAAAAATTCGTACACTTCACATTCATCAAAAATATGGCGTAGTGATTTCCCGCCTAAATCGTACCGGCGTAGAATTGGTGCCAAGTGGGAATACTTCATTACAATTTGGTGATGTGCTACATATGGTTGGGCGTGCCGATGTGTTAAATCAAGCCATTTCGGTTATCGGCAATGCACAGCAAAAGCTCCAGCAGGTACAAATGTTACCCGTATTTATTGGTATCGGCTTGGGTGTTTTACTCGGTTCGGTTCCTTTTTATATCCCCGGTTTCCCCGTTGCCTTTAAACTCGGTTTGGCAGGAGGGCCGCTCGTCGTGGCATTGATTCTTGCCCGAATCGGTAGCATAGGCAAACTTTATTGGTTTATGCCGCCCAGCGCGAACCTTGCCTTACGTGAAATCGGCATTGTGCTTTTCCTCGCCGTTGTAGGGTTGAAATCCGGCGGCAGTTTTATGGATACCTTGATAAACGGTGCCGGACTTGAATGGATGGGCTATGGGATAATTATCACATTCGTTCCATTAATGATAGTCGGGATGATTGCACGCTTATATAGCAAACTTAATTATCTCAGTATTTGCGGGCTACTTGCCGGCTCAATGACAGATCCTCCAGCCCTTGCTTTCGCGAATGAAATAAAAGAGGACAATGGTGCTGCCTCACTTTCTTATGCCACCGTTTATCCGTTAGTGATGTTCTTAAGGATTATCTCTCCGCAGTTATTGGCAGTATTACTCTGGGTTGCTTAGACCAAGGGCATTTTATCGGACATTGCGGCAAAATTGCCCTCCCCCTAATAAAAAGGGTTGCCTCTTTTGGAAGCAACCCTTTTTAATTGGCAAAAGTGCGGTCATTTTTGATGCTGTTTTTATTTCACTAAACCGCCGCTAGCCTGGAGATCCGCATGATAAGAGGAACGAACAAATGGACCGCAAGCAGCATGTTCAAAGCCCATCGCATTAGCTTTGTCACGGAATTCATCAAATTCTGTAGGGGGCACATAGCGTGCGACCGGCAGATGGTGACGACTTGGCTGTAAATACTGCCCCAAAGTAAGCATTGTCACGCCGTTATTACGTAGATCTTGCATCACCTCTAAAATTTCTTCGTTCGTTTCACCCAGCCCCACCATTAAACCTGATTTTGTCGGAACATTCGGAAACATTTCCTTAAATTCACGAAGTAGTTTGAGCGACCATTCATAATCAGCCCCCGGACGAATTTCCTTATATAAACGCGGTACATTTTCTAAATTGTGGTTAAACACATCAGGCGGATTATCTTTTAATTTTTCTAATGCTTGGGAAATACGACCGCGAAAATCAGGCACTAAAATTTCAATTTTAATTCCCGGATTCAACGCACGCACTTCTTTTACACATTCTGCAAAATGCCCCGCGCCACGATCGGGGAGGTCATCCCGATCCACAGAGGTGATCACCACATATTTCAATTGCATATCTTGAATCGTTTCAGCAAGTTTACGTGGTTCTTCAGGATCGGGAGGCAAAGGTTTTCCGTGAGCAACATCACAGAAGGGACAACGACGGGTACAAATAGCACCTAAAATCATAAAGGTTGCCGTACCATGATTAAAACATTCGTGTAAATTCGGACAAGAGGCCTCTTCACAGACGGAATGCAAGCCGTGACGACGCATTCCATTTTTGATACTGTTAATTTTTACTGAACTCGCCGGAAGTTTGATTTTCATCCATTCCGGTTTTTTCAGTAATTCTTGGTTTGGATCGATATTTTTAACGGGAATAATGGAGGTTTTTGCAGCATCACGATATTTGACACCACGTTCCATTTTAAATGGCGTTGACATGATTTTTTCCTAAGAAAAATGCCTAGAATAGGCATTTTATTGTAAATGTTAAATATTCGTTACATTATAGCCCAAAAGTTCGGCAAAGTGTTTAATTAATTTGGGCGAAACATTATCTAACGTCGCTTCTTTTTTCTCTATAAAATCGGCAAGTTGACACATTTCTAAACCAGCGTAACCACAAGGATTAATATAATGGAAAGGGTTCAAATCCATATCGACATTGAAGGCTAATCCATGGAACGAACAACCCTTGCGGATACGCAATCCCAATGAACAGATTTTTTTCCCCTCAATATAGACACCCGGTGCATCCGGTTTTGGGTAACCCACAATGGCGTAATCCGAGAGAGTTTTTACAACAGATTGCTCAAGAGCAGTCACTAACTGACGCACATTTAAATTTTGATGACGGCGAATATCAATCAATACGTACATCACCAGCTGACCGGGTCCATGATAAGTAATTTGTCCGCCACGATCAGATTGCACAACTGGAATATCGCTACTTTGTAGCAAGTGTTCAGGCTTGCCTGCTTGTCCTTGTGTAAACACAGGGGGGTGTTCAACCAACCAGATTTCATCAATTGTGTCGGCTTTACGATTATCCGTAAAATCCTGCATCTTATGCCAGGTTTCTTGATAATCTTGTAAACCCAGTTGGCGTACGATAAGGGGTAATTTAGCCATATTAAATAACCATTTTCACGCCTTCGACTTTAGCGAGTTCTTTATAGAGGGTTTCCACTTGCTCAAAGTTTTGTGCAATGACATCAATAGAAACGGAATTATAGGTACCTTTACTGCTACGTTTTTCTCTGGGAATATAATCCCCAGGGATATATTTTTGTACGACGGCAATTAAATCCTGTGCTAAATCTTCTCGATTTATGCCGGCTACTTTAAATGTCATTGCAGCAGGAAATTCCATTAATTCTTTCAGTTTTTCGTAATCTTGTTCTGTTGCCATAATTGTTCTCTACTTTGAGTGAGATAAAGGGCAGATGTTAAATCTGCCCGGTTCTGAGATAATCAATACCCTTGTAAAATGGGGAAGTGCGGTTAAAATTCAAGGTGTTTTAGAAAAGACTTTTTATGGTTAAAACTAACCAATCCCAAGCATTTCCAAAAAATCCCCCCTCTTTGACTTCTTGCATCGCTTGTAAATTGACCACTGCTACATCTTTTCCATCAAGTTGATAAATCACTTTTCCGACAACTTGACCTTTCGCCAAAGGGGCTTGTAAGTATTTGTCATCTAATTCGTAACGTGCTTTTAATTCAGATTGTTTCCCTTTTGGTATGGTAATAAAACTATCTTGTAATACACCAAGTTTCACACTACCTTCATCACCATAATAGACCGGTTGTTCGGAAATCTCTTTATTTGCCTCAAGAGTTTTTAAGGTTTCAAAATTTGTAAAGCCCCATTGCAGTAATTTCTTACTTTCAACCTCACGACCTTTGTAAGTAGGTACGCCCATGACAACGGAAATCAAGCGCATATTGCTTGGATTGGTTGCCGATGCCACAAGATTGTATCCTGCTTGGCTGGTGTGACCGGTTTTCATTCCGTCCACATTCATGGTTTTATCCCACAACAAACCATTACGGTTAGGTTGTTTAATTTTGTTAAAAGTGAACTCTTTTTCTGCATAAATTTTATATTCTTCCGGCGTATCACGAATAATATGTGCACCGATAATCGCCATATCCCGTGCCGAAGAGTATTGGTTTGGATCATCTAAACCATGTGGGGTGGTGAAATGAGTGTTTTTTAAACCAAGTTGTTGGGCGTATTTATTCATGGTATCCACAAAGTTTAATACGGTGCCTGATGTATGCTCCGCCAGTGCTACACTGGCATCATTTCCGGAAACAATAATCACCCCTTTATTTAAATCTTGCACCGATACTTGCTGATTTAGATTCAAGAACATTTTTGAAGAATCAGGGAAGTTACGTCCCCAAGCACTTTCACCAATGGTGACCATATCGGTATTGTGAATTTTTCCTTGTTTTAAAGCTTGACCTACAACATAGCTTGTCATCATTTTGGTTAATGATGCGGGATATTGGCGTTGATCTGGATTTAATGCGGCGAGTACTGCACCGGAATGGTAATCCATTAAAACATAGGTTTGTGCGTTCACTTCCGGTAGCGTAATACCGTATTGCATATCCTCTTGCGCGATAGCTGCGGAAGAAACGGCAAGAATACCTGAAAGAAGAACGATTTTAGTGAATTTAGCACTTTGCTTTAACATAGCGTTTCCTTAATAAAATCTTAATTTTTATGAGTATAAACGATTAACGGACTTTCACCGGCGATTTTTTGTAATTTTGCTTTTAACTGTGTTGTGACTTGTTTATCTTTTAAAGGACCAAAATGAATTTCATACCCGCCATTGCGATGATTGACCACCACATCAACATTATTAAGCGCAAGGCGTGTAATCATATCATTAGCGTACTTTTCACTAGGAAGATTTAACATTTTTAACGTGTATTGCTCTTTAAATGTTTTTGATTCCTTGGAGAGTTTTTTTCTTTTGCCTTTTTCTATATTAACAAGACGTTGGAAAGCCGCTTCGGTTTTTGCATATTTAGCAAGCGTTTTAACTCCCGCACCCGAAATATTACCATTTGCCGCCACATGTAATGCCTCAACTTTAACCTGCCCCACGCCACGTGCAATTAAACCGATTTCTCTCGCTGCAGCATAAGAAAGATCAATAATACGATCACGACTAAAAGGACCGCGATCATTAATACGTACAATCGTTTTCTTATTATTACGTAAATTAGTGACTAACGCATAAGAATTGAGTGGCAAAGTTTTATGTGCTGCCGTGTAGAGATTCGCATTATAAGGTTCCCCACTAGAAGTTCGGCGACCTTGAAATTTACGATGGTAATAACTTGCGATTCCACTTTTTGAATATTCTTTGGCACTATTCGTGCCATGAGTCGTATAGGTTTTCCCATTCACCGTATAGCTTTTCGGTGAGTTAACTGACGTTGTACGGCTCAGACTTGCACCTTTAATCCCATATTGTTTCTGGGAATCATTTTGCGCTTGAGCCGGTAAAATAATTAAAGCCGCTATCACCATAAGTGCGGTCGATTTTACAAGCGTTTTGAATTTCATAACATGAATTTTCCAATAAACAAAGTTGTATGTAAGAAAACTAAAACGCCGATTAGTTCCCATTTATAAATCTTGTGCGATGGGTGTGGATTGACATGATTAAGCCAAAACTCGCCATAATCGCCACATAAGAAGTTCCGCCATAACTAAATAATGGCAATGGAACGCCTACTACCGGCAAAATACCGCTTACCATACCAATATTGACGAATAAATACACGAAAAAAATTAACGTCGTCGCCCCCGCTAAAATACGCCCAAAAGAGGTTTGTGCATTAACGGCAATCATTAAACCACGAACAATGATAAACATATAAATCGCAATTAAAATGCCAAACCCAACCATACCATGTTCTTCACTCATCACAGCAAAAATAAAGTCGGTATGGGGTTCAGGCAGAAATTCAAGCTGGGATTGCGTGCCTTGCATCCAACCTTTTCCCCAAATTCCTCCTGAACCGATGGCAATTTTAGATTGCAGAATATGATACCCTGCCCCGAGCGGATCTTTTTCAGGATCAAGTAGGGTCAGAACCCGCGTACGCTGATAATCGTGCATTAGATAAAGCCACATAATTGGAATAAATCCCGCCAACCCTACAACAGCGACGAGAATCAACCACCAATTCATCCCTGCGAGAAAAACCACGAACAAACCAGAGGCACTCACTAGAATTGATGTACCGAGATCAGGTTGAATCGCCACCAACAAAGTAGGCACTATAATCATCGCAATAGCGATAAAGGTTTCACTTAATTTTGGTGGAAGTGGGCGATTCCCCAAATAAACCGCCACCATCAAAGGTACTGCCAGCTTCACGATCTCTGAGGGTTGAAAACGAATAAAACCGAGATCCAACCAACGTTGTGCGCCTTTACTGGTTGCGCCTATCGCATCTACCAAAATCAGCAATATCAAACCGACCAAATAAAGATAGGGCGCGATCCGTTGATAAAATCTAGGCGGAAGTTGAGCCATCACTAACATTACCGTAAAACCAAGGAATACCTGAATAATACGATTTCTAAACATGGTTTCACTACCGCCCGAAGCACTATAAAGTACTAACATTCCATAACCGGTGATAGCGATTAACCCCAGTAATAACCAAAAATCCAAATGTAACGGCTTCCATAAACGAAGCCAAAGTGGTGTTTTTTCTTCCATTATTCCGCTCCGTTTTCCGTTGATGAGCCATTATTAACTGCTTGAGGCTTATCTGCATTTTCTTTTCGTTCGATTTCCGGTAAACGTTTATTTAAATAATAATCCATAATTTTACGCACAACCGGAGCGGCATTACTCGAACCGCCCCCGGCATTTTCTAAAATAATTGCCACCACCATTCGTGGGTTTTCATAAGGTGCATAAGCGGTAAACCAAGCATGATCGTGTAGTTCTTTTTTCAAGCCTGCCGCATTATATTTTTGATTTTCTTTTAAACTGAATACTTGTGCCGTACCGGATTTTCCGGCGACATGATAATTCGTGCCAGCAAAAGCCTTTCTTCCCGTTCCCGCGCCGGAATTCACTACATTAAACATTCCCCGCTTTGCCGCATCCCAATAAGCTTGTTTCGGTTCAGTAATATCCTCATAAAGTCTCGGATCTTGATAAGGCTCGACTGTCGCACCCTCAATAGATTTCATTAAGTGGGGGGTGTTTACCTTGCCGTTATTGACTAAAACGGCTGTCGCTTTTGCCACCTGTAACGGAGTGGATGTCCAATACCCTTGTCCAATCCCCACTGAAATCGTATCTCCCTGTACCCACTGACGTTTATAGCGTTTTTGCTTCCATTCCCGAGTCGGCATATTTGCCGAGGCTTCTTCATTAATTTCAATCCCTGTCGGCACACCAAAACCAAAACGTTTCATCCACGAAGATAAACGATCAATGCCTAAATTATAAGCGACTTGATAAAAATAAGTATCGGAAGATTCGGTAATCGCTTTGTTCAAATCGGTGTAGCCATGCCCTGATTTTTTCCAGTCACGAAAACGTTTTGTCGTATTTGGTAACATCCAATACCCCGGATCAAAAATCGTTGTGTTTTGATTAATCACATTTTCCGTTTGTGCTGCCACGGCAATAAATGGTTTTACCGTTGAAGCCGGTGGATAAATACCTTGGGTTGCACGGCTATAAAGCGGGCGGGCGGGGTCTTCCAACAAGGCCTTATAATTGGCACTGGAAATGCCGTCCACAAATAAATTGTTGTCATAACTTGGTGTAGAAACCATTGCCAACACGCTGCTATCCTTAGGATCAAGTACAACTACCGCCCCTTTTTGTCCATCAAGTAAATCTGTAATATAACGTTGAAGAACAAGATCGATGGTAAGATGCACACTTTTACCTGCAACGGCAGGTTGTTCACGCAATTTACGGATCACTTTTCCACGGTTATTAATTTCTACCTCTTCAAAGCCCGTTGTACCGTGTAATTGATCTTCGTAATAACGTTCAATTCCCAATTTTCCCATATCATGAGAACCTGCATAATTGGCGAATCTTTCGTCTTTTTTAAGTTTTTCAACATCTTTATCATTGATCTTGCCCACATAACCAAGAATATGTGCCATCATATCGCCATATAAATAATTACGCTTAAAATAAGGGCGGACCTCAAGGCTGGGAAATTGATATTGGTTTACAGCAAAACGGGCTATTTGTTCCTCCGTTAAATTAGGTTTGAGCATAACGGACGTATAACGTGTACCACGGCGACGCTCTTTTTTGAAATTCTCAATATCTTCATCGGTTAAACCGATAATATAACGAAGTTCCTCAAAAGTGCGGTCTAAATTTTCAGTTTTTTCCGGCACAATATATAAGCCGAAAAAAGTCAGATTTTCAGCGAGCAATTCACCGTAGCGATCGTAAATTAATCCACGGGTTGGCGGGACAGGCAAGAGTTTGATTCGATTGCCATTAGAACGTGTTTGATAAGTATCAAAATTGACCACTTGGAGATTATAAATATTGGTAAATAACACCCCGGTGAGCGCCAGAATACCAATAAATGCCACCAGTGTTCGGCGTGCAAAAAGATTCCGTTCCGCTTTTTTATCACGAATCGGTTCATGTGTCGGGACGGCGAAAAATCTCTTTAAATTCATCTAAAATTGACCGCACTTTTACTCACGATGGTAAGGATGATTGGTTGTCAGCGACCACGCTCGATATAAACTTTCCGCCACCACAATACGCACTAACGGATGAGGTAACGTGAGAGGTGAAAGCGACCAACTCTGCTCTGCTGCAGATTTACATTCCGCTGAAAGCCCTTCCGGTCCGCCAATTAATAAACAAACATCCCGCCCATCATTTTTCCACACTTCCAACTGTTCTGCGAGTTGCGGTGTTGTCCAAGGTTTACCGGGAATATCAAGGGTAACGATTTTGCTTTTTCCACAAGCTGCCAACATTGCTTTTCCCTCTTGCTCTAAAATACGTTTAATATCCGCATTTTTCCCCCGCTTTCCTGCCGGAATTTCAATTAATTCAAAGGGCATTTCTTTAGGAAAACGGCGTTGGTATTCTTCAAATCCGCTAATAACCCAAGTCGGCATTTTTGTCCCCACTGCAATTAATGTGATTTTCACGAGTATTCCTTTTTATCAAGCAAGACGAAATCTAACGGGAAAATAACCGCACTTTACGCCCACAGTTTCTCTAATTGATACATCTCACGTGCATCACGTTGCATAATATGAACGATGGTTTGACCAAGATCCACCACTATCCAATCTGCCGTATTTTTACCTTCTTCACCAAAGGTTTCAACCCCGGCTTTCTTACATTCTGCGATTAAATTATCTGCCATCGCAGAGACTTGTCGGCTCGAAGTTCCAGTACAAATTACCATATTTTCCGTAATGGAAGATTTTCCACGCACATCAAAATGTACAATATCCGTGCCTTTCAAATCGTCCAATTTATCCATTACAAATTCAACTAATGTCATTATTTTTCCTTACTTACAAAAACGTGAAATTCTACCATTGAATAAGAGGAAGGACTAGGCAAAGGGAAGAAAAAGTCGGATAAAAATAAAATCACATAAAAAATAACCGCACTTTAAAAGTGCGGTTAAAAATGGACTGATGTTTTGAGGTAAGAAAATTAAATCGCCCAACCGCCGGCGTAGAAGGCGACCAATACAATGGCAATAATTACCGTACCAAGATTTAGACGTTTTACGTCACCGCTCACAATACGACCAATCACTAATGCAGCAAAACCAAGCATAATGCCAGTAACAATATTAGCGGTGAGTACAATGAATACCGCACAAATTAACCCGCTCATTGCTCCGACAAAATCATCAAAATCCAATTTGCTCACATTGCTTAGCATTAATAATCCCACATACATTAATGCCGGAGCGGTTGCATACCCCGGTACTAAAAATGCAAGAGGTTGAAAGAAAAGCATAAATAAAAACAATATTCCCACTACAACGGCAGTAATCCCTGTTTTACCTCCTGCTGCGGTACCGGCTGCCGATTCAATATAGACTGCTGCGGGAGCTGTACCAAATAGTCCTGAAAATAAACTACTGACGGAATCAGAGGTTAGGGCTTTACCGCCATTAATGATCTGCCCGTCTTTATCCAATAAATTCGCTTGTCCTGCAACGGCACGGATTGTACCTGTCGCGTCAAAGACTGCGGTCATTACTAAAGCAAAAACCACAGGTAAAATAGCCGGCTGCAACGCACCTTGTAAATCTAATTGTAAGAATAACGAGTTTTCACCGAAAGTTGGCATTTTGAAGACTTCGCCGTTAAATTTTACATTTGGATCAAAAATGAGACCAATAATTGTAATGGCAATGATCACCCATAAAATCCCGCCTTTTACTTGCATTTTTTCTAAGCCAACGATAAATGCTAAACCAATTAATGACATCATGACAGGGAATGAGGTGAAATCGCCCAATTTCACCGGTAAACCGGCTTGATTACTCACCACTAATCCTACGCCGTTTGCGGCAATTAAAAGCAAGAATAAACCTATCCCGATTCCTGCACCATGAGCAATACTGGAAGGAAGATTGCGTAAAATCCAAGCTCGAATACCCGTTGCAGAAATGAGGGTAAAGACAACCCCCATTAGGAATACCGCACCTAACGCAACGGGAATAGAAACCCCCTGACCAATGACCAAGCTAAAGGCGGTAAATGCCGTAAGGGAAATCGCACAACCAATCGCCATTGGTGCATTTGCCCATAAACCGATTAAAATTGACCCTAAACCTGCTACCAAGCAAGTGGCAATAAATACGGATTCGGCAGGGAAACCGGCAGCACCGAGCATATTAGGTACGACAATTACAGAATACACCATTGCAAGAAATGTGGTTAAACCCGCAATAATTTCTTGGCGAACGCTTGAACCCCGTTCTTGCAATTCAAAGATTTTTTCGAAATTAGACATATTGCCTCTAAGATAAGTCAGAATGAAAAGGGCATATTTTACCGAAACAATATAAGATGTAAACGTTTGCGTGAGTAAAGTGCGGTCGTTTTTGGAATGAAAATTTAGAGCGACAAAATTATGTAAAAACTGCTATACTCTCGCCGTTTTTTAACTCAATCAAAATAAGGAAAGACAATGGCTGATTTTAATCAAATCTTAACTCCGGGTGATGTTGATGCTGGGATTATCAACGTTGTAAATGAAATTCCAGAAGGTAGCTGCCACAAAATCGAATGGAACCGTAAAGTCGCAGCATTCCAATTAGACCGAGTTGAACCGGCAATTTTTGCAAAACCGACAAATTATGGCTTTATTCCACAAACATTAGATGAAGATGGTGATGAACTGGATGTGTTATTACTAACCCGCCAACCGCTTGCAACCGGCGTATTCCTTGAAGCTAAAGTGATTGGCGTAATGAAATTCGTAGATGATGGCGAAGTGGACGATAAAATTGTCTGTGTACCGGCAGATGATCGCGACACTGGCAATGCTTACAACAGCCTTGCAGATGTGCCGGCTCAATTAATCAAACAAATTGAATTTCATTTCAACAACTACAAAGCATTGAAAAAACCGGGTAGCACAAAAGTGACTCACTGGGGTGATGTCGAAGAAGCAAAAGAAGTGATTCGTGAATCAATCAAACGTTGGAACGAGCGTTAATTTTTAATATTTATAGCGAGAACTGAATCCAAAAGATTATTGGAATCAATCCTCTTAATATTTGAAGTGAGGGCAGCTTATAGGCTGCCCCTTCTTTATGGTTCTTAATACATACCTTCCCGATCTTCACGAGTGCTGATATAAATATTTTTTACTTGAGTATAAGCATCAAGCATCATTTTATGGGTTTCACGACCGATACCGGATTGTTTATATCCCCCGAATGGTGCGCCTGCCGGCAAGCGGTTATAACAGTTTACCCAAACCCGACCTGTTTCAAGTGCACGAGAAACACGTAAACAACGGTTGATATTTTGACTCCAGATACCGCCACCTAAACCATATTCGCTGTCATTTGCCATTTTAATGACCTCTTCTTCGGTTTTAAATTTGATGACGGTAGCAACAGGGCCAAAAATTTCCTCCTGTGCAATTTGAGCTTGATTATTCGGTGCTTCAATTAATGTCGGGGCTAAAAATTCTCCCTTATCCAAACCTGTCTCCTGCAAGCGTTTTCCGCCTGTAATGATGCGACAACCTTCTTGCTCTCCAATTTTGACATATTTCAGGATAGTTTCTAATTGACCGGCATTAACCTGCGCGCCCATTTGAGTATCATCTTCCCAAGGCAAACCAACTTTGACTTTTTGAAATTCTTCGACGAGTGCCGCCACGAATTTATCATAAATGCCCTCTTGAACAAAAATTCTAGAACCGGCACAACAGACTTGACCTTGATTGAATAAAATGCCTTTTTGTGCCCCTTCTAATGCTTTATCAAACGGCATATCATCAAAGAAAATATTGGCTGATTTACCGCCTAACTCAAGGGTTGCAGGAATGAGCATCTCCGCTGCTGCCACGGCAACATTACGCCCAATAGCTGTTGAACCGGTAAAGGCTAATTTGTTAAATCCTTTGTGATGCAACATATATTCTCCGGATTTACTGCCTCGTCCGGTAATCACATTCAGTACACCTTTCGGTAACAAATGATTAATTTTTTGAGCGAGAGATAATAAACTCAATGAAGTCGTACTAGACGGATGAATGACGATCGTACAACCGGCAGCTAATGCAGGGGCGATTTTCCATGCAGCCATTAAAAATGGAAAATTCCACGGAATAATTTGTCCCACAACACCAATAGGTTCACGCAGCACCACGGATAAATCTTCGCTATCTAGTTGATTTGCCGTCCCTTCTTCCGAACGAATCACACCGGCAAAATAACGGAAATGATCCGCCGCTAATGGAATATCCGCCGCCCTCGTTTCTCGAATCGGTTTGCCATTATCTAAAGTTTCTTGTAAGGCGAATAATTCTGCATTTTCATCAATCACATCAGCAATTTTATTTAATATCGCCGCCCGTTCGGTCACGGTTGTATGTCGCCAAGTTTTGAACGCTTGTTGTGCTGCCTCAACGGCAGCATCAACATCTGCATCCGTGGCATCAACAAATTTCGCAAGTTCTTCCCCGTTTGCAGGATTATGAGAAACAAGTAGTGCACCACTCATTTTCCATTCACCGTTAATTAATAAACCATACTCTTGATCAAAAACATTGAGATTTTTTGCCATATGCTGCTCCTTTGATTGTCATTGTTACCAGTTTATTTTCAACTCTTTTGTTGAGTTGAAAATATTACCGATATACACCGATAAAATTGAATAAAACAGTTAAATTACAATACTATTCAGCCCAATATTTTTTCTTTGAAGTTTGTCCGATACCGGGATTGAAACTATTAGTTGGATCCAATTTTTTATAGAATTTGTGTAATTCCGGTTTTGCTTCATACAAATGGCCAACATTGTGTTCCGCAGGATATTGAGCGCCTCGTTGATCCAGTAATTTCAACATTTTGTGTTCTAATTTTACGCAATCATAACCTTTCTTAACGATATAATCCTGATGGAATACGTGGCACATAAAGTGTCCGTAATAAAGTTTATGGCTAATTTGTTCGTCTATTTCCTCAGGTAATCTCTCGAACCATTCTTTATCATTACGACGTAATGCAACATCAAGCGCGACAATATCTTCAACTTCTTTCTCGTGAATCGCACGATAGCGTACTGCTGCGGAAGCGACTGCAAAACGATGGAGCATTGCTGCCTGTGTTTCTATCGCATTACATTCAAAATATCCCCCCTTTTTATGCCCACTAAAATAGTCTTTCAAGAATATACGGGCTTCATTCACACCTTTCCCGCCCATTTTTATAATTAAATGATGTTCATAGCGATCCCGATACTGCCATAAACTCTTTGGTAAATGTTCCGGTAATATTTTGGAAATTAATTGTAAAAATTTATCGCTTAAATGATGTGGTAAAAATGACACTTTTTTACTTAAGCGATCCACATTCGCTTTTAAGGAAAATAACTTAGGTAACCAATGGGTACCAAATTTTTTAATCACCCAAAACGTATCTTTTCCATAGCGGGCGGCAATATCAAACGCATCTCGATGAATGTATTCACCGGAAATCGGCAACTGTTCAAAATGTGCTAACATTTGACGGCGAATATCGTTAAGCACATCGGTTTGGTTAGTGCCGATGTAGAAAACAGCGGTTTCACTTTCTAATGGGAATGTATCTAAACGCACCGCAAAAACCGCCAATTTACCCGCACTACCGGAGGCTTCATAGTGACGGGCAGAATCAGCATTAAAACGAGCCGGAGAGTTTTCATCAATTTGGCGAACATGATTGCAATAACTGTGATCATGTCCTTTTCCAAAATCTTGCAAGATATCTTTTTGCTGATAATGATGACCTTGCAAATTAATTAAAATTTCTTCCGGTGTACTACCTAAATCAATGCCAAGATGATTTTTAAGTTCTAATTCACCTTGTTCATTTAACTGAGCATAAAGTGCCATTTCAGTATAAGCAGGACCGCGTTGAACCAATGCGCCGCCGGAGTTATTACAAATTCCCCCGATGACAGAAGCACCAATACAAGAAGAACCGATCACCGAATGAGGTTCACGCCCATAAGGTTTCAATTTATTTTCTAATTCATTTAAGGTAGAGCCCGGTAAGCAAACGACCTGAGAAGCATTATTAATCAATTGAATTCCATCAATTCTCATTGCATTGATAATGACAATTTCACGATCATAATCATTGCCGTTCGGCGTTGAGCCACCGGTTAATCCCGTGTTTGCAGCTTGGTTAATCATAATGACATCCTGTTCTACGCATATTTTTAGGACTTGCCAGAATTCAAGTAAGGTTGCAGGTTTAACAACTGCAACGGCATTTCCTGAACCGAAACGGTATCCGCTACGATAAGATTCTGTTTTTGAAGGATCGGTAATGATGTATTGCTTACCAACAATTTTTGTAAGTTGAGAAATAAGTTGATTCATAGAAATTTGTAATGCGTATGTTAAAAAGTCGTTTCTATTTTATATACTCCAATAAAAAATTATGCCAGTACAAAAAAATAGTTCTGTGACAAAGATCACATAAAAGTGCGGTTAAAATAGATCCGTTTTTTGAGATGAAATAGTGCTATAATCAGTGCCAGTTACAAGTCTATGAAAAGGAGTCGAAGATGGGTATTTTAGTCACCGGTGGTGCCGGATATATCGGTTCACATACGGTTGTCGAATTATTAAATGCAGGCAAAGAGGTTGTGGTATTAGACAATCTTTGTAATTCATCACCTAAATCCCTTGAGCGTGTCAAACAAATCACAGGTAAATCGGTTAAGTTTTATGAGGGCGATATTTTAGATCGTGTATTACTGCAAAAAATCTTTGCCGAAAACAACGTTCATTCTGTGATTCACTTCGCAGGATTAAAGGCAGTGGGTGAAAGCGTGCAAAAACCGGCAGAATATTATATGAACAATGTTGCCGGTACGATTGTATTGTTGCAAGAAATGAAAAAAGCGAAGGTATGGAATTTTGTCTTTAGTTCTTCTGCGACCGTATATGGCGATCCCAAAATCATTCCAATTACCGAAGATTGCGAAGTGGGCGGCACAACTAATCCTTACGGCACATCAAAATATATGGTTGAACAGATTTTACGTGATGTGGCAAAAGCCGAACCCCAATTTAGTATGACGATTTTACGCTATTTTAATCCGGTGGGGGCACATTCAAGCGGTTTGATTGGTGAAGATCCAAACGGAATTCCGAATAATTTATTGCCTTATATTAGCCAAGTGGCGATCGGTAAACTTGCACAACTTTCTGTTTTCGGTAGCGATTACAACACTCACGATGGCACGGGCGTGCGTGATTACATACACGTAGTAGATTTAGCCATTGGACATTTAAAAGCCCTTCAGCGTCACGAAGGGGATGCCGGTTTACACATTTACAATCTTGGCACCGGGCAAGGTTATTCCGTATTGGATATGGTGAACGCCTTTGAAAAAGCCAACAATATTAAAATTTCTTATAAATTGGCGGATCGCCGTCCTGGTGATATTGCTACTTGTTACTCGGATCCGAGTCTAGCCGCAAAAGAATTAGGCTGGACAGCCGAACGTGATCTGGAGCAAATGATGAAAGATACGTGGAATTGGCAGAAAAATAATCCGCAAGGATACAAAGATTAAGTTTTCCGAAACATATCACTTTATGGTGGCACAGGGTAAAAACTCGTGCCATTAAAACATCATTAAAATTGACCGCACTTTATATGCCAAATAGACCAAATTCCCTTTCTTCCCAAATTTTCACACGTAAGATGTTGATTTGCGTGTTCACCGGTTTCAGCTCCGGTTTGCCTTTATTTGTCCTATTACAAATGTTACCGGTTTGGTTAACAGATAAGCAGCTTTCTGTGGAATTAATCGGGGCAGTGACCGGAGTCATGTTGCCTTATGGCTTAAAATTTTTATGGGCGCCCTTATTAGATCGCTATTTCCCCAGTTTTTTAGGCCGCCGCCGAAGTTGGCTTCTTATCTCACAAATTATTTTACTCATTTTACTTTATGTTATTAGCCTTTTTGATCCTCTCTCACAGTTAAGTATTGTTGCCAATATTGCGTTATTAATTGCATTTTTTTCCGCGACACAGGATATCGTACTCGATGCTTATCGCCGTGAAATTTTAAGTGATCACGAACTTGGCTTAGGCAATACCATTCATATCAATGCTTATCGTATTGCGGGTCTAATTCCCGGTGGGCTTTCCCTTTATCTCGCCATGATTTACCCATGGGAAACGGTATTTTTATGGACCGCACTTTGTATGTTGGCAGGTATTTTTATGACCTTATTTCTCGCTAAAGAACCGAAGATTGATACGCCACAAGACAATCAGCCTTTTTATCAAGCCTTTTGGATCCCCTTACAAGAATTTTTCCAACGTAAAGGCGTAACACAAGCGATAGGTTTTTTACTGTTTCTGTTCCTATATAAATTTGGTGATTCTTTTGCTACAACACTCCAAACTAAATTTATCTACGATATGGGATTCAGCAAAGAAGACATTGCTCTTGTGGTGAAAAGTACCTCTCTTTGGGCAAGCATTTTATCCGGACTTGCCGGCGGAGTGATGATGTTAAAACTGGGAATTAACCGAGCATTATGGTTATTCGGTTTTGTGCAAATAGTGACCATTGGCGGTTTTATTTGGTTGGCAAATTTTGGTCATTTTGACAACATCACCTCTACCGAATTATGGCGATTAGGTATTGTTATTGCGGCGGAATATATTGGTGTGGGGCTAGGCACTGCGGCTTTTGTTGCCTTTATGGCACGAGAAACAAACCCACTTTATACCGCCACTCAACTTGCACTTTTTACCAGCCTTTCGGCATTGCCAAGTAAAGGGTTAGGAATGCTTTCAGGCTATGTTGTGGGGGCGATAGGCTATTACGATTATTTTTGGCTATGCTTGCTTTTAGCGGTTCCGGGCATGATTTGTTTGTTTTGGGTCGCACCTTGGAACGAGAAAAAATCCGTATAGTGAAAAAGTGCGGTAAAAAATATAAAAAATTTGACCGCACTTCGCTTTATCAGTATCTTACCCAAGTTTATTTACATTGATTGATTTAATTGGAGATTTCCTATGAAAATTATTCTTTTAGGCGCACCGGGCGCAGGAAAAGGAACACAAGCACAATTTATTATGAAAAAATTCGGTATTCCTCAAATTTCAACCGGTGATATGTTCCGTGCAGCAATTAAAGCGGGCACTGAACTTGGTAAGCAGGCTAAAGCGTTAATGGATGAAGGAAAATTAGTACCGGATGAATTAACTGTGGCATTAGTGAAAGATCGCATTGCCCAACCGGATTGTGCAAACGGTTTCTTGTTAGACGGTTTCCCGCGTACGATTCCACAAGCGGATGCTTTAAAAGAATCAGGTGTGAAAATTGATTATGTGTTAGAGTTTGATGTGCCTGATGAAGTGATTGTCGAACGTATGAGCGGTCGTCGCGTTCATCAAGCGTCAGGGCGTTCTTACCATGTTGTTTACAATCCGCCGAAAGTAGAAGGCAAAGATGATATTACCGGTGAAGATCTCATTATCCGTGCCGATGATAAACCGGAAACCGTGTTAGATCGTTTAGCGGTTTATCACAAACAAACTCAACCGTTAGTAGATTACTATCAAGCTGAGGCGAAAGCGGGCAACACGCAATATTTCCGCTTAGACGGCACACAAAAAGTGGAAGCCGTAAGCCAAGAATTAGATAAAATCTTAGGTTAAAACCCATTAAAATTTGACCGCACTTTAACGAAGTGCGGTCATTTTCTCGCTTGTTTTCAATATTGAATTGGGGAAAATATGAGTAAAAGAAAAACGATCACTTTAACCCTTGCTGCGATACTTGTTATCATTGGTGCAGGTGCACAAATTTATACCAATCATAAAGTGGATCAGGTATTGCAAAAATTCCCTTATTCTTTAGATAACCAAGCGATATTAAAGATTACCGAAAGCAATAAAAACTTTTTTAGCCGTGATTTAGTATTCAGCGTAACAGATAATGGTGAACAGGATGCTGAGATTATTTTCACCAAATTAACAACGCTACCTTTCTTTATTACGGCGGAATCCAAATTTTCTGATCAGCTTGTTAGAAAACTAAATAAAGATTTAAATATTACGATTGATAAAAATACAATTAATAGTAAATTTTCACCGGTAGGCGATTATTTACAATCTAATATTTTGACGGAATTTCGAGATTTTGCCAATAAACCGCAACAGATGGCAATTTCATTAAATTTCTTGAACGATCGGGATATTGAATTAAAAGGTAATTTGACCGGTTTCAACTATGATAATGAGAGCAAATTAAATCAGGTAGAAGGTAAAGTTTATTTTACTTCATCAACCGAAAATAAATATGATTTAACCAATATTGAGTTAACCGCAGAAAATGCCGAATTGGCATTATTGAATGGTGAAAACACACGTTTACAACTAAAAAATACCACCTATAAATTTAATAAAAACAAAGAGAATAATACAGAAAAACGTGATTTAACCACAAAGCTAAGTAGTGATATTTTACGTATTTCTAATAAAAACCGTACCACAGAAGAAAGCCAAACAACATTTGGGGGTTTAAATATCAGTTTGAATCAACAAGGCGTCCCAAGTGCGGTCAATTTTTATAATGAATTTAAAAAACTTAGTACGGGCGATCAAAATATTAGAAATGGGGTGGATTTATTAATCGCTATATTGACTAAAAATGATTATTTTGACAGTAAAGTTTCTGTTATTTCAGTTAATGCACCGAAAAAGCAAAAACCTTATTTTAATTTACAAAATGGCAATATAGCATTGAAATTAGATAATACGGATCTCACTAAAAACAACGCCAATTTTGAACTCTTAGTGGGGAGTGTTAAACAAACACCGGAAGATAATGCCCAAAAATGGGATGCTAAAGACGGAAAACTTAGTGTTCAATTAAAAGACTATAATATTGCAAATGAGTTGAGTCTTATTCCGTTCTTTTTGGAAACGCTTACTGTAAAGTCTCCGCCATCTAAAGATAATAAAGATTTCCTTCATTTAAAAGACAAATGGGTGAGAGAGTTTAGGGAAAATTCGAACATTGATTTTTCACTGCATAGTTTAAATCTATTTGAAAATAAAATAACTGCTCTTACATTTAATAATAAATCTAGGTCAGAAAGTGATCAATATAATACAAGTTTTACACTAAATACAAAAAAAATTAGTGTACCGGAACAAAGTATGCAAATTGAGGATTTGTCGATTTCAATTCCACTAAAACTTAATGCCCCTCGTTCGTATTGGTCTTCAGCATTTTGTTTAGGAGCTTATGAGACGCTTTGTCAGACTTATTTAACAACAGCGACACAAGAAAAATATTTGAATAACGCATGGTCGGATCTAAATTTTATTTTAGATCATACCAATGTTACCTTTAATCTCAACACATCGCCCGAAACGAAAGCCTATCCGGTAAAATTTGAAGCCAATGGTATGATGGCTAAAGCACCGAAAGATGCGAAATCATCTCAGGGTTGGTCTTTCCTAGATAGAATAGAAGGTCTATTAAGGATTTCCTTTGATAAAAGGTTAGTTGAAATTCAGGATGAGAAAACAAGTAAGATTAAAGAACTAAGTTCATTCTGGAGTATGATTCAAAGTAAAATTAAACCATATGATACTATTCTTCCTGCTTTTGTAGCAGAAGGTGAGAATTATGTGGCTAAGTTTGAAAAAAATGACAATGGCTATTTCATTAACGGCAAATCTTTTAAGGAAATAGAAGAAAGTTCATCAGAGAAATAATAAAAAATGCCCACGGACGGTATGGTGGGTATTTTTTTATCATTAATGAAAAACACACCAAAATCTGACCGCACTTTATCCTTTACAAATAGTGAAATAAACCTAAAATACGGGCTTTTAACACGACTTGCCTACGGGTAGGTTACTGACTTGAAATCAGAAAAAGAGTAGATTATGACCACCTCATTTAAGCCCGAATTACTTTCTCCCGCCGGTTCTCTAAAAAATATGCGCTATGCCTTTGCCTATGGTGCAGATGCCGTCTATGCCGGTCAGCCTCGTTATAGCTTACGAGTGCGTAACAATGAATTTAATCATGCAAATTTAAAAATCGGTATTGATGAAGCGCACGCCCTTGGTAAAAAATTCTATGTCGTTGTGAATATTGCACCGCATAATTCTAAACTCAAAACCTTTATTAAAGATTTACAACCCGTTATAAATATGGGACCGGATGCGTTGATTATGTCCGATCCTGGTTTGATTATGCTGGTGCGTGAGCATTTCCCCGATATTGATATTCATCTTTCCGTACAAGCCAATGCGGTAAACTGGGCAACGGTGAAATTTTGGAAACAAATGGGGCTAACCCGCGTGATTTTGTCCCGAGAACTTTCCTTAGATGAAATTGCTGAAATTCGCCAACAGGTGCCAGATATTGAACTTGAGATTTTCGTACATGGCGCATTATGTATGGCATATTCTGGCCGTTGCTTGCTTTCCGGCTACATTAATAAACGCGATCCAAACCAAGGCACTTGCACTAATGCCTGCCGCTGGGAATATAAAATGGAAGAAGGCACGGTAGATGAAGTGGGCAACATTGTACCGAAAATTGATCCTAGCCAACAAATTGAAATAAAAAATGTTGCGCCAACTTTAGGTGAAGGTAGTGTAACAGATAAGGTATTCCTTTATACCGAATCTCAAAAAACTGATGAACAAATGACTGCCTTTGAGGACGAACACGGCACTTATTTTATGAATTCAAAAGACTTACGTGCAGTACAACATGTGGAAAAATTGACTGCACTTGGTGTTCATTCCTTAAAAATTGAAGGTAGAACCAAGTCTTTCTATTATTGTGCCCGTACCGCACAAGTGTATCGAAAAGCAATTGATGATGCCGCGGCAGGTAAACCTTTTGATGAAAGTTTGATGGATACCCTAGAATCTCTCGCCCACCGAGGTTACACCGAAGGATTCTTGCGCCGTCATACACATGATGAGTATCAAAACTATGAATACGGCTATTCTATTTCTGATCGCCAGCAATTTGTCGGTGAATTTACCGGGAAACGTAACGAACAAGGCATGGCAGAAGTGGCGGTAAAAAATAAATTTTTACTCAATGATGAAGTGGAAATGATGACACCACAAGGTAATATCAATTTTAAAATTGAGAAAATGCTAAATCGAAAAAATGAAGCAGTGGAAGCCGCATCAGGTGACGGGCATTTCGTATTCTTAGATGTACCGAAAGATATTAATTTAGAATACGCTCTCTTGATGCGCAATCTGGTGAATACAAACACACGTAACCCTCACAATTAATTGTTAAATAAATGTTGCATTTACTTTAAAAATCATTATAATCCCTAGCCATACCTGATTTGTTAATTCAACAACTCATAGTATGACTCCAAATATTTTGCCCTTTCAATTTTTGAAAGGGCTTTTTTTGTGTGCATTTAAGAAACATTGTCAGTAAAGTCAAACAATCGCAGTTTTATAATTCGGTCTTTTTTCTCTCTGAATGGATAAATTGTGAATCTTTTAAGCTATAAGCAGCGATCCAAAACTACAAAACAAATCGCATAAAAAATACACTCTAATCTTCGCACTCTAATAATTATACGGTATGATGTGGCGCGGAATTTATTTAAGGATACACTATGAAGCATCTCTCAATCTTACTGGCTTGTATGCCGATTTTTACTTGGGCAAATCAGCAATCAATACCAATACAAAATGAATTTAACCGTTTTCAACAGCAAGCAAAAAATCAAAATGAGCAGCTTCAGCAAGTACAGCAACAGCGTTGGCTTTCACAGCATCAATATCAAACGGAACAACAAGAGCATACTCAAGCTGATTTATCTCAAGTTTGCCTACCGTATAGTGAAGTGAAGTTTGTGGGTTTCCATTTAATCGATCCTTTGCCTTTTGCACCAAAAAAGAATGAGTGTTTAAATGAAGAGCGTTTAAACCGACTCAGTCAGGATCTTACTTCTGCTTACTTAGCTTTAGGTTATGTTTATAATCCTTTTCAATTTGAAGACGATGGCTCCGGAAAACTCACAATGAGAGTAACAGAAGGGAAGGTAAGTTTGCTTTCCAGTAACAGCGAGCGACTCAATTTTACTATGCTTTTCCCGAATATTTTAGGTAAGCCGTTAAATATTAAGGATCTGGATCAAGCATTAGATCAGGCAAATAAAATGCCGGGAAGTAAAGTGAGCGTTGATGTGCTACCGACAAAAAATGGAGAAATTGAGTTGTCCTTTGTAAATGAAGAAAAATCTCGTGTAACAGGTTATGCTGGTATGGATAATTTTGCTTCAAAACGCTCGGGACGTTGGCAAGCTAAAGGCGGGCTAAATATTGATAACCCTCTGGGGCTTTCCGACAGTCTTTATCTTAATGTCAGTCACAGTTTGAAATCTTATCATCATAATTTTAACCGCTCATTTTCATTCTTCCATACTATCCCTTATGGTTATTGGTCATTAAGTACCTTTGGCTCTTTTTCGACATTTAAGTCTACTCTTCCATTACAATATAATACCGTTGAGCAAAAGGGATATACTTGGCAGGCAGCATTGCGTAGCGACTACACATTTCAACGTGATTCTAATTCAATTTCCAATCTTTATGCACAGTTAGAAAGGATTAAAAGTAAAAGTTATTTTCATGATAGTTTAATTTTGTTGCAAAGCCCCACATTAACAACCGCTCAGATTGGTATTAATCACTTACAATTATTTTCTTATGGCTCATTGATGACCGATTTTAGCTATGAAAGAGGTTTAAAATGGTGGAATTCCATAGCAAATCATGGACGCGATCAACCGGAAGGGCAATTTAATCGTTGGCGGGCAGAATTACAATTTAACGCGTTTTATCCAATTAAATCTCAGATTTTCCGCCAATCTAGCCGTTTAGTCGGGCAGTATAGTCATAACTATTTACCGAGTATTAAGCAGGAAGAATTGCTCGGGCGTTATGCTGTACGTGGTCTTAATGATTTTTCCCTGTCAGCTGAGAAAAGTGCTGTACTACAAAATAATTTAGGTTGGTTACATCAATACAAGCAATGGCAGATTGAACCCTATTTAGGGCTGGATATCGGGATACAAAAAGCAACGGCACCGGATGCTAATAGCCAAAAAGCGTTTGGTTATGCGTTGGGCATGAAAGCCTCTCATCCTCGTTGGTACATACAATTGGAATGGGCAACGGGACGATTATTCCAACGGAATCAAATTATTCAAGAACGAAGTATTAATGTGAATTGGCATGTTATGTTTTAATTAGTCAATAAGATGTTCTTAATTAGGCATAGGTTATCTAAATTTGAAGGAAATAAAAATTGGTAAAAAATTGTGATACAGGTCACAAATTTACATATTAAAAAAAAAAATCATCGGATATTTAATAATTGATGCTTAGAATATCCTGTACGCCAAACGATGTGTTAGTTTTTATCAAGAAATGAGTAAAACAAATTGTTGGCAAAAGAGGGGTAAACAGGAATGCTTGCCAACTTAACTTTTATTCTTTTTCATTCTGGATCTCTATCTATGCAAAAATTTTCTCTTTCTAAAATCACAATCAGCTTATCATTGTGCTATGTAACACAATTTAGCTATGCGGATATTCAAACCTCAAACAGCAATACACAAGTCACTCGTCAAAAAGGTGTAGAAATAGTGAATATTGCTACACCAAGTCAATCAGGCTTATCCCATAACCAATATAATAAATTTAATGTTGATAAAGCGGGGGCTGTACTCAACAACGGATTACAAACCAGCCAAACTCAGCTTGCCGGAGAGGTAGGTAAAAACCCTAATTTACGCACACAAGCGGCTACGGTTATCTTAAATGAAGTGGTCAGTCATAATCCATCCTATATTGCGGGAAAACAGGAAATTGCGGGGCAAAAAGCTGACTATGTGTTAGCTAACCCGAACGGGATTAGTGTGGATGGCGGTGGTTTTATCAATACACCGAGAGCATCATTAGTGGTGGGTAAAGCAACTGTCGAAAGTGGTAAATTGACCGGTTATAGCATAGATGGTGAACAGGGTTTAACGACAAAAGGTACGATGTCAGGAGCAACCAATGTGGATTTAATTGCTCCAACAGTCAATGTGTCAGGCAATCTCCAATCAGATGGTAATGTGAATATTTTACAGGGTCATAATAAAATTGAGCGGGCGGATAACGGAGAATTAACCGTTAGTGTATTACCACAGCAAGAAAAAGTATTAGACGGTACAGTCGCAGGTAGTATTCAAGCGGGTCGTATTCGTATCCATTCAACAGACGATCGTGCTAGTTTAGAGGTTACTGGTAGCAACTTAACCGCGAAGCAAGTGACAGTAACCGGCGGTAATGTGAAATTAAATGGGAAGATGGTTAACAATACTACTTCTTCCTCTAAAAATATTAGTGATAAGGATCGACTTGTTGGTAAAGGTAAATTACGTAAAGACACTCAACAGTTTGATAAAACCTATGTGAAAGCGGATTCTGCGACTGTGGTTGCGTCTAATCACTTGACATTAGAGGGGGCAGATATTCAAGCTAAAGATGTAGTATTAGTCGGTGGTAAAACTCATTTAGGCACGGTAAAAACGAAAGAAAGAACTATATCATCTGAAGATCGTGCAAAAGGAAATGCAAAAATATCCGAAAGTTCATTTGGTACGACTGAAAAGGCTCATAGCACAAAAATTGTATCGGATAATCTTAAACTCATTGCCACAGATGGAAAATTAACAGGTGATGCGTCCAAGATTAATGCTCAAAATCTTGTTTTACACGGTGAAAAAGGGGTTACGTTCCAAGGGGTAACAGAACAGAGTTACTATGCTGATTCTTCAACCTTTAAAAATATTTCGTCTAAACGTAAGACCGGTAGAAGTTCACAATCTGCAGCTACTCAGAATTATGTGGCAAGCGAATTGAATGTGAAAGACAATTTAATTATTTCAAGTGGGGCAGATATTCAGTTTGCAGGAACAATCGGACGTATTGATGGTGATGTGGTTGTTGCAAATAATGGCGAACTTCAATTCAAGTCAGAGGAAGTTAAAAATAGTCATAATGTTGATGATAAAGAAAAATACTGGGGAGGTTTAGCAGGCTCAAAAACCTTGGTTTCTACCCGTAATGATAGAGAGCAGCACGGAGCGGATTTTACTGTACAAGGGACAATTTTAGCTGATGCTAAGAAAGGAGTGAATATTTCAGGTAGCCGGGTCATTTCAGGTAAAGAGGCGTTAGTTAAAGCAAATGAAGGTAGCCTACGATTAGATTCTGTAGAAAATTTCAGCTCTTATCAAGAACAAGGTCGTATAGGGACAATTTTCAATATTACGAAAGAGCGTACTAAGGGCTATAAGGTTGTTTCTACCCAACAGGGTTCAGCTTTACATTCTCAGTCCAATTTGAAATTAGTTACAGATAAAAATGTAGATATTATTGGTAGCCGCGTACAAGCAGGTGGCGTGCTTGATATTGTTGCCGGTGGCGATATTAATATTCAAGGCAGCCGAGACTATTTATCCCAAAATCATACCCAATCGGGTATTGGGTTTACCACTAAAGTGGAAAAACCTACATTATTGCTGGATAAAGAAGGCGTTGTAAAATCTTCCGTTGATCTTCTTGTCAATGTGATTGAGGGTAAGGTTAAACGTGATGAGTTCGCTAAAAATTTAGTGAGTAATGTCAAAGACAATTTGAAGTTTAAAGGCGAAGCTAGCGCCACTCTTGGTTTTTATAAACATAATAAATCATTGATGGAAGGTACGCATACTGCATCGTCAGTGAGCGGTGGTGAAACCAATTTAACCGCTAATAATGTAAATATAGCGGGGAGTAAAGTGTCTGCAACAAAGACCGATTTGAATATCAACGCAAACAATGTCAATACGCAGGCACAGCATAATTCTGCGACTTCTACGAAGAAAAATACGGATGTAGGGATTACTAATACGGTAACCGTAACCGAAAGCGGTATTACAAATAAACTCTCATTAGGAATCCAACATTCACAAGCCAATAGTTCAACAACTTCCGCACAAGGCAGTCAATTATCCGCTGCTAATAATCTGAATATAAATGCAAATCAAGCTATTAACCATAGCGGTTCACAGCTTAATGCCGGGCAGAATATAGCTGAAAACGCACAAAATGTGAGTCATAAATCGGAAAACAATACAGAAAACAGCAATAAGAAAAATGTTGATGTTGGCTTAACCTTAACGACATCCCTTGATAAAAACAAAGTTGTGAGTGGCAGTCTTGTATTGGGTGCTTCTGGTGGACGTGAGCAAAGTTCTGCGACAAATGCACAAAGTACAACTGTAACGGCAGGTAATGATGTAAATGTGAATGCCAACCACTTAATTGATGTTGGGACACAATATCAAGGCGGTAGTAATGTTAATCTCAACTCACAGTCGCACAATATTCAATCGGCTCAAAACACCAAGCAGAATGATAAATTAAATGCGGGGGTTACTATTGGGGTTAGTGCCAGTACAAAAGATTTTGCAAGTGCAAATGTTGGGGTAAATGCAGGAATTCACTTCCAAAAAGATCAGAGCAATTCAACGACGGCTCATAAAGCAAATGTACAGGGGGAGAATGTTAATATCACCACTGGGACATTAAACAGCCAGGGGGATATTTCGGCAACACACAATGTGAATATCAATTCTGATCAAGCAAACTTTACCCAATCGCAAAATACCAGCAGCCATAAAGGAGGGGGTTTTACCCTTAATGTTGGTGTTGGTGCGATTGTCGTTCCAGCAGCAGGTGCAGCAGTACCGTCTGTCGATGTAAATTTCACGGCTAATGGGCATAAAGGCAACCGTACAGATGCTGTCTCGCATAATGTTCAAGGTGGCAACAATGTGGGTATTCATGGTAAAGAGGGTGTGAATTTACAGGGCACAAATGTTGTGGCAGGCAATAATGTATCGATCACTGGTGAAACCGTCAACGTACAGCCAGGTAAAAGCCAAGTACAGGATCTCAACGTAAGCGTGGGTGGTGGAGTGAGTGTCGGTGCAAATACCTCTAGCCTTGGCATTAACGGCAATGTGAACGTCCAACACGAAAATAGTACCACCCATCAAGGTGTGTCGCTCAACGGTCAAAACGTGAACATTCAAGCTAATAATGGTGTGAATTTAATCGGTGTAAGTTCAAACAGTACCGACCTTAACCTCAATGGTGGCAAAGGTGATGTGAGCTTAAATGCGGCGAAAAATAACGTGAACAAAACTGGGGTCGATGTCGGTTTATCACTAAACGGCGGGATTAGCGATGATAAATGGACACCGGCGAGCGGTTCAGGCAAACTCAATGTAGATGTAGTACGTAATGAAACTCATACTACAACCGATTTAAATTCGCAAAATGCTACCCTTTCTGGAAATAATGCTCACTTTAACGGTAGCAGTATCAATGCAGAAAATGTCATCAATAACCTTAAAGGTAACGTCACTACCCGCCCTGTTACAGATAAGGTGAACGAAACTAGCGTACACCTTTCTGCGAATGGTAGCGGTAAATTTACCCCATACCCTGCGGATAAATGGGCAGAAAGTGCGAAGAAAGATTGGGATAACGGCACAATTGCAGGGGTAAAATCCGATGTGAATGTGAAAGTAGATTCCACCAAAACCGAAACGGTAAAACAAGGCGGGATTAATCCGGAGAAACCTCAAGTAGTCAAAAACAAGGTGGTGAAAACTAACGTTGTTTTAACCACCAAAAAGAAAGAACAGCTTCTCAATATGATGAAACGTGGATATTTCCGCAGATAGTCAGACGTTAAATAAATGACCTTGCCGAAACACACTGCTTTCAAAGCAGTGTGTTTCGGTAAATTTTTTGCAAGCTGTAGAAGATCAAACTCAATCTAACAATTCTCGTTTAAAATTACAGTGCCTATCAGGTTCATTTGAGCCTAAATTCTTTTCCGCCCAAATCCGTTTTCCATTAAGCAGTGTTACCATAGGTCTTCTTCCTCAGCACATTTTTCCTTGATGGGGTCGATGACAGTTATAATACATTCACCACTTATCTAAATCAGCTTGTAGAAAATCTTTGGATTTTCAAAGCTACTTTTCTTGAAGTCTGCCAGTTCATCTATCGGCAATTTCTCCCAGTTTTCTATTGCTTGCCAATAGGTCATGTGAAAAATAATCGATTTTTTAACCGCACTTTAGAAACAAAAAGGCTATTCTTTCGAATAGCCTTTGTTAATTTAAGTAATAGTTAATTTAAGTAATAGTTAATTTAAGTAATAGTTAATTTAAGTAATAGTTAATTTAAGCAATACAATTATAAATAACCGAATAAACCTGTGAAAATATAACCAAAGATACTGGAAGTAATTACTCCGATTAAACCCGGTAAAATAAAGCTATGATTAATCACAAATTTACCAATACGGGTTGTGCCGGAACGGTCGAATTGAATCGCAGCCAAATCACTTGGGTAAGTCGGTAAAATATAATAACCATAACATGCCGAAGCAAAGGCAAGAATAATTGCAGGATCAACGCCAATACCTAATGCGAGTGGAACAAACGCCACTAATGCCGCAGCTTGAGAGTTTACAAACTTAGAAATTAATAACAGCATTACTGCATAGGTCCAAGGATATGCTTTTACAACATCACCCAGTGTTGCTTTCATCATTGGCGTATGGACAGTAAACATAGTCTCAGCCATCCAAGAGATACCAAACACCGCGACTAACGCAATCATACCGGAACGAAAAATTTCATTTTTACTGATTTTATTTGGCTCTGTTTTGGTAAAGATAACAATTAGTGCGCCGGCTAATAGCATAAAAATTTGAATTACATGAACCATACTGATGTTAACCTTTTTATTCATGCTATCTTTTAAAACAATTGTGGCATTATCAATCGTTTCGGCTTTATCACCTGTATGGATAACAACTGAGCTGTTGTCTTGTACAGATATAATTTGAGCGAGTTCTCCTTTCTCATTATAAACTTCAACACGACTATAAGTGGTTTTACTTTTTGCTTTATTATCTTTCACATCAAAGGCCACAACGCCATCTTTTGTGGTAGCAATAATTTGACCTTCTTTTACATTAAAGCTTTTTACTGTTTTACCGTAGGAAACAACTTCAAGAACTTGTGCCGGTACTGATTTCTCAAATGCGGGGCGTAATTCTTTAAAATAACCTAGTAACGCAACAACTAAAATTGCACTAAAGAAAATCCACATCGCATTCCAACTGGATTGTGGCAATTTTTTATCAAGTAATGAGGCACTATCGCCATAAACATATTCTTTGAAACTAGGATCTTGTAGTTTTGCTTGAAATTCAGCATCTTTATCCAAATCTTTACCACGAAACCAGCTAAAAATACCAATCGCCAATACTCCACAAAGCGTAGACGGAACAGTAATTTTTAATAAATCTAAATAACCATCAAAGCCTGCTAGTGGTGTTTTGGTATTAACCAAAAACGCAGTTAATGTGACAACCGCAACAGAAACCGGTGAGGCAATAATCCCCATTTGAGAGGCAATAGAGCTCGCAGCCATCGGGCGTTCAGGACGAATACCATTTTTAATCGCAATATCATAAATAATTGGTAGCATGGTATAAACCACATGTCCGGTACCACAAAGAATCGTTAAAAAACAAGTCACAAACGGGGCAAGAATACTGATATATTTTGGATTTTTACGTAGCATTTTCTCCGCAATTTGTAACATTACATCTAAGCCACCACTTGCTTGTAATGTTGCTGAGGTAACCACTACCGCAAGAATTGTTAACATAACATCAATTGCTGGTTTACCCGGCTCAATACCAAAACCGAATACCAACACAATTAACCCTACACCACCTAACATCCCCAATGCGATACCGCCCTTTCTTGCACCATAAAACAAACAGATTAGTACAATAGCGAGTTGAATAACAAATTGAGAACCTTCACCTAAGTTAGTTAGAAAATCCATAGATACTCCAATAAATTTAAAATACGGGCTAAAAAATTTGGTAAATACTAACACAAATAATTAACACTAATTAAGTAGTATTCGATAACTTATTGTTCTATATCAATTAAGAAAGTATTAATGAAATAAATCAATTGAAAAATGAAAGTGCGGTTTGTTTGAAAGAAATTTTAGATAAAAAATTAGGCGACCTAAAAAAGGTCGCCCAACTTGAAATTATTGATTATTTTGAACGTAGTCAATCGCAGATTGAACAGTTGTGATTTTTTCAGCTTCTTCATCCGGAATTTCAATATCGAACTCTTCTTCTAAAGCCATAACTAATTCAACTGTATCTAAAGAATCCGCACCTAAATCTTCAACGAAAGAAGCTTCAGGTTTCACATCTTCCTCTTTGACACCTAATTGTTCAACGATGATTTTTTTTACGCGTTCTTCAATGCTCATTTGTTTTTCCTATGTTGTTATAACTCATTACTGAGCGGTTAGTGTATGAATTTTTAATATTCTTGCAAGCTTTTCACAAGTGGTCGCACCACAAAAGCGCAATCAAAATACATACAGAGAAAAATAACGATATACCTTTTATACATTTAAGGTATAACCAAATTATATTGCGAGGCTGATTTTAACATTATCTAAAATCTTTGGCTATGATTTTATAAGGAGAAATCGCCTAACAAAAAATAGCTATTCCCATCAAGGAATTAGCTCATATATAAGCCACCATTTACGTGCAATGTAGTACCCGTAATATAAGAAGCATCACCCGAAGCTAAAAAAGCAACTGCTTTTGCAATATCTTTTGCTTCACCTAAATGGCCAGCAGGTACATTAGAAAGAATCCCCGCTTTTTGTTCGTCCGTTAATACATCCGTCATATCTGTTGCGATAAAACCCGGTGCGACCACATTAACGGTAATACCGCGAGACGCGACTTCTTTTGCTAATGCCTTCGAGAAACCAATCACACCCGCTTTCGCTGCACAATAATTACTCTGTCCAGGATTACCTGTTGATCCCACCACTGAACCAATATTGATGATGCGCCCGAAACGCTTTTTCATCATAGAACGTAACATCGCTTTAGAAAGATGATATACCGAGCTTAAATTGGTTTGCATAATATCAAACCATTCATCATCTTTCATACGCATGAGTAAATTATCACGCGTAATACCGGCATTGTTTACTAAAATATCAACATCACCAAAATCATTTTTGATTTGTTCTAGTGCAACTTCAATAGAGGCTTTATCTGTTACATTTAAGACTAAACCTCTGCCTTTTTCACCTAAATATGCGGAAATCGCCTCTGCGCCTTTTTCTGAAGTCGCCGTACCGATAACAAATGCGCCTTTTGAGGCCAATTCTTCTGCAATCGCACGACCAATTCCACGTGTCGCGCCTGTTACTAAAGCAATTTTATTTTGCATCTTTTCTCCTTTTTACGCTAAAAATTCTTCAATGGTACTGAGTTGGGTAAGATCATTTACCGATATTGCTTGTAAATCACTCACTATACGTTTTGTTAAACCGTTCAATACTTTGCCCGGACCAATTTCAACCAAAACCTGTACCCCATCTTGCGCCATTTTTTCTACGGTTTCCGTCCAACGTACCGGGCTATAAAGTTGACGAATAAGGGCCGCACGAATAGTAGTATCTTCTGATTCTGTTGCGACATCAACGTTATTAATTACTGCAATTTTTGGTTCATTCACCTCGATCGTTTCCAAGGTAACAGATAATTTATCCGCAGCCGGTTTCATCAATGCACAATGTGATGGAACACTCACCGCTAATGGTAACGCACGTTTTGCCCCTGCTTCTTTACACAATGCTGCGGCACGCTCGACTGCCGCTTTTGCACCGGCAATCACGACTTGTCCCGGTGAGTTGAAGTTCACTGCTGCAACCACTTCGCCTTCCTCAGCTTGCTTACAAGCATTGATAATAGCCTCATTATCCAAACCAATGATCGCATACATTGCACCAGTCCCTTCAGGTACTGCTTGTTGCATTAATTTGCCTCGTAATTCCACTAATTTAATCGCATCTTGAAAGTCTAACGCCCCAGAACAAACTAAAGCTGAATATTCACCTAAACTATGCCCCGCCATCACGTCTGCTCTCAGATGAGGATATTTTTCTTGCCAAACACGATAGATAGCAACAGATGCGGCTAAAAGCGCCGGCTGGGTTTGCCAGGTTTTATTAAGTTCTTCGGCAGGACCTTGTTGAACAAGTTTCCATAAGTCATAGCCAAGTACATCAGAGGCTTGATTGAAGGTTTCAATAATAATCGGGTATTCAGTGGCAAGCTCCGCAAGCATACCGACACTCTGAGAACCTTGTCCAGGGAAGACCATTGCAAATTTTTTCATCCTTTTTCCTATTTATTCTAAATTGAAATATTTCTTTGATAAAAATCAGCGTCCTTGACTGCATATATTAAAAAGTGCGGTCAAATTTAACCGCACTTTCCAATAATTCCACGTTGATTCTAACAGAATTATCAGAAACGCACCAATGCAGAACCCCAAGTCCAACCACCGCCGAAGGCTTCTAATAATAACAGTTGCCCACGCTGGATACGCCCATCACGCACCGCTTCATCCAATGCCACCGGCACGGTTGCCGCACTATTATTCGCATATTTATCCAAGGTAACGACTACTTGAGACATATCCATTTCTAGTTTTTTCGCCGTTGCACTGATAATGCGTAAATTTGCTTGATGTGGCACAAGCCAATCTAAATCTTTTTTATCGAGATTATTTGCCGCTAAGGTTTCTTCCACTACATTAGAAAGTTCACGCACTGCAAGTTTGAAAGTTTCGTTGCCTTGCATTTCAATATAACCGGATTTTTCAACACCACGCTCGGGTTGTGGTAAAACCAACGCATTATGTTTATCTACAGAAGCGTGTAAATGCGTTGAAATAATCCCTTCTTGTTCACTTTCTTCTAAAATGACCGCACCAGCACCATCACCAAATAACACAACGGTGCTGCGATCCGTTTCATCTAATTTGCGAGAGTTAAGATCAGAACCAATTACTAAAGCTTTTTTTACTTTACCTGTTCGGATAAATTGATCGGCAACACTTAAAGCATAAACAAAACCGGTACAAGCAGCGGCCAAATCGAAAGAAATAGCATCATCAATCTCCAGCATCCCTTGGATTTGACAAGCTGCACTTGGGTAAGCATAAAAACTACTTGTGGTTGCAACAATAATAAGATCGATATTTTGAGGATTAAGTTCAGCACTTTTAATGGCATTTCTCGCTGCCTCAAATCCCATTGTTGCAACAGTTTCATCCGCTGTGGCAATACGACGTTCACGAATCCCCGAACGAGTCACAATCCATTCGTCTGAGGTGTCAACCATTTTTTCAAGATCCGCATTGGTGCGGATTTGGCTTGGTAAATAACTACCGGTAGATAAAATTCTGCTATTCATAATCAATAAGTTAAGTCATTAATAACGGGCTAGACCTGCCAAAATTTTTTCAGGAAATTTCTGACGGGCTTGAAAAGCGGCATCGGCAATAGCATGAGCAAAAGCATTCACATTTGCACTGCCATGGCTTTTTACCACCACCGCATTCAATCCAATAAGCGACGCGCCATTATATTCATCAGGATTAATATGTTTTAAGCGTTGATAGCTTGTTTTAAACAAATAACGCACTCCCCAAAAAACAGGTTTTAAACAGTAATGTTTAGACTGCCCTTTGAATAAAGATAAAACATTTTTTGCCGCACCTTCTAAGGTTTTTAAAGCAACATTGCCGGAAAAACCGTCACTGACGATCACATCAGCTTTACCGTTTAATAATAAATCACCTTCAACAAACCCGATATAATTAAGTGCGGTCGATTTTTCTAATAAATTGGCAGCATCACGAATAAATTGATGCCCTTTAATTTCTTCCACGCCAATATTCAATAATCCGATTCTGGGATAAACTAAATTAAGTCGATGTTCGGCAAAAATGCTCCCCATTATAGCAAATTGATAAAGATTTTCCGCACTACATTCAAGGTTCGCACCGAGATCCAACATCACCGATTTTTCACCGTCAACGGTCGGTATCATAGAAACCAAAGCAGGTCTGGCAATTCCTTTAAGAGGTTGTAATAAAATCTTCGATAATCCCATCAATGCCCCGGTATTACCGGCACTGACACAACCTTGCGCAACACCGTGCTGAACCGACTCAAGGGCTAAACGCATCGAGGTATTTTTACTACGACGAAGTGCATAAGAAATCCCCTGATTATTATCAATCGTTCGTGTGCAATGATGAATTCGAATACGGTTTAAACAGGGTTTTGGGATATTTTCAAAAAAAGGGGAAATTTGTTGGCTATCACCAAATAAGATTAAGGAGAGCATTGGATCATTTTCCAACGCTAAAAGCGATGCGGGGATAGTAATACGGGGACCAATGTCCCCGCCCATCACATCTAACGCTAAGGTTAGACGATTCAAGTGAATACCTATAAGTAAAAATTACTTATTAATCACTTTACGACCACGATAGTAACCGTCTGCGGTTACGTGATGGCGTAAGTGAGTTTCACCACTTGCTTTATCCACTGATACTGCAGCAGTAGTCAATGCATCGTGTGAACGACGCATATCACGACGTGAACGAGATTTTTTATTTTGTTGAACAGCCATTGGCTATACTCCTAAATTTAATTTACTTTTGTTTTAAATTAGCTAATACAGCGAACGGGTTCGGTTTTTTTGCCAATTCTTCCGGCAATTCGCCAAAAACCTGTTCCTGCGCGTACACTTCACAGTGTTCAGATGAATGCTTTGGTACAAGTGGCAGGGTTAAAATTAACTCATCTTCCACTACACCAAGTAAATCTATTTCACCGAATTCATTAAATTCAATCGGTTCATAAATTTCTGGCAATACATCAGCCTGATCCCAATTAGCCACCGGACTATAAATAAAATCACATTCCAATGTATGTTTAAATGGTTCACCACAACGCTGACATTCTAATTCAACATCAACCTGTGCTTTCCCTTTCATCACTACTAATTTTTGCGGATCAATATAAAACGATAATGTTACCTGTGCATCGCTAAGCACATTTACCACAGATTCAGCTAACCGCACTAACTGATTAATCGTATAACAACCTTCATAATCAATTCGCTGTTGTGCGCCTTTAACCGGATCAACGGTGAGGGGTAGTTTTACCTTTTGCATAGGGCGTGAATATTACCCGTTGTAAAGAAAATAGTCAAAGGGAAATCACACTTTTTACGCAATAAAGATACGCAAATTTCAGATAAAATTAACTTTTACAAAAATTCCCTTTTTTCATCACTCCAAAATTGAGGAAATTGTTCGTGGTATATCAATTACGCTACCAAATTCAAGACTAAATAAGCCTACATATTATTCACTTACTATCATTAAAAATGCGGCTGAAAACAACCGCACTTTCTTTTTACGAATTATTCTAAGCGTTTCGCCACTTCCAACCAATCCGCTTTAAATTCACGGCGCATATTATTAATCGCATCAATAATATCATGGTGAACAAGCTGTTCATTTTGGATACCCACACAATAACCACCTTTACCTTGAAGCAGAATATCCACCGCATAAACCCCCATACGAGAAGCTAAAATACGGTCAAATGCACAAGGTGAACCACCACGTTGGATATGGCCTAATACAGTAGCACGGGTTTCGTGACCTACCCGTGCTTCAATTTCTCTGGCGAGAGAATGTACATCAGTAATTAATTCAGTGATTGCAATGATAGCGTGACGTTTACCACGAATAATACTGCGTTCAATTTGTTGCACTAACTCTTCACGATTAAATTCTATTTCAGAGGCAACAATATATTCGCATCCGCCCGCAATACCTGCAGAAATCGTTAAATCGCTACAATGACGTCCCATAATCTCTACGATAGAAATACGTTGATGGGAACTTGAGGTATCACGTAAACGGTCGATAGCATCCACTGCCGTTTGTAACGCGGTTTGATAGCCGATAGTATAATCGGTACCCGCCACATCATTATCAATGGTACCCGGAATCCCCACACAAGGAAAACCATGTTCTTCCGTTAAAAGTTTTGCCCCCATATAGGAACCGTCACCACCGATTACCACTAAGGCATCAATACCATGTGAGCGTAAAATCTCTGCACATTTTGCCCGCACTTCCGGATTTTTAAACTCAGGGAAACGAGCAGAACCTAAAAATGTACCACCACGATTAATAATATCGGATACGCTATAACGATTTAATTGCTTAATTTTGTTATTGTATAAGCCTTGATAACCATCATAGATACCAAAAACATCTAGCCCTTCCGCTAATGCCGCACGCACTACGCCACGAATAGCCGCGTTCATACCCGGTGCATCACCACCACTGGTTAATACCGCAATTTTTTTAATCATATATTACCTGCTTAAGTTAAATTTAATCAAATCTGGAATATGCTAAGGTTACACTATTCAAACATACTGCTCTATAAAAAATTTGAGAAATTTTATCCCTTGTTCTAAATATACTTTTACTTCAAACTCTGGCAATACCACTGCCAATCCATTTTATCCAAGAGCTTCATTTCTTTCTCAATCAAATATTTTTTCAAATGCCGTAATGCTTTTTTATCATTTAAGCGCCGGCTATTTTTTACTTTTTGTGAATACTGGAATTGAACAAAACCGCATTGTGGAATTTCTTTGCCTATCATGACATTCACTTGCCAAGAAGGCATTTTATCCGTAGGTGCATAAACGACGTAGCCCTTTATCCCCTCATCTTTTTTTGTTTTCTCATTTCTGATCGGAGTCAATTTGAAGGATGCAACATCTGTATTACGATAAATCCGCTCGCGTAATGTAACACGTTCTTTAATATCGCGGTGTTGTTCATTACGATCCAACAGCAATTCTATCTGAGATTGCCATTTTTCTAAGGTATCGGGTTTACTCAAATAAATATAACGTGCCACAGGACCTAAATCCTGTTCGACAATCATGCGATAAGTTTTATTGTGATATTTAATTTGATTAGGTACATCTAGTTGAGAAGATGTACTTACGCACGCAGAAAGCAAAAGTGCGGTTAAAATAACAAGAATTTTATTCATCATGATCTCGCTTAAATACAAATTCATTTTCGGTAGAAGCCGTTGTATCAAACCAATATCCTCCCAAATCAAAGTCTTTTAACTGCTCAACCTGGGTTAAACGATTTTGAATCATATAACGGCACATTAAGCCACGGGCTTTCTTCGCATAAAAACTGACAACTTTATAACGACCATTTTTATTATCCAAAAAAATCGGTTTTACAATATGCGCCTGAAGCCCATTTTCTTTTACGGACTTATAATATTCATCGGAAGCAAGATTTACCAGCACATTATCTCCCTGCTCATCAAGTGCCTGTTGCACGGCTTGGGTGATCACATTGCCCCAAAATGCGTAAAGATCCTTGCCTTTGGCATTCACTAATTTTGTTCCCATTTCCAAGCGATAAGGCTGCATCAAATCAAGAGGTCGAAGTAAGCCATATAAACCCGATAACATACGAAGATGAGATTGTGCAAAACTAATATCCTCACCAGATAAGGTTTCAGCATCCAATCCTGTGTAAACATCGCCTTTAAAAGCAAAAATAGCCGCACGGGAATTTTGTTCATTGTGTTCTTTTGTCCACTCGGTAAAACGTGCTGCATTTAAACCGGCAAGCTTATCACTAATGGACATTAATGAAGCAATATCTTGTGGAGAAAGTTCACGGCAAATTTCAATTAATTGCTCGCTATAATCGGTTAAGTGCGGTTGAAAAACAGGGAATTTTCTGACCGCACTTTCAAAATCTAAGGTCTTTGCAGGGGAAATAATAGCTAACATAGTTGATCCTCAATAAAATTGCGGAGCTATCTTAACATATTTCTATACTCGTTTATAAAGTCCATTTTCATTGAGGATCAAATCCTGTAATTCTAGATCTAAAAGTTGCACCAACAATACCTCTACACTTAAACCAAACTCTTGAGCAAGATCATCAATACTCACTGGAGTATAGCCAATTCTCGCATAAAGTTTCGGATGGCTTGGGGCTTCGATTAACCGATGAGAATACGGAGGTGGCTTACAGCTTTCGCTTTCAAGCCGACTAAAATCAATCTCTGTTTGGCTATGGAGAGAATGTTGATACAAGGCTTCTAAAATATCTTTCACATTCTCTACCAACATAGCCCCTTGTTTAATCAAACGATTACAGCCTTGACTAAACTCACTTTGAATGTTGCCGGGTACGGCGAAAATTTCCCGATTCTGTTCCAACGCATAACGTGCAGTAATTAACGAACCGCTTTTTTCAGTGGCTTCAACTACCAATGTCCCCACAGAGAGACCGCTAATAATACGATTACGACGGGGAAAATTTGTTGCAATCGGGGGCTGGTTTGGCATAAATTCCGAAACCAACGCCCCATTGTTTTCCAAAATTTGTTCGGCAAGCCGTCGATTATTTGCCGGATAAACTTCCTCTAATCCGCTCCCCAAAACAGCAATGGTCTGCCCTTTAATATCCACTATCGCCTGATGACAATATCCATCAATGCCTAATGCCAATCCGCTTGTAATAGTAAAACCGGCACAGGAAAGCTCCGTGGCAAAATACTTTGCCCAATATTCACCATAGGACGTACAGTATCGACTACCGACTATTGCTATTTGACGCTGTGAAATTGCTGTTGCATTCCCCTTAACAAATAGGAGAGGAGGAAAGCTCCCGATTTGCTTTAACAAAAAAGGATAAAAAGGTGAAAAATAATTCACTAAATGATTCCCTTCTTTTTCTGCCCAAACGAGAGCAGATTCTATAAATTTCTTTTCCGGTTTAAACCAACGACGAATCTGAATTGCCCCCCAACCCATTTGACGAAAAACACTTTCATCTGCGTTCAACAATTCATCTAATGTCATGGCTGATAAAATTTTGTTAATCGTTACACCGCCTAATTTGGGCACCTGCATCAAACGAAGCAAAGTTTCATTAATATTTGTCATTATTTTCATCATCCCTTCTTTAGTGAGGGTCAAATTGTTCAAGAAACTTAAAAAAGTTGCGAGTTTTTAACCGCACTTTTGCGAGAAAGATCGTAAAAATAAAGAAAATTTGATGATTTTTTTACACTCTTAGAAATAAATGAAAGGCAGAGAAAAAATAGGTTTTAAACCGAAAACAAAGGAATATTATTCCAATAAAACAAAAATAAAAAGACTATTTAACTACACAGATATTACTAATAGCACAACAAAAGAGATAAAACACTAAAAAAGCATTTGACAGTTTTTTATTTATTCGTAACATAACAAGCGTTTTACAACGAATTTTTATAGGATTTTTATGTTTTCTTCTGTTTCTTTATCTCTCAACCTGCTACTCACACATTCTTTGTGCGGCTAGGTTGTGGATGAAAAACAATTAAATGTAAATTCCCTTTTTAATCAACCCGCACTTCACAGAACTGCGGGTTTTTGTTTAAAAAAATTTTGCAAAAAACAACCGCACTTTTGGAGTGATTTTAGAAGGATATTGTTATGACAGAGCGCGTCATTATTTTTGATACCACTTTGCGTGACGGCGAACAAGCATTAAAAGCGAGCTTGACCGTCAAAGAAAAATTGCAAATTGCCTTGGCATTGGAACGCTTAGGCGTGGATGTGATGGAAGTGGGCTTTCCGGTATCTTCTCAGGGAGATTTTAAATCGGTACAAACTATCGCCCGTCATATCAAAAATTCCCGTGTTGCCGCCCTGTCCCGTGCCGTTGATAAAGATATTGACACCGCCTATGAAGCCTTAAAAATTGCAGAAGCCTTCCGTATTCACACTTTCATCGCCAGTTCTGCCTTACACGTAGAAGCGAAATTGAAACGCACCTTTGATGATGTGGTGGAAATGACCGTTGCTGCGGTAAAACGTGCCCGTAACTACACAGACGATGTCGAATTTTCCTGCGAAGATGCTGGACGTACCGGGATTGATAATATTTGCCGCATTGTAGAAGCCGCCATTAACGCCGGTGCAACAACGGTCAATATTCCCGACACCGTGGGCTATTGCTTACCAACAGAATACGGCAACATTATCGCGCAAGTACGCAATCGCGTGCCGAATATCGATAAAGCCATTATTTCCGTGCATTGCCACAATGATTTAGGCATGGCAACCGCCAATTCCTTAACTGCCGTACAAAATGGAGCACGTCAAATTGAGTGTACGGTTAATGGTATCGGTGAACGTGCCGGTAATACGGCCCTTGAAGAGGTGGTAATGGCAATTAAAACCCGTCAAGAATTGTTAGGTGTGGATACTCGTATTAACACGCAAGAAATCCACCGTGTCAGCCAAATGGTGAGCCAGCTTTGCAATATGCCAATTCAACCGAACAAAGCGATCGTTGGTTCTAACGCCTTCGCCCATTCCTCAGGTATCCATCAGGACGGCATGTTGAAAAACAAAAATACTTACGAAATTATGTCACCGGAAACCATTGGTTTGAAGAAAGAAAAATTAAACCTCACCGCCCGTTCCGGTCGTGCAGCAGTGAAAGGTCATATGGCGGATATGGGTTACACCGAGCAAGACTACGATTTGGATAAATTATATGATGCCTTCTTGAAATTGGCAGACAAAAAAGGACAAGTGTTTGATTACGATTTAGAAGCCTTGGCATTTATTGATATGCAGCAAGGTGATGAAGATCGTTTGGTATTAGACAAACTCTCTGCACACTCCACTAAAGAATATCCGGCCACCGCATTTGTTCAATTACAATTAGACGGCGAAAAATTAAGCACCTCCTCTATCGGGGGGAACGGACCTGTGGATGCGGTATATAACGCCATCTTAAACTTAACCGGTTTAAACATCAAAATGTCCCACTATCACTTAACCGCCAAAGGAGAGGGTGCAGAAGCCTTGGGACAAGTGGATATTGTGGTGGAACACGAAGGCAGAAAATTCCACGGTGTCGGTTTGGCAACGGATATTGTGGAATCCTCGGCGTTAGCGTTGGTGCATGCGATTAATGCGATTTATCGAGCTCATAGAGTGGCGGATATTAAACATTATAAAGCAGTCGGAGCTTAGTCCCGTTCAGGTTTCGCCCTGAAGGGCAAGTTACTTTTCTTTGCTTTGCCAAAGAAAAGTAACCAAAAGAAAGGCAACCCTGCTTTGCCTTAATCCTTTATTCCATTGAATTTGCTTGACGGAAATTTTCTGAACTCGCTACGCTCAAACAGACGAAAATTTCCTACAAATTCAATTACACAAATGCGGCAAAGAAGGGAACCCATTTTGTTCTTTCTACTAATAAAGTGCAGTAGAAAAACAAACTTAAAATTAACCGCACTTTTAGGACTACTATGGGATCCCCGTGTAAGACGCCCTTATGGAAAGGTCATTTTTAGCTAAATTTGTACTGTTGAGCGTAGCGAGTTGACAAATTTAGCGTAAAGAAAATGAGCTTGGAATAAGAATAAGCTGCTTAGTCGGGGTGTACTTTTCTTTGCTTACTTTCTTTTGTACAAGCAAAAGAAAGTAAGCCGCCATCGGCGAAATCCGATGCTAATAAAAATCGCTATCGGGCGAAACCCGATGTAAATAAAAAAACAGAATTTAAACAAAATAGGAAAAAACAAATGAAATCATACAACATCGCCGTCCTCCCCGGTGACGGAATTGGTCCTGAAGTGATGACAGAGGCGATTAAAGTCCTTAACAAAATCCAAGAGAAATTAAGCGTTAAATTCAACTTTAATGAATTTTATGTAGGAGGAGCCGCTATCGACAATTGTGGCAGTCCGTTACCTGCTGAAACCTTAGAAGGTTGTGAAGAAGCAGACGCTATTTTATTCGGTTCCGTAGGCGGCCCTAAATGGACAAATTTACCGCCGGATCAACAGCCGGAACGAGGCGCACTCTTGCCTTTACGTAAACACTTCAAATTATTCTGTAACCTTCGTCCGGCAACTCTTTACAAAGGATTAGAGAAATTCTGCCCATTGCGTGCGGATATTGCGGCGAAAGGTTTTGATATGGTGGTGGTGCGTGAACTTACCGGAGGGATTTATTTCGGTCAGCCAAAAGGTCGTGAAGGCGAAGGAGGACAAACCAAAGCATTCGATACGGAAGTGTATTACAAATATGAAATCGAACGCATTGCCCGCGCGGCTTTTGAGGCAGCAATGAAGCGCCGTAAACGGGTGGTCTCCGTAGATAAAGCCAATGTATTGCAATCTTCTATTTTATGGCGTGAAACTGTCGCAGAAATCGCAAAAGATTATCCTGAAGTCACCGTTGAAAATATGTATATCGACAATGCGACCATGCAATTAATCAAAGCACCGGAATCGTTTGATGTGTTGCTCTGCTCAAACATTTTCGGCGATATTATTTCCGACGAAGCCGCAATGATCACAGGCTCTATGGGAATGTTACCTTCCGCCAGTTTAAATGAAGGAGGCTTTGGTTTATACGAACCGGCGGGCGGTTCCGCACCGGATATCGCAGGCAAAGGCATTGCCAACCCTATTGCGCAAATTTTGTCGGCGGCAATGATGTTACGTTACAGTTTCAATTTGAACGAAGCGGCTGATGCCATCGAAAATGCAGTACAAAAAGTTTTGGCAGCCGGTTATCGCACCGCAGATTTAGCAGATGATTCCACGCCTGTTTCAACGGAAGAAATGGGGACATTGATTACAAACGCAATTTAACCGTAGGCTGTGTGAAACTACATTTTATGCCCCCTACAAGTGCGGTCAAAATTTAACTCGTTTTTCGACCGCACTTTCCCCTTAATAAATAGAGAAAAGATTATGGCAAAAACACTTTATCAAAAATTATTTGACTCTCACATTGTGTACGAAGTGGAAGGAGAAACACCGATTTTATATATTAACCGCCATTTGATCCACGAAGTGACCAGCCCGCAGGCCTTTGACGGTTTGCGTGTTGCCGGTCGTCAAGTCCGTCAAGTGGGTAAAACCTTTGGAACGATGGATCACAGTATTTCCACGCAAGTACGAGATGTAAGTAAATTAGAAGGTCAGGCAAAAATTCAAGTATTAGAACTTGAAAAAAACACCAAAGCTACGGGTATTCAATTGTTCGATATGAATACTAAAGAACAAGGTATTGTACACGTAATGGGGCCTGAACAAGGGTTAACCCTTCCTGGGATGACGATTGTTTGTGGCGACTCACACACCGCAACCCACGGTGCATTTGGAGCATTAGCATTCGGTATCGGCACCTCCGAAGTAGAACACGTTTTAGCCACGCAAACCTTAAAGCAAGCACGCACGAAAAGTATGAAAATTGAAGTACGTGGCAAGGTTGCAGCGGGTATAACCGCAAAAGATATTATCCTCGCGATCATCGGTAAAACCACTATGGCAGGTGGCACTGGACACGTTGTGGAATTTTGCGGTGAAGCAATTCGGGATCTTTCTATGGAAGGCAGAATGACCGTCTGCAATATGGCCATCGAAATGGGTGCAAAAGCCGGTTTAATAGCACCGGATGAAACCACCTTTGCCTATTTAAAAGGTCGCCCTCACGCCCCGAAAGGCAAAGATTGGGATGAGGCGGTGGAATACTGGAAAACCTTAAAATCCGATGAGGATGCACAATTTGATACTGTGGTGATCTTGGAAGCAAAAGATATTGCCCCACAAGTCACTTGGGGAACCAACCCGGGGCAGGTCATCGGCATCAACCAGTTAGTGCCGAATCCGATAGAAATGGATGATCCCGTCACCCGTGCTTCCGCCGAAAAAGCCTTACAGTATATCGGTTTGGAAGCCAATACGAATTTGAAGGATATTTCCGTGGATCAAGTGTTTATCGGTTCTTGCACCAATGCACGCATTGAAGATTTACGTGCAGCAGCGGCAGTAATGAAAGGGCGGAAAAAAGCAGATAACGTAAAACGAATTTTAGTTGTTCCGGGTTCAGGTCTAGTCAAAGAACAAGCGGAAAAAGAAGGCTTAGATAAAATCTTTATGGAAGCAGGGGCTGAATGGCGTAACCCGGGCTGCTCCATGTGCTTAGGAATGAATGATGACCGCTTAGGCGAATGGGAACGTTGCGCCTCCACCAGCAACCGTAACTTTGAAGGTCGCCAAGGTCGAAACGGACGGACTCACCTCGTCAGCCCTGCAATGGCTGCGGCCGCAGGCATGTTCGGTAAATTTGTTGATATTCGTGATGTCGCATTAAATTAAGGTACGAAAAAGAGGAAAAGAAAAAATGACAGGATTTAAACAACTTTCAGGCTTGGTCGTCCCTTTGGATGCAGCAAATGTGGATACTGACGCCATCATTCCAAAACAATTTTTACAAGCGATCACACGTGTGGGTTTTGGTAAACATTTATTCCATGAATGGCGTTATTTAGATGTAGAAGGCACACAACCGAATCCTGAATTTGTACTGAATTTTCCACAATATCAAGGCGCGACAATTTTGCTTGCCCGTAAAAATCTTGGCTGCGGTTCTTCCCGTGAACACGCCCCTTGGGCACTCGCCGATTACGGTTTTAAAGTGATGATCGCACCAAGTTTTGCGGATATTTTCTACAATAACAGCTTAAACAATCATATGCTGCCGATTCTTTTGAGCGAACAAGAAGTTGAAGAAATTTTCCAATGGGTATGGGCGAATGAAGGAAAACAAATTCATGTAGATTTGGAAGCCATGACCGTAACTGTGGGCGACAAAGTCTATCACTTTGAACTGGATGAATTCCGCCGTCATTGTTTATTAAACGGTTTGGATAACATCGGCTTGACCCTTCAACACGAGAATAAAATCTCAGAATACGAGAAAAATATTCCGGCATTTTTGCGTTAATACCTTTCAAGTGCGGCTAAGATTCTCAGTGTTTTTTAACCGCACTTTTCCCTAAAATTTACCCATAGCGTTTGACAGGCTTTTCCCTTCCCCCTATTATCTCCCAAGCTATCTTATACTTATTACTTCAAGGAACAGCACAATGATTGCTTACACCTTTTTATCTCTATTTACAATCGCAGCCATAATTTTTATCATCAACTCTCATTATCGTTGGACATATCTTTTTGCGATTTCGTTATTCGTTTTTTTCTTTGGCGGAATGCTCACTCTGACAGGACAATGGCAGCGAGCGCTTAATTTCTCCTCCGTACTATTTGTGGCACTCATGCTATTCCACCGCTTAAAAATTCATTATTACAAACAACCTTTACTCATTTCCGATTTTTTTCTAGTAGTCGATTGGCGAAACTGGGAAACCCTGCTCCATTATAAGGGGGCATTAGGCGGTGTAATTGGCTTGCTTGGGTTACTCTGCTATGCGATTTTCTCTTGGTCAAATGCCGAATCATGGGGAATGTTCGGGCATATATTGGGGGCAGTGTTATTTCTCACGAGTTTCGGTTTAATGTGGCATTATTCCAAAGATCCCAACGCATTACAGGTTTGGCTTGATTCCTTACCGGATGACGGACGTGATGTGTTTTTAAATTTACCGATGTCTTGTCGGGGAATTTTCTTTAATGTGCCGCAATTTTCGGGCGAAAGCGAAAATTTCACGAAAAAAATGACCGCACTTTATGCCGAACAACCAGAGCAACATTCCGCCACCAAACCGGATATTGTCGTGGCATTATTAGAATCAACCCTCAATCCCCATCAATTTGCGTTCACTCAACAAAATATCCCACCATTGTCGATGTTTGAACGGCAAAATGATACGGTTTTTATGTCGCCGCTACGGGTACATACCTTTGCCGGCGCGACTTGGCGATCCGAATTTAGCTTTCTTGCCGGTGTGCCCTGCACAGATTTTGGTGCGCTAGCCAGTGGAGTATTTTATTCGGTCGTCCCTCATTTACAGTCAGGATTAATTAAAAATTTACGCGAACAGGGCTATTTCTGCGTGGCACTTTCGCCTTTTACAAAAGGCAATTACAATGCGAAATCCGCCTACGATCATTTTGGTTTCGATCTTATGTTACAACCGCAAGATTTGGGGTATCCCGCCCCTTTGAGCAAAAATTTGTGGACAATCAGCAGTGAAGAAATGATGGCATACACCAGAATGATTTTAGAAAAACAGCATCCTTCGCTCGAAAAAGTTGACCAGCCGATGTTCGTCTATGTTTTAACCATGCGTGAACATGGACCTTACAGTTTGGAGATGGCAAATCGCTATCAACTTGAAATACCGAATCTTAGTGCCAAAAGTATTTCTTCTCTCAATGATTACACGCAACGTATTGTCGATCTTAATGAAGCCATTGAAAAAATGGATGAATATTTACATCAACGCCATAATCCCTTCGTTTTCGGCTATTTCGGTGATCATCAAGTGGCATTTGATAACGCCATACCACCTAAAAAAGGGAATTTTCCTTTCCCTGATTATGTCACTCAATTTGTGGTAAGAAGCAATTTGGAAGTAAAATTTAAACAAAAACAGGCGTTTCTCGATCTCGCCTTTGCCGGTGGTTTATTATTAGACATTGCCGGATTACCGGCACAGGATGATTTTATGAAAGCCAACAAGGCTATGCGCCAATTAAGTGAAGGAAAACTGGAAGATCATCATAATGTTCAATTCGTGAACGATTATCGCCATTATCTTTACCAAACGTTGAAAATCGTGCAATAAATGAAATTTGTAAAATTTGTCGGATTATTGTTTAAATTTGATTACAATGACTCCGAGTTTTTCAAAAATTAAGGAGCTTATATGAGTCTAAAAACTCTCTTAGCATTAACATTGGGTGCCGTTTGTACATCGGCTATCGCAAACGTACAACAAACAACCGATAAATCAATTGAAGTTAAAGTACAGCAACTTGATCCGGTAAACGGTAACAAAGATGTGGGAACAGTAACGATCACTGAATCCCCCTACGGTTTGGTGTTCACACCAAATTTACAAGGTTTGACGGCAGGTTTACACGGTTTCCATCTTCACCAGAATCCAAGCTGTGAACCGAAAGAAAAAGACGGCAAACTCACTGCCGGTTTGGCTGCCGGAGGTCACTGGGATCCAAAAGAAACCAAACAACACGGCTATCCTTGGCAAGATGATGCCCATTTAGGAGATCTGCCGGCATTAACCGTATTACACGATGGTACGGCAACCAATCCTGTTCTAGCACCACGTATTAAACATTTAGATGAGGTTCGTGACCATGCCATTATGATTCATACCGGTGGCGATAATCACTCCGATCACCCAGCCCCACTCGGCGGTGGCGGTGCTCGTATGGCCTGTGGTGTGATTAAATAATCTGTTACTAAAAATATAAAAGCGAGCTAACTAATTTAGCTCGCTTTTATATAGAACATCTCCTTTGATACTAAGCAAAAACAAAGGAGATTGATTTATCGTTATCAATCAGTTTTCTGATAATACAATCAATTCTAACCGCACTTTTGTGCTATTTCATCTCGTCAGCCTTTTCAACCGTACCTTTAATGGTCAAACTGATCTCAGTTGAAATGAGATGTTCAAGGATAGAAGAAAGTTCATCTAAATAAGCGAGATTTCCATTACCTTGTTCATCAAAATAGTTTTCGTTTTTCAGGCTAGCAATAAAGGTAGAGAATACTGCTTTATCAAAAAATTCCGGCGCATTAATACCATGTAACACAGAAAGACGTTGCGCGACCAATTGGCTCTCTTTTTCTAGTGTAGCACGGGCGATTTTTGGATCTTTTTGCAAAATGGTTACAGTAATATAATAGCGCTGCAAAATTTCCCGCACTCCTGCCGCCCAAAGTTGCAAGATACGCACTTTCGGTCGATTAATTGAAAGTAGGTTTTCGCTAGAATAAATCACTTCTTGACGGGTAAATTCAGCAATGATTTTACTAATTTGCTCTCTTAACCCTTCTTGATTGAAATGCAAAAACAATTCCCCTTGTAAGAACGGGTAAATTTTACTCACCGCATCCAACAACAAGTCCCGTTGAATCGTTTCGTAATGCAGAACAATGCTTGCAACTAAAGAAGGGAGTACAAAAGCGTGTTGAATATTGTTGCGATAGTAAGTCATTAACACCGCAGAAGTGCGCTCCAGGCGAACAATTTCACCAAAATTATCCTTCTCTATTAGAACACCGACACGATCAAGGCTTAACACATGCTCCAACATTGTTTCAGGTGAATCTTTTGGAATAACCATATCTTCCGAATAAGGCGCGTGTTGTAACATTTGTTGATAACTATTGAGTTGTTCAACTAATTGTTCACGGGAAAGGGCACGCTGACGGGAAGAAAGTAACGCCATTCCAACCAAATTCATCGCATTAACTGCGGCTGCTTTATTAATATTTATCATCACTTGATTAGAAATCTCACTCACTGCATGGTTAAACCATTGTGGCTTTTCCTCATGGTGATTATCTTTCCAATCGGGAAAATGTTGATTCAAATAATTTGATAAGGTAATAGGTTCACCAAAATTTACAAAACCCTGCCCCAAATTACGTAATTTTTTAATAACACGTATCACTAAACCGGCATTTTCTTTTTCTTTTGCCGCACCACGTAATTCTTTTGCGTAAGTATCTACCTCCAATACGTGTTCATAACCGACATACACCGGCACAACGGAAATAGGTCTGGTTTGATGATGTTGGAGCGCTTGCAATGTCATCGACATCATCCCCGTTTTCGGAGCAAGCAAACGACCGGTGCGAGAACGCCCGCCTTCAATAAAATATTCCACAGAATAGCCACGATGGAATAATTCCGCTAAATATTCACGGAAAATCGCCGAATAGAGACGATTTCCTTTGAACGTACGGCGAATAAAAAATGCCCCCCAGCTCCGGAAAAGACGTCCCACCGGCCAGAAATTCAGATTAATTCCTGCTGCAATATGAGGCGGTACTAACCCTTGATGATAAAGCACATAGGAAAGCAATAAATAGTCAATATGGCTTCGGTGGCAAGGGACATAAACAATTTCGTGTCCCTCAAGGGCAAGTTTACGAACACGATCCGCATTTTGTACATCAATACCGGAATACAATTTATTCCATAACCAACGCAAGAAACGATCCGCCGCACGAAGGCTTGAATGACTGACATCCGCGGCAATTTCATCTAAAATTTTGTAAGCTTCTTTTTGTGCTTTTTCACGACTGATGTTTTTGCTTTTTGCTTCATCATCAATCGCTGCTTGAATCGGTGCTGACTGCAATAATTTATTAAACATCGCTTCGCGATTCGGCAAGCGTGGACCTGTTGCGGAAATACGTTGGCGAGCGAAATGCATTTTTGCAACCCGTGCTAATTTTTGCGCCATTTTTTCATCGGAACCATGCATATTTGCCATATAGCGCAATGAAACCGCTTGAGAAAAACGCACAAACGTATCGCGCCCAAACCAAATTGCTGCAAAGGTTTTCTGTATGCCGTTTAGTAAACGCAAATTAGGTAAACCAGCTTTATCCTCATGCCCCGGAGAGCGCCCCCAAAGTACTGAAACCGGCACGAGCTGCACGTCTAAATCTGCAAAAGTGCGGTGTAATTCCAGGTACTTATTAAAAACTTGAATGGTTTCATCTTTCGCCCCTTTTGATTTAAAAAATCGACGTCCTTCATCCAAATACACATAACGCGGCAACATCACACCCTGTATTTCATTTTTTTCTGCTGGATCAGGTAAGCCTAAACTCAAACAATTACGACGAAAAATGACAAAATCCGTTTGTGAGGTGTAAGGTAGAACATAGACGATAGGTTGAGAAAGATTTAGTTGAAGTTCTTCAGCAGGATTAGCCGGAATAGGGTTATTTTTTACCAAGAATGACAGTGGAAATTCTAATAATTTACGGTAAACATTCACGATACTCGACATAATTAGGTTCTCTTTTAGTTATTCAATTATCGTCACAATAATACCATATTAGCCTCTTTAATCACTCCTTAAAATTTTCCATAGAATATAAATAACAGTTGCAATAGCTTGCCCTCTGTATATAATATCAAAAAATCTGTATATAACGACAGGAGTGGATATGAAACCATTAACCAATAGACAACAGGAAGTGCTGGATTTATTAAAGCGGCATCTAGAAACTACCGGTATGCCCCCAACTCGTGCAGAAATTTCACGTGAGCTAGGATTTAAATCCCCGAATGCAGCTGAAGAACATTTAAAAGCACTCGCCCGCAAAGGTGCCATTGAAATTATCGCCGGTGCGTCACGCGGTATTCGCATCCTAAGTGATTATGATAGCGCTAACGATGAAATGGAAGGTTTACCATTGATTGGTCGAGTTGCTGCAGGCGAACCGATTCTTGCCGAACAGCATATTGAAGCAACTTACAGCGTAGATGCCAGTATGTTCAAACCACAAGCAGATTTTTTATTGAAAGTTTATGGTCAATCCATGAAAGATATTGGTATTTTAGATGGTGATTTACTGGCTGTGCATAGCACAAAAGATGTACGAAATGGACAAGTTGTTGTCGCACGCATTGAAGATGAAGTAACCGTAAAACGTTTTGAACGCAAAGGATCGATTATCTATCTCCATGCTGAAAATGAGGAATTTCAGCCTATTGTTGTAAATTTGGCAGAACAACCTAATTTTGAAATCGAAGGTATTGCTGTTGGAATTATTCGTAACAATGCGTGGATGTAACTCTTAACCAACAAAGTGCGGTCAAAACCAACCGCACTTTTTTATTTTTACCTCTTATTTTCAGCTGTTTGCCATTCAATTCATTGCTTACTATAATGCCGAAATATCATTTTAAAAGAACTAAGGAACGGAAATGCAATTTTCCAAAATGCATGGTTTAGGCAATGATTTTGTTGTGGTCGATGCCATTACACAAAATGTTTACTTTACACCTGAAACGATTAAACGTCTTGCAGATCGTCACCGTGGAATTGGTTTTGATCAACTATTGATCGTAGAACCACCTTACGATCCTGATTTAGATTTTCACTACCGTATTTTTAATGCCGACGGTAGCGAAGTATCACAATGCGGTAATGGCGCGCGCTGTTTTGCACGATTCGTTACACTGAAAGGTTTAACCAATAAAAAAGATATTTCAGTTAGCACGCAAAAAGGCAAAATGATTTTAACCGTAAAAGACAATGGGCAAATTCGTGTAAACATGGGTGAACCTATTTGGGAACCGGCAAAAATCCCTTTTATAGCCAATAAATTTGAAAAAAATTATATCTTACGTACAGATATTCAAACGGTTTTGTGCGGTGCAGTTTCTATGGGAAACCCTCATTGTGTGGTACAAGTGGAAGATATTCGAACGGCAAATATTGAACAACTTGGTCCTTTATTAGAAAGTCACGAACGCTTTCCTGAGCGTGTCAATGTTGGATTTATGCAGGTAATAAACCGTCACCATATTAAATTACGTGTTTATGAACGCGGTGCCGGTGAAACACTGGCTTGTGGTAGTGGGGCGTGTGCAGCCGCGGCAGTGGGAATAATGCAAGGTTTGCTTGATAACAACATACAAGTTGATTTACCGGGGGGAAGCCTTATGATTGAATGGCAAGGCGAAGGTCATCCGCTTTATATGACAGGTGATGCCACCCATATTTACGATGGATATATTCAACTTTAAATACAAAAAGTAGTGCGCTCAAATTTGACCGCACTTTTATTTTACATATCTTGATTTAATCTTTGTCTTAAATCCTCAGCCGTTTGACAAGTTTTTATCTTTTCAAAAACAATATTGGCTTCATCATATTCTTTATTCAAATAACGTAACCACTGTTTAATACGTGCGACATGGTAAAAACCGGAATCGTGAGAATTCTCCATTTCGGCATATTTTTGTAATATCATCTGAATTTCTGACCATGGCATTTTCGGCACATTTGATTTTAAAACGCGGCTTAAATTCGGTATATTTAATGCCCCCCGCCCCACCATAAGATCATAGCAACCTGTTTTCGCAAGACAATTCTGCCCGTCTTGCCAATGCCAAATTTCACCATTTGCAATGACTGGAATGGAGAGATATTCACGAATTTCACCAATTTTTTCCCAGTTAATACGATCGGCACGGTATCCATCTGTCTTAGTTCGACCATGGATAGCGATCTCTGTCGCACCACCTTGTTGTACCGCATCAGCAATCTCAATGGCTTGGGAAATATCATCCCAACCTAACCGCACTTTGACACTGACAGCATGGGGACTCGGTACTGCTTTTCGTAAAGCCTGTGTCGCACGATAAATCAATTCAGGTTGTTTGAGTAACACTGCTCCACCATGACTACCATTTACAGTTTTAGAAGGACAACCACAATTGAAATCAACGCCGCTCGAACCGAGTTCAATGGCACGAATGGCATTTTCGGCTAAGTAATCGGGATGTTGCCCAAGTAACTGAACCCGCACGGGTGTACCAGAGGGCGTGAATCCCTGATTTTTTAGTTCAGGGCATAAACGGTAAAATACTTTTTTAGGAAGAAGCTGATCAACTACACGGACGAATTCCGTAATACATAAATCGTAGTCGTTGATTTCAGTAAGAAGTTGGCGTACGAAAGGATCCAGTACGCCTTGCATAGGTGCGAGAATAACACGCACGTTTTATTTCCAGCCCTTTGATTTGCAAATTAAATCGTAAGCTGATTGAATTTGTTGTGCTTTTTCTTTCGCCATTTCCATCATTTCAGGAGGCAATCCCTTTGCCACGAGCTTATCAGGATGGTGCTCATTCATTAAACGACGATAAGCCCGTTTAACCGTACTCTGATCATCCGATTCATTAACACCCAGCACTTTATAAGCATCACTTAAAGTCGGACCGGAAGAGCGTTGATACCCACTGTTGTTTTGCTGATATTGATAATTTCCTTGTTGTTGATATGCGCCCTGTTGATATTGCTGATAGAATCCGCCTTGCGTGAAAGCTCTGGCGGCCATTTCCATAGCGATCATCTGCTCAAATTGCATACGGGAAAGCCCAAGTTCTTCCGCAATCACATAAAGCACTTCTTTTTCTCCTTCATGTAATTGAGAGTCAGAGAATGCGGCCTGCACTTGCACATGTAAGAACATTCGCAATAAATCTGCCCGTTGTCCACAACCGATACGAAACTCACGAATAACTTGGCGGATTGGGAAGTCGGCTTCTTTACCGCGTCGAAAAGCTTCTTGAGCGAGACTGCGACCGTTATCATCCAACTTCATTTGTGTCATTAACTGATTGGCAATTTGGATATCTTCTTCCGTCACCCGCCCTTTAGATTTATTCAAATGCCCCAATACGGCAAAAGTCGTTTGCATAAAAAGTTCTTGCCGTGTAGTTTTGCGTTTGAAAAAACTTGAGTTTACGGCCCCCAGTTCGTATAACTTTTTATCAGCAATAGATCCCAAAATGAGCCCGGCAATAGCACCAAAAAATCCGCCCATTTTCCAGCCAATAAACACACCTAAAATTTTTCCAATAAAATTCATTCTTTTCCTCTAAAGTGCGGTTAATTTTGCCAATGTTTTTCTAAAATGGAGATAAAGATTGATTTATCAAGTTTTATACACCAAATTCCACTCGATAAGCACGCATTGTCGGCAAATAATCGTGATATTGTGGATCTTGCTCAATAAATTGCATTAAATCATCTAAATCAATGATGGATAACACTCGGCATTGATAATCACGTTCAACTTCTTGAATGGCAGAAAGTGTGCCTTTGCCACGTTCTTTACGATTTAAAGCGATCAATACAGCCGCCAATTCGGCATTATTTGCCTGAATAAGTTCCATCGATTCACGAATCGCCGTTCCTGCGGTAATCACATCATCCACTAATAAGATTTTTCCTTGTAGTGGGCTGCCGATTAAATTCCCCCCCTCACCGTGATCTTTGGCTTCTTTACGGTTAAAACATACCGGTTTATCAATGTCGTAACGGTTGAATAATGCCACAGATACTGTCGTACCAATCGGAATACCTTTATAGGCTGGCCCAAAAATAACGTCAAAATCAACCGCACTTGCTTGAATAGCGGCGGCGTAAAATTCGCCTAAACGCGCTAAATCTGCACCTGTATTAAATAAACCTGCATTGAAAAAATATGGACTTTTACGTCCGGATTTTAAGGTAAATTCGCCGAATTTTAATACGTTACGGCTTAGGGCAAACTCAATAAAATCACGTTTATATTGTTCCATTTTTTATAACCCCAATGCTTCACGTTGTGCGGCAAAAATTTGTTGGCAACCTTGTTTGGCTAAATCCAATAAGGTCAGTAATTCTTCATGACTAAACGGCTCACCTTCGGCGGTGCCCTGAACTTCAATCATACGCCCGTCTTCCATCATCACGACGTTCATATCGGTTTCTGCCGCAGAATCTTCCACATATTCCAAATCACAGACGGCTCTTCCTTCAACAATCCCCACTGAAACAGCAGCGACCAAGCCTTTAATCGGATTTGTTTTTAACGTACCATTCTCAATTAAACCATTAACCGCATCACATAATGCAACAGCCGCACCGGTAATTGAAGCGGTGCGAGTACCACCATCAGCCTGAATCACATCACAATCTAAGGTGATTGCCCGTTCTCCCAAGGCTTTTAAATCAATCATCGCGCGTAAAGAGCGGGCAATTAAACGTTGAATTTCCATTGTTCGCCCACCTTGTTTACCTTTTGCCGCTTCACGTTGCATACGGCTATGGGTAGAGCGTGGCAACATACCATATTCAGCAGTAACCCAACCTTGATTTTGACCTTTTAAAAAACGCGGTACAGTCTCTTCCACCGTAGCAGTACAAAGGACTTTCGTATCACCAAACTCGACGAGAACCGAACCTTCGGCATGTTTGGTGTAATGACGGGTAATTTTTATCGGACGGGATTGATAATTTTCTCGGTTATTTGGGCGCATTGAAAATTCCTTAATATGTTATAAAAAAGCGCACTATTCTAGCACGCTTTTGTTTTTATTATGGATTAGATTGCTCAAAATCGCGAATTTTATTAAAGGTTTCCGGTAAATCAGAGGAAAAATTAATTTTTTGTATTTCAGGTACTGTATTTGATTTCACTAACATCCTGAGCGGTTGGAACTGCATATTACACAAATAAAGTTGCTGGTGCGGTAACATATGTTGCACAAATCTTGTGAGTGCATGAATTCCCCCTGCATCCAGTACCGTCACAGCATCACACTGTAATACGATATGCTTGATTTCATGATCCGTATGTACCGTTTTATCATGCAAATCTGAAAATAATTTATCTGCCGCAGCAAAAAACAAAGGTCCACTAATGCGATAGACTAAAACATCATTAAGATCGTCCGGTGCATTATATTCAATGGCTTTTGTCATTTCCGCAATGGTACGGATAAACAAGAGGCTCGCTAACAATACGCCTACGCTGATTGCAATTACCATATCAAATAACACGGTTAAAATTAAGCAGGTAAATAATACGGTAAGCTCATTTTTACTGGAACGGCGGGCAAGATTTATGATTTCGTGTACACTTGCCATATTCCATGCAACGATTAAAAGTAGCGCAGCCATAGAGGAAAGAGGAAGATAAGAGAGGGCTTTTGCGAAAAACAATAATGCAAATAACACGAGAAGCCCATGCACTACGCTGGCAATCGGTGAAACCGCGCCGGATTTGACATTCGCTGCAGAACGAGCAATAGCTGCCGTAGCAGTGATTCCACCGAAAAATGGGGAAACAATATTTCCTAATCCTTGTGCTAACAGTTCGTTATTCGAATGATGTTTGGTATCCGTCATATTATCAAGCACCACCGCACAGAGTAACGATTCAATCGCACCTAACACCGCCATAGAAAACGCAGCCGGTAACAAGGCTTGCAAACTATCAAAATCCCATTGAACCAACTCACCTTGTGCATGAGGAATATTCCATGGTAAGGAAAGATCTGGCAAAACGTCCGGAATACCATACCCGATTGAACCGTCCGGCAACGTATATTGGAATGCGGATCCAATCGTCTCCACATTAAATTCAAAATATTGTAAAACGAGTGCCAGCATTGTGCCGATAATCACTGCCGGTAAATGTCCCGGTATCGCAAGGCGTAATTTATGCCATTGGGTTAATACCAACAAAGTTACCATGCCCACCACCATATCAGCCCAATTAATCGTAGGAAGTGCGGTCAAAATTGCATGAATTTTTTCTAAAAAATGTGCCGGCATTTGCTCAATCTTCAAGCCTAAAAAATCTTTAATTTGTAGAGTACCGATGGTAATCCCAATCCCACAGGTAAAACCTAAAGTTACCGGCAATGGAATATATTCAATTAATCGACCAAGGCGAAATAGTGCCATTAAAATTAAGATCAGTCCGGAAAGTAGCGTTGCCATCAATAAACCGCTCAAACCAAATTGCTGGGTTACCGGATACAAAATCACCACAAAAGCGGCAGTAGGGCCTGAAATATTGAAGCGGGAGCCCCCCGTAATTGCGATTACCGTTCCTGCGATAATTGCCGTATAAAGCCCATGTTGAGGCGGTACACCACTAGCAATCGCCAACGCCATAGAAAGGGGAATAGCTATCACGCCTACGGTTAAGCCTGCAATAATATCCCGAATGAATGATTTTTTTGTGTATCCGGCTCGAAATGAATCCTTTAAAGCACTGAAAGGTTTTACGGCTAAAAACACATTTTTAGAAAATAATGATTTAAGGTGCATAAAAAAACGGCAAAACATGAACAAAATATCGTTATTCTAACGAAAATTTAAGAAGATTTTTATATTATAGCTCAAAAAACTTGACTAAATTTCTGCAAATCTTTATAGTTTGCGCACCTCAGCACGGTGAGATGTCCGAGTGGTTGAAGGAGCACGCCTGGAAAGCGTGTATGTGGGAAACTGCATCGGGGGTTCGAATCCCCCTCTCACCGCCAGAACACAATTCATCAACGTTCACCAACGTTCACTTCAGATAAAAATTCATTAATATTTCAATGAGTTGCTATTCATTAATGTTCATTACTGTTTATTTCTGATTGCTTATAGCCGCATTTTTTAGATCCCTGTTTAGATCCCTCACTGTTTAGGGCTTTTTGCGAGGGATCTAAAAATGCGATTACACCTTATTCTTTATGAGATGATGTGATATGAGCAAGATAGTTAAACCTTTAACAAATACAACGATTCAGAATCTTAAAGCCGCCGAAAAAGAATACATTAAATCAGATGGGGGCGGACTTTATGTCAGAATAAAACCCAATAGCGCTAAGATTTGGTACTTTGCCTATAAATGGCAGGGGAAACACAGAAAACTTAGTTTAGGGGCGTTCCCTGATTTATCTCTTATCCATGCACGCGAATTAGCGCGGGAATACCGGGGACTTATTTTGCGTAATGTTGATCCGCTAAAGTATCGCCAATCTTTAAATGAGGTTGTAGAGGAAAAGAAAATCACCTTTGCAGAGATGGCGATTAGATGGCGCGATAAACGATTAAAATTGGGGAAACTCAAGGCGCAAACCGTAAATGAAGCATTCCGCCGCGTAGAGTTGCATTTATTCCCTAAAATCGCAGATCTGCCGATTGATGAGGCAAATTATGAGACTTTTGGCCCGGCGCTTTCACCGCTGAAAAATTCCAATACGCTTTATAAAATCAATATTGCTATTAATCAGATTTTTAGAATGGCAGAAGATGAAGATTTGATTATTAAGAATCCTTTTCGCAATATTCATGATGAATTTACGTATGTAGAGACGAGGAATCACCCGACCATTAAGCCGGAAGATTTGCCGCGCCTATTCCAAGTGTTACAAGGGGCAGATGTGAAGAAACCGACCGCACTTTTAATCGAGTGGCAGTTATTGAGCATTTTGAGAAGTTCCGAGGCGGTGACGATAGAATGGGCTGATATTGACTGGGAAGCAAAAGCCTTACATATTCCGGCAGAGCGGATGAAAGGCGGTAAACGTGCGCATAGTGTTCCGCTTTCCTCTCAAGCCTTGAATGTGTTAGAGCAAATGCGCCGTTATACGGGCAACCGTAAATATGTGTTTTGTAGCCGTGTTGCGCCTTATAATCGCCCTATGAATAGCGGTGCGGCTAACGTGGCATTAAAACGAATGGGATTTAAAGATTTGTTAGTCGCTCACGGATTGCGCAGTATTGCCAGCACTTATCTTCATGAGCTTGATATTTTTTCATCAGAAGCCATTGAGCTTTGTTTATCCCATGAGAACCGCGGTAAGGTGCGTGCGGCGTATGATAAATCGAAAAAATGGCGCTCCCGACAAGAAATTATGCAGAAATGGGGCGATTATGTGGAAGAATGTAAATTTAAGGCACTTTACGCTTGATCATTCATTAACACCTCTAAAATTTCTTGTTTTTTGTCATTCGGTAAGCAAGTGAGGATATATTTAAAATAATCTTGTTCTTTTAATTTACTAGGCTTTGTTGTGTGGCTAAATTCTAAATTTAATACGAATTTATGCCCGCAATCCTGATTTTTACAGGTGCAATAGAGCTTAGTAAATTCTTTGTGTTCTCTTTGGCCTTTGTTTATTAGGGCTTTTGAGCCGCATATTTTACACTCTACCATTTACCGCTTTTCCCTCTTAACTGAAATGTTTTTTTGCTATTCAGCCCACGTAAAATCTTGAAATTTATTATAAATCAAATGGTTATAGTTTATATCAAGAAAATCATACTTTTTCTTAACTGAAAAATAGTGAAAAAGAGTGTAATTTTTACAGTTAAGAATTAGTTAGATTGATGTATCTAAAGCTAGATATAGCAAGGGTTTTCGCTATTTTAGCGGCTGAAAATTAACTGTAATTTTATCAATTTTTAACGCAAATTTGGCGGGGGAGGAAGTGGATTTTCCGTGGCGTGGGATTTTCCGTGAAAAATTTCCGTGTCATGTCTAAGAATTGTTTATTTTTTATCCTTTTATTGTGGTTCGTCATTTCACAATTAAATTTTCTATTTGATCCGAGATAAATATTTTATTTTTGCCCTATCCAATGGGATGAATTTGGATACCTATGAATCTACTTTTTTATGATAAGGAAAGTTATGGCCGAGAAGACAGCACAGGCGGAACGATTTATTAAACTGCCGGAAGTGATGAATAAAACAGGCTTAGGTCGCTCCACAATCTATCGAAATATGAAAGCCGGTGAATTTCCTAAAAGTATTCAACTGAATAAACAAAATTCAGTTTGGCTTGAAAGTGAAGTGAATGCCTGGATGAAAGAACAAATTAACAAACGAAACCAACAGGAGACAAACCAATGACACTACAAAATCCGGAAAAGCAAGCGGAACTAGAAAAGCTGATTGCAGAACTAAACAAAAATAATCAAGCCTTTTTAGCCGTTCAAGATAAGGCTTTAACGATTAAATCAAACATTGAACGCAATCAAAAAATGATTGAGGCACTGGAACAGGAAAACCAAGAGGCACAAAAAGAAATTGATAACCTTCAAGTAAGTGATACCGGAGAGATTAATTTTGAGGGCTTTGATGAAGTTTCCGAGCGTGTGAGTAAAAATACATTAAAGATTAATGCACTGAATAAAGTTATCACAAAATTTGATGCGAAATTAAAACTTCTACTAATCACAGAATATAAAGCATTTTCAGATAACTCTATCCGTATCAAAACAAAAGCCTTAGATTTAATTGCTCAAGAATTCATGGAAGAGTTTTTCAAAAGTGAGTCTATGAAGAAAATCAATGAAATCTATTCAATTCTATTTGAAAATAAAAGCAGCGTTTTATTTTCAAACTATATTCACTATAATCATGAAGAAGCATTTTTAAATCTATTTGTTGGGAAAGTTAAATCTCATCTAGATAAAAAATCTGATATTAGCCATTTAAAAATTAATATGCCGGAGATTAAATTTAGCATTCCTAATCCGGGCGGCGGCTCATGGCAAAAGCGTGAATATATACGCGAACTAGAAGAGCTGGCTAATCAGTAGCTGAAAATTGTGGATGGCGCAACGCCCCGTAGAAGATACGGGGCTTTTTTATGCCGTTTTGAACGATTTGGGACGAATTTTGACGACTTGAGACTATTCAAACAAAAAGTATTGTGCTATCTTTACTATATAAATAAACAGTATTGAGACATGTATGAAAAACCAATTTGATGATGATTTTATTCTTCTTGATGATTTTCTTAAACAGAATTTAGAAGTAAACCGAGAACATCTAATGAATTTATTTGATGCTGGTGAAATCTCTCTTTTTACGTTTATTTATTTCAAAAATAAGCAGCTATTTTTTACAAAAAAATTCTCTTTCCCTATACCTAGAAAAAGTGCTAGTTTTTATATTTCTATTATGGATATTTCTGGCTCTTTTGGTTATCACCTAGACGATGAAGATAAATATTATAGCGTGGGTAGAGTTATTTTAAATAAAAGGGGAAAATCATTTTATGCACCTTTATTTGATTTGAAAGGAAAAATTAGCTTTAGTTTTAAATCTAATTTTTTTATGAATGATTCAGATTTAGGGAGACAAGAGGTAATTGTAGTTGATGAAATAGAACAATTTTCTGGCTATTTTTCACTAGTGGGATATAAAGATAAAAAGTTTTATATGAATGGTAATTTATTAGAGAATAAACTTGTTGATTATGAATCTGATGAATGGTTTTGCCCTACCTTTAATATCACTCTTTCTGATATTGTAAATCACGAATTTGATTTTATATCTGAAGTTTATGTTTCAAAATTTCAAATAGAAGATATTTTATATAAGATAGAACACTATGAAGATTTTATTAAACATAAAGAAGATAAAATTAAAGAAGAGATTAATAAAATAGAATCACCCTCAAATAATAACGAAAAAATGTTGTCAAGCCACCGTGCTATTATTAAAGGCTTACTACTTGTTATTGACAAAATACACAATAAGAAACGGATTTTTTCATCACCAAGAGGAAAAATCACAACAAATGAAATCAGCAAAGAAATTTTAACGATTATTGAGGAAAATCCTAATGATTTTCTTGATGATAAAATAAAAGATAGAACAATAAGAAAATATTTAGGTGATGTATTAAAAGAAATTAAAGATGATTAAATAGCGTTTTATGCTAAAATAGCCTTACACTTATTCTAATCCTTATGATAAGTGTATTAAGGGTTTAACTGAAAATCTCCTATGTGTCCCAGCACGGGAGATTTTTTTTGCCTATTGTTATTTTTAGCCTATTCTTTAATCACTTGCCAACTTCTCACTAATCCCACACTCACACCTTTAAAAATCAATAGGTTATATTTTTATTTGGCATTTCGTCCCATTTTTTGGCAATTGCCAACTTCTTTTTTCTCTTTTCCCTACAATCCTTTCCGCAATCGAAATAAACAAATGGTGAACGTTGATGAAGATTGCGGAGTATATAAACACACTTTACTTTTTAAAGAGGAAAACAAGATGACAACATCCCCACTAAAACAATATGCCAGCCAATTGGCGGCAAAATATCAAGATAAATTGGATGAAAGAAAAGGCGTTTTATTATCCATTTCACTTAATGACAAGGCGCAGCAAGAGCTGATGAAAGATTTTAAAGCCCGTTCTGATTTTCTCAACGCGATTAACTGGATAACGGTGAGAAATCAAAAAGATAAAAAAATCTTTGGTGCATTAAAAGGCACGACAACGGGGCGTAAATATGAGGGGCGTAATCGTTCTATTGTGGAATATGGCGACATTTATCAACTCCAAGAAATCGACAGCGGCGTGCAAATTGATTGGCGTTTAATTGATGAGCTTGAAGTGATTCAAGATAACTTTTCGGAAAATTTCACACGCTTGACGGAACAGCAATTTATTTTAGATATGTTGCAAATAGGTTGGCACGGTGAAAGCGAAGCAACAAACACACAAGCCGAAGATTTATCTGATGTGGTGAAAGGTTGGATCGCCCAACTGAAAGAACAAAACCCGTCAAATATCATCACCGGTGGAAAAAGTGCGGGCAAAATTACCTTATTTTCTGAACAAGCCGATTATAAAAACTTAGACGAATTGGCAACCGCACTCCGCAATAAATTGCCGGCACAATATCAAGAGCGTAATGATCTTGTTTTCTTTGTGGGGGCGGATTTAGTGGCTAAAACGAATGCCAATATTCAAGGGGCATTTAATTATTCAGAAAATAACGGTATCAACAATCTTTATTTATCAAATTATTTTGGTGGTATGCCGGCAATTATTCCGCCGCAGTTCCCTCTAAAATGCGCCGTGGTTACCACATTGAAAAATCTAAGTATTTATACTCAAAAAGGCAGTTGTCACCGCTCAATTTATAATGATGAAGAGACGACGGATTATATCAGCGCTTATTTAAGACAAGAATGTTATATCGTGGAAAATCTTAATTTAATGGCGGCGATAGAACACAAAAATGTGGTATTTGAAAATGAGTAAACCCTTATCCCTCATGATCCAGTTATCACACTTACCAATATCACAACAACGCCGTTTTATAAATGAAACGAAAGGTGAGTTATTAGAAAAAAGAATACCAATTTATAGTTCAATTTTGCCTGACTATAACAAACTGGATAAAAGAGAAAAAATGACATTCTTTGTTATTCTGATGGAATATTTAGAAAAAGATATTGTAGGCAAAACCCTAATTTAATTTAGTAAAAGTACGGTTTATAACTCACTTCAATTAGAGGAAAAATTATGACTTTACAAGCTATCAAAGGCTCATCACCACAACCGATAAAACGCAATCCAAGCGTACAACTGGCACTTAATGGCACACCTATTTATCTGCATAATATTTTGATGACCGTTTCCGTAAAACGGGAAGAAAAAGACATGAGCGGGCAAAAATCCAGCACTAAGAAATCGGATAAGGGCATAAAAGCGAAAGAATTAAGCGTAACAGGATTCATTCCTTACAACCGTAAAGAATGGCTCACTCAATTGTTTAATCTTGCCGAATCGGAAGACGGCAAAGGCGAACAAAGTAAATATCGAGTTTCTTGCACCGTTGCCGAGGCGGTGAATATGCGTGAAGTGCAATTCAGCAGCGAAGTGTCTGCTACAGAACAAAACGGGCAATTAGGTTGGGCGGTTTCATTTACTCTTCGAGAAGTCAATTCTGTTGCAGAGAAAAAAGACCAACGCAAGAAAAAACCAAAAGCCAAAGTACAGGGCGAAAAAGCCCCGGTGGCGCAATCGGCGAATAAAAGCACGAATAAAAGTGCGGTGGAAAATCCGGAAAACGAACTAATAGGCGGTTCAGAAACAGATATGAGTGCATCAGGTCGATTAAATCAGGGGGATTTATTGGGAGCGATAAAAGCAGGCGCAAAAGGAGATTGGAGTAATCACGGTGTTTGATTAAAACCCGTTTAATTTAATCAAAGTGCGGTCAATTCCGCACTTAAATAAAAGGAAAGAATATGACATTAAAAGCCTTATTAACCATTCAAGAATTAGAAGAAATGGGGATCGCCTCTCGCACAAAAATTTATTATTTAGTGAAACGGGGTGACTTTCCCAAACCGCTTAAATATGACAGAACCAACCGATGGGCGCGTGAAGATGTGCAAGCGTGGCTAGATAAACAAAATCCCAACCATACAAAAGGCGGAGAAGATGGCAGGCTTACGGCTTGATTGCCCGGAATGTGGCAAAGCGTTGAAAATCCGGAGTTCCACACGCCCTAGCGCGGTTGTGACGGTTGCTCACGTTTATTGCGAATCATGCGAATTGAAAGGCATTGTTCGCGCCGGATTTGAACAAGGGCAATTTGCGCAATTTTCTCCCGTAGCTCAAACGCACCGATGGGCGCAAGACGACAAAGCGGAAACCTCAAACAAAAAATAAGGGCTTACCCCGAAAGATAAGCCCGTTCCCTATAACGACAATTTAAAGCGAATAATTCAATGAACTATTTAAACGACAATCTACCGTTTAATGCGGTGGGGTGCAACCTTTTCGCACCTAAAAACAGAAAATTTTTACAAAGCGGCTTGACAGTTAAAACGAAATTAAACTATATTAAATCCGCTTTAGCAAAATCTGAAGCCGGCCGTGACAAGCTGAAAATATACAAGGCGAACAACAGCGCGCCAATTTGCGCTTTTTTTGTTCGTAGCGCTCGCGCACCTCTCCCAAATAATCTATCTTCTGATAGACTATTCTCAATGGTAGCGCGTAATGGGCAACCGCTTGCGGTTGGCTGCTTTCCTTGTATGGCAGTTTGTCACCCCGTTACGCGTTACCGCCAAAACGTGACAATTTTAGCGGTAACTCTTGAAAATGAATACAAGGAAACCGCAGAAATGATCTACAAATTTCTATGCGTGAATCGCACGCACCCGCACTTTAATTTGTGCGTTCAAACTATTCAAGCCAACAACGAAACCAACGCGCGCCTAAGCCTTAGCGCCGATTTTCAATGCCTTTCACTTATCGCCAAAATCAACCCGAAATTTGACCGCACTTTTGTGCAAGGGGGGATTTATGCCTAATCTTTCCCTTTCTTTTCTTGATGAAATCCAAACGGAAGTTTCTCGTCTTGAAACCCTAGGCACGTGCTTAGAAATAGCTGGTGCTACCGATTATTTGAAAGATATAAACGAATTGCGCGGCTTTATGTTGAATATTGCGCACTTTCAACAGTTACAGATCGACCGAATTCAAGGGAAATTAGATCAATGTTTTCCCAAATCCCACCCTACTTTACAGAAAGGAGCGAGCCATGATCACGCATAGAATCACTTTACCAAATGGCACGCTGATTGAAATTTTTAGCGATGAAGAGGGGATCGCCCTATGGCAGAAAGCCGAACGATTAGTACAACAAGCGCAATTTATCAAAGCCAAAGCACAACGCCGCAAGAAAAAACAGCGCATTCAACAAAAACAAGCAAGACGGCAACAACGCTAGGGGGAGATATGGAAAAGAAACCAACCACAGATTTTTTATTAAAGGAATTGGAAAGCCTGAAAGCCCGAGTGCAAACCATAGAGGCGCAACAATTAAACGCCGATAAAATATGGACACCACACGACATAGCCGACTATGCGGGCTGTTCTTATGGTTATGTGATTCAAACCTTAATTAAATTGCCGGGCTTTCCGGCAACCTTAGGCGACCCGCGCCCACGCAGCCCGAAAAAATACCGCGCCGGCGATGTGATTGCGTTTTTTAAGAATAGAAATGTTAAGGAGTGTTCAAAATGAAATTAAAAAGAGCCCCTAATTTGAAAAACGTTTTAAAAGAGAACGTATCACCGGCACAAGAAATCTATATTTTGATGGGCGAGCCTTGGGAATTTTACCGCCAAAACCCGAAAGACGAAAAAACCAACGGACAAGGTTTAAAATGGCAGCTATTAGCCGATTTACGGGATCCCGATAACCCCAATCGATACAATGAAAGCCCCGTTATTCTTGACGATAACGCATTGGAGAACTTATTTAATCTTGCTATTTTGCCTGACGATCATGAAGTGGCAAGTATTATCGACACAAGCGATTTTTTCAAAGTCAAAAGCAGTGAAAACGGCATAACGATTCGTGAAAATCAACAGATTCTGACTGATTTATGTAATCACCTAGCCAAAACAAGCAAGGTTAAATCTTTTACATTAAAAAATAGCACCGGCGAACTATTAGAAGATTTAAGCGGCTATATCGGAAGAATCCGCCAAGATGTGGAATTTTCCGATTTGACTATATCGCCAGAAATGATAGAGCTTGATGCAGAAACATTGAAAAAACTTTCAGCCGCGGAAGTAGCGGAATATTTTTATAAGTGGCAGAAAAAGCCCCTTTCTTATCATGCAGAGCAAGGCATTATTTATGGTTATAACGGGATCATTTGGGAAGTTATTGGAGAAAATGAGTTACAACGCAAAGTTAAAGCCTTTTATGAAGAATACAACACGAAATACAAGAATGTTGATACGCTTAATAATGTGATCAAATGTTTAAATGTAGATCTGCCTTTATTTGAACAAACAGACGCGAAATTATTGGCGTTTAAAAATGGCGTACTAAATAAAAATACATTGGAATTTATGCCACACCGTAAGGAATATTATTTAACCGGTTTTAATCCTTGCGATTATTTAGAAACGCAAACGCCTACCCCGAATTTTGACAAGTGGATTGATTTTATCAGTAACGATAGTAAAGAGCGGAAAAAATCATTATTAGCCGCCCTTTATATGATTTTGAATAATCGCCACGACTGGCAATTAACTCTAGAATTGATTGGCGAGCCGGGCGGCGGTAAAAGTACTTTTTTACAAGTCGCCAAGATGATAAGCGGTGAGGGCAACCATACCGCAATTGACTTGGAATTATTAAAAGATGAAAAGGCGCGCGATATTATCTTGAATAAAACCTTTTTATTCTCACCGGATCAGACGCGTTTTGTTGGTGATTCCTCAATTATCAAACGAATTTCCGGCGGCGATGAAATTACATTCAACCCTAAAAATAAAAAATCATTCAGTGCAAAAGTGAATGCCATTATTGCTATCTGTTCAAACACCTTGCCAATTTATAAAAATGATGGGGGCGGCATGGAACGCCGCCGCGTATTATTTCCTTTTACACGTGCGGTAGAAGATAAGGACAAAGATGAGCACCTTGTGGAGAAAATTCAACGTGAATTAGGCGGTATTATCCGTAAACTTTATGATGAATTTAGCGACCCGAATGAGGCGAAAGAGGCATTAAACCGACAAAGAAAGAGCAAAGAGGCGTTAGAAATGAAAAGAAAAAACGACCATATTTTAGAATTTATCGAAGAATTTACCCTACTGGAGCAAGTAACAAATCAAGGGCTTATTTTTGGCAGCTCGCGAGGCATGCCGGCAAATGATAGCCCGCAAATTTACACCCGCCTTTATTGGACGTATTTACTTTTTTGCGATATCCACGGCAGACCGGAAAAAGCGCGATTAAAACCAAACGATTTAAAACAAGAATTAGATATTGCCTTCAAAACTGCCGGCTATAAAACCCGGTTCCAAAATAGGAATTTAAAAGGGGGCTATAATTACACAAACGTTAAATTTAAGGATAAAGACGGCACGATGATAAAGTGGCAGAATCTGTAAAACCCACCCAAAGGCGCATTTTTTAACCGAAAATGCGTTTTTTTATGGAATTTTGAAATTTTTCTGAAAGTGATTTTTTTTATTCACTTTTTCACTTTTTCACCCTAAAGATGAATAAGATATTGATATATAAGGATTTTATAAAAATTATTCTAGGGTGAAAAAGTGATAAAGTGATAAAAAGGGTGATAAAGTGAATAAAGCGACCTCATTGGAGAATGATTTATTTTATTCACCCACCATTTTTATCTTTTAAATCAATACGTTACTTTCTTTTAGGGTGAAAAAGTGAAAAAGTGAATAAAAAAATGAAATTACTTTGGATTCATTTCATTATTTGCCCCAAATAGCGAAACGCAAGCCCATCCAATCGCTTTTAACTATTAACCTACCGCCCCCAAAGGATCGTTTCTATATCTAACAAACACTTTAAAAAAACTTTTTAGAGTGCTATTATTGAATTGAAACTATTGATAAGGAGCAAATCATGGCAATACACCAAATTTTGACACAGCAGGCGGCAAGCATTACCGATTTAAAACGCGACCCAATGGGCATTGCACAGGCAAGTGAACAGGGCGCAGTCGCTATTTTGAACCGTAATCAACCGGCTTTTTATTGTGTTACCCCCGCACTTTTTGAATATTTTCAAGAATTGGCAGAAGATGCGGAGTTAGGCAGAATTGCACAAGAACGCATGAAAGACGGTGAATTTATCGCGGTGAATCTTGATGACTTATAGCCTAAAATTCCACGAAAAAGCCTTAAAAGAATGGCAGAAACTCGGTGAACCGGTAAAAAGCCAATTTAAGAAGAAATTGTACGAACGCTTAGAAAATCCGCACGTTCAAGCCGACAGATTAAGCGGTTTTTCGACCGCACTTTATAAAATCAAACTACGCTCGGCGGGTTATCGCCTTGTCTATGAAATGCAAGATAATGAGATCACCGTTTTTGTGTTATCCGTAGGCAAGCGAGACCGCCTACAAGCCTATGAAAATGCGCGTAATAGACAACCTCAATAAACCCTTTTCAAGAGTACATAAATAAAGGGCGAGAATATCGCCCTTTTTCTTGCCTGTTATTAAACGAGATTTAACGATATTACTTGATTATGGCTTTTACCTCATTTAGATTGAATTGGGATTTTAGATCCCTGTTTAGATCCCTCTAGACAAAAGCAATCAGAGAAGAACCCAGTAAAATCAAGGCTTGAACGTTAAATGTTGTTGTTCCCTCTCACCGCCATTTATCTATTCTATTTACTCTAGCAGATTCTTTTTATCAAAGCTTAACTATCAAAGCTTAACTATCAAAAACAGTAACATTTTTCATATAAAAAATTCTAAGTTTTTAAAATAGCCTCGGATTTTATTAATGGAGAAAAAAGCCTCTATTTGTTCAATATATTTCTGCAAATATACTTAATTTGTATTTATGTAAACACAAAAAAATTTATTGCGTAAACTTCAATAACAATGAATTAATAAATTAAAAGGCAAATGGCACGCCCTAAAGGATTCGAACCTTTGACCCACGCCTTAGAAGGGCGTTGCTCTATCCAGCTGAGCTAAGGGCGCATTTAAGGATTGTATCTTTTTTATGAAGTTCCAAGGGAAATACAAAAGAAGTGGTCGGCGAGATAGGATTTGAACCTACGACCCACTGGTCCCAAACCAGTTGCGCTACCAAGCTGCGCTACTCGCCGACGAGTGCGCTCAATTATAGAGAGGTTTCTTGTTCAGTCAATCAATTTTTATTATTTTTGTATTTGACTGCTCAAAATTATTTCAATTTCACTATTCAGCATATTTGATTTTGTAAATTTCCCATTGTTGGATAAAATAGCAAACGTTTACGTTTCCATTATTAAGGACTTTTAATGACAGCACAAATTATCTCGGGAACCAGACTTTCTAAGCAGATAAAATCCGAAATTTCAAAAAAAATTACCCAGTATCGTAACGAGGATAAACGAGCCCCCGGGCTTGCTGTGATTCTCGTCGGCTCAGATCCCGCCTCTCAAGTTTATGTAGAAAGTAAACGTCGCAGTTGTGAGGAAGTCGGGATTAATTCTAAATCCTATGATTTGCCGGAAACAACAACCGAGCAGGAATTACTTGCTTTAATCGACCAGTTAAATGCAGATGAAACCATTGACGGCATTTTGGTACAACTCCCTCTTCCAAAACAAATCAATTCTGAAGCTATTATTGAACGCATTGACCCGAAAAAAGATGTGGATGGTTTTCACCCTTATAACGTTGGGCATTTATGCCAGCGTATCCCAACTCTACGTGCTTGCACCCCTTATGGCGTGATGAAATTATTGGAAACAACCGGCATTGATTTACACGGCAAACATGCGGTTATCGTTGGTGCTTCAAATATTGTGGGCCGCCCAATGTCTTTGGAATTATTGCTTGCAGGCGCAACAGTCACGGTTACTCACCGTTTCACAAAAGATCTTGAAAATCACGTACGACAAGCCGATATTTTGGTTGTCGCTGTTGGAAAACCGAATCTTGTACCGGGCGAATGGGTAAAAGAAGGTGCTGTCGTTATTGATGTAGGCATTAATCGAATTGAAGGTAAATTAGTAGGAGATATAGGGTTTGAAGCTGCAGCCCAAAAAGCAAGTCATATTACCCCTGTTCCAGGTGGGGTAGGTCCAATGACCGTTGCAATGTTGATGTATAACACACTTTATGCCTACGAACATAATATTCCAGTATAACGAAAAAGTGCGGTCAAAAAAGACCGCACTTTTACTTATGATTAATGCAATTTCAATCTCGGTTTTAAATAACGATTAATTTTATCCACTAAGATAATCAATCCAATTTTAGTACAACCATGCAATGCATGTTGATGCATACGATAAAGTGATACGTAAGCAAATTGTGCAAACTTGCCGTGTACGGTCAGTGGATTCTTGCCAAATTTATTGGTTAAACTGCCTAATGCAGTGAAACTGGAAAGCGATACCAAAGTACCTTTATCATTGTATTTAAACGTCTTCAGCGGTTTATTATCAAAGATGGCAAAAATATTTTTCGCACAAGCTTTTGCCATCTGGTGTGCAGCTTGAGCACGAGGCGGTACTAATGTACCGTCATCTTGAGTGAATGCGGCACAATCGCCGATAGCAAAAATACTCTCGTCCACCGTAGTTTGTAGCGTATCTTTCACCACTAATTGATTAGTGCGGTTAATTTCTAAACCATCAAAATTGTGGGTGACTTTTGAAGTTCGAACGCCTGCTGCCCAAACAATTAAATCAGCTTTGATTTCTTCTCCCACTTTTGTGATTAGCGTATTGGGTTGTGCTTCGGTAATCATCGTATTGAGCTTCACATCTGCGCCCATATCTTTTAACTCATCTAAAACAGCAGTGGATAAATCTTCCGGTAACGCCGGTAACAAACGAGGACCGGCTTCGACTAAGGTTACTTGCAAACAGGAGTTGTCAATTTTTCCATAGCCATATGAAGATAAGTCTTCAGTGGCATGATAAAGTTCTGCTGTTAATTCCACACCCGTCGCCCCACCACCGACAATGGCAATATTAACTTTATTTTCATCCACTAACTTCTGTTTGAATTCTTCCTCACCAATATCGTCCAATGCCCGATTTTCTGAGAATTTCAAAAAGAGTTCCAAAACTTTTCGCTGGAAGCGTAATGCTTGATCAGAACTGTCCAAGAAAATACAATTTTCCGCTACACCTTTAGTATTGAAATCATTAGATTTACTGCCAATAGCCAAAACCAAATAATCATAAGGAATACGGCGAGCGATCACCAACATATCCCCTTCTTGACCATAAATCGGGGCGAGTTCCACATATTTTTGTTCGCGATTGATACGGGTAATCGTACCTTGTTCAAAGCTGAAATGATGATTTTTACCATGGGCACGGTAGCTTAAAGAATCCACTCCGTCATCTAGAACACCGGTTGCAATTTCGTGTAATAACGGTTTCCAAAGGTGGGTAGCATTACGATCCACTAGGGTTATTTTAGCTTGCCCCTTGCGCCCTAATTTATTACCCAAAAAAGTCGCCAATTCAATACCGCCGGCACCACCGCCAACGACCACGACATTTTTCATATTGCTCTCCTAAATAAAATATTGTTAAAAATGTTAAATCTTTGTAATGATAACATAAGTAAAGAAATGATAAGAAAAACTTTCACTAAAATGACCGCACTTATCGATGACAACGTTCATAAAGCGGTTGTAATCTCTGAATGGTACTCACTATAAAATTTACAATATCAATATTCTGCAACGCATTCTTTTCAATATTGTGACCAATACACCAAAAATCATCATCGGAACGTAGCAATAAATCTTTCGCCTCCAACTGATTAACTTGACGAAAATCATCGTATTCAGTTTCATCGCCACGCCATATATCCCAATCAGGAAACATCTGAAAATCGAATTCATCCAGCCATTGATTATATTGTTGCAAACTAATTTGCGAACGATCTGCTCGGTAACAATGCCAATCTAAACTCACCGATAAACGCCGGCGATTTAACAATACCGAAAAAATTGCTGCCGAATTTTGATTAAATTCATATTTAAAATAGGCAAAAAAATGCGCTCTGACTTGCCAACCGTTTGTCCAGCTTTCGATATGAGGTTTAGCAAAAGGCGTACCAAGTTGTTTCGCAACGACTTGAATAATGGCTTTCCAATTATCCCAATGGCATTTGTAATTGGCTTTGATTGACGGGATTTCTGCCGGACAAAATTTTTTCATTTGTGCGAATTGATAAAAAGGAATCTCAAAAATTTCGCACGATTCGGCACTGAGAGAGAGCACTCATTACTCCTTAGAAAACACGGTAATTTTTAACCGCACTTTGTGTAAAGAATTGTTTGTCTTCCCAACGTAACATTGTCATTCTATTATTCCACGCACAGCCTGTATCCAGCGCATAAATGCCGTTCGGTGTCGATTCATCCACTAAACTCGCCCAATGCCCAAAAATAATCGGAATTTTTTGATAAAGAGGATTATACAAGTTAAACCAAGGCGTTAATTCCGGCGGTGCATCTTTCAGTGGTGATTTACAGCTAAAATCAAGGCGATGATCCCTGTAACAAAAACGCATACGGGTAAAGACATTAATAATATAGCGAAGGCGATCCAGCCCTTGTAATTCAGGCGACCAACAATCCGGTTGTTCCGCGTACATATTTTCCAGTAAATGATGAATATCGCCCTGCCTTAATACATTTTCCACTTCCTTCGCACAGGCTTTTGCCATAACCAGATCCCAATCAGGTGAAATACCAGCATGGCACATAACAAAATGTTGTTTTTCATTATGTACAAGCAAAGGTTGATAGCGTAGCCAATCTATCAGTTCTTCAAAATCCGGTGCTTGAAAAATACTATCTACCCGATCCTTTGATTTCACTTTTTTAATACCAAGTGCAGTAGAAATTAAGTGTAAATCGTGATTGCCTAAAACCGTTTGAGCCGCATTACCCAGGGATTTCACAAAACGCAAACACTCTAGCGATTTATCCCCTCGCGCGACTAAATCCCCCACAAGGTATAATTTATCCTGCGTAGGTTCAAATGCCACTTTTTCCAGCAAAAGTTGCAATTCATCATAACAACCGTGCAGATCGCCTACAAAATATGTCGCCATGTTAACCGCTCTTTAATTAATCATCCGTATCAATAATTTCCGGTTTATTCATTTCTTCCGGAGGATTATCCGTCAACCAATTCGCCAAACGGGCGTAATCCGCAATAGAAAGATTTTCCGCACGTGCATTTAAATCTATCCCAAGTGCGGTCAAATTTTCTGCTGAAAATAGTGTTGACAGTGCATTACGTAAGGTTTTACGGCGTTGATTAAAAGCTTGTGAACATACTCGGTTAAGCCAATATAAATCTTTTACCGGATGTGGTAATACTTGATGAGGAATTAAACGTACCACGGCTGAATCTACTTTGGGCGCAGGTTTAAAGGCTGTTGGCGGCACTTCTAATACAGGCATCACTTGACAAAAATACTGCGCCATAATAGTTAAACGCCCGTAAGCCTTACTATTCGGTGCAGCACATAAACGTTTTACCACCTCTTTTTGCAACATAAAGTGCATATCTTGAATAATATGGTGATATTTAAAAAGATGGAACATCAATGGAGTAGAAATGTTATAGGGCAGGTTTCCAAATACACGTAATTTTTGCCCCTTCTCCGCCAAATTCTCTTGACGATAAAGCTCGCCAAAATCAAATTGCATCGCATCATTTTCAATTACGGTAATTTTGTGATGTAAAAATGGGTGATGACGCAAACGTTCGGCAAGATCACGATCCAGTTCCACCACAGTTAAACGATCGACTTGTTCCGCGACCGGTTCGGTTAGTGCACCAAGTCCCGGACCTATTTCCAGTAAAAATTGATCCTTTTGCGGATAAATCGCCGCAACAATATTTTGAATCACATTATTATCGTGCAAAAAATTTTGTCCGAAACGTTTGCGGGCCGTATGCCCTAAGTGTTTTTTTGAGCTCATAATATTCTATCTTCTATTAAAGTGCAGTTATTATAGAACGTGATTTGGGTTTGTAAATCATTGAGCTATTGAATCCTTCCCCACACAAAAAGGTTATTTTTTCAACACAACTTGATTTTCACCTTTCACCTCAACGCAAAAACGGCTATAATCCGCCCGTTTTTCTTAAATTACCGCTGAAAGTGCGGTCAAAAAATCAGTTATTTTTTAGAGGATACAATGGCAAAAGAAGATTGCATTGAAATGCAAGGCACAATTTTAGAAACCTTACCTAATACAATGTTTCGTGTAGAATTAGAAAACGGTCATGTAGTGACAGCCCACATTTCCGGCAAAATGCGTAAAAACTACATTCGTATTTTAACCGGTGATAAAGTGACAGTGGAAATGACTCCTTACGATTTAAGTAAAGGACGCATTATTTTCCGTAGTCGTTAGTTTTAATGGAAAAAGAAAACCGATAATTTATATCGGTTTTTTCTTGTCTAAAAAAACTGCAAATCGGTTGCAAAAAACAAAAATTTCGATATAATCCGCAACCCTTAGTCACATTCAATTTTTCGTTCCTTGCCTTTGCAGATTGGTGACTAATCTACGTCAAAGGCTGATTAACCCGTAAGGAGCAGTAATGCGTCACTACGAAATCGTGTTTATGGTTCATCCGGACCAAAGCGAGCAAGTACCAGGTATGATTGAACGTTACACAGGTTCTGTTAAAGAAGCCGGTGGTCAAATTCATCGCCTAGAAGATTGGGGTCGCCGTCAATTAGCATACCCAATCAACAAATTACACAAAGCACATTATGTGCTCATGAATGTAGAAGCGCCTCAACAAGTCATCGACGAGCTAGAAACGACTTTCCGTTATAACGATGCTGTATTACGCAGTCTTGTTATTCATACTAAGCACGCCGTAACAGAAGCGTCCCCAATGGTTAAAGCAAAAGATGATCGTAAAGCTTTAGCTGAAGTTGAAAACAACGATTTTGAGGATGCTGAAGAGTAATTCAAAAGTTGATAATCGCTTTTCATTAATCGGCACAGTTTGCCAATTACCAAAGCGATATAAAAGCCCTAATGGCATTGAACATTGCCAGTTTTGGTTGGAACATCGTTCCGAGCAGCTTGAAAGTGGTTTATCACGCCAAGCGTGGTTAAAGATGCCCATTCAAATTAGTGGTAATCAATTAGTAGAAAAAACTCAAAGCATTACGGTCGGCAATCAGCTATTGGTTGTGGGTTTCATCACCTCACATAGAACCGCAAACGGTTTAAACCAGTTAGTTTTACATGCCGAGCAAATCGAATTTATAGATTAGGAGACAGCCAAATGGCACGTTATTTCCGTCGTCGTAAGTTCTGCCGTTTTACAGCGGAAAATGTTGTAGAAATCGATTACAAAGATATCGCTACATTAAAGAACTACATTTCTGAAAGCGGCAAAATTGTACCAAGCCGCATTACCGGTACTCGTGCGAAGTACCAACGTCAATTAGCCCGTGCAATTAAACGCGCGCGTTATTTAGCGTTATTACCTTACTCTGATGCACATCATCACTAAGAAGGAGAAGGTCAAATGCAAGTTATTCTTTTAGATAAAATTGCTCACCTAGGTAATGTAGGTGACCAAGTAGATGTTAAATCAGGTTTTGCCCGTAACTTCTTAATCCCACAAGGTAAAGCGGTTATGGCAACTAAAGCAAACATCGAACACTTTGAAGCACGTCGTGCCGAATTGGAAGAAAAAGCGGCTAAATCATTAGCAGCTGCAATCGACCGCGCAGAGCGTTTAGAAGCATTAGAAAAAGTGACTATCACTTCTAAAGCCGGTGATGAAGGTCGTTTATTCGGTTCTATCACTACCCGTGATGTAGCTGAAGCAGTTAGCGCGGCAGGTGTTGAAGTGGCAAAAAGTGAAGTTCGTTTACCAAACGGTCCAATTCGTACACTTGGTGAGCACGATGTTCGTTTCCAACTTCACAGCGAAGTGTTTGCGGCATTAAACATCACTATTGTTGCGGAATAATTTTATCCGTAAAAAAACCCGACCAAGTCGGGTTTTTTATTACTAAGTGCGGTAAAAATTTCGCATTTTTTCATTTATTTTATCTCTGTCGATAAAGTGCCCCGCTCAATAACAATCCCTACGCTATATGCCTGAGCTACCGCTTTAGGTTTACTTAGTTTCAAACGAAGCCACGGAATAGCAAAACGTTGTTGTAACTGTTCAGCGACCTCATAAGCAACACGCTCAACAAGTAAAAAAGGCTTGGCTTGTGCATAATCTAAAACAAACTGACTGACTTCCGCATAATTAAGACAATACTGTACGTCATCGGTTTCTGCCGCTTTTCGACAATCCCACGCCATTTCAATATCAAATACTAACTTTTGCTTAATTTGCTGCTCCCAATCATAAACACCGATTTGGGCAAATACTGTTAATTCTTCAATAAAAATACGATCCATATCAGATTCTCCTAAAATTATAGTAGGCGTATGCTAGCAAGTTTAGGTAAAATAGCGAGGAAATTTTATCATTCCGGGGGATTAAATGAGCCTATTCGCCATTATTTACATGATTTTTGCCTATCTCTTAGGATCGATTTCCAGCGCAATATTAATTTGTAGAATCGTGGGCTTGCCCGATCCCCGCCAATATGGCTCTCATAATCCCGGTGCAACTAATGTATTTCGCATTGGAGGACGCTGGACTGCGCTCGCCGTCCTCATTTTTGATATTCTAAAAGGCATGTTACCGGTTTGGGTAGGTTATTATCTAGGATTAACCCAATTTGAATTGGGTATGGTAGCATTAGGAGCTTGCTTAGGGCATATCTTCCCTATCTTTTTTCGATTTAAAGGCGGAAAAGGGGTCGCCACAGCATTTGGGGCTATTGCACCAATTGCATGGGCAGTAGCAGGATCTATCTTCGGTACTTGGTTTATCGTTTTCTTAGCGAGTGGTTATTCTTCTTTAAGTGCCGTCATCACTGCACTACTCGCTCCTTTTTATGTGTGGTGGTTCAAACCTGAATTTACGTTCCCGGTGGCATTGGTAAGCTGTTTATTGATTTATCGCCATCATGACAACATTCAGCGCCTATGGCGTGGACAAGAAGACAAAGTATGGTCAAAATTAAAGAAAAATTAAAAAAACCTGCCATTTGGCAGGTTTTCTTTTTTCAAAAGTCGCTAAAAACTCACCGCACTTTTTAATTTTTTAAGGGCATTAGCCTCAAGTTGACGAATTCGTTCTGCGGAAACATTATATTTTGCAGCCAAATCATGTAGCGTTGCTTTATCATCATCCAACCAACGGGTTTTAATAATATCTTGGCTACGGGCATCAAGATTTTTCAATGCCACACTTAACTGCTCTACGGCTTGGCTTTCAAAAGCCTCATTTTCAAGTTCAGCAGCAAAATTAGAAGTTTTATCTTCCAAATAAAGTGACGGTGAATAAGTTTCTGTTTCACTGTCATCGTTCGGCAAATCAAAGGCCACATCAGCCCCTGTCATACGGGATTCCATTTCAAGCACATCTTCTTTTGATACGCCCAGCTCATTTGCAACCATATCGACTTCATTTTCATTGAACCAACCTAAGCGCTGTTTTGTCTTGCGTAAATTGAAAAATAACTTACGTTGTGCTTTTGTGGTTGCCACTTTCACGATACGCCAGTTTCTCAATACATATTCATGAATCTCAGCTTTAATCCAATGCACCGCAAAAGAAACCAGGCGCACACCTACTTCCGGATTAAAACGTTTGACGGCTTTCATTAAGCCAATATTGCCCTCTTGGATCAAATCGGCTTGCGGCAATCCATAACCGGAATAGCCCCGAGCCACGTGAATGACAAAACGAAGATGAGACAATACTAATTTTTTAGCCGCTTCAATATCACCGTTGTAATATAAACGTTCCGCTAGTTCCTTCTCTTCCTCTGCGGTCAACATTGGATACTCATTTGCCGCACGAATATAACCTTCAATACTACCTTGAGGAACTAACATCATTTGTGTTTCTTTATCCATCTCTTTCCTTCTTTTTGGACATTGCCAATTAATAACTTTCGTTATAGCACAATAAAAGGTTTTATTGAACTAATTTGCTCTTTAAGACAGGTTTTACCGATTAAAAGTTCAATATATTTAGCTATTTTTTAACACTTCAAGTTCTAAAATTAAATCTTCATCAAGTACTTTAAAAAGTAGATCAATATTCGGGTGTTTACCCGGATTTCCCTTTGCATCTTCCACATGTTCCGCAAACCACTCAATCCCCTGCTGCGCTGAAGTGCGGTCTAATTTCCCATTAAATTTTTCAGCTAGAGCGTTATAAAGGCGCAACGACCCTAATTTTCCCTCAACGGCAGGAATATTGTGGATGACATCACCACCTTGTTTTACATTTAACCCAGTCAGGTGATCTATTATTGGAAGAGTCTCTAAAATTTCTTTAAAATTCATTTTACTTTCCTTCATTAATAGGAATTTTTATTTACCCATTTAACGTGGTGATAGATTTTACCATTTATACACTAAAAAATTAAGCGATTGCCTTTTCGCTATCAATCTCGCCTTTTTCTCCGATAAAACGAACTTCCGGTTGAAGATAGATAGCAAATTTTTCAGCCACTGTCTGACGAATATAATGCGCAAGCCTCACCACATCTTGCCCTGTCGCATTAGCCTCATTAATCAGTACTAATGCTTGTTTTTTATGTACCGATGCCCCACCAATTTTAAAGCCTTTAAGATTACATTGCTCGATTAACCAACCGGCAGCCAGTTTTACACGACCATCAGTCTGTAGAAAGTGCGGTAGATTTTCGTTAAGTTTTTGTAGTTCAACAAACCGTTCTGCACTCACCACCGGATTTTTAAAAAAACTCCCCGCATTGCCAAATTCATCTGGGTTCGGTAATTTACTTTGGCGAATATGGCAAACTTCATCAAATATCTCTTTTGCTGTTACATGTTCTCTACTAAAATTCGCAAGCGTGCCATATTCCAATACAGGTTGCCAATTTTTTGACAATTTTAACCCTATTGCCGTAATCACATGATCATTCCGATAACGGTGCTTAAAAATACTTTCCCGATAACCAAACTCACATTCTTCTACACTTAATCGAAATTGCTTGTTTGTTGTCAAATCCAGTACATCTACATAATGGCAAACATCTTTAAATTCGACCCCGTAAGCACCGATATTTTGAATCGGTGCTGACCCGGCACAACCCGGAATCAAAGCAAGATTTTCTAATCCCCCTATACCTTGCTCAAGAGTGTATTTAACCAAATTATGCCAATTCTCGCCGGCATTGACATGGAGATAATGAAAGCGATCATCTTGCTCATACGTAATACCTTGCAATCGATTGATAATGACTACTCCATCAAAATCTTCGACGAAGAGTATATTACTACCTTGCCCGAGTAAGAGTACAGGGAGATGCTGAGCCTTTGCTTTAGACCAAGCTTGTTTCAGTTGTTCAAGATTTTGCACTTCTATAATCTCACGCGCATTCGCAGAGATATGAAAGGTGTGAAAAAGTTGTAAACTTTTCATTGTTTTTCCTTAAAATAATTTTTGCGGTAACGTGATTTTAACCTGTGTACCGCCTTGTTCACGGCGACTAATGCTTAATTCGGCATTGAGCTGAGTGCAACGTTCCGCCATAATATTGAGTCCATAATGGCCTTCAGGCTCATCTAAACTTGGAATACCCACGCCATCATCTTGAATGAGAATTTCATACTCTCCTTCCGTATTGATATGAGCGGTAATCTCAATTATCGTTCCTTTTGAATGTTTAATTGCGTTTAAAGTAGCCTCACGTACGACTTGCAGCAAATGGACAAGTTGCTGAGGATTTAAACTTTGTGATGGGAGCTGGCTATTTACGTTCATTTGCATATGAGTTTGTGGACGCAAAGAATCAACAACTTGTTCTAATGCCTGCTGTAAATTAGCCTCCTGTACCGTTAGACGAAAGGTCGCGAGCAACTCACGCAACTGCACATAACCGCTAGAAAGTGCTTGTTCAAAACTGGCAATAATGGCAAAACTTTCCTGTTGAGCCGCTTCATCATTTTTCTTCAAATTATATTTCAACAAAGTAAGTTGAATCTGTAAGAAAGATAACACTTGAGCCAGTGAATCATGCAGCTCCCGTGCAATAATTGAACGTTCTTCCATTAATAAAAGCTGCTCTTGCTGGCGTTGATTTTTGTGAAAATATAAAGCCCGAGCTAACATTTGCGCCAAATTCTGCATCATTCGAGGATCAGGGCAAGGCAAGCCCGCTTGCCATGAAAGTACTCCCAGCGCCTCATTTTCCACTTTCAACTCTCGTATTTCTAAACCCTGATGAGCTTTCATCTTCCCTAATACAATATCCCAATGTTCAGCGCCTAGCACCGCCAACTCAATATAGCCTAAATGCTCGCTGACCAAAATTTGGTGCAATACTTGATTAAGAATTTTATCATTAATTGTATTCACAGTAAGTAATTGTGAGATTTGGTAAAGCGTCGATAAAGAGCGGTTGGTTTGACGTAATTTTTGAGTTTTTTCATTCACCGCATCTTCCAAACGTGAATACAATTTGCCTAGCTCCGTTGACATTTGAGTGAACACACGTGCTAGCGTACCAAGCTCGTTATCATTTCTTGTATCCAATGGGATATGGTTAAACTGGCGCATTTGTACTTGAGTACTGGCACGTGTCAGTAATTTTAGCGGTTTGACCACTTCACGCTGAGTAAACCAAATGACATAAGACACCATTCCCACAATCAGCAACATAGAAAAACACAATACGGATAAGGCAAAAAACCATTTTTGTTCGCTAAAACGTTGCAGCTCAAATACAAAATAATCCACCTCACTCACATAATCCGTCAGATTTTGACTATATTGGTAGATATTATTTTGACGGGCAAAGGTTTCCATTTCTGCCCAGCGTTCAAGAATAGTTTGGTAGGATTGTTTTACGATATCCGGTGTAAAAAGCTGATGCTGAATATCCACCAAACTTGAAGCATGGAGGCTTTTTTCATAAAAACTCAAGTTTTTTTCAACGGTTTCCGGTTGTTTTTCCATCAAGTAAAGCAAACGATAACTTTGCATACGCAATGAACCGGAAACGTTAATTGCTTCCGCATCGGATTTATTGCTTGTCATAATTGCCAAGCTCAAGGAACTGATCACGCCTGCGACAATAATGATAAGAAAAAGATATTTCGCAATACGTAAAGAAACAGAACGAGTAATTTGCACAAGAGTACCTTTATGAAAAAAACTCGTGCTAGTTTAGCATAAAAACGATCAGGCTTTTAAAATAAGAAATCCGCCTTGTAATAAGACGGATTTAAAAATAAGCCTAAAATCAACCGCACTTTACTGTAATGCTTTGCCTTTTAGTTCGGGAATAAGGAAAATCGTGGCGACCATATCAATCACGTAAACAATTGCTAAGAATGCAATGGCAAGACTGAATGAGTAGGCTGAAACAATTGCGCCTACGACAATCGGTCCAAAACCACCTACAGCCCGCCCTAAGTTGAATAGAACATTTTGTGCTGTAGCACGTGCTTCTGTAGGGTAAGCCTCAGCCATTAACGCTCCATACCCTCCCATCATACCGTTTACAAACATTCCTAAGAACGCACCGGCAATCAACATTATAGTTGGGTCAGTGAGCTGTGAATACGCGATAATGCTAAGCACGGCACCAAGCTGGAATAATAAAAAGCTCGGTTTGCGTCCAATTTTATCGGCGAGACGACCAAAAATCCAAATACCCAACATCATTCCGCATACGGTGACAGCCGTCCAAACGCCCGATTTCGTTAAACTAAAGCCGAGTTGTTTAGAAAGAAAATTTGGCATCCAGATCATAATCCCGTAGTAACCAAAATTTTGTACGGATGTCAGCACAACGACTCCTAAACTAACTTTCGCACTCACTTTATCTTTCACTAAAAGCTTAAAAGATTCCAATTTTGATGTTTTTTGCGCTAAAAGTGCGGTCTGTTTTTGGGTAAAAATTTCAGGTTCGTGCAAACGGGCCCGTAAATACCAAGCGACAAATGCAGGGAAAATACCGAGAATAAACATACCACGCCAGCCAATATAAGGTAGCAATGTCGGCGTTAATAACGCCGCACTTAACACGCCCACTTGCCAGCCTAAAGCCACATAAGAGGCAGCTCTAGCACGGTGACGTGCGGGCCAAGCCTCAATAGCAAGCGCCATACCGATACCAAACTCACCGCCTAAACCAATACCAGCAATCGTGCGATAAATTAACAAATCCCAGTAACCTTGGGCGAGAGCGCATAAACCGGTGAAAATAGCAAATAATACTATCGTCCACGTCAGGACACGCACACGACCATATTTATCGCTTAATGCCCCAAACACAATGCCGCCGAATACGGCACCGATTAATGTCCAAGTGACAAGCGATCCTGACTGAGCGGGTGTAAGATTAAGATCGGCAGAAATAGCACTGAGCATAAAACCAAGAATAAGTAAATCGAAACCATCCATTGCATAGCCGACGGCAGAGCCAATAAGGGCTTTCCAGCCATATTGATTAACTTTGGTTGTCATGTTGATGTCCTTTTACTACTCGCAGGTAGTATTTAAAGTGGAGAAAGGTTATGTAATGAGCTGCAAAACTATCCACGCTCAAAACTGGGGCGTAGTTTAAAGAATCTTTTTATATTAAGCAAATAAAAAGCACGAAAATCATATTTCGTGCTTTTAAAAACAGTGATTAAATCAACCGCACTTATTCAACGGTTACCGCTTTTGCAAGATTACGCGGCTGATCCACATCCGTACCTTTGATTAAAGCCACGTGATATGCCAGTAATTGCATCGGTACTGTGTAGAAAATCGGCGCAATAATTTCATTGACTTTTGGCATAGTGATAATTTTCATCCCCTCCGTTTCACTAAAACCGGCATCCTTATCCGCAAAGACGTATAATTGACCGCCACGGGCACGCACTTCTTCAATGTTGGATTTCACTTTTTCTAATAAATCATTGGTTGGTGCCACCACGATCACCGGCATATCTGCATCAATTAATGCTAATGGACCATGTTTTAATTCACCTGCTGCATAGGATTCTGCATGAATGTAAGAAATTTCTTTTAATTTCAAAGAGGCTTCCATGGCGATCGGATAATATTCACCACGACCTAAGAACAGTGCATGATGTTTCTCAGCAAAATCTTCTGCGAGCAATTCGATATCTTTATCAAAAGCTAAACCTTTTTCAATGTCTGCCGGAAGAGAATGTAATGCTTTAACAATTTCTTTCTCTTTTTCATCGGAAATACTACCATTGAGTTTACCGATTGCAGTCACCAACATAAGCATTGCTGCTAATTGGGTAGTAAAGGCTTTTGTCGAAGCAACGCCAATTTCCACCCCTGCACGAGTCATAAACGCAAGATCAGATTCACGCACAAGAGAAGATCCTGCGACGTTACAAATTGTCATTGCAGCCATGTAACCCTTTTCTTTCGCTAAACGAAGTGCGGCTAAAGTGTCAGCGGTTTCACCGGATTGAGAAAGGGTGAGCAATAAGCTGTTTGGACGGGTGACAAATTTACGATAACGGAACTCAGAGGCAATTTCCACATCACAGCTAACACCGGCGAGGGCTTCAAACCAATAACGTGCGACCATACCGGCATTGTAAGATGTACCGCAGGCGACAATTTGGATATGTTGTACTTTCTCTAAAATGTCTTTCGCCCCATTACCAATAGATTCCACTATCACGTTATTATGATTGATACGACCTTCCATCGTATTGATAAGTGCGGTCGGTTGTTCAAAAATTTCTTTTTGCATAAAGTGACGGAATTTGCCCTTCTCCGCCGCATCATTTTCAAGGTTAGACTCATGCACTTCACGCTCAACTTTATTCCCTTGCGCATCATAAATATCCACAGTGCGACGTGTGATTTCCGCAATATCCCCTTCTTCTAAAAAGATAAAACGACGGGTCACACTCAATAGTGCTAACTGGTCTGACGCTAAGAAATTTTCACCAATCCCTAAACCAATCACTAATGGACTACCGGAACGGGCTGCCACTAAATGTTCAGGATGATTGCGATCCAGCACCACCATACCATAGGCTCCGGTAAGCTGCTTCACCACTTTTTGGACTGCTTCAAGTAAGGCATCCGTGCTGCGCATTTCCCATTCCACAAGATGAGCGATAACTTCAGTATCGGTTTGTGAAAGGAACACATAACCCCGTGATTTTAGTAATTCACGCAATTCTTCATGATTTTCGATAATACCATTATGTACCACAGCAAAATTGCCGGAAACGTGAGGGTGAGCATTCGCTTCTGAAGGTTCACCATGGGTAGCCCAACGTGTATGCGCAATGCCGGTTCCACCAATTAATGGTTTGACCGCAACAGCTTCATCCAATGCCTTAACTTTACCCAAACAACGAACACGTTGTAATTCATGCTTTTCATTGACCACAGCCACACCGGCAGAATCATAACCACGATACTCTAAACGATGTAATCCATTAGTTAAAATTTCTGCCACATCACGTTGCGCAACTGCGCCTACAATACCACACATAAGTTTTCCCTATTTACTCACTAATTTGAAAAATAATAATGATTTTGACCGCACTTTATACGCAGATCACGTCCACACCCTGTGCCAAAATCGCTTGTTTATCTTGTTCTGACAGCCCACTATCTGTAATCAATACATTTATTTGCCGCCAAGTTAACTCTAAATTAGGCATTTTTCTGCCAATTTTTTGGGATTCCACCATCACAATCACTTCACGAGAAACGTCCGCCATAACTTGGCTTAAGCCAACTAACTCATTAAATGTCGTTGTTCCCCGCTCTAAATCAACACCATCTGCACCAATAAAAAGCTGATCGAAATCGTAAGATCGTAATACCTGTTCCGCTACTTTGCCTTGGAAAGATTCGGAGCGTATATCCCACGTTCCACCGGTCATTAGTAAAGTTGGTTCATTTTCCAAAGCCCGAAGCTCCGTTGCCACAGAAAGGGAATTTGTCATCACAATCAAGCCTTGCTTGCGATTAAGTTGCTTAATCAATGCCGCGGTGGTGCTACCGCTATCCACAATAATACGATTGTGATCACGAATACATTCTGCTGCAGCCTTGGCTATGACCAACTTTCGTTTCGAAAGTTCCTCATTTTCGTTTTCATCAATAATCTCTTTTGGCATTAAGATCGCACCGCCATATTTACGCAATAAAAAACCGCTACTTTCTAATACGGTTAAATCCTTACGAATAGTCACTTCTGATGTATCAAGTAGTTGAACTAGCTGCTCTACACTCACTTCACCTTGCTGTTGCAAATGTCGCATAATTGCGTGTCGGCGTTGTTGTGTATTACGTGGTTGACCGGTTCGTTTCATTAATGACTCTTAAAATATTACGGAATAAATTTCGGTTCGTAAGATTATAGCAGCACAGCGCTTTTGTAAAGAAATTTTAGCCAACAAAAAACCCTGCTCAAGGCAGGGTTCTTTATAGCAATTTATGCATCAATTATTTGATTGCGTCTTTTAATGCTTTACCGGATACAAATGCCGGTACTTTAGATGCAGCAATTTTAATTTCTGCACCGGTTTGTGGATTACGGCCAGTACGCGCTGCACGTTGGTTCACTTTAAATGTACCGAAACCAATTAACTGTACCGGCTCACCTTTTTTAAGGCTTGCAGCGATTGCTTCTAAAGTTGCTTCTAATGCTGCTTTAGCTTGTTTTTTATTTAGCTCTGCGGCATTTGCAATTGCATCAATTAAATCTGTTTTGTTCATAGACTTCACCTTTCGTTAAATTTAATTTGTTTCTCTTATAAAGCGCGCCACCAAGCATTCAGCCCAGGCAACAACAGCTCCGTAAAGCATAATCTAACTTTCAATGAAATAAAAGTAAGATTTTTTAAATTTGTGATAAATCTCACGTTATTGGTTAAATTTTATACCAATATTGGATATTCCCTCAGTTCTAATTTCGTTTTTTAGATCTAAAATCAGTTCAACATCCCGTTTTTCACATTCTTTTAACAAACGATAAATTTGCCACTGCACATCCAATTCAGCTTGAATATCCTCGCTTTCTTTAAGCTCACTCTCAGAAAAATGACGACCGTTTTCCGTTTCCAATAACGCCGTAATCGTCCCCAAAGAAATATGGCTGATTTTGACCGCTCTTTCTAAAGTTTCTCCAGCAATAATTCCATGCAAAATCTCAGACAATGCTTCACAAGCATCAAGTGCGGGTACCACGCCAAAATTGTCATAATCATTCACATCAGGAATAATGTCTTCCAATTTTTCCAGCTGGTTCTCAAAATTAATTTTGCAATCTTTTACTGTTAAAAACTCCCACACAAGGTTGAGAATATTTTGATAAATTTTGCCCTCAGCTTCCATATTATTTATTTGGCAAAACAATTTAAAATTCGGCATCATACGCTCGCACAATGCCGCCATAAAAGTTAAATGCTGCCAACTTTCAAAGTTTTCCAGACGTTTATGAATAGGATTTCGCATCTTATTTCTTTATTTATGATAAGTTTTAGAATATTCGTGAATCGCATCAACGAACACTTTCGGTGCATTTTCCGGCACATCTTGGTGAATACCGTGCCCTAAATTGAACACGTGTCCGCTGCCCTCGCCAAAATCCGCTAAAATTGACCGCACTTCTTGTTCAATGCGTTCTGCCGGCGCGTAAAGCACACTTGGATCCATATTGCCTTGTAACGCAACTTTATGTCCGACACGTGCTTTTGCCTCGGCTAAATTGACCGTCCAGTCTAAGCCGATTGCATCACAACCGGTATTTGCTATTGCTTCAAGCCATAGCCCACCGCCTTTAGTAAAGAGTGTTACCGGCACAACGCGTCCTTCATTTTCACGAATCAAACCATTAACAATTTTGTGCATATATTGAAGGGAAAAATCCAAATATTCACGATGTCCCAATACCCCACCCCAAGTGTCAAATACCATCACAGATTGTGCGCCGGCTTTAATTTGCCCGTTAAGATAGAGAATCACGGCATCCGCAAGTTTATCCAGCAATAAATCCAATGTTTGCGGTTCTGCATACATCATTTTTTTGATTTTACTGAAGGTTTTACTGCTACCACCTTCCACCATATAAGTGGCGAGCGTCCACGGACTACCGGAAAAGCCGATAAGTGGCACTTCACCATTTAGTTCACGGCGGATAGTACGTACAGCATTCATCACATATTGCAGTTCCTGTTCCGGATCAGGAATCGGAAGATTTTCAACCGCACTTTTGCTTTCAATCGGTCTGGCAAATTTGGGGCCTTCGCCGACACCAAAACTCAAGCCTAACCCCATCGCATCGGGAATGGTTAAAATATCGGAAAATAAAATCGCCGCATCAAGATCATAACGGCGGAGGGGTTGCAAGGTTACTTCACTAGCTAAATCCGCATTGCGACAAAGGGACATAAAATCCCCTGCTTGCGCGCGCGTCGCTTTATATTCCGGCAAATAACGCCCTGCCTGGCGCATCATCCACACCGGTGTGTAATCCACGGATTGGCGTAATAAGGCTTTTAAATAGCGATCATTTTTTAATACTGACATTTAGGTTTCCTTTTTGTTATCTGCCACTTTACAAAGCTCAAGCGTAGCATGAATTAATTTTCGTGCGATAGTACCTGTTGGAGGCAATTCTGGCAAGGGCTGATGATAAGAAAACCATTGCGCATCATGAATTTCCGTTTCCTGTAAAGCAATCTCGCCACTCTCATAATCAGCTAAAAAACCTACCATTTGTGAATTAGGAAATGCCCAAGGTTGGCTACCGAAATAACGAATATTTTTAATCCGAATGCCCGTTTCTTCAAATACCTCCCGATGAACAGCCTGTTCAAAAGTTTCCCCTACGTCAACAAAACCGGCAAGCGTGGTGTACATTCCACCGCGGGGCTGATAATGGCGTCTATGGTTGGCGAGTAAAATCTGCGTATCACGGCGTACCGCAACAATAATAGAAGGATGAATGACGGGGTAAGTACGATAACCGCAATGTGTACACTGCATAGCAATCTCGTCTTCCGTTTGACGATTGGAATGACCGCACTTGCCACAAAATCGATGAGTTTTCAGAAAATGGTTAATTTCCACTCCACGACTTAACAAATAAAACTTTTCCTCCGAAAGAAAAAGCAGATCTCGTAAACTAAAATAGTCTCGTTGATCATCCTGTTGTTCTTCGATAAGCCATAATGGCTGCCCTGCCCATTCGCCAATTAGCATACCTTTTAAATTTTCAAAACCGAATAATGTGGCATTTCCATAAGGTAAGTTGCGATTAACTAAATGTAAATTGGAACCCTGTGTGAGAAGCCAATATCCTGAATCTGTGACTTTAATATTGTGCATAAAATATTTCCCCAAAATGACCACGCTTTTTTAATGATTTTACCAAGTTCCAAACCTACAAGCTTAGATTTAATTCACAATTAGATTTTCCAAAAATATGATATACCACAGAGAAAATATAAAAAAGGGTAAATCCTTAAACGGAATTTACCCTTGAATTTAAGCACGGATGCTTATCATTTTTTAGTTTAAACGACCGAATTTACCGGTTTGCACATCGTTAAAAGCTTCAACAATTTGCTCGCGAGTATTCATCACAAACGGACCGTAACCTACAACTGGCTCATTGAGCGGTTCACCGGTAAGAATTAACAATTTAGCTTCATTGTTAGATTCAATAAGTACATCGGCTCCACCACGCTCAAAAGTAACTAGCTCGCCACGACGCGCAACCGCATCTCCACCAACTTGGATTGTTCCCTCTAATACAAGGATAACCACATTATGACTTTCCGGCACACTAAAAGTATGTGTCGCATTTGCATTCATCGTGGTATCCCACATATTAACCGGACTAAAAGTGCTCGCTGAACCTGTTGTTCCTAATAATTCACCGGCAATCACACGTACTTGCCCCGCATCGCCAGGCAATTTCACAACCGGAATATCTGCTGATTTAATGGCTTGGTATTTCGGCTCGGTCATTTTATCTTTCGCCGGTAAATTTACCCAAAGCTGTACCATTTCGAACAATCCGCCTTCTTTAGCAAATTTTTCTGAGTGCATTTCTTCGTGCATCACACCGGAGCCAGCTGTCATCCATTGAACATCACCTGTACCGATTGTACCGCCACCACCGTGAGAATCGCGGTGAGAAACTTCGCCTTGATAAGCAATCGTCACAGTTTCAAAACCACGATGCGGATGTTCTTCCACGCCACGTAAATCAAATTCTGAATTATCACGACGACCGCCTTGGAAAAATTTCGGTGGGTTGTAATCCATTAAAAGAAACGGATCAAGATTTTTGTCTTTATCGTTATAACTAAACATTGACGCTACATGGAAGCCATTACCTACCCAGTGTTTTGCCGGAGCAGTAAAAACATTTGCTACTTTTTTCATATAAAACTCCTTAATTTATTGTTAGAACCTATCGTTCTGTTGATGGAGTGTATTATATGCTTTCCAAATTTTAAATAAATGGACCATTAGTTAAAACATAATTTACCAATAAGAAACAATAATCCTAATTACATGAATAAATTCAATAAGTTTCGACAAATCACATCACTACTGACCAGACTTCTAATGTTTAATAAAAAAGTGCGGTTAAAATTCATTGAGATTTTTAACCGCACTTTTTATGACCAAAAATTAAGCTGATTTTTTGTGGTTTTCGTAAGCTGCTTTGACAAACCCAGCAAATAACGGATGCCCATCACGTGGCGTCGAAGTAAATTCCGGATGGAACTGGCACGCCACAAACCAAGGATGATTTGGCACTTCAATGATTTCTACTAATTTTTTATCCGCAGATAAACCTGTCACTTTTAATCCTGCTTTTTCAATTTGTGGAAGTAATACATTATTCACTTCATAACGATGGCGGTGACGTTCTTCAATGGTATCTGCACCATATAATTCACGTGCAAGGCTTCCCTCTACTAAATGACATTGTTGTGCGCCTAAACGCATAGTACCACCAAGATCGGATTTGTCGGAACGGACTTCCGTATTGCCCTCGGCATCTTGCCATTCCGTAATTAATGCCACAACAGGCTGTTCACAATGACGGTCAAACTCGGAAGAATTCGCTTTGGCTAATCCTGCTACATTGCGGGCATATTCAATTAATGCCGTTTGCATTCCTAAACAAATCCCTAAATAAGGCACATTGTTCTCACGCGCATATTGTGCAGTACGAATTTTACCTTCCACGCCACGATAACCAAAACCGCCCGGTACAAGAATACCATCCACGCCCTGAAGCACCTCTACACCTTTGGTTTCCACATCTTGTGAATCAATATATTTGATATTCACCGATAGGCGGTTGGTTAAACCTGCGTGTTTTAATGCCTCATTCACTGATTTATAGGCATCCGGTAATTCCGTATATTTGCCCACCATACCAATGGTAACTTCCCCGACAGGGTTGGCTTGTTTATAAAGCACTTGTTCCCATTCGGAAAGGTCTGCATCTTGGCAGTTTAAGCGGAAACGCTCACAAACAAAATCATCTAGTCCTTGTGATTTCAATAATGCCGGAATTTGATAGATCGAATTCACGTCTTTTAATGAAATCACCGCCCGCTCCGGTACATTACAGAACAAAGCGATTTTCGCCCGCTCATTTGGCGGAATCATTCTGTCAGAACGACAAATCAACACATCAGGCTGAATCCCGATGGAAAGTAATTCTTTGACCGAATGTTGGGTTGGTTTGGTTTTCACTTCACCGGCTGTCGGGATATAGGGTACCAGGGTTAAATGCATAAATAACGTATGCTCGCGACCCACTTGAACCGCAAGCTGACGTAACGCCTCTAAGAATGGTAAAGATTCAATATCCCCCACTGTTCCGCCCACTTCCACAATCACCACATCATGTCCTTGCGCTCCTGCAATCACCCGATCTTTAATTTCATTCGTGATATGGGGAATCACTTGAATGGTTGCGCCAAGGTAATCACCACGACGTTCTTTGCGTAGCACTTCCGAATAAATTTTACCGGTAGTGAAATTATTACGTTTCGTCATTTTCGTGCGGATAAAACGCTCATAATGACCTAAATCCAAATCTGTTTCCGCCCCGTCTTGAGTGACGAATACTTCACCGTGTTGGGTAGGACTCATCGTGCCCGGATCCACATTAATATAGGGATCGAGTTTCATAATCGTAACGTTTAAGCCACGCGCTTCTAAAATTGCAGCTAATGATGCCGCTGCAATACCTTTACCGAGCGATGAGACCACACCGCCTGTGACGAAAATATAATTTGTAGCCATAGGAAACCTATTTTGTTGGGATAGAAATGATTATAGCTAATCATCTTGCGAGACATTTCACAAAAGTGCGGTCGGAAATTGAAGAAGATTAGCTATCAAAGACGGGACGGTAGTTTACCCTATTTGTTGAGCTAACTCAACGGGAATACGGAATTAAACACAAGGATTGTCCATCAAACTTGTAAAAAAATGACCGCACTTTTAGCCCGGTCATTTGTACTATTATTTAAGAATTTTCCATGCTCTAAATCCGTAGATAGCAATCACTACAAAGCAAACAAGAGGTAGAATAAATGAGAAATTCACTGCTGGTAAGCCCATGACTTCACCCTGATCGATAATCATCCCTTGTAACGGCGGCATTAACGCACCACCGACAATAGCCATGACTAAACCTGCTGCACCAATTGTGGATTCTTCGTTTAAACCATTGAGTGCAATACCATAGATAGTTGGAAACATCAATGACATAAAACCAGAGGTTAAAATTAAGCAATACAATCCCCATATTCCATCAATGAAAATCACGCCAAGAACACTAAGGAAGCCTCCGATAGCAAAGAGCATTAACATAAATTCAGATCTGAGATATTTCATGAGACTGGTACTAATAAAACGACTGGCGATAAAAATCCCCATTGCAATAATATTGAAATTTTGCCCTTCTGCCTTAGTAAAACCTAAACGTTCTGCATATTGAACAATAAACGTCCAGCACATAATTTGCACACCCACATAAAAAACTTGCGCAATGACGCCCTCACGATATTTTGCTTTTTGCATCAAACGGCGGACCGCTTCTTTAAAAGTGATACGGCAATGACCTTCTTCAACTCTTACGGTCGGCATTTTGTAAAGACTGATAATGAGCAGCACCGCAATCACCACAAAACCTAATACAATATATGGGTTACGAATTTCAGCTAAATCATGGGTACGAATCCCCATTTTTTCCGCTTCTGACAACGTATGGAAAATCAAATTACCGGCAGCATCACGCTTATCGGAGTTAAGATTTGTTAACACCAGTTGAGAAGCCACAAACATACCTGTGATTGACCCCAATGGGTTAAAAGATTGAGCAAAATTCAAACGACGTGTCGCAGTTTGCGGATCCCCCATAGCAAGAATATAGGGGTTTGCAGTCGTTTCCAAAAATGCCAGACCAAAAGTTAAAATATAAAGTGAGATCAAGAAAAAATTAAACTCTTCATATTGTGCAGCCGGCCAGAATAAAAACGCACCGATTGCATAGAGAACAAGCCCTAACATAATTCCTGCTTTATAACTGTATCGGCTGGCAAAAATAGCGGCAGGAATCGCCATCGTGCCGTAACCGCCATAAAATGCAAATTGCACCAAAGCGGCTTCGGAAGCCGGAATTTCCATAACGGTTTGAAATACGGCAACCATCGGATTGGTAATATCATTCGCAAATCCCCATAAAGCAAATAAGCTGGTGATTAAAATAAAGGGGACAATAAATTTCTTTTCTAACACCTTGGCAGTCATAATATTTTCCTTCTATTAATTAGTAGAGAGAAACACAAAGAATCACTATTCTTCAATACGTAATCCATAAGTATGGAACTTGCCTAATACCACCTGCATTTGCTCACGACTCAAAAGCGGAATATCCAAACCCGTTGCAAGCAATTTCAAATACCAAGAAGCCAACACCTCCACTTCTTGTGCAAGCCACAACGCTTTATCAAGGTTTTCACCACAGGCAATTAAACCATGGTGAGCCAGCAAAATTGCCTTACTTTTTTTGATTCCCTCCGACACATAAGAGGCAAGTTCATAGGTTCCAAATGTTGCGTAAGGTACGCAGGGAATATGATCAGTTCCTCCCACTGCCACCATATAGTGAATAGCCGGAATTGATTTTTCGAGAATGGACAAACCGGCACAGTGAAGAGAATGATTATGCACAACCGCATTAGCCTCCGCACGTGCCTGATAGACCGCTAAATGAAATTGCCATTCACTGGAAGGCAGCTTTCCGTCTTCGTGTTTGCCATTGTTATCCACATAAACGATATTTTCCGGCGTGATTAAATGATATGGCATACCAGTGGGTGTAATCAGCATACCTTCTTTATAGCGTACGCTTACATTTCCCGCAGTCCCTTGGTTTAAACCTAATCGGGTCATTTCAAGGCAGGTATCGATAATTTTTTGTGAAAGTGCTTTTCTATTCATTTTTAAGACCTCTAACTTGTTATAAAACAGGGGTAACCCCTTTTTTGATAATAATGTTGCCGTATTTTGCAGTTTCGCCAGTCATAACAACGGCATAAGCATGTTTTGTACGCTCATAAAAATCAAAGCGATCGATACGTGTGAGATTTGGCACAAAATCGACCGCACTTTGAATTGCCTCTAAATAGCGTTTTTCTACATCAGGATCCAACGTATCGCCTTGCACAGCCTGCATCATGACGAGTGGTGCCGCGACATAAGCGTCAAATTCAAATAATGGCGCGATACCTTTTAATAAGGTTGCAATAGAAATCCCATCGGCACGCACGACATTATGATGAAGTGAGTGAGCAGGAAAATGAGCATCGGCAAGTACAAGTTCATCACCATGTCCCATTTCGGCTAGAATTTTGAGTAACTCAGGGGAAATTGCCGGATGAATACCTTTTAACATTAAATTGCTCCTATTCGTTTGCAAAATTAAACTGAGGATAAATACGTTTGCGTTGCGGTTGCATGATTTTCTGTGCCGTTTCTGCGTTGTCATAAACGCCAACACCAACAAAAGTAAACATCGCTGCGCCTAATACTGTCGTTTCTGCCACATCGACCACCTCAATAGGTAAACCTAAAACATCGGCGCGAATTTGATTCCATAACGGATTTTTTGATCCACCCCCAACGCAGATCAAACTTTCCGCTTTAAAATGACTAACCTGTTGTAGCACCGCCAAACCTTGCTTAAGCTGCTTTGCCATGTAATAAAGTGCCGCACGATAGATTTCACTACGAGAAGTAAACATGGAAAGCCCGACAAGATGCCCTTGTCCGATTTGACTAAAAACGCCTTGGAAATCGACCGCACTTTTGATACTCCTTTCCCCTACTTCCATCGCTTCTGCAATCATTGTCGAATAATATTTGTTTGTGCCATATACATCCGCGAACAACAGTTTTCCAAGCCATTCCATAATGCCGGAGCCAACCCATTGCACCGCCGGATTAAAGCAATTAGGTTGAACATCAAATTCCGTCGTTAGCCCTTGTGAAATAAAATCAAATTGTGGCTGCGCATATTGCGTACGAGCCATTAAAATTTCCCAAGTACCGGAACTCAACACCGGTTGATTTAATCCCGCACCGGAACCAAACATGGCAAATTGCGTGTCGTGTCCGCAAGCAATCACCGGAATACAATTTAATCCCCAACGCATAGCAAGTGCGGTCGTAAGATCACCCACTTTTTCACCGGCACGACGCATTGGCGGAAAATGATTTGACGTTAGCCCAAGCAGCCGCAAAACACCTTCATCCCAATCACCGGTGGCGAGATTTGTCATCATTGATGTTCCCGCCATTGTGTGATCGGTGGTCCATTCTCCTGTTAAACGCTGGGTTAGCATGGAAGAAATGAACACAAACTTATCCATTTTTTGGAAAACTTCCGGTTCATGTTCTTTCAACCAAAGCAGTTTGAATAAGGTATTAAAGCTGTATTGTCCAATACCGTTACGTTGATAAAGTGCTTTTACATCCAACAAATTATCCAGTTTCTCCATCACTGAAAGTGTGCGTGGGCATTTCCAAGAAATAATCGGATAAAGCTGCTGCCCATACCGATCAAAGGGCGCGCCATCTACACCAAACGTAGTAACAGAAATACCAACAATATCTTTTAAATCAATATTTTGCCTTCTCAACTTGTCGATAGTTTGATCAGCACAATCGGATAATTTTTGCCAGATTTCTTCAAAATTCCAAATATGATAATCAGCGAATTTGATATCAGGTTGGGTATTATTCGCAATATGGCAGGCTGCCAAAATCTCGCCTTTATTACTCATCGCAATAGTGCGTAAATTGGTCGCACCGCAATCAAAAATCAGTACGATAGGCATACAAGCCCTCCCTAGAATTTAGAAAAAAGTGCGGTTGAAAAATAAATGGATTTTTTGACCGCACTTCACTATGGGTTTTGATGGAATGGCGGTACTCGCTGAAAAGCACGTGCCGATTGCCATTATTTATAAAGTGGTCCAAAGTTTTGACAGGCGCGATAATCCTGACCTTCTTTATCTTGACCAAACCCATTCCAGGCACTTGGGCGAAATATATTGCGTTCTTCAACGTTGTGCATACAAACTGGGATACGTAATATTGAGGCAAGTGTGATGAGATCCGAACCTATGTGCCCATAAGTGGTTACACAGTGGTTGGCGCCCCAGTTTGCCATTACAGAATAGACATCGGTAAATGCCCCCTTGCCCGTTAAACGAAGAACAAACCAAGTCGTCGGCCAAGTCTCATTGGTGCGTTTATTGAGGATATTATGTACTCGTTCCGGTAAATCAATTGACCAACCTTCGGCAATTTGCAATACCGGCCCTAAGCCTTTGATAAGGTTAATACGATGCATCGTGAAGGGCATACCACCTTTAGTTAAAAATTGGGAAGATAAACCGCCGCCACGGAAATATTCATGTACAGCAGGACACCAACGGGTATTCTCCAAACAACGTTTTCCGTCTTCTTCTGTCACATCCCAAGCCGGTTTAATGGTTGGTTTACCATTTTCATCTCGGTGCTGACCTGTGCCGTCAAGTGCAGCAGAACCGGAATTAATTAAATGAATAAAGCCACTTTCTGGTTTCCAACCGGTCACACGTTCAACAGATTCCGGACTCCAATAAGTACGCACATCAGCAAAAACTTGAGCCTGACCGGTCAATTGGTGTCCGAACAACATACATACGGCATTCAAACTGTCATTTTCAGTAGCAAGAATATATGGTGGACGAACCCCATTCCAATCATAGGTAGAATTAAGCATGGCTTCCATAAAATCACCATTTGGCAAATGGTCCGTCCAATGACGCTGACCTTGGAATCCAGCTGCAATAGCATTATGGCCTAGGGCTTCTTCCGCAAAATTCAACTTTGCTAATTTGGGATTCCCTACCATCAAATCGCGAGTAATGATGGTCATTTTCACTACATTTTCCCAAAGTTCGGCTCGTTCCTCCGGTGTACGTTGATTTTCCTGGCTGTTTACATCAATTCCTTCTTTGCAATATTGTTTTACCCAAGAAAGTGCCAACTCCACTTCTTCTTGATCGTAAATTTTGCGATCTAAACGGCGTTTGATTTCAGTCATATCCACATATTCGTTACGCATACCAAGATATTCTTGGAAAAATTGTTGGTTCACAATCGAACCGGCGATTCCCATAGAAACAGAGCCGATGGATAAGTAGGATTTTCCACGAAGAGTGGCAACGGTAAGACCGGCACGGGCAAAACGTAACAATTTTTCTTTTACATCCGCCGGAATGTCGGTGTCATTCGCTTCTTGAACTTCTGTGCCATAAATTGAGAACGCCGGTAAACCTAATTGAGAATGACCTGCGAGCGCCGCAGCAAGATAAACCGCACCTGGGCGTTCAGTGCCGTTAAAGCCCCAAATCGCTTTCGGCATATGTGGATCCATATCGATAGTTTCAGAACCGTAACACCAACAAGGTGTGACAGTAATAGTTAATCCCACGTTTTCACGTTTGAATTTATCGGCACAAGCCGAAGCCTCAGCAACACCACCAATACAAGTATCGGCAATCACACATTCGACAAAAGCACCGTCCGTATAGCGGATATGGGTTTGCAATAAATCGACAACAGATTTCGCCATACGCATGGTTTGCTCTTCTAATGATTCACGTACACCCATACGACGACCGTCAATGGTTGGACGAATACCGATTTTAATACGATTGGTTTGAGTGGAAGATGTCATCATAGTCTGTCTCCTATCATTTTTTATTCATATTGAAACCTCGGATAAGCGGTTTATCTGCTTAACTTGAAATTATTTTTGAATAAAAAAACGAAAGAAGACAGAAGGAAAATGAAGTTGATTTCAAATTTGTGAAAGGGATCACAATAATCGGGCATTTTCTAAGGAAAATAATGCCCATTTTTTACTTATATTCTTAACAAACGGTAAATTCGGTCATTATTTGCTATAAAACGGTCAAAACATCATTTTTTCACAATATACTTGGAAGGTCTCCGATAAATCGGAATCACTAAAAATAGTATTAATTTTGCTCAATTCAGTTAATTGAATCAGACCTTTTTTCTCAAACTTAGAATGATCCGCCAAAAGATAAGCATGTTCCGATGCTTCCATCATTTTACGCTTTAAAGAGGCATTTAATTCGTTGGATTCCCAAATATTCCCTTGATTATCAATCCCGGAACAAGAAAAAATAGAAAAGTTAATATGAAGACGTTGTAATAAATATTCTGATAATGGCCCGTAAAAGGCTTCATATTTTGATGAATAAACCCCACCGGTCACAATGGTTTTGATATTGGGCTTATTAACCAATGCGTTGATATTAAACATAGAATTGGTCACAACAGTGCAAGGAATATCCGGCATTAAATGAGCAAAATACCAACTCGTGGAACTCGCATCCAAGCCAATCACCGCATTCTCATAGAGTAATTCAAGAGCATTCTTAGCAATATAGCGTTTTTCCGCTGCGTTAATATATCGCCGAGCCTGAAAAAAGGAACCAAGATCCGTCGTTTTATTACTTATCGCTCCACCATGTGTACGATAAAGCAATCCTTGTTTCTCAAGTCGATTAAGGTCACGTCTAATGGTTTCAACAGATATTTCGCACTTTTCAGCCAGTTCAACCACACTCGCTTTTCCTTGCTGATTAATCCATTGCAAAATCATGTCATCTCTACTACGCATCTTCACCCCAAATCGCTCAAAAATTGTCTCATTATAGAATTTTTTAAGAAAAGATAAACAGCTTATCATCTTTTCCTTTCTAAGCTAAAATACTGACAATTTTTGATGATAAGAGAAATTTTTATGATAAATAAAACAATAAGTGCGGTCATTTTGGCGGCAGGAAAAGGCACACGTATGTATTCCGATTTGCCAAAGGTGTTACATACCGTGGCGGGTAAGCCGATGGTCAAACACGTGATTGATACGGCAAATTCATTAGGAGCGGAAAATGTGCATTTAATTTACGGACATGGGAGTGAATTAATGCGTGAACGTCTTGCTAATGAAAAGGTGAATTGGGTATTACAAACCGAGCAACTCGGCACTGCACATGCGGTTCAACAGGCAGCACCTTTTTTTAAAGATAATGAGGATATTGTGGTGCTTTACGGCGATGCGCCACTGATTACAAAAGAAACCTTGGAAAAACTCATTGCCGCAAAACCTGAAAACGGCATTGCGTTATTAACTGTACAATTAGACAATCCAATGGGTTATGGTCGTATTATTCGTGAAAATGGTCAGGTGGCAGCTATTGTTGAACAAAAAGACGCCAATGCAGAACAATTAAAAATTCAAGAAGTGAATACCGGTGTAATGGTTTCCGATGGAGCGAGTTTCAAAAAATGGCTCGCGCGCGTAGGCAATAATAATGCTCAGGGCGAATATTATTTAACGGATTTAATTGCCCTTGCAAACCAAGATGGTTGCCAAGTTGTTGCCGTTCAGGCAACGGATATGATGGAAGTGGAAGGGGCAAATAATCGCCTGCAGTTAAGCGCACTTGAACGTTACTATCAACGTAAACAGGCGGAACGTTTACTGTTAGAAGGCGTGATGTTGGCAGATCCTGAACGGTTTGATTTACGCGGCACCCTTGAGCACGGTAAAGACGTGGAGATTGATACCAATGTGATTATTGAAGGTGAAGTGCGGTTAGGAAATCGGGTGAAAATCGGTACGGGCTGCGTATTAAAAAATGTGGTGATTGGCGATGATGTGGAAGTGAAACCTTACTCCGTTTTAGACGATGCCACCATTGGAGAAAAAGCGGCAATTGGTCCGTTTTCCCGTTTACGTCCAGGGGCAGAGCTTGCTGCCGAAACCCATGTCGGCAACTTTGTGGAAATCAAAAAATCCATTGTCGGTAAAGGGTCAAAAGTGAATCATTTAACCTATGTGGGTGACAGTGAAATCGGTGCAAATTGTAATATTGGTGCTGGCGTGATTACCTGTAATTATGACGGCGCCAATAAATTTAAAACCATTATCGGTGATAATGTCTTCGTGGGGTCCGATACTCAATTAGTCGCACCAATAACCGTTGAAGACGGTGCAACCATCGGTGCAGGTTCAACCATCACTCGTAATGTTGGTAAAGATGAATTGGTAATAACCCGAGTACCGCAACGCCATATTCAAAACTGGCAACGCCCGGTGAAAAAGAAATAAACAAAAGGCTCACTTTCGTGAGCCATTTTTTTTAATTAATCATGTAACCCTAATTTTTTCTCAAGGTAATGAATATTTGTTCCACCTTTTTGGAAATTTTCATCTTCCAAAATCATCTCATGTAATGGAATATTGGTTTTAATACCGTCAATGATGGTTTCAGCCAAGGCATTCTGCATACGGCGGATCGCTACCTCTCGGGTATCGCCATAAGTAATGAGTTTTGCAATCATTGAATCATAATGAGGAGGTACTGTATAACCGCCATACACATGGGAATCCCAACGCACGCCAAAACCGCCCGGTGAGTGTAAGTGATTCACTTTCCCCGGTGATGGTAAGAACGACTTAGGATCCTCCGCATTAATACGACACTCGATCGCATGGCCTTTCACTTTAATATCTTCTTGTTTGAAAGAAATCGGTAAACCTGCGGCGATACGTAACTGCTCCTTCACTAAATCCACACCTGTAATCATTTCCGTCACCGGATGTTCTACTTGGATACGGGTATTCATTTCGATGAAATAAAATTCACCATTTTCATATAAAAACTCGAATGTACCTGCACCACGATAACCGATTTCCACACAGGCATTTGCACAACGAGAACCGATATCACGGCGAAGTTCTTCACTAATTCCCGGAGCCGGCGCTTCTTCCACCACTTTTTGATGACGACGTTGCATAGAACAATCACGTTCCGCCAAATACACAGCATTACCGTGAGTATCCGCCAATACTTGAATTTCCACGTGACGTGGATTTTCTAAGTATTTTTCCATATAAACCATGTCATTATTGAACGCGGCTTTCGCCTCTGCTTTTGTCATCGCGATAGATTCTTCTAATGCTTCCTCGCTACGAACTACACGCATCCCGCGACCGCCACCACCACCGGAAGCTTTAATAATAATTGGATAACCAATACGTTTAGCAATTTCTTTATTTTTGGCAATATCGTTTCCAACCGGACCATCAGAACCCGGCACACAAGGAACACCGGCTTTTTTCATTGCCTTAATCGCCGAAACCTTATCCCCCATTAAACGAATCACATCCGCTGTCGGTCCAATAAAAGTGAAACCCGAACGCTCTACTTGCTCGGCAAAATCCGCATTTTCAGATAAAAAACCATATCCCGGATGAATCGCATCAGCTCCCGTCACTTCAGCCGCAGCAATAATCGCAGGAATATTCAAATAGCTTTTTGCTGAAGGCGCAGGACCGATACAAACCGTTTCATCTGCCAATAACACATGTTTTAAATCACGATCTGCTGTGGAGTGTACCGCAACGGTTTTAATGCCTAATTCTTTACACGCGCGCAAAATACGTAACGCAATTTCACCACGGTTGGCAATCACAACTTTTTCTAACATAAGAAATTCCATTTGTTAAAAAATGGCGAGCAAGCCCGCCATTTTGGATAATTGATAGGATTATTCGATAACGATCAGCGGTTGATCAAACTCAACCGGTTCGCCATCATTGACTAGGATTGCTTTCACCACGCCGGCTTTGTCCGCTTCAATACGATTCATCATTTTCATTGCCTCAACGATACAAAGCGTATCACCTACTTTAACTGATTGTCCTACATCAACAAATGCTTTAGCTTCCGGACTTGGGCTGCGGTAAAACGTTCCTACCATAGGAGAACGAACCTGATGACCAACAACCTCCTCAGGAACTACCGATGTAGCAGTTGGTGCTGGGGCATTGGTTGGGGCTGGCATAGCTGTCGGCGCAGCAACCGGTGCGGCATATTGCACCGCTGCCGGTACAACTGCGGGTGCAGCACGACTAATGCGAACCGTTCCCTCTTCTTCTTGCACTTCTAATTCAGTGATACCTGATTCTTCCACTAATTCGATCAGCTTTTTAATTTTACGAATGTCCATACGTTTTTCCTAAAATGATGAAATTTTTAACCGCACTTTCATTATAGTGCACAGTATTATGTGGCAAATGCACAAGAACAGAAATCCCTACAAGTGAACCCAAAACTTTATACAAAACTGCTACATAATACCAACAACACACAAAAAGTGCGGTCAGTTATAAACCGATTTTTAATCGGGCAAAGATTACCCTAAATTGATCTAAATTGCGATAAAATTCTGTGAATTTCGCTAAAAATACTGCATTTTATTGCTTTCTTGCTAAAAAATCCAAGGCAAATAAAAAGGCAAATTCATAACCTTTGGCACCTAATCCGCAAATTACCCCTTCCGACACATCACTAAAATAAGAATGGTGACGAAACGGTTCTCGTTTATGTACATTAGACAAATGAATTTCGACAAAAGGGATGGATACTGACAACAACGCATCACGTAATGCCACACTGGTGTGTGTATAGGCTGCCGGATTGATTAAAATAAAATCCACTCTTTGAAAACTTTGATGAATTTTTTCAATCAGTTTCTCCTCGCTATTGGCTTGAAAACAGTCAAGTTCAACATTGTGCTGCTCCGCCAGTGCCTTCAGGTTAGATTCAATGGCTGCAAGGGATAAACTGCCATAATGTTTGGGTTCACGTGCGCCTAACATATTTAGGTTTGGGCCATTTAGCAGCAAAACTTGGGATTTTTTTAACATCTTCTCTTCCTTTTGGGATTGTGCATTATACGGATTTTTTGATAAACGGTGGTCGAATCAGATAATCTTTGTAATCAATTCAGACTCTAAATCAATAAGCGGCAATGTTGATCCTTTCCATGAACGCAATACTTGATAGTCCATTAAATCCAGCGTATCTAACCCCGGTGTCACATTCGGCGTATATTGTTGCGCCATTCTCGCCAGCTGGGTTAAACCAAGGCTACTTTCAATACTGGAACTAATCACCGCTTTTAACCCTAATACGTGGGCTTGGTCAATCAATTCAATACAACGCTCAAGGGAACCGATTAATGTGGGTTTAATCACAATTGCCGCCAAGTGCCGTTCTTTTTTAAGCTGAAAATCGGGTTCTCTCAGTGATTCATCCCAAGCAATCGCAATCCCTGTTTGAGCTGCAAATTCAAGACTTAATTCAGGCGTTTTACAAGGCTCTTCCAAAAATTGAATTTGAGAGCGATGTGCCGGTTTTATTTTTGCCGCAAACTGCAAGGCTTTTTCAAAAGACCAACGGCGATTTGCATCAAGGCGTAATTGTAGATCAGGGATCGCCTCTAAAAACATATCCGCAATCAATCCGTCTCGGTTGGCTTCATACATTCCCACTTTGATTTTCGCCACCTTCTCACCGGAAAGATGGGCTAATTCCTCATAAAGTTCATCGGGATCGCCATAACACAAGGGAGCGGTATGGTAATTTCCTTCAGCATTCAGTTTACCTTTTAATTCTGCCAGTGCACAGCTCAAACCAAACGCCACGGAAGGATAAAGCCCGTCAAGTGATACTTCTTCATCGCGGTTACGGGCAGCATCCCAATCAGCAAGCCATTGTATTACTTGGCTTTCCGCCATTTCTAAGGATTCTTCGCTAAACCCCGGCAATGGCGCAATTTCTCCCCAGCCTTCATTATTCTGACATTGGATACGCACGAGCAAACCCTCACGGCGTTTTAAAAACCGATCTCGCAAAATCAGTTGGCTATCAACGGGAATGGAATAACGATAAAGATTATACTGTCGAATTGTCATAAATTTTGCTTACAAAAAGTGCGGTTGAAATTAACCGCACTTTTGATTGGATAATTAAGGATTACGTCTGAATTTACTGAAGTCCGGCGCACGTTTTTCATTAAACGCATTGCGACCTTCTTGACCTTCTTCTGTCATATAGAACAACATAGTGGCATTCCCCGCCAATTCTTGGAGACCGGCTTGACCGTCACAGTCTGCATTTAATGCGGCTTTCAAACAACGCAATGCAATCGGGCTGTTACGCAGCATTTCCCGACACCAGCGTACGGTTTCTTTTTCAAGATCAGCGTAAGGTACCACGGTGTTCACTAAGCCCATATCTAAGGCTTCTTGTGCATTATATTGACGGCATAAGAACCAAATCTCACGGGCTTTCTTTTGACCAACCAAACGAGCCATATAGCTTGCGCCCCAGCCACCGTCAAAAGATCCCACTTTAGGCCCTGTTTGACCAAAAATAGCGTTATCCGCCGCGATGGTTAAATCACATAACATATGCAATACATGACCGCCACCAATGGCATAACCTGCCACCATTGCTACTACTGGTTTCGGGCAAGTACGAATATCCCGTTGAAAATCCAACACATTTAAATGATGTACGCCACTTTCATCTTTGTAGCCGCCATAATCCCCACGAATTTTTTGATCCCCCCCGGCGCAGAACGCTTTTTCGCCCTCACCTGTTAATACAATGACACCGATTTTTTCATCAAAACGCGCATTAGAAAAGGCATGGATCATTTCTTTAACAGTTTGCGGGCGGAATGCGTTACGCACTTCCGGACGGTTAATGGTGATTTTTGCGATACCGTCAGTGGATTTATGATAGCGAATATCGGTATAGCCCTCGCTATGATCGACCCATTCAACGGGCGCATAAAGCACATCATCTTTTGGATTTTGCATAAATATTCCTTTTAATTAACGAAAAGTGCGGTCATTATAGCGGAAGTTTTTCTAATCGGGAAAATGAAAATTTATTTCAGCCTTTATCTATTTTGTGCTTATTGTTAAAATTTCATTCATATCAACCAATCTCTCGAAACCAAATATGAAACTTATTTTTACACTCGGCATAACGCTATTACTCAGTGCTTGTAACCTTTTTGACTCATCACAATCGCCTATTCCGGCTGAATTTGCAGGCGCGGATTATCAACTTTCAGATAAAAATGCGAAACAGTGGGCGATTACCAGTAAACAAGCGGAGCAATGTATTTACCCTAATCTCACACGCATTCAGCAACAACATTTTGCCAAAGAAGATAGCTATATCCACTCTCAATATGTTTTTTTCTATCCGCTGGAAAATATTATTGGCGAAGATTATGTGAAGATCATTCAAAATGATGAAAAATCAATGAATTACGCTACTTATCAATTCAAAAAATTCCGTACCGCAATAGGGAGTGTGGAATCACTAAATAATCAATACTGTCAGATTTTACGCACCCAAGCACGTGATGATTTAGATGTAGTGAAAGGTCAATATAAAAACGGTATGGTCGATAATTCAAAGAATGAAGACGGTACATCTAAGAATACTGATGGTGTCGCCACCAATCAAAATAAATTCTTTTTTGATATCATAAAATGGGGTTCGGCACTACTACTGTGAGCTTCATCAAACGAATCTAGGCATCATTCAAGATAAAAATCAAATATCGTTTTTAAGTAAACGATTATACGAATAAAAAATGTTAAACAGATCAAACTTTCGGTAAATAACCCTTTGAGGTTTAATTGTTTTCCGATAGTCTATCCAAAATATTTTTTCAACTTAAGAAGGTGAAATTATGGCAACTCTCTTTGATGTAGCACAAAATTGGTTAAACCAAGATCCTGATGCAGAAACTCGCGCAGAATTGACCGCACTTTTAGAATCAGCAAAAGCAGGCGATACAAAAGCAGAAGCAGAATTACAGACTCGTTTTGACGGTCGTTTGCAATTTGGTACTGCCGGTTTACGTGGTCCTTTACAAGCCGGCTCAATGGGGATGAACCGAGTTTTAGTGGCACAAGCCGCCGGCGGTTTAGCAGATTTCTTAAAAGACTATGACAAACAACCTTCCATTGTGATTGGCTATGACGGGCGTAAAAATTCAGATGTATTTGCGCGCGATACCGCTGAAATCATGGCAGGTGCGGGAGTGAAGGCCTATTTGTTGCCACGCAAATTACCGACACCGGTATTGGCCTACGCCATTCAATATTTCGATACGACCGCCGGAGTGATGGTTACCGCAAGCCACAACCCACCGGAAGATAACGGTTATAAAGTGTACTTAGGAAAAGCGAACGGAGGGGGGCAAATCGTTTCACCCGCCGATCAGGAAATTGCCGCATTAATTGACAAAGTAGCGACAGGTAGTATTCAAGATTTACCACGCAGCAATGATTATGTTGTGTTAAATGATGAAGTGGTGGATGCTTATATTGCCAAAACCGCCTCTCTTGCTAAAGAGCCACAATGCGACATCAACTATGTTTATACCGCAATGCACGGCGTGGGTTATGAAGTATTAAGCAAAACCTTAGCCAAAGCCGGTTTACCACAACCGCATATCGTCGCCGAACAAGTATGGCCGGACGGTACTTTCCCAACAGTTAATTTCCCAAACCCTGAAGAAAAAGGCGCATTGGATCTTGCAATCAAAGTGGCGAAAGAAAATAACGCCGAATTTATTATCGCAAACGACCCTGATGCCGACCGTTTAGCCGTTGCCGTACCGGATGTGGAAGGCAACTGGAAGCCGTTACACGGCAATGTGGTGGGTTGTTTCTTAGGTTGGTATTTAGCCAAACAATACCATGCACAAAACAAACAAGGGGTATTGGCTTGCTCTTTAGTCTCCTCCCCTGCACTTGCCGAAATCGCAAAAAAATACGGTTTCCAATCGGAAGAAACCTTAACAGGTTTCAAATATATCGGTAAAGTTCAAGGCTTACTGTTTGGTTTTGAAGAAGCACTCGGTTACTTGGTGGATCCGGATAAAGTCCGTGATAAAGACGGTATCTCAGCGGCAATTATGTTCTTAGATCTTGTCCGCAACTTGAAAAAACAAGGTAAGACCTTAGCGGATTATGCCGATGAATTTACTAAAGAATTTGGTGCTTATGTAAGCGGACAAATCTCTATTCGTGTCAGCGATCTTTCCGAAATCGGCAAATTAATGACCGCACTTCGTAATACCCCACCAAGCATCATCGGTGGTGTGAACGTGGCACAATTTATTGACCACACGAAAACCGATCGTCAAAGCGATATTCTCGTATTTGTATTGGAAAACGGTTCACGTTTAATTGCCCGCCCTTCAGGTACGGAGCCGAAAATTAAGTTCTATTTAGACGCACGTGGTACGGATCCGAAAAATGCCGAACAAGTGCTTGCTGACTTTGATGAAGGCGTACGCAACATTCTTCGTCAAGATGCTTATGGTAAACAGGATTGCTAATTTATAAACATTAACCTGATGAAAGGAGACGCGTGCTTGCGTCTCTTTTTATTTGAATGAGGAATTATTATGAACCCTTGGATTTTACTTGCCGTTTCTATTTGCTTAGAAATTGCCGCAACAAATTTATTAAAAGCGAGTGATGGTTTTACTAAACTGCTCCCAACCCTCGGCTCACTCACGCTCTACGCTATTTCTTTTTATTTTGTTTCAATTATTTTTCGATCTTTACCTGTTGGTTTGGTGTATGCCATTTGGTCCGGGGTAGGAATTGTCCTCACCGCAGTCGTTGCCTATTTTATTTTTGGACAAAAAATTGATACCGCAGGAATGATCGGTATTGGGCTAATTATTGCCGGTGTACTGGTGATTAATCTCTTCTCAGCCGCATCTCACTAAAAAAGAGCGGGAAAAATTGATCTGCCACCAAATTAGAATTCAGCTATACAATATGATATTAAAGTGTTTGCCTTTCACTGATTCCCCTTTATGATAGTCCGTATCTAACTAACTATAGGTAATTTATGAAAAAAGCACGATCAATTCCTTATACAAACTGGGCGGCGAGTTCATTATGGTCTATACAAGGAAAAGCAATCTATGTTTTGTTATTTGCATTGGCAATATTAGGAATTGGTGATGGGTTAATTGTATTATCCAATTTCGGTTCGACTCCTTGGACAGTGCTTTCTCAAGGAGTAGCATTACAGAGTGAAATTAGTATCGGTTGGTCATCATTCTTGATTAGCTGCGTTGTGATGCTTGCATGGTTACCCCTGAAACTCCGCTTTGGACTTGGCACAATTTTAAATATTATTGTGATTGCTTTTTTCTTAGACGTTACCACAAAAATTCTGTCAGAGCCGACCGCACTTTCTTCACGTATTGCTTTTGGAATAATCGGTCTTTTCCTATATGGATTAGGCACGGCATTATATCTCACTTGTCATTTGGGAGCCGGCCCTCGTGACGGGCTAATGGTGGGGCTTTGCCAACGTTTCCATTTGAAAGTAGGAGTTGTCCGTACCATCATCGAAATATCGGTTTGCCTGTTAGGTTTTTTTCTTGGAGGAATAGTCGGTATCGGCACACTTATTTTTGCCAGCGGAATCGGCTGGGTTGTGCAAGTTTGCCTAGAATTAATTGCTCGTGTCTCACCTCCATTAAATGAAAAACATAAGTTTTAGCCAAAATCTAACACAATGATCAGGTATTTTTTCAAAAATCAAAGGCTGAGAACTCAGCCTTAAAATAATGAGAAAAACAACCGCACTTTAGTTTAGTTTTTCACTTCGAAAAATACCATTTTGCTAGCAAAATACCGCTATTTACCGCAATATTTAAGCCGTTTTTTAATGGATTACTCAAAGATAGACGAACATTTACATCCTGTTTTTCGTACAAATCCAATGTATCGGCTTCACTGAATAAAAACGCGACCTTTTTATTGAGTTGAAGTGAATTGAGGGCAATTCCCTCTTTGCCTTGTGCAATATGCACAACTTGATACCCTCTTTGACGGAGTTGTTGTAATGCCGATTCAATCTCTAAACATTCTAATAAGCGAATGTACTCCGCACCGCCTTCCGCTACACGCATAGCTGCCGCAGAATACAATTTATCGGCATTATTGGTTACCACATTCTTCACGCCGTAAAAGGCACAAGTACGCAATACACCGCCAATATTTTGTGCATTATTGACACTGTCTAACAACACTAAACAATCTTCCTCACGGGGAATATCCAAATAGCCTTGCAAAGTAAACGGGCGCTGTCTTTTCACCAACATACAAATACCGCCGTGATGTTCCGTGCCGCTCACAAGGGATAATTCGTCATTATCCACCACATGATACACTTTTTTATTTGTCGCCAAATAACTAAATATCTCACCGATTTTATGCGACATCTGCACCGTTGCCCAAACACGAATAATACTTTCAGGACGTTTCTCAAATAACGCCAAACAGGCATTTTCACCATAGACTTTCATTTCTTCCGCACGATTTTTTTTAATTTTTTCCGGAGCGCGCGGTGAAAGTGCACCGGTTTTCTTTTCTTTCGGTTTATACGCTACACCCGTACTTTTCACGACCACTTTTACACTGCCTTGCACTCCGCCACTTTTATTTAAAGAAAGTTCAGCAATCTGCGGCTCATGAACTTCTTGCTGAAAACGGCGTTGCTTTTTTCTTTCATCATTTTTTTTATCAAAGTGCGGTCGATTTTCACGGTGTTTTTTGGAATGTTGTTGCCCATCAAAGGAACGTTCTTGAAAAGATTTATTCGTGTTGGTTTGAAAAGTCGGTTTGCGAGAATTGTTCATAAGGAGATACTCAAGAAAAAATTTGGATAATAATTCGTCAATAAATGTCAAATTTTGTGAGCATTATAACGAAAAAAAACCTTTTTTCTATCAATCCATCAATGAAATATTGTAAACTAGCCCATTCCTAGAGAATGCAGAGACAAATTATGTTAATCAATAAATTAAAACGAACAGAACAAAATCTCAAAAATCTGCCTTTTTTGCCTTTAGAGAAAGCACAAGTGGAATTTTTGTTCAGTCCGACTGAATTCAAAACTCAGATTATTGAATTAATTAGAAATGCGAAAAAACGTATTTATGTAACCGCACTTTACTGGCAAAAAGATGAAGCGGGACAAGAAATTCTTGATGAAATTTACCGAATAAAACAAGAACAGCCTGACTTAGATATTAAAATCCTTGTGGATTGGCATCGTGGTCAGCGCAATTTACTGGGAGCAGAAAAATCTGCGACCAATGCCGATTGGTATTCGGAACAGCGTCAAACCTACCAACTTCCAGAAGATCCGAATATGTTTTTCGGTGTGCCTATTAATACACGTGAAGTGTTCGGTGTTTTGCATATCAAGGGATTTATTTTCGATGATACGGTACTTTATAGTGGCGCGAGTATCAACAACGTGTATTTACAACAAGACGACAAATACCGCTATGACCGCTATCAAAAAATCACGAATGCAGAATTAGCCAATTCAATGGTAAATTTTATTAATGATTATTTATTGGACTTGAATGCCGTTCATCCCCTTGATCTGACAAACCGCCCCCGCACAAAAGAAATTCGCGCAGCCATTCGTGCCTATCGTAAAAATTTAGCCAATCACGCGGAATATAGCTTGGAAAGTGCGGTTGGTTTTTCCGATATTTTAAGTGTTTCTCCATTATTTGGTTTAGGGGCGTCAGGTAATGAATTAAATCAAATCATTGAAGATTTATTTTTACAAGTTCAAGAAAATTTGGTGGTTTGTACTCCTTATTTTAATTTTCCCCGTACCTTGCAAAACAAAATTACCACGCTCTTGGAAGCAGGGAAGAAGATTGAAATTATCGTAGGTGACAAAGTAGCAAACGATTTTTATATTCCACCGGAACAACCTTTCAAAATGGCGGGCGCATTACCTTATTTATACGAAAGCAATCTCCGTCATTTCTGTGAAAAATTCCAACAAGACATTGAACAGGGCCGATTAACCATTCGCTTATGGAAAGACGGCGATAACACTTACCACTTAAAAGGTGTGTGGGTGGATAAGGATTATATTTTGCTGACCGGTAATAACTTAAATCCGCGAGCTTGGCGTTTAGATGCGGAAAATGGATTATTGATTCACGATCCGAAGCAGGAATTACGCGATCAAGTTGAAAAAGAATTAAATCATATTCGTCAGCATACCACCGTATTGAGTCATTATTCCGAGTTGGAAGAACTGTATCAATACCCTGAGCCGGTTCAAAAATTACTGAAAAAATTTGCCCGAATTAAAGCGGACAAATTAGTAAAAATGATTCTTTAGTAGGAAAAGGGGAAATGGCGAACATTTCCCCTTGAGCTTCCTAATCATACTAGCTAGACTACCCCATTCTTTTTATCAGCCAAATATAATTATGCTTGTTTCAGATTTCCATTTTGATTTACCCGATGAACTTATCGCCCGTTATCCAAAAGAAGATCGTTCTTCTTGTCGTCTTCTGACACTAAATGGCGAAAACGGTGAAATTTCTCACCGCACTTTCACAGATGTATTAGACCTCATTGATGAAGGTGATTTGTTGATTTTTAATAATACCCGAGTGATTCCGGCCCGAATGTTCGGACGCAAAGCCAGTGGTGGAAAAATTGAAGTACTGGTTGAACGTATGCTGGATGATCATCGTTTTCTCGCCCATATCCGCTCCTCAAAAGCACCGAAGGAAGGGGCTGAATTATTTCTAGGGGAAGATAAACTGGGTGAAAATCAGGGCATTCAGGCGGTGATGACAGCACGCCACGACACACTTTTTGAAGTGGAATTAAAGGATAAATCCACCGCATTTTTAACGGTGCTACAACAAATCGGGCATATGCCGTTGCCACCTTATATTGATCGCCCGGATGAGGAGGCAGATCAAGAATGTTATCAAACGGTTTACAGCAAAGTGCCGGGGGCAGTGGCAGCACCAACAGCCGGTTTGCATTTTGATGATGAACTACTGGCAAAACTTCGAGCCAAAGGAGTAAATTTTGAATTTGTTACGCTCCATGTGGGGGCAGGCACATTCCAACCGGTTCGAGTGGAAAATATTGAAGATCACATTATGCACGCCGAATATGTGGAGCTTTCACAAGAAGTGTGTAATGCGATTATTGAAACCAAAAAAGCAGGAAAACGCGTGATTGCGGTAGGAACCACTTCCGTACGTTCCATTGAAACTGCCGCGTTGTCTTCGGAGGAAAACAGTAATCCGGATTTGATCGAACCTTATTTTTCCGACACCTCAATTTTCATTTATCCGGGTAAAAAATTCCGTGTAGTGGATGCCTTAATCACCAATTTCCATTTACCGGAAAGTACCCTAATTATGCTGGTTTCCGCCTTTGCCGGTTTCAGCCGTACAATGAATGCCTACAAAAGTGCGGTCGAAAATCGCTATCGCTTTTTTAGTTATGGCGATGCGATGTTCATCACAAAAAATCCGAACGTGAAGGGATTGGAATAAGTCGTTTGACTTAAAGAAAGGCAACGCCTACAATAAAAAACACGGGGTGAGAACTTTAGTATATCCGCCTTTGCTCAAAGAGCATTGAAAAAACCATAGCATAAAGCCTGTAAATTCAAACAGGCTTTTTTATTGATAATAATCTTCGAACTGTTTATTCGTTGAGGAAACAAAAATGAAGTATGAATTAGACAAAACGAGCGGCAATGCACGCCGTGGGCGGTTAGTCTTTGAACGCCCACAAGGTACATTTAAAGTGGAAACGCCTGCATTTATGCCGGTGGGTACTTACGGTACCGTGAAAGGAATGACTCCGGAAGAAGTCCGTGCAACGGGAGCTGACATTTTGCTCGGCAATACCTTCCATTTGTGGTTGCGTCCGGGGCAAGAAGTGATGCGTAAACACGGTGATTTGCATGATTTTATGCAATGGCATCGCCCAATCTTGACGGATAGCGGCGGTTTCCAAGTATTTAGCCTTGGAAAATTACGCAAAATCACCGAAGAAGGCGTAAAATTCCAAAATCCGATTAACGGCGAGCGTATCTTCCTTTCTCCGGAAAAATCCATGGAAATTCAATACGATCTCGGTTCGGATATCGTGATGATTTTCGATGAATGCACGCCTTATCCAGCAACCTTTGACTATGCAAAGAAATCCATGGAAATGTCCCTTCGTTGGGCAAAACGTAGTCGTGATCGCTTTGATGAGCTCAACAATAAAAATGCGCTTTTCGGGATTATTCAAGGGGGCGTATTTGAAGAATTGCGCAAAATTTCCTTGGAAGGCTTAGTCAATATCGGCTTTGACGGTTATGCTGTGGGTGGTTTAGCCGTGGGCGAACCGAAAGAAGATATGCACCGTATTTTGGAATACATTTGTCCGCAAATTCCGGCGGATAAACCACGTTATTTAATGGGCGTAGGGAAACCGGAAGATTTAGTTGAAGGCGTTCGCCGTGGCATCGATATGTTCGATTGTGTAATGCCAACACGCAATGCCCGTAACGGTCATTTATTCGTCACGGACGGCATTGTGAAAATTCGTAATGCCAAATACCGTGATGACACCAGCCCGCTCGATCCTCATTGTGATTGTTACACCTGTAAGAATTACACAAAAGCCTATTTATATCATTTAGATAAATGCGGTGAGATTTTAGGTGCACGATTAAATACTATCCATAATTTACGTTATTACCAACGCCTTATGGCGGAAATTCGTCAAGCCATTGAAGATGATCGCTTTGATGATTTTGTGGTAGAGTTCTATGCGAGAATAGGCAAGCCTGTGCCACCGCTACAACTTGATACTACGCCATCATCATTATCTGAATAAAGCACAAAAAGTGCGGTCATTTTTGACCGCACTTTTCACACTAAGAGAAGAAAAATTATGTAAATTCTTGAACCCCAGCAATTCGCCAGTTGCAATGTCCCCATTGAAATGCTTTATGCCTGCCATAGCAAAGTAAAAGGCTTTGTCATCAACAGTCTTACAAACAACACTTGTCGGAAACGGAATTGAACGCTATGGATCGTATTATGTCGAAGCGCCCCCCTTGAGTTATAGATTATCAACTTGATACGCGAGATTATCGCAGCCCTTTGCCGCTTTCGATTATCGGATTACCACATTCAATTCTGTGATTTATTTCTTTCAATCTCTCTTAATTAAATAACACCTATCGACCAAAATCACTATAATTAGTTTCTGTAGTAGGATTTTAGTTTAAAGAGGGAATAATGATGAAAAATTTAAACGTGATTTGGGGTTTACTTCTGGTATTAGTGATCACGACAATCGCCGTTTTAATTGGAAATAATGCGTTAGTAGAAAGGCTGAATATCAGCGCATTAACATTGGCGATTGTCATTGGTATTCTATGCGGCAATACGTTCTATCATAAAATCGAAAATTTTACGCATTCCGGCGTGACTTTTGCGAAAGGAAAATTGTTGCGTCTTGGCATTATTTTGTATGGTTTTAGAATTACCCTACAAGATATCGGGCAAGTGGGCGTAAATGCCATATTGGCTGATGCCATTATGTTGATATTGACGTTTTTGATCACCTGCTGGATAGGCATTAAGATCTTAAAAGTTGATAAACAAATCGTTTTCCTTACCGGTGCAGGATGCAGTATTTGCGGGGCAGCGGCGATCATTGCGAGTGAACCGGTGGTAAAAGCCCCCTCTTATAAAGTCTCTGTTGCTGTTGCTTTAATCGTTATTTTCGGCACTATTTCCATGTTTTTATATCCTATTCTTTATCCTACTTTGATTGATTTTATTACCCCCCATCAATTTGGTATTTACATCGGTTCTTCCGTACACGAAGTCGCCCAAGTCTATGCGGCAGGGAGTAATATTAATCCCGTTGTCGCTGATATTGCGGTGATTTCAAAAATGATACGGGTGATGATGCTTGCACCTTTTTTACTCGCCTTATCTTATTTTTTACACCAAGATGAAGAACAAAAGCACGCGGTTTCAATTCCTTACTTTGCGCTAATATTTATTCTCGTTGCCGTGTTTAATTCATTTAACTTATTGCCTACCGAATGGGTGAATATATTAGTCCAAATTGATACTATTTTATTAATGGCTGCCATGGCAGGACTGGGTTTAACAACAAATGTAAGTACAGTAAAACAAGCCGGCTTAAAACCGCTTTTATTAGGTGCATTGGTCTTTATATGGCTGGTTGTTGGTGGGTTTGTTATTAACTTACTGCTTTATCACTTATTAGGCTAAGGAAGGAAAATTTTTCTTTCGGAATTGAGAAATTAGAATAAATCCATGATGTAGTGACGATATAAATCAAGGCTGTCATAAACAAATTTCTCTGACACTTGAAAATTTTGCAAAATTTAGTAAAAATCGACTTCAGCCCTTTGGGTCTTTATCATTCAACGATTAACTTACAACAAATTCAGTTATACTAACCGAGTTTGAAACCTCAAATTAAGGAATAACCATGGCAACCCAATCCGACTATCGTTACACCCTCAATGCAGGCGATAAATATCACTTTGATGTGGTGGGTTTTAAATTGACCGAAGGACTTTCCGAACCCTTTAAATTGGAGTTGCAGTTATCAAGTTTTAACCCAAATGTGTCGTTTTCNNCGNTGATTGATACCCCGGTGACCTTCACCTTTTGGCTGGGTGATAAAGCGGTTCGGTATGTCAATGGGATTGTCACGGGCTTCGGTTTGGGGAAAAGCGGTTTTGTGCGCACCTCTTATCAGAT
>NZ_KB904041.1 GCF_000379905.1 Rodentibacter pneumotropicus DSM 21403
TTAAGCGGTATCGTGTATAACCTTTACGGGCTTTATCCTTTTAGCCTAACGGGACGTTATTCTTTACAAATCGGCATTCCCAATAAAGCAGGGAAACTGCCTTTTTTAATGTACGGTTGCTACCCGAACCCAAGCCTTGAGCATAACCGTTATCTTTTGCGTGCCATTCGGGATTTTGTGCGTGAAGAAAACCCGAAAAGCCTAAAATATGTGGGGCGTTGGTATAAATTCCCTTGGCTGAATCCGTTAATTTTCCTGTTTAACGTGGGCAGTATTTTTCGAATGCCTTTTAACCAAAAGCTGGCGGATAAACAAATTGATGAGGAATTAAAAGCGTGGAAAAAACGCACTGAAAACAGTAAAAAACACTGGTTTGAAGCCGTGCAACGCCAACAGAAGAGTGTTAATCAACAACTGGCTGAATTAAAAATGGATAATAAAATTTAGTGAAAATTGACCGCACTTTTATGATTTTAGTTAAAGGAATCCAATGAAACTCCTCGAAAAATGGCTTCATTTTTACCGCACTTACACCTTGGGTTATTCCATTCGTCGGGTAAATCAAGATGAATTGGAGGTCCGACACTTAATTTTAGACGCTTTTCCACGAGGAATGATCCGCCTGATTTTTTTGGCGATTTTAGGCGTGATTGCCTTTATTGATTTTCAACACGGAGTTAGACCCTTTGATAATCAAATCAAGGCGATTAAATATGATTTTGAATGGGCTTTTAACCCAGATAAGAGCATAAAAAAAATATATGATATAGAACTTAGTGTAATGTCTAGAGAAGGTTTCAAAAGAAAATACCCAAATGTGAAATTAGATGACTATGAGGTATATAGGCAAAAGTATTTAGATAAAGACAGCTTACGTTTAATTCGCCCTATTTTCCATATTATCTGGCCGTTATTACTCCTTTGTATTCTTTTCCCGCCACGCCCTCGTGGGATTCGGATTAACCGCAAGAAAAAAGTGATTTATCAACAACATCTAGGCAAAGAATATTGGCTGGCATTCATACCGGAAGAGGGCGATCCGTTAAGCGGTATCGTATATAACCTTTACGGGCTTTATCCTTTTAGCCTAACGGGACGTTATTCTTTACAAATCGGCATTCCCAATAAAGCAGGGAAGCTGCCTTTTTTAATGTACGGTTGCTACCCGAACCCAAGTCTTGAGCATAACCGTTATCTTTTGCGTGCCATTCGGGATTTTGTGCGTGAAGAAAACCCGAAAAGCCTAAAATATGTGGGACGTTGGTATAAATTCCCTTGGCTCAATCCGTTAATTTTCCTGTTTAACGTGGGCAGTCTTTTCCGAATGCCTTTTAACCAAAAGCTGGCGGACAAACAAATTGATGAGGAATTAAAAGCGTGGAAAAAACGCACCGAAAACAGTAAAAAACACTGGTTTGAAGCCGTGCAACGCCAACAGCAGAGTGTTAATCAACAACTGGCTGAATTAAAAATGGATAATAAAATTTAGTGAAAATTGACCGCACTTTAAGGTTGTTTTAAAAATAGGACGGCACAATTACCCAATTAAGTTAATCAAAGAATTTATAAGCATTTTGCCGGTTTTGGCAAGCCGGCGAGTTTTGTGGCTTGTTTTGCCGGACCTTCAGGGAAAAGGCGTTGCAAATAACGGCTGTTTCCTTTGTCTGTGCCGAGCTTGTCTGCCATGGCTTTCACCAGCATTCTGATTGCCGGTGAGGTATTATATTCTTGATAAAAATCCCGCACAAAATAAATGACTTCCCAATGGGCAGGCGAAAGTTCAATATTTTCCTGCTGTGCAATGGCTTTGGCAACCTCTTCATTCCAGTCGTCAGTATTGGCGAGGTAACCGGATGAATCGGTTTCAATTTGTTTTCCTTGTATTTCAATCATTTTATTCAACTTGTTTAAAACTAATCATTTCGTGATCAGAAAAATCACCGCTTTCTTCATTGTCAAATTGCATTGGTTCAATTCGTTCTTCATCAAATGCCGTATCGCCTTCAATACCCTCTAATGATTGTCCGTGTTGAATACCTTTAAAATCAAAGAGTTTCGGATCACATAAATGTGACAACGTGATGTTTTGCATTGCGCTGAACATAGTTTCTAAACGCCCCGGATATTGGCGATCCCAAGTATTAAGCATTTCTTTTACCACTTGGCGTTGTAAATTCGGTTGAGAGCCGCATAAATTACAAGGAATAATCGGAAATTTTTTTGCAATCGCATATTTCTCAATATCTTTTTCTTTGCAGTAAGCCAACGGGCGAATGACGATTTGTTTCCCATCGTCTGAAATCAATTTTGGCGGCATAGATTTTAATTTTCCGCCGTAAAACATATTTAAAAAGAGCGTAGCCAACATATCATCGCGGTGATGACCGAGGGCGATTTTTGTTGCGCCTAATTCCGTTGCCGTACGATATAAAATACCACGACGTAGGCGAGAGCAGAGTGAACAAGTGGTTTTACCTTCCGGAATTTTTTCTTTTACAATACCGTAGGTGTTTTCTTGCACGATTTTGTAATCTACCCCAATACTTTCTAAATAAGTCGGTAAAATATGTTCCGGAAAGCCCGGTTGTTTTTGATCAAGATTCACTGCCACAATATCAAACTTAACGGGAGCACTTTGCTGTAAATTTAACAGAATGTCTAAAAGCGTATAGCTGTCTTTTCCGCCGGATAAACACACCATCACTTTGTCGCCGTCTTCTATCATACCGAAATCCGCAATCGCATTTCCCACGTTACGTCGCAATCGTTTTTGTAATTTATTAAAATTATAGCTTTGTTTTTTTTCTTGTTGGGTTAATTCGATCATTCTGTATTTTTGATTATTGATGAAAAGGGCACATTATACGTGAAAAATGCTAAAAGTGCGGTCAATTCAAAAGAAGATTTTTAAGATCTGTAAAAATTCCTGTATAATTGCCACAGTTTTTTGTTCAATTTTAACGCGTTGTCATTTCAATGATTGAGACTTCACAAACCATTCCCGAACTCGTCTCTTGGGCAAAAGAACGCGAGTTTTCATTAAATTTATCCACCGAGCGTTTGGTATTTTTGTTGGCGATTGCCATTTACAATAATGAACGGCTAGACGGTGAAATGTTAGAAGCCGATCTTGTGGATATTTTTCGCCATACGATCAATGCTTTTGATCAATCCGGCGATGCAATTTCCACCCGTGCCAATAACGCGATCAATGAGCTGGTTAAACAACGTTTATTGAATCGTTTTAGTAGCGAATTTACGGAAGGCTTGGCGATTTATCGTCTAACACCGCTCGGTGCTGGTGTGTCCGATTATTATATTCGCCAACGTGAATTTTCTACTTTACGGCTTTCCGTGCAACTTTCCATTGTTGCCGATGAAATACAGCGGGCATCCAATTCTGCCGAGGAAGGCGCTCAAAATAATGAAAGCGAGCATTATTGGCGTAAAAATGTATTTGCGCCGTTGAAATATTCGGTTGCTGAAATTTTTGATAGCATTGATCTTTCGCAGCGTATCATGGATGAAAATCAACAAAGTATTAAAGAAGAAATTGCAGAGCTTTTAACCAAAGATTGGCAAGCGGCGATTTCAAGTTGTGAACGTTTGTTAGATGAAACATCAGGCAATTTGCGTGAATTACAAGATACGCTAAATGCTGCCGGCGATAAACTGCAAGCCCAATTATTACGGATTCAAGATTGTGTTATTGGGCGTGATGATTTGTATTTTATTGATCAATTAATTACCGATTTGCAATCAAAGCTCGACCGCATTATCAGTTGGGGACAACAAGCTATTGACTTGTGGATTGGCTATGATCGCCACGTGCATAAATTTATCCGTACAGCCATTGATATGGATAAAAATCGTGTTTTTTCACAACGCTTACGTCAGTCCATTCATCATTATTTTGATCACCCTTGGTTTTTATGGGCAGCACAAGCGGATCGCCTTGCTGATTTACGTGATGAAGAAATGGTTCTCCGTGAAGATGATGCACTCGGTGAATTACCGGAAGAGTTGCAATATGAGTCTTTAGCGGATTTACATGATCAGATTGTTGACCATATGCAAAACCTGTTGATTGAATACCGTGAAAATAATCGCCCGATTGATTTAAGCCTAGTTCTTCGTGAACAGCTCGAAAATTATCCGCTTTCCCGCCATTTTGATGTGGCACGCGTTATTGTAGATCAGGCGGTACGTTTAGGGATCGCAAACGATGATTTATCCGGAATTTATGCGAATTGGAAAGAAATTAATGAGCAAGGTGCTGAGGTACAAGCTCACGTGATTGATAAGTATTAAAGTGCGGTCAATTTTAAAAGAGATTTAATTATCCTTGCGATAGGATAAAGAGTAAGAGAAATAAACCATGACAGATAATCTTCAAGATGTAATTTCCCCAAAACTTGCAATAGCGATTGCGAATCCGTTATTTCCTACGGTGGATAGCCTTTTGCGTTCAGGTCGCCATATCAGCACGGAACAGCTTGATAATCACGCCTTTTTGATGGACTTCCAAAACGAGTTGGACGGTTTTTATCGCCGCTATAATGTGGAGCTTATCCGTGCGCCGGAAGGCTTTTTCTATTTACGCCCTAAGGCAACCACTCTTATTGCCCGTTCGGTACTTTCCGAATTGGAAATGTTAGTAGGGAAGGTTCTCTGCTATCTCTATTTAAGTCCGGAACGTTTGGCTCAGCAGGGCATTTTTAGTACGCAGGAAGTTTATGATGAATTATTAAACTTGGCGGATGAAAGTAAATTATTAAAAGCGGTTAATCAACGTTCAAGCGGTTCTGATTTAGATAAACAAAAATTAGCTGAAAAAGTGCGTGCCGCAATTGGTCGCTTACGCCGTTTGGGAATGATTCATACAGTGGGGGAACAAAATAGCGGCAAATTTACTATCTCCGAGTCTGTTTTCCGTTTTGGGGCAGAAGTGCGTTCCGGTGATGATCCGTTGGAAGCGCAAGCCCGTTTAATTCGGGATGGGGAAGCCGCCACACCGCAATCTTTACAACTTGAAAAACAAGTACTGGCAAATACAGAAACTCTGTCTGAAGAAATTGATGGGGAAAGTGCGGTTGAAATTGAAGAAGAATTTGATGATGCAGGAGAACAAGAATAATGTCTGATGTATTAGAATTGAAAAATGATATTGCTCCGAACGAATCACGAGAACAAGACATTGAAAAGGCGGAAGAAGGTCAATTTGTTACGTCAATGCCAATCATCAATCATGATGTTGAACGTGGCAAATTTCGATCTTTAACCTTAATCAACTGGAATGGTTTTTTTGCCCGCACCTTTGATTTAGATGAGCTGGTCACTACGCTATCAGGTGGTAATGGTGCTGGAAAATCAACCACTATGGCAGGTTTTGTTACTGCGCTCATTCCGGATTTAACCTTACTTCATTTCCGCAATACAACAGAAGCCGGTTCAACGGGTGGATCACGTGATAAAGGGTTACACGGGAAATTACGTCCGGGGGTTTGTTACGCGGTATTGGATACCGTTAATTCCCGTCATCAACGCATTCTTGTGGGCGTTCGGCTACAACAAGTTGCCGGACGTGACAAAAAAGTCGATTTAAAAACCTTCTCTATTCAAGGTGTGGAATTATCGCAAAATCCGACCGCACTTTTCACCGAGACAGTAGGTGAACGTCAAGCACGCGTACTGAATTTAAACGAACTTAAAGATAAAATTGAAAATCTTGGTGCGCAGTTTAAACAATATCATTCTATCACCGATTATCACGGAATGATGTTCGACTTAGGGATTATCCCAAGACGCTTACGCTCTGCATCGGATCGCAGTAAATTCTATAAACTTATTGAAGCCTCCTTATACGGTGGTATTTCAAGCGCCATTACCCGTTCTTTACGTGATTATTTATTGCCGGAAAATTTAGGTGTACGCAAAGCCTTCCAAGATATGGAAAGCGCATTGCGTGAAAACCGTATGACGCTGGAAGCCATTAAAGTTACCCAATCTGATCGTGATTTATTCAAACATTTAATCACCGAAACCACAAATTATGTGGCATCGGATTATATGCGTAATGCGAACGAACGCCGTGGTAATATTGAAGCTGCACTAGAATTTCGCCGTGAATGGTATAAAGCCAAGTCAGAGCAGAATTTGTCGCAACATCGTTTAATCGATTTAAGCCGTGAAGTCGCCGAACTTGCAGAGAATGAACACACTTTGGAAGTGGATCATCAGAGTGCTGTAGATCATTTAAATCTTGTGTTGAATGCTTTGCGCCATCAAGAAAAAATTTCACGTTATCAAGAAGATGTAGCGGAGCTTTCCGAACGTTTAGAAGAACAAAAAATCGTCGTAGAAAATGCGAATGAGGCGTTAGAAGAAAGCCAAGCCCAGTTTGAACAAACGGAAATTGAAATTGATGAAGTTCGTACTCAACTTGCCGATTATCAGCAGGCATTGGATGCTCAACAAACACGCGCATTGCAATATCAACAAGCTATTACAGCTTTAGAAAAGGCGAAAACTTTATGCGGTTTAGCCGATCTGAATGTAAGAAATGTCTCGGATTATCACGCAGAGTTTGAAGCCCATGCAGAAAGCTTGACGGAAACAGTATTGGAATTGGAACATAAAATGTCTATTTCTGAGGCGGCAAAATCCCAATTTGATAAGGCTTACCAATTAGTTTGTAAAATTGCCGGTGATATACCGCGTTCTGCTGCTTGGGAAAGTGCCAAAGAATTATTACGTGAATACCCAAGTCAAAAATTGCAGGCACAACAAATGCCACAGCTTCGTACCAAATTGAACGAATTGGAACAACGTTATGCCCAACAACAAAGTGCGGTCAAATTATTGAATGATTTTAATCATCGGGCAGATTCAAATTTAGAAACAGCCGATGAGTTAGAAGCCTATCATGCAGAGCAAGAAGCTTTAGTCGATGAGCTTTCAGCTGATCTTTCCGAACAGGTGGAAATGCGTTCAATACTTCGTCAAAAACGTGAAAATTTAACCGCACTTTATGATGAAAATGCACGTAAAGCACCGGCTTGGCTGACCGCTCAGGCTGCATTAGAGCGTTTGGAAGAGCAGAGTAGTGAGACTTTTCAGCATAGTCAGGATGTGATGAATTTTATGCAGGCGCAACTCGTGAAAGAACGCGAATTGACGATGCAGCGTGATCAACTTGAGCAAAAACGCCAACAATTAGATGGGCAAATTTCCCGCTTAAGCCAGCCTGATGGTTCTGAAGATACTCGTTTGAATGCCCTTGCCGAACGTTTTGGCGGTGTATTGCTTTCCGAACTCTATGATGATGTACCGATTGAAGATGCACCGTATTTCTCCGCACTCTATGGTCCGGCACGACATGCTATTGTCGTTCGTGATTTAAATGCTGTGCGGGAACAATTGCTACAACTTGATGATTGCCCGGATGATCTTTATTTAATTGAGGGTGATCCGACCGCTTTCGATGACAGTGTGCTATCCGCCCAAGAGCTTGAGCTTGGCGTAGTGGTGCAAGTATCGGCACGCGAATTACGTTATTCTAAATTCCCAGAAACTCCGCTATTTGGTCGTGCCGCACGTGAGAAACATTTGGAAACCTTACAAACTCAACGTGATGAAGTTGCAGAAGATTATGCACAAATCGCTTTTGATGTACAAAAATGCCAACGTTTACACGAACATTTCAGCCAATTTGTCGGTTTACATTTAGCCCTTGCGTTCCAGCCTAATCCGGAAGAATTAATGGCGGAAATCAATCGTGAACGCAATGAAATTGATCGTGAATTAAATCAATTTAATAGTGGTGAGCAGCAATTGCGTATTCAACTAGACAGCGCAAAGGAAAAAATGCAGCTGCTTAATAAATTAATTCCACAATTAAGTGTATTGGCAGATGAAGATTTGATTGATCGTATTGAAGAATGTCGTGAGCAATTAGACATTGCGGAGCAAGATGAATTATTTGTTCGTCAATATGGAGCGACGTTGTCACAATTAGAGCCGATTGCCAATAGCTTACAAAGCGATCCGGAACATTATGAAGAATTAAAAAATGAATTAACGCAAGCCATTGATCGCCAAAAACAAGTACAACAACGTGTTTTTGCATTGGCTGATGTGGTACAACGCAAACATCATTTTGCTTATGAAGAGGCGGGCCAAGCGGAAACCTCAGAATTAAATGAACAATTACGCAAACGTTTAGAATTAATACAATCGCAGCGTGATATTCAACGTGAACAGCTTCGTCAAAAACAAGCCCAATTTGCACAATACAATCAGGTGTTTATTGGGTTACAAAGTTCTTATGAGAGCAAAAATCAGCTACTAAAAGAACTCATTAGTGAAATTGACGAACTGGGTGTGCGTGCCGATGAAGGGGCGGAAGAGCGAGCCCGTATTCGCCGTGATGAATTACATCAACAACTTTCAACCAGCAGACAACGTCGTACCTATGTGGAAAAACAGCTGACTTTAATTGAAAGTGAAAGTGAAAACTTAAATCGTCGAATTCGTAAAGCAGAACGTGATTACAAAACCCAACGGGAATTGATTATCGCTGCAAAAGTGAGTTGGTGTGTTGTATTGCGTTTGTCTCGTCATTCTGATGTGGAGAAACGCTTGAATCGTCGAGAGCTCGCTTATTTATCTGCCGATGAGCTCCGTTCAATGTCGGATAAGGCACTGGGTGCGTTACGTACTGCTGTAGCAGACAACGAATATTTACGTGATAGCTTACGTGCCTCGGAAGATAGCCGTAAACCGGAAAATAAAGTGCGGTTCTTTATTGCAGTATATCAACATTTGCGTGAACGTATCCGCCAAGACATCATAAAAACTGATGATCCGATTGATGCAATTGAACAAATGGAAATTGAGCTTTCCCGCCTAACGGCGGAACTTACCGGTCGTGAGAAAAAACTGGCAATTAGTTCTGAAAGCGTGGCTAATATTATGCGTAAAACCATTCAGCGTGAGCAAAACCGTATTCGTATGCTGAACCAAGGTTTACAAAATATCGCTTTCGGTCAGGTAAAATCTGTGCGCCTAGTCGTCAATATTCGTGATACGCACGCGATGTTATTAGATGCGCTCTCCGGTCAGCAAGATGAATATCAAGATTTATTTAATGACAACCGCATTACTTTCTCAGAAGCAATGGCTAAACTCTATCAGCGTATTAATCCGCATATTGATATGGGGCAACGCACGGCGCAAACCATTGGTGAAGAATTATTAGATTACCGTAATTACCTTGAATTGGAAGTAGAAGTTTTCCGTGGTGCAGATGGTTGGTTACGGGCTGAAAGTGGGGCGTTATCGACCGGTGAAGCAATTGGTACAGGGATGTCGATCCTATTAATGGTGGTGCAAAGCTGGGAAGAAGAAAGCCGTCGCATTCGTGGTAAAGATATCGTACCTTGTCGTTTACTCTTCCTTGATGAGGCCGCACGTCTTGACGGCAAGTCCATTTCCACTTTATTTGAACTGTGCGAACGGTTAGATATGCAATTATTGATTGCCGCACCAGAAAATATTAGCCCGGAAAAAGGAACGACCTATAAACTGGTACGTAAAATTTCAGGAAACCAAGAACATGTTCACGTAGTTGGATTACGTGGGTTTGGCGCAACGGAATAGAGGAGAAGTGCGGTTAAAAATGAGCCTGTTTTTGACCGCACTTTTTTGTTAAGGAACTAATATGCAAACGTATAAAGAAATGATGTTTCCGATTTTGAAATTGTTTTCTGATCGTAAAAAATATTCTCGCAATGATGTATATCAATTTATTACACAGCACTTTTCTTTAAGTGAACAACAGATGAGTGAAAAAATAAAATCAGGGCAAGCACTCTATAAAGATAGGGCAAATTGGGCTATCACTTATTTATCTGCACTAAACAACATGCCTGAAGGGAAAAGGCTTTTATCAAGAGTATCTCGTGGAATTTACCAAATAACAGAATTAGGTTTCTCAATTTCCAAAGATAAAAAACTCTTTGAAAACTGGTATCAAGAAATACATAGTAGGGAAGCTAAATTCAAGAATAAAAAAGAAATTCAAGTAATTCTTCAAGAAAAAACGCCAAATGAAAGAGTAGATGATATTTATCTTGAATTGATAACAGCGCTAAAAAGTAATTTACTAGAAGAAATTCACAATAAAGATTCAAGATTTTTTGAAAACCTAGTTTTACAAGTATTAAATAAAATGGGGTATGGAACGAATAACTATACATCTTTAACTACAAAAGGTGCGGATGAAGGGATTGATGGAATTATCAGTGAAGATGAATTGGGTTTAAGTAAGATTTACATTCAGGCAAAGCGTTGGGAAGGAAAAGTTTCTCGCCCTGAAATTCAAAAATTTGTTGGTGCTATTTCTGACAAACCTACACAAAAAGGCGTATTTATTACTACTTCTGATTTCACTAGAGAAGCTATTCAATATGCTCAGAATATTCAAAATTTAGTCATTATTTTAATTAATGGTGATCAATTATCTGAACTTATGATCAAACATAAAGTTGGTGTTTATGTAAAACAAGCTATTGAACTTTGTGAAATTGATCGTGATTTTTTTGAAGAATAATTTGATAAGAGAAGTCTATGTATAATCTCATACTCGCTATTTTATTCAGTGTGTCCGTTTCTGTGTTGCTCAAAATCGCACGCAAGAAAAATATCATTGTGGAGCAAGCTATTGCCTTTAACTACATTGTTGCCTTGTCGTTGAGCTATTTTTTGTTAAAACCGGATTTCAAAGGGCTGGAATTTACGAATTACATCGCACAAAGCGATAGTGTTCCTATTTTCTTCGCACTAGGGCTATTATTGCCGAGCGTGTTTATTATTATGTCGAAAGCCGTGGAATTTGCGGGCATTGTTCGCTCTGACGCAGCACAACGCCTCTCATTATTTTTGCCGATTTTGGCCGCATTTTTAATTTTCCACGAAACATTGAGCCAATCAAAAATAGTCGGGATTCTCTTGGCATTTATAGGACTGCTTTGCTTACTGACGAAACCAAACCATAGACAAAGTGCGGTCAATTTTAAGGGAGTTTTCGGGTTAATCGGTGTATGGTTTGGTTATGGCATTATTGATATTTTATTCAAACAGGTCGCAAAAAGTGGTGGGGCATTTTCAGCTACATTATTTATTTCGTTTTCTCTTGCCGCCTGTGTGATGTTTATCTACTTATTGCTAAAACGTACACAATGGACTGTACCTAGTGTCATCGGTGGCGTGATTTTAGGTGTGCTAAATTTTTTTAATATTCTCTTTTATATTAAAGCACATCAAAGTTTTGGTAGTAACCCAACATTAGTTTTTGCCGGTATGAATATTGGTGTAATTTGTCTTGGTACGATTACCGGAGCTTTAGTATTTAAAGAAAAGATAAGTAAAATTAACTGGTTAGGTATCATCTTTAGTTTAACTGCTATCTTTTGCTTATATTATTTAGATAAAATTTTGGCGTAAAAGAGAAATATCATGTCAAATAACCTTACCTTCTTTATTTATGACTATGAGAGTTTTGGGATAAGCCCATCTAAAGATCGTCCGGCTCAATTTGCCGGTATTCGTACAGATGCTGATTTTAATATTATCGGCGAACCTATAATGCTTTATTGTAAGCAAACAAACGATTATTTGCCTTCTCCGGAAGCTGTGATGGTGACGGGTATCACACCTCAAGAATGTAACGAAAAGGGGATTTCTGAACCGGAATTTGCCGAAAAAATCTTAGCCGAGTTTTCTCAACCTAATACCTGTGTAATGGGCTACAACAATATCCGTTTTGATGACGAAATGACTCGTTATACGTTTTATCGGAATTTTATCGATCCTTATGAATATAGTTGGAAAAATGGCAACTCCCGTTGGGATTTATTGGATTTAGTACGTGCTTGCTATGCATTACGTCCTGATGGAATAAATTGGGCATTTGATGAAAGCGGAATACCAAGTTTTAAGCTGGAGAAACTTACTAAAGCTAATGGAATTGAACACGAGAATGCTCATGATGCCATGGCTGATGTTTATGCAACCATTGCAATGGCGAAATTAATTAAAGAAAAGCAGCCTAAATTATTCCAATATTTCTTTGAAAATCGTGGTAAAAGAGAAGTGGAAAAACTCATTGATACCGCAGAAATGACGCCGCTCGTTCATGTTTCGGGTATGCTTGGTAACTATCGTGGTAATTGTACATGGGTTGCTCCTTTAGCTTGGCATCCAACTAATCAAAATGCCGTAATAGTGTGCGATTTGAGCGGTAATATTGATAATTTATTGGCAAAAAGTGCAGATGAATTACGGGCTGATTTATATACTAAAAAAAACGAATTGGATGAAAGGGAAGTGCCATTTGTGCCGTTAAAACTCGTACATATTAATAAATGTCCCATCCTTGCGCCCGCTAAAACCCTGTTACCAGAAAATGCTGAACGTTTGGGTATAGATCGCCAATTATGTTTAGAAAATTTAGCTAAATTACGTGCTTCTTTTGACATTCGTGAAAAAGTCGTCGATATATTTAGCGAAGAACGTCAATTTGAGCAAAGTGATAATGTTGAAACCGAGCTTTATAATGGCTTCTTCAGTAATGCAGATAAAAATAATATGTCTATTTTGCGCCAATTGCCGGCAGAAAAATTGGTTGAACACGGTTTAGCCTTTGAAGATAAACGCATACCGAGTCTATTATTTCATTATCGTGCCAGAAATTTCTATAAAACGCTGACACGGGCAGAGCAAATAAAATGGCAGAAATATCGTCAACGTAAACTGGAACAAAGTTTGAGTGATTTTGAGAACAGTTTGAGAAAGCTCTCCGACGACAATGCCAATAACCCTGAAAAACTTTTTTTACTGCAGCAAGTTTACGAATATGGAGTAAAATTATTGGATTAATTTAGTGACCGTATCACAAGAAAACTTTTTCAAAAAATAGAAGCATATTCATAAAATGAGTGTGCTTTTTTATTTTTTTAAGTCCTTATAAAAAGTTTATATTACTCAAGATAAAACTTCACCATCCATAGTCCTGACAAAATCCTGACATTAACTTTAATCATTCAATAAAACACCTCAAGAACCCGTTACAACGTTTAAAAACTGCTTTATTTGTGCTGTTTAACTAGTATTTGTGACCTGTGTGTAACTCTGTGATTTATTTAACCCGTAGTTTTCGCTCACCTTATCACTAATTTCGCATAATGATTTTTCGGATTATGTTGAATTCGAAGTGCGGTATAATGGCGCAAGCTCCGCACAAGAATTTACACATAATCCGCTGTTATGCGAAATTATAAGTTANTGAATTTATGTCAAATATTACCATTCAACATATCACTCCACGACATTTTTATGAGGCTGTAAAACTCTTGAAACAAACAGATCATCACATCAGATTTAGTTATGATACGGTTGAGATCCGTTTTGTTTTTGACAGATTAGAAACAGCAGAGCAGACACAAGCGAGATTTGAGCAAATGGAGCATTTAGGGGAATTTTTGAAGGAACTGACAAATTCACCAGTTCCTGTTGATTTAAATGATTTTGTCCGAAAGTATCGTTATCAACCAAAAAGAGATTTTTTAATAGGCGTTGATTTAGCTGTTTATTTTGATGATTTTAAGGATAGATGGTTTTAGTACTTCATCTTTGCCATTGAATTTTGAGATAGTAGAATAGTAGTCATCTACAATTCTGACAGCAATAACATCAGATTCGCAAGTTGCAGTGTACATTTCTTCTTTAGTTTCAATTTTACCCTGTTGATTTCTATAACGTTGTTCAAAGTGAACTTCAAATTTACTCATAAATTTCTCCTTTTATTTTTCAAATCTTAAAATGTTTTTTTGGATAATTTCATCCACTTCTTCATGTGTTGAGTTATTAGGTACTAAAGAAATAAGGGTATCCTTATTTCTTTGAATAGTTCTTAATTCATGTTTTCTTAGCACATACTCTAATTCATGGTCTTGGTTTTTGTTAAAATATTTGTAATCACTTGGCATATTAGCCTCCTTTTGGTTGTTAAAATTATTCATAAAAAGTTCGGGAGTTCTGTTACACCCGAACTTTACCGCAATATTCTGCGGTTTAGATCGGTGATTGACCTGTTTTTTCTAACCAATTTTTTAGAAACTCATTACTATCCAAAATTGATTTTATGTAATTTTCATCTTCATGATCAGCTGTTGCTATTAGGTAATTATCGTTGATTAGCTTAACTTCTCTTTGATAGGTCTCTTCATCTAAATATAAATCATACGTTCCCATTCTTGAAATGCCAACATTTAAGTTGATTAATTCAAAGTATTCTCGTGCCATTCTTCGGAAAAATAGTTCTTTTTCATTGTTATAGATACTATTTTTAATAGAGAAGAATATATGTTGATAGTGATTCAATGAGTTAGGGATAGGAAAATCAAGAGTGATTTGTGTTTCTTCAGGAACTGAGAACCCCTTTTCTTCTAATTTTTTAATGATGGTTTGATTGATAAGCTCAATATTTTTTCTACTTAGCTGCCTAGTATCGTAAGAAAGTCTGAAGTATTTCATTTGTTTTCCTTTTTGTTTGCAAAATTGATGTAATCATCTTCAGTAATGTTATCTAATCCCTTCTTAATTAAAATTTTAAGAATCTCGGTATCTTTTATACTCATTTTTGTAAGCACAACAGCTTTAACATGTTCTTCTTGGACTTTTTTCCAAGTTAGATCATCAATATGTTTAGTTGGCATTTTTTATTCCTATCTTTATCAATATGAAAAATCATATCATTTCTTAGAAAAAAAGAAATTATTTTATTGACATCTAAGAAATGAGATTATTATAATCTGGTCAAATCTAATTTCTAAGAAAAAAAGTTTTATTTCTTGAGGGTGGTTTTGTGAGCTTATTTATTGACTGGTTAGAGATAGAGCAGGATTTTGGGATAGAAGTTTCCGAAGATCTATTACTCTCTATTTATGGTCAATATTTAATGGTTGTCACTGAAGGTGGTGAGATTCAAAAAAGTAGAGTTACGGGTAAGTATCATCATAAAGGTAGTTATTGTGATGAAGTAAGTATAAAAATATCCGGTTCCATTATTAGAATGGCCGGGAATCCAAGTAGATGGGGTAGAGTAGAGAATGTTTTTGGTTTCGATACTGTAGATAGCTGTGTTTCTTGTTTTAATTCAATTCTTTCTTCTCTTAAATTACCTATTTTTACTCGTTGTACAGAAATTTTTTATCGTCAGGGTGAAGATGGCTCTAAAGTTTCAAAATTTTCAAATGGCGCAATTATTAAACGTCTTGATATTACAACAAATAAAGCTGTTGGGCAGGATAATGAGCGTACATTTTTAAAAGCTTTATCTCAAATGCGTTATCGTAATTCTATTGGGAGACTTCATACAAATGGTTGTACAACTGATTGGCTTAGTGAAAAAGGAAATGCAAATCTTATATATCCAAGTTGCTACATTAAACATGAAGAAATGCGAATTCATTCTTATGAAAAGATTAAGCGCAAATTTGGTGAAGAATCAAAAGAATTTAGATATTACAAAAGTGTTTATGAATATTGTAGAGAAAATGGTGTAGTCCGTTTTGAGCAAAAATTAAGATCTAGATATTTGCAGCGTGAAAATTTGTGTTATTGGGGAATTAGTGATTTTTCAGTATTAGAAAACTTACAGAAGGAATTTATTGATATGTATAAAAAGTTAAATGTAAGTCAATACGATTTAGAAACTATTGCTGAACAATTAGTTTCTCAAGGGATTGTAGATACATTAAGAAAAGCGACAACTTCAGCATATTATGCAATGTTATGGGCTAGTGGTAAAGAGCTAGGTTTAAAATCTCGTCAATACGAAACTCATAGAGCAAGATTAAGAAAAATAGGTATTGATATTGCTAACCCTTGTGATGTTGAGAAGTTCCAAGCCGTTAGAGTTATAGCCTGTGAAACTATTATTGTTCGTCCGTTTAAAGCACCTGATTTTTATCAATTTCCAAGTAACGCTCCTCAGTTACGTTTTGTTGTTTAATTATTTTTTCATCATCAATTAGGAGAAATCAATTATGCGTACCGGTTTTTATATTGTCGGCATATTAAAAGGCTACAAATCATCATCTTTTACTAACCGCGAAACAGGGGAAGTCAGAGAGCGCCACAATATGGGGGTTCAACTGCAAGAACCTGATGGTTATGGCGGCTATAATACATCAATACAAGAAATTAAGATTGATGATCGTTCTATGAATGATGTGTTAAGAAATACTATTAACCGCTTAAAAGATAAATTAGTTATGGTTCTTGTTTACCCACGTGAATGGGCTATGGAAAATGGCCGTAAGGGGATTACGTACAATTTTGATGAAAGCTCAATTATAGAAGAATTGAAATAATGCGTGAATTTATTCAAATGATTGGTGCAAGTTTTATTGGCTGTAGCCTTGCTCTAATAATTTTTTATTTTTTGGTATTTCATTTATGAGCAATGAAATAGAGATTACAACCAAATTCTGTCATCCTTATATGAATTTCGGTGGTGTTGATGGTTGTAATGATGTGGTTTTGAAAGTCCCACAAGTTGAAGCAGTTAAATTGCAACAGGTGGAACATTCAAAGGGCGAAACAGCAGGAATAGAGTATTACCCTGAATTCTTTGCTGTTTCATTTTCAATCACTTTGCTTTTTTGGCTTGTTGCTAAATTCGGTTGGATGATTATAGAAACAATCAAAAGAGCATAGTTAAAGAAGGAAAACATTATGTTGAAATTTTTGAAAAAGACAAGTGGAAAAGTCGCTGTTGCAACAGCTGGTTTATTAGCCTCTACAATGGCGTTGGCTGAAACACAATCAGTTGATTACACATCATTAACCTCAAAAATTGATTTTAGCACGGCAATTACGGCGGTTCTTGGTGTTATTGCTTTAGTTGTTGGAGCATTGGTTGCTTGGAAAGGTGGGCAGTGGATTATTAAAGCCGTTCGAGGTGCATAGATTAAAGGGGGCTTATAGGCTCCCTTTTTAATAAGGGGGATAAAAATGACTTGGCAAATGATATTTTTTATTTCGGGCTTATTATGTGCTTACGTTGTTATTCGTGGAATAGATGGCTGATTTCTTTTTTATTGATTTTATTTGCATCAACTGTCAATGCAAATACGCATACCACAGAAAACATTAATAAAATCTTGTTAAAAGATAAAATGCAAAAAATGTTTGATATTTCATACAGTGCAACAAAAAATTTACCTATGACATTAGATGACGCCAATGCATTAAAAAAAGCCAATCTATTACGTTCGATTGCTCAAAAATCAAGTCGTGCGGCACTAGCATTGGGTAAAAGACATCCTGTAACGGCATGTGTGGCTTTGGGGGCTAATGATGTTTTGGTTGATGGTTTAATTGATGAAGCATTTCAAAAGTTTACTTCAGCAGAGAAAGATGAAAAAGGGTTTTATGTGTGGGTAAATAACCCGGATACCGGATTGAAAGAAAAATTTTATTTAGATGATGAGCCAACAGAAAGACAACCTATGTTTGTTTATCGGAAAGAGAATGAAATTATTTTTTTCTGGAAAAGTGAACAATACAAAGAATGTAAAAATCAAGACTTTGAGGTTGTTTTAAATTGTACATTGGATAAATCAGAAGAAGATTTTAGAAATGATTCGCTTTTTGTGGTCAGTAATGTAACGTCATCTGCTTCATTAGAAGAAGAAAATAATGATTTTAAAAGATATGACATGACGATTTCTTATTGTAGTTTAGGTGATTGTGATGGCAGTTTTTCTTCAAAATTAACATTTAGTAGAGAGAAAAAAGAAATAGAAATCACGAAAAAATATAATGCGATTGCTGGATCTGATGGTAGCGTATTAGTTAAAGGGTTATCAAATAATAAACCATTTATTAAATCTTCAGATGATATAAGTATATTTCTTAATAATTTAATGAAATTGAATTACCGAAGAAGAAAGGAAAATAATGGATTATGCTTTTTCTCCTTTAATTGTATCTCAAGTCATTCCGAATGAAACATTAACTAAAGATGATATTTTAGGTTTCAAATATAAAGAAGATATGTTTGATAATCCTAAAAAGAATAATAATTCAACAGGAGGAAATTCCAGTTCATCAAAAAATGATCATACGTCATCAAGTAATGAAACTTATGGAGATCCTATTTATCCAGAATTAGAGCCTCCTACGGCATACCAAATTTTAGAACCACTTAAACAATTTTTCCCAGAATTACAAAATATCCATATTCAGAAAAAAGGTGTAGCTTGTCCAACATGGTCATTTAACGCCTTAGGTCATACTTATACAATTGATAGCCATTGTCCAATTTTAGAGAAAAATAGAAGTATATTATCAGCTTTATTTATTTTGATTTGGTCAATCATAGCTATTAGAAGATTGTTAAATGCATAGGGAGGGGAATATATGGGAAGTTTAATATTGCGTTTATTTAATGGTTTGTTAGGGTTTGTTTTTAAAGGACTTGTTGCAAAGTTTTTTGTTTTCTTTGCTTTGTTTTATATTACAACTGAATTTATTCCTGTTGTTATTGATTTATTTATTCCTCAAAATTTAAAAATTAATTTCCAACAATTATTTAATAATCTACCGAATGATATATGGTATTTCTTAGAATTATTAGAAATCCCTTTTGGTATATCGTTGTACATTTCAGCAATACTTGCAAGATTTATTATTAGAAGAATTCCGGTGATAGGATAGTTTTATGGCAATTTTAGCTTATGTTGGTATTCCTGGAAGTGGTAAGTCTTATGAAGTTGTCAGTTCCGTCATTTTAGAACATTTTAGAAAAGGGCGCCGAATTGTCAGTAATATCGAAGGTGTAACTCATCAAAAATTAGTTGATTATTGTGTATCAAATGGGGCAAAGATTGAAGATTTAGGTGAATTTATCAGTGTTGATGATGAAACCTGTCAAAGGGCTGATTTTTTCCCTTATAAAGGAGCAGATGAAACCATTTGTAAAGCTGGGGATCTCATTTGTATTGATGAAGTTTGGCGTATTTTTCCAAGTGATAAAATTCATGAAAATCACCGTTCTTTTTTGGCTGAACATAGGCATTTTACTCACGAAATAACGGGAGAATGTTGTGATTTGGTTGTAATTAATCAATCCATTTCCCAATTGCCCCGATTTATAAAAGATCGTATTGAAATGACTTATCAGATGTCGAAATTAACCGCATTAGGAATGAGAAGTCGCTATAGAGTAGATGTTTTTACTGGGGCAAAAACTACCAAAACAAATAAAACACTTCAACTACAACGTAAATATGATAAATCTATTTTTCCATTATACAAAAGTTATGATGGCAATAATGGTAAAGAAAATGTTGTTGATGATAGAGGAAATATTTTTAAATCGTTTCAGTTTAAGATAATGATAGTGCTGATTGTTGTTTTGGTTATCTTTGGGTATTACGGGTTCGCATCTTTCTTTTCAAATAGTCATAGTAAATTAGTTGACGGCAAAGAACAAAAATCACTACAGCATGACAACCTATCATCAGTAGATGTGAAAGCACCTATTTATATTGCACCTAAATTATCTGAAAAATGGCGAATAACAGGAGAATTAAAAAAAGAGGGGAAAGAATTTGTCATTCTCATTGATACTCAAGGTCGGCTACGATTTGAACCTAGAAATGCGTTTAATTTTAGTGGTCGAATGTTGGAAGGAAAAATTGATGGTGAATTAGTTAATTATTATTCAGGGGAAATAAAATGAAGCGTTGTTTAACGATATTTTTCGCATTTTTGTCAGTGTCTGTAATTGCTAAAAATGTTGATTTTAAATTAGAAGCTGTGCCATTACCTAAAGCAATATCAACGATTTATGATGAAGTATTAGAAAAACCTTATATGCTTGATCCTAAATTAGCTGGGGATACAAGATTAATTAGCTTTCATACTACTGAAAAACAGGATTTTAATCAGTTCATTGAACGCTATTTTGACAATATGAAGATCAAAGTTTATGAGAAAAAAGGCGTGGTTTATATTACCCACGTTGAGCCAAAACCAGCGAAAATAGTCAAGAAGAGTTTTGTTTATAATCCTGTTCATCGTGATACTGAATATCTTGCCCAATTTGTTCAAGGAGAAGGCTCAGTTTCAGCCAGTGGCGATAAACTTGTCTTTTATGGCACAAATGAAGAGATAGCGAGAGCAAAAAGTGTATTAAAATCGGTTGATACAAAGTCTAAAGAGGTTGTTGTAACAGGTTATGTCTTTGAAGTACAAGATATTGAAAAAGAGGGAAGTGGCATTAATTTATTGGCGAAATTGTTATCGGGTAAACTTGGTATTAATATCGGTTATAAACAAAACTATGAAAATTTTATCACTGTCAATGCTGGTAATTTAGATGCAATGATAGAGTTATTTCGCACAGATAGCCGTTTTCAAGTAGTGAGTAGCCCAACTTTAAGGGTTAAATCAGGCTCAAAAGGAAATTTCTCTGTGGGGTCTGATGTACCCGTTTTATCTAATCTCACTTATCAAGATGGAAGACCTATTCAGGCTATAGAATATCGTTCTTCCGGTGTTATCTTTGATATTCAACCGACCATCAAAAACCAAGCGATTGATTTGAAAATCCAACAGCAACTATCAAATTTTGTTAAAACTGATACAGGCGTCAATCAATCCCCAACTCTGATAAAACGAGATATTGTTACCGATGTTACAGTAAAAAATGGTGATGTGATTGTTCTCGGCGGACTTGCTGAAAATAAACTAACAGAGGGGGAGACAGGGTTTTCATTTCTGCCAAAAGGTTGGCTAACAGGGAAGTCAAAATCAAGTACAAAGACAGATATTATAGTACTCCTTCAGGTGAAGGAAATTTAATCTTCCTTTTTTTATAAAAAGGTATGGTAGTATTCAGGTTTGATTGTGTTGTAAATGTCAAACGAATGCTATGAAGAATTTTCTCTATTTTAATTTCAAAGGGATGATGATAGTTCTATCATAACCTGTTGTTCTATGGGTATTAATAGTATTATCGAATTAGATGAAAAATTAGGAGGAACTTCATTGTTTTTTGTTGTATGTTTTTCATTGACAGGTATTTTAGATAGTAATAACAATACCGATTTAAGGGATAAATTATTGGATATTAATACTGACATGTGTGAAGGAAGAAAAGATTTTATCTTGTTTGATTATTTGTCAGAGTTTTTAAGTTTCTGTTTAAAAAATAGCTATATTACCCAAAAAGAATACAACTTTTTGTCTCAATTCAAATTCTATTACAAAAGAGATGGTGTCATTAGATTAATTTAATTCCCATAAAAAATAAAGCTACGCTCGCAACGATGTGAGGACGTAGCTTTATTTTTTATGGGAAAAAGGTTCTAATAATGACATTGTCACAAATTGGCATTTTATCTAATTATTTTTCGCTTGCGAAAAATGGAAGGGCAAACCGGCTGGATTTGCCCGTAAACCTTGCTCGATATAATTTGAAAAATTGACTGTTTTGCGGTGCTGTCAGTTTTAAAAATCCCTGAATATTTGCCGCACCTGCCGNAAAATAAAAATCTTAATTTCTCACCAAAACCGAATAAAACCCACCTAAAAACCTTTACATTCTGATNACAAATCATTTTGCCTAGTCAATAAAATGATTTAAAAACCCGTTACAACGCTTAAAAACCGCTTTATTTGTCTTGTTTAACTAGTATTTGTGACCTGTGTGTAACTCTGTGATTTATTTAACCCGTAGTTTTCACTCACCTTATCACCAATTTCGCATAATAAGTATTATGTTAAATTAACTTTAAGATAATGTCACTTTTGAGTGTTTGTTTTTCTACTCTATTATTTAAGAAAAAATTAGATAGATCTAATTTTGAGTTTTAAGAAAATAATGGCTAGTTTTATTGAAAATATATACTGATGGCTAAAAACTAAATTTCAGTAAAATCGGTTTCAAAGTAATAAATAAGATAATAAGGAAGGTGTTAATTTGTTATATCCTATTAGGGTTATAAATGAGAATAATTTCTTTTGTTTTTTATTTTTAAAATTAATAACTTATAAAAAATAAAATGTAAAAAATATTGAAAATTCTCATTTATCTATCTAGAATGTCTTAGATTCATTATTTTCATCAATCAAGTGGAAAGGAGCTAGTTATGCTTAATCAAGCAATTACAAATAAACTGAATGAACAAATTAATCTGGAGTTTTATTCTTCTAATGTTTATCTACAAATGAGCGCATGGTGTTCAAAACATGGTTATGAAGGTGCAGCAGCTTTTTTACTTCGTCATGCGGACGAAGAATTAGAACATATGCATAAATTATTCCAGTATGTAAATGAAACCAGCGGTATGCCACTTTTAGGTAAAATTGAAGCGCCGAAAAATGACTATACATCATTAAAAGAAATATTTGAAATTACCTTAGAACACGAACAGCTTGTTACTTCAAAAATTAATGAATTAGTTGAAGTGACTTTTGCAAATAAAGACTACTCTACTTTCAATTTCTTACAATGGTACGTAGCTGAACAGCATGAAGAAGAAAAATTATTTAGTAGCATTATTGATAAATTTAATTTGGTCGGTGAAGATGGTAAAGGTTTATATTTCGTCGATCGTGATTTAGCAACGTTAGAATAGGAGAAATAAGATGTTATCAGCAAATGTGGTAAAACTATTAAATGATCAAATGAATTTAGAATTTTATTCATCTAATTTGTATCTTCAGATGAGTGCATGGTGTGAACAACAGGGGTTTGAAGGTACGGCAAAATTCTTATCTGCACATGCTGCAGAAGAAATGCAACATATGCGCAAATTATTCACTTATTTGAATGAAACCGGCGCATTGGCTATTATTTCTGAGATTGAAGCACCACCTCACGAATATAAATCATTAAAAGAAGTGATTGAAATTACTTATCAACACGAAAAATTGATCACCAATAAAATCAATAAGTTAGTTGGTTACACTTTTGAAGAAAAAGACTACTCAGCATTCAATTTCTTACAATGGTACGTAGCTGAACAGCATGAAGAAGAAAAACTTTTTAGCGGTATTTTAGATAAACTTAATCTTCTTGGTGAAGATGGTAAAGGCTTATTCTTAATCGATAAAGATTTAGGTAATCTTGCTGGTTTGAAAAGCTAAATGATTCAAATTGAAAGCTCGGGAGTACCGAGCTTTTTTTAGTTTTACCACTTTTCTAATGCTTTTTTATCAGAGTCTTGAGACTCAATCCATCGCTCTCCTTTTTTGGTTTGTTCCTTTTTCCAAAAAGGAGCTTTTGATTTAAGATAATCCATAATAAACTCATTGGCCTGATAAGCATTACCTCGATGTGCAGAGCTCACACCGACTAGCACAATTTCATCACCGGTATGTAATAGCCCAACACGATGAATCACCGCAACCCGCTGAATATCCCAACGTTGTTTGGCTTCAAATACAATTTCCCTCAACGCTTTTTCTGTCATTGCTGGATAATGCTCCAAATAGAGGCTGGACACGTCATCACCCAAATTAAGATCACGAACTTTTCCCACAAAAATAACTACCGCACCAACGGAATGCTGTGCTGAAAGCCATTGGTAAACCTCGTTTTGATCAAACTCTGCTTCTTGTACAGAAATATTAATATCACTCATATTAGCCTCCTGTCACTGGAGGGAAAAAAGCAATTTCATCGCCGGATTTAATAGTACTTTCAAGTGGCATTAAAGTTTGATTAATCGCCACAAGCAGTTTTCCTTTTTCCAGTGCTAATGCCCATTTGTCACCTTGTTTAGAAAGGTTTTGGCGTAAGGCTTCTGCGCTAGAAAATACCCCTTCCACTTTAATTTCATCTAGCCCGATAATTTCACGTGTCTGACCAAAAAACAATACATGTAACATCTACTACTCCGCTAAAAAATGACCTGATTTTCCACCGCTCTTTTCAAGTAGGCGAACTTGTGAAATCACGATATCTTTTTGCACTGCTTTGCACATATCATAAATGGTCAGTGCTGTAACACTCGCTGCTGTTAAGGCTTCCATTTCTACCCCTGTTTTTCCCGTAAGTTTGCAAAGGGATTCGATACGAACTTGGTTCGTTTCAACTAAAGGTTCTAAGCTGACTTCCACTTTTGAAAGTAACAAAGGATGACATAATGGAATCAGTTCCCAAGTGCGTTTTGCTGCTTGAATACCGGCAATGCGGGCGGTAGCAAATACATCACCTTTATGATGTTGTCCAGTTAAGATCATAGATAATGTTTCTTGTGACATTGTAACTAAGGCTTCGGCACGTGCTTCGCGTACCGTTTCAATTTTGCCGGAAACGTCCACCATATTGGCTTCGCCCTGACTATTAATATGAGTAAATGTTGTCATAATTTAAAAAAGTGCGGTTAATTTTGAAAAAGTTTTTGAATCTTACCCACCAATAGAGGCAAGATGGTTACGGATACCACTATCACCTTGGTGTAAATAATGATGTTCACGTTTACCTTGTAAAGCAGCAAAAATTCGAGCTTGTAAAAGTGTTTGATGTTCATCAGATTGTAACAAATCACGTAATTCAATACCTTCTTCGCCAAATAAGCAAAGATGTAGCTTTCCTTTTGAAGAAACCCGTAAACGATTACAACTTGCGCAAAAGTTTTTTTCATAAGGCATAATTAAACCGATTTCGCCCTTATAATTAGGATGGTTAAAAACTTTTGCCGGGCCGTCCGTTAATGTTTTTTGCTGTTGTTTCCAGCCTTGAGCAATTAATTTATCAGCAAGAATTTGCCCGGAAAGATGATAACGATGGAAAAAATGATCCATTTCTCCCGTTTGCATCAATTCAATAAAACGCATTTGAATCGGACGATATTTCACCCAATCAAGAAATTGATTAAATTCAATATCATTTAAATTTTTCATCAATACCGAATTAACTTTGATTTTCTCATAGCCTACTTCAAATGCCCTTTCAATTCCACGTATTACATCGTCGAATTTATTAATACCAGTAATTTGGTGAAACATTTTCGGATCGAGGCTATCTACGCTCACATTGATGGAAGTAATGCCTGCACGTTTCCAAACATCAACATCTTTTAACATACGATAGCCATTTGTAGTCAAAGCCACTTGATTGATACCTTCTATTTGAGCAATATTTTCAGTAATCGCAAGAAAATCCTTACGCAAAGTTGGTTCGCCACCGGTTAAACGGATCTTTCTCGTCCCCATATTGGCAAAAGTCTGTGCGACACGGGTAATTTCACTCAAAGTGAGAAAGCCGGGCTTGTTTGTTTCCGGTTGGTAGCCGTTTGGTAAGCAATAGTTACAACGAAAGTTACATTGATCGGTAATTGACAGCCGTAAATAATAGTAAGTACGTTGGAATGCATCGACTAAACGCGAGCTTCCCACGTTTTTTATTGGAATTGATTGCATGAGACACCTTTCTAAAATGGAGAGGATAAGCCGTTTCCAACGTATCCCTGAATAACAAACATCGTTATTGGCATTGCCGTCATATTCTTGAGAACTTAGACTAAACAAGCTCGGAGTTATGCGATAGAATATTTCTAGTATTTTAAAAGATTCTTGTGAAAAAACACAATGAATTCATCTGAACTTCATCATAAATTCAGTAAATTCTTTTAAATCAATTATATAAAAAAATATATAATGATTGATGTCTTAATTAATTTTAGGTAGAAAAATTCTATGTTGGATTTTACCCCATTGGGTCAATATAAATATTTAAATAATCAACGCGTTGTGGCGATTGGCGGCGGACACGGTTTAGGGCGGATAATGTCTGCTTTAAGTTTTATGAAAGAACGCCTTACCGGCATTGTTACGACCACAGATAACGGCGGATCTACAGGACGCATTCGTTTACAACAAGGTGGGATTGCTTGGGGGGATTTACGAAATTGTTTAAACCAAATCATTACCGAGCCGAGCACCGCATCAGCCTTATTTGAATATCGTTTTAGCGGTCAAGGCGAATTGGCCGGTCATAATTTGGGTAATTTAATGCTAAAGGCGCTCGAAAATATGCATGTTCGCCCACTTGATGGTGTAAACCTCATTCGAGATTTATTGCGCGTTAAATCATATTTAATTCCGATGTCTGAAAGCCCCGTCCACCTTGCAGCAAGCCTTGGAGCTGGTTCCAGTATTGTGGGAGAAGTAAGTATTGATAATTTAACCGAAACGCCACAATCATTATTTCTTATTCCATTGGTTCAGGCAACGCCGGAAGCCATTCAAGCAATAGAGCAAGCCGATGTTATTTTATTCGGGCCGGGAAGTTTCTTAACCAGTATTATGCCTCCTCTGCTTTTATCCGATATTGGCAGCGCAATTCGCACAAGTACGGCGAAAAAAATTTTTATTGATAACTTAGGTATTGAATTAGGTACTGCCGCTGCCCTTTCTTTAACTGAGCGTATCCATTGGATTCACCATACTGTCGGCGCAGACATTCTTGATGGTGTTATAACTCCAATACAGGAAAAAAGTGCGGTTGATATTTCAAGCATTTCTTCGGTAAAAATACTCGAAAAACGCTTAAATGCAGATGATGTCAGTTACCGTCACGATCGAACATTACTTGCAAAGGCGATTGATGAAATGTTGGAAGAATTGAATTAGGTTTCACCGCACAATTAAAATATAAAAGTGCGGTCAATATTGAGATTATTTTTTCATAAACACATAAACATTCGTGAAACCGTTTTCTTTTAAATACAAGGCTTGCAATTTACTCATCACACCACGTTCACAATACAACATATAATTTTTGCTTTGATCCAGTGAGCTAAATTGTGATGAAAGCTTATAAAACGGCATTTGTATAACTTCGTGGTGATCCGATTTAAACGGTTTTTCATCGGTTTCTTCTGGGCTACGAATATCTAAAATGACATCGTTTTCACTTAGCTCTGAAGCAGTATCAACTTCCACCACTTCTTTTTCCGTTTCTTCTGCAATTTGACGAATATCTAAATATTGCGCATTTTCTACCGCACTTTCTAAAATAGAAAAATTAAAATTGCTTTCCTCAGCAAGAATTTTCTCACGCACCGCTTTGATAGTTGGATTTTTCGAGATCACACCACAGAATTCAGGCATTGATTTTGCAATATCATCAGTCCCAATTTCTTTCGCCATAGCAATAATTTGTTCTTTATCATGGGTGATAAGCGGGCGTAACACCAAGGCATCTGCGGCTTCATCAATTAAGCGTAAGTTGGTTAAGGTTTGGCTGGATACTTGTCCCAAAGCCTCGCCGGTTACAATAGCTTCAATATTAAAACGTGCAGCCATTTTACTTGCCGCCCGTACCATCATACGTTTTAAGACAACGCCCATTTGGCCGTTATCGACTTTCTCTAAAATCTCACCGACTACCCCTTCAAAATTGATCGCAATAAAGCGGACTTTGTGGGATGAACTATAACGTTGCCAAATATGATAAGCCATTTGTTTTACGCCAATTTCGTGTGCCGCCCCGCCAAGATTAAAGAAACAATAATGCACGCGTGAACCTCGGCGAACCAACATATAACTTGACACACCGGAATCAAATCCCCCGGAAATCAAAGATAGAACATCTTCCTGTGTACCAATGGGATAACCGCCGATACCGGCATGACGAGCTTTAACCAACATCATTTTGTCATCTTCAATATCAATACGTACAGTGACATCAGGATTTTTTAACCGCACTTTTGCACTTTCAATATGTTGGTTTAAACCGCCGCCGATATAACGTTCTGCTTCAATGGAGCTAAATTTATGCTTGCCTTTGCGTTTTACCCGAACACAAAATGTTTTGTTTTGGAGCTGGGCTTCTACATCAGCAAGAGTGAGTTCAAAAATATGGTGTAAATCAGTGAAAGTTTTTTCCTCCACTTCTAAAAAATGATGAATTCCCGGAATGCGTTGCAATAATTCGATTAATTTTTCACGGTTCTTTTCATTTTTTGACCGCACTTCAATATAATCCCAATGGCGAACGACCGCAGTTTCTTCATCATATTTTTGCAGAATATTACGTATATTACTGGTGAGAATTTTGGCGAAACGTTTACGCACGGTTTCGCTTTTAATCATAATTTCAGGGAAAAGTTTAATAATAAATTTCATAGGAATAGAATTTGATAAAAAACGCCGGATATTTTACGCAAAGAAAGGGAAAAGTCCACAAAGCAAAATCAAGTGTAAGTTTTCCAATGAGGTTTTTGAAATAAAACTTTAACATCCGATAAAATAAAGTACAATGTTGCATATTTTCCATAAAAAGGAACACTAAATAATGGCTCGCAAAGCAGTAACATCACAAGATTTTGAAACCACATTGATGCAACTGGAAACCATTGTTTCTCGTTTAGAAAGTGGCGAATTGCCTTTAGAAGAGGCGTTAAAAGAATTTGAACAGGGAATAAAATTGGCACAGCTGGGTCAAGAGCGTTTACGACAAGCAGAACAGCGTATTCAAATTCTTTTGCAAAAAAGTGAAGATGCACCTTTGAGTGATTATCAAGGAAGCGAGTAAAATGAACCAATTTCCACAACAATCCAAAAATATTCAACAACGGATTAATTTATTTTTAGAGGCACAATTTGATGAAATTGAAAATCATGGTGCACCATTACGTGATGCGATGAAATATGGTTTATTGCTGGGAGGAAAACGGGTTCGGCCTTTTTTAGTTTATGCAACGGGAGAAATGCTCGGTGCAAATGAACAATCTTTAGATTATGCCGCTGCTGCCATTGAAACCATTCACGCTTATTCCTTAATTCATGATGATTTACCGGCAATGGATAATGACGATTTACGTCGGGGTCATCCAACCTGTCATATTACTTTTGATGAAGCCACCGCAATTTTAGCCGGTGATGCACTGCAAACTTTCGCCTTTGATATTCTCACCCAAACGCCTCACATTTCAGCGGAACAAAAACTGGCGTTAGTTCAGACTTTAGCCCAAGCTTCCGGTGTACAAGGTATGTGTTTAGGGCAGAGTTTGGATTTAATTTCTGAACATAAACAAATCAGTCTTGAAGAACTGGAAATAATCCATCGTAATAAAACCGGTGCATTGCTTACTGCTGCCTTAAAACTGGGATTTATTTGTTCCCCACATTTTGCAGATAGCACATTAGAACAATCGCTAACGCGTTATGCCGAAGCCATTGGGCTCGCCTTTCAAGTACAGGATGATATTTTAGATATTGAAGGCAACAGTGAAGAAATTGGCAAACCTGTCGGTTCGGATTTAAGCTTGGGTAAAAATACTTACCCGAAACTCCTCGGATTGGAGGGGGCAAAGCAAAAAGCTCAAGATTTATACCAAACCGCGCTATCCGAATTGGATAAAATCCCCTTTGATACCAACGCACTTCGTTCCTTGGCTAAATTTATCATTACAAGAAAAAGTTAATTGAGACCGCGTCACAAATTAACAAAAAGTGCGGTTAATAATCACAAATTTTTGGGAATAACCAACATGAACAACTACCCTATTTTATCCCTTATTAATTCACCGGAAGATTTACGTCTTTTAAATAAAAACCAATTACCACAACTTTGCAATGAATTACGTAGTTATCTTTTGGAATGTGTTAGTCAGAGCAGCGGTCATTTGGCTTCTGGACTAGGAACGGTAGAACTTACTGTTGCATTGCACTATGTGTATAAAACGCCATTCGATCAACTTATTTGGGATGTGGGGCATCAAGCTTATCCTCATAAAATTCTTACCGGTCGCCGAGATCAAATGTCCACAATCCGTCAAAAAGACGGTATTCATCCTTTCCCTTGGCGTGAAGAAAGTGAATTTGATGTCTTAAGCGTAGGGCACTCCTCTACTTCTATCAGTGCCGGACTAGGAATAGCTTTGGCGGCAGAACGCGAAAATGCGGGGCGTAAAACCGTATGTGTCATTGGAGATGGGGCAATCACCGCCGGTATGGCATTTGAAGCATTAAACCATGCTGGAGCGTTGCACACAGATATGTTGGTTATTTTAAATGATAACGAGATGTCAATTTCAGAAAATGTGGGCGCACTAAATAATCACTTGGCGCGTATTTTCTCTGGTTCTTTTTACTCTACGGTAAGGGATGGCAGTAAAAAAATTCTGAACAAAGTACCAACCGTTAAAAATTTTATGAAAAAAACCGAAGAACATATGAAAGGGGTCATGTTCTCGCCGGAAAGTACGTTATTTGAAGAGCTTGGTTTTAATTATATTGGTCCGGTGGATGGACATAATATTGATGAATTAGTTGCCACTTTAAGCAATATGAGGAATTTAAAAGGTCCTCAATTCTTACACATTAAAACGAAAAAAGGTAAAGGCTACGCCCCCGCAGAAAAAGATCCGATAGGCTTCCACGGCGTACCAAAATTTGATCCGGCTTGTGGCGAATTGCCAAAATCAAATGCAAAACCGACTTATTCCAAAATTTTCGGTGATTGGCTTTGTGAAATGGCGGAAAATGATCCCAAAACTATCGGCGTTACACCGGCGATGCGGGAAGGTTCAGGAATGGTTGAGTTCTCCCAACGTTTTCCTGAACAGTATTTTGATGTTGCCATCGCAGAACAGCATGCCGTAACTTTTGCCGCCGGCTTAGCGATTGGCGGTTATAAACCGGTTGTCGCCATTTACTCAACATTTTTACAACGTGCTTACGATCAGTTAATTCATGATGTGGCTATTCAAAATCTTCCGGTTTTATTTGCTATCGATCGTGCCGGTATAGTAGGGGCAGACGGACAAACCCATCAAGGTGCATTTGATTTAAGTTTTATGCGTTGTATTCCCAATATGATTATTATGACACCAAGTGATGAAAATGAATGTCGCCAAATGCTTTATACCGGCTATAAATGCGGTAAACCTGCCGCAGTACGTTATCCTCGCGGTAATGCTTTAGGCGTGGAATTAACGCCTTTGGAAATACAGCCTATCGGTAAAGCCCGTTTGGTTCAGGAAGGGCAAAAAATTGCGATTCTAAATTTTGGTACGCTTCTACCTGCCGCCTTAGAAGCCGCCAAAAAATTAAATGCAACAGTCGTAGATATGCGTTTTGTGAAACCGATTGATGTAGAAATGATAAACATACTCGCACAAACCCACGATTATTTAGTGACATTAGAGGAAAATGCGATTCAAGGCGGTGCAGGATCGGCGGTGGCGGAAGTATTAAATTCATCAGCAAAACGAACCGCACTTTTACAGCTTGGTTTGCCTGACTACTTTATTCCACAAGGTTCACAACAAGAAATGTTGCATGAATTGCAGCTAGATGCGGAAGGAATTGAAGCACAAATCCTTGCTTTTACAAAAAACTAGATGTTTATTAAATTTTTTTATTATTTTTTAAAGAAATGTGAACTAACTCACAAAATAACAGTCTGATAAATTGCTAGTGCACTGCATGTTTGCAGTTTTTTAAATTGTTATTTAATTTTAAGACCTCCTCCGCTATTCACAATGGATAGCGGTTTTTTTATACCCTAAACTAAAGGACGCCCCCTGCGTCCCTTTTCGTCCTTTTCTTTTCATTATAATTGTTGATAAACTCTCATTGCATGGGCATCCGACATACTCGCAATATAATCACAAATCACACGCTTTTTCTGTTCATCCGGAGTGTTTTGCCATTCTTCAGCGGTATGACGAGATAAAAGACGAATCGGATCGGATTCAAAAATTTGGAACATTTCTGTCAGCATTCTCTGCCCTTTGTATTCAATTCTCTGCGTATCAACACCACGGATAACATATTTCCAAACGAATTTTTTAAATACATCAAGTGCCATCACCACCTCTTCCGGTAACTCTGCGTTATAACGTAACAAAGGTTCATCAAAATTATCGGTTAATGTCCAACGAACATTGATAATAAAAAAATTTACTAATGCCCCTATAGCATTTTTTCGTTCAAAATGTTTGTCAGAAAAGAGCCCTTGGCTAATACTTTGGATATTTTTTTGTAACCATGGATAAGGGATTTTCTCCAGTGCTGAATGGGCTTCTTGCCATTGGTGCTGATTCACCATTTTGGTGACAATAGCGTCTTCTAAATCATGCACGGCGTAAGCAATATCATCTGCTAATTCCATAATACTGCAATCAAGAGATTTAAATCCGGTTTTTAAAAACTCGGCAGGATTTGACCGCACTTTTTGCACTGAAGTAAATAAAGTGCGGTCATTTTCAGAGAGATTTTGCAACAACCAATGAAACATCGCTAAATCATCACGAAAAATACCTTTACCCGGTTTCCAATCGCTAATTTTCACATAACGGGCATCAACTTGGGTTAAATGAGGTAAATACTCATATTGTGGAGATGCGGTATCTAAAATTGTTGGATATTTGATCACCCCAAGCAATGTGCGGCGTGTTAAATTCATTCCGGCATTTTCTGTATAAGGTTCGAGCTTTGTCAAAATTCGAAAAGTTTGCGCATTACCTTCAAAACCGCCATTTTGATGCATCATAAAATTCAATGCCACTTCCCCCCCATGTCCAAAAGGCGGATGACCAATATCATGGGCAAAGCAAAGGCTTTCGATTAAATCATTGCTGGGTAACAACCCTTTAAGCTGTTTTTGTAGCTCCGTTTGTTCCCAATTTAATTGTTTGGATAAATGGCTAAATGCTTCAGCATATTTAAGTTGCGCCACCAAACTACTCCCAATTTGTGCTACTTCCAGAGAATGAGTTAAACGGGTTCGATAAAAATCATTTTCACCAATAGCGTGAATTTGGGTTTTGGCTTGTAAACAACGAAATGCGGCAGAATGCAGAATCCGTCCGCGATCCCGACGAAATGGCGGACGATGATCTTTCTCACGGGGTAAATCGGGAATAAATCGTTCAGTCCAACTAGGTGACAAGGTATTTTTCATAAGGTTTATACAAACAAATAAATCATTTTAAACACCAATGGTGCAAGGATAGAACTGATAATGCCACAAAGTACCAAAGAAATCGAACTATAACTCCCCGCTTTCAGATTAATTTCCATACAACTTACAGTACCTAATGCGTGAGAAATAGAACCAACCGATAAGCCTATCGCCTCTTGGTGACGTAACCCTATTTTTTGCAAAATCAAATAACCGAAAATCGAACCCTGCAAACCGGCAAGCACAACACCTACTGCGGTAACGGCAGGAATCCCGCCTAAATGAGCGGAAACCTCCATTGCAATCGGCGTCGTAATGGATTTTGGTAGCACAGTAGCCACCATATCCGGTGTTGCCCCTAAAATTAACGCAAGGATTGCACCGGTAAACATAGAAAAAATAGAAGCGAGGACAACAACGGAAAGAATAATACGCCACTGTTTGGCAATTTGTCTTAATTGCTCATAGAGCGGTAAAGCGAGTGCCACGATGCTTAGGCTTAATAAGTGGTTAATTGGAGCATTGCCTTTCATATAGTCATCATAAGGAATTTTCCCCGCCACCAAAATCACAACCAAAATTAACACGGTAAGAATAAATGAGTTAAAAATGATTGATTTCCAACGTTTACTAATTTGGAGAGCAAGCCAAAATCCGAAAATTGTTAAAAAAGTATAAAAATAAAGGGGATAATTCATAGTTTGACTCTAATTAATATATTTATTTTTTTCTGTCGCCCTTTTGGCTAAAACTTTTTTACGTTTATGACGAAACGATTGATGCTCAAACATCATATTCGCCACAATACCGATAAAAACAAGCGTGGCACAGGTGCTGACAACATTAGGAATTATCAAAATATTCATTTGTTCCCATAATAAATCGGAATATTTGATAATTCCCACACTCACAGGGACAAACAAAATCGCCATATAACGAATCAATAAACTTGCCCCCAAATAAATCCATTCCAAAGGAATAATTTTGGTCGTCAAGCCAACGAAAAGCAACAGCAATCCCCAAATACTACCGGGTACACCAACAGGGATAAAATAGGCAATTTGATTACCGAGATAAAGCATAATGTAAAGAATTAATAAGGAACGAACCAAAAGAAACAGCTTGTATAACATCTTTTTCCTTTTCAACTTTTTCAACAACATTTAAAAAATATTTTACGCCTATTTTTCCGCCCTTTACTACCCTTTTTCTTGAAAAATACAGGAATTTATGCGTTTGATCAAAAATCATAACGCTGGTTCATTGGGTTTGTAATTTGCTACAATGCTAACTCATTTTCCAAAGTGTAAAAATTTTCAATAATTCGCCGAAATAAAACCTTTTATCTTTCATTAATCCTATGATTAAAAATATCCTTTTAATTTCATTTGTTTTTTTAACCGCACTTTCTGCCCATTCTTATCCTTCCAACAACTGCCTTGTGGTAGGGATCAGTGATGGCGATACCATCACTTGTCTTATGATAGGAAATAAGCCGATTAAAATCCGTTTGGAAGAAATTGATGCACCGGAAAGAAATCAACCTTTTGGGAAGAAATCCAAACAGCAGCTTTCAAAGCTGATTTATAAACGTAGGGTTAGCTTAAAAATAAGTGGTCAAGATCGCTATAAACGCACGCTTGCGACCGTTTATTACAACGGTAAAAACATTAATCTTGAAATGGTGAAATCCGGTATGGCTTGGGCGTATAATCAATACCTTCACCACCCCATTTATTTATACGCTCAAGAAAAAGCACAAGCACAACGATTAGGCTTATGGGCTGATCGTTTCCCCATTTCCCCCCATGAATGGCGCAAACAGGAGAAAAAATATGGCTTTTGATTATCAATCTTTTAAAGAACATTTCCCTTATTTTAAAAGCCCCAATGCCACCGTGTATTTAGATAACGCCGCTACGGCATTGAAACCTAATGTATTAATTGAACATACCGCTGAATTTTATGCCTCTGCCGGTTCGGTGCATCGCAGCCAATATGATGCAGAGCAAACTGCCCAATATGAACAAGCCCGCACACAAGTAAAAAGACTTATCAATGCGGAAAATGAAAAAGCCGTGATTTGGACATCGGGAACGACCCACGCGATCAATTTAGTGGCGAACGGGTTATTACCCCATTTAAAAGCAGGTGATGAAATTCTGATCAGTCAGGCGGATCACCATGCTAATTTTGTCACTTGGCACGAAACCGCCAAAAAGTGCGGTGCAAAAATTCGGATTTTGCCTATTTTAGATAATTGGCTTATTGACGAAACCGCACTAAAAAATGTTCTCAATGAACGCACAAAACTGGTGGCATTAAACTTTGTTTCAAACGTCACCGGAACGGAACAGCCTGTTAAACGCTTAATTCAATCTATTCGCCAGTATAGCAACGCCCTTGTTTTAGTCGATGCCGCCCAAGCAATCAGCCATATTAAGCTTGATCTGCAAGAGCTTGATGCAGATTTTCTCTGCTTTTCCGCCCATAAAATTTATGGTCCAAATGGAATCGGTATTTTAAGCGGAAAACTGACCGCACTTTCTCGACTCCAACCGCTCTTTTTCGGTGGCAAAATGGTGGATCGCGTGTCAGCAGAAAATATCACCTTTTCTGATTTACCCTATCGGCTTGAAGCCGGCACTCCTAATATTGCAGGCGTGATTGGTTTTAATGCGGTCTTGGATTGGTTATCTCAATGGGATTTTGACTCAGCAGAACAACATGCTGTGGCATTGGCGGAATCTGTCAAAGTACGGTTAAAAAATTATGCAAATTGTCGATTATTTAATTCTCCACAACCGAGTAGTATTGTGTGTTTTGTTTTTGATGACATAGAGAGCTCGGATCTTTCCACATTACTCAGCGAACAAAATATTGCTTTGCGTGTGGGGGAACATTGCGCTCAGCCCTATTTGGCAAGACTAGGAGAACGAACAACCTTACGGCTCTCTTTTGCCCCTTACAATACGCCTGAGGATGTGGCACAATTCTTCGCTGTACTGGATAAAGCTTTGGAACTTTTACAATGATCGACCAATTAAAACTTGCAAAAAACTGGGAAGAACGTTATCGCCAGATTATTCAAGCGGGAAAAAATTTGCCCCGCCCAAGTGATGATGAACTCGCTAATATGCAACAAATTACCGGTTGTGAAGCACAAATGTGGTTTCAAATTCGCCCTCAAAATGACCGCACTTTTCAATTCAATGCTTTCAGCGAATCACGCATTATGAACGGGTTACTTTGGATTTTACTGGAAAAAATCAATGGCAAGACTGCCGAGGAATTAAGTGAATTTGATCTCACCGCTTTTTTTACCGAACTCGGTATTGCACAACGATTAAGCGAAACCCGCTTAAACGGCTTAAATCAAATTAGAGAACAATTAAAACAACAATGTACTTAATCGAAACTTTCTTCAAATTGACCGCACTTGAAAATGATATTGCTGAACAAAGCCGTTTGTTGAATGCGATCATTGATCAATGGCGTTATAACGGTCAGATTATCGGGCGTGAAATTCCGCTCTATTTAGCGGAGGAAAACGGGCAACAAGGCTTTGCTATGCGTGTCATTTGCCCGGAAAAAGACAGCCTTTTGCCACAAAATAATAATTTAGAGGCCAATCACGCATTACAACATGCAGAAAAGTGTGGTCTGATTTTTGAGGGTTTTCAATTGATTGGTGATGATCTCAATAGTGATCAAACAGCCTCAAATTCTTATCCTGCGTGGCAAATGCTTTATACGACCCATTTGCAAAGCTGCTCTCCCCTTCATAGTGGCGAAAATTTTTCCCCAATTCCCCTTTATAAACAACTTCAAAACCAACCGCACTTGAGCCAAGATGTGATCAAATGGCAGGAAAACTGGCAAGCCTGCGATCAACTTCAAATGAATGGGGCAATCTTGGAACATCAAGCATTAAAAGAAATAGCCGATCATCAAAACACATTGGCAAAACATGGTCGCTATTTAGCGCAAGAAATCGAAAAAATAAGCCATATTCCCACCTACTATTATCTGTATCGTGTAGGCGGTCAATCCCTTGAAAATGAGCAACATCGCCACTGCCCGGAATGTGGCGGTAATTGGACGTTAAAGAAACCCATTTTTGAGATATTTCATTTTAAATGTGATCAATGTCGATTGATCTCGAACATTTCGTGGAATTTTTTATAGCGAGGAAAAACAATGAACAAGCAAGATTACGGATTAGCCTCACTTAAACTCGGACAAAAAACCGAATATGCCGACGAATATGACCGCACTTTATTGCAGGCGGTACCTAGAGCCTTGAACCGTGATGAGCTAGACATTACCAAAACGCCGCCCTTCACAATCGGTGCCGATATTTGGACAGCCTATGAAATTTCATGGCTTAATGAAAAAGGTGTGCCACAGGTGGCGATAGCGGATATCTACTTAGATCACCAAAGCCAAAATTTAATTGAATCTAAAAGTTTTAAACTCTACTTAAACAGTTTTAACCAAACTAAATTCATCGACTTCAAGCAAGTGGCACAAATTATGCAACAAGATTTAGCAGAATGTGCCCAAGGCGAAGTGAAAGTGCGGTTAAATCCGCTTGCGTTTTTTCAAACACAACAAATTGATCTGCTACAAGGTGAATGTATCGATGATCAAGACATTGAAATTACTGACTATCAATTTAATGCGGGCTGGCTAGAAAATTGCGTATCTGATGAAGTAGTAGAAGAATATTTAGTCAGTCATTTATTAAAATCAAATTGTTTAATTACCAATCAACCGGATTGGGGTTCCCTTCAAATTCACTATGTTGGTAAAAAAATTGATCAGGAAAAATTATTGCGTTACGTTATATCTTTCCGTCAGCACAACGAATTTCACGAGCAGTGTGTAGAGCGTATTTTTTGCGATTTAATGCACTATGCCAAACCGGAAAAACTTACGGTTTACGCCCGCTATACCCGCCGTGGCGGTTTGGATATTAATCCCTTCCGCTCTAACTTTGAAACCTTACCGAAAAATTTACGTTTAGCCAGACAATAAGGATTATTATGTCAAATATTCATTTTATCAATCCGAAAGGCAGTATGGCGTTACTCTCTCATCTTGAAGTGGAACACCTCACTAAAACGGTGCAATCAGAATTATACCAGCTTTATCGAAACAGTTCCCTTGCCGTGCTTAATTCCGGTGCAATCACTGATGATAGCCGTGCATTGTTACAACAATATGCAGATTTTGATATTCACCTTGTGGCACGCGAACGTGGCGTGAGTTTAGAACTTCATAATCCACCGGAACGTGCCTTTGTAGATGATAAAATAATCACCAATATTCAATACCATCTTTTTGCTGTATTGCGTGATATTTTGTTTGCAAATGTTTTACATCACGGGGCTGAACCACAAGATAGCAAACAAATTACCAACCAAGTTTTCTCTATTTTACGCAATGCTAAAGCATTAATTGTGGGAGAACATCCCAATTTAGTCGTATGTTGGGGCGGCCATTCGATTAATGAGGTGGAATACCGATATTGTCGTCAGGTAGGATTAGAATTGGGTTCACGGGAGATGAATATTATCACGGGTTGTGGCACAGGTGTAATGGAAGCACCAATGAAAGGTGCGGCAATCGGACACGCCAACCAACGTTATAAAAACAGCCGTTTTGTGGGTATTACCGAGCCGTCCATTATTGCCTCAGAACCGCCTAACCCTATTGTCAATGAGTTGATTATTATGCCGGACATTGAAAAACGCCTAGAGGCTTTTGTTCGTATGGGACACGGTATTTTGATTTTCCCGGGCGGCCCCGGTACATTTGAAGAATTACTCTATGTGCTTGGTGTAAAACTCAATCCGGAAAATAAAGCACAGCATTTACCGGTGATTTTGACGGGACCAAAAGAAAGTGCAAATTATTTTGCCACCATTGATCGTTTTATTGGCGAAGTTCTCGGCGAAGAAGCCCGAAAACTTTATACCATTGTGATTGATGATCCTGTTACCGTAGCACGTCATATGAAAAAAGCCATGGAAGATGTGAAAACCCAACGTTGCCAAACAAACGATTCCTACGGATTTAATTGGTCGTTAAAAATTGATCCGCGTTTCCAACATCCTTTTGAACCGACTCACGAGAACATGGCAAATTTGGCGTTACATTTTAATCAATCAAACATGGATTTAACGGCAAATCTCCGCCAAGTTTTTTCAGGTATTGTCGCCGGTAATATCAAACCTCAAACGCAAGATGCCATTGCCAAATTAGGAAAATTCAAACTAAAAGGCGACCGCACTTTAATGGAAAAAGTCGATACCGTACTACAAGATTTCATCCAACAACACCGAATGAAATTGCCTACAGGAAATGCCTATGAACCCTGCTATGAGATTGTAAAGTGAAGTGCGGTTGGTTTTAAGAAAATTTAAGGCAACAAGAAATAATCTATAGTTTCTTGTTGCCTTTTCCTTGTAAAACTTGAGGCTAAGCCAGCCTTGTTTTGATTATTCCTAACTCTCCCCCATTAAATTAGTGCAATGATATATGCCTATTACCATCATTATTTTCTTGAGATAAAAATAAAATAAATTATAATAATTATTATCATTTAGTTTTGTATAGATTTATATCACTAGTGATTTCGTAACTTACTATGTAAGTAAGACAACTATTATTTTTCATTTATAAGGAAATGTATGCAAGGAAAACAATTTAGCCTTACACACATCAGTTTTGTTGTGATGAGTGTATTAACTGCAAGTTCAGCTTTGGCAAATACCGGTTCAAGTACCACGTTAGATGAAATTACTGTGACGGATCGTCAAGGTACCAAAGTGCAGACAAATATCGTCACAATGCAAGAGCGTAGCGAAAGCACCGCTACCGATTTACGTAGTTTCTTAGCCAAAGAACCGTCTATTGATTTCGGCGGTGGAAACGGAACTTCTCAATTCCTTACAATCCGTGGTATGGGGCAAAATTCTGTTGATATTAAAGTAGATAATGCTTATTCCGATAGCCAAATTTTATATCACCAAGGGCGTTTCATTATTGATCCGGCTTTATTAAAAAGCGTTTCCGTACAAAAAGGAGCTGGCTCTGCAAGTGCCGGTATTGGGGCAACAAATGGTGCAATTATCGCTAAAACAGTCGATGCCCTTGATTTACTCAAAGGGAATGAGAAAGATTACGGCTTCCGTTTAAATACCGGGTTTTCATCCAATGACGGTTATAGCTACGGTGCAACGGCTTTTGGTAAATCAGGCAACTTTGATGCATTAGTATCTTATGCAAGAACCGATGATGATAACTACAAACCGGGTAAAAACTACCGCAATATTGAGGGTGGGGATACCGTGCCTTATAGCGCTTTAGATAAACGCAATTATCTAATCAAATTAGGCGGCACTTTTGGTGATGGAAATCACCGCATAGTATTAAGCCACCTTAAAGACGAACATCGTGGTGTACGTACCGTACGTGAGGAATTTACAGTTACAGGAGGAAGACTTTCTTTAGAACGTCAAAAGCCAACTTATCGTGAAACAAGTAAGAGTAATACCAATCTTGAATATACAGGTAAAAAACTAGGTTTTATCAAAGAACTAACGGCTAATGCTTATATTATGCAGGATAAACGTTATTCAGCAGATGATTCCGGTTGTGGCTACTGTGGCAACGTTGCCGGTCCAACCACCACAAGAATCACGACTAAAGGGGCGAATATCAATTTTGACTCTGATATTGGCGATTCGGTTTTACTCAAATATGGATTAAATTATCGTCACCAAAAAATTACACCTCATACATTCTTCCGTCCTAATTTAGTTGAACCAAGCAAAGAAGATACAGGTGCTTACGTTGAAGCGATCACTGCGCTAGGCGACTTCATCTTTACGACAGGTTTACGCTATGACTACTTTAATTTTAAAGCAACGGATAACAAATCTGTTTCTGATGGTAAATTCAATCCTAGCTTTGGTGTAATTTGGCAAGCAACCGAAGGATTAAGTTTGAGTGCAAATCATAACTATGCAACCCGTAGCCCACGTCTTTATGATGCATTAATGACTCATGGAAAACGAGGTATTGTATCTATTGCTGACGGTACGGTCGCTGAACGTGCACGTAATACGGAAATTGGTTTTAACTATAATTATGCGGGCTTCACATTAGAAGGAAGCTATTTCTGGCAACGTATCAATGATGCACTGGCAAACCCACAAGATAGACATATCGGTGGTATAAGAGAATCAGTGAATGCCGGCTTTATTAAAAACCGTGGTTACGAGCTCAATGCAGGCTACACCACTGGTGGATTTACCGCCCGTGTTGGTGTGGCTGAAAGTAACCCACGTATTTATGATACCCACCCTAAAAAATTGCTTAGCTCAAACCCTGAGTTTGCTGTAAAAGTAGGTCGTACATGGACAGCTGCGCTATCCTATCGCTTTGAAGATCCTAACCTAGAACTCGGTTGGCGTAATCGTACCGTTCAGAAAGCGAAAGGCTCTGTTTTGGTGCGTGATAATGAAACAGGTTCGGATATTGTACGTTCAGGTTATAGCGTGCATGATTTCTATGTAAACTGGAAACCATTGAATAACGATCAATTAAATATCAATGTTTCACTTAATAATGCCTTTAATAAATTCTATTATCCACACAGCCAACGTCCAAATGTGCTACCCGGTGTAGGGCGTGAATTACGTGTAGGCTTAAATTATCAGTTCTAATGGAAGCTAATTTAGCTGGATAATATTTTAAAATTGCTCCACCGTTTAAAACAAACGGTGGATTTTTTCATCATGATAAGCATTGAAAAAAGGAATGAAAAAATAATCGTAAATCGAATTACAAAGGCCACAACCAAGCTGCACCTCGGACACCGCTGGAATCACCATGTAAAGCTTTACGAATAGGAGTATGAAATTCTTTGCCAAAGATATAATTTGGCATTAATTTAGGGACATTATGATAAAGACGATCAATATTACATACTCCGCCGGCAAATACAATTACATCAGGATCAAGCACATTGACATAAGCAGAAAGTGCTTTTGCTAAACGGCGTTCATAAGCCTGCAAAGTTTGTTCTGCCAGTTCATCCCCCTGCTCTGCGAGAGCCACAATTTCATGCCCTTTTAACTGTTTCCCTGAGCGACGTGTATAATCATCACAAAGCCCTGTACCGGAAACAAATTGTTCAATACAACCGGAGCGACCGCAATAACAAGGTGACGTTTGAGCAATTTGTTGCTCTTCTTCATCCATCCAAGGTAAAGGATTATGCCCCCACTCCCCACCAATACCGTTACCACCATTATGGGGTTTACCATTGATCACAATGCCGGAACCACAACCTGTCCCCAAAATTAACGCTAAAACGACCGCACTTCCTGCGCCGGCACCGTCAGTTGCTTCAGAAACGGTCATACAGTTAGCATCATTGGCAATACGCACTTCTCTATTCAATACTTGAGATAAATCTTTATCTAGCGGTTGACCGTTTAACCAAACAGAATTGGCATTTTTTACTCTAAAACTAAAAGGTGAAATCGTGCCGGGAATCCCCACACCAACCGTTCCCGTTTGCCCCATTTCTTGTTCAGCCTCATCAACCAAACTTTTAATGGCAGTAAGCGTGGCTTCGTAAGAACCTCTTGGTGTCGGAATACGTTTTCTAAATAATGTTTCCCCATGATGAGATAACGCAATGACTTCTATTTTAGTGCCACCTAAATCAATCCCAATACGCATATTCCCCTCCTGTTTACCGGACTTAAAATTTAAAATATGTTTTTTCTAAAAACTTGTATATACTTTTAGGGCTTATGAACATGTTGTTTTTACTATGTTTCTGCAAAAATTGTCACGCCCCTTTTCTACTAATTAAATTCGTGAGATAAGCAATGCCATCAAATTTATCTATTCTTGTTATTGATGACGATATCCAAATCTGTGAACTACTCACCGATATTTTTGAAGAACACGGCTATGCTGTTTCAGCGGTCAATACAGGCAAACAAGCCTTAGCATTACTCCAAACCACCCCAACATTCTCACTTATTTTTCTCGATCTTATTTTACCTGATGTCAATGGACTTACTTTACTACAGCATTTAAAGTCACTCACTTCAATCCCAATTATTATGTTAAGCGGTTTGGATTCAGAATCAGATATTGTTGTGGGATTAGAAATGGGTGCAGATGACTATATCTCGAAACCTTTTTATCCCAGAGTCGTTGTTGCAAGAGCAAAAGTTGCCTTACGTCACCATCAACTTCAGCCTTTTTCCAATATACCGATTCGTCACGGTTTTCAGTTTGATCATTGGTTATTTGATACGGAAAATCACAAATTATATTCACCACAAAAACAAGAAATTATACTCACTCAAGGTGAATACACTCTACTGTATGCGCTAATCAGCCATGCTCAAAAAGTGCTTTCCCGTCAAAAATTACTTGAATTAACACACTCTGAAAGTTTGGATATTTTCGACCGAACTATTGATGTACTCATTATGCGTTTGCGTAAAAAAATTGAGCCGAATTCTAAAAATCCTCGTTATATCCAAACAATAAGGGGAATAGGTTATTTGTTTAATGCAATCGTAGAATCCTGTTAAAACACAGTGAAAAATTATTCACAAACTCGTTCACTCGTTTGTTCATCTCTAACGAGATCGTTGGCAAAGCCAACGTTCAAAAAACATTGTTTTTTGTGACCGCACTTTTTTATCTTTAAGGCAGATCTTAGATCTGCCCTCTATTTTTCGTCGTTTTATTTTACTGTCCAACCTTTATAATCCGTGATATTTTCACGAGTGATTAAATTCACCGGAATTAACACCGCCTCTTTAGGTGCCGGTTTAGCCTGTAAAATATCATAACCGATTTTTACCGCCTCTGCCGCCATCACTTGAGGATCTTGTGCAGGAGTACCACGAAATAGGCTATCGGATAATTTTAATGCTTCTTCACCATCAGGTGAACCATCCACGCCCATAATAAAGAATTCATTGCGTTGCGCCTGTTTAGCCGCTAAATCCGCACCAATTGCGGTCGGATCATTAATTGCAAATACGGCATCAATTTTTGGATGAGCGATTAATAATGATGTCATCACTTCCAATCCGCCTTCTCGGCTTCCCTTCGCATTTTGGTTATGGGATAGCACGTTGATCTCACTGTGTTTCGCAAACACATCTTGGCAGCCCTGAACACGATCTTGTACTGCTGAAACCGGTGGCCCGTTAATAATGACAACATTTCCCTTACCATTTAATTTATCTACAATGGTTTGGCAGGCAATTTCTCCGGCTTGATAGTTATTTGAGGTTACGGTGGCATTTGCCCCATCTGCCGCCACATCAACGGCAACAACGACAATTCCGGCATCACGTGCACGTTGTACTGCAGGGCCGATCCCTTTGGAGTCTGCCGCATTTAAAATGATCATATCCATTTTTGCGGCAATAAAATTGTCGATTTGCGCCACTTGCTGCCCTAAATCATAACCACTGGATACAGAGACAACATTAACTTTATCACCCGCCAATTCTTTCGCCTTTAATTCCGCCCCTTTTGCAATTTGTACGAAAAACGGATTAGCAAGATCTCCAACCGTCACACCGATAGAATTTAATTCTTTCCCTTGAGCAAAAGGTGCGATGGCTAACATTAACGATACAGCTAAAGTTTTTAATTTCATGACGATTTTCTCCTATGTTGAAGTAAATATTATGCTGAGCGAGTACGGTATTTGTCGATTAATACTGCCACGACAATAACCCCACCTTTGATGACGAGTTGCCAAAAATATGACACGCCCATTAATGTCATACCATTATTTAAGGTCGCAATAATTAATGCACCAATCAATGTTCCGGTGATCGTACCAATCCCCCCGACAAAACTGGTTCCCCCTAAAATAACGGCTGCGATTGCATCAAGTTCATAGCCGACACCAAGATTACCATTGGCGCTGTATAAACGTGATGCACTCATTACGCCTCCAAGACCTGACAACAAGCCACTGGTGGCATAAACAAAAATTAATACTAAAGAAACTTTAATACCGGTTAAACGGGCCGCTTGTAAATTTCCTCCAACTGCATAAATATGAGTGCCCAAAGTCGTACGACGTAAAATAAACCAACAGATTGCAATCACGGCAAAAGCAATGATCACCAACCAAGGAACAGAACCAAGGTAGCCGTTACCAATCCAGCTAAATGAGATTTTTGAATTGATTACCGTAGTACCATCTGCGACTAAATAAGCTGCGCCACGCAATGCCGTGTAAGTGCCTAAGGTAACAATGAACGGAGGTAAGCCTGCATAAGCAACAAGTAAACCATTGAATACGCCCATTCCCAATCCTGCAAGTAAAGCGATTGGGACTGCGAAATCTGCTAATGCCGGATTTAATGATGCCACTAACCCCATCACCGCCGTTACACCAAGAATAGAACCGACTGAAAGATCGATCCCACCGGTTAAAATCACAAAAGTCATTCCGGCGGCAAGGACAATATTGATGGAGGCTTGACGGGTAATATTCATAACATTAGCTTCCGTCATAAAATTAGGAGCAACAAAAGAAAAAACGATGACAATTAAAATTAAAATCGGCAAGATCCCCATCGCTTGCATCGCATCAGCTAATGCTATTTTCTTAAACCCAACGCTGGTTGATTGTGCTGTTCCCATTTTTTACCTCTCTTTTAAGATTTAATCCTTCATTTGATTTTTTATTTATTGCGCACCGCAAGCAAATGCCATAATTTGTTCTTGATTAATATTATTTCCCGTCAATTCACCGACCATATAACCCTCGCGCATTACATAAACACGATCACTCATTCCCACAATTTCTGGAAGTTCACTGGAAATCATCAAAATTGCTACGCCTTGTTTTGCCATTTCGATCATCATTCGGTAAATTTCACTTTTTGCCCCCACATCAACACCGCGTGTCGGTTCATCCATAATAAACAATTTAGGATGAATAGCCGCCCAGCGGGACAGCAATATTTTTTGCTGATTTCCGCCGGATAATCCACTCACATTCACGTTGGCACTGGGTACTCGCATTTTTAGCCCTTCAATGGCTTCCTGAGTCGCTCGTTTTCCCTTTGTTCGGTTTATCACCAACATTGTGGCATCACGCTCAATGGTTGCCATAGTTACATTCTTAAGAATATTTAAATCAAGAAATAGCCCTTCCTCTTTACGATTTTCCGGCAATAATGCGACATGATGAGCAATAGCCTCCCGTGGCGAATTAAAACTAATTTCGCCCCCACTAAGATAAATTTTACCTTGCGTTGCCCGTTTAACGCCGAATAATAGATGTGCCAATTCAGAACGCCCGGCACCAACTAAACCGGATAAACCAATGATTTCCCCCGCACGAACAACAAGGGAAGCATCTCTCACTTTATTACCGTCCGCAAGATTTTCCACTCGTAGTACTTCTTCCCCAATCGGAACAGATTCTTTGTTAAACAAATCGGTTAGCGGGCGACCTACCATCATTTGAACCAAAGTCGCAGAATCCACATTTTCACGAATCAATGAACCCACATATTTTCCATCACGTAGCACACTCACCCGATCCGCTAATTCATAAATTTCAGCCATACGATGACTAATGTAGATAATTGCCATTCCCTCATCACGCAGTTTTTTTACTAATTCAAATAATCGTTCTGTTTCACGAGATGATAATGCGGCGGTCGGTTCATCCATCACTAATACACGACTGTTACGATGCAAAGCCCGTGCAATTTCAACCTGCTGTTGTTCAGCAATGGTGAGTGATGACACTTTTTGAGTGGCAGAGAATTGTGCGCCTAATCGCTCCAATACTTTTTGTGATATATCTGCCATTGCCTTGCGATCAAGACCGTACCAATGTTTAATTTCACAACCTAAAAAAATATTTTCTGCCACCGTTAAATTTGGCGATAAATGAATTTCTTGATAAATCAAAGTAATGCCTGCTTTAATGGCATCTTTTGGAGAGGAAATTACAAAGCGTTCTCCATCAATAAAAATATCGCCTTCAGAGGCAGTGTAAGCACCGGCAAGAATTTTCATTAAGGTGCTTTTCCCTGCCCCATTTTCGCCCATCAAAGCATGAATTTCTCCTCGATAAATGGGTAAATCCACGCCTTGTAACGCATAAAACGAACCAAAACGCTTAGCAATACCTTTCATTTCTAATAATGGGTGGGTAACTTGATTAGAATTATGTTCTCGCATTTCATCACTTTCCCTTTGAACTATTTTCAACATTTAATCATAGGAATATGAATAGAAAATGTTGAAACTTATTCATAATTGTCATAATTCCTACTTTTTATCAAATTTGAGAGTTAGATCACAAAACGATCATAAGGGTGATATTCTTTATTTGTTTTTATTAATTTCTGCTTACAATAATCAAAAGCAGTATAGGTATAAAAGTGCGGTCAAAAAAATGAAGAATTGGATAACATCAACAAAAATTTATAGCGTACGTTTTCGTTTAATGCTGTTTTTAATCACAGTAATTTCACTTATTATTGCTATTAGTATGACGGCAATTATAGGATTGAATAATACCTATAATTCTTTATCCAATCTGCGTGATCGTTCCCTTAACCAAATGTTTTCATCAATGACATTAGGTGTTAAAACTGCACAAATTTCTACTTATGCGAAACGTTTAACACAAACCACCAGTGCTTTAGAATATCAAGGAGAATCAAAGTCACTCACGCATCATGCCGAAGAATTACAAAACCTACTCAAGCAAGCCAAACAATCCACTGCGGAACCCAATGAAATTTTCACTCAAGTTATTCATCATATTGATTTACTTGAAAAAAGTGTACAAGATTTATTATTGCAAACCCATGAGCGCCATGTATTGCACACGACAATGATTAGTCAATTAAACCAGGAGTTACTTTATATTCGACATATTAAGAGATTAGAAAAACGTGTTGTGTCCGCCGATGCAGAACATCAATTTCCACAAAATTTTCTTATACAGCTTGATCGGGTAGAAAAACTCATTGAAGATGCAACGAAAAGCCGATTTTCCGTGAGTGTATTTACAGGAATACAAGCTAATTTTTTGTTCTTTCCTCCTGTTCATCAGTTTCCGGATATCAATGAAGAATTAATGAAACTTCAACAGCAATTTCCCACCATGATTGACAATGCAAAAATATTGGAGAAAGTTAATTTACGTATTCAATTTCTGACATTCAAAATTGATGCTTTAGTACAACAAATAAACCAACACTATACACAATTAGTCAAAGACAAAGTTGAAAATGCCAATACTAATTCAGAACAAGTTCAACAACATTTATTCACATTAACGTTATTTATTTTATTATTTTCACTTTTTACGATTTTTCTAATCATTATCTGGGCAAAATATATTTACTCCCTTATTGGAAAACGACTTTATTCCATTACAAACGCATTAAAGTGTTTATCGCAAGGCAATAAAAATGTGACAGTGCCACAACAACATAGTCACGATGAAATTGGTGATTTAGCGAGAACCTTTGATGTGTTTTACCAAAATGTAATAGAGCTGGAACGAACGGATTCCTTATTGAAAGAAAAAAATGAATTAGTCGAACAGACTTTTTTAGCCATGAGGGATGGATTAGTCATTTTTGATAAAGAGTTAAATCTCATTTCTCATAACGCTCAATTTAAAATATTACTTCAACCGTTTTTTACAGAATACAAACAACACAGCCTTTATTCATTGGCCAGTTACTTTGATTCGCGACAAACCAAAGTCATGGGGAGCAATCAATCCATTAATTTAACGTTACTTACAGAAGTTCGCCAAGCACAAGACTTTCTTGAAATACAATATGAAAAATATATCTTAGAATGGCGTGTTAGCCCCTTAAAAGACGGATTTGTTATTTTTTTAATTGACCGTACACAACGGAAAAAATGGGAAAATGAGATTATTCATAACCAAAAAATGCGAGCGATTGGTCATTTAACAGGAGGAATTGCCCATGACTTTAATAATTTTCTTGCCGTGATTATTGGTAATTTAGATTTAATTAACCCTGCTCATCTTGATGAACGGCAAGCAAAACGTTTACAGCGAGCCTTAAAAGCTGCCGAAAATAGCGCAACTTTAACCCAACGTTTGCTGGCTTATGCAAGAAAACAACCACTCCACCCGATTTCTCTGAATATCAATCGGCTTGTTTTAGAGTTTAATGATTTAATCAAGCACAGTATTCCGACAAATATCAAAGTGCGGTTAGATTTAGGCGAGAATTTACCCCCTGTTTACATTGATAAAAATCAACTTGAAACGGCACTTCTCAACTTAATTGTAAATGCGAAAGATGCATTGAACGATCAAGGAACCATTACAATCCAAACAACGGCCCTTAATGTCACCCGAACGTATCGACAAGAACACATGGTTCAACTTTCTGTTATAGATGATGGATGCGGTATGGATGAAGAGACGATAAACCACGTATTTGAACCATTTTTTACAACAAAACAAAATGGTCGAGGGAGCGGATTGGGGTTATCAATGGTGTATGGATTTATTCGCCAATCGAAAGGTCGGGTGAAAATTGATTCTTGTCCGGCACAAGGTACGGCAATTCACTTGCAATTACCTATTACAAAGAACATGAATACCACTATACCAACGCCAAAAAACTTTAGTAAAAACGAAGTTCGCTATAAGATTTTGATTGTCGAAGATAAAACAAGTTTACGTGAAACCCTTGGGGAGCAACTCCATGTTCTGGGCTATATGCCTATCTTATGTGAATCTGCTGAACAGGCCATTGAACAATTAGAACAAGGAGAAAAAATTGACTATTTATTATCTGATATTATGTTATCAGATAAACTCACCGGCATAGATCTTGCTAAATGGATACAGAAAAACTTCCCTGCAATAAAAATCTTACTTATCACAGGCCACACGGCGCAATTAGAAAATGCCGAACAATTTCCTGTGCTAATCAAACCTTTTACACTACAATCGTTACAACAAAAACTCCTTTGCCTTTAATGAAAAAGTGCGGTCATTTTCACCGCACTTTTCGTCTATCCTTGTTTCAAATCATTCGCCTGTTGTAGCAATTGATGGCTTTCTTTTAAAAATTGTTCGGAATATTCACCGAACCATTCCCGTACTTGATGAAAAGTATCAATGAACCCCTGACGATCGTGGTTTTCAAAAAATTTCAACGCATTCTCATAGGTTTGTTTTAGACTTTCAATCACCTCTAGGTTTTCTGTTTTATCCATAATAATATCCGCATAAAGTTCGGCATCTTGTGCAAACAAACGCCCAATCATCGCCAATTCCAAACGATAAATTGGGGAAGAAAGCGCCAGTAAATTAGCGAGATTCACAGGTTGTTTAGAAAGGTGTAAACCGTTGGCAAAGGTCGAAAAGTGACGCAAGGCTTGCACATAAGTCATATTATGATCGTGTTCGATGGCATCGGTTTGATGAATTTTTACTCCCCAAATTTGAATTTGTTCCAGCAACCATTCATAGCGTTCAGGAAAACGTCCGTCACAACATACCACCACCTGTTTTGCCATACTGGCAATATCAGGGCCGAACATCGGGTGCAAGCCCACTACTGCCCCTTGGTGTATTTCCAGCATTTTCTCCAAGGGTTCACGTTTCACGGAAGTAAGATCCGCAAGTAACATATTTTCCGTTAAATAAGGCTTTAAGCGTTCAATGGTCTCTAGAGTATTGGCAATAGGCACAGAGACAATCACTACATCCGCATTGGCAAGAATTCGATCTGCCACATCCCAATCATCACGTTCTAAAACGGAAATCGGATAGCCTGAGGCGCGTAAATAACGGGTAAATAATCCGCCCAATTTTCCATAGCCCCCCACAATCACAATTTTTTGAATATTGGGATTGACGGTTTTAAAACCAAACTGGTTTTCATTGGTGTAGGATTCCCGCATAAAACGGCGTAGCACGTCTTCAATTAAATCCGGTGAAATGCCTGCTTTCTCCGCTTCCAGACGGCGTGCCTGCAACATAGCAATTTCACGATCGGGTGCATAAATAGGGAGACCGTGTTGATGTTTGACTTTGCCGACTTGTGAAACCAATTTAAGGCGTTTAGAAAAAAGTTGAATGAGTTCGCGATCGAGCGAATCAATTTCGGAACGTAAATCTTTGAGCGCTTCCATAATCCACCTGTAATTTTTCGTTTACATAAATTGTAATAAATTAATTACAGATGAGATTACTGGAATTTATTAGGAAAGGCAAATGAAATTATACGGATTGTGTGATTAATCTTTGAGGATGAATGATATACCCCTCAATGCGTGCTACACCTAAAAATAAATTCTCCGCTGAAAACAACCGCACTTGCCCTTGTAACTGCTGTTCATTGGTAAATTTTACACGCTGACCAAAACCAATGGCACGGCTTTGTGTGTCATTCAAATGTAACGCCGGCAATTTACTCACCGCCGTATCCGTTGGTAATAAATGCTGATCCAACAAGGCTAAATCCTGCTTCGCTGCGAGGTTTTGCAATTCATCCCAGCTCATCATTGCTTCAATGGGATAATCCGCCACAGCAAGTCGGCGTAACATTGTTACATGTGCGCCACAGCCCAATACTTCCCCTAAATCATCAACCAAAGTGCGAATATAAGTGCCTTTGGAACAATGTACTTCCAAGGTTAAATAAGGAGCATGGTATTCAATAAAATTGAGTTCAAAGATAGTGATCGGGCGGGCTTCTCGCTCTACGGTGATCCCTTGGCGGGCATATTCATACAAAGGCTTGCCATGATGTTTTAAGGCAGAAAACATGGTCGGCACTTGTAAAATATCACCTCTAAATTGCTCAAGTGCGGTCAAAATTTGTGGCGTTTCCACATTAACAGCACGAGTTTCCACTACTTGTCCTTCCGCATCGGAGGTATCAGTACGTTCGCCTAATTTTGCTGTTACCAAATAGCGCTTATCCGCATCCAGTAAAAATTGTGAAAATTTGGTGGCTTCACCTAAACAAATGGGTAACATTCCTGTTGCCAAGGGATCTAACGCCCCCGTATGTCCGGCTTTATTCGCTTGGAAAAGGCGTTTGACTTTTTGCATAATCTCATTGGAGGACATCCCTTGCGGTTTATCCAACAAAAACACACCGTCAATATCCCGTCCCCGCTTGCGTGGTCTTGACATTATTGATCGTCCTCAACGTGTTTGCGTTCATCTTCACGCACCACATTTGTTACCAAGTTGGACATTCTCATACCCTCCACTAAGGATTGATCGTAGATAAAACGAATTTCCGGCACAATGCGTAAACGCATAGCTTTGCCAAGTAAGGTGCGAATATAAGGTGCGGCTTTTTCTAACCCTTTCATCCCTTGTGCAATAGCGCTTTCATCATGATCAAACAAGAAGGTAACAAAAATTTTAGCATACGCCAAATCACTGGATACCTCCACATCGGATACCGTCACCATACCAATGCGCGGATCTTTTACCTCACGCTGTAAAATCACCGCAATTTCTTTCTGGATTTCCTGCGCAACACGGTCGCTGCGTTTAAATTCTCGAGCCATCATTTTTTCCTATTTTCAAAATTCGTTTTAAAGCGAGGGATTATAGCAAAATTTATCCCCCAAAAGTGAAAAGTGCGGTCTGTTTTGGGGGAATTTTTGAGATTGTTTATCGCAATAAATTGAGACAGGTTGTATTGAGTTAAATATTTTTTACCGATAATGTATTTTTGAAGCGGTGAGATACTAGGATTAAAATGAAGCGATCAGTTCATAAAACACGATAAAATCTGACCGCTCTTTACCTTTTAACCCGCAATAAAGTTGTTTTATTTTTCTAACCGGAACCAGCAAGTAAATTTTGTCTAATTTGATCAAAATCAGTCCGGCGTAACAGTTTGCCGTCTTCAAAGAGTACTTCTAATAAATCATCGCTAAAATCATCTTTTGCAGTTAGCCCATCAAGATAAGTATCATAAGAAAGGACTTTAACGCGACCTCTTTGAGATTTTTTTAAGCCGTTATCGGTTTTAGGATTTTTAAAGATCGCTTTTTCTTCACCATTAATCGTGATAGATGTGGCTTTGATGGCAAATCCCAAAGTATCACGCGTATTACGCTGATAGGTTTGCGCACCGACACCAAACACAATATTGCTTGAAGCAAAGCCTTTGGCTTTCAGCCCCTCTAAAATCTTCACCATTTTTCCATAGGTCACGCCATCGCCATAAATAGCGCCGATATGAGGATCGAGAACTTTATAACCTTTCTGATTAACTGTGCCGCCAAAAATATCCCATAAACAGGCGATCAAACCTTTACGTTCATGCTCGGTATCAGCCGTAGGATCGCCACAAATAATGGCAAAAAAATCACCGCTATCAGGGCGAATAACCAAGCGGGCATTTTCCGGTCTTGCCATAATTTCTGCCTTTAATAAAGGTAAATTAACCGTAATGTTATGCCAAAAATCGGTGGTGTCAGACACAATGGATAACATACTATTCGGAAATTTTGCCATTAAATAACGAAATGTGGGCAATTCATCAATGCCATGTGAGCTCATCACTGAGTGTTCTGAAGCCGGTATTGAAGTGCCAATTAACTCTTTTGAACCATAATAGGCTTCGATGAAAGAAATCGCAGGAATTGTATCCGTACCTAAAAAAGAGGTTAAATGACCGGCACCTGAAGTTTCCGCCGATTCTAAAGAACTCATACCACGCATTGAAAAATCGTGAGATTGAAATGGAACATGATCTGGGTTATCGCAAGTTTCATTCGCAAACTTTACTAATGCCGTTCGATAAGCTAAAGCCATAGAAGCCGATGTCATCGGCTGCCAAAGTGAGACATTAATGAGCGTTTCTAAATAGTTTGTCAGCCAAAAGAAATCGGGATGGGTATTCTCAATGGTCATTACAGGAACTTTAATTGCAACGGTTTTTCCCTCAGGAATGGCTTTAATTCTGATGGGTAAATAACCTAGCTCGTGTAATTGTTTAATATGCTCACCTGTATCATCCAACCGCAACGTCTTTTTTATGAAGGCTGAATATTCAGAAACAATTTCATCCTTATCTCGAGAAAAGAAGTTGTCATTAAAATAATGAATTAAATATTTAGTAATAAATGCTTGAAAACCAAAGGACACAACCCTTGTTAAATAAGGTGCTTGTTTATTGCTACGAGGCGTAAATGTACTATAAAGAATTTGTGAACCTTCAGGATACATCATTCGATGAGATGTTTTGTAAAAATCACATAATAATGATGGTATAGCGCTGGCACGACTATAATGATTTAATAGATTATCCATAAAATTTATTACCATCTAAGTTAGATTTATTGTTAATACAAAATGTAAGTAGGATAACTTTTTAAAACTAATATATTAAAGCGGTTATCTCCTATCACAGAATATAACCGCATTCAATATTTAGCAGAATATTTCTCCTTGTCATAAATGTTATTTTAGTGTTCTAGGTAGTTACTAAAAAAGTGCGGTCAGATTTTCCAATGTTTTCTACATTATGTAGTAGTTACACAAACATGATTTTGCTTTTATTCGAAGGACACACTGCGTATATATTAAGCCAACACACGCCATGTTTAAATTCCTGTTTCCTAGGATAATCTCACCGCAACTTTTAACATTTCGACAGGTACAAGGTAATCATTAAATCGAACGTTTAACTTCTACAACCTCAAATACTTCGATTTGATCGCCCACTTTTACGTCGTTGTAGTTTTTCACTCCGATACCACATTCCATATTGCTACGCACTTCTGCCACATCATCTTTGAAGCGGCGAAGTGATTCAAGTTCGCCTTCAAAAATAACGACGTTATCACGCAACACACGAATTGGGTTATTACGTTTAACAATCCCCTCTGTCACCATACAGCCGGCAATCGCACCAAATTTCGGATGACGGAATACATCACGTACTTCTGCCAAGCCAATGATTTCTTGTTTGAATTCAGGCTGTAACATACCGCTCATTGCTGCTTTGATTTCATTAAGTAATTCATAAATAATTGAATAATAACGTAAATCAATATTTTCGCTTTCAATCACTCGGCGGGCTGAAGCATCGGCACGAACGTTAAAACCGACCATAATCGCATTGGATGCCGCTGCTAATGTGGCATCGGTTTCTGTAATACCGCCTACGCCCGAACCTACGACTTTCACTTTTACTTCATCCGTTGAAAGTTCGTGTAACGCTTGAACAATCGCTTCCACAGACCCCTGTACGTCTGCTTTGACAATAACGTTCAATTCGGCTACATCACCTTCCGTCATATTGCTAAACATATTTTCAAGTTTTGCTTTTTGCTGACGGGCAAGTTTAACTTCACGGAATTTACCTTGACGATATAATGCCACCTCACGTGCTTTTTTCTCATCACGTACAACGGTCGCCTCATCACCCGCAGCCGGCACACCGGAAAGCCCAAGCACTTCCACAGGGATAGATGGACCTGCTTCGTCAATTTCTTTACCATTTTCATCACGCATCGCTCTTACACGACCATACTCGAAACCACAAAGTACAATATCGCCTTTGTGTAATGTACCGGATTGCACCAAGATTGTCGCCACAGGACCACGACCTTTATCAAGATAGGATTCAATCACTACACCACTTGCCATACCGTCTTTCACAGCAGTTAATTCAAGTACTTCAGATTGAAGAAGAATTGCATCTAACAATTCATCAATGCCGAGACCTTGTTTCGCTGAAACCGGTACAAATTGAACATCACCACCGAATTTTTCTGAAATTACCTCGTGTTGGAGTAACTCTTGTTCTACACGATCAGGATTGGCTTCCGGTTTATCAATTTTGTTTACTGCGACCACTAATGGCGCACCCGCGGCTTTCGCGTGCTGAATAGCTTCAATGGTTTGAGGCATCACGCCATCATCAGCTGCTACTACAAGTACCACAATATCCGTTGCTTTCGCACCACGGGCACGCATTGAGGTAAATGCCGCGTGTCCCGGTGTATCAAGGAAAGTAATCATCTTGCCGTCATCCATTTCCACATGGTATGCCCCAATGTGTTGGGTAATTCCCCCCGCTTCTCCGGCAGCGACTTTCGCTTTACGGATATAGTCAAGTAAGGACGTTTTACCATGGTCAACGTGCCCCATAATTGTCACGACCGGCGCACGGGTAACTTTCTCCGCATTTACATCACGATCGCCAAGTACTGATTCTTCAAGTTCATTTTCATTACGGAGAATCACTTTATGACCGAGTTCTTCCGCCACTAATTGTGCTGTTTCTTGATCAAGCACTTGGTTAATTGTCACCATTTCGCCCATTTTCATCATCATTTTGATGATTTCAGTGGCTTTAACCGCCATCTTATTCGCCAATTCTGCAACGGTAATAGTTTCACCAATCACGACATCTGCTTTAGCGACTTGAACAGGTTTTGTGAAAGCCTGTTGTAATGCTGCCCCTTTCTTAGCATGTTTACCTTTACCCAATTTACCTTCTTTTTGGTTTTTACGGTTAGATTCACGCTCATTTCGACTATTCTTACTATTATCGTCATCTCGACCGCCTTTTTTTGCTTTCGCGACTTTATTTTTTCCACGGCCACGACTTTCATTACGGCGCTCTTCTTCATCTTCCGCTTCAAGGGCATATTTAGAGCTTAAATTGTAGTCAGAATAATCTTCTGAAGATGATTCGTTATCCTCATCATCCATCTCAGCGTAACGTCTTGCTTCTTCAGCAGCTTTACGAGCTTGCTCTTCTGCTTTTTGACGGGCAACTTCTTCCGCTTTACGGCGAAGTTCGGCTTCTTCCGCTTTGCGTTTTTCTTTTTCTACATCGACAGATTTAGGCTTAGAATCGACCGCACTTTTCGCTGCTTTTTCGGCTTTTGCTTCCGCTTTTTCTTTCTCGGATTTTGCTTTTTCTGCTTCTAAACGTGCTTTTTCTTCCATAGCTTTCTTTTCTGCCGCTTTTTTAGCTTCCAATTCTTCTTGTTGTGCTTTTAATTTTGCAGCCTCTTCTGCTTTTTGAACTGCATCGGTTTTCACCGTACGTTTTTTACGCACTTCCACTTGAACTGCTTTACTTTTACCGGCTGTCGTTGTTCCACTAACTGTTGTTTTTGTTCTGCGTTGAATACTTAATTTTTTCGGCGCTTCACTATCCGCTTTTTTTACTTCATCTGTCATGATTAATTCTCCTTATTCTTCGCTGAACCAACAAATATTACGTGCAGCCATGATCAACTCTGCGGCTTGTTCATCGGTTAATTCTTCAATATCCGCCAAATCATCAACACCTTGTTCGGCAAGTTCTTCAAGGGTAGTAATTTGTTTTTCGGCAAATTTAACTGCAATATGGCGATTCATACCATCCAAGTTTAATAAACGTTCTTCAATATTTGCCTTTTTCAATGTTTCTTCTTCTGCTACGGCGACTGCTGTAATCGCATTTTTGGCACGAGTTTGAAGCTCTTCAATAAGATCTTCATCTTCCAAACCATCGATTGCCGTTAATTCGCTTACCGGCACATAAGCAATTTCCTCTAAACTTGTAAAACCCTCTTCCACAAGGATTTGGGCAAATTCTTCATCAAGTTCCAATGTATTCATAAATAAATTCAATGCTTTATTATCTTCTGCTTGATGTTTTTCATTAAGTTCTTCCGTTGTCATCACATTCAGTGACCAACCGGTCAATTGGGTGGCTAAACGCACATTTTGACCATTACGTCCGATTGCTTGTGCAAGATTTGCTGCATCAACGGCAATATCCATCGAATGGTTATCTTCATCAACGATGATAGAATTTACATCTGCTGGTGCCATAGCATTAATGACAAATTGTGCCGGATTATCATCCCAAAGTACGATATCGACACGCTCCCCGCCCAATTCATTGGTAATCGCTTGAACACGTGCCCCCCGCATACCTACACATGCACCAACAGGATCAATGCGTTTATCATTGGATTTCACCGCAATTTTTGCACGGGAACCCGGATCACGAGCCGCACCACGAATTTCAATCATCTCTTCACCAATTTCCGGTACTTCAATGCGAAATAATTCAACGAGCATTTCCGGTTTCGCACGTGTAACGAATAATTGTGCGGTTTTGCTTTCAGGAACAATTTTATAAAGTACCCCACGTACTCGGTCTCCCGGTCGGAAGTTTTCACGTGGTAGCATATCTTCTCGAGCAATAACCGCTTCGGCTTTATTGCCTAAATCTAAGATAATATTCTCGCGATTTACTTTTTTTACCGTACCGGTAACGATTTTACCTTCTTCGGAACGAAATTGTTCTATGACCTTTGCACGCTCCGCTTCACGAATCTTCGTACTAATAACTTGGCGTGCGGTTTGCATTGCAATACGGTCAAAAGCAATAGATTCAATTTGATCTTCCACATAATCGCCAAGTTGGATATTAGGATCATCAAATTGAGCCGCCTCTAAAGTAATTTCTTTTGTCGGCACTTTGACTTCATCGACCACCAACCAACGGCGGAAAGTATCAAACTCCCCATTTTTTGGATTAATTGAAACACGAATATCGGTTTCGTATTCGTATTTTTTCTTGGTTGAAAGTGCAATTGCACTTTCTAAGGCTTCAAAAATTTTTTCACGTGGTAATAATTTTTCATTAGACACCGCTTCTGCTGCTAATAAAATTTCTTTACTCATTTTTCCTTTTTCTCCTTTTAGAATTTTGCAATAACATTTGCTTTTTGAATATTACCAAAAACAAAGGTTTGTTCCTGATCATCAACTTTTAACGTGAGCATATCATTTTCAATACGCTCTAATTTTCCTTGCCATTTACGACGTTCCATCATTGGGATACGTAAATGAATGAGAATTTCTTCACCAAGATAGCGTTTGTATTGCGCCAATGTGAATAATGGACGATCCAAACCGGGAGATGACACCTCAAGATTATATTTGTCGGCAATCGGATCTTCTACATCCAAAATTGCACTGACTTGGCGACTTATATCCGCACAATCATCTATAGTGACACCGCCCTCTTTATCAATGAATACACGCACAGTCATAAAACGACCGGAACGTTGACACTCAATACCCCAAAGCTCGCAACCTAAATCTTCTATCGAACCTTGCAATATTTCTTGTAAATTCTGTTCTAAGGTAGCCAATATCTACTCCTCTATTTAATTATTGCCTTCATTCTTATGTATATAGCAGAACGCCGTCTATATTGAATTTTAGGCGTAAAAAAAGGGTTAGGTTCATTGAACCTAAGCCCAGTTTTTAAAATTTCTCGTACAAAAAAACCCCAAATTTGGGGTTCTTTTACTGAACTTGTATTGGTTGCGGGGGCCGGATTTGAACCGACGGCCTTCGGGTTATGAGCCCGACGAGCTACCAAGCTGCTCCACCCCGCGTCCGAAAGATGTGGCGTATTATAGTGGGCTATATCGAAAGATCAAGCATTTTCTTAAAAATCTAAAAAAACACTACAATTTTTGACCGCTCTTAAAGGTTAGAAACCAAATCCGGTACCTAATCCCACCCCGACACCAACACCGTTACTACCGCCACCAACACCAATGCCTCCTCCAACAGAACAAGCACTAAGCAAAACGGATAGTATTAAAATTAAGAAAGCTTTTTTCATTATTTTTCCTTACTATACAATAAGTTGAATAAACGATAAATCGAAATGAGATCTTTCTTTGCAACCGGTTTAAAAGGCAGTAATAAGTAGTATACCCATCTAAACTTTGATAAATAATTTTGCATTATTTCCCAGTTTCGGGAATCACAATGTGTTTGATAATAAAGCGCTATTTCTTTTATTAGTTCATCAGAAATTGTGTTTTTATGGCATAAACTATCGAAGAAAAATAACATATCACGCACAATTAACCAATCTTTATTTTGGCTCTTTGAACGAGATTCAAAATCTAAAAAAATAACTTTACTATTATTCCATATAATATCGCGTATTGCCGGACGGCCATGTACCAATCCTTTTTTGTGTAATCCGATTAAAGCTTGGCTTGCATCAGAGAGAATTGAAAATTTTTGTTCCTCAGAACAGCTTGGATCGTCCGTCCATTGAGAAATGCTCATTCCAACATCTTCTAAGACAAAAAAATCTTTTCCATGATAAACAACTTTAGGAACTGGCACACCTTGTTTAGATAAATACAAAAGAGTCATTAATTCATTTTTAAAAGATTTTTTGGGATAAGGTTTTAATAATAACCAAACTCCTGATAATCTTTCCGGTTGTTTCAACCAATATTCTTTACCTTGATAGCTAAATTTATATACTCGTTTACCTTTCTGCTCTTCTAAAATACGCTTAACATGAGCCTGAAATTCGGCATTGACGCAAGATTTCGTCACAATATTACTCCAGATCATTTATACTACATAATAGTTTTACTATATAAAAACCGTACGTATTCTACGGAATTATTTCAATCTTTCAACTTAATAGGTATTTTATGAAAAAACTCAAAATTTCCCTCTTTACTCTGTTACTTGGTTTTTCCACCTGTCTCCCAGCACAGTCTTCACCTTTTAGTCTTACTGAAAAACAAATTAATCAATATTTACAGGAAAAGGGGACGATTAAAGATAAATTTAACTTCCCCGGTTTGTTTTCTTTAGATTATCAGTTAAAAGATCTCACCACTAAAATTGGACGAGGAACAGAAAAACGCGTTGAAATAAATGGAACTGCTGAGGGATTGTTCAGACTGGGAAATAAACAATTCCCGGCTAAGTTAAATCTCACTTTTGATACCGTTCCTTATTATAACCCGGAAAAAGGTGAGATCTATCTACGTAACTTACGCATTTTACAATGGTCCGGTGAGCCTAAAGAATATATGGAGCAATTACAAACTGCGATGCCATTTTTAAGTGAAAGTATTGCGATGTTACTTTCTTCAATGCCAATTTATACTCTTGATGAAACAAATATCCGAGATGTTTTAATCAAAAAATTTGCTAAAGGGATTAAAATTGAGCCGGGTGTTTTGGAGCTTGAGGCTAATGTTCTATAAAACTTTTCAGAACAAATCCCATTGTTGATGAGGAATCTCATCAACTTGGGTTTTCATTTCAAACCCCAAAGGTCGTAACATATCCTTGAGCATCGCAATATTATAAAACGAATGGCTTTGTGTTGTATTTTGGAAATAAATAAACAATCTTTCAAACCTATCTTTTTGTTGAAAAATCAAATTTGCGATTTCGACAAGTTCATTTTCAGAGTAACGATAATTGTGTCGCGCCTGAGCAGAACTTTCACGCCACCAGTTCCCGTTGCGACCATGTAAGCGCAAATAGCCTGTATTTTGATTAATTTTTAGTTGAAACATCGGCAACCCGATATTAGTCGGATAATCGACATTCCCCCAAATTAAATTGGGTTGTTGGCAAAATGTCTCAAACACCGTTTCACAATGCCAGCTAGGATGACGGAATTCGATCGCCATCGGATAATCCGTAAACCATTGAGTCAATTCCGCTAAATAGCGGCGATTATTGAGATTACGTTCAAACCGATGAGGAAATTGCAAAAATAATGCAGCAAGTAGTTGTTTTTCAACTAACGGTTGTAACACATTGAGAAACGCTTTAGCGTTTTCTTTTGTCGCAACCCGAGTATGGCTAAAATCTTGATGCAATTTAATTGAGAATTGCAATTCTCCGTTCGATTTTTCCAACATTCCTTGCACGGCTTTCAGCCCAATAGGCGCATGAAAACTACTATTGATTTCTACGGTGTCATAATGGCGGCAATAATGAGCCAAAAAATCCTCTTTTGCTGTCCCTAAAGGATAAACAGTGCCGAGCAAATCGCTATCGGCGTAACCGCCTGTACCAATGTAAATATGAGGCATTTAATATTTTTGATAAAAATTGAGATGTGTATTGTAAGAGAGAAAATAAACTTTTAAAACAGTGGTGAACGGTATTGAACCGAATCACCTCAAATATATTTCTACAGCAAGCCGATAATGGCTCTAAATCCAATGATTTTTCCGGAATCCGTCACATTTTCTAACCGCACTTTATAATGATGAAGTTCTGCAATACGAAATACAATAGATAAACCTAAACCACTCCCCTTTTCATTTTGTCCTTCATTTTGTCCTGCCGGACGATAAAATCGTTGCCCTAATCGGACTAACTCGCTTTCACTAACCCCACCGCCGTTATCTTCTACAATAATGTTGTTTTTAGATAAAACAATTTTTACCGAAGCCCCTGATTTTACATATTTAATCGCATTATCAATAAGATTTCTCAACATTAGTGAAGCCAAAATAGGTTGCCCGCTCTTTTCGAAGGGAATAGAGTTTTCTTCAAATGACAACTCAATATGTCGTTTTTGTGCATGAATATAAAGCTCACTAATTAAAGAAGGGATAATTTCTTGCCATTTTATCGGCTGTAATTCATCAAGCTCTCTCAAATTATCTAATCGGGATAAGATTAAAAGTTGCTCAATTAACTGACTGGCATGATCAATCCCCTGCGTTAAATTGTTTAAGGCTTGCTCCCGCACGGTTTTATCATCACCGGCAAGCTGGACCACTTCAGTTTGAATACGCAATGCGGCTAATGGACTACGTAATTCATGGGCTGCATCGGAAGTAAAACGACGTTCTCTTTTTAACATTGCAGAAGTGCGGTCAAAAAATTGATTCAAATTTATCACCAACGGCAGAATTTCTGTGGGAACATTTGAGATATCAAGAAGTGATACATCCCCCGGTTTTCTTCGTAACACTTCACGACTTAATTGATTAATCGGTTTTAATGCTTGGTAAATCAAATAAAAAACCACTGCTAATAAAATAGGTAAACTTCCAAACCAAATGGCAGTTTGACCAAATACCATTTTATTCACCAACTCTTCCCGATATTCTATTTCTTGACCAACAGCGATTCGCAATTCCCCTTGCGCTACCGGCAACCAATAAATTCGCCATTTATCATCATCGTTTTTGATATAGGCTGAACTAAACCCTTCCTTATCACTAAAGATAAAATGATCACCGTTATCGCCGTCGCTTAATAACCGCTCTCCTGTTTTGGAAAATATCGCAAAAGCAAGAGCATCGTCGTCGTATTTCCGTTTTAGCGGTTTAAATCCACCACGATTAAAATGGGTATTATCAAGTAAAATATTCTGTAAATCTGAGGTAGCGAGACGTTCGGCAAACAGTACTTGTTGTGCATCAAACACTTCATAGGCTTCTTTTTTGGCGACTATCCAAGCGACAAAGGTTGAAATAAGCCACACTAACAGTGCAATCAAAAATAATCCGCTCATTAAGCGAAATTTTAAACTCTTATTTTTCATCATTTTGCCCTAATGCATAGCCCACGCCGTGAACGGTACGAATAAATTGTTTTCCCAATTTTTGGCGTAAATTATAAATATGAACATCTAAGGCAGCGCTACTAATTTCCTCCTCCCACGTCGATAATTTTTCTTCAATGGTTAAACGGGAAAGGACACGATCTTTATTCAACATAAAAAGTTCCAATAACTTATATTCTCGTGTCGTGAGAGAAAGCGGCTTATCATTTAGCCGCACACTTCGTTGATTAGGATCAAGCGTGACATTTAGATGGGTGAGAACAGGCGTGGTGTGCCCATAACTGCGGCGAATTAACGCCTGTAAACGCGCGACAACCTCAACTAATGCAAAGGGCTTACAAAGATAATCATCCGCCCCTTTTTGCAGCCCTTTTATACGTTCATCCAAGGTGTCTCGAGCCGTCAAAATAAGAACAGGAATAGACTGATTGTTTGCTCGCCATTGTTGCAAAATATCCAGCCCGTCCATTTTCGGTAAGGTAAGATCTAATACGACGGCATCGTAGGGCGCAGAATCAAGTGCATTTAACCCTGTTTTACCGTCCGTAAACCAATCCACCACAAATCCGGATTTTGATAGTCCGATTTGTAAACCGTTACCGATTAATGCATTATCTTCAATTAATAAAATTCGCATAAAATTATTCACAAACTCGTTCACTCGTTTGTTCATCTCTAACGAGATTGTTGGCAAAGCCAACGTTCAAAAAAACATTGTTTTTTGTGACCGCTCTTTCAAAACCAAATGGTGGCAAAACCCCACCATTTTCAATGATTAATTAACTTTCTCAATACTATATCAACATCTGCTTTTTCAAAAGCTTCGTTATCCAGTTTACCGCTGATACGGATTTTATTTTGTGGTCCCACATTCAAACCATTCCATATACGATCTTTGATTTGTGCAGAACCGTCATCAGTGAAAAGATAATCATCATTGCCAATTCCTATAATGCCTGTTTTACTCAAATAACTTGCACTGTTCCCCAGTTTAAACCTATCAGTACTTCCATTAAAACCAGCAAATGTAGTTGAAGCCGCAATCGCGAGATGTGTGGATAACACTAATTTGTTGAAATGTATTAAACAATATAAATCTTAAGAAAAACTTAAGAAGATGATATTTTTCTTAAAATTTATAAAAAAGGCTAGTATATACCTAGCCTTTTGTTATTTATTGCCGTAAAGTGCGGTCACAAAAAACAATGTTTTTTGAACCTTGGCTTTGCCAACAATCTCGTTAGAGATGAACAAACGAGTGAACGAGTTTGTGAATAATTTTGAACGCGTTTTTACTCTTCATTTAGTAATTTTAATTGACGGTTTCTCACTTGTTTTTTCAAGATTTCCGCAAATTCCTCTACGCTGAACGAGCCAAGATCGACACCTTTACGGGTACGTACCGCGACTTTACCTTCTGCAATTTCTTTATCACCACAAACCAACATATATGGCACACGGCGTAACGTATGTTCACGGATTTTAAAGCCTACTTTTTCATTTCGTAAATCCGTTTTCACACGTAAACCTACATCAGATAACCGTTTTGCCACCTGTTGTACATAGTCTGCTTGGCTATCGGTAATATTCATCACTACTGCTTGTGTTGGGGCTAACCATGCAGGGAAAAAGCCCGCGTATTCTTCAGTAATGATACCGATGAAACGTTCAATTGAACCTAAAATCGCACGGTGGATCATCACTGGGGTCTTGCGTCCGTTATCTTCGGCAACATAAGTTGCCTCTAAGCGAGCCGGCAAGGCAAAGTCTAATTGCACCGTACCGCATTGCCATTCACGACCTAAACTATCACGCAATGCAAACTCAATTTTTGGTCCGTAAAACGCCCCTTCACCTTCTTGAACTTCATACTCAAGATTATTGTGTGCCAGCGCTGCAGCTAAGCCTGCTTCCGCACGATCCCACATATCATCTGAACCAATACGGTTTTCAGGACGGGTTGAAAGTTTCACATAAATATCGGTGAAACCGAAAGTGCTGTAAATATCGTAAACCATTTTAATACAGCTGGTTACTTCACTTTCGATTTGATCTTCCGTACAGAAAATATGGGCGTCATCTTGAGTAAAACCACGTACACGCATTAAACCATGCAAAGAACCTGACGGCTCATTACGGTGGCAAGATCCGAATTCCGCCATACGAATAGGTAAATCACGGTAAGATTTTAATCCTTGATTGAAAATTTGCACGTGCCCCGGACAGTTCATTGGTTTAATAGCATATTCACGGTTTTCCGATTGTGTGGTGAACATTAAATCGGCATAATTTTGCCAATGCCCTGTTTTTTCCCACAACACGCGATCCATCATAAACGGACCTTTTACTTCTTGATAATTGTATTCTTTTAATTTAGTACGCACAAAAGTTTCAAGCTCACGGAAAATCGTCCAACCGTCATTGTGCCAAAATACCATTCCCGGCGCTTCTTCTTGCATATGGTACAAATCTAAGGCTTTGCCGATTTTACGGTGATCGCGTTTTGCAGCTTCTTCCAAGCGTTGTAAATATTCCGCTAATTGTTTTTTATCCGCCCAAGCCGTGCCGTAGATACGTTGTAACATTTTATTTTTGCTGTTACCACGCCAGTAAGCTCCCGCCACTTTTTGTAATTTGAAATGATGACAGAAACGCATATTTGGCACATGTGGTCCACGACACATATCAATATATTCTTCGTGATGATATAACGCCGGTGTTGCCGTACGTTCAATGTTTTCATCTAAAATTGCCATTTTATACGGCTCACCACGCTGCTCAAAGGTATCGAGTGCCTCTTTCCAACTTACGCGTTTTTTCACCACATCATAATTGGTTTTCGCTAATTCAAGCATACGCTTTTCAATCGCTTCTAAATCTTCTTGGGTTAAAGAGCAATCTAAATCCACGTCATAATAAAAGCCATTTTCAATGGTTGGACCGATAGCCATTTTCACATCAGGGAATAATTGTTTGATGGCATGACCTAATAAGTGGGCACAAGAATGGCGGATAATTTCTAAACCATCTTCATCTTTTGCAGTAATGATTTCCAGTGTGGCATCTTGCTCGATAATATCACAGGCATCACGGCGTTCACCGTTTACACGACCTGCAATGGTTGCTTTGGCAAGACCTGCACCAATATCTTGAGCCACTTCAAGCACAGAAACAGGGCGATCAAATTGACGTTGGGAACCGTCAGGTAAAGTAATAATTGGCATAATTTTTCCTTATACAGTGGTCACCCATACGAAAGGCGACATGTTCGTTTAAAAATTCAATAAAAATTAACCGCACTTAGCTTCATTCCTACCATTGAATGAGAAAAGTGCGGTCGCAAATTCTACCACTTTCTTATAATCTTGTTAAATAGAAAACTACCTTGATATTTTCATAAAAAGAAATAATGTTTTTCTTAAAAATAGCTTTATCAATGAAAAAATAAATCCTAGAATCGCACCCCTTATTTTACGCAAGTCAAAGGAAATAAAATGAGCAACGTATTGGTGTTAAAATCAAGCATTCTTGCTGACAATTCTCAGAGTAACAAATTAGTGAATTATACGATCGAAAAACTACAAGGTTACAATATTGTGGTTCGGGATTTAGCCAAAGATCCTCTTCCCCTCTTTGATGCGACCGCCGCTATTGCTGTGCGTGGCGAGCCTAAAACAGAGGATGAAAAGCAACTTCTCGCACTTTCCGATGAACTCGTTTCTGAATTAAAAAATGCGGATACCTTAGTCATCGGTGCACCGATGTATAACTTAAATATTCCCACTCAGTTAAAATCCTATTTTGATTTCATTGCCCGTCCGCGTATAACATTTCAATATACGGAAAACGGTCCGGAAGGTTTATTGAAAGGTAAAAAAGCCATCGTATTATGTGCATTTGGCGGATTATATGATGATGAGAATCTCGTCACACAATATATGAAAGCCATTTTAGGTTTTGTGGGAATTACTGACGTACAGTTTGTGTATGCCCAAGGTATTGGCTTTGGTGCAGAGGCTGTTGAAAAAGCATTACAGTCTGCCAAAGTAAAAATTAATGATATTTTGACCGCACTTTAATCCTTTCTTAAGCCATCTTTCAAGATGGCTTTCTTTTTTTCCTTGTCGATATGTATTTTGTAAAATGAAATAGAATTTTTAAATCTCCTCTTGACTTATTTTCATTGTACTAGTTTAATAGTGCAAAAATTTTGAGAAGGATTTAAAAATGCAAAACAATGCTTTTATTGCGGTTACCATACAACCTGTTCCTTATCATTCAGATACCACCGCAATTTTTAACACATTATGTCATCATCCTAATACGCTACTACTCGACTCTGCTGAAATTGGCAGCAAAAATAGCTTACAAAGTCTGATATTTATCAATACGGCAGTAAAAATTACCTGCATAGGTCACAACGTCACATTTAAAGCATTAAACGAAAATGGTAAGCAGGTTTTGAAAGAGATTTTTCCTGTTTTCACCGAGCTTAGTCCGCTAAGTGCGGTCGATTTTAGTGATGAATTTTCTGTTGATTTCCCTCCGCTTGATAATCATTTGGATGAAGACAGAAAATTACAATCAACGACAATTTTCGACGGATTACGAGTCATTTCTAATCTTTACCAACACAGCGATACGGCGGTTTTTTTAGGCGGTTTATTTGCTTATGATTTGGTCGCTAATTTTATCCCGATGAATGATATCACATTAAAAGATGACGGTATTGCTTGCCCTGATTACAGTTTTTATCTCGCCGAGCATCTCATCACGATCGATCATCAAAGCCAGCAGGCTACACTTAAAAGTTACTGTTTTTCACAAGAAGAACAAGTTAATGTGGCAAAAACTGCACTCGCTATCGCACAAAAATTAAAAAATATTGATCACATCTTATCCATTAAATCGGCGAGTAATGAGGTGAAAACGAATTTTGACGATCCTGAATTTATCAATGTGGTGAAATCCTTAAAACACCATATTAATATTGGTGATGTATTCCAGATCGTACCTTCCCGTCGCTTTTCTCTTGCTTGCCCGAATGCACTTGCCAGTTATGCTCAGCTTAAACAAAATAATCCAAGTCCTTATATGTTCTATATGAACGATGAAGATTTCATTTTATTTGGTGCCTCGCCGGAAAGTGCGCTCAAATATACGCCGAAAAATCGCCAATTAGAAATTTATCCAATTGCTGGCTCACGTCCGCGAGGCCTTGATGCGCACGGTAATATTGATCCTGAATTGGATACCCGTTTGGAACTGGAATTGAGGTTAGATCACAAAGAGCAGGCTGAACACCTGATGTTAGTGGATTTAGCACGCAACGATATCGCTCGAGTTTGTCAAAGTGGTACACGTAAAGTCGCAGAATTGATGCAGGTGGATCGTTATTCGCATATTATGCATCTTGTGTCACGTGTGGTGGGTAAACTTCGCCCTGAATTAGATGCGCTTCACGCCTATCAAGCCAGTATGAATATGGGCACGCTCACTGGTGCACCGAAAATTAAAGCAATGCAGCTTATTTATCAATATGAACAACAAAAACGCCATAGTTACGGTGGTGCGGTAGGTTATCTCACCTCCGATGGCAATTTAGACACATGTATCGTGATTCGCTCTGCCTTTGTGCAAAAGGGTATTGCACATGTGCAGGCGGGCTGTGGTGAGGTGTTAGATTCCGATCCACAAATGGAGGCAGACGAAACCCGACACAAAGCCGCTGCAGTATTAAAAGCAATTCGTCAGATCAACACGCAAGCCAAATAAAGGATACGTTATGGCAAATATTCTTTTTTTAGATAACTTTGATTCCTTCACTTATAATCTTGTGGATCAATTTCGTGTCTTAGGGCATCAAGTTAAAATTTACCGCAACGATTGCGATTTAGAACAATTAATCGAAACCGCATTAAATACGCCTGAGACTATTCTTGCCCTCTCCCCCGGTCCCGGCACACCGACCGAAGCCGGTATTTTATTACCCTTGATTGAACGTTTAAAAGATAAAATACCTATTATCGGTATTTGTTTAGGTCATCAAGCTTTAATTCAAGCCTTTGGCGGAAAAGTCATTCATGCTGGGGAAGTTCTGCATGGAAAAGTCTCTAAAATTACTCACGATGAAAGAGCTATGTTTAAGGATATTGTCAATCCTATGCCGGTTGCCCGTTATCATTCCCTTATGGGACAAGATTTACCTCAGGAATTTGTCATCAATGCGGAATACAATGGTATTATTATGGCTATTCGCCACCGAGAGTTACCTATTTGCTCATTCCAATTCCATCCGGAAAGTATTTTAACAGTACAAGGAGCACAGTTATTACAACAATCCATTGAATGGTTACTCAATCACTAAAAAATAATGATAGGCACTAGCCCATCCAACCTAAAAGGAAAACAATATGATTACTGTATTTGGACTTAAATCTCAACTCATGCCACGCAGAGAAATGTTAGCTGATGTGATTTACAACAGCCTCTATTTAGGCTTGGACATTCCCAAAGGGAAACACGCGATTCGTTTCTTGTGCCTAGAAAAAGAAGATTTTTACTACCCTTTTGATCGTAGTGATGATTACACCGTCATTGAAATCAATTTAATGGCAGGACGAATGGAAGGGACAAAAAAACGCCTGATCAAAATGTTATTCAGTGAACTGGAATATAAACTCGGTATTCGTGCGCATGATGTGGAAATTACTATTAAAGAACAACCGGCTCATTGCTGGGGATTCCGTGGGATGACCGGTGATGAGGCGCGCGATTTGGATTACGATATTTACGTCTAATGACTATGTGCCATTTACGACACTATAATAAATTTCAAGCCCAAGAGCAGTAAATAGCACAACAAATCAAGGAACAAATTATGCAACACAACCTCTTATTAGAACAACTTTACAATGGTCATCAATTAAACCGATCAGAAAGTACCGCACTTTTTAATACCGTCATTCAAGGTCATCTTTCGAATGAACAAATTGCGGCAATGTTGATCGCCCTAAAGGTTCGTGGTGTATCCATTGAGGAAATTAGTGGTGCAGTATCAGCATCACTGCAAAATGCGAAACCTTTTCCTCGCCCTGACTACCCTTTTGCAGATATTGTTGGCACGGGTGGCGATGGTCAAAATACCATTAATATCTCTACGGCAAGTTGTATTGTGGCAGCGACGATGGGTGCAAAGGTAGCTAAACATGGTAATCGCAGCGTGTCCAGCCAATCCGGAGCGAGTGATGTATTAACAGCATTAGGTGTCAATATCAATATTTCTGCACAATCGGCACGTCAAGCCTTAGATGAAATCGGCATCTGTTTTTTATTTGCACAACAGTATCATTCCGGCTTTCGCCATGTTGCCCCTGTTCGCGCAGCGCTAAAAACACGTACTGTTTTTAATATTCTTGGCCCATTAATTAACCCCGCCCGCCCAAATTACCATTTACTCGGTGTTTATGCGCAGGAACTCGTGAAAACCTATGCTGAAACCGCCGTTAGCTTAGGGCATGAACACACCTTCGTTGTTCACGGTTCAGGATTAGACGAAGTGGCGCTACATGGCGATACACAAGTGGCGGAAGTGAAAAAGGGTAAAATTGACTACTTCACGTTAACTCCTGAAGATTTTGGTTTGAAAAGCCAATCCATTGAAAGCCTACGAGGTGGCGAACCACAAGAAAATGCCAAAATATTGACCGCACTTTTACAAGGCAGAGGTAAAACGGAACACGCCAATGCTGTTGCCGCCAATACAGCGTTATTACTTAAGTTATTCGGCTACAATGATCTCAAACAAAATACCCAAAATGTATTGGAAACCTTAGCCAGTGGCAAAGCGTTTGAAACATTGCAAAAATTAACGCAATATTAACCATGAAATCCACCTGAATTTATATTTAGTAGAAAAAGATGATTACTCAAGACTTCTCAAAACCAATTAATTCGGCTACCGTACTGCAAAAAATTGTCCTTGATAAAGCCGCATGGGTAAAAGCCAAAGAAGCGGAATTTCCGCTTAGTGCATTTCACCAAAATATCACAAAATCCGACCGCTCTTTTTATGATACCCTATCAAAAGGCACGCACCAAAAGCCTGCTTATATTTTGGAATGTAAAAAAGCCTCTCCTTCGAAAGGATTAATTCGGGCTGAATTTAATTTAGATGAAATCGCCAATGTCTATAAACATTATGCCTCTGCGGTTTCGGTGCTGACGGATGAAAAATATTTCCAAGGGGATTTTGAATTTTTGCCTCAAGTGCGACATATCGTGAGCCAACCTGTACTTTGCAAAGATTTTATGATTAGTGAATATCAGGTATATCTTGCCCGTTATTATCAAGCGGATGCCATTTTATTAATGCTTTCCGTGGTCAATGATGAAACTTATCAGGTGTTGGCAAATCTTGCTCATTCGTTGGGAATGGGCGTATTAACCGAAACCAGCAACGAAGAAGAATTCGAACGTGCTTTATCGTTAGGAGCAAAAATTATTGGAGTGAATAATCGCAATTTGCATGATTTAACCGTGGATTTAAATCGTGTTGTCGAATTAACGAAGAAATATGCTGATCGCATACCGGCAGATGTTCGCATTATCAGTGAATCCGGTATTTACGATCATCAGCAAATTCGTCAGCTACAAAAGGTGGCACAGGGGTTTTTAATCGGCAGTAGTTTAATGGGAAGTGCTGATTTAAACAATGCCGTTCGTGCCATGATTTTTGGTGAAAACAAAGTATGTGGCTTAACACGCACTCAAGATGTTAAAACCGTTTATGCAAACGGTGCACTTTACGGCGGATTAATCTTTGCTGAAAAGTCAAAACGCTGTATCAGTTTGCGTCAAGCGCAAGAATTAGTGACAGCTGCGCCACTCCGCTTTGTTGGAGTGTTTCAAAATCAAGAGATTGATTTTATCCTAAAAATCGCTCAACAATTACGCCTTTATGCCGTGCAATTACATGGTGCGGAAACACCGGAGTTTATCGCCGATCTTCGTCGTCAATTACCTGAAACCTGCCAAATTTGGAAAGCCCTATCAATCGATACAAATGAAAAAAGTGCGGTCAATTTTGCCGATGATTTAAATGTTGCCCGCTATATTTTCGATAGCCAAACAGCAAATCAACAAGGGGGGACAGGTAAAACCTTCGATTGGTCGTTAATTCCTGAAAAGCTTAAATACAAGACGATTTTAGCCGGTGGTATTTCACCGGAAAATATTGAATTGGCAACAGCTCAAGATTGTTTAGGCGTAGATCTAAATTCCGGCGTAGAAAGCACTCATGGAGTGAAAGATGAGGCAAAAGTGCGGTCAGTTTTTGAGAAAATTTTTAATGCGATATAGTTTCTTTTAATTAAACAATACCAAGTGTGTAATATAAATATTCTGATCCCTACTAGGAGGTAATTATGTCTAGAATAGCATTTGTCACCGGTGCAACAGCCGGATTTGGTGCGGCGATTTGCCGTACATTAATTGATGCAGGTTACCATGTCATTGGTAGCGGTCGCCGTACTGAACGTTTAACACTCCTTCATGCCGAACTTGGCGAACAATTTCTTCCTCTTGCTTTCGATATTTCTGATCGTGAAAAAACACAACAAGCCATCCAATCCTTACCAATTGAATGGCGTAATATTGATTTGCTCGTTAATAATGCCGGTCTCGCCCTCGGTTTAGAAACAGCAGATCAAGCAAACCTTGACGATTGGGAAAAAATGATTGATACCAATATTAAAGGTCTTGTCACAATCACTCGTCTTTTACTGCCTCAAATGGTTGAACGCAATACGGGGCACATTATCAATTTAGGTTCTATTGCCGGAAATTACCCTTATCCGGGTGGAAATATCTACGGTGGCACAAAAGCTTTCGTTAAACAGTTTAGTTTAAATCTGCGTGCCGATCTTGCCGGGAAAAATATCCGTGTGAGCAATGTTGAGCCGGGACTTTGTGGTGGGACTGAATTTTCCAATGTGCGCTTTAAAGGTGATGACGAGCGTGCGGAAAAACTTTATGAGAATGTTCAATATGTTACCCCGCAAGATATTGCAAATATTGTCTTATGGCTTAATCAACAACCTGAACATGTCAATATTAATCGCATTGAAGTCATGCCTACGGCACAGACTTTTGCTCCTCTCAATGTCGCAAGAAATTCAAACTAATAACGATAAGGGAACACGATGTCAGAAATGTTATTAAATCCGTATTTCGGTGAATTTGGCGGGATGTACGTGCCGGAAATTCTCGTACCGGTGCTTAAACAATTGGAAAAAGCCTTTGTTGAAGCTAAAAGTGATCCGGAATTTCAACGGGAATTCCAAGATTTACTGAAAAATTATGCCGGCAGACCAACCGCACTCACTCTTTGTCGTAACTTGACAAAAGGCACAAAAGCTAAAATTTATCTTAAACGTGAAGACCTTTTGCATGGTGGTGCGCACAAAACCAATCAAGTTCTAGGCCAAATTTTACTCGCAAAACGTATGGGGAAAAATCGTATCATTGCTGAAACCGGTGCCGGTCAGCACGGTGTAGCAACAGCCCTCGCTTGTGCAATGCTTGATATGCCCTGCCGTGTTTATATGGGTGCAAAAGATGTTGAACGCCAATCTCCTAATGTATTTCGTATGCGTTTAATGGGCGCAGAAGTTGTACCGGTACAGAAAGGTTCTTGTTCCTTAAAAGATGCTTGTTGTGAGGCAATGCGTGATTGGTCAGCAAATTATGAAAATACCCACTATTTGCTCGGTACGGCAGCCGGTCCCCACCCTTTTCCAACGATTGTACGTGAATTCCAAAAAATGATTGGTGAAGAAACCAAACGCCAAATTCTGGAAAAAGAAGGTCGTCTGCCGGATGCGGTCATCGCCGCTGTTGGCGGCGGCTCCAATGCGATAGGTATGTTTACCGATTTTATTGATGAACCAAATGTGCGTTTAATTGGTGTAGAACCGGCAGGCAAAGGTATTGAAACAGGTGAACACGGTGCGCCGCTAGGTCATGCGAAAATCGGTATTTATTTCGGTATGAAATCCCCTTTAATGCAAACGGAAGATGGGCAAGTAGAAGAATCCTACTCCATTTCTGCGGGATTAGACTTCCCTTCTGTAGGTCCTCAACACGCTTATTTGCAAAGTATCGGACGGGCAGAATATCCTTCTATCACCGATGATGAAGCCTTAAATGCCTTCCAAGCACTCGCTAAGCATGAAGGGATCATTCCAGCGTTAGAAAGCTCACACGCCCTTGCGCAAGCACTCAAAATGATTCATCAAGCTCCCGATAAAGCACAAATTCTCGTTGTCAATTTATCCGGTCGAGGTGATAAAGATATTTTCACTGTAGACAAAATTTTAACTGAAAAAGGAATGAAATCATGAGTCGTTTTGACACTAAATTTGCCACCCTTAAGGCAAAAAATGAAGGCGCATTTGTTCCTTTCGTAACGCTATGCGATCCTACTTTTGAGCGTTCTTTTGAGATTATTTGCACGCTTGTTGATAATGGTGCTGATGCCCTTGAGTTAGGCTTTCCTTTTTCTGATCCGCTTTTAGACGGCCCCGTTATTCAAGCTGCTAATAATCGTGCATTAAATGCCGGACATAGCACGGAGGACAGTTTTAAATTACTAAAAAAAGTGCGGTCAAAATATCCTGAGATTCCCATTAGTTTACTGCTTTGTGCCAATCTTATTTTTGCTAAAGGGCTTGATAAGTTTTATCAGTATTGTGCTGATGTCAGTGTGGACGCGGTGCTGGTCGCAGATATCCCCCTTTTAGCCAAAGAGGATTATATTCAGGCTGCTAAAAAATACGGTATTCAACCGGTCTTCATTTGCCCGCCAAATGCCGATGAAAAAACCGTGCAGGGTGTAGCAGAAAATACTAAGGGGTATACTTATCTGGTTTCCCGTGCCGGTGTGACCAGTGCTGAAAATCAAGCTCATGCAGTAAATTTAGATAAACTTGTGGAACAATTGAAAAATCACAATGCCCCTCCTATTCTACAAGGTTTCGGTATTGCACAACCAAATCAAGTGAAAGAGGCCTTGCGATTAGGCGCTAGCGGAGCAATTTCCGGCTCTGCAACCGTAAAAATTATTGAGCGTAATCTAGACAATCATACAAAATGTCTAATTGAACTTGCTGAATTTGTTCAGCTGATGAAGTCCGCAACCAAACAATAAAAAAATCACCCGCACCTTCCCAAATGCGGGTGATTTTTTTATTCTTAATTTAATCTACAATCCTTAGATGAGAAGCCGATTTTACCGGAGCTTTTTTATCTGTTTTTGATTTATCAACTGCTTCAGTAAAGTTAGTTGGTTGATCAGTTTGTGGTTCATGATTTAATTCATTATAAAACGTTTCTGGTTCAAACATCACACCATCACCATTTTCCCGAGCATAAATGGCAAGTGCAGCGCCCATGGGAATATAAAGCTCTCGGGCCACGCCATTAAAACGTGCATTAAATTGAATAAAATCATTCGTAAGCTGCAAATTACCCGTAGCACTTGCAGAAAGATTCAGCACAATTTGCCCGTCTTTGACATATTCAGTAGGCACATCCACGCCCCAATATGTGGCATCCACAACCAAATAGGGCGTAAAATCGTTATCAACCAACCAATCATAATAAGCCCGCAATAAATAAGGTCTTTTTGGAGAAGGTTTGTATTCCATTATTTATCATCCATCAGATTTTTAGGTGCCGCTTCACCCACTGATTGTAAAAAGGAATCTCGACTAAATACGCGATCCATATAACTTTTCAACGCTTTACTACCTGCACCGCTAAATTCCACGCCAAATTGCTTTAATTTCCATAATAATGGCGCAATATAGCAATCAACCAGACTGAATTCCTCACTCATAAAATAAGGCATTTGTTGGAAAATAGGCGAAACGGCTAGTAATTCTTCTTTTAATTGTCCTAATGCTTCTGCACGTTCTGATTCTCTGCCTTTTTCCGCTTTCATTAAAGTTGGATACCAGTCTTGCTCAATACGTAGCATTAAAAGACGGGTTTTACCTCTCGCAATAGGATAAACCGGCATAAGTGGAGGATGAGGAAAACGTTCGTCAAGATATTCCATAATAATACGTGAATTAAATAATACTAAGTCACGATCAACCAACGTTGGCAAAGATCCATAAGGATTTAATTCCATTAAATCTTCCGATAATGCTTGTGGGTTAACTTCTTCATTTTCATAAGCGACGCCCTTTTCTGCCAATACAATTTTCACTTGATGACAGTAAATATCATCTCTATTTGAGAAAAGAGTCATGACAGAACGTTTACTTGATGCATTAGACATTGATTCCTCCGAAGATCCAAAGTTCTATATTATTTTTTATTAAAAAAGGTCGTACATTCTAACATAAAGTCACTTTATTTTGCTAAAGAAATCTGAGTTTTTCTTTAATTTCATAGAGTTACGTGATTTTATAAATACAAAAAAAGCAGGGAATTCCCTGCTTCTGAAACGAAAATAAAAAATTAACGTTTTGAGTATTGTGGACGACGACGTGCTTTGTGCAAACCCACTTTTTTACGTTCAACGCGACGTGCGTCACGAGTAACGAAACCGGCTGCACGAAGTGCAGGACGGAGAGTCTCATCGTATTCAATTAATGCACGAGTGATACCATGACGGATTGCACCCGCTTGACCAGAAATACCACCACCTTTAACAGTGATATATAGGTCTAATTTATCTGTTAATTCAACCAATTCTAACGGTTGACGTACAATCATACGTGAGGTTTCACGACCGAAATAAACGTCTAATTCACGTTGGTTGATAGTGATTTTACCACTGCCCGGTTTGATAAATACACGAGCTGAAGAGCTTTTGCGGCGACCTGTGCCGTAGTTTTGATTCTCTGCCATATCCTAAACCTCGTGATTAAATGTCTAATACTTGTGGTTGTTGTGCAGCGTGTTGGTGTTCATTACCCGCATACACTTTTAATTTACGGAACATTGCGCGACCTAATGGGCCTTTTGGCAACATACCTTTAACCGCAATTTCAATCACCGCTTCAGGACGGCGAGCGATCATTTCTTTAAAAGTCGCTTGTTTGATACCACCTACATAGCCGGTGTGCCAGTAATAAAGTTTATCTGTTTCTTTACGACCGGTTACCGCCACTTTATCTGCATTGATAACGATGATGTAATCACCGGTATCTACGTGTGGAGTGTACTCTGCCTTGTGTTTACCACGAAGACGACGTGCTAATTCAGTAGCTAAACGACCTAAAGTCTTACCTGTCGCATCTACTACATACCAGTCGCGTTTTACCGTTTCTGGTTTTGCTACAAAAGTTTTCATTAATTAATTACCAAAAATTAAGTTTGATACCCAGTGTTCTTATTGAACACAACCAGTAATCTGAATCCTCACCCCTTCGAGTGTGATATCGATAAAATAATGCACGGTGGGAATCCGTGCATTTACAGGGTCGGCACATTATACATACTTTTCTATCAAATGCTAATTTTTTGTGTGAAAAATCTTCATTTTGATAGTAATTTTATGAATATTAATATAATTAATGTTTTTAATGAATTTATTCAAATTGACTCATACATTAAGTTGATTTATCGTGCCATTACACCGTCATTTTGTAGGAAGAAATGTTATGAGCTATGCAAAAGAAATTAATAATTTGAACCAAAATATTGCTGACTTTAATAAGAAAATTAACGTATCTTTTGAATTTTTCCCACCTAAAAATGAAAAAATGGAAAATATACTGTGGGACTCAATTCATCGTTTAAAAGTGCTAAAACCTAAATTTGTTTCTGTAACCTATGGTGCAAATTCAGGTGAACGGGATCGCACACACAGTATTGTAAAAGCGATTAAACAAGAAACGGGGTTAGAAGCAGCACCACATTTGACCGGGATTGACGCAACCCCTCAAGAATTGAAAAAAATCGCTCAAGATTATTGGGATAGCGGTATTCGCCGTATTGTTGCATTACGTGGAGATGAACCGAAAGGTTATGATAAAAAACCGTTCTATGCTTCGGATTTAGTCGCTCTTCTCCGCTCTGTGGCTGATTTTGATATTTCCGTTGCCGCTTATCCGGAAGTCCATCCGGAAGCAAAATCGGCACAAGCCGATTTAATTAACTTAAAACGTAAAATTGATGCGGGCGCAAACCATATCATCACACAGTTTTTCTTCGATATTGATAGTTATCTACGTTTCCGTGATCGTTGTGCCTCTATCGGTATAGATACGGAAATCGTACCGGGCATTCTACCCGTAACGAATTTTAAGCAACTTCAAAAAATGGCATCATTTACCAATGTAAAAATTCCAAATTGGCTGGCAAAAGCCTATGACGGATTAGATGAAGATCCGACAACCCGCAATCTTGTTGCCGCAAGTGTTGCTATGGATATGGTGAAGATTCTATCCAGTGAAGGTGTGAATGATTTCCACTTTTACACGCTTAATCGTAGTGAATTAACTTATGCAATTTGTCATATGTTGGGTGTTCGTCCATCAGTCTAGAATACAAAAGTGCGGTTAATTTTAACCGCACTTTTTACCTTTAAATTCGTCTCACTTGCCAAAAAGTTTTTGTCCAGTAAGGCGTATTCATTGAAGAATAAATGACACCACCTTTCGTAGAAGCATGAAGAAATTTATTGTCTTTTACATAAATTCCAACATGATAGCCGTTTGGTCCTCGTCCTGTTTTAAAGAAAATTAAATCACCGGTTTGAATATCTTCTTTACGAATAAGTTTCCCATACTTAGCCTGCTCTTTTGTCGTCCTTGGCAAGGTAATATTAAAACGATCAAAAAAAGTTTTTTGAACAAATCCGGAACAATCTACCCCATGTCTGGATTTTCCGCCTAATACATAAGGTGTTCCAGCCCATTCATACTGTTGTTCGCTCAACAAAGTGATTGCCATAATAGGATCATCAATTTTCCCTTTATAGTTAATGGAATACTCTTCCTTTACGGAATAGCTTGAAGAGCAAGCAAACAACAGCATTATAGTAGAAATGAAAAATAAGCATTTAATAATTAATTTCATTTTAGATCTCAAAAGACAAAAGTGCGGCTAAAAATGACCGCACTTTCTACTCAATTTCGACATTATGTAGCAGTGCAAAACCTGATTTTAGTTTTATTTGTAGAGACACTCCGAGTGTACCCGTTATAAAATCAAGCTATTTGAATATAAGATGACACACGCAGTGTATTCCCATATTTCGTTGAAATTCCTGTTTTGTGTATTTGCTACATACCGCTAAATTTATCGACTTATTTTCGTTTTTTCAACTCTCATACGTAATTTTTGTCCCGGTTTGAATGCCACCACACGGCGTGCTGAAACCGGTACACTTTCCCCAGTTTTAGGATTACGCCCTGGACGAGAAGCTTTATCACGTAATTCAAAATTACCGAATCCCGATAATTTCACATCACAGCCCGATTCAAGAGATAAGCGAATTTCTTCAAAAAAATCGTCCACTAAGTTCTTAGCTTCTAATTTTTGCAACCGATATTTTTCAATTAGAAATTCGGTAATATCAATTTTTGTAAGCGTCATAAGTTTAGTCTCTTAATTCAGCGTTAAAACGTCGTTTAACTTCATCTAACACAGCGGAAATTACAGCATTGATTTCATCGTCTTCCAAGGTTTTTTCATTGTCTTGAATGGTTAAGCTGATAGCAAGGCTTTTTGTGCCTGAGGGCACGCCAATACCTTTATATACGTCAAATAAATTGACTTGAGTGAGTTTATCCCCACCAGCTTGCTTACATGCATCAATGACATCACCAGCAGCAATTTCATCCGCTACCACAAGAGCCAAATCTCGGCGGTTAGCCGGGAATTTGGAAATTTTCCTTGCTTGTATGACATTCCGATTTGCAATTGCGTTCCATAAAATTTCAAATACAACTACTTTTCCGTTTAAACCTAATTTTTGAGAGATAGAAGGATGGAGTGTACCAATATAGCCAATTTCTTCACCATCCAATTCAATTACGGCAGATTGTCCCGGGTGCAATGCATCAAAGGTTTTTGCAACAAAGCGAACTTTATTTCCCACTCCGGTTAAAGAAAGTAAACTTTCTAAATCGCCTTTCAAATCAAAGAAACCCACTGATTCCGGTTTACCATTCCAACCTTCGTTACTTGCCGTACCGCTAATTACCGCACTTAGTACAAATTCTTGGCGTACACCGAATTCAGCATTAGCATCAGGAATAAAACGTAATCCTGTTTCAAACAAACGAATACGATTTTGTTGACGGTTTTGGTTATACAACACTGCACCAAGTAAGCCGCTTAATAACGAAGTTCGCATTACCGACATTTCGCTGGAAATAGGATTTGGTAGCGCTAAAGCCTCTTGATGAGGATGTAATAAATTTTGTATTTTCGGATCAACAAAACTATAAGTAATCGCCTCTTGATAATCTGAATCCACAAGTGCAGTCTTGATTCGAACCAAATCTAGCACGGCTTCTTTATGATCACGTATACGTAAATGTGCCAGTGGTGCATTATTTGGAATACTGTTATAACCGTAAATACGGGAAACTTCTTCAATTAGATCTTCTTCAATATCAATATCAAAACGCCAACTTGCAGAAGTTACCGTCCATACATTATTTTCGAATTGAACATCAAAACCTAGGCGATTAAAAATATCAGTAACAATTTCGGTTTCAATATGATGACCGAGTAAAGCATCTAATTTCTCACGACGAAGCTGAACTTTTTTTACCTTCGGTAAAAATTCTTCATTTACAGCTTCATTAATTTCTCCGGCTTCACCGCCACAGATTTCGAGTAATAATGCGGTTGCACGTTCCATCGCATTACGTGCCAATTCAAAATCAACTCCTCGTTCAAAACGGTGTGAAGCGTCCGTATGTAAACCATATTGTCTTGCTCGACCAGCAATAGCCAATGGGGCAAAAAAAGCGGCCTCTAAAATAACGTCTTGAGTTTCAGACGTCACTCCACTGGCTTGTCCCCCAAAGATTCCTGCCATTGCAAGCGGACCATTGGCATCTGCTATAAGTAAAGTATTTGATTGTAATTTTGCCGTAGTCCCATCTAGTAAAACAAGTTCTTCATCATTTTTTGCAAAACGTACCTGTACCGGCTGTATGACTTTTGATGCATCAAATGCATGCATCGGTTGACCTAATTCAAGTAAAATATAATTCGTAATATCAACAACAGGATCAATGGAACGAATACCGCAACGACGCAATTTTTCTTTCATCCAAATTGGGGTAGCTGCTTTTACATTCACATTTTTCACGACTCGAAGTAAATAACGTGGACAGGCTTCCGAGGCAACAAGTTCAATATCAATTTTATCTGAAATCGTTGCAGGCACTACGTCAAAGTGCGGTTGATTTACCGATAGTTTATTAACAACTCCAATTTCACGGGCAATCCCTGCGATACTTAAACAGTCCGCACGGTTTGGTGTTAAGCTGATTTCAATCGCTTTATCATCTAAATTCAAATAGTTACGAAAATCTGTGCCAATCGCTGCATCTTGCGGTAATTCAATAATTCCTTCAGACTCAATATCAATACCCAATTCAGAAAATGAACAAAGCATACCTTCCGACGGTTGACCTCGTAATTTCGTCTTCTTAATTTTAAAATTCTCCGGTAACACTGCACCTTCTATCGCACAAGCAACCTTTAACCCTTTTCGGCAATTTGGTGCACCACACACGATATCTAATAATCTATCTCCACCAACATCCACTTTAGTTACACGTAATTTATCTGCATCAGGGTGTTGCGCACACTCAACCACTTCTCCGACAACGACACCTGTAAAATCACCTGCCACATTTTCGACGCCATCTACCTCCAATCCAAGCATGGTGATTTGATCGCATAATTGTTCTGTAGAAACAGCCGGATTAACCCATTCTCTTGCCCACTGCTCGCTAAATTTCATTATTCTTTACCTTTTAAAATTTGTTATATAACCTCGTTTGAGGATGAATCCGAAAAATAATTTATTTGAATTGTTTTAAAAACCGTAAATCGTTTTCAAAGAATGAACGTAAATCTGTGACGTTGTAGCGCAACATAGTTAATCGTTCAACCCCCATTCCCACTGCAAAACCTGAATATTCATTCGAATCTATTCCTGCATTACGTAATACATTTGGATGAACCATACCACAGCCCAATACTTCAAGCCATTTGCCATTTTTACCCATGACATCCACTTCTGCTGAAGGTTCGGTAAATGGAAAATAAGAAGGGCGAAAACGCACTTTTAAATCTTCTTCGAAAAAAGCACGCAAGAAATCATGTAATAACCCTTTTAATTCGGTAAAGTTTACTTTTTTGTCGACATAAAGTAATTCAACTTGATGGAACATAGGTGTGTGTGTTTGATCATAGTCATTTCGATAAACACGACCAGGTGCCATAATACGAATTGGAGGTTGCATTTTCTCCATAGTACGGATTTGTACTCCTGATGTTTGGGTACGTAGTAATAATTCAGGATTAAACCAGAATGTATCATGATCGGCACGTGCCGGATGATGTTTTGGAATATTTAACGCATCAAAATTATAATAATCACTTTCAATTTCAGGACCATTTTCCACCGAAAAGCCAAGTTCCGAGAAAAATTGGGTGATGCGATTAATTGTCATGGTAACTGGGTGTAATCCGCCTTTTTCTATCTTTTTTCCCGGTAAAGTTACATCTATACGCTCTTTTTCAAGTTTCGCATTAAGCTCGGCTTGTTCCCACTCTGCTTTTTTCGTATTCAAAAACTCAAGCACTAGCTGTTTAACTTCATTAATTTTTGCCCCAACTATCGGGCGCTCTTCTGCTGCAATATTTCTTAATTCTTGCATCAATTGTGTGAAATGGCCTTTTTTACCAAAATATTCAACGCGAATCTCATCTAGTGCTACTAAACTATTATTCTCGATCGAATTAATCGCTGATTTTGCTTTATCAGCAAGCTCTTTCAGATGCTGCATAGTTTCCTCTGATTTACTTTTATCTAAAAAATTCTTCTAATAATAATACCAACACATTAAAAAATCACGTTTTTATTTGTGTTTAAGGTATCTTCTCCAATTAGAGTCAAATGACAATTTTTAAATACTAGGTGTTATCAAAAGTTTTTTAAACGAAAGGTTAAATTTGCCGTAATTAGGGCTGTTACAGTGTATGAGCTTGTTCTTATAAATTCTACGTAAATTATGACCGCACTTTTACAGGCTATTGGAAAGGATAACGATACAATTAATTGCAGTTAGCTATTGCTTTTAGGAAATTCTGAAATCTTAGAAAATTAATTAACATAAAAAAATAGCATAACCAAAGTTATGCTATTTTTTAGTCAAAATTATTATTTTTTATAAAGTGGTGCAGGACCTTGTGTACCACCATTCATGTGGCTTGCTTCTTGATGCAGCTTTCTTAAAGCTCCTGAAGAAGAGATTTCTACACGACGGTTAGGACGTAAACAATCTTTTTCTTCTTGACTTGCGTGGCGGAAACCTTCACAAGCTTTCACTTGTGGATTTTTACCATAACCAATAGCTGTGATCTGTGCGGTTATGCCATCTTCAATTAAACGTGCTTTCACACGGTTTGCACGACGTTGAGAAAGATCCATATTGTAAGCGTCAGAACCTAAACGGTCAGTATAACCTGCAACTTTAATTTCTTTAGCATCAGCTGATTTCAATTGTGCAGCAACATTATCAACTACTTCTTTACCACGTGGAGTCAACACATCTTTATTAAAGTCAAATAAGAAATCACCGCTTAGTGTATATGCTGCCTGACCATTACATCCGTTTGGATACCAGAAGAAACTTTGGGCATTATGATTTTTGTCAAATAAGATTTTATATTGGCAAATTTTATGCACACCGTTTTCACGATAATTAAATGCGTAGTCCCATTCTTCCACACCGTATAAACCTTCAGAGAAGTGTGGACGACCGATCAAATTATACAGTTGATCTTTGTTCATACCACGTTCGATCATACGAACATTATCCCAGTTTGGCCATGAACCAAATTGACTACCATCATGGTTGAAACCGGAGTTATCAATTTTTGGCCACACAAGTTGAGGTACTTGAACACCATCAACATCTTTATATTCAGGCATACCTGCGGAAGTAACTTTGCTTAAATTACCACAAGCTGTAACCGTTGCAACGGCAACAGCAGACAATAAAATACGAGATAATTTCATGTTTTTACCTTTTAATCGTTAAAGTGTCATCCTTGTAATTAAGAAACACACAAACTAAACTTTACTAATTCCAAGTGAGAAAACTATAAAAGTTTCGGGAGGTTATACTAATAGTAAAAGCCAACTTTGTAAATATTAATATTAGACTATGAGTAAAGTATTCCACTATAATCATTTTTGTAAAGTAATGTAAATATAAAAAATAAAAAGCTTAATGAATAAAATCCTGAGAAGTCTTATTCATATAGCGCTGAATAAGTGCATCAACACTCTCTTCCACCTGTTGTCCCAACTTTTTTAAGAATGGCGTTTTAATCTTATAGTTCACACCAATAACTAATTTATCTTTCATCATATCAAGCAAAAGATCATCACTGGTAGAAATACCGTCTATCAATTGTAATTCCAGAGCTTGAGTACCAAACCAATGTTCACCGGTAGCAACTTTGTTAACATCTAAGTGCGGTCGATTTTGCTGAACAAATTGTTTAAATAATCCATGAGTTTCTTCCAATTCTTGTTGGAATTTTTGTTTACCCTTCTCTGTATTTTCGCCCAACATCGTCACCGTACGTTTAAATTCTCCCGCTGTCATTACATCGACATCAACATCATGTTTTTTTAATAGTCGATGAATATTTGGTACTTGAGCAACCACCCCAATCGAACCAATAATAGCAAAAGGTGCTGCAATGATTTTATCAGCGACACAAGCCATCATATAACCACCACTTGCTGCAACTTTATCGATCGCAATAGTTAATTTGATTCCCTTTTGTTTTAAACGCGCCAATTGTGAAGCAGCCAAACCATATCCATGCACGACGCCACCAGGGCTTTCTAAACGTAACAATACTTCATCATCGGGCTTAGTTACATTCAAAATAGCTGAAATTTCCTCACGAAGTGCAGTTGTTTGTGAAGCAGAAATATCCCCTTTAAAATCTAAAACATAAACGCTCGGTTTAGACTTCTCGAGCGGTTCTCCCTTTTTCAATTTTGCCTTTAAATCTTTTGTTTTTTGTTTTTCCGCTTTCTTTTCCACTTTTTTTTGCTGTTTCAATTCTTCATCTGATAAATGAAAATCACGCAAATATTTGACTCTCTCTTCAAGCTCCTCAGATAAATTGGTAATCACCAATTCGCCTTGTGCCGCTTCCTTAGTCCGGCGAGCGGAAATAATAAATGCGGCGATCGCTGCGATGACAAGCAAAATTGTTAAAATTTCTAAAATAAAAATACCGTACCCGGTTAAAATATCTAACCACATAAATACTCTCCTCTAATTATTTATGGTCTGGATATTCTACTTGAGTCCCGCGTCAAGCTCTAACTTTTTATGGAAAATTTCGGGATTTAAGGTAAACTAAGCGCACTTTTTTATCTCATATTTTTACGCTTAGAGGTTTATATGTCTAAAATTGCATCAATTGTTGATGTGCTACAAGGAAAAGTCTCGATAGGTGAAACCGTTACAGTACGCGGTTGGGTTCGTACTCGTCGCGATTCTAAAGCCGGACTATCATTCTTAGCTGTATATGACGGTTCTTGTTTTGATCCTATCCAAGCAATTATTAACAACGATATTGAAAATTATGAAAGCGAAATCTTACGTCTCACAACCGGCTGTTCCGTGGTTGTGACAGGTAAAGTCGTTGAATCACCAGCAGAAGGCCAAGCTGTTGAATTACAAGCCGAAAAGGTCGAAGTAGCAGGTTTTGTTGAAGATCCTGATTCCTACCCAATGGCAGCGAAACGCCATTCTATCGAATATTTGCGAGAAGTCGCACACTTACGCCCACGTACCAATATTATCGGTGCCGTAGCACGTGTACGCCATTGTTTAGCGCAAGCTATTCATCGTTTCTTCCATGAACAAGGGTTTTATTGGGTTGCCACCCCACTTATTACAGCCTCAGATACGGAAGGTGCGGGAGAAATGTTCCGAGTTTCTACGTTGGATCTTGAAAATCTTCCACGTGATGAAAAAGGTGCGGTCGATTTTAGCCAAGATTTTTTTGGTAAAGAATCTTTTTTAACAGTTTCCGGTCAGCTAAACGGTGAAACTTATGCTTGTGCATTAAGTAAAATTTATACTTTCGGTCCAACTTTCCGTGCGGAGAACTCTAATACCACCCGCCATCTTGCAGAATTCTGGATGGTCGAACCGGAGGTTGCCTTTGCTACATTAAAGGATAATGCAAAACTGGCTGAAGACATGTTGAAATATGTTTTCCGTGCGGTGTTAGACGAACGCAAAGATGATCTTACTTTCTTTGAGAAACACGTTGATAAAGATGTCGTTACCCGTTTAGAAAACTTTGTGAAATCAGATTTTGCTCAAATTGATTACACCGATGCCATTGATGTGTTATTAAAATCTGGTAAGAAATTTGAATTCCCGGTTTCTTGGGGAATCGATCTTTCTTCTGAACATGAACGCTATTTAGCAGAAGAATATTTTAAATCTCCGGTTGTCGTGAAAAACTATCCGAAAGATATCAAAGCCTTCTATATGCGTTTAAATGACGATGGTAAAACTGTTGCCGCAATGGATGTGTTAGCCCCGGGAATCGGTGAAATTATCGGTGGTTCACAGCGTGAAGAACGTCTAGAAGTGCTTGATAAACGCATGGAAGAAATGGGCTTAAATCCGAAAGATTATTATTGGTATCGAGATCTTCGTAAATATGGTACTGTGCCTCACTCCGGCTTTGGACTTGGGTTTGAACGCTTAATTGTGTATGTCACAGGGATACAAAATATCCGTGATGTTATCCCATTTCCTCGTACACCGCGTAATGCGAATTTTTAATCAAAAAAGATAATTTGACCGCACAAAAAGTGCGGTCAAATTTTTATTATTGTAAGGAAAGCAAAATGAACAAAATTGAACAGCTTTTTGCCAATAATTTAAGCTGGGCACAAAGAATGAAAGAGGAAAATTCCACTTATTTTAAAGAACTTGCAGATCACCAAACTCCCCATTATCTTTGGATTGGCTGCTCTGATAGTCGTGTTCCTGCAGAAAAACTGACAAACTTAGAACCGGGTGAATTATTTGTTCATCGAAATGTGGCAAATCAAGTTATTCATACTGATCTCAACTGTCTTTCAGTTGTACAATATGCGGTTGATGTATTAAAAATTGAGCATATTATCATTTGTGGACATACTAATTGCGGTGGTATTAAAGCCGCAATGGCAGATCAAGATCTCGGTTTAATTAATAATTGGTTACTCCATATTCGTGATATTTGGTTTAAACACAGTCATTTACTTGGAAAACTTTCACCGGAAAAACGTGCTGATATGCTGACTAAAATTAATGTCAATGAACAAGTTTATAATCTTGGTCGCTCTTCCATTATAAAAAGTGCTTGGGAACGAGGGCAAAAACTTTCTTTACATGGCTGGGTGTATGATGTAAATGATGGATTTTTAGTTGATCAAGGTGTGATGGCTACAAGTCGTGAAAGCCTTGAAATTTCCTATCGTAACGCCACTGCCCGCTTACTTACCTTGGGTGAAGAAGATATCCTTAAAAAGGAACACATTGAATAAAAAAGTGCGGTTAAAATTGACCGCACTTTTTTATAATTTCAGCATTATGTAGCTGTTGCAAAGACCTAATTTAGGATTTATTTGTAGGAACACACTGCGTGTTTTCGCTTATAACATATTGAAATAATTTGATTTCATAACAGATAAATGCAAGTGTGATCCTACCTACGTTTTATTGAAATTCCTGTTTATGCGTTTGTTGCATAATGTCGTACATTTTCGTTTCCGGATAATCAAAAGTTATTTGATTTCACTCAAACTATTAAATAATCCATCATCCTGTTTTGGTATTTGTAAATAAAAGCCCTGTGATCTAATTTTTTCCTCGACTTCATTTTTATTGGCATGATAAAGCGGCTTATTGCCGGATAAATTAAATATCATCACAAGCTCCGGTTTACCAAAATATTCTAATAAATTACCGGGAACAGCAGAAAAATCATCACGTTTTTGAATATAAAGGTAACTCCCCGGTTTTTTCTTACTTTTATAAATTGCGCATAGCATCTGATTGCTCCATAAAGAAAATCCCCACGGGATAACACCTATGGGGATCTCTTTAATTTATATAAGACTATTTTGTTGCGTCTTTCACTGCATCCACAGCTTCAGCCGCTTTTTCAGTTGCAGATTCTTTCATTGAAGACATTGCATCTTTTGCTGAATCCACTTTTTCTGCCGTAGCTTCTTTCACTTCAGATGCTTTGTTACTTACTGCATCTTTCATTTCTGCCATTTTCTCCATCGCAGAATCCTTCACTTCTGCAACTTTAGCTTTTGCAGCCGCTCCGGCCTCTTCAGCTTTATTTACTGCTGCATCTTTCATTTCAGCTGCTTTTTCCACAGCTTTATCTTTTGCATCTGCTACTACGGATTTTGCAGAATCCACGGCATTCATTGTTGCCTCTTTCGCATCAGAAACGGCTTGCTTTGCTGCCTCTTTAACATCTGAAGCAGCTTGTTTTGCCGAATCTTTAACATCTGATGCCACACTTACTGCCGCATCTTTTACTTCAGCTGCTGCATTGGCAGTCGCCTCTTTTGCAGCTTCAACTTTTTGTGTTGTTTCTTGTTTATCAAAACAACCTGTGACGGCTAAACTTGCGCCTAACACTAATGTCGCTAATACTGTCTTTTTCATTTTACCTCCTAATTGAGTATACAAATTAGCAAAGCATACCTACTTTGCGTGAAACATAGTTTACGAAAAAATAAAATAGTCGAAAACAAAATTTACACTTTATAAAAATAAAAAACTGTTTTCAATCTTAGCCAGGCTCCCTAATTAATTGAAATTAAAATATTTTTTAAAAGTTCCAATTTTAAAATTTATTTTTTGTAAAGAAATCAAAAAATATAGAATGCCTATCTTTTATACAAATCAAAGCATTTCCGGGGGATAGCTATAGCTCATGATCTCTCCTTTTCCATCCTGCCAACCAATTTGAGCAATCGTGGCCGGATAAAAACTAATCGGATTTCGTTTACCATAAAGCTCTGCAACAATCTCCCCGACTAATGGTAAATGGGAAATAAGAAGAACGGAATCAACGCTTTCCTTTTCCTGCACTGACAGATAATCTATGACTAATTCTGCCGAGCCATAAGGTGTAATCCCTTCCCAAATTTCTAAGTGAGGTTGTAGCGCTGAATCAAATGCTAAATTAACCTGTTCAAAAGTTTCCAAAGCACGTTGATAGGGGCTTACTAATATACGGTTAAATGGAAGTGTGGTTGATCTTGCATTATTTTTCAACCACTCACCTTGGGCAAAAGCTTGTTTTTTTCCATATTCTGTTAAACAACGATCTTTGTCTGTCTTCGCCATCACTTCTGCTTCACCATGGCGCATAATAAAAATTTTCATATTGCTTTCCTAAATTAAGATAAAAACTGACCGCTCTTTTTTAGAGCGGTCAATAAAACTAGTTTGTTTTCACTGCCTCAGCAATTTCTTCTGCACATTGCTGTGCAAGTTCTCCGTCTTGGCATTCTACCATCACACGAATTAAAGGCTCAGTACCGGATTTACGCAATAGAATTCGTCCTTTGCCTTCTAAACGTTTTTCAACATCTGCTGCAACAGCTTTCACTGCCTCGCTCTCTAATGGATTTTCCCCTCCAGTAAAACGCACATTAATTAATACCTGAGGGAATAATTTTACCGCACTGGCTAATTCATTGAGTGAAAGTTTATGTTGAACCATTGCAGCCAACACCGCTAATGAAGCAACAATTCCATCCCCTGTCGTGTTTTTATCGGAAATAATAATATGACCGGAATTTTCACCACCAAGCGTCCAATTATTTTCCTGCATTTTTTCAAGTACATAACGGTCGCCTACATTTGCACGTAGGAACGGTACACCTAGCATTTTTAATGCAATTTCAAGACTCATATTACTCATTAATGTCCCTACTACACCACCCTTTAATTGACCGGAACGCAGTGCTTCACGGGCAATAATAAAGAGAATTTGATCACCATCGACTTTATTCCCAAGGTGATCCACCATCATAATTCGGTCACCATCCCCGTCATAAGCTAAACCAATATCCGCTTTCACTTCCAAAACTTTTTCTTGTAATACCCGAACATCCGTTGCACCACATTTTTCATTGATATTGACCCCATTTGGTTCAGTACCAATCTCAATCACTTCTGCACCGAGTTCACGCAATACGTTAGGTGCAATATGATAAGTAGCACCATTGGCACAATCTACCACAATTTTGTAGCCTTCTAATCCTAAATGGGCGGGAAACGTACCTTTACAAAATTCAATATAACGCCCTGCCGCATCATTAATACGGCGAGCTTTACCCAATTCAGCCGATTCAACACAATCCATTGGCTGTTCAAGCATAGCTTCAATTGCTTCTTCAATTTCGTCTGGTAATTTCGTTCCCTGCGCAGAGAAAAATTTAATGCCATTATCATAATAAGGATTGTGAGATGCTGAAATAACAATACCTGCTTCCGCACGAAAAGTTCTGGTTAAATAAGCAATTGCCGGAGTTGGCATTGGCCCCGTAAAAGCAGCGGACAAACCGGCTGCGGCTAAGCCCGCCTCTAACGCAGACTCCAACATATAGCCGGAAATACGTGTATCTTTACCAATTAAGACTGTTTTTGATCCTTGTGAGGCTAGCACTTTACCTGCCGCCCAACCTAATTTTAATGCAAAATCCGGCGTAATCGGATAAGTACCGACTTTACCACGTACGCCATCCGTACCAAAATATTTACGATTTGCCATAATAAATTCCTTTATTTATCAATTTTTCTAAAAAATTAGGCGTTTTTTGTCGCCTGCCAAATTTTTAGCATATCGGACGTTGCCGCCACATCATGCACACGTAAAATCCTTGCCCCTTTCTGAGCCGCAATTAATGCCCCTACAACGCTCCCGACCATTCTTTCATCAACAGATTTATCCAACACCGCGCCAATCATTGATTTGCGTGATAACCCGGCAAGCACAGGATATTCCTCTTCACAAAATCTACTTAATTGTTGCAATAGCTTATAATTGTGTTGAACGGTTTTTCCAAAACCAAATCCCATATCCCAAATTAAATTTTCCTTTCTTATTCCTGCTGTAATACATTGTTCCGAGCGTTGGTGTAAAAAAGCCAGCACGTCTTGCACCACATCTTGATATTGGGGATTGGCTTGCATCGTTCTTGGTTGCCCTTGCATATGCATAATACAAACGGGCAAATCCAATTCTACCGCAACTTCTAACGCATTCGGTTCTTGCAACGCACGAATATCGTTAATTAAATCCATACCCACTTTTGCTGCTTCTTGCATTACTGTGGCTTTTGATGAATCTACGGAAATCCAACAATCAAAACGTTGTCGCACGGCTTCTACTAAGGGCACAACCCGTTGTAGCTCTTCTTGTTCCGATACTTCATCCGCCATTGGGCGTGTGGATTCACCACCAATATCAATAATACTTGCCCCTTCATTTAGCATTTTTTCTACTTGAAATAATGCCTTATCAAAGCTAAAAAACTTTCCGCTGTCTGAAAAAGAGTCTGGTGTGAAATTTAAAATTCCCATAATCTGTGGGAATGATAAATCAAGAGATTTGTGATTGGCGTAAAGTTTCATAAAGTGCGGTCAATTTTTAGGGTAAATTTGAAGACGAAATTATAACGAAATATGCTAAGAAAAAAAATCATTCGATAACAATCCGCACGTAAAACGGCGGTTTTTAGGCTACCCTATAAGGGCCTAGTGCTTCACAATAACTCTATAGCTTACCCCGTAAAGACGTCCACATATTCTCTCTTTGATAAATTATCCGAAATCATATCTTTATTCTCTTTGACACATATCTTTCGTAAACTCAAATACTAATTTTATATACAAGTTAATGGTTTTAATTTTATTTGCAAGCCAATGAAAATAAAGGATTTTTAGGCAACAAAAAAGCCGCTATTAAAGCGGCTTTCTATGTTTAAAATTCTGTTTGGTGCCTAGGGTCGGACTCGAACCGACACGGTTATTCACCGGCGGATTTTGAATCCGCTGCGTCTACCAATTTCGCCACCCAGGCAATGGGTATGTGGGGAATTATACGGATATAAAATGTCGTCGCAAGTAAAAACTCTACTTTTTAAAATCATTTGATTTAAAATTAATCAAACTTATCCTTTTACTATTATTAACAGCATTTTAAGACAAAAAATATCGCCAAATAAATACGCCTCCCAGAACACATAGTGTCACCAAAATTTGAACCAACCTTTTCTTTGTTAATTTTTCTACTACCACCTTCTGAAAATCCCTATTTAGTGTTAGAATCTTTGAGCTAGATCAATTTTACACTATTATTTATTATTTAAAAATCTGAGGGTTAAATGAAAAATTTCATTTTGGAAACTAAGACTGGATCTCGAACTCAACCAACAGGTGGAGCTATTCATTGCCAGGATTGCAGTATTAGCCAACTTTGTATTCCTTTCACATTAAATGAGCATGAACTTGACCAATTAGATAACATTATTGAACGCAAAAAACCTATTCAGAAATCACAAATATTATTTAAAGCTGGCGACAAACTGAATTCTATTTATGCTATCCGCTCCGGCACGATTAAAAGCTATACAGTCAGTGAAACAGGTGAAGAGCAAATTACTTCTTTTCATTTACCGGGCGATGTCGTAGGTTTTGATGCAATTACTAATATGAAGCATCCTAGTTTTGCGCAAGCCTTAGAAACCTCTATGGTATGTGAAATTCCTTTTGATATTTTAGACGAACTTTCAGGAAAAATGCCCAAACTTCGTCATCAGATAGTCCGTTTAATGAGTAGTGAAATCAAAAGAGATCAAGAAATGATTTTATTACTTTCTAAAATGAATGCCGAAGAACGTCTTGCCGCATTTATCCATAATCTCTCCAAACGCTACTCTCTCCGTGGTTTCTCCGCAAAAGAATTTCGTTTAACTATGACACGTGGTGATATTGGTAATTACCTTGGTTTAACGGTTGAAACCATTAGTCGCCTCTTAGGTCGATTCCAAAAATTAGGTGTACTTTCTGTCCAAGGAAAATATATTATTATAAATAATATCAATGAGTTAATAAAACTTTCCGGTATACATAAAACAAAAATCACGATGACAGAATAAAAGTTGGATATGATTTTCAGATGCTTTATTAATTTGCACTCTATCTGTTTTTTTAAAGTTATTTTCTTGTCATATCATAAATTCTTTTTTATGCTATAAGCATAACCAAGGAGATTGTCATGAAATTTAAAAATATCCTAGTTGTTCTTAATCCGGATAATGAAAAACAATATGCTCTAGCTCGTGCTGTTCGCTTGGTAAAAGAGCAAGAAAGTATTGAAAAAGTCAGAATCACAACGTTACTAACCGTTTACGATTTATCTTATGAAATGACAGCCTTACTGTCTTCTGATGAACGTGAGGAAATGCACAAAACAGCGATTGAGCAACATCGTCAAGCTGTTCAATTTTATCTAGACAAATACGCAGATCCACAGATTGAATTTGAATCCCATATTGTTTGGAACAGTAATGAAGCGGAAGGTATTCGTGAAGAAGTTGAAAAAAACCAATATGATTTAGTTGTGAAATATACCAAAGATGAGGAAAGTTTAACCTCTCTTATTTTTACTCCGGTGGATTGGCAGTTATTACGCAAATGTCCGATTCCTGTACTTATGGTTCGTGATGGTAATTGGAAGCATCAACGTCGTATTCTCATTGCTGTCAATGTATCCGGTGAACAGGATTATCAGGATCAGTTTAATCAAGAACTTGTCGCAACCGGTATTTCTCTCGCGGAAAGACTAAACCGTGGTAATGTTCATCTTGTTGCAGCCTATCCTGTCACACCAATTAATATGGCAATTGATTTGCCTGAATTTAATACAATGGGCTATGAAAATAGCATTCGTGGACAACATTTAATTAATATGAAAACCTTACGTCAAAAATTCGGTATTGATGAAGATCATACACACGTGTATGAAGGTTTTCCTGAAGACGTTATCCCTGAAGTGGCACAAAAAATTGAAGCAGAGCTAGTGATACTCGGTACAGTCGGTCGCACCGGTTTATCTGCGGCATTACTTGGTAATACTGCAGAACACGTTATCAGCAAATTAAATTGCAATTTACTCGCTATTAAACCTTCCAAAAAAGAAGATTAATTGTAAAAACTGCGGTCAGTTTAAAACATCCATTTTTCTGACCGCACTTTTTTTGTGATCTACCTCACAAATTTAAAAAAAATTACTCGCTCATCCTTCACTTTTCTTCTATATTCCCCTCCCACTTTTTAAGAATAATTTTCATTTAAAGGAGAAGTAATGAAAAAAAATCTAATCCTAGGGTTAGCCCTTTCTGTCGCTAGTGTACAAGCACACGAAGTTTGGATATCCGCACCACAACAATTAAAAGCTGAAAATATTTTAAAAGCAGAGCTTGCTTATGGAGACTACCCTTACGTTGAAAAAATTCCTGATGCCCGCTTACATATTTTTTCACCGATGGAAATCATCAACCAAGATGGCGAACATCAAACCTTGATCCAAAAAGGTGAAAATTATCAATATCAATCTGAAAAACCTTTAAAGTCAGGTTCTTATTGGATCACTGCAACCTACAAACCAACTTTTTGGTCACAAAATGCCGAAGGTTGGAAGATGGATAATATGCAAGGTACAGCAAATGCCACTTACTGTGAGCAAACCCAAATGTTCGGTAAAGGTCTGGTTACAGTAGGAAAAAAACCTTTAAACGCCGAACTGGCAATGACTCGAGTAGGATTACCTCTTGAAATCGTCCCGTTGAAAGATCCAAGTAAAGCAAAATCAGGCGAAGCCTTCCCTGTTCAAATTTTCTATAATGAAGTGCCATTAGCAGGGGAAACAGTGATTGCAACGGCTGATACGGTTATTGTGAAAGATTTGGAAGCAGCAACGAGTCATCGTGAACCCCAAGGTTTTTCCGGTAAAACGGACAACCTGGGACGAGTAAATATCATCCCGTTAATTGACGGTATTTGGAAAATCAAAGTCGTTCATAAAACGCCATTTGCCGATCAAAATATTTGCCAACAATCGGCAAGTTATTCAACGTTAATTCTTCCCGTAGGAAAAGGTTTAGATAAACTCCCTGCAAAACCGGAACATCATCATTAAAAGAGACATAATGCCGATTAAAAACAAAAGTGCGGTTAATTTTAACCGCACTTTTTATCTTCTATTTTTTCCGCTCAACCCATTTTCCGTCAATAAAATCAACAATCCATTTTGTTGCTTTGCCGTCTTTTTCTGAAGTTACATATTGTTTTTTCTCCTTACGGCTAAAACGGATAATGGCTTCATTCCCTTCTGGATCTTTTGTTGGGGCATCGGCTAAATATGCCAATTTTTCCGGCAAACGATCCCGATATAATGCTAATTCAGCGACTTTTGCAGGGCGTGTTTCGCGTGATTTTGGGAAATTATGGGCTGACATAAATACCCCGCTTGCACCATCACGTAATACAAAATAAGCATCGGATTTTTCGCATTTCAGTTCAGGGAAATGTACCGGCTCTTCTTTTGGTGGTGCAACTTCGCCATTTTTCAAAATTTTGCGTGTATTATCACATTTAGTACAAGCCATATATTTGCCGAAGCGACCTAATTTCAAGTGCATATCCGCACCACATTTGTCACATTCAACAACAGGCCCGTCATAGCCCTTAATTTTGAAAGAACCTTCTTCAATCAAATAACCATCACAATTTGGATTGTTACCACAAATATGAATTTTACGATGAGTATCAATCACATAACTATCCATAGCGGTATCGCATTTTGGACAACGTTTACGCTCCATTAAAGCTTTTGTTTCGGAAGATTCGTCCAATACGTTCAATAATTCGGATTCTGGAATTAAATTGATCGTCGTTTTGCAGCGTTCCTTAGGCGGTAAAGCATAACCGGTACAACCTAAAAATACTCCTGTGCTTGCAGTACGAATAGCCATATTTCTGCTACAGGTCGGACACTGAATGCCGGTCTCTACTAAACTATTTGGGCGCATTCCGCCTTCAAGTTCATCCAGTTCCGCTTTTGATAACTGATTAGAAAAATCTTTGAAAAATTGATTTAATTCTGTTTTCCAATTTGCCGAACCTGAAGCGATTTGATCAAGCACATTTTCCATATTGGCAGTGAAATCATAATTCATCAAATCACCAAAAGATTCATTGAGGCGATCGGTGACGATTTCCCCCATTTTTTCGGCATAAAAACGGCGGTTTTCCGTTCTCACATAGCCACGTTCTTGAATCGTCGAAATAATCGCCGCATAAGTAGAAGGGCGGCCAATTCCCCGCTTTTCTAATTCTTTTACTAATGCAGCCTCGGTAAAACGAGCCGGTGGTTTAGTAAAATGTTGGCTTGGTTGTACTTCTTTCAGACTTAATTTTTCAGCAACCACCACTTCCGGCAACACTTGATCTTCAGGATTTTTTCCCATTTGCGGTAAGACTTTCGTCCAGCCATCAAAACGTAAAATTCTACCCTTTGCTTTCAATGTATAATCACCGGCGGTAACAGTTAGTGTGCTGCTATCATATTGCGCCGGCGGCATTTGGCAGGCTAAAAATTGACGCCAAATTAAATCATAAAGGCGCACCGCATCTTTATCCATTCCTTCCAAATAATCCGGTAATGTATTGATATCTGATGGTCGAATTGCCTCATGGGCTTCTTGTGCATTTTCCTTACTTGAATAAAAATTTGGTTTTGTCGGTAAATATTGTGCACCAAAGCGATTTCCGATATAACTACGAGCCATATTGAGCGCATCTTGGCTCAAATTTGTCGAGTCCGTACGCATATAAGTGATATACCCCGCTTCATAAAGGCGTTGTGCGAGCATCATGGTTTTTTTCACCCCAAAGCTCAAACGGGTACTTGCGGTTTGTTGCAATGTCGAAGTAATAAAAGGGGCCCGAGGGCGTGAAGTGGTTGGTTTGGTTTCCAGATCTGTGACAACGTAATCAGAAATATTCAGAAAATCGACCGCACTTTGGGCCTCCTTCTGATTTTTAGGATCAAATTTTTTTCCTTGATAGTCAGTCACATCCAAACGGATACTTTCTTTGCCTAAAGTTTGAGTTAGAACGGAAACTTCCCAGTACTCTTCCGGTTGGAATGCTTTAATTTCCCGTTCACGTTCTACCAACAATTTCACGGCAACAGATTGTACGCGTCCGGCAGACAATCCACGAGCAATTTTTTTCCATAAAAGCGGTGAAACCATAAAGCCTACAACACGATCTAAGAATCGACGTGTTTGTTGAGCATTTACGCGATCCATATTTAAATGTTCCGGTTTATCAAAAGCTTGTTTTATTGCATTTTTGGTAATTTCATTAAATACCACGCGGCTAAAGCGCTCATCACCACCACCAATTACCTCACGTAAGTGCCAAGCTATGGCTTCCCCTTCTCTATCCAAATCGGTGGCGAGGTAAATGTGATCCGCTTTTTTGGCAAGAGATTTTAATTCTGATACGACTTTTTCTTTACCGGGCAGAATTTGATAATTTGCTTTCCAGCCATGATAGGGATCAATCCCCATTCGTTTTACTAGGGCATTACGTTCCTTCTCTGCTTTCACTTTCGCCTTTTCGTCAGCATTCATCCCCTTCGTTGAAATAGGTTTGGCTTTTTCACCGGTACTTGTACCCACAGTCGGTAAATCGCGAATATGTCCCACACTGGATTTCACCACATATTGATTACCTAAATATTTATTAATGGTTTTCGCTTTTGCCGGTGACTCGACAATCACCAAAGATTTACTCATTTGATTACCCAATTTTGCTAGCATTTTGTAAAATTGGCGGTATAGTGCAAAGTTACGCTAGCAAAATCAAGTTTTTTTTGAAAAAAGGGATATAAATGGACAAACTCAATGCGATTTCTATTTTTTGTAAGGTTGTCGAAACGCAAAGTTTTACACAAGCGGCAACGCAACAAAATATTTCCGTCGCGATGGCAAGTAAATTGGTTTCTCAGCTGGAAGAACATCTCAAAACCCGTTTGTTACAACGTACCACAAGAAAAATTATGCCCACTGAAGCAGGTATAATGTATTACCAACGTTGCCAAGGGATCTTACAGGATTTGGATGAAGCGGATGCAAGTATTAGCAATATGACAACGAGTTTACAAGGTAATTTGCTTATTTCCGTACCTCGAGATTTTGGGCTATTATTCATCTCCTCTAATCTCCCTATGTTTATTGCCGCACACCCGAATTTACACGTTGAAGTGGAATTTAATGATAAAAAAATAGATTTACTTGCAGAGGGTTATGACCTTGCTTTACGTATTGGCTATATGCAAGATAGTTCTTTAGTGGCACGTAAAATCAGTACATCTACTATTCACTTTGCCGCATCTCCCCGGTATCTTGAGCGATATGGAATGCCTGCAACCCCTAATGACTTAGAACACCATGAAGGATTACTTTATAAAAGCACATTAAATCAAGTGAATTGGCAAGGTGCACGACCAAATCAAACACAACGTTTTAAAATTAAATCGAAAGTTGTGAGCAATAACGGACTAGCACTATTGGATATGGCAAAGGCAGGACTTGGAATTGTGAATTTACCCCGTTTTATTCTAGCTGATGCCTTTGAAAGCGGCGAATTAGTGGAAATTTTACCGGAATACAAACAGCAAGAATTGGAAATTCACATAGTGTACCCAAACCGCCGACACTTACCGGCAAAAGTACGGGCCTTTATTGATTTTTTGGCTAGTTTAGGGCTATGTTCAGAGATTTGATTTGAAATTAAGTGCGGTTAGTTTTCATCAAAAAATAATTCAAAATCAACCGCACTTTTGACACTATTTAAAATAGTATTCTTTTCTCATAGGGATTCATCAAACATCAACCAAAATCAAAATTGCCGCTTCGCCACCCCATTCTCTCGGAGCTTGATGTAACGCGCGTACTTTTGGATGTTGAACAAACCAGCGTGGAATTTGCTTTTTCAAGGTGAAAGTCCCATAACCGGTCATAATACTGGCACAATTCACACGCTCATTTTCGCAAGCAAGCAGTAAAGCGGCGAGTTCCATTTTTGCCTGTTCACGCGTTAAACCGTGCAAATCCAAAAAGAATTCGGGAGAAAAATCCCCTCGGCGTAATTGTTTCAACAAATGAGAATCCTCACTCTCACGAAGGTATTTTACGATCCCGTCATTTTCATTGAGTAACGGTTCATATTCATCGGAAAAATAAAATAAGGTATCCTCTTTTTCACGAATATCACGCAAATTAGACTTTTTTTGACCGCTCTTTTGACGTGGGGCTACAAAAGTATCTTGTTTAATTGGCTTAATACCTTTCATTTCAGCACGGAATAACTCAAATTCGTCTTGCATTTTTTCTCACTCATTTCAAATTTTACGTATCATATCATAGTTATAAACCGCCTTATGTGGTATAACTACGCAAATTTTTTCACAAGGAAAATATGATGGAAACCACATATAACCAAGAATTAGTGGCAACAATTTTAGAAGATAACGTTGCCCATGAACTTCATACCATTCAAGATTTTCTCCGTTGGACGTATAGCATTTTTAACCGTTCCGATATTTACTATGGGCAGGGCTATGATAATGCTTGGGATGAAAGCCTTCAACTGGTGCTTGCCGGTTTACAATTGCCCATTGATCTCCCCACTGAATTATTCCATAGCCGCTTAACCCCGTCAGAAAAAGAAAGCCTCATTCAATTGGTTTTAACCCGTATCGAACAACGTGTTCCCGTTGCTTATCTAACAAATAGTGCGTGGTTTTGCGGTCATGAATTTTATGTGGATGAACGCACAATTATTCCACGTTCGCCAATTAGCTCACTCATTCAGGATCGCTTTGACGGATTGGTGGAACAAACACCACAACACATTCTTGATCTTTGTACCGGCAGTGCTTGTATTGCGATTGCCTGTGCTTATGCTTTCCCAGATGCAGAAGTGGATGCAGTGGATTTATCCTTTGATGCCCTCAATGTTGCAGAAATCAATATTGGTCGTCATCAAATGGAACACCGTGTTTTCCCGATTCAATCAAATTTATTTGAGAATATTCTTGGTCAAAAATACGATCTTATTGTGACAAATCCGCCTTATGTAGATGAAGAAGATCTTGCCGATATGCCGGAAGAATTTCATTTTGAACCTGAGCTAGCCTTGGGCTCAGGTAAAGACGGTTTGGACATTACCAAACAAATTCTAAAACAAGCGCCTGATTATTTAACGGAAAACGGTGTATTGATTTGTGAGGTGGGAAATAGCATGGTAAGCCTAATTGAACAATATCCTGATGTGCCATTCAAATGGGTTGAGCTTAAAAATGGTGGTTTAGGAGTATTTGCCATCACTCGGGAAGAATTGGTGAAATACCAAGATTTGTTTTAACTTAAAGAGCGGTCAAAATTCTCTTTGAATTTCAACCGCTCTTTCTTTCCGAAAGTGGCTACTTTACTTCCAATTCCACATTATCAAACAATTTTTTCACGGCATTATTATCACGTAGCTGCTCGGCTTTTTCCACCATTGGGCGTGTCAGATGTGGTGAGAAATATTCGATAAAATCATACATATAGTTACGTAGAAACGTGCTTTGTTTAAAAGCGATTTGTGTCATACTGGAACGGAATAAATGACTGGCATCAATAGCAACAAGATCATTATCAAGCTCGGTATGTGCCATACTTGCCATAATCCCTACTCCCAACCCTAAACGTACATAGGTTTTTATCACATCTGCATCGGTAGCGGTAAAAACAATATTAGGCAAAATTCCGGCAGCATTAAAGGCGTAATCCAAATCCGATACCCCTGTAAAACCAAAAGTATAGGTGACAAGTGGGTATTTCCCGAGTTCTTCAATCGTTAAATTTTTTACTTTTGCCAAAGGATGATCCAATTTCACGATAGCCGAGCGATTCCATAAGTAACAAGGTAATTGAATGAGATCGTCAAACAAATAGGGAGCCTCAGTGGTAATCGCCAAATCCACTTCACCGGACATTAGGGCATCATGAATTTGTGTCGGTGAGCCTTGATGAATATGTAAACTTACATCGGGATATTGTTTAGAAAAGCGTTCAACGACCGAAGGTAACATATAGCGTGCTTGCGTGTTTGTGGTCGCAATACGCAACACACCATGATCCGGACGGGTATATTCATTGGCGACAGATTTAATACTTTCCGCTTTTACCAACAATTCCCGAGCTATGGAAATAATTTTTTTCCCAGCCGGAGTAACGGATTTTATATGTTTTCCATTTCGCTCAAAAATTTCTAAACCTAATTCATCTTCCAACAAGCGCACTTGTTTGCTGATGCCCGGTTGTGACGTATAAAGTGCATTTGCCGCATCCGTCACATTTAAATTTTGATTCACTATTTCCACAATATAGCGAAGTTGTTGCATTTTCATCGCAGATACCTATTTTTTATTTTTATAGCGTTTTCCTAATTCAGTGTAACGTTTCACTGCTTTACGAATTTGTCCGGATTTTGGTCGGCGGCGAGACTTTGTCACATCAAGTTTGCTTTCCGTCTCCGGCGGTAATCCCACTAATTCACGCAGATAGTTCACGTTCTCAAGCGCCATTTCTTCCCATCCGCCCCGTGGCAAACCTTTCATTAATTTAATATTTCCGTAACGGATACGAATCAAACGGCTGACTTGGATTCCTTGAGATTCCCATAAACGGCGTACTTCGCGATTTCGCCCTTCCGTTAAAGTGACGTCATACCATTGATTCATCCCTACACCGCCTGTAAATTTAATTTCCTTAAAATTTGCCGGCCCGTCTTCAAGCTGAACACCTTTGCGTAAACGTGCCAACATGGCATCGTCCACTTGCCCGAATACGCGTACGGAATATTCACGCTCCACTTCACGGCTAGGGTGCATGAGACGGTTTGCCAACTCGCCGTCTGTGGTAAATAATAATAAACCGGAAGTATTAATATCCAAGCGCCCCACCGCAATCCAACGGGCACCATTCAAGCGTGGTAAACGATCAAATACGGTTGCACGCCCTTCCGGATCGCTACGGGTGCAAAGTTCACCTTCCGGTTTGTAATACATCAACACACGACAGATTTCTTTTTGTGCTTGTTGGAGATTAATAATGCGACCGTCAATACGCACTTTTACACCGGAATGGACATCAATGCGATCACCCAGTGTTGCCATTTTTCCATCTACACTTACCCGATTTTCCGCAATCATGGCTTCAATTTCACGGCGTGATCCTTGCCCTGCTCGCGCTAAAACTTTCTGTAATTTTTCCCCTTCAACTTTCGGCTGTATTTTTTTGGGGGAAGCTTTTCCTTTCGTGGGAAATTCTCGTCCCAAAATAACCGCACTTTGGGCTTCTTCGCGCTCAAAGTGCGGTCGGTTTTCGCGCTGTTTTTCACTATGTTTATAGGTGTTTTTTCTTGATTGATTGGTTTTCATTTTGTTTCCTTTGTCGCTTTCACAAGCGTCTTTGTATAAATTAAATAAATGGCTCTGCAGAACCGCTTCCTTCACGTAAAATAACCGGTGTGTCTTCCGTTAAATCCACTACGGTTGTAGGATCTTGTCCCAAATATCCACCATGAATAATTAAATCCACTTGGTGTTCTAAACGCTCCCGAATCTCTTCAGGATCAGATTGTGTGATATGCTCTTCCCCCGGTAACATAAGCGAGCAAGAAAGAATTGGTTCTCCCAATGCGCTTAGTAAATCTAAAGCGATTTGATTATCCGGCACCCGTAAGCCAATGGTTTTACGTTTTGATGTCATTAAGCGACGTGGTAATTCTTTCGTCGCTGTCAAAATGAAGGTGTAACGCCCCGGTGTATTATTCTTGATTAAGCGGTAAGCAATATTGCTCACCGTTGCATAATTAGAAAGTTCGGATAAATCACGACACACCAAGGTAAAATTATGCCCCTCCGGCAATTTACGAATCGAGATAATACGATCCATCGCATATTTATCCCCGAGCATACAACCTAAGGCATAACCAGAATCTGTGGGGTACACGATCACGCCACCTTTACGCAAAATTTCTACCGCTTGATTGATTAAACGCACTTGTGGGTTTTCAGGATGAATATAAAAAAACTGGCTCATAATTTTTTCCTTAGAATAAGGCTGAGATTATACACCTTTTAATCATTACGTTATAAAAACTTGTTATAAAAAACCGCACTTTGAATACATTATCAAAGTGCGGTCATTTCTCAATGCGTTTTTATTTTAGCAATGTTCTCAATGCCGAACCAATATCCGCTAAGCTTCTTACTGTTTTTACCCCTGCAGCTTCAAGGGCAGCAATTTTATCCTCTGCCGTCCCCTTACCGCCACTGATAATTGCCCCGGCGTGTCCCATGCGCTTGCCTTTTGGCGCGGTGACGCCAGCAATATAGCCAACCATTGGTTTGGTGATATGAGCTTTAATATAAGCGGCAGCCTCTTCCTCTGCGGAACCGCCTATTTCTCCAATCATCACGATAGCTTCAGTTTCGGGATCATCTTGAAAACGTTTTAAAATATCAATGAAACTTGAACCCGGAATCGGATCGCCACCGATCCCTACACAAGTGGATTGCCCAAACCCTTCATCAGTAGTTTGTTTTACGGCTTCATAAGTCAGTGTACCGGAACGGGAAACAATGCCGATTTTCCCTTTTTTATGAATATTTCCCGGCATAATACCAATTTTACATTCATCGGGTGTAATCACTCCCGGGCAGTTAGGACCAATCATGACTACACCGGTTTCATTTAATTTTTGCTTTACAGTCAGCATATCAAGTGTAGGGATACCTTCGGTGATACATACGATAAGTTGAATTCCTGCGTCAATGGCTTCTAAAATCGCATCTTTACAAAATGGAGCGGGAACATAAATCATCGTGGCTGTCGCACCGGTAGCATTAACTGCCTCGCGTACGGTATTAAATACCGGTAAACCTAAATGTGTCGTTCCCCCTTTATTTGGAGAAATGCCCCCCACTAATTTTGTACCATAGGCAATCGCTTGTTCGGAATGAAATGTTCCCTGTGCACCGGTAAAACCTTGGCAGATGACTTTGGTCTCTTTATTAATTAATATCGACATAATTATTCTCCTTTCGCTGCATTCACCACTGCTTGTGCGGCTTCTTGCAAACTGTTGGCGGCAATTAAATTTACCCCGCTTTCCGATAAAATTCTACGCCCTAATTCAACGTTTGTGCCTTCTAAACGCACTACAACCGGAACCTTGATCCCGACTTCACGGATAGCGGCAATAACACCTTCGGCAATTAAATCACAACGAACAATCCCTCCGAAAATATTGACCAAAATGGCTTTGACTCCTTTATCGGTCAAAATAATTTTGAAGGCTTCAGTAACACGTTCTTTTGTCGCACCGCCTCCGACATCAAGGAAATTGGCCGGCTCACCACCGTAAAGTTTAACAATATCCATTGTTCCCATGGCAAGCCCCGCGCCATTTACCATACAACCAATATTGCCTTCCAGTGCCACATAATTTAATTGGTGCTTTTCTGCTTCTGCTTCACGTAAATCACTTTGGCTTAAATCTCGCAGAGCAAGCAAATCTTTATGACGAAACAGAGCATTATCATCAATAGACATTTTGGCATCCAAGCAAACTAAATTTCCTTGTGATGTAATCACAAGCGGATTGACTTCCAAAAGAGAAAGATCTTTTTCAACAAATAATTTTGCTAATTGTACAAATGCGTGGGTAAACTGTTTATTTTGCTCCCCATTTAAACCTAACTTAAACGCCAATTCTCTCCCCTGGTACGGCATACCGCCAAACAATGGATCAATCTCAACCTTATGAATTAAATGAGGGGTTTCCCGTGCGACATCTTCTATATTCATACCTCCGGCAGAAGATGCCATAAAGATAATTTGCTGTGATGAACGATCGATTACTGCGCCAAGATAAAGTTCTTGCTCAATATCACAAGTTTCTTCAATATAGATGCTATTTACCGGCTGACCTTGCTTATCGGTTTGGAAAGTGACCAAACGATTTCCCAACCACTTATGAGCAAAAGCCCGTACTTCTTCCGCATTATTTACCAGTTTTACTCCTCCGGCTTTACCACGCCCTCCCGCATGGACTTGGCATTTTGCGATCCAACGATCACCGTTAAGTTGGAAAAGAGCCATAGCTGCCTCATCAGCAGAATGACAAATAATCCCTTCACTTATCGGTAAGTCATATTCTTTAAAAAGCTGTTTTGCTTGATATTCATGTAAATTCATAGGGTTACCTGCATTTTCTCGTTATTTATAAGATAGTGTAACGTGTTGCCTTTTCATAGAAAAATAAAAGTGCGATCAAAATTCACCGCACTTCTTTTCTAAATTTCCAATAATAATCTTGTTGGATCTTCCAATAATTCTTTAATAGCGACAAGGAAGCCAACGGATTCTCTACCGTCAATTAAACGGTGATCATAAGACAATGCCAAATACATCATTGGTCGAATGACAACTTCTCCATTCAATGCAATTGGACGTTCTTTAATGGCATGCATACCAAGAATCGCACTTTGTGGCGGGTTAATGATTGGAGTGGACATGAGTGAGCCGAATACACCGCCATTAGTAATAGTGAAATTACCACCGGTTAAATCTTCCACTGTCAATTTGCCATCGCGACCCTTTTCCGCCAATGCTTTAATTTGTTTTTCAATTTCTGCCATACTCAGTTTATCGCAGTCGCGTAATACCGGCGTAACCAAGCCACGAGGAGTAGAAACAGCGATACTGACATCAAAGTAATTATGGTAAACAATATCATCACCATCAATGGAAGCATTGACTTCAGGATAACGTTTCAACGCTTCAACTACAGCTTTAATATAGAACGACATAAAACCTAGACGCACGCCATGTTGTTTTTCAAATTTTTCACCATAAGCTTTACGCAGACCCATTATCGGTTGCATATCTACTTCATTAAATGTGGTGAGCATTGCCGTGCTGTTTTTGGCTTCAAGTAAACGTTCCGCAATACGTTTACGTAAACGAGTCATTGGCACACGTTTTTCGGAACGGGACTGATATGCCACAGTGCTAATAGTGTTTTGCTCTGTTGCAACTTGCTGTTTTGCTTTTTGTGCATCTCTTTTTGCGATTTCACGTTCAATATCTTCACGGGTTAATCGACCACCCACACCGGAACCTTGAATTTGAGCAGCATCAAGCTCATGTTCTGCTAACAACCGTCTGATTGCAGGCCCATGATCATCGGCATTATGATGACTATTTTCAATAGCTGAATGATGGCGATCTGCCGGTGTCGGCTCATTTGATTCATTGAGCGTTGCCTTACTAATATCGCCCGCTTGAGCTTTGGAAAGTTTACCGAGCAATTGCTTGCTGACTACGGTTGCCCCTTCGGTTTCTAAAATTTCTGTAATCACACCATCGGACTGAGCCGGTACTTCTAACACGACTTTATCCGTTTCGATTTCAACTAACACTTCGTCACGTTTTACTGCATCCCCTACTTTTTTATGCCATGTTGCCACGGTGGCATCCGCAACGGATTCGGGTAAATCTGGAACAAGAACTTCGATTGTCATGGTCGTTTTTCCTTTACTATTTTTTCTCATGTGGGTTTTAGCCCACCATTTTGGTTACTCTTATTAGTGGATTATTCCACTCATGAAAACATGCAAATTTTGCACCGCACTTTACAATGTCAATGCCTCTTCAACCAATTGTTTTTGCTGTTTAACATGTAATGACATATATCCAACAGCCGGTGAAGCCGAAGCCGGACGCCCTGCATATTTCAGTTTAATATCCTCAGGAATGGAACTTTCAAAATTATGTTTGCAGCTATACCACGCCCCCTGATTAAGGGGTTCTTCTTGACACCATACATAATCTTTTACATGGGCATAAGGTTCAAGGGCTTTTTTCATATCTTCATGCGGATAAGGATAAAGTTGTTCGATTCGGATAATTGCTACATCAGTTTGATTATTGGCTCGACGCTGTTCCAGCAAATCGTAATAGACTTTTCCTGAACACATCACAATACGTTTAACCCCTTTCGGATCTAGTTCGTCCATTTCACCAATTACCGTTTGGAATGAACCATTAACAAGTTCATCTAAACTTGATACGGCTAACGGGTGGCGCAATAAAGATTTTGGTGAAATCCCAATTAACGGACGACGCATTTTACGCAAAGCTTGACGACGTAACATATGATAAACCTGTGCCGGTGTAGAAGGGATACAAACCTGCATATTTTGCTCTGCACAAAGTTGCAGATAACGTTCTAAACGAGCGGAAGAATGTTCCGGTCCTTGACCTTCATACCCATGCGGTAACAACATCACCAAACCGCACATTCTGTTCCATTTTTGTTCTCCCGAACTGATAAATTGATCAATCACGATTTGTGCACCATTAGCAAAATCACCAAATTGCGCTTCCCAAATCGTTAGGGTTTTCGGATCGGTGGTTGCATAACCATATTCAAAAGCAAGTACTGATTCTTCAGATAGCACCGAATCCCACACTTCAAAACGCCCCTGGTTGGCATGCAAATGTGTGAGCGGTACATAGCCTGTTCCATCATTTTGGTTATGTACTACAGCGTGACGATGGAAGAACGTCCCCCTTCCCGCATCTTCTCCTGATAAGCGAACGTTTACCCCCTCATCAAGTAAAGTTGCATATGCCATAGTTTCAGCCATTCCCCAGTCAAGCAATTTTTCGCCCTGATACATGGCTTTGCGATCATTATAAATTTTTTCAACACGCGGGTGTGCACGTAAACTTTCCGGATATTCACATACACGTTTTGCCAGCGTGATAAAACGATCTTGCGGGAATTTACTTTCATAAGGCGATGTCCAGTCATAATTAAGATATTGCAACCAATCCATTTTCGCCGTATCCATTTCACGCCATTCTGCCACTACACGTTCGCCATTATCTAGACTGTCACGATATAAATTCATCATTTCAATGACTTGTTCTTCAGTAATCACACCTTCTTTTACTAAACGAGCAGCATAGACCTCACGTGGTGTCGGATGTTTCTTAATGATGCTGTACATCATTGGTTGTGTAGCCAAAGGTTCGTCGGCTTCATTATGTCCATGACGACGATAAGAAATCAAATCAATGAAAATATCCCGTTTGAATAAACTGCGATATTCCACTGCCATACGGGCAACAAAAGCAACAGCTTCCGGATCATCACCATTGACGTGAATTATCGGCGCTTGGATCATTTTTGCAATATCAGTGCAATATTCTGTGGAACGAGTGTCATTTGGATTAGATGTGGTAAAACCGATTTGGTTATTGATCACGATGCGAATAGTGCCACCTACCGTATAACCACGGGCATTCGACATATTTAAGGTTTCTTGTACAACACCTTGCCCCGCTACCGCTGAATCACCATGCACCGTCACGGCTAACACTTGTGAACGTTCTGCATCATTTTTCTTAGTTTGGCGTGAACGTACAGCGCCTATCACCACAGGGCTAACAATTTCTAAATGAGACGGGTTGAAAGCGAGAGTTAAATGAACATGCTTTTCACCGACAGCAAAATCGGATGAAAATCCCTGATGGTATTTAACGTCACCGGTACGGTCGCCCGAATGTTTACCTGCAAACTCATCAAAGAGATCCTTCGGTTTTTTACCCAGCACATTCACCAGCATATTTAAACGCCCTCGGTGTGCCATCCCCATCATTACATCTTTCACACCTTGTTTGCTGGCGTGGCGAATAATTTCTTTCATTAACGGGATAAAAGCATCACTTCCCTCTAAAGAGAAACGTTTTGCCCCTGGAAATTTCGCACCAAGATAACGTTCCAATCCATCAGCAGCGGTTAATTCATTAAGAAAATTCTTTTTTTCTTCATGGGTAAAGAGCGGTTGATTTAAGCGGCCTTCCAATTTATTTTGAAGCCACATTTTTTGTTCCATATCCTGCACGTGCATAAATTCTAAACCGATAGAACCACAATAGGTTTCTTTAAGCATATTATTTAAATCGGCAAGTGTAATGGTATCGCGTTGATAAACATAGTGGTTAATATTGAAGGTTTCATTGAGATCTTGTTCGGTAAAGCCGTGATAACGGTAATCTAGCTCCGGCACACTGGAAACCTTCCAACGATAATAGTTCAGAGGATCAAGTTTCGCCTCCAAATGACCTCGGAACCGGTAGGCGTTAATGAACTGTAATATTTTCACTAATTTTGCACTTGCTTCCGGATCAATAACAGTGACGGTTTCCGAGTTATTTTCCCGAGCTAAACGGCGAAAATAATCACGCACCGGCGAATGCGGTTGCTCAACAGCAGTTGATTTCGGTAAAGAATCAAAGGTGGTTTTCCAGCTATTATCAATAGAATTCGGATCGTCTAAATAACGTTCATATAATTCTTCGATATAGGCTTGGTTTGCGCCACCGAATGCGGTTGTTGCCAACCATTCATCAAAAGCCTTATTTGGTTGCATATTCACCTCAAATAATATGATCTATTAAGTTCGCTGCCCATTATACATAGGATTGAATTAGAAAAATGCCTCATTTACAAGTTTGTTGCAAATTTGTGATCTAGCTCAACAATATTTTTAACTTAAAACAAAAAGCCCGACAAATTTGCCGGGCTTTAGAAAGAGCAGTCGATATTGACCTTGTTTTTAGAAAGTTAGATAAGGTGCAATTTTTTCAATGGTTGTCTCCCCTAAACCATCAATTTTTGATAATTCCGCCACATTTTTGATTTTGCCCATCTTATTACGATAATCAACGATCGCTTGCGCCTTTTTCTCACCAATGCCGGAAAGTTTTTGTAAGGTTTCAGCATCCGCTTTATTAATATTTACTTTGGCTCTTGAGGCAATTTTTTCTTTTTCTGTTTTAACCTGCTCTTTCGCTGAATTAAATTTCTCAGAGGCTTTATCTTTTATTGATGAAGTCTCTGATGATTTCATTGATTTAGCTTTTTCTTTCGCTATATCCATTTTTTCTTTTGTCGCTTCTTTTGCAGACTTCACTGCATCTTTAGATTTTTCTTTTGTCGTAACTACCTTTTCTTTCAGACTATTTTTATCTGCGATAACATTTTCTTTTTGATTTTGAATCATTGAATTTACATTGGTTACGGCTTCTTTTTTAAAAGTAGTCACCGTACTTTCATTTGCAAATGCCGCCCCGGAAACAGCCATAGTAAGTGCGGTCAAAGTTAATAAAGATTTTAAAGATTTCATAAAAAACTCCTATAAATAATGATTTTGTCAAGGGACGATACGTAAGATTCTCATTTAGAAAATTAGTTCAATTCTATTGTATTTATAATAAAAAAAGTGCCTCAAAAGAGGCACTACTCGGAAAGCAAAATAGATGTCGGCTATTTAGGATAGCACTTGTTTTTAGTGAGGCTAGGTTACTCTTATCAAGATAGTTATGCAAATACCTGTTTTCAAATTTGTGAACTAAGTCACGGTTTTTCTTAATTTTTTTGTTTTTTATAAAAAAAGCGTCTATTATTTAGACGCCTTTTCTCCAAAGATTTAGAATTAACCGGTAATAAATTTTTCGCCTAATTCAATATCAGCACGCAATGTTGGTAACATCGCTTCCAGTGCATTTTGTTCAAATTCACTTAATAAACCGATTGGCAGGATTTCTTCCACACCTTCTTTTCCTAAACGAACAGGCTGAGCAAAGAAACGGGCATATTTTCCATCGCCTTCCACATAAGTGCATTCAACAACCGTTTCACCTTTTAGACCTTTTATTAAAGAACGAGCAAAACGAGCTGCAGCTTGTGCCATAGAAAGTGTTGCTGATCCACCACCGGCTTTAGCTTCGACAACTTCGGTACCAGCATTTTGGATGCGTTTTGTTAATGGTGCGATTTCTTCAGTCGTAAATTCTGCATAAGGAACTTGAGAAAGTAATGGAAGAATAGTAACACCGGAATGCCCCCCAATAACAGGCACTGTCGTACGAGAAACATTTAAGTTTTTCAATTCTGCTACAAAGGTTTCTGAACGAAGAACATCTAAGGTTGTTATGCCGAATAATTTGCGTTTGTCATAAACACCGGCTTTTTTCAATACTTCTGCCGCAATTGCCACTGTAGTATTTACCGGATTGGTAATGATACCTACGCAAGCTTTTGGACAAACCGCTGCAACTTTTTCAATTAAACTACGGACAATACCTGCATTAATATTGAAAAGATCAGCACGATCCATACCCGGTTTACGTGCTACACCCGCAGAAATTAATACTACATCTGCCCCCTCAAGTGCAGGGCTTGGGTCTTCACCGGAAAATCCTTTTACTTTTACTGCGGTTGGAATATGGCTTACATCAGCAGCCACACCGGGTGTGATCGGCGCAATGTCATAGAGAGACAGTTCTGTTCCTGCCGGTAATTGTAATTTTAATAATAATGCTAATGCCTGGCCGATACCGCCGGCTGCGCCTAATACTGCAACTTTCATGTGTACTCCTTATTAAGTAGATTAACTAACTCCATAAATTTTAAAAGGTAAACTGATAAATTACAAATACAGAAATCCAATAATGAGATCTAGCTCAAATTTCTTGATAAAACTTGTTACTTTTTTTACTCAAATTTTCATTTTAGTTGCATATTTTGAATTTTTATGCAACGCTTATGCAAATTAATTCCACTATACAATAAACAAGATGGATAATTTAATAAAAGCATTTAAAGAATTGCTGAGTCAAGAACATTTCTCCTCTCAAAGCGAGATTGTTGAAGCATTAAAAAATCAAGGTTTTCCGAGCATAAATCAATCAAAAGTTTCACGGATGCTAAGCAAGTTTGGCGCAGTGCGTACGCGTAATACCAAAATGGAAATGGTCTATTGCTTACCAAATGAATTAAGTGTGCCTGCCACCAGTAGCCCATTACGAAATCTCGTATTAGATATTGATCATAATGAATTTTTAATCGTGATTAAAACAACTCCGGGCGCAGCACAATTAATCGCTCGTCTGTTAGATTCCATTGGTAAATCAGAGGGGATTCTTGGGACGATTGCAGGCGATGATACAATTTTCGTGTCACCAACACGTACAACCTCAATTTCAACCCTTATTGAACACATTAAAAATTTATTTGAAAACTCACTTTAATGAATATTTTTATCACCGGTGGGACAGGCTTGATTGGGAAAAAATTAATCTCCTCCCTTCTACAAGATCAGCATAAAATTACACTTTTTACTCGCAATGAAGAAAAGGCACGTTCCATTTTCCCTCAGAAAACATTGAAGTTTTTGACCGCACTTTCCACTCTTAACAATTTAGATGAGTTTGATGTAGTAATAAATCTTGCCGGTGAACCTATTTTTGCTAAACGCTGGACAACCTCACAAAAAACAAAACTGTTTGATAGTAGGATAAACCTGACAAAGCAATTAGTCTCATTGATTAACGCAGGTGTAAATCCTCCACGCTTAATTTCCGGTTCGGCAACCGGCATTTATGGTGATCAACCCGCTCAAGTTCTCACTGAAACAAGCCCGATCGATCCTCATACTTTCACAGCAAAACTTTGCCACACTTGGGAAAGCATAGCATTACAAGCCAAAACAAAGGTTTGTATTCTTCGCACCGGTATGGTGTTTTCGCTAGATGGCGGGGCGTTAGAAAAAATGCTCCCGTTATATTATTGGAATGTAGCCGGCCCATTAGGCTCGGGAAAACAATATTGGTCGTGGATTGCCTTGGAAGATATGGTAAGCGGAATTTTATTTTTACTTTCTCATACTGAATGTCAGGGTATTTATAATTTCGTTTCACCTCAACCGATTACCAATCAAGCATTTAACCAGCAATTATCCCAAGCATTAAAACGCTGTGCGCTTTTCCCTGCACCCAAATTTGCTTTAAAACTTGCCTTGGGTGAGCGCGCCAATATGTTATTAGAAAGCCAATATGTTTTTCCAAAACGACTTATTGAAGCGGGTTTCTCTTTTCTATACGAAAATTTAACCCAATATTTGACCGCACTTTTCCCACAGAAATGACATAAAAAACGCACCTTGATGATCACCAAGGTGCGTTTTATTTTCTTCAAATTTAGTCGTTACTACTTGAGAAAATTGAAAGCAATCTTAATAAACTTAAGAACAAGTTATAAATTGCTACATAAATACTCACTGTGGCACGAATATAATTTGTTTCGCCGCCATGAATAATATTGCTGGTTTCATACAAAATTGTCATTGTGGAAAACACAACAAATAATGCACTAATCGCAATGGCTAATGCCGACATTTGGAAGAAGAAACTTGCAACCATACCGAGTAAAAGCACAATGAAAAGAGCAAACATTGCGGTTGCAAGAAATGACATATCTTTTTTCGTCGTCAATACATAAGCCGAACAGGCAAAGAAAACAATCGCGGTGCCGGCAAATGCCAACATGATTAAATCTTCCATACCATTTGCCACATACATATTGAGAATCGGTCCAATGGTGTAACCCATAAAACCGGTAAAGGCAAATGCCGCCAAAATACCCGCCGGGCGATCAGCTAAACGGTGTGTAATGAAAAGTAAGCCGTAAAAGCCTACAAGTAAAACAATAATATTTGGATAAGGCAAATTCATCGCCATAGAAATATAGGCGACCACTGCCGAAAATGCCATTGTTAGACCAAGCAAGAAATAAGTATTACGAAGCACTTTATGGGTGCTTAATAAGGATTCATTTCTTGAGTCAACAATAATGCGTGATTGCATAAAAGCTCCTTAATAACGTTAGTTAGCATCAAACCGTAAAGTAAGGGCGCGTATATAAAAAGTCAATGGCTGAGCAAAAATTATTTCCCATTTTGGCTAAAAAGAAAACAAAATGAATAAATAAACATCGGCTAAATAGATTTCACTCGTTTTTTATTTACATCGGAAAATTTTGAATTATACTACGCACCGTCAAGTACGGAGGAATGGTCGAGTGGTTGAAGGCACCGGTCTTGAAAACCGGCGAGGGTTTACGCCCTCCGTGAGTTCGAATCTCACTTCCTCCGCCATCGAATTAAAGAAATCCCTTAGTAAAAAAACTAAGGGATTTTTGTTTTTACCAACAGAACCTTTCATTTACATGATTTTCTAACCGCTCTTGTTGCCAATTCGCTTTATTTTGTGGATCAGCAAAAAATTCATCCTGTGCTTTTAAACGAACCTTCAATTTTTCTTCTGCTTCTTTTAAGGCAATTTTACGATCTTGAAATTTAGCGGGTAATTCTTTCATAAAAACGATCTCATAGGGATGAGAGATTACCCAGTTTACGGCATCTTCTGCTAATTGACGTTGTTTATTTAAATCACAAAAAGCATAAGGATTCACAAACTGCCCTATTACTTGACTAAATCCGGTATTTTCCGCCACTGTCGCCTTTGGCAAATTCAATACATACAGTGCGGTAATTAAACGATTTTGTCCACGATAAAACCATTTCACCGCCTCATCACGTAATCCAAAATCATAAGCACGGGCCGCCAAAGTAAACATTGTCATAGGCGAAATACGTGCCGGATTTTCTTGCACAAATTTAACCGCACTTTGATACCCGTTTATGCTATTTTCCCGCAACATCGGATCAAGCTGCTTATGTACAAATACATTTTTCGTCTTACCTTTTTCTGCGGAATAATAAGGTTTTACATAAATATCAATGGATTTCACTGGATCTCTGCTCACAGAGGTACAAGCTGCACAGCAAAGTGCGGTAAATATCACAACAATTTTTACAGAAAATTTCACGATTCCCCCTAAATGGAAAGCAAACCTTGAGACAGCTCCCAACACGCTATTAAAAATACACCTATTAATATTATTAATAACGCCCATTCTTTTTTACTCAGATCAAACTTGCCTTTTTGCTGATATTGGGAATATAAGTAAACCGTTACCCCGGGAACATATAACACAACGGATAAAAACAAATAATCCATACCGGCAGCATAAACAATCCACAACCCATAAAGGGTTGCCATTAAACCGGTAAGTTGAATATACCATTTTGCCTTGCTTTGTAGGGCTAATTTAAATAAATACGCACCAATAAGAATGTAAGGAACCAAAATCATCGAAGTGGCAAGAGAAATTAATTTTGTGTAACTTTGACTGGTAAATAGCACCAAAATTAAACAAAGCTGAATGACAATATTGGTAAACCAAAGGGAATTAATGGGCGTGTTATTTTTATTGAGTTTACTCAACATACGTGGAAATGCCCCACTCTCTACACCTCGATAAGGCACTTCGGTACAGTACATTGTCCAGCTGATATATGAACCGAGCACAGAAACAATTAAACAGAAAGTAATGATAATTTTCCCCGTCTTTCCAATCATTGATTCTAAAATCGGCGCCATAGAGGGATTTGACATGGTGCTAATGGTTTCACGTGGCAGCACGCCAAGTGCCAATACGGTAATCGCCACATAAAGTACCAAGGTAATACCAATGCCGAGCACAGTTGCCGTACCAATATCACGCTGTCTCCTTGCATGTCCTGATAAAATTGACGCACCTTCCACTCCAACAAAGACCCAAAGAGTTATCAACATCGTATTTTTCACTTGTGTGATCAAATCCACCGATTGATTTTGATTCATCACACTTTCACCGTTAAAATCAGTAAAAAACTGTGTTGGTGAGAAATAAAGTGCGGCTAAAATAATGAATAAAATTAATGGAAAAACTTTAACGACCGTTGCCAGCATATTCACAAATGCCGCTTCTCTGACACCACGGGCAATAAGCCAATGCACGAGCCAAACCACAAGTGAAGCACCCAAAATAGAATAGAGGGTGCTGCCCGTGCCAAAAATGATCTGCTCTTGCATATCCACAAAAGTGCCGATGCCTTCAAAAGCCACAACGAGATAGCTCACACTGCCGATGCCGGAACAAAGCCAATATCCCCAAGCGGAAAAAAAGCCGACTAACCCGCCAAATCCCTCTTTAGCATAAGTATAGACTCCGCCATTGAGATCAGGGCGAAGACGGGATAAAAAGAAAAAAGACAGACCTAGAAAAATAATCCCAACACCGGTGATCGACCAACCTATCAATAACGCCTTCGCACCGGCTACTTCAGCCATATTTTGCGGTAAACTAAAAATCCCCGAACCAATCATGGAACTGAGTACCAGTGCAGTTAACGCAAACAATCCTATTTGTTTATTGGACATACACACCACATTACAACCAAAAAGAGCGGTGAATTTTAACAGAGTTTTCGCTTTTTCCTATATAATTATGCAACAAATCAAATATTATATGCAAAATATGAAAATCCACTTAATTCGTAGCCAAACCACTCTTGATTTCAATAATGAAACGAGCCTACTCGACCATCTCGAACGCCATAATATTCACCACGAATACCAATGTCGTAACGGTTATTGCGGTTCGTGTCGGGTGAAGATCAAAAAAGGCAAGGTGTCCTATCCGGAAACGCCCCTTGCCTTTGTTCAGCCTAATGAAATTTTATTATGTTGTTGTCGTGTGGAAACAGATCTTGAATTGGAATTATAAATTATTCAAATCCAATACATCCGTCATATCAAATAAACCATAGGGCTTATTTTCCAACCATTTTCCTGCCCGCACTGCACCGTTTGCAAAGGTCATTCGGCTTGAGGCTTTGTGGGAAATTTCCACCCGCTCGCCAATGTCCGCAAACCATACGGTATGCTCGCCCACCACATCAGAGGCTCGGATTGTGGAAAAACCGATTTCATCCGGTTTACGTTCGCCTGTAATGCCTTCACGGCAAAATACACCATGGGTTTTCAAATCACGTCCTAAGGTTTTCGCAATATGTTCTCCCATTGAGAGCGCTGTGCCTGAAGGAGCATCCACTTTATGGCGATGGTGTGCTTCAATAATTTCAATATCGCAATAATCCCCCATCACTTTGGCAGCTTTTTCCAAAAGTTTGAACACCAAATTCACTCCAACACTGAAATTAGAGGCAAAAACAATGGCGATTTTTTCAGCGGCAGATTGAATGGCAGCTTTACCTGCGTCATCAAATCCTGTTGTACCAATCACCATTTTTTTATTATTTGCTACACAAAATGCGATGTGTTCAAGCGTACCTTCCGGACGAGTGAAATCGATCAATAAATCAAACTTGTCTTTTTGAACGACTAGATCCTCAGATACTGTAACCCCAAGATTCCCAATCCCCGCAAGTTCCCCAGCATCCGCTCCCACTAATGATGAACCTTTGCGTTCAAAAGCCGCCCCCAATTCAACGCCTTCCGTAGAATGAACCGCTTGAATTAATTGACGCCCCATTCTTCCACCGGCACCGACAATCGCAATTTTCAATGTCATAGTTACTTCCTTCTTTTAATGAATCATTTCCATGATGCCGCTGTAAATTAACACGCCACCAAAGAACAAAAATACCACGCCTGCCATATTATCAATATAACGGCTATATCGGCTATAAAACTGTTTCGCAATACTACGCGAAAAAATAAAAGAAATCAGGTAAAAGTAAAAAAATGTCACTAATACAATTAAACCGAATGCCACACCCATTTCCCATATTTCCGTCATTTTGGCTAACACAAAAGACATCACACTGGAAAAATAAACCACGGCTTTGGCATTGGATAAATTAACCAACAAACCTTTTAAAATTTCTTTTTTCGCATTGGTTTGTTGGTTTAACTCCTCGGCTAAAAGCGGTTTAAATTCGGCATTTTGTTTGCTGCGAACCAATAAAAAACCGAGATACGCCAAATAGCTCCCGCCCAATATCATTATCACACCGTGCAATGCCGGCATGGTGGCAAATAGTACCGTCAGTCCGAGCATTGAAACCGCCGCCCAAAATGCCACGCCCAATGTAATACCAATAATGCCATAAACCGTGTTTCGACGAGAATTACTTGCCGCCATTCGGCTCACATAAAAGAAATCCGGCCCCGGTGTCATTAAACCAAATAAATGAACGATTAATAAATTTAGCACGCTTTATCTCCAGATCTGAATCAAGAAAATCACCACTACCGCATAAATCGCTGCCAATACATCGTCCACCATAATACCAAAACCGCTTTCTAATTTTTTATCAAAAAATCGGATCGGGAAAGGTTTGAGAATATCAAAAAAGCGAAAAAGCACAAATGCCGTTACGATCCACAGCAAAGATAAAGTCGGAATAGCGGCAAGCACAATAAATACGCCGACAAATTCATCCCACACAATCGCACCATGATCGTGCACGCCCATATCATCTGCTGTTTTTTGACATAAATAACAGCCTAAAACAAAACAAAGTGCGGTCAAAATTAAGAAAGTTTTTGTGCCTAAAAGCACGAGTAAAATCACGCCTAATAGGGTACCAAGGGCACTGCCCCAAGTGCCCGGTGCGGGACGAAGTAACCCCGAGCCCAAGCCCACGGCAAGCAAATGAACGGGATTTTTTAAAGAAATTCGTTTTAACGGATTATTTTCTATCATATTTATTCCTTGAAATGATCAAAGCCGATATTTGGTGAATATTCCATCGGCTGACCGTCACGCAAAAAACGGATGGAAAACCGACCGCACTTTTCCTTCTCAAATGCCGGAACAACCCGCCCAATACAGGTGCAAGGCACATCAAGATTTTTTAGCCGTGCCTCAAGTATGGTTTGATTTTCGGGGGGAAGGGTAAAACATAATTCGTAGTCTTCCCCACCGCTTAGCGCAAATTGCTCTGCTTGTGTGCGCTCATAAAGGTTTAATAAGGACGAGGAAAGCGGCAAGCTGGAAAGCTCAATTTCTGCCGCACATTGACTTCGTTTAAGAATATGCCCGAGATCGGAATTTAACCCATCAGAAAGATCAATGGCCGCATGAGCAATATCCACTAATGCTTGTCCAAGGGCGATTCGTGGCGTTGGGCGAAAATGGCGTTGCTGTAAAAATTCTTCGTCAAAACCCACCGCACGTTTGCCCGATAAAATTTGTTGCAAACCGGCGGCACTATCCCCCAAAGTACCGGAAACATAAATCAAATCCCCCACTTTTGCTTGATGTCGGCATAATGCTTTTCCTTTCTCCACAATGCCCTGTGCGGTAATAGTAACGGATAGCGTGCCTTTTGTCGTATCGCCGCCAATCAATGTGACGTTGTAGTTTTTTAATGTTTGTAACAAACTTTGACTGAACCGCTCAAGCCAACTTTCATCGACTTTCGGTAAGGTTAAGGCAAGGGAAATCCACTTGGATTGTGCCCCCATTGAAGCTAAATCACTTAAATTGGTCGCAACTGCTTTATAAGCCAAATCTTCCGGTGAAATGGAAGGCAGAAAATGGGTATGTTCCACCATGCTGTCGGTGGTAATGGCAAGCCAGCTATCATCCGGTACAGAAACTAGTGCACAATCATCACCAATTGATAAAGAAACGGAATCATCCCCTTGAATTTGTGGCTGCTCAAAATAGCGTTTGATTAAATCAAATTCACCCATTGCCATTGGTTATCCTTACACAAAAATAAAAAAGCACGCGTAAACACGCGCGCCATTTCTACAACACTAAATTTATTTACGCCCTAATGCAGGGGCAATTTTGTCTAACACACCATTAATATATTTATGGCTATCGTCCGAACCGAACACTTTTGCCACTTCAATGGCTTCATTGATCACCACTTTATATGGCACATCAAGCTCAAAACGTAATTCATATACCGCTAAACGTAAAATAGCTTTTTCGACAGGATCAAGTTCCTCAAAGGCACGATCAATATAAGGCGTAATAGAAAAATCAACGGTTTCCATATTTTCCACAGCTTGACTGAATAATTTACGAAAATAAGGTTTATCCACACCGTTCATATCTTGATCAAGCATAAAGGCGAGTTCCACCTGTTCCGCCGAATTGCCGGAAACAGCCCAAGAATACAAGGCTTGCACAGCACATTCACGAGCCCGACGACGGGCTGATGGTTTTTTCACTTGTTTTTGTTCTACCATTATTTATGCCGCATCAATTTGTTGAAGGAGATTGATCATTTCAAGTGCTGTTAAAGCGGCTTCCGATCCCTTATTGCCTGCTTTTGTACCTGCACGTTCAATGGCTTGGTCAATATTTTCAGTGGTTAAGACACCAAATGCCACCGGAATTTCCGATTCCATCGCCACTTTACTTAAACCGCTACTTGCCTCACCCGCTACATACTCAAAATGTGCTGTACCACCACGGATAACCGTTCCCAATGCCACAATCGCATCAAACTTTTTGCTTTCCGTTAAACGACGAGCAACAAGTGGAAGCTCATAGGCACCCGGTGCGCGAACAAGAGTAATATTTTCGTCTTTTACTTGACCGATACGCTTTAACGTATCTACCGCACCTTCTAATAAACTTTCATTAATAAAACTATTAAAACGGGCAATGACCACTGCCACTTTGGCATTAGGTGCAGCAACGACGCCTTCTAAAACTTTCATATATTTTCCTATGTTATTCGTCCTAATAAATCGGTGGCAGATTCTAGCATAAAAATTACCGTCTATCAGCATTTATGTTGGGGCGGTGTAAAAGTAAGTGCGGTCATTTTTCTGTGAGTTTTATTCCTCATCAATGACAAATTCAAACCAATCTATCACTTCATTTTCGTGCACACCATTAGCAATGAAAATACCGGCATTTTTCACCGATTGTTCATCACCTGAAATTAACGGATGCCAGTCAGGCAAGGATTTACCTTCATAAAGAAGCCGATAAGCACAGGTGTCCGGCAACCAATGAAAATCGGGCAAATTCTTTTTAGTGAGTTTTGTGCAATCCTTTTCAATACTAAAACGTTCCGCATAATGACCGCACTTTCCGGTTTCTAGGTTCAACAAATTGCAGGCTATACGGGTGTAATAAAGTTTCTGCCGTTTCCCGCGCCCTTGAATATACTTGCGATAACAGCATTTTCCACAACTATCACACAACGCCTCCCATTCAGAATCAGTCATTTCAAGAAGGGATTTGGTTTGCCAAAAATTAGGAGATAAATTCATCATTTTAATACTTTCAAACATAAAAAATCTAACGTCATTCATCAAGAACCATTCTATTATATTCAATGATTTTGATAGAACAATGTTACCATCATCCCCCTAAAAACCTAAATATCCCGACCTTATTCCCACCAAATACAGTAAAAAACCTTGATATTGCTCACAATTTTGAAAATATTCCATCATTTTCATAAGCCTTTTTATTGACTAGACAAAAAAATAGGAGTAAAAATTTTTAACAAAAAAGCAACGTAAGGACAACATATGCTCACTATCCATCATACTAGCGAATATTCCTTGATTTGCTCACTTCCTCCCCCTGCAGAGTTATCAAAACAGCAGTCTCTTTGGCAATTAGCCGAACTGGCACAAAATCTCTCAAACGTTGTTGAAAGTGTCGTAGGAATGAATAATCTCACGCTCTTTTATCATCTTCATACCGATCCCCTAGCACTTATCAATGAAGTACATCAACTTTGGGAAAATGTTCAAACACAGAAAACGCATTTTCAAGGAAAATTAGTTGAGATTCCCGTTCATTACGGTGGGGAATTTGGCGAAGATTTATATGATGTAGCGAAATTCCACCACACCACCGCACAAGAAATTATTCATCGTCACACTGCCCCTACTTACACGGTTTTTATGATGGGCTTCCAACCCGGTTTCCCTTATTTAGGCGGATTGCCAGAATCACTTCATACCCCACGCCGCGATGCACCAAGAACAAGAGTTCCTGCGGGTTCTGTCGGAATCGGAGGAAGCCAAACTGGAATTTATCCGTTTACTTCCCCCGGCGGATGGCAATTATTAGGTAAAACTGACATTCAACTTTTTGATGTAAATCAAAACCAGCCTGTTTTACTAAAAGCAGGCGATCAAGTCCGTTTTGTTGTGAAGGAGATGACTTTATGATCTATATTCAACACCTTCAAGCCTTTGCTCATCTACAAGACTTAGGCCGCTTTGGCTTGCGCAGCCTTGGAATTGGACATTCCGGTGCAATGGACAGTCTTGCCTTACAAGCAGGAAATTTATTGTTGCAAAATGCCAATGATTTGCCCGCACTTGAAATTGCCTTAGGAAGTCTAACAGTAACCTTTGATTGCAACACGCCGTTTTGCCTAACGGGCGCATTATGTGAGGCAGAACTCGATGGACTCCCTATTTTCCCTTACTGGCGTTATACGGCAAAAGCACGTCAAACCTTAAAAATCAAAAGAATTATCCAAGGAAATTATGTCTATCTTTGCGTTGCCGGAGGATTTAGTGTGCCGAAAGTATTAGGCTCTTGTAGCACTAACTTACAAGCAGGCTTTGGAGGATTTCAAGGGCGCTTACTCAAATCAGGTGATCATCTTGCAACTGGACGAAGAGACACCGAAATGAGCCCATTGGGTATTGAACCTATTCCCTTTACAAGAAAAATCTATGCCACTGCATCATCAGAATATGAAGCATTTAGCCCAGAATCCCAAAGATTATTTTGGCAACAAAGCTGGACATTGCAACGAAATAGCAACCGCATAGGCTATCGCTTTTCCGGCTCTCAAAAATTAACACTCAATTCCCCTCTTGAAATGCTCTCTCATGCAGTTCCAATCGGCACAGTACAAGTTCCCCCGGATGGTCAGCCCATTGTATTAATGGCAGATTCGCAAACAACAGGGGGGTATCCTAAAATCGCCTGTATTATTCAAACAGATATTGGTAGATTGGCACAAATCCCTTTTGGAGAAGCTGTTTGTTTTGAACTGGTTAGCCATCAACAAGCGAGAGAATTATACCAACGAGATCAAGATTATTTGACATACGTAAGGAGAAAAGCAAATGAAGTGCGTTGATTTAAATGTTGATTTGGCTGAAGGTTGCGTTAACGATGAAGCATTATTGCAATTAATCAGCTCCGCCAATATTGCTTGTGGCTTGCACGCCGGAGATTACAATGAAATGCGTAAAGCCATTTTATGGGCGAAAGAAAATAACGTAACGGTTGGTGCCCATCCCGGCTATCCCGACCGAGAGAATTTCGGTCGCCTGAATATGGATTTAATCGATGAAGAACTCAAAGCCAGTTTACTTTATCAGCTCGGCGCAATTAAAGCCCTATGTGAAGCAGAGGATGTCGCATTAAGTTACGTTAAACCTCATGGGGCATTATATAACCAAGCTGCAAAAGATCCTGCCCTCGCTCGTTTAATCGTACAAACCATTAAAAAATTTGATCCTGATTTAGCCCTAATGGGTTTATCGGGAAGTGTAATGCTTCTGACTGCCCAAGAAGAGGGAGTTAAAATCATTTCTGAAGTTTTTGCTGATCGGCATTATCTCACCGATGGGTCATTGGTACCGCGCAGCCGTGATGATGCGTTAGTCGAAAATGATCAAGAAGCCGTTGCGCAAGTGCTACAGATGGTACTGGAGGGAAGCGTTCCTTCTGTCGAGGGAATCAATGTTCCCATTCAAGCCGACAGTATTTGCTTACATGGTGATGGTAACCACGCCATTGAATTTGCGAAAAAAATTCGTGCCGCATTACAAGCTGAACAGATCACCATTTCTGCAAAATATTCATCATTTTAGTGACAAACTATAGAGGTCAATATGGCAAATAATAACCGCAATGCTTTACTCGGGGCAGCATTTTTAATGGCAACATCCGCCATTGGACCGGGATTTCTCACCCAAACCGCAACTTTTACTCAGTCTTTACTCGCTAGTTTTGGCTTTGTGATTTTACTCTCTATTTTGCTTGATATAGGAGCTCAATTAAACATTTGGCGGATTATTGCCGTTTCAGAAAAAAAAGCCCAAGATATTGCAAATGTGATCCTCCCCGGCACAGGATATTTTCTCTCATTACTTATTGTTATGGGCGGATTGGCCTTTAATATCGGGAATGTGGGCGGCGCAGGATTAGGCTTGAATATTCTCACAGGCGTATCACCTGAAATTGGGGCAATAATTAGCGGATCAATTGCCGTATGTATCTTCCTTGTAAAAGAAGCAGGTAAAACCATGGATCGTTTTGCTCAAATAATGGGATTCGTGATGATAGCTTTAACCATTTACGTTGCAGCCCAAACAAATCCGCCCATTGGTGAAGCCGTATTCAGAACATTCATACCGGAGAAATTAGATGTGATCGCAATCGTTACCCTTGTGGGGGGAACTGTAGGTGGTTATATCACCTTTGCTGGAGCACATCGTTTATTAGATGCGGGCATCAAAGGCAAAACTTCTCTAAAAGAAGTCAGCAAAAGCTCCGTGTCAGCAATTTTAATTTCCTCCGTAATGAGGATTGTACTTTTTTTAGCCGTTTTAGGCGTAGTCTCACAGGGTATTACTCTCGATCCAAAAAATCCTGCCGCTACCCCATTTTCATACGCTGCCGGTAATATTGGATTAATGATTTTCGGTATTGTTATCTGGGCTGCGTCTATTACCTCGGTTATCGGTGCAGCTTATACTTCAGTTTCCTTTATTACCAGTTTTTCACCGAAAATAGAAAAACACAAAAATTGTTGGATAGTAGCTTTTATTGTTATCTCGACAGCCGTTCTTGCGACTATTGGACGTCCCGCCCAAGTATTGGTCTTTGTCGGAACATTAAATGGTTTAATTTTACCGATTTCTCTCGGTTTAATTTTGCTCGCAGCCTATAACACGAAAATTATTGGCGATTATAAACACCCGATGTGGATGACTATTTCAGGTGCTATTGTTGTGGTTTCCATGGCAATATTAAGCTTAATCACGCTTGTGAAATATGTTGGTAATTTATTGGCTTAGAACCTAATTAAACATTGCCTAAGAGCGATTAAAGAAAAAAGTGCGGTCAAAATCAGAATTGTTTTTGACCGCACTTACATTGATGAAAACTAAAAGCTTTCTTTTAGGCTGACAGTAAGATTAAACACCAGATGTTCAGAGTGGCTGTCTTTACTGTCTGCACAAAAATAACCCTCACGCTCAAATTGATACCCTTTTTCCGCTTCCGCATTGCCAAGGCTTTGTTCTACAAAGCCGTGTTTTAGCACAAGGGAATTTGGATTAACGACCGAGCAAATATCTTCCTCAGCCCCCGGGTTGGCAACCGTAAAGAGTTTGTCGTAAAGACGGAATTCTGCCGGATGGTTATGCACAGCGGAAACCCAATGGATCACCCCTTTCACTTTACGGCCGTCCGCCGGATTTTTGCCTAATGTGTCGGGATCATAGGTACAAAAGACAGTGGTGATTTCACCGTTTGCATCTTTTTCCACACGCTCTGCTTTGATCACATAAGCATTACGTAAACGCACTTCTTTGCCTAGCACAAGACGTTTATATTGCTTGTTCGCTTCTTCACGGAAATCCGCACGATCAATATAAATTTCTTTGCTGAAAGGTAATTGACGCTCACCTAATTCCGGACGATTCGGGTGACTTGGTGCTATCAACATTTCTTCACCTTCAAAGTTTTCAATCACCACTTTTACCGGATCAATTACCGCCATTGCACGGCAAGCATTTTGGTTGAGATCATCACGAATACAGGCTTCTAACGCACTATATTCCACTACGTTATCTTGTTTGGTGACCCCAATACGGCGGCAAAATTCACGAATTGATGCCGGCGTATAACCACGACGACGTAAACCAGAAATAGTCGGCATACGGGGATCATTCCAACCGTCCACAATGCCGTCTTCCACTAATTTCAATAACTTACGTTTAGAAGTTAGCGTACCTTCTAAATTTAAGCGTGAAAATTCATATTGGTGCGGTAATGGACGTTCAATCGAAATATTATCCAATACCCAGTCATATAAACGGCGGTTATCTTGGAACTCTAATGTACATAACGAGTGTGTAATACGTTCAATCGCATCGGAAATACAGTGGGTGAAATCATACATCGGATAGATACACCATTTATCACCGGTTTGGTGGTGCTTGGCAAATTTAATCCGATAAAGCACCGGATCACGCATCACCATAAAAGGCGAAGCCATATCAATTTTCGCCCGTAAACTGGCTTTTCCTTCGGCAAATCCGCCATTTTTCATTTTTTCAAATAAAGCCAAGTTTTCTTCTACACTACGATCACGATAAGGGCTGTTTTTACCCGGCTCCGTTAAGGTGCCACGATATTCACGCATTTCTTCCGGTGAGAGCTCGTCCACATAAGCCAAGCCTTTTTTAATTAATTCAATGGCATAGTCATGGAGCGTATCAAAATAATCCGAGGCATAATGCACCTCTCCTGCCCATTTGAAACCCAGCCATTCTACATCTTGTTTAATGGAATCTACGTATTCCACATCTTCTTTCAAAGGATTGGTATCATCAAAGCGTAAATTACATAAACCGTTATAATCTTTCGCAATGCCAAAGTTTAAGCAAATGGATTTCGCATGTCCGATATGCAAATAACCATTGGGTTCAGGTGGAAAACGGGTGTAAACCTCTTTATGTTTGCCACTTGCTAAATCTTCATCAATAATTTGGGTAATAAAATTGTGCGGACGTGTATTTTCCGCATTTTCTAAACTATGCTCTGTATTGCTCATAACTTTCTCAAATCAATAGAAAAATAATCCCGTTATTCTATACGTTTTGCGGTCAAAAAGCGAGATATGAGAAATTGAGTCAATTCCCTTTCTAATTTTCAGCTAATTTTGTTATGTGAAAATTCACAATCAAGGAAAACCTATTGAAAGATAGCTTGTCTCATACCCAAATTTTTCGTGCAAAACACGAGATTTATCATTAGAATACGCAAACTGAACAAACGTTCATTAATTGGAATTTAATCTCAATGAAGAAAATTTTCGTTACACTCGGACTCTTAATCGTAGGCGGGCTCGCCTACTATTTTTTTGTAGGCAATAACAATCAACAATCCACTTATCTGACTGAAAAAGTCACTCGTGGAAATATTGAAAAGACCGTTGTTGCCTCCGGTTCTATCAGCAGTATTAATGAAGTGGATGTCGGTGCACAGGTTTCCGGTAAAATCACTAGACTTTACGTCATTCTTGGGCAAGAAGTGAAAAAAGGCGATTTAATTGCGGATATTGATTCCACCACACAAATTAACGCCCTGAATACCAAAAAAGCTGCCCTTGCCAGCTATCAGGCACAATTAAAAGCAAAAGAGACCGCACTTAGCGTGGCACAATCGGCGTATTCCCGTTATTCAAAACTATACGGACAAAAAGCCACCTCTCTTGATGAGTTAAATAATGCGAAAAACACCTTTGATGCGGCAAAATCCGAAGTAGATGCATTAAAAGAATCCATTAAACAAGCAGAAATTGAAGTGAATACAGCGGAAACCAACGTAGGATATACACAAATTACTTCGCCTATTGACGGGACAATCATTTCCACGCCTATTTCAGAGGGGCAAACCGTCAACTCGGCACAAACAACTCCGACTATCGTCACTGTAGCTGATTTAAACAAAATGTTGGTGAAACCTGAAATTTCAGAGGGCGACATTACCAAAGTAAAAGCCGGTCAAGCGGTGAGTTTTACGATTTTGTCCGATCCCAACACCCATTATAAATCGGTGATTTCTTCCGTTGATCCGGCAACCACTACAAAAAGTGATAACACCTCTACTTCATCAAGTAATTCCAGCACATCGAGTAGCACAAGTGCGGTCTATTATTACGCCAATTTAATCGTGGATAATCCCGACCGCACTTTGCGTATTGGAATGACAACAGAAAACAATATCAAAATTGCCGATGCGCAAAATGTGTTGTTGGTTTCCAATATGGCGATTCAAAAAAGAGAGGGAAAAACCTTCGTCAATGTGTTGAATGAAAACAATCAACCTGAAATGCGTGAAGTGGAAATCGGCGTGCAAAATGATTTTCAAACGGAAATTAAATCCGGTTTAGTCGAAGGTGATAAAGTGATCGTGTCACAAGTCGCCGTTGGCGAGCAAGTCGGCAATAGTGGTCGTGGGCCGAGAATGTTCTAAAGTGCGGTAAAATTTGATGAATATTATTGAAATTAATCAGCTTAATCGCTACTTTGGCGAGGGCGAGAATTCAGTTCACATTCTCAAAAATATTTCCCTTAATATTGAGAAAGGTGATTTTGTGGCGATTATCGGGCAATCCGGTTCGGGAAAATCCACACTGATGAATATCATTGGTTGTTTGGATACGGCAACCAGCGGTTCTTACAAAATTGACGGCAAAGAAACAAATCAACTTTCAGCGGATCAACTTTCTGATTTACGAAGCCAAAAATTCGGTTTTATTTTCCAGCGTTATAATTTACTTTCCAGCCTCACCGCAGCAGAAAATGTAGCACTGCCCGCAATTTATGCAGGCATACCCCAGAGTCAGCGCCTTGATCGGGCAAAACAATTACTCAAAAAATTGGGCTTGGGCGATAAATGGCAAAATAAACCTAATCAACTTTCTGGCGGTCAGCAACAGCGTGTGAGTATTGCTCGAGCCTTGATGAATGGCGGTGAAATTATTCTTGCCGATGAACCCACCGGGGCATTAGATTCCCACAGTGGGCAAAATGTGATGGAAATTTTACGTCATCTCCACCATGAGGGGCATACCATTATTATGGTCACTCATGACCATACCATTGCCGCCAGTGCAAACCGAGTCATTGAAATTAAAGATGGCGAAATCATTGCAGATTCTCAAAAAGAAGGGGTAAAAAGTGCGGTTGAAAATCAAGCCAAAATTAAACCGCACTTTGGCTTTAGCAAGGATCAACTCCTTGAGGCTTTTCGGATGTCCGTCAGTGCGATTGTGGCACATAAAATGCGTTCTTTGCTCACTATGCTCGGAATCATTATCGGGATCACCTCGGTGGTTTCCGTGGTGGCATTAGGAAATGGTTCACAGCAGAAAATTCTTGAAAATATTAAAGGTATCGGCACCAGCACTATGACGATTTTCAATGGCACAGGCTTTGGCGATCGCCGTGCCGAGCAAATGCAAAATCTCACTGTCAATGATGCCAATGCGTTAAATCAACAGAGCTATGTGCAAAGCGTAACGCCAAATAGTTCCTCCAGTGGTACGCTGGTGTATGGCAATCAAACCTTCTCCTCCACCAGCCTGAAAGGGGTGGGCGAGCAATATTTCGATGTGGAAGGGCTTACCCTCAAACAAGGCAATTTATTCTCTGCACAGGATGTATTGGAAAATAATCAAGTCGCCTTAATTGATGAAAGTGCCAAAAAAGCTATTTTTCCAAACGAATCCGCTCTGGGCAAAGTGGTGATGTTTAATAAACGCCCATTGCGGATTATTGGTATGGTATCCGACCGACAAATGGGCGGTGCAAGCAGTTCTTTGAATGTTTATGCACCTTACACCACGGTGATGAATCGCATTTCCGGCAGTAAAAAAATCAGCTCTATCACGGTGAAAATTGCCGATGATGTTGATTCTACTGTAGCGGAAAAAGGCATCACCGAATTACTCAGCCTACGCCACGGCAAAAAAGATTTTTTTGTGATGAATAGCGATACCATTAAACAAACTATTGAAAGCACCACCGGCACAATGAAATTATTAATTTCTTCCATTGCCTTTATTTCTCTTATTGTAGGGGGGATTGGGGTGATGAATATTATGCTGGTCTCCGTCACGGAGCGTACCAAAGAAATCGGTGTGCGAATGGCAATTGGAGCCCGTCAAACCAATATTTTGCAACAATTTTTAATTGAAGCCGTATTGATTTGTTTAATCGGTGGTATCACCGGAATTTTGCTTTCAGGCTTAATCGGATTGATGTTTAACCTATTTATGAGCAACTTTACCATGTCATTTTCCACCGTCTCCATTATCACAGCCGTGTTATTTTCAACGCTCATTGGTGTGGTATTTGGCTATATGCCGGCAAAACGGGCTGCACAGCTGAACCCGATTACCGCCCTCGCCCGAGAATAGATTTTGTAAAACCCTAAAATGCGGTTAAAATCAGCCGCACTTTTTTCACGATTTAATGAAGGAAAAAACAATGTTAAAAATGAAAAAACTGCCTTTTGCCATTGTAATGGCGACTACCCTTGTCAGCTGCGCCAATATTGACGATTCTTATCAAGCCAGCCAAGCGGACTATCAAAAATATGAAGAAATCACGAAACAGTTTAATGTAAAAGAAAACTGGTGGGCGCTTTATAATGATGCTCAGCTTAATCGCGTGGTAGAGCAAGCACTACTAAACAATAAAGATCTTGCCAAAGCTGCCGTTGCCGTTAATCGTGCACTTTATAATGCGAATTTAGTAGGGGCAAATTTAGTGCCAACCTTTAGCGGTTCTACTTCATCAGGCGCACAACGACGCATTGATACCTCTGCAAGTTCAACCATTTCACACAGCGGTTCATTAAACGTAGCTTATACCCTTGATTTATGGCGTCGTTTAGCGGATTCCGCCGATGCGGCAGAATGGACACACAAAGCCACCGCACAAGATTTAGAAGCGACAAAATTGTCTTTAATCAACTCTGTGGTAACAACCTATTATCAAATCGCCTATTTAAACGATGCCCTCAGCACCACTGAAGAAAGCATCAAATATTACAATGACATCAGCAATATTATGCAACGCCGTCTAAGTCAAGGTGTTGCCGATGCGGCAAGTGTTGATCAAGCCCAACAATCGGTTTTAACGGCTCGTAATAGCCTGATCAATTACCAAACCCAACGCAAAACCGCAGAACAAATGCTCCGTAATTTACTGAATTTAAAACCGGAAGACGCACTCAATATCACTTTCCCACATATTCTTAATGTGAAAAATACTGGTGTGAATTTGAATGTGCCGGTTTCAGTAATCGCCAATCGTCCTGATATCAAAGGCAATCAATACCGTTTGAGCAGTGCATTTAAAAATGCCAAAGCCACAGAAAAAGGTTGGTTCCCGGAAATCACTTTAGGCGGTAGTTTAAGTTCAGCAGGAAACAAAGTTGGTAACGCCCTTCATAGCCCAATTGCAGGCGGGACACTGGGAATTAGTTTGCCGTTCTTAAATTGGAACACGGTGAAATGGAACGTGAAGATCTCTGAAGCCGATTACGAAACCGCACGTTTAAATTATGAACAAAGTATCACCAAGGCATTAAATGATGTGGATACCAACTATTTTGCCTTCACCCAAGCCCAAAGTGCCTTTGCGAACCAGCAAAAAACCTTTAACTATAACAAACGCATCACTCAATATTATCGTAATCGCTATAACGCCGGCGTATCCGAATTGCGTGAATGGTTAAGTGCAGCCAACACCGAAAAAGCCTCTCAGCTTGCTATTTTGCAAGCGAAATATAGCCTTATTCAGGCAGAAAACGCTGTATATAGCTCAATGGCGGGTTATTATTCCCGTTAATTACTTTCTATAAGGGAGTTTCGGCTTCCTTATTTTTTAACTCGGTTTAACAAAAAATGAAAAAACAACTGACTTTCTACTTTATCCGCCATGGCAGAACGGTCTGGAACGAACAAGGTTTAATGCAGGGGCACGGCGATTCGCCCCTCACTGAACAAGGCATTTTAGGGGCACAAAAAGCCGGTGTGGCATTACAACAAATTCCCTTTTTGGCGGCCTATTCCAGCATTTTAAAACGCACGATTGATACGGCTGAACACATTATTGGTGAACGCAATATTCCGCTTTTTCAACATAAAGGGTTAAACGAACAATTTTTTGGAAAGTGGGAAGGTCAATGGGTTGAATCTTTGCGTGAACAAGCCGAATTTAAACAAATGCTCAGTGATCCGGCAAATTACAAGGCCAAAAAAAATGGCGGAGAAACCTACGAACAACTTGCTGACCGAGCAATGAAAGCGATAGAAGATATTATTCAAATCCACCATAAAGGTAATATTTTGGTTGTTTCTCACGGTCATACATTACGCTTACTCCTCGCCCTATTCGACGGTGCTACTTGGCAAAACCACAGAGAAGAAGGACAATCCGTTTCTTTACTCAACACCGCAATCGGCGTTGTGCATTATGACAGCGAAAAAGGCTTTAGCGTTGAAAAAGTCAATGATGTGGGGCATTTGGGGTAAAAGAGCGGTCATTTTTTATCTTGTTTTTCGGTATTATACGATTGCTGAACAAAAGCAGAGATTTCAACAAGTAGGGACACACTGCGTGTATCCATTTGCAGCATATTGCAATAATTTGAATTTATAACGGACACACGCAGTGTGTCCCTACGCTAAAACCTAAAACCGTGTCCAAATCGGCTCCACACCCTCAGGAAGATCGAGATTTCTCCCTAACTCTACCCAACCACAAGGAAAATGAAAATCCGATCCTACCGACCCCAATAAACCAAACTCATTTGCCCAACGAGCTAACATTTGACGTTGGTCTTTGGTTTGTCCATATCCGGAAATTTCCATAGCATCGCCGCCCCAACTTTTAAAGTCTGCCATTAATTGGCGAATCCGTTTTCCTGTTAAGTTATAGCGTAACGGATGAGCGATTACCGCCATTCCTCCTGCTGCCTGAATGGTCTCAATCGCTGTGGGAATATCCACCCATTCCGCTTTAACAAAAGCGGATTTACCCTGCCCTAAATAGCGTCTGAAAGCCTGCCCGTCATTCGACACTTTACCTATTTGTACCAAATATCGTCCGTAATGGGCACGTGTTACTTCCCCATTCGCCAAGGCTTTTGCTCCTTCATAGGCATTGGGGATTCCCGCTTTTTCCAATTTAGCCCCAATTTCCACTGCTCTTTTTTCACGCAGCGCTTTTTGATTTGCCAAAAGTGCGGTCATTTTGGGATGAGTTTGATCAAAATTCAGTCCGACAATATGAATGCCCCGCCCTTCCCAAGTGGTGGAAATTTCTACGCCGGTAATCAATTCGATCCCCACCTCTTTTGCCGCCAAGCGAGCCTCATCAATGCCGCAAACCGTATCATGATCGCATAATGCCAACACATTTACGCCTTGCTCTGCTGCCCGTTGTACCACTTCAGTGGGGCTTAACACCCCATCCGATGCGGTGCTATGACAATGTAAATCGTATATTTTGGTCATTATTTAATCGTTTTTACTAGTTCTTTCACTAATTTCGGCCCGTGATAAATCAATCCGGAATACACTTGCAACAATTCGGCACCGGCTGCCATTTTCTCTTGGGCATTTTGCACACCGTCAATCCCACCACTGCCAATAATCGGAATTTGCCCTTTCAATTCTTCATTTAATCGTTTAATAATCGTTGTGCTTTTCTGCTGCAACGGTTTACCGCTTAATCCGCCCTGCTCGTCGGCATTTTTCAAACCGGCGACATTTTCACGGGAAACGGTGGTATTGGTGGCAATCACCCCATCCATTTTATGACGAACCAATGTATCGGCAATTTGCACCAATTCCGCCTCTGATAAATCCGGCGCAATTTTCACCGCAATCGGCACATATTTATTATATTGATCCGCCAAAATTGCCTGACGAGCCTTAATGCTTTGCAACAAATCATCAAAATAATCACCGTATTGCAACTGGCGCAAATCCGGCGTATTCGGCGATGAAATATTCACGGTAATATAACCGGCATAGTTATAGGCTTTGTTCAAACAGAAAATATAGTCGTCTTTGCCGTGTTCTAACGGAGTTTGCTTATTTTTACCGATATTGATGCCAATCACCCCACGATAACGTGCTTTTTTCACATTTTCGATCAAATAATCAATGCCGTTATTGTTAAAACCATTGCGATTAATAATGCCTTCCGCTTCAATCAAACGAAACTGGCGAGGTTTTGCATTGCCGTCTTGGGCGAGAGGGGTCACCGTGCCCACTTCCACAAAACCGAATCCCAACGCCCCAAAACCATCAATGGCATCACCATTTTTATCTGCCCCCGCTGCCAAGCCAATCGGGTTTGGAAAACGCACCCCCATCACGGTTTTCTCCGAACCTTTTGGTGTAGCAATAACGGATTTCAGTAGTGGCTGCAACAACGGATGACCGGCAAGTTTTAAACATTGAAGGGTAAAATTATGGGCGGTTTCCGCATCCATTTGAAAAATACATTGACGGAATAATTTATACATACTCGTTTATCTCTCGGGATAGTTGACTGTAAAAAAAGTGCGGTCAAAATCAACCGCACTTTGAAGATGGGGCTGTATTACGTCGTATTGCATTTATTTTCATTGTAGGGACACTCTGCCTGTGTCCGTTATAAAATCATTTCAATAGGTTAAAATCGGACACACGCAGTGTGTCCCTACATTTTGTTGAAATTCCTGCTCTGCGCATTTGCAACACAATATTAAAAGCGTTTGTGTATTCTACGAGGAAAGGGGGAAATGTGCAATGAAATACAAAATCAAAAAAGCGCATTGAAACGCTTAAAATCAAATTGTTCAGACTTCAACTTTTCTATAAAATAACTGCACTTTTTTCAGAAATATCAACATATTCACTTTACAAAGGACGAATTTTATGCAGAAGCCACCAAGATTGTGTCAATGAAACGCTAACACAGCAAGCCTTTCTTAATGATTTAGATGAAAAACTTTGGTCTGCCGCAGACCGTCTCCGCCAACAACTTGATGCCGCCAATTACAAACACATCGTTTTAGGCTTAATTTTCTTAAAGTACATCTCCGACAGTTTCACTGCCCAGCAAGAAAAAATCCGAGCGGAACTCACCGATTCCGAAAATCCCCTTTATCTTGACAGCACTTTTTACGATTCCGACGAAGATTATCAAGAAGCCCTCAGTGCCGAATTAGAAAATCGTGATTACTATATCGCCGATAATGTCTTCTGGGTGCCCCCTTCCGCCCGTTGGCAAGCCCTACAATCTGTCGCCCTTTTTAATACCGGCACGGAATTACCTTGGGGTGGCAAATTCGCCGGTGTCGCCCGTTTAATTGACGATGCCTTTGATTCCATTGAAAAAGACAACGCCAAACTCAAAGGCGTATTGCAACGCATTAGTGGCTATGGGGTGAATGAAGATACCCTACGGGGCTTAATTAATCTTTTTTCCGATACCAATTTTACTCAGCCTACTTACAACGGCACACAAATTCATTTAGGGGCAAAAGACATTCTTGGGCATGTTTATGAATATTTCCTCGGGCGATTCGCCCAAGCGGAAGGGAAACGGGGCGGACAATATTTCACCCCGAAATCTATCGTTTCTCTCATTGTTGAAATGCTCAAACCTTATTCAGGTCGGGTTTACGACCCCGCAATGGGCAGTGGCGGCTTTTTCGTGCAAACGGAACGCTTTATCACCGCCCACCAAGGCAATATCAACCAAGTGTCCATCTACGGGCAAGAATTCAACCCTACCACATGGAAACTTGCCGCCATGAATATGGCGATCCGTGGCATTGATTACAACTTTGGCAAACACAATGCCGACAGTTTCGCCCAGCCACAACATCTCGATCAAAAAATGGATTTCATTATGGCGAACCCACCGTTTAACATCAGCGATTGGTGGAGCGAAAGCCTCGCTGACGATCCACGTTGGGCATACGGCATACCGCCAAAAGGCAACGCCAATTTTGCTTGGCTACAACATATGATTTACCATCTCTCACCGAAAGGCAAAATGGCACTTTTACTCGCCAACGGTTCAATGAGCAGCCAAACCAACAACGAAGGGGAAATTCGCAAAGCCATCGTTCAAGCAGATCTTGTGGAAGCCATGGTCGCCCTACCCGGACAACTGTTCACCAACACCCAAATCCCCGCCTGTATTTGGTTTTTAAACCGCAACAAAGCCCGCAAAGGTGAAGTGTTATTTATTGATGCCCGCCAAATTGGCTATATGAAAGATCGGGTATTGCGTGATTTCACCCTTGAAGACATCGCCAAAATCGCCGATACCTTCCACGCTTGGCAAAAATCACAAGACTATGAAGATCAACCTGCCTTCTGTAAATCCGCCACTTTAGAGGACATTGAAAAGAACGATTATGTCCTCACGCCGGGACGCTATGTCGGCACCGCAGAACAAGAAGACGACGGCATCCCCTTTGCAGAAAAAATGCAAAAACTGACCGCACTTTTAAAGGAACAATTTAAACAAAGTGCAGAATTGGAAGCGGAGATTAAGAAAAATTTGGGAGGGTTGGGGTATGAGTAAACATCAATATGAATATTTAGGAAATTTATTAGAACCTAGAGGGTATATTCGAGGTCCTTTTGGATCTGCATTAAAAAGGAATGAGTTATCGGATTCTGGAATTCCAGTTTATGAACAACAGCACGCTATTACTGGAACTAGGATTTTTAGATATTTTATAAATAACGATAAGTTTAATGAGTTAAAACGTTTTATTGTTAGAGATAATGACTTAATTATCAGTTGCTCAGGAACTGTTGGAAAAATATCTCTCATTAAAGGAAATGATCCTAAAGGAATTATCAGCCAAGCATTACTAATACTAAGATTTGATATAAAGAAAGTATTACCATTGTATATGTATTATTTCCTTATCTCTAAAGATGGACAACAGAAAATTCTAAACGCATCACAAGGGGCTGTTCAATTAAATATTGCTCCTAAAAATATTGTAGAGCAAATTAATGTCCCGATTTACAGTTTAGAAGTACAACAAAAAATTGTTTATAAATTACAAGTATTAGATAAAAAAATCCAACTCAACACCCAAATCAACCAAACCTTAGAACAAATCGCCCAAGAGATTTTTAAAAGCTGGTTTGTGAATTTTGACCCCGTGCATGCCAAAACCGATGCCCTCGCACAAGGCAAAACCCAAGCGGAAGCCGAACTTGCCGCCATGCAAATCATCAGCGGAAAAACACCGGAAGAATTAACCGCCCTTTCCCAAAGCCACCCCGACCGCTATGCGGAATTAGCGGAAATTGCTAGAGCGTTTCCGAGTGAGTTTGAGGAGATTGAAGGGTTTGGGGAAGTACCGAGGGGGTGGGAGGTCAAAAGAGTTGATGAAATTGCGACCATTATTAAGGGTAAATCTTATAAAAGTAGTGAGCTTGCAGAATCAACAACCGCATTAGTTACCTTAAAATCATTTAACCGTGGTGGCGGATACCGTTTAGATGGATTGAAAGAGTACATAGGAAAATACAAATATGAACAAGAAGTTTTTTCTGGTGAACTGATTATTGCTTATACCGATGTAACCCAAGCAGCAGATGTAATCGGTAAACCTGCAATGGTAATGTCGGATTCTCGTTATGAACATTTAGTAATTTCTCTCGATGTTGGTGTGGTTAGACCGTTTGATGATGTCTACAAATATTTCCTTTACTGCCTAGCAATGACTGATTCATTTCAAGCATATACAAAATCATTTTGTACAGGTACAACCGTTCTACATTTAGGAAAAGATGCTGTACCAAGTTTTGAATTTGTAAATCCAAATTATGAATTATTAAAGGTATTTTGGAAACAAACATCACCTATTTTTGAAAAAATTAATTTAAATATAGAAGAAAATAAATCTCTTGAAAAAAGCAGAGATTTGTTGTTGCCTAGATTGTTGAATGGGGAAATTATATGAAAAGTCAAGAAAGAGGCGTAGATTATTGGACTATGGGACAACGTTTTCTAAAAATGGCTAATGCTACATCTGGAATGTTAGTAGCAACCAAAAATCAATGGGCTGTTCTATCTGATACAGAGATCACAACAGAAGAATATAATGAAAAAACTAAATGGTCTGATCATAACATTGCAATCCCTACTCTTTTTAACTTTTATCATGGGTTAGAACTAATGTTAAAAGGATTCTTACTATTTAATGAAGAAACTGAAAATATTAAAACCCATAAATTTACTATTTTAATTAATTTATTAAAGAAATATTTATCTCATGATGATCCGTTTATAAAAAGAATAGAGTTTTATACTATAAATTTACAACAAGACTCTATTTTTAAAAAATTTTTAGAAAAAAATAGTAACTCTATTGATAATTGGTATGAATCATTAAAGTACCCAGAACAAAATGAGGATAACCCTTTTATTCATATTGATTTAATGTATGGTTCAGAAAAAACTTTAAACTTCTGGGAAAAACTATCAGAAGATAGTTTAGAAATAATAAAACTGAGTAGACAATATCATTTAAATAGTACTGATAGCGAGCGTGAATAATAAATTTCAACTATATCAAATCTATTTCCCATGGGTATAAATACCCACGGTTAAACATGACCGTTCCCCCTTGGGGAACATAAAATATACAATCCCAACGGGGTTGAATTATGCTTAACCTAGGGTATTTTCACCCTAGGTATATCCCGTGGGAAAATACCTTCCACGGTTAACCTAGAGTGTTTACAGCATGGGGACATTCTCGACAAATACGGCAAATAGCATTATTATTTGCCTTATATTTTAAGGCAAATAATAGAGGAAATTGCCGTATGATGATAAAACAATATATTTGGCAGTATGAAAATTGGACTGATTGGAAATATGATTTAAATCGATTACTGCCCTTACTTAATCAAGCCCATTACCAACAAGGTCTGCTATTAGGGCGGCTGTTTGATATTGGCTTTGAACAATTGGAACAAATTAATCTGCAATCCTTGACACAAAACGTTATTAAAAGTAGTGAGATTGAGGGAGAAGTGTTGAATGTGCAATCGGTGCGCTCTTCCCTTGCCCGCCGATTAGGGGTGGAAATAGGTGGATTGTTACCTATTGATCGTGGTATTGAGGGCATTGTGGAAATGACATTAGATGCTACCACCAATTTTCACCCTCTCACGCTTGAGCGATTGTTTGCGTGGCACGCCGCCCTTTTTCCAACCGGCTATAGCGGAATAAGTAAAATTGAGGTTGGGGCTTTGCGTTCCGATAAACAAGGGGCGATGCAGGTCGTATCGGGCAAAATAGGCAAACAAAAAGTCCATTTTGAAGCACCGCCGGCTGAAAAACTCAAAGACGAAATATCGCTATTTTTAGATTGGCTTAATGGGGAAGAACAAATTGATCCTTTTATTAAATCTGCAGTTGCCCATTTATGGTTTTTAACCCTGCATCCTTTTGAAGATGGCAATGGCCGTATTGCCCGAGCGATAGCCGATTACCTCCTCGCTAAAGCTGAAAACAACCGGCTACGCTTTTATAGCCTTTCAGCTCAAATTCAAAAAGTGCGGTCAAATTATTATGAGATTTTGGAAAATACACAAAAAGGTGTCAGTGACATTACAATCTGGATTACTTGGTTTATACAAAATATTATTGAAGCAATTAATACCGCTCAAAAAACCTTAGATCAAGTTTTACTCAAAAATCACTATTGGCAAAAATGGCGGGATTGGAACTTAAACGACCGTCAACGCAAGGTGCTAAATCGACTATTAGATGGATTTGAAGGCAATTTAACCAATAAAAAATATGCAACATTAACCAAAGTTTCTCGTGATACCGCTCTGCGAGATTTAACGGATTTGGTTAATAAACAGATTTTACAAGTCAAAGGGGGCGGGCGAAGTATCTATTATGAAATAGCCCCATAAACAGGAAGAGACAATGATTAACGAAAACGACATCGAACAATTAACCCTATCCCGCCTACAAAACCTCGGCTGGGAATATCGCTTTGGCAAAGATTTACCGGTTCCCGAAGGCGAATTTGCCCGTGGGGATTTAGGCGGTGTGGTGTTTGTGGAAATTCTGCGGGAAGCGGTAAAAAAACTAAATCCCCAATTGCCTGAAAGTGCGGTTGATTTTGTGGTAAAATCGGTCACCAAAGGCGATATTGGCGAATTGGTCGGGCGAAATCAGGCGTTTTATAAAATGCTACGAGATGGCGTGAAGGTGGAATATCAACAAAACGGTGAGCAGAAATTCGATGTAGCACGTCTGGTGGATTTTGAGCATTGGCAAAATAACCGTTTTGTCATGGTGAATCAACTGGACATTCGTAGCCGTAAAGGGGGCAAGCGGATTCCCGATATTATCGGTTTTGTCAATGGTTTGCCGTTGGTGGTGTTTGAGTTGAAAAATCCTTTGCGTGAGTCGGCAGATTTGCTACAAGCCTTTAATCAATTGCAAACCTATGAAGATGAAATTGCTGATCTTTTTGTTTATAACCAAGCCTTGATTATCAGTGATGGCTTGAATGCACGATTAGGATCGCTTTCAGCCGATTTTCAACGTTTTACCCCTTGGAAAGTGGTCGATGAAAAAGCCCAAAGTCAGCGATTAGATTTTGGCGATGAATTGCAAAATTTGCTTAATGGCTTACTCACGCCACAAAAATTGTTGGATTATGTGCGTTATTTTGTGTTATTTGAACGGGCTTCCAATGGTACGTTAATTAAAAAAATTGCCGCTTATCATCAATATTATGGTGTTAATGAGGCGGTGGACTCTACCCTTTTCGCCACCAGCGAATTAGGCGATAAACGCATTGGGGTGATGTGGCACACGCAAGGTTCGGGCAAATCCATTTCTATGTTGTTTTATGCGGGCAAACTGCTTTCCCAACCTGAATTAAAGAACCCAACAATTTTGGTGGTAACGGATCGTAACGATTTAGACGGGCAACTTTTCCAAACCTTTAGCAGCGGTAAAGATTTAATTAAACAAACGCCACAACAGGTGGAAGATCGGGAAGCCCTTCGCCAATTATTAAGCGAACGTGAGTCCGGCGGGGTGTTTTTCACCACCATTCAAAAATTTGGTTTAGAGGAAACGGAAAATCAATTCCCTGTTTTAAATACCCGTTCTAACATTATTGTGATAAGCGATGAGGCACACCGCAGCCAATACGGCTTAACCCAAAAATTACACAACGGCAAATATCAAGCAGGCTATGCCCGCCATTTGCGGGATGCCCTTCCCAACGCCGCTTTTATTGGTTTTACGGGAACGCCCATTAGCCTTGAAGATAAAGATACACAAGAAGTGTTTGGGCGATATGTTTCCATTTATGATTTGCAAGATGCAGTGGAAGATGGGGCAACAGTGCCAATTATTTATGAGGCAAGACAAATTCAGCTTGCAGAGAAAACCGATCACAAGGCTTTATTTGCTGAAATCAATGAATTGTTAGAAAACGAAGACAATCCCAAATTACGGTTGCGAGAAAAATTACTGGGTTCAGAAGCCCGATTACGGGATCTTGCCGGGGATTTTGTCAGCCATTTTAGCAAACGTAATGAACAGCAGGACGGCAAAGCAATGATTGTGGTTTCCAGCCGTCAAATCTGTGTCGATTTATATCATCAAATTACCGCACTTCACCCTGAATGGCATTCTGATGATATTAATCAAGGTGCGATAAAAATTGTAATGACCGGTTCCGCATCGGATGCCCCCGAAATGCAAAAGCACGTTTACAGCAAACAAGAAAAGCAAACCTTAGAACGCCGTTTTAAAGATCCAAATGATCCGCTAAAAATCGTGATTGTGCGTGATATGTGGCTGACAGGGTTTGATGCACCTTGTTGTAATACCATGTATCTCGACAAACCAATGAAAGGACACAATCTGATGCAGGCAATAGCTCGTGTCAATCGTGTATTTGCCAATAAAAGCAGGGAAAATGGTGGGCTGATTGTGGATTATGTGGGATTGGCGGAAGAATTAAAAGAAGCAACCAAACAATATACCAATTCCACCGGCAAAGGGAAATTAGCAGAAAATGTGCAAGAAGTGTTCTTTAAAATGAAAGAACAATTAGAGCGTATCCGCACTTTTTTTGCCGTTCAAATTAATGGTAAGGCTTTTGATGTGCAATCTGCTATCGCCGAAAACGAGCCTGCTCGATTACTCAAAGCAATCGCCCGAGCCGCAGAACATATCGCAGCACTGGATCAACAGCCTGATGACAAAGCACATCATCAACAATGGAAAAATACTGACGATCCTCAACCTCGCAAAAAACTCTTTTTAAAAATCGTCAGTAGCTTGAAAAAAGGCTATGCCCTATGTGGAGCATTAAAAGAGGCAGAACCCTATAATCAAGAAATTGCATTTTATGATGCGGTACGTGCGGTGCTTTCCAAACGTGAACAAAAAGGCACCGGCACGCAAGAACGGCTTATTCAACTTAAAGCCTTAATCAACCAAAGCATTGTTTCTGAAGGCATGATTGATTTGTTCGAATTACTTGGGAAAGAACAAACACAAATTAATTTGCTTTCTGATGAGTTTTTGCAGGCGATAAAAAATAGCGAAACTAAAAGCCTTTGGGTATTGGCAATGGAACGCTACTTGAAGCAAGAAATCAAAGCCAAAGCAGGGCGAAATCTTGCGGCACAGAAAGACTTTGAGCAACGTTTACAAGAAGCATTAAATCAATATCACAACCACAATCTCACGGTAGTTGAAATTCTGGATGCACTGGTGCAAATGGGACGGGATTTCTCCGAGCGTTTGGGGCGTGGAGAAAAACTCGGTTTAAGCGTTGCAGAATTGGCATTTTATGATGCCCTTTCTCAAAACGGGAGTGCAAAGGAATTAATGCAAGATGAAACCCTTTCAGCGTTGGCAAAAGAGATCACCGATATTCTACGAAAATCCGTCAGTATTGATTGGCAACATAAAGAAGCCGTACGAGCAAGAATTCGGCTACTCGTTCGCCGAGCGTTGCAAAAATATAAATATCCACCGGATAAAGCAGAAGAAGCAATAACATTCGTCCTACAACAAGCCGAAGAAATTGCCGATGAATTAACCACAGAATAAGAAAAAGGGGCGAAAATTCGCCCCGTGAACAGAAATGAAACGAAAATTATGGATTGACTTTGCGACGTGCAATCACGGCATCAGATAACTGTTTGAGTAAGATTTCTGTGTCTTCCCAGCCGATACAGGCATCGGTGATGCTTTGTCCGTAAGTGGCGGCTTTGCCATTGACTAGATCTTGACGACCTTCAACTAAGTGGCTTTCGACCATCACCCCAAAGATTTGTTTTGATCCGCTAGCGATTTGTTTGCTTACATCTTCACAAACTTCCATTTGTTTTTTGAATTGTTTATTACTATTGGCATGGCTAAAATCCACCATAACATGCGGAATACGACCGGTTTTTTCAATATCTGCACAAACTTTTGCCACATCTTCGGCACTGTAATTCGCCCCCTTATCTCCACCACGTAAAATAATGTGGCAATCTTCATTTCCTTTGGTAGAAACAATCGCGGAATGACCAAATTTAGTGACCGATAAGAAATAATGAGGAGCCTCTGCAGAACCAATCGCATCTAATGCCACTTTTACTCCACCATTTGTGGCATTTTTGAAGCCGACAGCACAAGATAAACCGGAAGCCAACTCACGGTGAACCTGTGATTCCGTCGTACGCGCACCGATTGCTCCCCAGCTCATAAAATCCGCCACATATTGCGGTGTAATCATATCTAAAAATTCACCGGCGGATGGTATGCCAAGATTATTAATATCAGAGAGCAATTTACGTGCAATACGTAAACCGTCATTCAAACGATAAGTATCATTTAAGTAAGGATCATTGATCAAACCTTTCCAGCCTACGGTGGTACGTGGTTTCTCAAAGTAAACACGCATAATAATTTCTAGGCTATCTTTATATTTTTCACGTAAAGGTTTCAAACGATTGGCATATTCAAGTGCCGCTTTAGGATCATGAATAGAACATGGACCGATAACTACTAATAGTCGATCATCTTTGCCATGAATAATATTATGTGCCTCTTGGCGGGTTTGCTTGACTAACGCGGCAGCTTCTTCACTTGCCGGAAATTTTTCTAATAACGCGATTGGGGGTAAAACCTGATCGACTTTTTCGATACGTGTATCATCATTTGCCACAATGATTTCAATTTTTTCTTTCGTCATATATCACTCTCTTATAATTGTTAAAATGTTGTGCTTGAAAATTGCAAATACTCTACACTCATTTCTTGTACTAGTAAACTAGTTCATTGGAAAATATTCAACGCTTGTTTAATGACTACTCAATACCTGAGCCGGTTGAAGTTTGGCTGCTCGACTTGCCGGGTAAAGGCTCGCCAAGAGACTTAAGACTAACGCCGCCACTAAAACTAACAAAACATCTTGCCAATGAAGCTCGCTAGGAAGAAAATCAACAAAATAGATGCCGTCCGATAGCAATTTCTTTCCAAGTAAATATTCTAAGCCCTGAATAAGCGAAGTTAAATTCAACGCTAAAATTACGCCAAGAACGATGCCTATTAAACACCCTTTCATCCCTGCTTGCAAGCCGTACCATATAAAAATTCGTTTAATAAATCCATTATTTGCACCCAGTGTGCGCATAATAGCAATATCGCCTTGTTTATCTTTTACCGCCATAATCAAAGTGGAAACAATATTGAAACAGGCGACCCCGATCACAAGTACCATGGCAATATACATCACGGTGCGAATAAGCTGAATATCACGATACATATAACCGAATTTGGCAATCCAATTTTGTGCATAAAGCTGCTGTGGATAATCGCTCAACTCGGAATAATTTAGCCCCTGAACGTTAAAAGGATCAGCCACTTTAAGCTCTACACCGGTAATTTGATCTGCCCTATACCCCAATAATTCTTGGGCTTGTGGAAGCGAAAGTAAGGCATAACTATGATCGAGCTGACCGTCTAAACGCAAAATACCGCTCACTTGAACCCGCTCACGATGAGGTTGGGATAGCTGTTCATCCCCATTTGCTTGTGAAATCAGCAAGGAAACCCAATCTCCTTCTTTGACCTCCAGCTCTTTTGCGATACCGAAACCGAGCACTAACCCGCCTTCTTTTTCAAACTGTTGCCAGCCATTCCCCTCGACAAACTTTCCTAGTGAGCTCACCTGATCTTGTGCGCTTTTATCCACTCCTTTTACCTGCACGACTTTCAGTTTACTGCCGTTTTCAACCAATGCGGTAAAACTGACGAAAGGAGAAAGTGCGGTTATTTTTTCATTCGTTTTTAAACGTACCGCGAGATTTTGCCAATGATTAATCGTTTTCTCATGACTATTTTCACTCACAATAATTTCAGCATGAGGAACTACAGCTAAAATGCGTTGATTTAATTCCCGCTCAAAACCGTTCATCGCACTCAAACCGACAATCAACACTGCCACGCCCAAAGCAATACCGATTGCCGAAAATTTGGCAATCAATGCCACCAAAGGATTTTTCTGTTTACCACGCTGATAACGCCAGCTAATAAAAAACGGGGTATTCATTTATGCGCCTTCCCTTAATACCCCATCTTGCATCGTAAGACGGCGGGATAATTTTTCTGCTAACCCCATATCATGGGTGACGAGCAAGAAAGCGATATTTTGTTCCTGATTTAAAGTTTGAATTAACTCGAAAATGCTTTCCGTTGTTTTATGATCCAAATTTCCCGTCGGTTCGTCTGCCAGCACTAAAGCGGGATGATTCACCAACGCACGGGCAATCGCGACACGTTGGCGTTCGCCCCCAGAAAGGGCAGACGGGCGATGAGAAATGCGATGGCTTAATCCTACTGCATTGAGCATTTTTTCTGCACGATCTTTCGCTTCCGTTTTATTTTGGCGACCAATTAACATCGGCATCATCACATTCTCAAGGGCTGAAAAATCCGCCATTAAATGATGGAATTGATACACAAAACCTAAATTCTGATTTCGCAATTTTGCCAATTCCGATTCAGAGACCTTTTGGAGTGATTGCCCTTTGATGAAAACTTCCCCACTACTTGGCTGATCTAAGCCGCCTAGGGTATGCAATAGCGTACTCTTTCCAGAACCGGAACTACCGACAATCGCCACCAATTCATTCGACTGCATGGCAAAAGAAATGCCTTTTAGCACTTGAGTTTGGTTATCACCTTCTTGGTAGAATTTGTTGATGTTTTTACATTCTAATAAATACTGATTCATTTTTTACTCATATTTTGGCTATATTTGAGAATACATTAATTGAAACAAACAGTGGCAACGTGAGCCGGTTTCTCTATTAAATTTTAATTATCCCTAATTAAATCGCTACTTTTCCAAAAGATTCAAATTGTGTGTTAGGAAAAAATTGCGCAAGGTAATGTTTTAAATATCGCTGTGTTTCTCCCGAAATAATCGGATCATATTCCGGATAAAGATTATATAACACGCGCAGTACATTAATATTTCGAGTTTTGCAGGCTTCCAAGCTTAACAATGTATGATTAATACTTCCGAGTTTTCCCGATGTGACCAGTACCAATGGATAACCGTGAGTTTGAATATAATCTAACGTAGTTTCCCACTTACGATAAGGAACCATCAATCCGCCGGCCCCTTCAAGCAATACATAGTCATATTTTTCTGCCAAAAGTGCGGTCGATTTTTCAATCTTTTTTACGTCAATGATCCGTCCCTCTTTTTCCGCCGCTAAATGTGGTGAACAAGGGTATTCAAAAAGGTAAGGGCAAGTCGTACCATCGAAATCATCTTCCGTCAGATCGATTTTCTGAATTTTACGATGCACTAATAAATCATCAGCAATCCCTCTACAACCGGTCTGAATCATTTTTTGTGTAATGACAGAAAATCCTTGCTCCATAAGTTCTCTGGCATAAAGCCCCGTTGCAATGGTTTTCCCCACCTCGGTATCAATACCGGAAATAAATATCACCTTGCCCATAATTTCCCTCTTTATCGTTTATATCGTGCAACGATCCATAATGGTTGATAAGTCAGCCGAACTTGGTGGTCGGATAAGGAAAAACACTGTTGGTATTGGTCAATAAATGTTTGTAATTTTTGTTTTGTCCAAGTGCCTTGTCCTGTTGCTGTCACGCCAGTTTGCTTAAGGTGTTTTAGCACATCAAGAGGAGTGGGAAAACACAATTCTTCTATTGCAGTTTCTGTGTGCAGCAATTCAAAATCCTCTTGCAGCCACTTTTTCCAATCTGACAGCTTCGGATAAGCCAATCCGATGTTTGTTAAAGAGCGAATTTCATACAAATTTTCCTGACCAAACGTTGCTATCGCCAGCAGACCATTTCGCTTTAATCCTTTTTTACAATGTTCAATAAATAATGACTGATGATGAAACCATTGTACGGCAGAGGCACTCACAATCAAATCATAGGTTCGTTTAAACGAAAAATGCTCCGCATCACCACAATAAAATGCAAAGGGTTGAGATAACTTTTCCTTTAATCGATCTTTAACATCACAAAGATCGTTAAGCATCCAGTAATTGGCACGAATATGTTGCTGTAACAGTTCGCTTAATTGCCCCGTGCCACAGCCAAGTTCTAACACATTTTCAAGTGAAGAGGTGGGTAAACCAGCCATTATGTAAGAAAGCAGCTTTTGATTAATTTTTTGCTGTATCCAAGCATGGTCATCATAGCAATCAAGGGCTTTATAAAAATGTTGCTGAATACGTTGTTTTTCAATTGGTTTTAACGCTAATTCCATAGCTGCGCCCAATGTGTTAAATGGGAAAATAAATAATGTTCCCCCTCTATCTCATTAATCTTACAGCGCATTTGCCAGTAACGTTGCTGATTTTCAGCAGAAAAAATTTTATCCTTACGCCCAATAATCGCCTTTGTCCACAAAATTAAATCCGTGCATTGATCTTGCTCAATCGCATGAAAAAGTGCGGTCAATTCTTGCTGAATTTCTTGAAATCCCCGTGCAGGTGCAGAATGATAAAATGCCAGATTAGTCTTATCACCACAAATTCTACGATCAAACTTTGCCCTTGTGGTTTCATTTAAATTATCTAGCGTGCCTTTAAAAATGCTAAAAGGAATACCAACTTGATCATCACAAGGTAAACCGGTTCCATTGACTGCCGTAGCTGATTCAAGCGGAATGCCTTGTAATGCCCTTTCTGCCACCCACACGCCCATCGACCAAGCCACAACACGAATTTTCTGATAGCGTGAAAAGTCAAAATCTAAGGAAAGATCTTGATAATCATAGCAAATCAATAAATCGTAATTTTCAGGCATCGCTAAATGAGAAACCGCAGAAATTGGCGTTCCCCAACCGGCAAAATAAACCAGCAAATTCTCAGCCTGATGATCTTCAAATTTTATTTTCATTTTTGCTTATAAATAGGTGATAAATTCTATGATTTCTTCTTTTGTCATATCTGCCGTAAGTGATAAACGTATCCGAGATGTTCCTTTTGGTACAGTCGGCGGTCGGATTGGCAAACAATAATAGCCTTGTTGTTGAAGTCTGTATGCTCTCGCCAGTGTTTCTTCATTATCACCCAAAATATAAGGCACTATACAAGTCGAACTTGGCATATTCCCCGTTCGATGTGCGACTTCATTACGCAAAAAAGCACTTAATTCATTTAGGTGTTGTCTTTTTTGCTGAAATTGTGGCAATTTTTCAAAGAGAAAATAAGTCCACGCCACATTAAGTGGAGGTAACGCTGTCGAAAAAATCAATGGGCGCATTTGGTTAATTAAGATCTCTTTTATCACTTGATCACAGATCACATAAGCGCCCATTGAAGCCAATGCTTTGCCAAAAGTCCCAACCAATAAATCAATATCGGCAATCACTCCGGCTTGTTCTGCAATACCTAAACCCTTTTCGCCATAAACACCAATGGCGTGTGCTTCATCCACATAGAGATAAACATTAGGAAATTGTTTTTTCAATTTGACTAATTCCACTAAATCTGCCACATCGCCATCCATACTAAAAACAGACTCAGTAACGATAAAAGTGCGGTCAAATTTATCGGCGTTTTTTTCTAAAAGTTGTCGTAGATGATCATAATCATGATGACGATAACGAAAAAATTTGCACTGACTTAATCGGATTCCATCAATAATGCTGGCATGTATCAGTTTATCCGCCAAGATTAAACTTTTAGAGGTGGTTAATGCCGGTAAAATACCCAGATTAGCATGATAGCCACTGTTAAATAATAGACAGCTTTCTCGTTGAAACTGGCGGGCAATAAGCTGTTCAAGATCGTTATAAATGGGAAAATTCCCCGTTAATAAACGGGATGATGAGCTGGTTAGCGCAGGCAAGTCCTTACCATATTGCTGAAAAAAAACACGCTGTAAGCTTTCATTTGATGCCAATCCGAGATAATCATTAGAAGACATATTCAACATACGTTGATTGTCCCGTTCAATATAGCGTCCATGATGTGTTAAGTAAGGAATTGAACGATATTGATTCATGCTTTTTAGATAGGCTAATTGCTTTTGGAAATATTCCATTTTCTTCCTTATTTCTCATATTCCTGCATTAAGGCATTAATCATCCCTTGTGTAAGCTGGGTTAATTCTTCATCTTGAATAATAAAAGGCGGCATCATATAAACCAATTTCCCAAAAGGGCGAATCCACACGCCATTTTCCACAAAACGTGGAACAAGGGTTTTCATATTCACCTCATCGTGCATTTCGACGACACCGATTGCACCCAATACTCTTACATTTTTAACGTAATGTTTCTCTGCTAATGGCGAAAGCTGTTGATGTAATATTTTTTCAATATGCTGAATTCTCGATTGCCATGGGCTTTCCAACAATAAACGAATGGATTCGGCAGCAATCGCGCAAGCCAAAGGATTTGCCATAAAAGTCGGACCATGCATAAAACATTTTGCTTCGCCACTGCATATTACCCTAGCAATGGTTTCTGTTGTTATGGCTGCCGATAAGGTTAAATAACCTCCTGTCAACGCTTTGCCAATACACATAATATCAGGGGAAATCCCCGCATGCTCTGCGGCAAATAATTTACCGGTACGTCCAAAACCGGTTGCAATTTCATCGAAAATCAACAGGACACCGTATTCACGACATAACTCCTGCGCTTTGACAAGGTATTCCGGTGAATAAAAATACATTCCCCCCGCCCCTTGCACTACCGGCTCTAAAATTAAGGCGGCAATTTCTTGATGATGTGTTTGTAGTAAATTGGCAAGAGGGGCAATGGCACGATCATCCCACGGCTCATAAAATGTGACGGAAGGTTGAGGCAAAAAATATTGAACAGGCAAACTGTGATGAAATAAATGATGCATACCGGTTATTGGATCACAAACCGACATCGCATTCCAAGTATCTCCATGATAACCGGAACGAATTGTGGCAAATTTTTGTCGCTGTGGCTCACCCTTCGCATATTGATATTGAATAGCCATTTTCATTGCCACTTCAACGGCTACCGAACCACTATCGGCGAAAAAGATTTTATCCAGTCCCGCCGGTAATATCTTTACCAATAGTTGCGCCAATTCTACCGCCGGTGCATGGGTAAAACCACCAAACATAATATGGCTCATCTGGGCTAATTGATTTTTTGCGGCGGCATTTAAACGCGGGTGATTATAACCGTGTAATGCAGCCCACCAAGAGGACATTCCATCGATTAAGGTTTGCCCGTTCTTGAGTGTAATCTTCACACCATTAGCACAATCTACCGCATACAGGGGCATATCCGAATAAATTGAAGAATACGGGTGCCAAATATGCTGATGATCAAAAGCCAAAAGTTGTTGTTCGTTCATCATTTCATCCTTTATCTATCATTATGAAGATTGCTATTCATATCTCAAGGCTTCCGCCGGCTCGGTTTTTGCCGCACGATAAGCCGGATAAATAGTTGATAATAAAGATAATAAAAGGGAGAACGCAATGACAAGGCAAATTTGCCAAGGCTCTAGAGCTGTGGGTAAAAAAACAGCGTTCGGATTGACCGCACTTATGATCTCTGTCAGATTTAATGTGATCGATATGCCCAATATCGCCCCAATCAACGTGCCGACCAATCCCACCAATAACCCTTGGTAAATGAATACCGAACGCACTTTCGATTTCGTTAATCCTTGAGTTTGCAAAATGGCGATTTCCCCTTGTTTATCCACCACCATTAGGCTCAAAGAGGTAACAATATTGGAAATTGCCACCACAATGATCAGGCTAATCAATAACCCCATCATATTTTTTTCCATACGCACGGCTTGAAAAAATTCGCCTTTTTGCACACGCCAATCGGTGATTTGTTGCTGAGGAAAATAAGCGGGCAATTCAGTAATTAAAAAAGGATCGGACAAGAATAAGCGATAGCCCTGTGCTTGTTCCGGTTGAATACGCATTAATCGCCCAATATCCGATAAATTGGCAAAGGCTTGGTAACCGGATGCTTCGCTATAATCAAAATAAATTTCACTTACTGTAAATAGACGCTGCATTGGCACGCGTCCAAAGGGAGTGTATTGGCTATTTTCCGTAATCATTAAACGAATTTTATCGCCAATATTCACACCCAGCTTTTGTGCCAACTGATGACCAATCACCAGTTTAAATTCACCTGCCGGCAATAACGTTTCAAAAGGAACGCGATCTTGCGTTTCCAATAAAGGATCATCGGAAAAGGACTGTACGCCTATTACCTGCCCTGCACTCACCCCTTTGGAAGTTTGATAAATCACTTTTGTGGTGTTAATCGGCACCGCTTTTTGCACAAAGTGCGGTAGATTTTCTAACGGTTTTTTTGTGGAAATCGGTTGTTCTTGACTGATAATCGCATGCGGAATGGAGGAAAGCACTTGTTGCTTTTGATACCCCTCCAGTCCATTCATCACCGAAAGTACGATAATCAGTGCCATCACACCTAAAACAATGCCCAAACTGGCGAGGCTCGTCACTAATCGCCCAAAGCGATCCGCACTTTTCGCCCGCCAATAACGTAAGGCAATATAAAGAGAAATGGGTAAATTCATATTACTTTTGGTTCAATTGCACCACAAAATCTTCCATATTTTGCGTTACTTTTTTCACTAATGTCGTCACCGCACTATCACTTGCCCATGCAATATGAGGAGTAATAATTAAGTTTGGCATGGTTTTTGCTGCAAGAATCAACGGATTGTCTTTTTCCGGTGGTTCTTTAATCATCACATCTAACGCAGCACCGCCCAGATGTCCGCTTGTTAATGCATTCAATAAAGCGGTTTCATCCACTAAAGGTCCACGTCCTGTGTTGATTAAAAATGCCCCTTTTTTCATTTGTGACAGGGTTTCCGCATTGATTAAATTTTCTGTTGTTTTAGTCAATGGACAATGTAAAGTGACGATATCTGCTTGCTTTAACACTTCATAAAAAGGTGCGTACCCCTCACGGCAGGTTGTGGCATCTTTATGTTCCGCATAAAGCACATTCATTCCCAATGCTTGTGCCAAACGCCCTACTTCCGAACCTAAACAACCTTTTCCAAACACACCAAGGGTAGAACCCCGTACATCGGTAATCGGATAATCAAAGTAACAAAACTGTTGGCTTTCCCCCCATTTTGCAGATGTTTGATCACGCAACCAACCGGCAAGACTATGTTTCAAGGAGAAAATCAGCCCCATCACGTGTTCCGGCACGGTTACGCTTGAATAGCCTGTCACATTTTTGACTTCAATCCCTAATTCTTTTGCTGCAATTAAGTCAATGTTATTGGTACCTGTTGCGGTAATCGCAATGAGTTTAAGTTTTGGTAATTGCTCGAGTGTTTTGCGATCAAAAATCACTTTACTGGTAATGACAATATCTGCATTTTTCGCCCGTTCGATGGTTTGATCTGCAGAGGTGTGAGGGTATTCAATCCATTTATGCTCAAAATTTGGGCGAGGAATAGGAATGTGTTTTGGAATAGCAGTACTGTCTAAAAATACGATTTGCATAATGTTCTCCTTTTTTGCTTAAAAAAGCGCGGTCAAAAATATTCGTGTTTTTAACCGCACCTGACCATTAAATTGACGTATCCAATTCAGGGAAAGATTTGACTAAATCGTCAATGGCTTTCATTTGTGAGACAAAACCTTCCAAAGCAGACAACGGTAAGGCTGATGGACCATCACATTTTGCTTGATTCGGATTCGGATGCGCTTCTAAAAATAAACCGGCAAGCCCCACCGCTAAACCTGAACGAGCAAGCTCCGTCACTTGCTCACGGCGACCGCCCGATGCCGCACCAAACGGATCACGACATTGTAGTGAATGGGTTACATCAAAAATCACAGGATTACCTTTTGATACTTTTTTCATCACGCCGAAACCAAGCATATCAACGATTAAATTATCATAGCCAAAATTTGTCCCGCGATCGCAAAGAATAACTTTATCATTACCACATTCTTCGATTTTTTCCACAATATTTCCCATTTGACCCGGACTTAAAAACTGTGGTTTTTTCACATTAATCACCGCTCCTGTACGCGCCATGGCTTCCACCAGATCCGTTTGACGGGCTAAAAATGCAGGGAGCTGGATCACATCTACCACGTCCGCCACCGGCTGGCATTGATAAATTTCATGAACATCTGTGATGATTCTCACCCCAAATGTAGTTTTTAATTCTTGGAAAATTTTTAAGCCTTCTTCCATACCCGGTCCACGGTATGAGTGAATAGATGAACGATTGGCTTTGTCAAAAGAGGCTTTAAATACATAAGGTACATTGAGTTTTTCGGTTACTTTCACATAGGCTTCACACACTTGCATTGCCATATCACGACTTTCAAGTACATTCATTCCGCCAAAAAGTACAAAAGGTTTGTCATTTGCCACCTCAATGTGACCAATTTTTACAAGTTTATTTTGCATAGGTTTTCCTTTATTAATGAATAGCGTGAGGAGCTTGCTCAAGCTCATTTTTAAGTTCTGAAAGTTGTGTGCGAATTAATGTTGAGGTTGGATCTTGAGGACATTTATCAACAAAATATTCTAAATCTTTCAACGCTACAGGATATGCGCCCATTTGCGCTAATACCAAACCACGATCACGGATATTGTATGGATCATTAGAGCGATGAACCAGTGATTCAATATAACGAAATGCCATATCATTGTGTTCTTCTCGAATTAAAGCGTTTTTGGCAAGCTGTTCAAAGCGAGAAAAAAGAAGTGGAAGATCTGCCCGCTCAAGTTCTTCGGGCTGAATTTTTGCCCCAAAGCCAAATGCGCCCTCATAAAACTGCTGTAATTTTTCTAGAGAAATATAGCTCCCATTCCAAGGATCGATAAATGCCACCCTAGTATCAACTTCAGCACGTAAAATCAGTTGGGTTGGAAAATTGACAGGATAAATCGGTAAATCTAAGGCTTCCGCAAGGTATAAAATAATTGCACCGAGACTTACCGGCATCCCTTCCCGATATTCTAAGACATAAGGCAAATATAGATTTCTTGAGCGAAAATAACTATTTGGATCGCAACGAAAGCCCCACTCCCGATAAACCATCTGTAATAAACGATTAATACGATCTTCTACTGACCAATCCGGTGAAATTTCACAGCGCGCCCTACGTACGAGAGCCCCCATTTTTCCTCGAATGCTAATCTTTGATTCCTCATAATCATCAGAAATAATATGATAAAAACTGACAAATTGATCGTATAACGCTCGTTTATTATATTTCATGACTTTTCCAAAAACCGTATGTAACGCGCTCATTGTCGCCATAATCACGCACAGTTGCAATCTTTTCCCAATGATTTTCCGCAAAAATTGACCGCACTTTTTCGCCTTGTTGCCAGCCATGTTCCAACAACAATGCGCCGCCCTCATTTAAATAAGTGGGAGTTTGTTCGATAATATGGCGTAAGTCACCATAACCTTGTTCAGTTGCCACTAAAGCAGAAAGGGGTTCAAAACGCACATCGCCTTGGCTTAAATGTTTATCTTTTTCGTCAATATAAGGCGGATTGCTCACAATCAAATCAAACTTTCCTTCTACATTTTCAAACCATTGACTTTGAAAAAATACAACATTGAGCTGATTTTTCTCCGCATTGAATTTTGCCAATTCTACCGCATTGGGTATCAAATCTACTCCGCTAATGCTTAATGCGATATGCTGTTTTTTACAAATTGGCGTTAATTCTGATGCCAAGGCTAAAGCGATTGCTCCAGTCCCAGTACCAAGATCCAGTACTCTAAAGTGCGGTGGATTTTTTTGTAGTTTTCCCCTTGCAATCACCAAGGCTTTTTCCACTAAAATTTCCGTATCAGGGCGGGGGATTAAGGTACTTTCAGCAACATTTAGTGATAATGACCAAAATTCTTTTTCACCCAAAATGTAGGCGATGGGTTCACCTTTTAAACGACGAGCCAAAAGTGCGGTTAAATTTGACCGCACTTTTTCATCAATCTCCGTTTCATCAAAAGCTAAAATTTGTGTTCTAGATTTGCCTGTAGCAAATTGTAATAACACCAAGGCATCAGTTTTGCCATTCTCTTGCGGGTTGGCTTGATTTAAGGCTTTCGCTGCCCGTACCAGCCATTGTCTATAATTCATTATTTTTTATCTTGAACAACCTGAGTACCAATGATTAAATCCGTTAAAGAACGGCGATCATCACGCACGAGTGCCACAATCCCACTGATAAAAATTAAAAAGCTCATCCATGTCAGTAAAAGATCGATGAGTTCACGCCCAATATATTTGCCAAACACGACCGGTTGTTGGGTTTGATAATCAAAAACACGTAAACCTAGCCAACGTTTCGCAATAGTTTGTCCATAAGTTTTCATAAAATAGATTTGTAAACCCAGATAAAGCAGAATAGACAACAAGCCGGTAAAATCCCCAAACATTAAACCGACTACTGACATAATCCATAAAAGTACGCCATTAATCATACTTGCAAGCCAACGTTTAAAACGGCTGGCAGGCTGTGGAGACAAGAATTGAAAGCCTTGCGAAAACTCGCTTTCTTTTGGATTTTCAACGAACATTTTATTTCTCCCTTAAAGTAAAAAAGAGCATCTGAGATCAGATGCCCTAATCGTTAATTCGTTTCAGATAATGCCGCCAACTGATCCGCTTGATATTCGGTGATAATCGGCTGAATCAGTTCATCGATTTTACCGTTCATCACTTCGTCTAAACGATAAATGGTTAAATTGATACGATGATCGGTAACCCGCCCTTGCGGATAATTATAGGTACGGATTTTATCCGAGCGATCGCCCGAACCTAATAGGTTACGGCGCATATCCGTTTGCTCTGCGGCTTGGCGTTCTTGTTCCGCTTGCACAATGCGTGATGCCAACACCGACATCGCTTTAGCTTTATTTTTATGCTGTGAGCGTTCATCCTGACATTCCACCACTATCCCCGTTGGAATGTGGGTGATTCGTACCGCAGAATCAGTGGTATTGACGTGCTGCCCCCCTGCTCCCGATGAACGATAGGTATCAATACGCAAATCTGCAGGATTGATTTCCGGCATTTCCGATTCCGGCAATTCCGGCATTACCGCAACGGTACAAGCAGAAGTATGAATACGGCCTTGAGATTCGGTTTTCGGTACACGTTGTACACGATGACCGCCCGATTCAAATTTTAACTGACCGTACACGCCATCACCGCTGACTTTTACAATCACTTCTTTATAGCCACCTTGCTCACTTTCGTTAGCACTTAAAATCTCGACACGCCAACGTTTACTCTCGGCATAGCGACTATACATCCGGAATAAATCGCCTGCAAAAATTCCCGCTTCATCGCCACCTGTTCCGGCACGAATTTCCAAATAGCAGTTATATTCATCATTCGGATCTTTTGGCAACAAGAGGATTTGAAGTTGTTGTTCCACTTCTTCAATTTCTGCTTTGGATTCTTCAATTTCCATTTGTGCCATTTCTTTCATTTCAGGATCATCTAACAACATTTCCGCTTCTTCAATGTTGCTATTAAGCTGCGTCCAACGGTGAAAACATTTCACTACATCTTCAAGCTGTGCATATTCTTTGGAATAGGCACGAAATTTATCCTGATCACTAATGACTGAAGCATCGCCCAGCAACGCTTCCAATTCTTCATAACGTTCTTTTAAACTTTCAAGTTTTACAATAATCGATTCTTTCATTTTCTTTTATATTTCAAACCGCTAATAAAATCAGCGTATTCTAGCTGATTTTAGGAAAAATTTACAGTGTGGAAAGTGCGGTCACAAAAAACAAAGTTTTTTAAACGTTGGCTTTGCCAACGGTGGAGAAACCATAAATAATCACATCAGTGATTATGCATAAAATCAACCGCACTTTTAAATTAGGCTCACATCAAATTTACTCAAGTCAATGCGATCTTCCGTACCATAAAATTTGGCTAAGGCTTTGCGCAATGTTTCCGCCCGTTTTGGTAACCCTTTTTGTGCATAGATTTTTACTTGCTCATAGACGGCTTGTTTGAAAGGTTGGGTATCACCGGGATTACCGTTAAGATTATCTGCGCTGGCAAAATAACGAAAACCTGCTGCGGTGGCAAGAATCCACTCTAAGGCTTGAGGTTTGACTTCCACTTTCTCAAAATCACGTTGGCGCTCCTCTGAGCGACCATCCGGCTCATACCAATAACCAAAATCTTCCAATTTACGGCGTTCTTTGCCGGCAACCAACCAATGGGCGATTTCGTGTAATGCACTGCTATAAAAACCACGTGCAAAATAAATCGCATGGTACGGCACATTTTCATTTGCCGGAATGTAAATAGGTTCTTCGCCCCCTTTAACAAGACGGGTATTATATTCTTGTTCAAAACATTGATTAAAAATTGCGATGATATCATCAAGTTGATGTTCCATTACTTCTCCAGCATATATCCCATAAAAGGGGGCGAATTATATCACCAAAGGCTCATTTGCTCATGTTTATTTTCTTCGGGTAAATTAACGTGTAAGCCAATTAATCGCACCGATCTTCTCTTGCTACGTTGCCAAATTTGCCTTAGTAGATGCTGAAATCCTGATAACGATAATGGCAAGCCTGTTTTTTCTAAAGTGGTCACTTGAAAGTCCTCAAATTTAAGTTTTACCCCTATTTTACGAAAAGCAGATAACGGCGTATTTGGCACGCTACGTTCAAGACGCTGAATGAGTTCAGCATAAAGCTTATCCAGCAAGACTATTCCTTGTTCCAGATGATGAATATTTTCCACCAAGGTACGTTCTACGCCTACAGATTTACGTTCACGATGAGGCTGTACTTCCCGTTCATCAATGCCATGGCTAAAATCCCAAATTCGTTTGCCTATTTTGCCAAATTGATTGAGTAATATTGTTTGATCTAATTTCTGCACATCCCCACAGTGTTCCAATCCCATCTCTAATAAACGTTGTGATGTTACCTTTCCCACCCCAGGAATTTTTTTCAAAGGTAGGGCTTTCACAAATTCATCCACATCACTCGGCTTTATCACAAATTGCCCATTGGGTTTATTCATATCAGAGGCAACTTTAGCAAGAAATTTAAGCGGTGCAATACCGGCTGAAGCGGTTAATTTCAATTCATCAAAAATCGCGTGGCGTATTTCTTTTGCAATCAAAGTCGCTGATCCTGAACATTTTTTGCAATCAGTCACATCCAGATAGGCTTCATCTAAGGAAAGAGGCTCAATAATATCGGTATAACGGCGAAAAATCTGATGAATTTGCGCTGAAACCTGTTTATACAAAGGCATATTCACCGGCACGAGAATGAGATTTGGGCATTTCTTCACCGCCTGTGCGGTTGGCATTGCACTATGTAAACCAAATTTTCTCGCTTCATAATTGCATGTTGTTAAAACCCCACGCTGGCGGGAACTTCCCCCCACGGCAACAGGTTTTCCTTGTAAAGAGGGATTATCACGAATCTCTACCGAAGCATAAAAACAATCCATATCAATATGAATAATTTTGCGGGCGAAAAACATAAATCAAAGTGCGGTTAAAAATACAGGTGTTTAGTATAGCGATAACAAAACCACTGTTCAACTATACATATAAAATAAAAAATAAGCCTGCATATCGGCAGGCTTAAATTAAGAGAGAAATTATTGAGGTATATGGTAATTCTCGGCAACTCAGCTAAAAAAGCGCCACAAATCTTAACGTTCGTGAAGTTCCTTTTTATCATTAAATCGAACAACACGATCGATTGAATAAACATCAATTTTAGATTGTGAATCTGTAAAAATAGGTCTAAATTTTTCTTCAATTTGTACGAACGGAATTTGTAAATTAATTGTGATTGATTTACTCGGCATTAAAGTCGTCTCTAATTCCAGCTGCATATTTTGGCTATAAATAATCTCACGTTTACTCACATAAGCGCTTATCCACTGAATATTTGAAATGGGCTTATTTCCGGTATTTGTCACCACATATTTAAACACCACCAACGCTTGGCCATTGTTATCTATCATTAATTGACGATCTTCAACGTCAATCGAAACAGCTTGTGCAATAGCATTCACCTCAGCGGCAGTCTCTTTTTTACTCATTATTTTTGATGCCGCCTTTGTGGGCGCAGCAAATGTATTCATAGCAAAAAATAGCGATGCCATTGAAACAGCGATGAAAGGTTTTAAATTTTTCATTTTGTTTTTCCTTTAATAAAAAATGGTCGAATTCTAACCTAATACAGAGGGTTAATAAATAGATTCTTTTATTCGGTTCTTTTTTTTGCTACACTTGCTGACGTTTTGGGGCTGATTCTGGATTCGACGGGATTAGCAAAGCCCAAGGTGCACGTCGAGGTGCGGTAGGCCTCGTAAATAAACCGCAAAAAAATAGTCGCAAACGACGAACAATACGCTTTAGCAGCTTAATAACCTGCATTTAGCCTTCGCGCCCCAGCTTCCGCTCGTAAGACGGGGATAACGCGGAGTCAAACCAAAACGAGATCGTGTGGAAGCCGCTGTTTGAGGATCGAAGCATTAAATTAAACCAAACTAATTTAAGTTTAGCGTGTCCGTCCGCATGCTTAAGTGAAACTAAAGACCGACTAAACGTGTAGTACTGAAGGTAGAGTAATTTCGGACGCGGGTTCAACTCCCGCCAGCTCCACCAAATTGAAATCTAACACAATCCAATAAAAACCGATAAAGCCTTGAAATTACTTACTTCAAGGCTTTTTTATTGTCCAATGCGAGCCAATGAGATATTACTAAATCCTTGAGTTTTAGTAGTACGTTTAGTAGGATCTTACTACCAAGGCAAAAAAAGCGTACTACTAAAAACGCTGAAAGCCTTATAAATACTGGCTTTATCTTAGTTTTAATCGTATTACTAAGAAGTAACTAAGAAATGACTAATTACGACTAAATACAGGCAAGAACCCAATAAATAAAGGCTTGAGCTTGTTTTAAGGCGTACTACTAAAAAGTCGGTTCGTACTACTAAAAAATAAGCGTACTACTATGGCACGTACTACTAAACCACTCTCAAACACTCAAATAGAAAAGGCAAAGCCGAAAGAGAAAGACTACACCCTATCAGATGGGCAAGGGCTTTATTTATTGATTAAGCCCACTGGGGCGAAACTATGGCGGTTTAATTATTACAAGCCTATCACCAAGAAACGCACTGAAATTAGTTTAGGTGCATTCCCGACCGTTCAATTAGCAGAGGTACGGGCAATTCGTGAAGAATATCGGGCATTGTTGGCGCAAGGTATCGACCCACAGATCCACCATCAACAGAAACTACAAGCCAAGCTAGATGATTTTAATAATACCTATGAATCTATCGCTTGGGCATGGTTCGAGTATCGCAAAACCAAAAAGAACTTTTCGCTTGATTATCAAAAAGACGTAGAAAGCCTCATTAAACGCAATCTACTCCCCCACTTTGGGAGCTTGCCTATTTCTCAAATTACCGCCCCTTTAGCCTTAAAAGCCTTTAAGCAATATCAAGACGAAGGCAAATTAGAGAAACTCAAACGCACGATTCAAAAACACAACGAGATAATGACCTACGCCCTACACCGTGATATTATATCGGTGAACCCTACTGCCAATATTTCAAAAGAGTTTGATAGCCCCACAGTCGAACATTTCAAAACCATCAAGCCGGAAGACTTAAGCGAATTTATTTACACCCTAAATCACGCTCAAATTCACTTACAGACACGTTATTTAATCCTATGGCAACTTCTCACCATGACACGTCCAAATGAGGCGGCAACGGCACGCTATGAGGACATAGACGAAACCACAAAACTATGGACGATTTACATTCAAAAAGGCATCAAAGAAAGCGATAAGGGGCGCATTCATAAAATAACCCTGTCACGCCAAGCCCTCGCCTTACTGCGAGAAATCAAGAAATTGAGCGGTGGGAAAACCTATCTATTCCCCAGTGTGAAAAATCCCCAAACCCACGTAAACACACAAACCGCAAATGCGGCAATTAAGCGAATGGGCTATGCCGGCAAGCTGGTGGCGCACGGTTTACGCAGCATTGCCAGCACTTACCTTAATGAGCAAGGCTACGATAGCGAATTAATCGAGGTGGCGTTATCGCATATGAAATCAGACCGGATAAAAGCCGCTTATGACCGTGGCGAACGATTAGAGCAACGATTCAAATTACTGCAGGTATGGGGCGATTTTATTGAGGAATGTTCTCAAGGTGCATTGCCTAAACATCATTTACAAATGGTTGTTTAAATCTGAAATAAAGTGCGGTCAAATTTCACCGCACTTTTTCTTTTGACTGGATATAATAACAGGTTATAATCTATTCCAATCTGATATTATACAGACCAACGAAACACAACCCAATTTGCACGGCTAGGCGTGGCCTAATTACCCACTCCGAAAGAGAATAACCCTATTTATTCTTTGCCGTGTTCTCACTGAATAGGGCACGCATAGGGGCGTTTTATGTTGAGAAATTTAGATAAGTCTAAGTTTACTATCCCAAACAGAACTGATTACTCATTGTTAGAAGTTAGGCAATTTCTTGATCTATCCCTAGATGATGTTACAGATTTTATTTATTCTGGAGTCCTTAAGGTGAAAGCTTCAGTTTTAATAAAGGATAATCAAATACAAAAAATAGGAATGCGAGAAGAAGCTATTGATCTCAATTTAGATAAATCATTGGCAAAATTTTCAACATCAACAGAAAAAAAGAATTTATTACTGACCAGAAATAAGCTAACTGTCAAATCATACAAAAGCGGTAAAGAGAAACTTATTTCTTGTATTATGGCGACACCTAGAAAGTTTCGTTTATATAATTCTTCCCTAGAACACTTAAAAATTAATGGCTCTGAAATGTTTTATATAAGAGGTTTTAATTTCGATAAAACTTCTATTTTTGAACAAAGTTTTAGCTATAGAACTAGTAGTTTTTGTGAGTTTGAATTTATATCAGACGATATAAAACTATACTTAAGAACACTAAATCCTATAGAAATTCATGAGAAAAATTTAAGGGTAACTCACGATGATTTATTGTTATTTTTAAATCATAATGAAGATTTTATTTTAAAGAAAAAAGAAATTGCTCAAACATTCAAAGAATTAAGAACCGTATCTAAGGATTTGAAGTGTCTAATAACAGGATCATTTGATGATGAAATTAATCTAGAAGACAAATCAAAAAGGCGTAATTTAAGAAATCATATTTCTGACAGGTATGACGAAGTTAAACGTAACTATGGTAGCTTAGGGATAAGATTCCTTTTACTTTCTAGCAAGTTAGAAAAAGATTTTTGTAATCTACCGATCTATACTTCTCTAGAAGACCAGATAGATCATAGCATTGATGACAACGAAAAAAATAAAATCATAGAAGAACTACAAGCCAAAATCACTGAGCTTGAAAACGATAAGTCAGAAAAGGAAATTTCTGGAAAATCTGAAACTTCATATCTAAATATTATTCAGGCACTAAAAAATGAATTACTAAAAACAGGAAAATTTGAAAATCAAGCAATATTAATCGACTACTTGCATAATAACTATAGCGGTTATGCCGGGTTAAGTGAAACTAACCTGAGAGAAAAATTCAGCAGAGCTAATAAAATAAAATAAAATCAAAACATTTCTCAAAAATCCAGATAGATCCAAATGGACTTATCTGGATTTTTTCTTTTCTGTGCTTTTCCCATAATCCCCACCGACACAACGAAAGCCAAAACAGGCTTATCAATTCTTAATCACTATCATTTATGGAGAAAACACAATGCCAATGAAAACCGCAACAGCACAAAACGCCCACCAGCAAGACAGCATTATTAGACGATATGACGCTATTAGTCGTTTTGGGGTGAGTAAATCCACCTTTTCCGACTGGCAGAACCCGAAATCTAAACGTTATCGCCCAGACTTCCCGAAGAAAATCCAGTTAGGCGTAAATTCCGTTGGCTACCTTGAAAGCGAGATTAACGCTTACATTGCAAAGCTGGCCGAGAATCGACCATAAGGCGGCATTATGGAAACCATCAACACCACCAGCACTTATGAACAGCAGATGTTTATTTTGCGGAGCTTAGAGGAACGACCGCATAGCACCCACGAATTAAGAGCTAAGGGGATTTATTACCCACCGGCACGAATCAAGGAACTACGGGATAAAGGCTATTTGATTGATACCTTTTATCGAGATGAAACCGACAGCACAGGATTAACTCACCGGGTGGGAGTTTATGTATTACACCAAAATGAAGTGAGTCCAAAAGAGGGAAAATTTCACGAATGAGACAAAACAAAAAGCCCCGAATCACACCAATCCAAGATTCAGGGCTAATCACACCGCCAAGAGCGGAACAACAACGAAATTCTATCAGATTTCCATTTGTGAGCAATCTATTTACACAAATCAATGTCAATGATCTTCCAAAATTGAACCACAAAGATCCTTTAAAAGTGATCCACTTTTATTATTTCTTAATTACGATGTTTAAATCGATAAGATTCATTACCCGTTTCTAAAATATGGCAATGGTGAATTAACCTATCTAAAAGTGCATTTGTCATTTTTGCCTCAGTAAATAGGGTGCCCCACTCTGAAAACTCAAGGTTTGTCGTAATGATAACACTGGTATTTTCATGAAGTTGACTCATTAAATGAAACAGTAATGCCCCACCTTTTTGACTAAAGGGTAAGTAGCCTAGCTCATCCAAAATGATGACATCTTGGCGGACCATCTGAGGGACAAGCTTAAATTGTTTCATTTGATTATCCAGCTCAAGCTGATTCACCAAATCCAATACGTTCCAAAATCGTACTTTATAGCCTTGTTCTGCAGCTTGGATGCCAAATGCCGTCGCTAAGTGCGTTTTTCCTGTACCTGGACCACCCACTAAAATAATATTACGCTTGGCTTTAATATATTCACCATCCAGCAAAAGTTGAAAGCGGGCTTCATCTAAAAGGCTTTGCTTAAAATCAAATTCGGCAAAGGTTCTTTGTTGGGGAAACTTAGCACGTTTAATCCTCCCTAAAGTTTGGTTAATGCTTCGTTGTGTGATTTCAACATTTAGTAAACGTGCGAGAATATCGAGCGTCGGGCGTTTGCGTCGAACACCTTCAATCACGATATCGTCAAATTCATTTGCCATTGTTGTTAATTTAAGCTGTTGTAGTAATGCAATATAGTCTTGTCTTTCCATTATTATCTCCTTGTCTGTTTTATTTTAGTGAAGGAAAGGTAGTGGTTCTTCGATATTGAAGGAGTTGGTCAAATTGACTGAGATTTGCTTTAGGCGGACAACGCAGCGCAACGTGTCGACTCTCTATTTTAGGGACTGTTGGTTCAGTCAATCTTAAGATAATATTCAGTACGGCTTCAACAGTAGGTAATCCTTGTTCTAATGCGAGCTCTGCGGCAGTCACGCCGACTTCTTCGCCAAAATCCGCAATTAAACTCAGAAGCTTAACCATCGCCTTATCACCACGAGGTTGTTTGAGTAAGTGATGTTGAAGGGTTTTAATAGCAGGAGGAAGTACCCAGCCTTGAAAGGGCTCACCATGTCGTAATGCCCCCGGTTTTTTCTTTAAGGCGGACAAATAATGAAGGGGATTATAACTGGTTCCTCCTTTGATAAATTGTCTCGGGTGGCGAGCAACAATTTGGTTCTGATAAACAAGCACTATCTCTTGTGCACCTATTTGAGCTATCACTTCCTTTCCACATAAATGGCAGGGTACACTATATCGGTGGGTATCAAAGAGAATCAACGCAGAGGTATTAACAAGTAAGCGAGTGGTGCGATAACCTAAATAGGGTTTAAAAGGAGAGAGTTTTTCACGTTCTTTTTCCAACCGTTGAGCCACCGTCTGTTGTTTATCTTCAACCCAGGATTGAGTTTGAATCTGCCTTATGCACCAATCTCTTAAATAATCATTTAACGGCTCAAGGGAAGAGAAAGCTAATAAAGGGCGGAAAAGCCGCTTACGGAGTGTTTGAACTTGTCGCTCGACTTGACCTTTCTCCCAACCTGAGGCCGGTGTACAAGCAACAGGCTCAATGAGAAAATGGTTCATCATTGCCAAAAATCCCTCATTAAATGACCGCTCTTTGCCTCGTTTTATCTGTTTGACAATGGTTTTAGGGTTATCATAAATTCCCCGAGAGGGGACACCTCCAAAATAAGTAAAGGCGTGATTATGTGCATCGATAAGNATTTCTAAGGTTTGTCTAAAATAAGCTCGGACATAATAAGCACGAGAATGACAAAGACGAAAATGCGCGATATTTACCGTCGTTTCAACCCCATTTAACACCACTTTCTCAATACTCCAATCAAATTGATAAGACTCACCGAGTGGAAATTTTTGAGGAATAAAAATAGCCGTAGTGGGTGGGGAAAAAGACGATTTATAACGCTTAATAAAACGAGAAACACAAGGGTATTGCCCTTCAAAACCAAGGCTTTGCAAATACTCAAAATGACGTACTGCGGTTAAACGTTGAGAAGGTGGCTTATCCATCTCCTCTTTGAGTCGTTCAATTAATAGTGCTTTATAAGGCCCTAATTTAGGTGAATCGGTGTGTTGACGTTGATAGTTGGGAATCTCAATCATATTGAGATATTTTTTGACGGTACGACGGCTGAGTCGAAGTTTTTCAGCGATTTTACGCTGAGAAAGCCCCTCTTTATGATAAAGGCGACGTATTTTTAAGATGGTTTCCATGCAAAGCATACCAGGTTATTCCCTGTTTAAATAACAAGGAGTTTATCAAAAGATGCAGTGGATCACTTTTCGATGATCTTACTGCATCAGCCTGGCGCATTTTTGCATGATCATTAACACGCTTGCCGATTCTCAGCAAGAGAAGTCAATTCAAGATGATGTTCGTTACAGCTTGAACGAAAATTCAGATTCTGACTTTGCGAAAGCGGTGGATACCGTAGCAAATGGAGGAAATGTTAATGGTTATGTCAATGTTGGCACAACGCCAGATGTGTTGAAAATGCTTGGTTTGCCTGATGTTAATGTCACTATTCACGGCTCAACCTTTAAAAAAGTAATGCAAGACAAGCATAATGTTACGCCTGAAACCTTAAAGCAGTTACCAAAGCAGATTAATAATCCTGTTGCGGTAATGAAATCTGCACCACAGTCAACACAACAAGGCTATGTTGTTTTAACAGAGTTAGTGGAGCAGGAAAATGATTGGGATAAACCAGTCATTGCTGCACTTCATTTAAAGCAAGACACCACAAATGGACTAGAGTTAATCAACATTGCAAGTGTTTATGGCAGAAGTAAATCACAGGTTCAGCGTGGTTTGAATGATGATTTGCTTTATTGGAACAATAAAAAAGGGACTGAATTTGTAAATACCTTTGGGCTTCAATTGCCCGCATATGTATCTCAAGAACAGTCCACAGGCTCTAATGTTAAAACAGAAACCGATCTAAGTCAATATCAATCTGAAAATGCAGAAGAGATATTGAGGTAAGTTCAGAGAGGCGGTTTTTTCTTACCCACAAACAGGAGAACTATGGCAAATCAATTTGAGCCTATCATCAACGAATTAAAAGACAAGTCGGATAAAGACGGTAGTAAAAAGCTACTTTATCAAGAATACAAAAAATACACAGCACCACAACTTACCGCACTTAGGGATAAGTTTGTGGAAGAATTGATTCACCAAATGATGGAATATAAAGAAAAAGCGGAATATCTTTACTTACATTACTACAATGAGGAGGCTTAATTATGCCGGATACCCCACTTACACACGATAAAATAATGGAAATCTTTGATACGAAAGAAAGTGATTGTGACAAAGTTAAGAGTGATATAAAAGCACTTCCCGATGATAATAAATTAACAAATGCTTCGGCTAAAGCAAGAGCGTTAGCAATGGCAGATTATGCTTGTAAGTATTTTGAAGCAGTTCAACAAAATGCCCGAGCCAATATGATTATCGCCCTGATTCAACAAGCGGCATCATTTTATTTTGCCGACAAACAACACGATGTCGCAAAACAGGCACAAAATCGTTTTGATGAAATCTGGAACGATCAGAAAGACAAATCGGATAAGTTTTTCAATCATTGGTACGACAATTCACGACTGATTGAAATCCGAATGTTGAACGACGCATCAGCACGTGAGCAGGCAGGGTATCAAGTCGATTATGAAACGGCAAAAAATAGAGCAGTGACCCAAGCTCGTAGTGAGTTTTCACGGGCAAGAGATAAGGTTCAACGGGAAAGTAATATTCACTGCGTTGGCGCAACTCGCACCGCATTACGCCAACTTCAAGTGGCAGAGGCAAAGGCTGTGGTACTAGCCACTAACCAAGCCATTCGTTTTGAAGAAGAACGCAAACATCAACGTGAAAGCCAGTATCGAGAAGAAATGTACAAATGGAATGCGATGTTCCAAGGTCGAATTGCGGATAGTCTTCGCTCGTTAAGCACTGCCCAACAAGCCGCTGCCGCCGCAAGTCAAATCAAACCATATGAGGGTTGGACACACGCCGTAGGGCAGTTAAGCCATATTGGTAGACATCTTGGCACAATGAACACGGCAGAATTTGGATTATTAAATTCCCATAGAGTACCGGCATTTGCGAATAATTTGTGGGGGTAAACCGCTTGCTTTGCCAAGCGGTTTATTTTTATTGCTAATCTTAGGGATCATGTCAAATCTTAGTGTAGAATAGTGATGGGTTTATTTTATGGAGATTGGTTGTGAAAAAGTTAGTTGTAGGATTAGCTATTATTTTGTTGTCTGGTGTTGCTAATGCAAAATGTTATGGAACAAAATCTAATAAGGTTTGTTATAGTAACAATGGAAATACCCACCATGTTAGTAAAAGTGGTAACTATACAAATGTAAGTAGCTATAATAGTAGAACAGGAGCTAGATGGTCATCTAACTATTCTAGCTACGGCAATACCACATATGCTACGGGTAGATCAAAAAAAGGTAGCCCTTGGAACGAAACGATGGTTAGACATCGTAATTCTACGCATTACTATGGAACAAACTCTAGGGGTAAAAAATTTGATTCTTATGGGATAAGTTCAAAGCCTTGTCGTAAGAAAAATGATTGCTATTAGTTGAGGTTAATTATGAAGAAGTTTGTATTTGGATTGTTTACCCTATTTTTATCTATGTATGTAAATGCGTATGAAGTAAAAGATGTTTGTATTAAATATCAAGTAAAAGGAAACGCTGATACAATACCTCATTGGTCGCAAGGTTATAAAGTACAAGCGAATATTATAGATGGTCAAGAATTATCTCAGAGGACAAGGTGTTATACTTGCTATGATCCATTGGATAAATACGTCGTTGTATTTTGGGGAGATGGGCAATCGACTGTAATTGATACAGATTCACCTTTCTTGAGTTTATATACAGAGGGGAGAGATCAGCAAGGTCGTATTTGGGAAGTATCTGATTCACCAGTATGTATGTAAACTCATAAACCCTATTGACAACCAATAGGGTTTTACTTTCCACATTACTTGGAACATACTGAAAAGAGCCGTCTAAGGCTTGGGCGTAGCGAATGAGAGTATCGGTTTTAGGGACAAGCCACGCTCAATACGACTAATATTTTGTGTCTTAATACCGGTACGCTGTGCAATATCCTGTTGAGAGAGTTTTTTAGCAATGCGATCGGCTTTTAACTGTCTTACCATAGCTTGCTGAATCTTGTGTGCTGTTAGGCGATCTGCAAAAGTAGGATCTTGGTCGATTAAATCTTGTTTTAATTCATCGAGTGAAACAAATTCAAGTCTTTCGGTTTTCATTCATTATTATCTAAATTTTAAAGATACGGCTATTTCCCGTTGGCATTTCGACCGCGAGGCTTAATTTACCACCCATTGTCTCGACATAGCGTTTTAGAGTAGAGAGCCGAATATCATTGCCTCTTTGCTCAATTTGTGCGACAGCCGGTTGAGAAATACCTAACGAGGCTGCTAAATCTTTTTGTGAAAGCTCTAAGTCCTCACGTAATTTAGAAAGACCGGCTTCTAGAATAAGCTCTTCTGCCATTTCTTGTATTTTAGTTTGTCTGTCCCGTGGCAACTCTGCAAGAAAGTCATCAAGGTTTGTGAGTTTTTTTGCCATTATTATTTCTCCAGATTATCTAAGTAGAGCGTAAATTCTTCGTCAGCCAGGCGAATCATTCTTTCATAAAATTTTTTATCGTTACTTTTATCGCCAGCACATAGAACAATAGCCTGCCGAAGCGGATCAAATGCAAAAAATGCACGCAATGGTTTCCGTTGATGTTGAATGCGTAATTCTTTCATATTGGCATATTTCGATCCTTGAATGGTATCCGCATAAGGACGAGATAATTGCGGACCACCTATTTTTAAACGTTGTAAAGCCGCTAATATAGAATCTTGAGCTTCTTCATCTTGCTCAAGCAACCAATTGTGAAAGCAATCAGTAAAAAGCACCGTCCATTGAGTTATTTTCGTCATATTGTTCTTAATAAGTTTTGACTTATATTCTATAAGTTATCGATTATTTGTCAATACCTGACGAAAGGTTAATTTAAGGTAAGAAAGGATTAATCTATTCAGAGGCTTATTCACTCATTCATCAGCGTTTTAATGTTGAACATATTGACGAACTCACACCGGAACAAATCGGAATGGCGGTGGAATATATGCATAAAATCGTACTTGAGGGGGAGTTGATTACAGAAGTGAAAGAAAATGAAAGTTTAGATGCAGGGTTGACCGAACAAGCGCTTCAAGCGTCAAACTTACTCAGCATATCCAAACCGACAAATTAAATAGCAATGGGTGGAGCAGTGTTCTCCATGAGTTATGCAAAGGCAAAACCAATATGCTGTATTAAAATTTAACTAAAAAACCGACCGCACTTTCGCAAGATTGTGCGGTTTTTTCATTTAATAAGGAGCAAAAATGCGACCAATACATATTAACAAAAAAGTGGCAAAAACCACCTTTCAAATTGACAACTGCGGTAATGTAACCGAAGCCACGATTGAAATTACCCGTGTAGGCGGTAGCGATACCATTGTTTATCCGTCTTTAGAAATGACGGCAGACAAGGTAACTTTTATGTGGGACGATGCACTTTATAAAGCACGTTCAGGGCGTTATCAAGGGATTATCCGTATTGAAGGCTGTCAGCCTTTCTGCGTGCCGTTACATCTTGGCTGCAAGTGTAATATCGGCAGCAGTGAAAACGGTTATTTTACTTCTTCAGAATGTTTGGGGTGCAAATAATGGCAACAAAATACAAATGGCTCAACGGCTATACAACGAGCTTAAACGCAAAACTATCATCAACTGATGGGATTTTACCGATTGATGATGCAGCATTATTGGCAAGTAAATTAGATACCGATCATAGTTACTTGGTGATCAATGATGGAAACGGTGCTGAAATTGTCAAAGCCATTGCGTTTGGCAATCAGGTGAAAATTGAGCGGGGCAAAGATGGAACAGAAGCCAAAGCATTCCCTGCCGGTTCCTGTGTGAAATGGGAATTTACCGAATCTGCATTTAACGATCTGGGTTGTCCAAGTGAAGAAAAAAGTGATTGTTGCTGTGAATAAAAGAAGGGAGGTATAGGATAAAAGTGCGGTAGTTTTGCCGTGCTTTTTTCTTTGATAATTCAACCTTGTCACTTTGGCTAAAAATAGCAAATTAGCTTCAAAAAACGTTCCGAAACTAAATTGTTGAATATTGATTTATAAAGGAAAATGTATATCAAAATCGCAGTAATTTCGGAACGGAAAACAGCCATCAAGCCTTGAAAAGGCTGAAAGTATTAGTTTTGTGAATAAAAAAACGCCTATTTGTGGGGAAATAGGCGGGAATGTTGGAGTGATTATTGCTGAGAGTTTTTAATTGAAAATCAGCTTGTTATTGGAATATCTAGATGATAATTGTTATCAAAAATGTTGTCAATAAATAAATGAAAATAATTATCAAAATTTTATTATTTAATATAAGGTACAGATTTCGTCAATGAAAGTGCGGTAGGAATTCCCTGTAAAATTTCAAATTCACCGGCATAGGCATAAGCTTCCACGCTTTGTTCTATCGCGTCTTTTAACAATCTATCATACTCAGGATCGATATATTCGGCGATTTTAAAACGATCAAATCCATTGTGCAGACCGGCAAACAACACGACAGCGCGATGACCTTGTTTTTTCATCGCCAATAATTCCCTCACGTGTTTTTGCCCGCGTGTGGTGACGGCATCAGGAAACATACCGAGATTGCCTTTCACTAAAGTAATAGATTTCACTTCTACATAGCAATCCGGCAGTCCTTCGCCTTTAAGTAAAAAATCAATACGGCTATTTTCTTCACCATATTTGACTTCAGGATATATTTCATCATACATCGCTAGTTCTTTAATTTGTTTGTTTTGTAATGCTTCAAACACAAGTTGATTAGAACGATGGGTATTAATACAGCAAAGTTGTCCGTTAGCCAGTTGGGTGAGTTCCCATGAATGGGGATATTTTCGAGTTTGGCTACCGGAATGAGAATACCAGACGATATCCCCTTTCTCGCCACAACCCGTCATCGCTCCTGTGTTGGCACAGTGAATCGTCATCACTTCACCGTTCGGTAATTCAATATCAGCGAGAAAACGTTTGTAGCGGCGAATTAATTTTGCAGATTGAAGAGTGGGAAGTTGCATACTATTCCTTATTAAAGTGCGATCGATATATTATGAGTTTTTAGGTGAGCATTATATACTTTTTTTTCATGAATATTTCACGCCGCCTTTATGAAAGAACACATTGCATGTATCCCTACAAATAAACCCCAAATTAGGTTTGTACAACGGCTACATAATGTTGTATTTCGAGAGCCTATTACCGTTGAATCAAATATCTCAGCTTTGTTCCGTCTTGTTCAACGCTAAGTAGCGTATAGCCATGGTTTTTTGTATCTACCGGAATGTTATTGATGGATTGGGCACAATCACTTAATAATTCCAAAATTTCACCTTTTTGTAATTGTGGCATGGTTTCAAGCATGGCAATCGCCGGATAAGGGCAAGGTTCGCCTAGTGTGTCTAAGGTATAATCCGGGGCGATATCTTTCGGCTCTTTATCTAATTTTTGAACAACGGTAAATGCCATAATGATTTCCTTTTTTTGATGAATGAATAAGGATTAACAACCGCAAGATTGTTGTGAGCTTGCTGCAATTTTTGCTTTGGCTCTTGCGATGAAACGACCTTCCCACCAAATCACCGCAATTAAGCAGAGAATTAATAAACTGTAGTTTACTAATAAGCCCCCCACAGGGCCGAAAGCCTTAAGTAGGTTGAGTTTTTCATAATCTAAGGCGAGTGCTGGGGCGATATCGTCCCAAACGTAAGCTAAATAGGTTGAGCCGATAACATTACCTAATCCCACCCACATAAAGTGAACCTGACCTTCCATTGAACGATACATCCAACCGGTTTCACAGCCTCCTGCCAGTACGATACCAAAACCGAATAATAATCCGCCGACAATTGCATTTGGACCAGCCCACATGATTTTTGGTGAAACGCCTAATTGGATATAAGAGAAAATACCGATTGTTCCCACCATAATTCCGAAAATAATCGCTTTTGCCATATAGGCACGACCGGTTACCCATAAATCGCGGAAAGCAGAGGTAAAGCAAATTTGCGCGCGTTCGATTAATAACCCGAAAGTTAAACCGCAAAACATGGCAAAACCCAATTTAATAGAGTAGGTCATCACATAAAATGATGAGATGAGATAGGCACAGAAAATGATCATTCCAATCCAAAAACGGCGGAAGGCTTGTTTAGGATTGGTTTCTTCTAATTTTGCCGCCCCTTTTTTGAGTTCCAATTTAATGCGGAACATCGGAAGTAGGGTAAATTTCACGCCAAAATAAGTACCGATTGCCGTAGCAATAGTAAAAAACCACGCATGAACAGAGAATTGTGGAATGCCGGTAAAAAGGGAGGCGAGGTTACACCCCATAGCAAGACGAGCGCCAAATCCGGCTAAAGCTCCACCAATTAAGGCTTGAATAATGCGACGTTTATATGGTTGGTTACGCCACTTCACGTTATTTGCCCATAAAGCGGCAGAAATACAGCCGGCGAACATCCCCAAAATCATCACACCATCAATGCGGGTAAAAATGATTCCTTCCATTCCGATAATTTTATAATAGCGCCACTCGCTCACATCCACCCCTAGGATTTGTAAGGCGTGTCCGCCCCAACGGGTGAATTCGCCCGTTACTGCCCAGTAGGTGCCGGTTACACCGAAATAATAAGCAGAAAGCAAACCTGCTGCGATTACTGTGGCGACAGGGTTCCAATATTTAATGAGATAGTTTTGTTTGAATTGTTGCCAAATCTCTAACATAGGTTCTTAAATCCTTAAGAAAGTTAATGATTTGCAAGCGGAGGTATATGATGAAAAATAGAATTGAGGATCCAATCAGATTTGTTCATTTCCTATACACAAACTTGCGATATATGAATGAATATGCTGTTAAAGCGCTGAGAGTATAAACAAAAATATGAGGGAAAACAAAGAGGATTAATATTTCTGTCACGTTCCTGTCATTTTTATCGGTTATTTTTTCCATTCGAAATGTAATAGTAAAAATAGGGATAATTACAATGACTGATAATAATCGTTTTCTTTGTCGAGAAATGAGCCTACTGGCTTTTAACCGTCGGGTTTTAGCTCAAGCACAAGATCCGAATACCCCTTTGTTAGAACGCCTACGTTTTGTCTGTATTGTTTCATCAAATTTAGATGAATTTTTTGAGGTTCGTGTTGCGGGTCTGAAACGTGAAAGTAAACTATATCCTTATGCCTTGTTAGACTGTGGTAAAACTGCAGAGGAGATTATTGCTGTTGTTTCAAAGGAAGCCCATAATTTAATTAATGAACAATATGCTTTATTTAATGATGTACTTCAGCCGGAATTAGCAAAAGAAGGCATTCATTTTTATCGTCGTCGAAATTGGACGGAGGCACAACGTGAGTGGGTGAGTCAGTATTTTGATCGTGAATTACTCCCTATATTAACGCCAATAGGGCTTGATCCTTCTCATCCTTTTCCACGTCTATTGAATAAATCGCTTAATTTTGCGGTGGAACTTGATGGCAATGATGCCTTTGGCAGACCCTCCAGTATGGCAATCGTACAGGCTCCGCGTATTTTGCCTCGTGTAGTAAAAATGCCGCCGGATCTTTGCCAAGGAGAAAATGGCTTTGTTTTTCTCTCTTCTATTTTACATTCCAATGTACATAAATTATTTTTAGGTATGACAGTGAAAGGCTGCCATCAATTTCGTCTTACTCGAGACAGTGATCTTAGTGTGGAATCGGATAGAGAACAGTTGGATAATTTACGAACGGCAATACAGAGTGAATTACATGATCGTGAATATGGTGACGGAGTACGTTTAGAAGTTGCTGATCTTTGCCCTGCACATATTTATGATTTTTTACTGGCGCAATTTAAGCTCAGTTCCCATGAACTTTATCGTGTGAAAGGTCCGGTAAATCTTATCCGTTTGAATGCTATTCCTGATTTAGTTGAGCGACCTGATTTAAAATTTCCTTCAGTTACGCCTAGTCCTTTATCCAAGCAAACAAAGATTAATTCGATTTTGAACTATGTCAGGCAAACACCTCTCTTGTTGCATCACCCTTATCAGTCGTTTGAACCGGTGGTTCAAATGATCAGTGAAGCTGCCAGTGATCCTTCGGTATTAGCTATCAAAATGACGATTTATCGCACAGGAAGCCGCTCAGAACTGGTCAATGCATTGATGCAAGCTGCATTATCAGGTAAGCAAGTGACCGTTGTCGTTGAGTTAATGGCTCGTTTTGATGAGGCTAATAATGTCAACTGGGCACAACAGCTTGAAGATGCCGGGGCCCACGTCGTTTATGGTGTCTTTGGTTATAAAGTACACGCCAAAATGGTGCTGATTATCCGTCGTGAACAAGGAGTACTTAAACGTTACGCCCATTTAGGCACAGGGAATTATCATCAAGGAACGTCCCGCATTTATACGGACTTTGGCTTAATTACCTCCGATGAACAGATTACCTATGATGTGAATACTTTATTTATGGAAATTACAGGGTTAGGAAGACCGGTAAAATTAAACAAGCTCTATCAAAGCCCCTTCACTTTACATCAATCAGTTCTGGCTCACATCAAGCAAGAAACTCGAAATGCACATGCGGGTAGGATGGGAAGAATTATTGCAAAAATGAATTCTTTGGTCGATACCGGTGTTATTGAGGCTTTATACGAAGCCAGTCAAGCCGGCGTACAAATTGATTTAATTGTTCGGGGAATGTGTACTTTGCGTCCTGGTGTAGAAGGGCTTTCCGAGAATATCCGTGTGCGTTCTATTGTTGGGCGTCAACTTGAACACGCTCGAGTTTATTATTTCTATAATAATGGTGCAGAAAATACCTATATTTCTAGTGCAGATTGGATGGGACGTAATTTTTTCCGCCGAATTGAAACTGCCACACCGATTGAATCCCCTGAGCTCAAAGCCCGTGTGATTGAAGAAAGTCTCACAATGGCATTAAAAGATAATACGAAAGCATGGGAAATGCTGCCTGATGGCAGCTATAAAAAAATTGTTCCTGCAGAAAATGAAGTACCTTTTAGCTTACAAAATGCTTTATGGGAAAAGTACGGGCATTTATAGTTCAATAAGGGGAAATATCCTCTTATTCATTTCACACATATCTTCTTAGATAAATAGAAAAAGCATTTTGAATTCAAAATGCTTTTTAAATATTCTTTATTTAATTTTGATATGTTAGTCGTGGTACTTGAGATAAATCCATTTCAGGTTTGGCTAATGTTTCTATAGGTAAAGTTGAGGTTTTTGTGCGATGAAAACAGGCTAGGTTATAGTCTAAACCGGAAATGGTTTTTTCCTGATTGAAATAATTATTAGGCTGATAGCGATCAGAAATAAACCAGAAACATTGATAATCAAGTTGATTTAAATAATTCAATATTGCCTCGGATTTATGGGGATGGGCTTCAATAAAAATAACAGGTTTGTATTGGTTAATAATATTGGTCGCTCCTTTTAATACATTGAGATCAAATCCTTCCGCATCAATTTTCAGTAAGGATAGCTCCGTTAATTTTTGAATCTCGGGATGTTTATCCAAAGTAACAACTTGAACCCATTCGTTATGCGTAGATCCTTGAAAATTCCCTTCCGTATCAAATCCTTTATCCAAAGAAAAGCTGCCATAATTCCAAACCGTATCATAATTTGATGAGGGGATTTCAATCTCTTCTTTTTGATTACTTACGCCTTGGTGATAAGCGTAAACATTAGTGAGATGATTTAATGAAATATTGGCACAGAGAGTTTGGAAAATAATACGTTGGGGCTCAAAGCAAAATAATTTACCTTGTGGCGCAAATTTTGCAAGTGGGACGGAGTGTATCCCGATATTTGCTCCCACTTCAATAATATTACTGTGGCTAGACAAAATGCTCCGGAAAAATTGCACTTCAACTTCCGACCATTCACCATAAGCTTTGACAAATTGACTAATAAAATCACCTTCAATGAGATTAAATAGTCCCCATTTTGTTTGTTGTAATGAAGTACGCATAAATTGAACCTATGCTCATGAAATTAGTATGAGGTATTATAAATCGTTTTTTTGGAGGGGAGAGCAATTTTTGCGTATTTTTTATTCTTGATGCTTATAAAGTGCGGTTAATTTTATGCGAATTTTTATTTTTATCCGTCAATGTTGAATTGATAAGATATTGTATGTACTTTGAAAACGATATTCTCGAAATGGAGAAAGATATTGATTCAAAATGAGATGCCTGAATAGACTAATGATGGGGACCGAGATTATTGACGGAGTTTTATCAACCCGCTTTAATTGAGGTTTAGATGTACCCACGTTTAGTTTAGCTTGTGGCAATTATAACAAGGAGAAAAAATGAAAATGAACCTACTCAAAACTTTAACGCCCGAACTTAGTGTAGTTTTGCAAAATGATATTCCCGTACTGTATTTAAAGCATCAAATTGGCACAGCAAAGATTGCATTACAGGGAGCGCAATTGTTAAGTTGGCAACCAGGAGGGCAAAGCAAGACGTATTATGGTTGAGCGAAATTGAGCCTTTTCAAATGGCGACGGCAATCCGTGGCGGCATACCGATTTGTTATCCATGGTTTGGTAGCGTGAAACAACCTGCGCATGGTACGGCTCGAATTCGTCTCTGGCAGTTAAGCCATTATGCTTTGACTAAAGACAAAGTGCGGTTGGAATTTTCGTTATTTTCCGATTTAAATGTTATTGAAGCAAAAATGGCGATGGTTTTTACGGATAAGTGCCATATCAGTTTTACCCATTATGGTGAACAACCGGCACAAGTGGCATTACACAGTTATTTTAATGTGGGCGATATTGCTCAAGTTGAAATCGTGAACTTGCCCGAAACCTGTTTTAACAGTTTGACTCAGCAACAAGAAAATGTACCCTCACCACGTTCCATCACGGAAAATGTAGATTGTATTTATTCAGCGGAGAAAAAACAAAACCAAATTGTTGATAAAGTATTAAATCGTACTATTCAATTACATCATCATGATGCAAGCCAACTTGTCCTTTGGAATCCGTGGCATAAATCCACCAGTGCGATGAGTGAGAAGGCTTATCAACATATGGTTTGCTTGGAAACTGCAAGAATCGATCATTTGCTAGAATTTGGCGAAAGTGTCAGTGTAGAAATTTGTGTGAATGGCTAAATTTTGTTGCATAAAATTGGTGGATACTATAAAATCCGCGCGTTTTGCTCATTTTTATAAATAAGTGAGAGAATTTGGAATCTTTTGCGTGTTGTGAAAGTTTTTGCATAAACCAATAGAAGGAATACGATTATTAAAACCGTAAAAAAAGCGCCGGCAGTAAATCGCCCGAATCGCATTAATGATGAAATTCGTGTAAAAGAAGTTCGTTTAATAGACCAAGATGGTGAACAATTAGGGATTGTTTCCATTCAACAAGCATTAGAAATGGCGGAGCAAGCGGAGCTCGATCTTGTTGAAATTAGTCCAAATGCAGAGCCTCCGGTTTGTCGCATTATGAATTACGGTAAATTCCTCTACGAGAAAAGCAAAACCGCAAAAGAGCAGAAGAAAAAACAAAAAGTCGTACAAGTGAAGGAAATTAAATTCCGTCCGGGTACAGACGAGGGTGATTACCAAGTTAAGTTACGCAGTCTTATCCGTTTCTTGGAAGACGGTGATAAAGCAAAGATTACTGTGCGTTTCCGTGGTCGTGAGATGGCACACCAAGACATTGGTTTAGAAGTGTTGGAACGTGTGAAAAACGATTTGGCTGAAATTTCAGTGGTTGAATCCGCACCGGGTAAGTTAGAAGGTCGTCAAGCCGTAATGGTATTAGCGCCGAAGAAAAAATAAGAATTTTTTGTTGAGATTTTAGGGTATAACCTCTGGTCTCAATGAAAATCTTTTCACTTAGGTGAAAAGTCATTGTAAGTTGGGCAGACTACGCAGCCTAACTACTTTGAGAAAAGGCAAATAAATTTGCCTTATGATGGAAATGATCAGCGCCTCCAAGTAACTTTTTTAGTTCGCCTGATTATGTTGTTTTAAACGAAAAATGCGGAGTTATTTTAACAATGCCTAAAATCAAAACAGTACGCGGCGCAGCTAAGCGTTTCAAAAAAACTGCTTCCGGCGGTTTCAAGCGTAAACAATCTCACTTACGTCATATTTTGACTAAAAAAACAACTAAGCGTAAACGTCATTTACGTCATAAATCCATGGTTGCGAAAGCAGACCAAGTTTTAGTCGTAGCTTGCTTACCGTACGCATAAGCCGTTATTTAAGCGAAACGTACGATTAGTTCATTTAGTAGAAAATAGACATAGGAGATTAAATAATGGCTCGTGTAAAACGTGGTGTTATTGCAAGAGCACGCCATAAGAAAGTTCTTAAGGCTGCTAAAGGTTATTATGGTGCACGTTCACGCGTGTATCGTGTTGCTTTCCAAGCGGTGATCAAAGCCGGTCAATACGCATATCGTGACCGTCGTCAGCGCAAACGTCAATTCCGTCAATTATGGATTGCACGTATCAACGCGGCGGCTCGCCAAAACGGTTTGTCTTACAGCAAATTCATCAATGGCTTGAAAAAAGCCTCTGTTGAAATCGATCGTAAGATCCTTGCTGATATCGCTGTCTTCGACAAAGTGGCATTTGCTGCGTTAGTTGAAAAAGCAAAATCTGCACTTTAATTTTTAAAGTTTAGAGAATGGGGACGCTGAAAGGCGTCCTTTTTTCTTATATTCATTTTCATCTTTTCGCTTTTATTTCCAAACCGTATAAAATAGTGCGGTCACAAAAAAAGCAAGGTTTTTTGAATATTGGCTTTTCCAACGGCTCCAAAGGAGTGAATAAATCACTTTAGTGATTTATGAATAATTTTAGTGAAATTTTTTACGAGGTTACAGTGGCATTAATCAGCTTAACAAATGGCTATCTTTCTTTTAGTGACGCACCATTATTAGATCATAGCGAACTTCATATTGAACCTAACGAACGTGTTTGTTTGGTTGGGCGAAATGGCGCAGGCAAATCAACATTACTCAAAATTATTGCCGGTGATATATTGTTAGACGACGGTAAGATCCAATATGAAAAAGATTTGGTTGTATCCAGACTTGAACAGGATCCACCACGCAATACGGAAGGTAATGTATTTGATTATGTGGCAGAAGGAATTGGTCATTTAACGGATTTATTAAAAGAATATCATCGAATTTCCGTTGAGCTTGAAGAAAATTATACGGAGCAAATTCTAAGCCGGCTAGAACAAATTCAAACGAAGCTAGAACACGCAGACGGTTGGCGATTTGAAAATAAAATTAATGAAGTGCTACTCAAGTTAGGCTTAAATCCTAATACAAAACTGACCGCACTTTCCGGTGGCTGGTTGCGTAAAGCGGCATTAGCACGTGCCTTAGTTAGCGATCCTGATGTGCTATTACTTGATGAGCCGACCAACCATTTGGATGTGGAGGCGATTGAATGGCTGGAAAATTTTCTCTTAGAATTTAGCGGTAGCATTGTATTTATTTCCCATGATCGTTCTTTCATCCGAAAAATGGCGACACGTATTGTGGATTTAGATCGCGGAAAACTGGTTTCTTATCCGGGGAATTATGATTTATATCTCACTACAAAAGAAGAAAATCTCCGTGTTGAAGCCCTTCAAAATGAATTGTTTGATAAGCGGTTGGCTCAGGAAGAAGTATGGATTCGCCAAGGTATAAAAGCACGTCGTACCCGTAATGAAGGGCGTGTTCGCGCATTAAAGGCAATGCGTGAGGAACGCCGCCAACGTCGTGATGTGATGGGAACGGCAAAATTACAACTTGATACTTCAAGCCGTTCCGGAAAGATCGTGTTTGAAATGGAAAATGTGAGTTATGAGGTGGCGGGTAAGCAATTATTAAAAGATTTCAGTACCACCATTTTACGAGGGGATAAGATTGCTTTAGTCGGGCCAAATGGCTGTGGAAAAACCACCTTTATTAAATTATTACTCGGTGAAATTCAACCGACAGGTGGAAAAATTCATACCGGAACAAAATTAGAAATCGCCTATTTTGACCAATACCGAGCGGATCTTGATCCGGAAAAAAGCGTAATGGATAATGTTGCCGATGGTAAGCAAGATATCGAAGTGAACGGCGTAAAACGCCATGTATTGGGCTATTTGCAAGATTTCTTATTTCCGCCTAAACGGGCAATGATCCCGGTGAAAGCCTTATCAGGTGGGGAACGTAACCGCTTGTTATTAGCAAAACTATTACTTAAACCGAATAATTTACTGATTCTTGATGAACCTACGAATGATTTAGATGTGGAAACTTTAGAGCTGTTAGAAGAAATTCTGACGGACTATCAAGGCACTTTATTGATCGTGAGCCATGACCGCCAATTTATTGATAATACTGCCACAGAGTGTTATTTGTTTGAGGGAAATGGAATTGTCAATAAGTATGTAGGCGGTTTCTTTGATGCTAAACAGCAGCAAGCAAACTTTTGGGCAAGCAAAGCTGTGCAAGAAAACATGAAAAAATCACCGGCTAAACCGCAAGAAAATACGGTAAAAACCGACCGCACTTCTAGGCCCAAATCCGTTAAATTATCCTATAAAGAGCAGCGAGAATTGGAACAGCTCCCACAGCAATTGGAAGAATTAGAGGAAAAATTGACGGTACTTCAAGCGGAGGTCAGTGAATCTGGCTTTTTCCAACAATCCCATGAAATAACCGATGCGAAACTAAAAGAATTGGCGGATACGGAATCGCTTCTTGAACAAATATTCTTGCGTTGGGAAGAATTGGAAGAGAAAAAAAGTATTGCAGAAAGTAAGTGATAAAAAAACCGAGCATGGGCTCGGTTTTTTATAGATTAAAATAAGTTACTGATGAAAATAACGATAATAATCACAGGCACAACAAATTTTACATAATTAAACCAAATTTTGGTGAAAGTCGAATCCGGTGTCGGAGAGAGTTCTTTTTTCGCTTCATCTTTTAGGATAAAACCCACGAAAATTGCACAACCTAATGCGGTGAGCATAAATAAAATATTGCCGCTTGCATAATCATAAAAATCAAAAATACTTTTACCGAAAATGGTGAAGTTTTTCCAAAGATTATCCCCTAAAATGGCCGGAATATTACCGAGTAAGAAGATCCCCCCTAAAACGAAAGCAATCGCTTTTCCACGACGCATACGAAGTTTTTCTTGCAATGCCGTGATGAGGACTTCATAAATAGTAATAGATGTGGTGAGAGCGGCAATTAATAATAAACTAAAGAAAACAATTGCAAAGAACTTGCCTGCCCATAAATGGGAAAATACGATGGGCAAACTTTGGAAAACTAATGTTGGACCTGCATTCGGTTCGATGCCGAAAGTAAATAAAGAAGGGAAAATCATAAAGCCGGCAAGTACAGCAATGATAGTATTGGTAAAACCGGTAATCACCGCTGTTTGAATAAGATTTTCTTCTTTATTAAGATAGCTTGAAAGGGTGATTAGAACCCCAAAGCCAAGGCTTAAGGCGAAAAACACTTGCCCTAATACAAAAATGAAAAGTTGGGGCGTGATTTTGCTGAAATCCGGTTTTAAATAGAAGGTAATTCCTTCCATTGCGCCCGGCAAGGTGATATTACGGATCACCATACCGATGAGGAAAATAAAGAGCAGTGGCATTAAATATTTAACTGAACGCTCAATGCCGCCAATAATGCCTTTTGCCAAAATAATATAATTCACCACGACAAAGAGAAAGGTGTAGAACATGATTTCATAAGGGCTATTGCCGATATGAAGATCGTAGAAGTTTTTGGCGACATCCTTTGTAATCGGCGTTGAAATATCAAGCGTGCCGCTGATTAAACTTACGATATAGGAAATAACCCAGCCACCCAGCACCATATAATAAGCCATAATACCAAATGCACCGAGCAATCCCGTATAACCGATGATCTTCCAATATTTTGAAATATGTTTGCCTTTATCAAGAATTTTATCGCCAAAAGCATCAATCGAATTGACACGTAAACGGCGACCAATCACATTTTCTACTAAAATCATGGGAATGCCGATTACCATCATGGCAAGACAAAAAAGCAGTACATAAGCACCGCCGCCATTTTCACCCACCAGATAGGGGAATCGCCAAGTTGCCCCGAAACCCACGGTTGCACCGGCAACCGTCATCACATAAGTTAATCGGCTCGACCAAGTTTGACGTTGTTGTTTATTCGTTGTCATTGTTTTTCCTATTAATAAAAGTGCGGTCAAAAATTTAATTATTTTTAATATTCGGTTTTTTCTTTATATTCGCAGAGATCTTCGATAATGCAGGAACCGCAGCGGGGCTTTCTTGCCACACAAGTATAGCGACCATGTAAAATGAGCCAATGGTGCACATCCACTTTAAATTCATCAGGCACTACTTTTAAGAGTTTTTCTTCCACTTTTACAACATCTTTACCGGGGGCAAAATTAGTGCGATTGCATACCCGAAATATATGGGTATCGACAGCAATAGTGGGATGACCAAAGGCGGTATTTAGCACTACGTTAGCCGTTTTCCGCCCAACACCGGCAAGGGCTTCTAAGGCTTCACGATTTTCAGGTACTTCACCGTTGTGTTTTTCGATGAGATCGCGGCAGGTTTTGATGATATTTTCAGCCTTACTATTATAGAGTCCGATGGTTTTGATATAGCTTTTTAGACCATCTAAGCCTAAATCCAAAATCGCTTGCGGCGTATTGGCAACAGGAAAAAGTTTTTCTGTCGCTTTATTTACCCCTTTATCCGTGGCTTGTGCCGATAAAATCACGGCGATTAATAATTCAAAAGGCGAATTATACTGTAATTCGGTGGTAGGGTGGGGATTTTGATCCCGCAATCGGGTCAATATTTCAACTCTTTTCTTTTTATTCATGTTATTTTTTCCGATTATCAATTCTGTTTTTTAGTGCAAGGAGTAATCCCAATCCAATAAACGCACCCGGAGGCAGGATGAAGAGTAAAAAGCTGCTATCCGTTTGGTAAATATGGAAGGTGAGAAATTTTGCTTGTTCACCAAAAAGATTTTCAATCCCTTCAAAAATCGTACCCTGTCCGAGAATCTCACGGATAGCGCCAAGCACAACAAGACTCAATGCCATACCACATCCCATAGAAAAACCATCCCATATAGAATGTAAGAGGTTGTTTTTTGAGGCAAAGGCTTCCGCACGACCAATGACAATACAGTTTGTCACAATGAGAGGGATAAAAATCCCTAAGGATTGATAAAGCGCATAGGTGTAAGCATTCATCAATAATTGCACAACGGTTACTGTCGTTGCGATAATCATCACATAAATTGGAATACGAATTTCATGGGGAATTTGTTTCCGAAATAAAGAAATGACCGTGTTGGTACAAGTTAAAACCAACATCGTAGCAAGTCCTAAACCGAGCGCATTTGTGGCGGTACTGGAAACAGCCAACAAGGGGCAAAGACCGAGTAGTTGAACAATAGCAGGGTTATTTTTCCAAATACCTTGAGTGAAAATGGGTTTCCACTCGGATGGTTTTATTTGCGTTTTAACCTCCTGTTGAGAAGGTGCATCTTCAAGAAGTGCGGTCGTTTTTTCGGTTAAATTTGTCATATCACACTCCTTATTGGATAGCGAGTTGTTGTAGTGTTGCTTGATTGTTAAGCATCACTAAAGCAGAGCGTTTTACTTGATTAACGATGGCACGAGGCGTAATGGTTGCACCGGAAAATTGATCAAATTTCCCGCCGTCTTTTTTTACTGCCCAATCATTTAGGTTTGTTTCATTAATTAATTTATGGTTGAAACTTAAAATCCAATTGGAAATACGTAATTCTATTTTATCGCCCAATCCCGGTGTTTCATGGTGTTCAATAACACGCACACCGAGTACTTCACCTTCCGGCGTTAAGCCCACAAGTAATCGGATATCGCCGGAATAGCCATCCGGTGCGGTGGTTTCATAGGCATAAGCGGAAATTTTTTGTCCTTTTTTAGCGAAATAAATTTTTTGAATTCCCTTTAAATTTTCATTCTTTGGAACGATCGCACTTTCCACAAGATTATTATCAAAATAGTCATGGGGGATTACTTCTAATAGGCGTTCACGTTGTTGTGCCGCCATAGTTTCGTCAATTTTCTCTTTTGTGAGGAAAAAGATACCCGAGGAAATAGCGGTGCAGATTAAGGCGACTAATCCTAAAATAACCGCATAGCGTGAGGTGATTTTAAAAATGCCCATTATTTTCTTCCTTTTATGCCATAACCAGCAACACGAGGACGTGTGTAATGATCGATGAGTGGGACGCAAATGTTACTTAATAAAATAGCAAATGCCACGCCATCAGGGAAATTGCCATGATATCGAATGAGATAGACAAAAAGCCCGACCAATACTCCAAAAACAATTTTTCCACGTGGCGTGATTGAAGCAGTGACAGGGTCGGTAGCAATGAAAAATGCACCGAACATCATCGCACCACTCACCATTTGGCTTATCACACTTAAATGTGTTCCGCCGGCAAGTGCAGTGACGGTTGCTAAACAGAAAAACGTCAGGAGCATGGCTATGGGAATATGCCAGTGAATAGTCCGTTTTACAATTAAAAATAGTCCACCCAGTAGAAATGCAACATTCACTTGCCACCAACCCTGTGCGAAATCTGTACCGTTACCCATAAAAATTGGCATTTTAACGAGCTCATAGAAATCTGTTAATTCTTTGTGACCTGAATAAAAGATTTTTGCACTATCTAATGGTGTAGCTTGTGCAATACCGTCAATACTGTGAGTAAGTTGTGACAGGGTAAATCCATCGGTGGTTAAACCGGAAAAAATTAGTGTGATAGCATCAGAGAATGTGGGCGGTTCTTGCAATAAATGAATTGGAGGAAGCCATGTTGTCATTTGTAATGGGAAAGAAATGAGCAATACGACATAGCCAATCATTGCCGGATTAAATAAATTTTGCCCTAGACCGCCATAAACATGTTTACCTAGCAATACGGCACAAAGTGTACCGATAATAATGATCCAATAAGGCGCATAGGGTGGAATTGCCGTGGCTAAAATTAAGGCAGTTAATACCACGCTAAAATCAGAAAGCGCAGATAATGGTTTTTTACCACGTAATTTCATTGCTAAAAATTCAGCAAGTAATGCAACGATGATTGCCAATGCGGACTGAATCAGTACACCGAAACCAAAATAATAAATTTGTGTAAACAAAGCCGGTATCATGGCTAAGATAACCCAAAGCATAATACGTGCTGTTAATTTCCCCGAATGTGTGTGAGGAGAACTGACCATTTTAAACATCATTTATTCCTGAGAGTTGCCTGATTGTTGTTGAGTTTGTGCTAATTTCTTTGCTTTTGCCCGAGCGATAGCCGCAGCCACCGCCGCTTTTTTCGGATCAAGTGCGGTCGGATTTTCCTCTGTTTTTCCTACTGCATTTTCGCTTTCGGTGGTTACCGTATCTGTAACTTGAGCAAGCTTTTTGGCTTTTGCCCGAGCGATAGCCGAAGCCACCGCCGCTTTTTTCGGATCAAGTGCGGTCGGATTTTCCTCTGTTTTTCCTACTGCATTTTCGCTTTCGGTGGTTGCCGTATCTTTGACTTGAGCAAGCTTTTTAGCTTTTGCCCGAGCAATCGCTGCAGCTACCGCCGCTTTTTTCGGATCAAGTGCGGTCGGATTTTCCTTTGTTTTTTCCACTGTGCTTTCGCTTTCGGTGGTTACCGCATCTTTGACTTGAGCAAGCCTTTTAGCTTTTGCTCGAGCAATCGCGGCAGCTACGGCAGACTTTTGAGGTTCTGCTGTCGGTGCTTCTTCTATACGATTTTCAAGATTTTCTGTTTTCACCTCATTTTGTTGGCGAGCCAAGCGACGTGCTTTACGCAACGCCATCATATCGCTATTGTCCGGTAAAACTTCACCTTTTTCTGTTGTTAATGTTTTCTGTTGATTGGTTTCTTCTGTGCCGATTTTCTTTGCCTTGAGACGCGCTAATGCTGCTTTTACCGGATCTTCACCTTTTGTTTTAGCTAATTCCTCACGGCGAGCTTCCGCAGCGCGTTGAGAACGGGCTTTACGTTCCTGTTCTTCGCGTTCCATACGGGCTTGTTTCGCTTCAAAGCGAATTTTTGCTTCATCCGATTTCTTCTGTTTCTCTTTTATTTGCCAAATTTTTGCTTTTTCTTGGCGGAAATATTGAATAAGTGGGATATGGCTTGGACAAACATAAGCACATATGCCACATTCAATACAATCTTTTAAAGCATATTCTTCCGATTTTTTGTGATCCTCACTGCGGGCGAACCAGTAGAGTTGCTGTGGCATTAAATTCACCGGACAGGCATCCGAACAGCTTGAGCAACGAATACAGGCTTGCTCCGGTTCAGGTTCGGTATATTCAAAATGATCCGGTGCAAGTAAGCAGTTGACGATTTTGGTTATCGGTGCATTTAAATTCGGGAGTTCCAATCCCATCATTGGACCGCCGGCAAATACAGGAAAGCGTTCATCAAATTGATAACCTGTATAGGTTAAGGCATGGTAAATTGGCGTGCCGAGGCGTATCAGGTAATTGCCTTTTTCTTGAATTTTATCGCCGGTTAATGTGACTATGCGTTCGATTAAAGGCTCGTCATTTATAACCGCTCTTTTTATGGCAAAAGCCGTTCCCACGTTATGCATCAAAACGCCAATGCTGGAGGAGCGGGCACCGCTCGGCACTTCCATTCCGGTGAGTAAATAAATCAGCTGTTTCGCCGCTCCGGAAGGGTATTTGGTTGGGATTACACGTACATCAATATCATTTGCCCCATGTAGTGCGGCGTTGATCGCTTCAATAGCTTTAGGTTTGTTATCTTCAATGGCGATCACCACTTTTTCAGGGCGTAGGATATAGCGTAAAATACGCACACCTTCAATAATTTCATCGGCACGTTCACGCATCAGACGGTCATCACAAGTGATGTAAGGTTCACACTCCGCACCATTAATAATTAGTAATTTGACTTTTTTATCTGCAGACTGAATTTTAGCGGCGGTAGGGAAGACTGCACCTCCCAAACCTGCAATACCGGCAAGATAAATTTTTTCGATAAGTTGTTCGGCTGTAAGACTAAGAAAATCCTCAATAGGGTGCTGTGCAATGCTTTGATCCAACCCATCCGCTTGCAAATGAATAGTCATTTCATCAAGCCCTGAAGGATGAGCTGCGACATAAGGTGCAATATTTTTAATTGTACCGGATGTTGGCGCATGAACAGGCAGTACGCGTAAACCATCTCCTTGTGTTAAAGGTTGCCCTTTTAAAACATAATCGCCAACTTTTACTAAAACCTCACCCGCCAAACCTGAGTGCTGTTTGAGCGGAATATAAAAATCCTCGCTTAGCGGAAGAGTTTTGATTGGTTGATGGTTAGATTGATCTTTCATTTCCGGAGGATGAATTCCTCCTTTGAAATCCCATAGTTTATCGGAATTAAAACGAGATAATATGTCCGCCATTTATTTCCCCACAACCAATTTTTTTTCGCTACCGTTTACATTCACCACTGGAATGACTAATTTCGCATCAAATTTCCAATCCCAACTCTCAATATTTTTTTTAACCGGAATCATTGAAATGCAGTCTGTCGGGCAAGGTGCTACACAAAGTTCACAGCCGGTGCAAAGATCAGGAATAATCGTATGCATGACTTTATTTGTTCCGATAATGGCATCTACCGGACAGGCCTGAATACATTTTGTGCAACCGATACACATATTTTCATCAATAAATGCGACCATTTCGACAGGTTCTTCCATACCATCGACAGACGGTATATCAACGCCTAGAATTTCAGAAATTTTCACAACGGTTTCTCGTCCACCCGGAACACATTTTGTGATCTCATCACCGTTACAAATGGCTTCCGCATAGGGTTTACAGCCGGGATAACCGCATTGACCACATTGACTTTGTGGCAATATGGCATCGATTTTTTCTACAATGGGATCGGCTTCCACTTTGAGTTTTAAGGACGCAAACCCTAAAATCGCACCAAAAATGAGTGCGAGTAGAGTAATAACAGTGAGTAAAATAGTCATTATTTCTTTGTTTTTCCTGAAAATCTTTGATAGAGCCCAATTAATAAAACTAACAGGGTAATTGCCATTAAAAAGTAGATCATAATTGACGATTTGTGTTATTTAATGAGTCCGGCAAATCCCATAAAAGCAAGCGACATTAAACCGGCTGTAATTAAAGCAATGGAGGCACCCTGAAATGTATTGGGGACATCTGCGGCAACCAAGCGTTCACGCAATGCGGCAAATAAAACCAATACTAAGGAAAAGCCCAGAGAGGCACCAAAGCCATAAATAACGGATTCCGTTAAGTTATGGGCAAGATTGACATTGAGTAATGCTACACCAAGAACGGCACAGTTTGTCGTGATCAGTGGTAGAAATATACCAAGCAGGCGGTAAAGAGTTGGGCTGGTTTTATTGATCGCCATTTCAGTAAATTGAACGACAACGGCAATCACCAGAATAAATACAAGAGTACGCAAAAAAGTGGCATTTAAAGGCAATAAAATATAGTATTCGACCAAATAGGCAGAAAGGGAGGCAACAGTTAAAACAAACATAGTAGCCAAGCCCATACCGATTGCGGTTTCAATTTTTTTTGATACGCCCATGAAAGGACAAAGTCCAAGAAACTTCACTAATACGAAGTTGTTAATTAATGCGGTACCAATAATTAATAAAATATAATGTGTCATCACTGCCTGCCTTTTGAATAGGGGCGTTATTATCGCTATTTATGGGCGGAAGAACAATAGGAAATTTGGGGTAAGGCATTACCCCAAAATAAGTGCGGTCAAAAAATCCTATTTTTTCTCAATCAGCATATTTAAATCATTATTGAGAGTTTTATGAAAATAACCATAAATTTGTGGCAATAGCTGAGCAATTAAATTTAATTGCTGATAGGGGAGAATAAATGCCGTATTTTCAGAGACTTGAATCTCTTTCAAACTGAATTCAATGTTCTCAAATAATTTATTGAAAACTTCCGGAGTAAGTTTTTCGATGTTTTCAAGAGCGTAAATAATTTTTTTGGCGGTTGGGTAGAAGCCTGATAAAAACCCCGTGGTTTGCTGTAATTCACGCATTTTATAGCGGTATGAACCCAATGCTGAAATATAGCTCAGTAAAGAATAATTGATTTTGAGTAAATCAAAGCCTTCTTGTAGATGTGCTTGATATTTCATCGGTTCGCTGTTCATATTTGAAATAGTCGTACTGAGTGCAGCGTTGTATTCGTGTGCATTACGGCGGGCAATACGATATTTGAGATCATCGCTTTTGCTAAATTGTAGCTGGCTGGTGATATGTAACAAATACCGGGCATCACTTTTAATAGCCAGCCGGCTGACTTTATCAAGTTGTAAATATTTCCAATCCGGCCATAAATAAGAGACGCCAAACCAAGCGATAGCTGAACCTAGAAGTGTGTCGAGTATACGGGGAATAAGTGCTGATTCCGTGCTAAACCCCATAACGTCAAAGCTTAATAATACTTGTAGGGTAATGAAAAAAGTTGAAAAACTGTAATTATTACTGCGAAAGAAGAAAAATAATGTACTAGTCAGGACTATTAGACCGAGTTTTAATTCAAGGGTTGGATTTAAATAAGGTAATAATAACCCTACAACTACACCTAAAATTGTGCCGATAATACGTTGGCGTAATCTTGTCTTCGTCGCAGAGTAATTAGGCTGACAAACAAAAATTGCCGTGAGTAAGATCCAATAACCTAAATTGAATTGGAAGAAATCCACGATGGTACAGCAAAGAAAAACTATGATAGATAATCGTACAGCGTGACGGAATAATTGGGATTCAAAGGTGAAATGTCCAACAATGGTGGAAAGAATGTTTTTCAATCCTGTTACTTGAACAGTATGGATCTGAGCAAGTGGTTCATTGATATTTGATTCTTGTTCTAATTGATTCATTTGCCAGTTGATATTTTGCAAGTTATCCAATAAACCTTGGATGTCGATAATCAAATCTTTATCATCGGGCGATTTTTGACGATATAACTCGAAAGATTGCAATGTGCCTAGGAGCGCTTTTTCTACCCGTTTATTATAATGGTAAGGGCGGTTATGGCGTAAACTTTCTTTAATTTCTTGACAGGATTGTGCCTGTAATTCTAATAGCCGCTGAATACGAAAAATCAGATCTGTATTTTTAAGTTTTTCAGAAATTTGTTGATAGTCAAAATGGGTAGAATTGGCACGTTCGTGGATTTCTTGAGCGGCAAAATAATAGCGCACCATTTTTTGTGTGCGGATATGGCGATGTTGCCCTCTAATACGGTAGAAAAGAGCCGTTCGGGCAAGGTTAAAAGCATTAATGACGTTGGCATTTTTAAGGGCGAAATTGAGGTGTTTTTTCTCGATTTCATCAATTTCATCGGGATCAAAAAACACGGATTTGGCATCTAAATATTCTCCTAATGCACAAAAGGCTTTGGCAATACTTTCCTGCACTGGGCGATTAGGAAAAAAGAGATGAACAATTAGGGTTACCACACTATAAATTAGCGTACCGAACAAAATCATTGTTGGGTTAATAAACCAACTTCCTGTGGAATTTTGATCATAAGTGAGGGTTGTATAGAGTGCGACGACAAGTGAACCGAAAGCAATGGTGCTATAACGTTGTCCAACCGCACCTATCATTGTAAAGATGAAGGTAAGCGAGGTCATTAACGCAATGTATTGAATCGGTTTACCGATATTAAGTTGCACGACAAAAGAAGAAATGGTAAAAGCAATTAATGTGTAAAAAATATTTTTTAAACGACCGGTTAAACGGTTATCTAAGTCCACTAACCCTCCAGCCATAATCCCTAAAATTAATGGTATGGATTGGCTGGAAATATCAAAGAACCAAACACCGAAAGCAGCGAGATTAACGCTAATAAATATTGGAATGGCTGCGATGACTTTTGCGTTTAACCAGTTATTCATTTTGAATCCTTATCAAAATAGAAAAGTGAGCTTGGATAGCTCACTCTTCGTTATAAGTGCGGTTATTATTTATGGGATTTTGCCCAGTTTAAGAAACGGGTTTGGGTTTCTTTATCCGCCTGTTGGAACCAATACTGTAATTGCTGTTCTGCGATATTTTCGCCTTGAATGACGACTTTACCTTTGGTTGCTTTGCCATTTGCCACAGGAATCATCCCCATCATTGGTTGCACGGTCGCCGTAGCTAATGCCGGAACGGCTGCAGTTGCGCCTGAAGCGTTATAGTTCGCTAAATCACTAACAATATTTGCGGACGGAAATAGACCTTCTTGCTTTAACGTATCTATTTTTGCCGGAATTTCCTGACCGGAGGCTGTTTTTACGCTAATGGCTGTGCTATTGAATTTTTCTGCCTCGGTTTTTGTGCGAATAGTAGGGGAGGAAATCACAATATCTTCAGCCGAACCTTGGAATGTAACAATAATTGGATCTGATTCAAAAAGAGATTGGCTTGAACCGCTACCAACGATTTCGCCCACTCGCACTACCACTTGGTGGGTATTGCTATCATTTATGTTGAATGAATTGTTTTTCTTTAGAAGGGATTTACTTGCTTTTTGACCATCAATCGCTAAAAAATCAATATTTGATGAGCTGGAAACCATACCTGCAAAACTTGCAGTGCTGACAAATAGTGTTGCGATACCGAAGACAGCTGTACGTAATTTCATGATTACTCCTTTTATTATGATTGAAATAAGATTCGTTGCCTATGCTATGATAATTTCCACAAAATGAAAATAGAAAAGTGCGGTTAAAACTGAAAAAGTTTTTCAGTGTTATGTAGTTGATGCAAAATAGTGAGTAAGGTTTCGTGTGCAAGCATACCCATAATTAATCACTGTTGAATAAAATGAATAGGGAGATTTTACCGCATGAAAGATAAATTTAAGGAATGGGCGAGGTTATATAGCAAATGCACAAGATAGTTATATCAACGAAAGATGAGGGGATTGTCACTAAATAAACGAATTCAGATTTGTGTGACTGCTACATAATACCGGGAATAATAAAAAGTGCGGTCAAATTAACCGCACTTTTATATAACTTAGACTTTCGGAATTTCAGCACCGGAACCAAGCAGATCTTGAATATCGGATTTCAGTACATCGGCTTTAGGTCCGTAAATGGCTTGAATGCCTGTCCCTTTGATAATAATCCCCATTGCACCTGCTTGTTTCCAACCTGCCTCATCACCGACTAAATCAGCGTTATGAACGGTAATACGTAGGCGTGTCATACAGGCATCCACATCGGCGATATTATTGCGTCCGCCAAGTAAATTCACAATTTGTACTACTTGAGAGCTGGCATTGGCGACTTTGGGCTCATTAGATGTACTTTCATCGGCACTTTTCGCATCATAGTTACCATTCCGTCCTGCTGTTGCGAGATTGAATTTTTTAATCATGAAGTTTGCAATAAAGAACATTGCTACTGCAAAGAGAATGGAAACCCAAATAAAGTTGATCACATCCATACCAATACCGGCTTTAATTGCCATTGGTGTACGGGTTAAAAATTCAATATTACCGAAGGAATGCATTCGTAAATTAACAATATCCGCCATGGAGAACGCTGCGCCTTGAACCAAAGCATATACAATATAAAGTGGCATTGCCGCAAACATAAACATATATTCAATCGGTTCTGTTACACCGGTTAGGAAAACCGCAAGGGCAGAAGAGAGGAAAATCCCTTTGTAGAGTTTTTTCTTATCTGCATCGACATTGACATACATGGCAAGCGTGATACCCATCAAGATACCGCTTGAACCAATCATTTGTCCAACTTTGAAACGAGCCGGTGTCACTGTTGAAAGCAATTCATTATATTGTGTTAAATTACCCGCATCTTTTAAGTTAATTAAGTCGGAGATCCAGGCTAACCACAGCGGATCTTGTCCAAAGACTTGCACACCTTTTTGAGCTCCGGTTAAGAACTCATAAGTTCCGCCTAATGATGTATAGTTCATTGGAATAGTGAGCATATGGTGCAAACCGAAAGGTAATAAAAGACGTTCTAATGTACCGTAGATGAATGGGGCAAGAATTGGGGCGCTATTTTGTGAACTGGCAATCCACTGACCGAAATGGTTGATTCCCGATTGTACTAAAGGCCAGAATAAGGCAAGGAGCAATGCCACTAATACGGAGCGATAAATTACCACAAAGGGGACGAAGCGTTTACCGTTAAAAAAGGTGAGAACTTCAGGTAATTTGCGGAAGTTGTAGTAGCGGTTGAAGGTTGTTGCACCAACAAAACCGGCAATGATCCCCACGAATACGCCCATATTTAATGCCGGCTGCCCAAGTATATTGACAAAGTAGTTCGCCACAGGAATTTCACCGGCAAATAATGTACTAACATGAGCATTTGGATCTGCCAACATTTCAATTTTTACACCGAAAAAATGTCCGGTAATTAAGTTGATCAAAATAAAAGCTAACCCTGCTGCAAATGCACCGCCTGCACGTTCATTAGCCCAGCTGCCGCCAATGGCTAAGGCGAATAAGAGATGGAGGTTACCGATGATCCCCCAACCAATTTGGGCAATAATGTTACCAATGCGAACGACCCATTCGGCGTCACTAAGCAAAGGTAACGAGTTACCGATACTGACCATTAATCCGGCAGCCGGCATGACAGCAATTACCACCATAAGGCACTTGCCAAATTTTTGCCAAAATTCAAAACTTAGCAATTTTTTCATTTGTTTTCTCCTACAGTATGACATCCACTTCCAAGCCAAAATGGTCGGAAACCACAGGTTTATTTTTACCGTTAAAAATCACCTGACTGGATAACACCCTTTTTGCTTGATTTAAAAAAATATAATCCAAACGCTTTTCTTCGCTATGACCACGCCAACCGTCAATGGCTTTTTCCACCGTAATACCTGAGTCTCTTTGCTCGGCAAGTTCGTAGCTATCAAGCAAACCTAATGATTTGATTTGCTGATAGGCTTGCGGATTACTGATTGCATCGGTATTAAAATCACCCATTAAGATTTTTAAATTTCCACTTCGGTTACGTTTAACGATATTCCGAATATTGTCGAGTTGATCTTCGCCTTCGCAATCGGGCAAATTAATATGGCAGGAATAACAATCGATAAGCTGATTCTGATATTCTACGGTTAAACCCAATATTTTACGTGAAAGAATGGAATCAAGGCGCTGATGTTGGCTACAGTAAAAAGGATCGACTTCATAAACAGGTAAGCGGGTTAAAAACGCGATACCTTCATCATATTTATCATAGCCAATATGTGAATTGCTCCAAAATAACGAATATTTTTGCTCAACTTGCCGGTTAATTTGGCGTAATAAGATTACGCCATAATTATCCTGTTTTAAGGATTGAGCGATTGTCGGAGCTGTCATGAGTTGATTTACTTCCTGTAACGCAATAATGTCGTAACCCTTTTCCACTATCGTTTGAGCAAGAATTGCGATTTTTTCTGCTTGGTTATCTTCTAACCAAGCGTGTACGTTTAGGGTAAGTAGCTTCATTTTGCTCTTTCCTTAGCTCTCACAATGCCAAATATCTGCGTTGTATTGCGCAATAGTTCGGTCTGAGGAGAAGAAGCCTGCTTTGGCGATATTGTGAATCACTTTTTTATTCCAGCTATCTTGATCTTCATAATCCGCTAAAATTTGTTCCTTCGCTTTTACGTAAGTGTTGAAGTCAATCAAGGTCATAAACCAGTCTTTATTCAATAATTCATTATAGAGACGTTTCAAACGTACTGAATTACCGAGTTTTACTAATGCCGGATTAATAATAAAATCTACCGCACGTTTAATGTATTGATCATTATCGTAGTAATCTTTTGAAACATAGCCTGCCGTTTCATAAAGTTTAATGATACTTTGTGAATCTTTACCAAAGGTGTAAATATTTTCTGCGCCAGCAAGCTCTGCGATCTCAACATTTGCGCCATCCATTGTACCCAGTGTTAATGCACCATTAAGCATAAATTTCATATTGCCTGTACCGGAGGCTTCTTTGGATGCAAGGGAGATTTGTTCCGAAATATCCGTCGCAGGAATTAATTTCTCAGCCACACTCACGTTATAGTTTTCCACTAAATAAACATTTAAATATTGATTGACTTCCGGATCGTTATTGATAAGTTCGGATAAACAAAGAATTAAATGAATAATATCTTGTGCAATCACATAAGCAGGCGCTGCTTTACCGCCAAAGATAACGGTGATTTTACGTTGAGGTAATTTACCGGCTTTAATCTCAAGATATTTATGAATCACATAAAGTGCGTTCATTTGCTGACGCTTGTATTCATGGAAACGTTTAATTTGCGTATCAATAATTGAATTTTCATCTAATTCAATGCCTTTATTTTCTTTAAGATAGGTTTTTAACGCTAACTTATTGTTAAATTTAATTTCGGCAAGTTTTTGATGAACTTGTTTGTCATCGGCGAAAGCGAGTAATTTCTCTAACTGTGTGGCATCTTGTAAATAATTATCCCCAATGAGTTGTTTTAGATAAGCCGCCAACTCTTGATTGGAAAATTCTAACCAACGACGGAAGGTGATACCGTTTGTTTTATTATTAAATTTTTCAGGATAGAGGGCATAAAATGCTTTGAGTTCCGCATTTTTCAAAATTTCTGTGTGCAGTGCCGCAACACCGTTCACTGAGTTTGAAAAATGGATATCCATATTAGCCATATGTACACAATTACGTTCATCAATAATTTGTACCGTAGGATCTTTATATTCGCTACGTACTAATTCATCTAATTTTTTAATGATAACGACTAAATGTGGTACGACTTGCTGTAAATAATCAAGCGGCCATTTTTCCAAGGCTTCGGCAAGAATAGTGTGGTTGGTATAGCCCACCATATTACGTACGATTTCTACTGCTTCCAAAAATTTAAGATGATGTTTTTCGGTAAGTAAGCGAATTAATTCAGGGATCACCATTGAGGGGTGAGTGTCATTAATTTGTACGTAAGCATAGTCAGCGAGGTCATGTATGTTACTCCCGCGTTCAATAGCTTCATCAATTAATAATTGTGTCGCATTGGATACCATAAAATATTGTTGATAAATGCGTAATAATTCCCCATTTTTATCAGAATCATCAGGATAAAGAAATAAAGTTAAATTTTCTTTAATATTTGTTTTATCGAACTCAATTCCGTCTTTAATTAAGTGATAATTCACCGATTTAATATCAAATAAATTGAGATAATTTTTTGTTGATTTTTTATAACCTAAAATATCAATACGATCTAATTTTGAGGTTAAAGTAAAGGATTTAAATGGCACTTCATAGCTAACTTTTGTTGGGATTAGCCAAGAATTTTCTTCGATCCAATAATTCGGTTCAGCTTTTTGTTCGTTTTGTTTAAACACTTGTTTAAACAAACCACAATGATAATTTAAGCCCACGCCTTCGGCATTTAAGCCAAGGGTCGCCATTGAATCAATAAAACAAGAGGCTAAACGCCCTAAGCCGCCGTTTCCTAAAGAGGGTTCAGGCTCAATATCTTCAATATGACTTAATGATTTTCCGGCACGTGCCAATTCATCTTTAACTTCTTGATATACCCCAAGGTTAATGAGGTTGTTAGATAATAATTTACCAATCAAAAATTCGGCAGAAATATAATAAACTTTCCGTTTTCCGGTATTTTTTGATTTATCCGCAGAAAGGGTTTTTACATAGTTTAGCAACTGTGCATAAATAGCCTGATCGTTTAATTCTTCAAGAGACTTGTTTGTACTTGCTTGTACAAAATTACTAAATTTAATCATTGCTTTTTCCTTATTTGCTCTTTGATATAACGTGGTTATTTTCGTTAAGAAATCTTTTTTATCTTGGGTTAAATCGGTTTTTAGCATTCGCCATTGCCAGTTTCCACCAATGGTAGAAGGGATATTCATTCTTGAATAGGTTGGCAAATCTAAAATATCTTGCATGGTTGCAATCGCCGTATTACTTACCGTCGCGAATAATTGACGAATCACTGCCTGACAAACAGACTCATCTACGCCACGATGCGTATAATCATTGACATATTGCTGCTGTTCCGCTGCCAAATTGTTATACCAACCATTGATAACATCATTATCGTGTGTACCAGTGTAGGCGATACAATGAGGTATGCAATGGTGCGGGCTATCAAAACTTTCTCCTGTGGTATCTTCAAAACCGAATTGTAAAATTTTCATACCGGGATAACCGCAATCAGCTAACAATTTTTTCGCTTTATCATCAATATTGCCTAGATCTTCAGCGATAATCGGTAAGTCGCCTAATTTTTGTTTTACGGCTTCAAATAGTTCATAACCTGGACCCGGTTGCCAGCTCCCGTACTTTGCAATTTCCGCTTTGCCGTCAACTTGCCAATAATCTGAGAACCCTTTGAAATGGTCGATACGAAGTACATCGTAAATTTTAAAGCTTTCTGCTATACGATAAATCCACCAAGCATAGCCTTGTTTTTTATGTTCATTCCAATCATAAAGCGGATTGCCCCAAAGTTGTCCGGTAGCACTGAATTGATCAGCTGGCACACCGGCGACAAAAAGGGGATTACGTTCAGCATCAAGTTGGAAGAGCTCCGGTTTGGTCCATACTTCAACGCTATCAGCGGAAACATAAATAGGCATATCACCGATAATTTTAATGCCTTTTTGGTTGGCATAATCTTTCAAGGCTTGCCATTGTTTAAAGAAAAAATATTGTGTGACTTTAAAATATTGAATCTGCTGTGCCAGCATTGTGCGGTATTTTTTTAAGGTTTGGGGGTCACGTGCAATGATTTGTTTATCATCCCATTCTTGTAAAGCGTGATTACCAAAATGCTCTTTAATTGCCATAAATTCCGCATAATCAGATAACCAAGTGCGGTTGTTTTTTTCAAAGTTTTCAAATGCGGGGTGGAATTCGTTATTTTCCACAAAATTTTTTACTGCAATTTCCAAAATTGGGCGTCTTGCGTAAAAAATACGCTCATAATCAACTTGTGTTGGGTCATCGCCAAAATTGGTAGAAAGATAATCTTCTTCTTTTAAAAGCCCCATTTGTGCCAATAGATCAAAATCAATCAAATGCGGGTTGCCGGCAATGGCTGAAAAAGACTGATAGGGTGAGTCGCCGTAACTTGTTGTAGTTAATGGAAGGATTTGCCAATAAGTTTGTTTAGTTTCAACCAAAAAATCCACAAAATCATAGGCGGATTGTCCAAAACTACCGATACCAAATGAATTAGGTAATGAGGTGATGTGCATTAAAACGCCGCTTGAACGAGTAAGCATAATTTTTCCTTATGGAAACCAGAACTGTCACCAATTTTAGCTAAAATTTCTCGTTACGCAATATCTTTTACGTAAAAGTGATATCATTAACGTAAAAGTGTGATTTAAATCACAGTTTATAAGTATAGCTTTAGGTGATTTATGCTATCCTATTCACTAAGTAGGCAAGGTGGAATGAAGAATGAGTAAATATAAAAAAGTCTATAACGATATAAAAACTAAAATCAGCAAGGGTGTTTTAACGAAAAATCAGGAATTACCCAGTGAAAATGAACTCATGCAACATTATGGTTTTTCTAAAGATACTATTCGTAAGGCACTTCTATTACTCGAAATGGATGGCTATATTCAAAAGCAACAGGGAAGAAATTCTATTGTTTTAGAACAGAATCTATTAAAACCTCAGCAGCTTTCTGAAATTAAAACACAGAGAGAATTGGATTATTCTTCAACCCATCAAGTGAAAACAACGTTAACGAGTCTATATATTGTGCAAGGGGAAGAAAAATTAATGGATATCTTTAACGTAAATGAGCAAATTGATTTTTACCGTATCGGTCGGGTACGTGAAATTGATGGAGAAAATGTTGAGTACGAACTCTCTTATTTTGACCGTCGTATTGTGCCTTTTATTAGTCGTGACATTGCGGAGCAATCTATTTACCACTATTTAGAAAACGAATTAGGTTTGAAAATTAGTCATTCACAACGGAAAATTACCTTTCGTTATGCTAATGAAGAAGAAAAAAATGTCTTGGATCTTGGCGGGTACGAGATGGTTGTTAGTGTAACCAGTACAACTTATTTAGCGGATGGGCGCCCGTTTCAGTACGGGAGTATTAGTTATCGTCCTGATAAAATTATCTTTGCCACTACGGCGAAACGGGAGATAAAACATTCATCATCAGAGTAGCGATTATGGTGACGTTTTATCTGAGTTTCATTGATTTTGATGGAATGGGTGGTTTAACCGATTATGGAATCAAATTTTTGCCATAAAAAACTACTATGGTGATCAAAATCAAGGAAAATACCGAGTAAGAGTTGGTTTGGGAGGGTTATATGACAAAACAATTTTTCATTTATGGGCTAGTACAAGGTGTTGGGTTTCGCTATTTTACTTGGAAAGAAGCGAAAAAATTAGGTATTAAAGGCTCGGTCAGAAATCGGACTGATGGTTCGGTGGAAGCTACTGCTCAGGGGAGTGAAGAGCAGTTGGAGGCTTTTGAGCAATGGCTAAAGTTAGGCCCTAGAACGGCAAAAGTTGAGAGAGTGATGATAAATATTCATAAAGAAATCTCAGTTGAAGATTTTTCCATAATTCATGGTTAAAAATGACCGCACTTTTTGCGTAGCCACTCGGTTTTACGTAGAATACAGCACTTTTCTAAGTAGTTGCAAATTTCATAATAGGGAGGATTATGCGTAACCAAACTAAACTTCATCTTGAGCAGCTTCAGCAAACCATGCAAAGTTTGAATGTGTGGCAATCAGTACCACCGGCACAGGAAGCATTTTTAAGTGAAGAACCTTTTTCGCTTGATACGATGACACCGGAAGAATGGCTACAATGGGTTTTTATTCCGCGTATGTACGCTTTGCTAGAAAGTGGTGCGCCGCTACCAAACCAAATTGCTATTTCGCCTTACATTGAAGAAGCGCTAAAAGAATTTGATGGGCTTACGTTATTACTTGCTCCCTTATTGGAATTAGAAAAATTATTACATAATCAATGATCCTAGAGATTTTATATCAAGATAAATGGCTGGTTGCCGTGAATAAGCCTGCCGGAATGTTAGTGCATCGTAGTTGGTTAGATCCACATGAAACACAATTTGTCATGCAAAGGTTACGGGATCAAATCGGGCAGCATGTCTTTCCTATTCATCGTTTAGATCGTCCTACATCCGGTGTGTTGCTGTTTGCCTTAAGTAGTGAAATTGCAAATTTGATGTGTCAGCAATTTGAGCAAAAAAAGGTGAAAAAATTCTATTTAGCGGTATTGCGTGGTTATTTAGAAGGGGCGAATAGAATTGATTATCCGTTGAAAATTCAGCTTGATAAAATTGCTGATAAATTTGCAAAAGAAGACAATATCGCTCAAGAGGCGGTAACGGATTATGAATGCCTAAAAATTATAGAAATGCCTTATCCGGCAGGACGTTATGAGACTTCTCGTTATTCTTTGGTGCGTTTAATTCCACATACGGGGAGAAAACATCAATTACGCCGCCATTGCAAACATATTTTTCATCCTATTTTAGGTGACACGCAATATGGGGATTTGCATCAAAATCGGGCTTTAACGGAAAATATAGGCTGTAAACGTTTATTGTTGCATGCGGAAACGTTATGTTTTATCCATCCTATTTCACAGGCAACAATCACAATTCACGCGCCATTGGATGAGCAATGGCAAGATTTAATGACAAAATTCGGCTGGTAAATTTATGTTAGATATACAATTAACGCACGAAGAACAACAAAGAGCGGTTGAAAAAATTCAAGAATTAATGGCAAAAGGCATAAATAGTGGTGAAGCAATTCAAATTGTGGCAAGAGAATTGCGTGAATTATATGAAAAATCAGCAAAAAATACTGAAAAATAAAAATATTTTGTGATCTCTATAACATTTTTAAATATTGCTTGTTGCATAAAAAAACAAAATATTTAAATATAGCGACCAATTAAGGTGATAAGGCATATGCCTTGTTTGTTTTATGGTTGTATAGGCGAAGCCTATATATAAGAGGTCAATAATGGAAATCGGTATTGTTAAGTGGTTTAATAACGCAAAAGGATTTGGTTTTATTTCCGCAGAAGGCGTGGAAGCTGACATCTTCGCACATTACTCTGTGATTGAGATGGATGGTTATCGTTCATTAAAAGCAGGGCAAAAAGTGCAATTTGAAGTGATTCACGGTGATAAAGGATCTCATGCCACAAAAATTATTCCAATTGTGGAATAAGATAAGAGCGTGAATTAAACTGCGCTCTTAAAATTTCTCTATTTAGTTTAATTAAAAGACAAGGTTTGCAGCCTTGTCTTTTTTATTATTTTAATAAATTTTTGAGGCTATCTTTCATTGCTGACATTTGGCTTTCATATAGCGCTTTGCTTTCTCGTTCATCAATCATATAAGTGATTGTTTCTGAAAGAGTCATATTCATTTTGCGTGAATATTTTGAAAGTCGTAGCCAAACCGCATATTCCAAATCAATGGATTTCTTTTTTGTGGATTGTTTTTCGGCATTGAAAAAACGTTTTCTTCTTGCTCGAATAGCTTGATCCAGTTTAATAGGTAATACCGTAGAAAGGTGTTGCTTAATCCAATTTTCAATCTTTTGCGGATAATTCTGACTTTCTAATAGCTCTGCTACAACTGATTCTTGTAAGCTTTTTTCCTCGTAGCGGGTGATATTTTCACCTTCACGATATTTTCGAATTAGGTAAATCCATTTCCAATTAGCTTCTTGGTTTTCTAACTTTTGATATTTCATGACATATAATATTTAGTGACGTGGTAACTCGTTTAATATACGTGTTTTAAATTAATTTTTCCAGCTGATTTTTACAATATACATAAATATGAGATAATGCGGTCAATTTTACTAATGAGAAATCGCCAGTGAGTTCATCTTTTTTTCAAGAACAATTCCTTAATTGGGAATCGCTACAACCCCAATTAGGCTATACTGAACAACCCACTCAACCCCTTGATTTTTGGGCATTACAGCCGAATGCTAAAAATGCCCTTTCTTTGTTTTTGCGTAACCCACATCGTTCCCTCATGGTGCTAAAAGCAGATGATCAGATCGATTATGCTGTCTTGCTTATGCCGCTAGTACGAAAAATGCTACCCCAAGTGCGGTTGATTTTTGGGGTAAATTATATTGTGGAACAGGGGGATTCTTTTTCATTTCCTCGGATAGTGGTTGAGCCGGCACAATCTTTAGAAGATAATTTCTCTGCTTCAGGCGAGGTGGTAACTGCATTATATTGCGATCAATTTCAGCTCTTTGGTAGTGTGAAAGTGCACCCGGGTTCGCAAGATATTCAACTTCATCCGGGATTAATTCACCGTGCTAATGGAGGCGTATTGATTTTGAGCGCTTCAACATTATTGGCACAATTTGATTTGTGGCAGCGTTTAAAACATATTTTACAAACCAAACGATTCGATTGGTATTCTGCACATCCCTTTAAAACATTACCTTGTGAAATCCCAAGCTATCCGCTTGATACCAAAGTGATTGTATTAGGCAATCGTACGGAACTTGCTACCTTAGGTGAGTTGGAAGAAAATTTGTACAATTTTGCAGATTATGCCGAAATTGAAAGTTATCTTTCAGTGGCCGATATCAATGAACAAAAAAATTGGGTAGGTTATGTCCATGGTTTAGCAGAAGAAAATCACTTAGCTTTAGATTTTTCTGCATTGCATAAATTGTATCAATTTCTTGTGAGAGAAAGTGAGAATCGATTTTTAATTAATACTTCACCTACGATATTGAAGAATATATTGCTTAATACTGCAACACTTGCACAAAAAACATCACTAAGTGCGGTTGATTTTGAAGCATTTTTTCAACAGCAAAGAACACAACACGGTTTTTTAAAAGAACAAACCTATGCCGATATTCTCAATGAACAGGTGTATGTAGAAACAGCAGGTGAAATTGTCGGGCAGATTAATGGCTTATCGGTGATTGAATACCCCGGTACACCGGTAGTATTTGGTGAACCTTCACGCATTAGTTGTGTGGTGCAATTTGGTGAAGGGGAAGTGGTGGACGTAGAACGTAAAAATGAGCTTGCCGGAAATTTACACGGTAAAGGAATGATGATTGCGCAAGCCTGCCTATCGAATATTTTAGAATTACCTTCACAACTACCATTCTCCGCCTCTCTTGTTTTTGAACAATCTTATGGTGAAATTGATGGAGACAGTGCATCGCTGGCAATTTTTTGCGTACTTGTCAGTGCATTGGCTGAATTACCTTTACCGCAGCATATTGCAGTAACCGGTTCGATTGATCAATTTGGGCTTGTTCATGCGGTAGGCGGTGTAAACGATAAAATTGAGGGATTTTTCACCATTTGCCAACGGCGAGGGCTTACCGGAAAGCAAGGGGTAATTATTCCGGCAACAACCATTCAGCAGTTGAGTCTTTCCGATGAAGTAGTAAGTGCGGTCAAAAATGGCGAGTTTTTTATTTTTCCGGTAGAAGATATTTATCAAACCTGTGAATTGATTTTCCAACGTGATCTATTGGAAGAAGAAAATAAAATTTACGAAGATCGCAAAATGCCGATTTCCCGCCTAATCCAACGGAGAATTGATTTTCGTGCAGAACCACCGAAAAAAGGTCTGTTGAATTTTTTCAGATAGTTACAGGTTAAAGAGCGAACAAATGTTCGCTCTTCTTTTTTATATAATGCTCCATAGTTCAGTTATTAGGAAACTGATCGGACAAGTTCAGCTAACAAGTGTTTTCTATTTACAGTCTTTCTTATTCCTTTTAGAATGCTTAGCCTCAGTGATTTACTGGAATAAAATAAATTAAGGGAAGAAAAATGCAAAACACTTGTACACCAAATAAAAAAGAAAGTTACAGTTATGAAGATTTGCTGGCATCCGGTCGTGGTGAGCTATTTGGTGTTGAGGGGCCACAACTCCCCGCCCCAACAATGTTAATGATGGATCGTATTGTGAAAATGACGGAAGACGGCGGCACTTTCGGAAAAGGCTATATTGAGGCAGAATTGGATATTCATCCGGATTTACCTTTTTTTAGCTGCCATTTTATTGGCGATCCGGTGATGCCGGGATGTTTAGGTTTAGATGCTATGTGGCAGTTGGTCGGCTTTTTTCTAGGCTGGATCGGCGGTAAAGGAAAAGGTCGTGCATTAGGTGTAGGGGAAGTCAAATTTACCGGTCAGGTTTTACCCACAGCAAAAAAAGTGATTTACCGGATTAATATGAAGCGGGTGATTAATCGTAAATTAGTCATGGGAATGGCAGACGGTGAAGTCGAAGTCGATGGACGGATTATTTATACCGCAACGGATTTGAAAGTCGGATTGTTTCAAGACACTTCTGCTTTTTAATGATGAGTAGCCGACAAAAATATTAGTCGTAGCAGTTTAAAAAACGGGATATGCGTAATTAATTTTTAGGGACAGGTTGATTGCTTGTCCCTTTTTATTGTTCTTATTCTTCATCAATGATATCCACGAACTTGGCATTCAATAAATTTGCCAAATCTTTGGGAGCAAGTTCTACACTTAATCCTCGCTTTCCTCCCGAAACATAAATGGTGTCAAATTCAAGTGCGGTTGAATTTATCACTGTTTTTAGCCGTTTCTTTTGCCCAAGAGGGCTAATTCCTCCTACTAAATATCCACTGCTTTTTTGAGCAAAATCTTTGTCTGCCATTTCTACTTTTTTGACATCAACTGCTTTGGCGGCTTTTTTTAAATTCAACATATTAGATGTAGGTAAAACAAAGCAGGCGAGCTTTTTTTGATCGCCATTTTCGGCGACAAGTAAGGTTTTGAAGGAACGATGGGGATCGATACCTAATTTTTCTGCAGCCTCATCACCAAAATGGATATTATTTGGGTCATGCTCATAAGTATGAAGGGTAAAAGGAATTTTCTGTTTTTTGAGTAAATCGATTGCAGGTGTCATTTTATTTCTAGCCCTTTTTTTGTAGAATAGACCGCTTATTTTATAGCGGAGAAAAAAATGGATGCAAGCCTAAATATTGCCATTGCGGCAGAATTTGAATTATGTGAGAAAATTGCTGAAGCCCTTGAGGAAAGTAGATTTGCAATCGGTAAATTGTCAATTGTAGAAATTTATCCTTTTGATGAGGAACAAGGCGTTCGTTTTAACAATAAAAGTGTTGTGCAATGTTCGCCGGAAAAAGTGGATTGGTCCGAGATTAATTATCTTTTTTTTGCAGGTGATGTTGAACAATTAACCTCCGTTGCGATTGCCGCTGAAAGTGGCTGTGTCATTATTGATATGAAAGGCATATGCGCTGCACTTTCCGATGTGCCGGTTGTTGTACCCACAATTAATGAGGGCGATTTAGTTGAATTAAGACAACGTAACATTGTCAGCTTGCCGGATCCTCAAGTTAGTCAGCTTGCTTTGGCGATTTCTCCGTTACTACAAACAACCAATATCACACAAATTTTCACGACATCTTTGCTTCCTGCTTCTTATCAAAACGGTGAAACTGTCAATAAACTTGCGGGACAAACGGCACGTTTATTGAATGGTATTCCGTTAGATGAAGAGGAAAAACGTTTAGCATTTGACGTTTATCCACAAAAAACAATGGCACTGTCAGCACAATTTCAAAAGATTTTTCCTCAATGTAACTCGGTGATCTTTCATGTCGTGCAAGTGCCGGTATTTTACGGAATGGCGCAAAAAGTGACCGCACTTTGGGATTATGAGACGGATTTTCAACAGCAAGATAATGAACTTATACAATATCATGATATGAATATCACACCGGTAATAAATGGTGAACAAGAAAGTGGTGAAACACAGGTAAAATTACATATCAATCCGTTAAGTGCGGTTGAAAACGGTATTGAATTTTGGACGGTTGCAGACGAGCAGCGTTTTAATCTCGCTCATCTTTCAGTGAAATTACTCGAAGCGATTTATCATCAAGGTTATTAATTTTAAGGAACAATTATGTTAGAACGACTTTTCAAATTGCGTGAAAAAGGCTCGAATACGAAAACCGAAATTATCGCTGGTATCACTACCTTTTTTACCATGGTTTATATTGTATTTGTGAACCCGTCAATTTTGGGAGATGCGGGGATGGATAAACAGGTTGTGTTTGTCACCACCTGTTTAATTGCCGGCATTGGTACGATGGCGATGGGGCTATTCAGTAACCTGCCTATCGCTCTTGCACCTGCAATGGGATTGAATGCCTTCTTTGCTTATGTAGTCGTTGGAAAATTGGGCTATTCTTGGGAAATCGGAATGGGAACAATTTTTTGGGGTTCTGTTGGTTTATTCGTGCTGACGCTTTTTCAAATTCGTTATTGGTTAATGGCGTCCATTCCGTTAAGTATTCGCGTGGGAATTGGTGCAGGGATTGGTTTTTTCATTGCTTTGATTGGTTTTAAAAATATGGGGCTTGTGGTGGCGAACCCCGCTACATTAGTAGCACTGGGGGATCTGCATGATCCTAAAGTTCTACTTGGTGTACTGGGTTTTTTCATTATTGTTGTATTGGCTGCCCGTAATATTTTTTCCGGTGTATTGATTTCCATTGCAGTTGTAACGGGGCTTACCCTTTGGTTGGATGAAACGGTGATGTTCCAAGGGATTATTTCTATGCCACCGGCATTAGACACCGTGGTTGGTAAAGTCGATATTGCGGGCGCATTAGATACCGCATTGCTCGGCATTATTTTTTCATTTTTATTAGTCAATTTATTTGATTCTTCCGGAACATTATTAGGTGTGACGGATAAAGCCGGCATTAGTGATGAAAAAGGGCGTTTCCCAAAAATGAAACAAGCTTTATTGGTTGATAGTATCAGTGCGGTAGGTGGCTCTTATATTGGTACTTCTGCAATTAGTACTTATATTGAAAGCGGTGCGGGTGTTTCTGTAGGGGGACGTACGGGATTGACTGCTGTGACAGTCGGCCTGTTATTTTTACTGACGATTTTTTTCTCGCCGCTCACCGCCGTCGTGCCAACTTATGCTACCGCCGGTGCATTGGTTTATGTGGGGATTTTAATGGCATCCAGCTTAATTCGTGTATCTTGGGATGATTTAACGGAGGCCACACCGGCATTTATTACCGCAGCCATGATGCCTTTCACATATTCCATCACGGAAGGGATCGCCTTTGGTTTTATCAGCTACTGTATTATGAAAACCTGTACCGGTCGTATTAAGGAAATCAATGCACCGGTTTGGGTGGTTTCCCTTTTATTTATTGCGAAATTTGTTTGGGTGGGATAATTTTATGGGCGAGCGAAAGTTCGCCCTTTTTGTATTTGAAAGAAAACTAAGAGAGTTATTATGCAGAATATTCTTTTCATTATTCATTCTTCGCCTTATGGGGATGAACATTTTTTTAGTGCATTACGCCTTGCTTTGCAGTTACAAGAAAAGCATAAAAGTGCGGTCAATTTGAAATTATTTTTAATGTCCGATGCGGTGAGCGGGGCATTGGCAAAACAAAATCCGGCGGAAGGGTATCATTTACAACAAATGTTAGAAATTTTAACCTCACAGGGGGCGACCGTAAAACTTTGCAAAACCTGTACCAATGCAAGGGGTATAACGGATTTATCTTTGACGGAAGGGGTAGAAATCGGCACATTGGCAGAGCTTGCCGATTGGACGATAGAAGCGGATAAAGTGCTAAATTTTTAAGAAATGAAATGGCTTACGAGGTAAGCCATTATTTTTTTCCATGTTCTCCTACCACAGTCCTCGTTTTTTCATCCATTGTGACATTAATATTATGATCCACCACCACATTCATATTAATTGTGATGCCTTCTTTTGGTGTATCAAGCTGAATGGTGGGGGTACAGCTTGTCAGCAAGCTAAACGCAGCTAAAAGAAATAAAAAGTGCGGTCGATTTTTAAGGTGTTTTTTCATGTTCTAAATTTTGGTAAAGCCGATATTGTAAATTTTGTTCAAACTGAGCGCCGTAGTCAATCATATTCCATAATTCAAACATATTTTCTTGGTGATTATAGTTCAATGTAATAGGGTTATGCGTCGGGTTATTTACGTTGAAGCCTTTAATTGTAGCACGTAAATTCATTTGCCCGTTCGGGGTGAGATTAATACTCGCATGGGTGTTTTGTAGTTCCATTTCTTTTAATAAATCAACCAGAATGCTTTCGGTCAAACCGCCTTTTTTTAGCCCTTTAGCTACCTCATCATTCAATTTAATTCGCATTTTATCGGCTTGTTGTAATGTCCCGCCACAAATTAAACAGGCGGAATGATTGAGCCAAAAAGGCAAGGCTGCATTGACACGTCCTTCCAAATGAACTTGATTATATTGCGCCATTTCCATCACGCGTCGGAGATCAATATTATGAAATTTTAGCGTCGCAATTTTATGTTGCGGCAAATTCAGTTTGTCTATGGTTAATTCACCGTCAAATAAACCGATTCTCACATTACTCAGGGTGAGCGGTTTTGCCCTAGAATTAGGATAAGTGCCGGATAAATTAAATACGGCATCATTCAGGAATAATGCCCCTTTACGCATATTACGAACAGAAACCTTAATCGGATTTTTAGTGGAATTTTGTAAAGCATTATTTTGATAATTAAGTGGGAAACGAATGTCTAAATCTTCAATTTCACCATCAGGAAAGGAAAGACCGACATGATAAAGTTGTAGATTCCCTTTCATCGTAATCCCTTTTTGATCAATATTGAAATTGCCGATGCCTTTAATATGTCCATTATGGATTAACCAGCCCCATTGTTGAGGAAAAAGCGATTGGAATATGCTTGCCGATTGTTTTTTCCAACTGATTTTTCCTATTAACTTTTGATTTTCATAACGGGCGAGCAGATCAATCGGACCTAATGTACCCGCCTTTAAATCACCGGCAATATTAAAACGTTCAATACTTTCCCCATCAATACCAACAGCAAAAACAGGTTGAGTGAAACCGCCGCCGTAATCAAAGGCAATCTGATCGCTCTTGATTTGCAACAAACCTCGAATATGGGATTTTTCATAATCCCAACGTAAACGATCTTTTAATTCTAACGAGAGAGGCGCTATGGTTATGCCGTTTGTTTGAATCTTATCAGAATGGGCAGTGAGTTGATTTAATTCAATATGATCCCCTTGCCAAAATCCGATACCTTGTAGTTTGATCGGTGTTTTTAAGGTATTCGAATAGGCGTTACCATTAATTGTCCAATCCCAACGGTTATCAGCATTCAGTTCGGCATCGCGTAATTTTTGTTGTGGATCACGTAATTCAAAGACGGTTTTGATCCCTGCAATAAATTCGTCCGCTTGTCCGTCCAGTTTTAAATCAATGCCGGAAAATTGTGGCGTAAAACCTTGTAATGTTGCCTGTAATCGCCCATTTAAGCCGTATTTACCAATTTGAATATGATCTAATGGCAAACGAACGTGAATATTGGTGTCTTGTTGTTGATTATCCATTTTGAAAATAGAGCCTTCGTTAAAACGAAGTAAGGGGTTATCAAACGAACCGCTGAGATGATAACTTAAATTCGTGTGTGCAACCGTATTGTTCACCGCGCGTTTTTAAATTAAAATGGATCTGATCTTGTTTTTCTCCCCCTCCAATTTCGCCATTTTCGCCGGAAATTACAATCTCGCCTTTACCATACTCACCAAAGGTTTGTACGATTATGTTGGTATCAATACCAAAGGGAAGCCAGCCTTTTTGTGGTGTGCGTAACGACAAGCCTAAAAATCCTTTAATAGGTTGATAACCGTCAAACGTCCAATAAAATGTTCCCCAAGAAATTTCCAGACCGTTCTGAGTAAAAATAAACGGCACGTCCAATAATGGTGATTTTCGTGCAAGATCTTGTGCCTTAATCACGCCATTTTCTCCTTCCCAAGACAATCTTGCTTCTCCGTTATTGACGGAAAAATGAGGGTTTTGCCATGTTAAGATAATTTCTCCTTTTGGCTGTATCCGGAGAATTTCATCATTTAATTGAAGGTTAAAATGTGACTGATAAGATTGTTTTTCTTCCGGTTGATAATCGATTTTCCCCCGCCAAATAAAGTGATTATCCTGAGAGGAAAGGGTGGATTGGTGCTGTAATATTAATCCTTTGTCATTTTGGGCGGATAAATTCAGCTGAAATTGATCGTGGTTACCATTTGCCGTTGCGGAAATATCGGCATTGAGAATATCCTGAAAAACAGGCGGAACAAGATTGTTAGCATTTGAGAGTTGAAGTTGCTTAATATTAATTTCAAAGGTCGGCATTGTCGCAAAAAGTGCGGTCAATTTTATCGATGTTTTGTCATAACGGCTTGGCATAGTTTGAATACAGGCGTAATCGACCACTGCATTTTCAACCGCTAAATGGGGAGAAAACCAACCATTAAGTTGAATATCATGTAGCTCTGCCAGCGTGCATTTTTCTGAATTTACTTGCAAAGTAGGGAGTTTTAATCCTTCACTATTTATCGTCCAATCGGATAATTGCACGGAATAATCCGGCGCCAAGAAATAATTGACCGTACGCTCGATTTGTTTTGGTGAAATCCACCATGGCAAAGAAATCATTCCGATTAAAAGCATCAATGCCAACAAGGCACAACCACGACCCTTTCGCATATTTCCTCAATTATCCTGTTTTTTAGCGGCTTATTGTAACCGAAATAATCGTCATTAAAAAATTACTTAATACATAGCCAAAGCGATAATTCCCCCCTAAAATAGTGTCTATTTAATCCCTCATTTGCGAAACTATGACAAAATCAACGCCGCTTAATCCCGTCGAATTACCCTTAAATCAAGTGAGTTTGATTGAGGCATCAGCCGGAACAGGGAAAACTTACACCATTGGTTCCCTTTATCTTCGCCTTTTGTTGCAAGCAGGAGAGCAAAATTTTTCACGTCCGTTGAATGTTGAAGAAATTTTGGTGGTCACCTTTACGGAAATGGCGACGGAAGAATTAAAGCAAAAAATTCGTGAACGCATTACAGATGCCATTCAGAAATTGTCTACTTATGTGGAAACACAATCGAAAAGCGCTTTTAAAAATGATGAATTTCTGACCGCACTTTCTCACACTATTAATGATTTTCCTCTTGCTATTCAGCGATTAAAATTGGCAGAGCAAAATACAGATCTTGCCGCTATTTTTACCATTCATGGTTTTTGTCGCCGAATGTTGATGCAATATGCCTTTCATTCCGGTGTACATTTCAATTTGGAATTAGTAAAAGACCCGTCGGATTTGCTCAAACAATTTGCGAATGAATTTTGGCGCGAGCATTTTTATCCCCAACCTTTTGAGATAGCGAGTTTTATTGCACAAGAATTGAAATCACCGGATAACGTGTTAGCAGTGCTTAAAAATGATATTGGCAAAAACTTCGATGCTGAATTGGAAAATAGGGATCTTCTCAGCTTACCCCTTGAAACACTTTTAGAGAAAGTGGCGGCGCAACGCAATATCATTGATAAATTAAAACAAACATGGCAAGAAAATGAGGCTGAAATTAAGCATTTCATCGCACAGGAACTTCAAAATAAACGATTAAACGGTAATAAATATCGCTCCAACCATTTACCCGGTTATTATAAGCGTGTAGCCTCTTGGACGAAGAATGTTACACAACATTCATTAAGCGAAGATATTATCAAATATTTCACACAATCTGCGGTGAATAGCAATGCGGCAAAGGACAAAAAGCCAAATCACTCCACTGTTTTAGAAGAATTGGATCGCTTGGTTGAAGAATTTCAACAAACGATTTCTCCCGATTTACTTCGAAAACTTATCTTTTTCCATTACCGTCAAGGCATTCAACAAAAACTCCTTGAGTATAAACGTAATCATCAAGAAAAATCTTTTGACGATTTATTGCAATTACTTTGCGAAGCCTTACAAAATGAGCAGGGCGATCAACTCGCCGAAATGATCCGTTTTCAATATCCTTTTGCCATGATCGATGAATTTCAGGATACGGATGCGCAACAGTATGGGATTTTTTCCAAAATTTACCGAGAAAATCAATCAAACAATACCGGTTTTATTATGATTGGCGATCCTAAACAGGCGATTTATCGTTTCCGTGGTGCGGATATCTTTACTTATCTAAAGGCGGCGGATCAGGCGGATAAACGTTTTAATTTAATGAAAAACTATCGTTCCGAACAACGGGTGGTGGAGGGCGTAAATCAATTATTCGATTTTCCTAAATCGCCATTTATTTATGACAATATTGAATTTACTCCGGTTAGTGCAAGAAAGGATCATCGCCAATTTTATTTAAATGGTGAACAGGAACCTGCTTATCGGTTTTATTTGACAGAAGAAAAGGGCGGAAAATTAGATAAAACCGAGCTTGCCCAGACTTGTGCGGTTTCAATTCAACATTGGCTAAAAAGTGCGGCTGAAAATCAGGCTGTTTTTAAGGGCGATAAGGATAGTCAAACTTTGCAGGCTGCTAGTATCGCCGTGTTAGTGCGTGACAGACATGAAGCGGCATTTGTGAAAACGGCATTACAGCAACGGGGCATTGCTTCGGTGTTTCTTTCAGATCAAAGCAGTGTGTTTGACAGTCGGATTGCGAAAGAATTGGTGCTGGTTTTGAAAGCCTGCTTGAATGTGGCGGAACGCCCTATTTTAAATGCCATTGCTACTGCACTTCTCGGTTTGACGGCAGCAGAAATTCACCAAATCCATCATAATGAACAAGATTGGCAACGTTGGGCGGATAGTTTTGCACAATATCAACAAACTTGGCAACGACAAGGCGTACTGCCCATGTTGCACCGACTTTTACTTGAACAGGGTATCGCAGAGCGTTTATTAGGCGTACCGAGTGGCGAGCGTGATTTAACGGATTTTTTACACCTTGCCGAGATTTTACAACAAGCTTCCACATTAAATAACAGTGAAGCAGCATTACTGAGTTGGTTAGAAAAACAAATTCAAGGCGAGGGCAGACAAGAGGCGCAAATTCGTTTGGAAAGCGAACGTCAGTTAGTCAAAATTGTCACCATTCATAAATCCAAAGGGTTGGAATATGATTTAGTTTGGTTACCGTTTTTAGCCGTGCCAAGCCGTGATCCTAATCAATCCGCTGATATTAATCTCTATTACTCGCAGGATAAAAAGACCGTTTTATGGGATATGGAAAATCGCCATTTAGATGAATTGACAGAAGAGACCTTTGCGGAAGAATTGCGTTTGCTTTATGTGGCATTAACGCGGGCTAAATACCAAATGGCGTTTGCCTTGCCGGAACAATTTGATAAAAAATGGAATCCGCTTCTTTACGTGCTTAGCCGTGGGGAAATTGGTAAAAATTTAGCTTTGCTACAAACCTATTCAACACACTCATTACTTAATGAATTTAAAGCAAATGTGCCGAGCGTAACTATTGAATCGGCAAACCAATTAAATGAATTGCCACCGTTAGCTTTTTCTTTAGTGCAAGATGATCTTTCTGTCTCTTCCTTTCATGGGGAGATCGAACAAAATTGGCATATCACCAGTTTTACCGGCATTGAACAAAAACACCGTAGAATGAACTATTTCAACGAAAGTGCAGTAGAAAAAAAACTTGTTTTTGATGAAGCAAAAGATTATGACACACAACTGTCAGCACAATATTCTCCGGAAATATTGACCGCACTTTCCAATGACAACCTGCCGATCATTGCTGAGCTTCCACGCGGCACACAAGTGGGAACGTTGCTACATCGTTATTTAGAAAAAAATGATTTTAATGCACTGACTAATGACATTGCCCTTGAAAAACTTTGCCAAGAATTGCAGATGGATGTGGAATTTATTACATCATTACAGCAATGGTTTGAGCAAATTGTGCAAACGCCTTTAACCAAAGCATTCCCTTTAAAATTAATTGATTTGGCAAAATCCGATTGTATCAAAGAGATGTCTTTTTATTTATCCATTCGAGAGCATTTTGATGTGGTGGGCTTCAATCAAGCATTACAAGCCCATCATCATTTGCCAAGTGAAATGCTGCAGTTTGAGGATATTCAAGGGATGATACGTGGCACAATTGATTTGGTTTTTCGCTATCAAGGCAAGTATTATTTATTGGATTATAAATCTAATTTTCTTGGTGAAAATTGGGAGGATTATGCGCCTTCTACCTTAGCAAAAGCGATGTTACATCATCACTATGATTGGCAATATTTGCTTTATACCTTAGCGTTACACCGTTATTTAAAAACCGTAGATAGCGATTATGACTATGAACGTGATTTTGGCGGTGTGTTTTACCTTTTCTTAAGGGGAATGAATGGTGAACCGCAATCCGGCGTGTTTTTTGATCGCCCAAGTACACAACTCATCAATGAATTAGAGGAGGTGTTTTAATGCTAATACTCTTACAAACATTGAATGAACAAAATATTATCAGTTTAGGCGACTATTATTTTGCAAAACTTATTGCGGATAAGCAGCAGGAAGATCTCCCCGAACCGACTAAAAATTTAGCCGTTTTACTGGCAGCACTTTGTAGTTGGCACTACGCGCAAGGTAATACCTGCGTTGAGTTGGATAAAGCATTGGAACGGAATTTATTCGGTTTGGCATATCGTGCCACAGAAAAAGATTATCTTGCAGAGATTCAACAAAAAATAGATTTTCTCTCGGTCGAGCAATGGCAATCTCATTTACGAGGGCATCTTGCATTTACGCAAGATCCGATTTCACACATTGCTCCGATAGTTTTTCAATTTAATGCCTTGTATTTTTATCGTATTTGGCAAGATGAATATCGTGTTGCACAATATATTAAAAACACCTTAAAAAATCACCGCACTTTAGCTTTTTCACCTGATGAAATTCGAGAAAATTTAGCGCGTTATTTTCCACAACAAACAGAAGAAATCGACTGGCAAAAGGTCGCGGTTGCGACGGCTATTAAAAATCCGTTCACGGTTATTACAGGTGGTCCCGGCACCGGAAAAACCACCACTGTGACAAGGCTGTTATTAGTATTACAAGAATTATATGAACATAGGTTACACATCAAATTAGTTGCCCCTACGGGTAAAGCGGCGTCACGACTGGAAGAATCCATCCAAAATGCTTTAGTTTTTTTACAACAATCCATGGGATTATCTGAGGTATTAGTACAATCTATTCCGCAAAAAGCCGAAACATTACATCGTTTGCTTGGTGTCAATGCTTTTAATGAGCATACTCACCATAATGAGAGAAATCCATTACAACTTGATGTTTTGGTGGTGGATGAAACTTCAATGATCGATTTACCCTTAATGGCGAAACTCATCAATGCACTAAAACCGGAAAGCCGTTTGATTTTATTAGGTGATCAAGCACAACTTGCTTCTGTGGAGGCAGGAGCGGTACTAGGTGAATTAGCACAATGGGTAGAAGAGCCTTATAGTGAGGAACAAGCAGATTATTTATGCCAAACCACAGGGTATAATGTGCCAAGTGCAGCGGTTGCCAACCCGATGCGTGATAGTTTGTGTCATCTCACCTTCAGCCGCCGCTTTGATAAAGATTCCGGTATTGGCAAACTCGCCGAGCAAATTCAGCGTGGTAATGGGGAAGAAAGCCTTAAGCTATTTTCAGCGTTCCCTCAGGAATTATATTTTAATCGGCTCAATGCCGAACAAAGTGAAAAGGATTGGGTACACCAAGTAGTGGAAAGTGCGGTTGAAAATTATCGTCTTTATTTAACGGAATTACGGGAATTACAAGAGCTGGGTGTGGATTTTAATCAATTAAATGAAGAAGGTAAAACCTATGCGGAGGTGATTCAAGCCCGTTTTAATTCGATCCGATTTTTGACCGCACTTCGTAATAGCCCATTAGGTGTGGAAAATCTGAATAAAGAAATCGCTTTAGCATTGCGTCGAGAACATTTGCTTTGGTTTCGAAATGAGCAAGATTGGTATCTTGGCAAACCGATTATGATCACAGAAAACGATCATAATGTACGTTTGTATAATGGTGATATTGGTTTGTGTTTGGCAAATGGCAAAGTATGGTTTGGGAATCGTGAAGTATTAACCAGCCGTATTCCTGCCCATGAACCGGCATTTATTATGACGATTCATAAATCGCAAGGCTCAGAATTTGATCACACGCTAATGGTACTACCGACGGAGCCTAATCCGGTGCTTTCCCGCGAATTGGTGTTTACCGGTGTAACTCGAGCCAAAAAATCACTCACCGTTTTTGCCGATGAAAAAATCTGGAAAATAGCAGTACGACAGACCGTAAAACGGCAGAGTGGGTTAGGCAAATTATTAGAAAATTTCACTCAAACAGGAGACTAATATGAAATTATATGCTTATGATCATTGTCCGTTTTGTGTCCGTGCAAGAATGATCTTTGGGTTAAAAAATCTGCCTTTTGAACTTGTTATTCTTGCCAATGATGATGAAACGACGCCAATCGGTTTGGTGGGGAAAAAAGTCGTACCGATTTTAATTAAAGAAGATGGCACGGCAATGCCGGAAAGTTTGGATATTGTCCGTTATGTGGATGAAAACTTCGGTGAGAGAATTCTTTCTGAACAAATTCGTCCTGAAATTGAGGAATGGGTAAAAAAGCTCGGTCATTACTATAATCATTTGCTCATTCCACGTTTTGTAAAAATGGATCTGGCGGAATTTAAAACCCAAAGTGCGGTGGATTATTTTACTAAAAAGAAAACCGAATCTATCGGAGATTTTCAACAGAATTTAGATGAAACGGCAAATTATCTTGTTCGCTTACATCAAGATCTTGAAAATCTTGTGCCACTAATTCAATCCGTTGCAACGTTGAATGATGGGCTTTCATTGGAAGATATTATTGTTTTCCCTATGCTGCGTAATTTAACGTGCGTACGTGATATCCAGTTTCCACCGGAAGTGCGGGCATATTTAGAAAAAATGTCTGAACAGAGTGGTGTGGATTTGTATTTTGATAAGGCGATTTAATAACAAAAAACCTGCCAATTGGCAGGTTTTCTTTTCATCATCTTTAATTATGCATGGCAAGTCTGGCAAGCAGCTTGGAACATCCATACCAGTTTTTCTTGCTCTTTGATGTAATCGCTCATTTGAGATGCCGTACCTTCATCATCAGCATCACCTGCAATGGCGAGAATTTCACGTTGTTGCTCAAGCAATACTTTTAAGCCTGATAATGTGCCGGATAAACATTCTTGCGCTCCGCTTACGGCGATGTCTTCTTGAATGCGAGAGACTTTTAAGTATTGGCTGTAAGCATTGTTTGGGGTATGACCTAAAGTGAGGATACGTTCTGCGAGCTCATCAATTTTAGTAATTAAATCTGTATAAATTTCCTCAAATTTTGCATGTAATTCAAAGAAGTTTACGCCTTTAATATTCCAGTGATAACCACGCACATTGGTGTAGAAAATTTGGTAAGTAGCAAGTAAATCGTTTAATTTTTGTGCTAATTCTGCGGATTGTTCTTTATCTAAACCGATAGATGTTTTTGACATAATATTTTCCTCTACGTTGTTGATGGTTTTTTAGAGATAGAAGCTATCTTGCTTCAAGTATGTCTATTATACATAATAAAAGTAGGGAATAAAGCCACTTTATTAGATAAAATTGATAGGTTATTTATATCAAAATCAATTTTTTTGAAAGATTTAACGATTAATTAACAAAATTTCTGTATAGACTAACTTGTGATCTTTTTTACAGATTTTATAAAGTAAGCGACTGGAGTAACCCGATTTTGATCTACAATAAGTGCGGTTAAATTTTAAGATATTTTTTAAGGAGAGAATATGCAAGAATTAATTAAGCATGCACTGCCACTGGATGTGGCATTGAATCAGGCAATTGTAAACGAATTGGAAGAGGGAAATTGGGCTGGCTTTTTGACTGCTCAACAAGTGGAGCGACTTTGTTTGGACTTTAGATTAGAGTCCTTGCAATTAGCCATACATCTACTTCCTATCGCTGCTTGTTATAGTCATACAGCCGTTTCCCACTTTAATGTCGGCGCAGTGGCAATTGGTCAAAAGGGGGATTTTTATTTTGGGGCGAATCAAGAATTTGCGAATGTAGAAATTCAACAGACTATTCATGCCGAACAAAGTGCGATTAGCCACGCGTGGTTGCGCGGTGAAACACAAATTGCTCATCTGGCGGTTAATTACACACCTTGTGGACATTGCCGTCAATTTATGAATGAATTGCAAGGTGCTGAAAAGTTGCAAATTCATCTTCCCCATTGTTTAAATAACCCTTTATATCATTATTTGCCGGATTCTTTCGGACCAAAAGATCTTGATATTACGGCTCATTTATTGGCAAAAGAAGATCATCATTTGATTGCCAATCATTCTGATGAATTGATTAATCAGGCGATCTTAGCGGCGAACCAATCCCATTGCCCCTATTCCGAAAGCCCGCACGGTGTTGCTATGTTGTTCAAAAATGGGGAAATCATTAGCGGGCGATATGCGGAAAATGCAGCGTTTAATCCAAGTTTACCGGCATTACAAACCGCACTGAATTTTTCCTATTTGAATGACAAAATATTAACGGATATTCAGCGTATTGTGATGGTGGAAAAACCGGCAAAATTGAGCCATAAATCAATGACCGGGAAACTTTTGCAGGCATTGAATCTGCCTGTTTTAGAATATGTAGAGGTATAACAATAGGGCAGAGTAATCTGCCCGTTTTATATGCTTTCTCTTTGAAAATATTTGGCAAAAGTTTGAAATAGCTCTTGAATTTGCTCGGCACGATGCCCGAGTACACGTACCATTATTCCGCCACTGTTCAAAAGGGAAGCCCCAACCAGCATGGTTTTTTCCTCTGCAATATGCGTGTGAATGGTTTGTAAAATTACCTTTAATTCGACCGCACTTTTACCTAGGTTTAGATAGATTAATGATCCTTGATGGGAATAGTTTTCCATTTGGCTTAATGCGGTGAGATTCATTGATGAAGGCAACCATTGAATACAATCCGACACAAGCGGACGTTTTTGACCATTATTTTGTAATTCATAAATTTTCAAATGAGATGAAAACTGGCGGAAAGCAAAACGTTCATTATTTAGCACACGCCCAATGGCGACAATCTCACCGTAGATCAGTTCACTGTTCGGCTGCATTTCAATGATTGTTTTCTGTTTGAAAGCAGAATCTTTATGCAGCACCAAGGGATGTGGCAAGTAGAACAAGCGGCTACATTCAGCTAAGTCAATTTTCGTGATTTGTTCTGCACTTTCGCTTTCATTCATTGCTTGTACACGAGTGAATGCTTGCGTATTAAGTGAAAGTGCGGTGGATTTTGCCAGTGAAATTTGAATATCCAGCACATCACCGGCCAGTACACCGGGTGAGGACGACATTTGCATTGCATTTAACCCCTGGTGCCAAATACCCGCATAATGAGGCAAAACCATCACTTTAAAGGGCGATGTGGCAAAATATTCGGCAAGTTGGGTCTTGCCGTTTGGGGAGAGTTTGGTAGAAAGTTTGAGTTTACTGTTCATTGTTCAAGTCTTAACCCTCTCTATTTTGAAAAGTCTGGGAGATTTTACTTCGGTCAAATCTCCCTCGCGCCTCTTTACTAAAGAGGAGAATGGCTTTATCTCACTAACGCTTTGGGCTCTTCTATATTTTGCAGTAACGCATATTTCTCGATCCAACCAATTACACCATCTAAATTTTCTTTTTTCATTAGATCGGTGAAAATAAACGGCTGACCGTTACGCATACGGCGGGCATCACGTTCCATTATGCTTAAATCTGCACCTACGAATGGGGCAAGGTCGGTTTTATTAATCACCAATAAATCCGAACGGGTGATACCCGGCCCGCCTTTGCGTGGAATTTTTTCGCCTTGTGCCACGTCGATGACGAAAATGGTCACATCTGCCAAATCCGGGCTAAAGGTGGCTGAAAGATTGTCACCACCCGATTCGATAAAGATAATTTCCACATCAGGAAAACGGGCTACCATTTCATCTACGGCTTCAAGATTCATTGAGGCATCTTCACGGATTGCGGTATGAGGGCAGCCGCCGGTTTCTACGCCCATAATACGCTCTGGTGGAAGCAGGCTGTTTTTGGTTAAAAATTCTGCATCTTCTTGCGTGTAAATATCATTGGTGATCACCGCCACACTGTATTTGTTGGCGATTTCGCGAGTGAGTTTTTCAATTAATGCGGTTTTACCTGCCCCAACAGGGCCGGCTACGCCGATTTTAATGTAATTACGCATTTTATTTCCTTTTTCTAATTATTCCCCACCTCCTATTTACAGGAGAGGGGATTGTAAAATCTTTGTGAAAAATGACCGCACTTTCCCTCTCTCTGACGAAAATTGCCGAACGCAATTTCCGTCCCTTTCCCTCAAATGGGCGAGAGGATAATTTTTACGACATATAAAGCCTTGTATAGAGTTGTTCGTGTTGCATTGCCCGAATATCGTTGGCGAGTGTAGCTGCACCGAGCCAGTCAGGATTTGGATTGAGGCTTAATTCTACCGCTTGTTGTAAGGGCTGGCGTAAGCTGAATAAAATATCCTGTCCGTCCATTTGGCTTAACGGGATCAGTTTCACCCCATTGGTGATCGCCCCAACTGCCGCATTGTAATAAAAAGCATAGAGCGTATCTGCTTTGTTAAGCCCCATTGCTCGGGCAATCATAGCGAATACGATAGGAAAGTAGCCTTGCACTCGTTTTTCGGTGATAGCTTGCTGATATGCCATGAGAACAGGATGATTTTCATAGCGAATGAAAATTTTGAGCAATCGCACGCCGAGTTTAAAACTTCCTTCACGGCTTTCACGAGCTACTTTCATGGCGGAAAGTTCCCAATCCAATTCGCATAAGCGGTCAAAATTGCAACTTTCCATGGCATTAAAGGCAAGAGAGAGATATGCCCCGTCATTGTAAATCCAGTTTTGTAACAGCTGGGTTTGCACATAGTCTTCAAGTGTGGCTTTACTGTCCACAATGCGTTGTTGGACGAAGGTTTCTAAGCCGTTGGAATGGTTGAAGCCACCAATAGGCAAGGTTGGATCAACCAAGTGTAGCAATGCACCTAAATCAGCCAAACTACGGTTTAATGTTGATGCCAATTCCCGTCTCCGTGGTGATGATAGCTACCGTGTGAGTGGACGTGATCGAGGCTGTGAGAATGATTGTGTCCTTGTGCGGAGTTGGCCCGTAGCGCTTGGCTTAAACGGCGTTCTGCTTTTTGCGGGTTAACGCCTGCCGCTTGTAGCCATTCAAACATCGGTTTGTCGTAAGGTAAGGTGACTTCATCGCCATCTAAAAAGAGCGGTGAATGTTTATTGCCGATTTCATAACAGGCTCGTGCCATTTCCGGTAGTGTTTTTGGCGAAAGGACGATGACTTCACTCGGCAAAATTTCGATTGCTATCACCAGTTCAGCGCTAATAAACACCACATCATCATGTTTTAAACGCTGTCCTTCTTTGAGCAAACGAAATGCCACTTCACGTCCTGTATCGGTAGCTTTTCGTAAAATATTGCGTTCGCTTTCATACCACTGCAAGGACACACGTTCAATGGTTTGCGTGGTGATTTTGCCCTCTGTGCGAAGGTCATCTAAATTGCCCAAGATGCTTTCCATGATGGGCAGGATTGGGTTAAGAATTTTCATTTTTGTTATCGACCTTAGGTAATATTTTGGCTAATTATTTTTCTGTTCCGTTTAGCCTTGTAAATTAGCTTGTTACGTATTCTGATTTGTCATTTCTATCGAAAATTATTTTGGAAGTACTCGTTAAACATAATTGAACCTCTTTGGGTTGTTATTACTGCTTTCCCAAAAGGGAGCAACTATGCCTAACTGAGGGTAAATTCTTACCCTCTAGTCATTAGAACATAAAATAGCGCTGTGCCAGTGGCACTTTTTCTGCCGGTTCACAGGTGATAAGTTCGCCATTAACTCGGACTTCGTAACGTTCAGGATCCACGGTGATTTCAGGTGTGGCATCATTATGAACCAAGTCTTTTTTGCCAATATTACGGCAGCCTTTCACGGCAATAAGTTCTTTTTGTACCCCGTATTGAGCTTGAATATCCGCTTGTTTACTTGCTTCAGATACAAACACTACAGCAGTTTCAGTTGCTGCTTTGCCTTGGTTACCAAACATCGGGCGGTAGAATACCGGCTGTGGTGTTGGAATAGAAGCATTTGGGTCACCCATTTTCGCGTAGCTAATAAAGCCTTTTTTAATGACTGTTTCGGGTTTCACACCGAAAAACATAGGCTTCCATAATACAATATCAGCGATTTTTCCGACTTCCAATGAACCGACGTGATCAGCAATACCGTGTGCAATAGCGGGGTTGATTGTGTATTTGGCAATGTAGCGTTTAATACGGAAGTTATCGTTGCCTTCAGTGCCTAATTCACCTCGTTGTGCCTTCATTTTATCCGCTGTTTGCCAAGTACGGGTGACGACTTCGCCTACACGTCCCATTGCTTGCGAGTCTGAACTCATAATTGAGAACACACCGATATCGTGTAAAATATCTTCTGCCGCAATGGTTTCAGGGCGGATACGGCTGTCAGCGAACTCCACATCTTCCGGTACGCATTTATCCAGATGGTGGCAAACCATCAACATATCTAAATGTTCATCAATAGTATTAATGGTAAATGGACGGGTTGGGTTTGTTGAAGCCGGTAATACATTTGGATACATTGCCGCTTTAATAATATCGGGTGCGTGTCCACCGCCTGCGCCTTCAGTATGGAAAGTGTGGATAACACGTCCGTCAATCGCCTTCATTGTATCTTCCAAGAAACCGCTTTCGTTGAGAGTATCCGTGTGGATCGCCACTTGAACATCCATTTCGTCTGCGACTTTTAAGGCTGCATCAATCACTGCGGGTGTTGCTCCCCAGTCTTCATGGATTTTTAAGCCTAACGCTCCTGCTCGAATCTGCTCTCTTAACGGCTCAAGGGTAGAGCAGTTGCCTTTACCGAAAAAGCCCACATTGACAGGCAATGCCTCTGCGGCTTGGAACATTCGTTGTAGATTCCAGGCGCCAGATGTACAAGTTGTGGCATGCGTACCATCAGCCGGGCCGGTACCGCCACCAATCAATGTCGTTGTTCCGTTTTCAAGGGCGTGTTGAGCTTGTTGTGGGCAGATAAAGTGAATGTGGGTATCAATTCCACCGGCAGTCGCGATTAAGTGAGCAGCATTGTGCACTTCCGTGCTAACGCCAATAATCATATTTGGAGTGACACCATCCATTGTATCAGGATTGCCGGCTTGACCGATGCCGACAATACGTCCGTCACGAATACCAATATCGGCTTTGATAATGCCAAGTTTCGCATCAATAATCATCACGTTAGTAATGACAAAATCCAGTACATTGGGATTGTCGCGCGTTTCTGTGCCGGATTGTGCCATACCGTCACGCACACTTTTTCCTCCACCAAACTTACATTCATCGCCTTTGGTGAGTAAATCTTGTTCAATGGTTGCCCATAAATCGGTGTCGCCTAATCTCACACTATCGCCTACGGTTGGACCATAAGTTGCAACATATTGGGCTCTTGGTATAGTTAATGCCATTGTTTCTTCCTTATAATTTTCCGTCAATTTTGTTATGGAAACCGTAAATAATTTTGTTTCCGCCAAATTCTACTAATTCTACGGTTTTAGCCTCACCCGGTTCAAAACGAACTGCATTGCCTGAAGGAACGTTTAAACGCATTCCACGAGCTAAAGTGCGGTCAAATTCAAGGGCATTATTTGTTTCAAAAAAGTGGTAATGGGAGCCGACTTGGATTGGGCGATCGCCCTTATTCACTACATCAATTTTCACGGTTTTTCGCCCAATATTGGCGTGAATATCACCGTTTGCTAATTTGTATTCGCCTGGGATCATTTGATTTATTTCCTGTATTTTGTAGGGTGTGTGAACAACATTCACGCAGTTTTTTTATGATTTTATATGTTATGAAAAATCAGCTGCTTGCGTGCATGGATTTTTAATTCTTACACTCTGCCGATTATCTAATCGGATTATGCACTGTCACTAACTTAGTGCCATCGGGGAAGGTTGCTTCAATTTGTACTTCATGTACCATTTCGGGGATGCCTTCCATGACATCATCAATAGTTAAAAGTGTTGCGCCATATTCCATCACTTCTGCTACCGTCATACCATCACGGGCGGCTTCTTGCAAATGACTGGCTATGTAGGCAATGGATTCTGGGTAGTTTAATTTTACGCCGCGAGCTTTGCGTTTTGCCGCTAGCTCACCTGCAAGAAAAAGCATGAGCTTTTCTTGTTCTCTTGATGTTAAATGCATTTTTAGTTCCTTCAATTAAAATGACTTGACACTAAGTGAATAGCCAAGTTTTCAGAATTTCGATTGGGATGATTGATTTGATTTTCTATCTAGAATGAAGGTGCGTAGTATAAAGTGCAATGTTAATTTTTGCTATATTAAATTGAATGAAAATTGCATACCTTTGTTTGTGTTTTATTTCGGAATAAAAAGCGCACACATGATGCGCTTTTTACTTAAGTCACGAATGAGGATTAAAGCACTTTCACAATACTTTCACATAAATAACGGATGTTGTCTTCTGTAATGCCCGCTACATTAATGCGACCTGAACGTACTGCATAAATAGCGAATTCTTCTTTTAAGCGATCTACTTGTTCAGGGCTTAAACCACTGAAAGAAAACATGCCGTTTTGTTCAATGATGAAACTAAAATCTTGTTGGGCACCGAATTCTTTCAATAACTGTACAAATAAATGACGCATTTTTTTGATTCGCTCACGCATTTCGGTTAGTTCATCATCCCAAGATTGACGAAGTTGTGGCTCGCTTAGCACTTGTACAACTGTTGCAGCGCCGTGAGATGCCGGGTTAGAGTAAAGTGTGCGGATAATGGATTTTACTTGAGTTAATGCAGTTGAAGCAATATCTGAGTTTTCCGCCACTAAGGTAAATGCACCTACGCGTTCATTATATAAACCGAAGTTTTTCGAGAAAGAGCTGGCAACGAGTAATTCTTTGTGATTTGCAGCAAAGGTGCGTAAACCGAGAGCATCTTCATCTAAGCCGTTTGCTAAACCTTGGTAAGCAAAATCAAATAATGGTAGCCAACCGTTTTTTGCAGAAAGATCAGCAAGTTGTTTCCATTGTTCCACTGTTGGATCAATACCTGTCGGATTGTGGCAGCAACCGTGGAGAAGCACTACATCGCCTTCGTTTGCATTGCTTAAATCGCTGATTAAGTTATCCCAATCTAGCGTTTTATTTTCTGCATCATAATAACGATACTCACGAATTGTCATTCCCACTGCATTAAAAATAGCATTGTGGTTTGGCCAAGTCGGCGTGCTGATCCACACGTTTTGCGCTTTTGTTTGGCGTTTGATAAATTCAGCTGCAATGCGTAATGCACCGGTTCCGCCAAGGCTTTGAACTGTTTTGGCACGTTGTTGTTTAACAATATCATTGTTTGCACCAAAAAGAAGCTCTTGAGTTAAGCGGTTGTACTCTGCGATACCATCTATGGTGAGATAATTTTTGGTATTTTCTTTATCAAGTAAGCGTTTTTCTGCTTCTTTTACGGCACGCATAATGGGGGTGGCACCTTGTGCATCTTTATATACGCCAATGCCAAGGTTGATTTTATTTGCACGGGTTTCGGTTTTGAATGCTTCGCCTAAGCCAAGGATTGGATCGGCAGGTGCGGCTTTGATATTTTCAAACATAGCGTTTTCCTTTTTTTAATGGGATTAGTCGATCGTTTTATACTGCAAGCCTTAATGTTTAGCAAGTAAAAACACTCCTAAAATTAACCGCACTTTTATGTTTTGCGGATTACATCAAAAAGTGCGGTAAAAAATGAATTTATTTTAATTGGTCAACCGTCCAATTTAGTCCGGATTGATAATCCTCCGGCAAGGTATCTTGAAGTTTTCTCAGTTGTTGAATAATAACGGATTTATCAGGGTGAGAAATATTAATATGACCGACTTTCCGTCCCGGGCGTACTTCCTTACCATACCAGTGAAGTTGCGCAAATGCGGTGTTTAACCATTGTGCATTATGCTCTGTACCAATTAAATTCACCATTACGCTAGGCGCAAAGGTTGCTAAATTTGGAGTCGGTAAATCCAGTAAGGCACGTAAATGCAATTCAAATTGGCTAATGGAACAACCAAGCTGTGTCCAGTGGCCGCTGTTGTGTACACGTGGGGCAAGTTCATTGATCAGCAGTTTATTGCCCACCACAAAGCATTCCATCGCCATTACACCCACATAATTGAGCCTATCCATGATTTTACCCAACATCGTTTCAGCTTGTATTTTCTGATGGGGCTGCTGAGGGAAGGCGGTATCCACCACGCTATAACGTAAAATGCCATTTTGTTGAAGATTGTGTGTCACAGGATAAAAGCGTTTTTCACCATTTTTGAAACGTGCGCCGACAAGGGACACCTCATAATCAAAAGGAATAAACTTTTCCGTAATCACTTCACCGAATAAATCATCACTAATCTCACTTTTGTTTTCATTCGTGATAATCCATTGTCCACGTCCGTCGTAACCGCCGGTACGGCGTTTTACCACGACTTTTTCACCTAGGTTTTGGAACACATCTTGCCATTGATCTTTATTTTCCAATAAACACCAAGGCGAGGTGGAAAGCCCAAGTTCATCCAAGAGTGATTTTTGCGTTAAACGATCAGCTAAAAAGCCAAAGATACTTTGATTGACAAAATGAGGATGGTTGCCGAGTAATTCGGTGAGAGGCGTTTTTTCCCAACGTTCGATTTCTGCCGTAATAATCGCATTTTTCGGCAAGTCAAAAACGGGGGCATTAAATGCCAAAGGTTCCACTTGAATATCTAAAGGTGCGCCGGCATAGCGTAGCATTCTGCCTAATTGACCATTGCCAAGCACATAAACCGTAGGGTAGAGGGAGGACTGTTGCATTTTATTTCTCGTCAAAAAAATAATCGAAAAAACAACCGCACTTTAAAAAGTGCGGTGGGATTTTAAGTGGTTTTATACGCGTGGATCAGGATTATTCAATACTGCGTTTGTTTGTTTTTCACGAAAAGCCTGTAAACGTGAGAGCAAATCCTGATCCCAAGCTGCCAGAATTTGTGCTGCAAGCAAGGCGGCATTTGCTGCACCGGCCGGTCCAATCGCCAAAGTGCCAACAGGAATACCTTTTGGCATTTGTACAATGGAATGGAGGCTATCCACACCACTTAATATGGAACTTTTCACGGGTACACCAAGTACGGGAACTAAGGTTTTTGCCGCAATCATACCGGGTAAATGAGCGGCACCGCCTGCGCCGGCAATAATCACTTTATAGCCGTTTTTCTGCGCATCTTCGGCAAAACTAAAAAGTTTATCAGGAGTACGGTGAGCAGAAACAATTTCAACGTGATAAGACACATTGAGCTCATCTAAAATTTGTGTGCTTTCTTGCATGGTTGCCCAATCACTTTTGGAGCCCATTACAATGGCAATTTGTGCTTGTGTTGCAGACATTTTTTGCTCGCAAATAAAATTAAAAACGGTGCGTAGGATAGCATAATTTAACAATCCTAAGCAAACGTTTGCTCGGTTGTTGTGAGAGAAAATTCCATTGCAACTTTTGCCGTAAAATCATATCCTAGTGGGCGATTTTTTCTTAAAAAAAGAGCCGATTATGTTAGCCAAAGCAAAATATCGAAAAGATTATAAAAAACCGGATTTTACTGTTACGGACATTTATTTGGATTTTCAGTTAGATCCGAATCACACCGTGGTGACTGCAACCACAACATTCCAACGGTTAAATGACGAAGCAACCAGTTTGCGTTTAGACGGTCATAGTTTCCAATTTTCTTCCATTAAATTTAACGGCGAGTCTTTCACCGATTATCAGCAGGATGGCGAAGGTTTAACCTTGAATCTGAGCAATAAAAGTGCGGTTGAATTTGAGCTGGAAATTGTCACCATTCTTGTTCCGGCAGAAAATACGTCGTTACAAGGGCTGTATCAATCGGGCGAGGGTATTTGCACACAATGTGAAGCGGAAGGCTTCCGCCAAATTACTTATACGCTGGATCGCCCCGATGTCTTGGCACGTTACACCACAAAAATCACCGCAGATAAAACGAAATATCCTTACTTGCTTTCTAATGGTAATCGTATCGCCGGAGGCGAGTTAGACAAGGGGCGTCATTGGGTTGAGTGGAGTGATCCGTTTCCGAAACCAAGTTATTTGTTTGCTTTAGTAGCAGGGGATTTTGATTTATTACGGGATAAATTCATCACCAAAAGTGGTCGGGAAGTGGCATTAGAACTTTATGTGGATCGTGGTAATCTTGATCGTGCAGATTGGGCGATGGAAAGTCTGAAAAAATCTATGAAATGGGATGAAGATCGCTTTAATCTTGAATACGATTTAGACATTTATATGATTGTCGCGGTGGATTTCTTTAATATGGGGGCGATGGAAAATAAAGGATTGAATATCTTCAATTCTAAATTTGTGTTAGCAAACCCGCAAACGGCGACTGATGAGGATTATCTCGCTATCGAAAGTGTGATTGCTCACGAATATTTCCATAACTGGACAGGTAACCGAGTCACTTGCCGTGATTGGTTTCAATTAAGTCTAAAAGAAGGGTTAACCGTATTCCGTGATCAAGAATTTTCTTCTGATACCGGCTCTCGTGCGGTAAATCGTATCAATAATGTGAAATTCTTACGTACCACGCAATTTGCCGAAGATGCCGGCCCGATGGCGCATCCGATTCGTCCGGAAAAAGTGATTGAAATGAATAACTTCTACACGGTGACGGTATATGAAAAAGGGGCAGAAGTGATTCGTATGTTACACACCTTGTTGGGCGAGGAGGGTTTTCAAAAAGGTATGGCATTATATATTGCGGAAAATGACGGCAAAGCCGCCACTTGTGAAGATTTTGTTTCCGCGATGGAACGTGCTAGTGGGCTTGATTTAACCCAATTCCGCCGTTGGTATAGCCAATCAGGCACGCCGGAACTGCTGATTAGCGATGCTTATGACGAACAAGCCCATATTTATCGTTTAACCGTTTCTCAATCTACTCCACCTACAGCGGATCAAATGGAAAAAGTGAATTTACATATTCCGCTTAAAATGGCGTTATATGCGCAAGACGGCACAAAACAAATGCTTCAGTATGACGGCGAACTATTAAATGGCGTGCTAAATATTACTGAAAAAGATCAAGTGTTTGAATTTCACGGTATTTATGGTCGCCCGGTTCCTGCGTTGTTGGAAGATTTTTCTGCGCCGGTAAAATTAGACTATGATTACACCACCGACCAACTTCTGACTTTATTGAAATTTGCTGACAATGCCTTTGTGCGTTGGGATGCGGCGCAGATGTTATTGACGAATGAGTTACGTCGTAACGTTACCCACTTCCAACAAGGGGAGGATTTTGAAATTTCGTCTCAAATTTTGACCGCACTTTTACAAGTGTTAGAAAATTATGAAGCGGATATTGAGTTGGCAACTTTAATTCTTACCTTACCAAGAGAGATTGAATTTGCAGAAAGTTTCAAAACCATTGATCCTGATGGCATTGTCGCAGCGCGAGAATTTATATTACGTGCTATTGCTGAACATCTGAAAGAGCCATTACTTAAAATTTACAATCATATTCGTTTGGAAGAATATCGTATCACTCAGCAGGATATTGCCCTGCGTGCAATGCGTAACCTTTGCTTAAATTATTTGGCTTACATCTCCCTTGGCAATAATCTCGTCCATAAGCATTACAATGCGGCGAATAATATGACAGATTCGCTTGCTGCACTTGCGGCGGCAACCAAAGCCTCCCTTCCGTGCCGTGATGCATTGCTTGCGGATTTTGAGCAGAAGTGGCAACACGATGGTTTAGTGATGGATAAATGGTTTACTTTACAAGCCACCCGACCGGATGAAAATGTGTTAGAAATTGTGAATCATCTTATGGATCATCCAAGTTTTAATTTCAACAATCCAAACCGTTTACGAGCTTTGGTGGGCAGCTTTGCCAATCAAAACCTTAAGGCTTTCCACGAAATTAGCGGTTCAGGTTATCGTTTCTTAACAGATGTGTTAATTCGACTTAATGATAGCAATCCACAAGTTGCCGCTCGTCTGATAGAACCGTTGATCCGTTTCGCCCGCTACGACACCCAACGTCAAACCCTAATGAAACGTGCGTTAGAGCGTTTAAGCACTGTTGAAAATCTTTCTAAAGATTTATTTGAGAAGATTGAGAAAGCGTTGAGATAAGTTTTTTAGTAACAGGGTAGACGTAATGTCTACCCAAAGGAAAACAATCATGCAAGACGTGATAAACGGATTATTAGTTGTGCTAGTGCCTATGCTATTAGGCTATTTATTGAAAGTAAAAAACAAAAACCATATCATCAAAATTAATCAAATTGTGATGTTTTTGTTGTATGTTATCTTGTTTTTAATGGGGTATTTACTTGGTCAGCTCGATGATTTAGAAACAAAACTCCCGATTATTGGTAAAACCGCAGCGGCCCTTTCGGCGATTATTCTAACCTCAAATATGATTGGATTAATGATTTATGATCGCTTTAATCCAGCACCATTACTCAAACCTCAAGGAAAAATCACCTCTCGTTTGCATTCATTAGTTGATTCTTTCAAACTTTCCAGTACTGTTGTTTTAGGGACTTTATGTGGTTGGCTATTTAACGCCTATCTTGTTTTACCGGTGGGTATTAATCTTTATGCGTTGATTGCATTGATTTTTTTCGTAGGTATTCAGCTACGTAACAATGGAATTTCTCTAAAAGAAGCATTATTTAATAAACGTGGTTTTCAGACCGGTATGGTATTTACCATCGCTTCCTTATTTGGGGGAATTGTGGCGGCGTTGGTTTTAACTATGCCGATCACACAAGGTTTAGCATTTGCTTCGGGAATGGGATGGTATTCTTTATCAAGCGTGGTGCTGACAAATGCATGGGGGCCGATACAAGGGAGTATCGCATTTTTTAATGATTTATCTCGAGAGATTATTAGTTTATTTATTGTTCCGATTTTTATGCAACATTTTCGCTCAACAGCTATTGGTATCACCGGGGCGACTGCATTAGATTGTACTTTGCCTATTATTCAAAAATCGGGGGGAATAGAAGTGACACCTATCGCAATTTCTTTTGGGGTTGTCACAAATATTCTTCCACCTGTTTTATTAGTTTTATTTTCTGGCATTCCTATATAACCCTATCTCATTGAGTTTTATATATTATTTTAATTAACAACATTTAACCTAAGGAATAAAAATGCAACAAAAACATTCAAATCTTGCCGCCAGTCTTGTGTGGTTTACCGCAGCTATATCCATGGCAGAAATTTTAACAGGGACTTGGTTTGCCCCCCTTGGTTGGAAACAAGGGATTATCGCTATTCTGCTCGGGCATATTATTGGCGGTGCAATGTTCTTTTGTGCCGGATTAATCGGCGCTAAAACACAAAAGAGTGCCATGCAAACAGTACAGATTTCTTTCGGGCAAAAAGGTTCGATACTTTTTTCCGTGCTTAATGCGATGCAGCTTATCGGCTGGACTGCTGTAATGATTTATATGGGGGCAGAAGTGATTTCTATTTTGAATCAACAGGATGCACAAAATGGATTTTTCCCCCTATTCACCCTTGGGTTAGGCGTACTCATTATCGTCTGGTTGTTAATGGGATTTACTAATCTTGGTGTGATTAAGAGTATTTCTTTGGTAACGATGTTTTTATTGATGCTTTGGTTGACATTGCAAATTATCAGTCGTGACTTTATGCCACCGATGGAGGTGAATCAGATTAAATTTGGCACAGCGGTAGAGATTGCCACGATTATGCCGTTATCTTGGATCCCGGTTGTTTCTGATCATACGAAACACACAAAAACACCACTAAAAACAACCGCACTTTCTACCCTCGCTTATACCATCACAAGCTGTTGGATGTATTCTATTGGGTTAGGGGCGGCACTTGTAAGCGGGAAATCGGAAATCGCTCAAATTTTAGCATTATCCGGTGTCAGTATCGTGGGTGTACTGATTGTCGTTACATCAACTATGATCAATACCGCATTACCGGCACACTCTACAGGAATGAGTTTACATAATATTTACGCTAAATTGAGTGTGAAATGGGTTTCAATTCTTACAGTGGTTACCGGTATTATTCTTGCAACGATCCTGCCTGTTACGCAATATGAGCATTTTCTCTTTTTTATCGGTTCGGTATTCGCCCCTATGATTGGAGTGTTGATTGCAGATTTCTTTGTATTTAAACAAAACGAACCTCAGAAAAGCGTTGATGTGATAGGCTTGGGCGTTTGGTTTATTGGTTTTGTCATTTACCGTGTTTTAATGTGGCAAGAATGGGAAACCGAATTAGGAGTAACTTTTCCTGTTATTGCTTTCACCTTTGGTTTAACCATTTTGGTTCGTAAATTGATAAATAAATAGAAAAATAAGGGGGAAATTCATAATTTCCCCCTTATTTTTATAGAAATTATTTTTTCCAAATAACGTGAAATTCACGATCTTCCTCTCGGTGAGAAATGAGGAATTTGGCAAAGACATCATCCATTTCATCTTTATCATTGACTAAGCCAATCCAGACTTCGGCAAAGGCTTCGGGATCGATTAATACACCGATTTCTTGTTCCCAATCTTCCGCCGTTTCCACAAATTCTACCGCGCCACGTTCTTCAAATTGAAGGTTAAAAAGCACAATATCCGCCGGATCTAAATTTTCCCCCGCCATTTCTAAGAAAATATCGTAAGCAATATCAATGGCTGCGTCAGGGGTGAGTTTTTGAAGTTCAGTTGTCATCATTTTGCCTCTTTTCAGTGATGAGCGGTATAATACTGAAATAAAAAGTGCGGTCAAATTTATTTGCGTTTTTATGACACCTCAACCCGTTTTCCAATATCTCTTAAATTGGAAAATTGCTCTATTAATCTTGGGGCATCGTCAAGGCTCATAGCAAAACTCCAAAGATAGGTCATCACCGCATAAATGTGTCCCGCTTGTACGCCTTCTGTCATGGCTAGACGAACGACGGTAACGCCAAATAAAACTGCAGAAGCCACACCAATCCATAAGTAGCCGATAGCTTCAGCTGAAAATGGACAATGCACGCAAAAACAGATTGGCGAGGAATGGTATATCCCAAAACAAACCATATTCAACATTTGTAAGGAATATCGTGAGAAAGGCTGGATTGAATTTTTTGAAAGCCAAAGTGATAAACGTGAAAAAATTATGCGTCTAACCGAATCAGGCAAACAACAAGCAGAACCGATTTATCAAGCGACGGTTATCTTATTTGAACGGGTATTTAATGCATTTGGTCAGCAAAAAACCGCTCAATTATTTGCATTGATGGGGGAGTTTAATCGGATTTGGCGGACGGAGATTGAGAAGTGATAAAAAGTGCGGTTGAATTTGACCGCACTTTATTATTGGTTGCTCTACTAACCCGTATTACGCATTCCTGCTGCAATACCCGTGATGGTGATCATCAAGGCCTGTTCCACATCAGGATTTGGGTGATCCGGATTTTCACGGAAACGGTGGAGGAGTTCCACTTGGAGAAGATTGAGCGGATCCGTGTAGATATTACGTAGTGCAATAGATTCAGCAATCCATTGTAAATCGGACATAAGCTCATTACGATGAGAGAGGGAAAGCACCGTTTGAATATCCGCTTGCAATTGTTGGCGTAGATTTTCACCTAAATACCAAAGTTCTTTTTTCACCAAACGTTGATCATATTGTTGTGAAAGCCAGCTGTCAGATTTGCTGAATACCATTTCTAACATCCCGATTCGGGTGGAGAAAAACGGCCATGTTTGGCACATTTCTTCAATAATCTCACCTTTGCCGTTTTCAATCACTTGACGCACTGCTGCGCCTGCCCCTAACCATGCCGGTAACATTAAGCGGTTTTGCATCCAAGCAAAAATCCAAGGAATGGCTCGAAGGCTTTCAACCCCGCCATTCGGATTACGTTTTGCCGGGCGTGAACCCAGTGGTAATTTAGAGAGTTCTTGCTCCGGTGTAGCACTGCGGAAGTAAGGGACAAAGTCTTTATCGCCACGCACCACATCACGGTAGATTTTGCAAGAAATAGTAGAAAGTTCATCCATGACGGCACGCCATTCCGCTTTAGGTTCTGGTGGCGGTAGGAGATTGGCCTCTAAAATTGCGCTGGCGTAAAGGTCGAAGGTTTCCACTGCCACCGCCGGTAAACCGAGTTTAAAACGGATCATTTCCCCTTGTTCAGTGACACGCAAACCATTTTTCAATGAGCGTGGCGGTTGAGAAAGTAGCGCTGCATGAGCCGGTGCACCGCCACGACCGATTGTGCCGCCACGTCCGTGGAATAAGGTGAGTTCAATCCCAAGTTTTTCGGTTAAATTCACAAGGGCTTCTTGGGCACGATATTGCGCCCAGGAGGCGGCTATCATTCCGGCATCTTTGGCAGAATCCGAATAGCCGATCATCACCATTTGGCGGTTGTTAATCACGCCTCGATACCAACCAATATTGAAAAGTTGGGTCATTACTTCTTCTGCTGCATCCAAATCATCTAAGGTTTCAAACAGGGGCACTACGGGGATATGGTGAGGAACACCGGCTTCTTTCAGTAATAAATGAACGGCAAGTACATCGGATGCACTACGTGCCATAGAAATCACATAACAGGCTATCACTCCTTGTTTTTGTTCCGCAACCACTTTACAGGTATCAAGAATTTCTTGTGTTTCGGCGGAAGGTGTCCAATTTTGAGGAATGAGTGGACGGCGTGAACTTAATTCACGAATTAAGAAGGCTTGTTTATCTTCCTCAGTCCATTGGGAATAATCACCCAAACCGATATAGCGGGTTATTTCTGCAATGGCATCAGTATGACGGGTACTTTCTTGACGAATATCCATTTGTGACAAGGTGACACCAAAGCAACGGATACGATGTAAAATATCAAGTAATGAACCGTTTGCAATAATACGCATACCACATGCCATAAGGGATTGATAACAATCGTAAAGGGGTTCCCAAAGTTGGTTATCTTCTAAAATAATGTCACTTTTTGTTACACGGGGCAGGCGATCGGCAAGGAGATCATCAAAGTAAGCGAGGGTGGTGGTGAGTTTTGTTCGTAAGCCTTTTACAACGGTACGATACGGCTCTAAATGATCGCCATATTTCACGCGAAATTCATTAGTACATTTCACCATGGAAAGCTCATCAACTAGCTTGCAGATATCTTGTAGAAATAAATCTGCGGCTTTCCAACGGGCAAAATTCAGCACTTTTCGGGTAATTTGAGCGGTAACAAACGGATTGCCGTCACGGTCGCCACCCATCCAAGAAGAAATACGCACCGGTTTCAATCCCACCGGTAAATCATAACCTAAAAATTCACGTGCATTTTCATTTAATTGACGAAGAAATTCCGGCACGGCTTGCCAAAGGCTATTTTCCAACATGGCGAATCCCCATTTTGCTTCATCAAAAGGGGTTGGACGAACCGTACGAATTTCATTGGTATGCCAAGCTTCGGCAATTAAACGAAGGAGCAGACGTTCAATTACGCTGCGTTCTTTTTGGGTGAGATCACCATGTTCCAATTTGCTTAAACATTTGTTGATTTCAACGTGTTTGTGGATGAGTGAACGGCGTGTAGTTTCGGTCGGGTGTGCGGTTAATACAAGTTCGATTAAGAGTTTTTCAATGGTTTTATAAACTTCTTCTTTCGAAGCATTTTCCGTTTTTAAACGTGTAAATAAGGCGTGTAAAGAGCGTTCTGAAGGGGCTTTTTGTGAATGTTCACGGGATATGGTTTGATATTGTTCAGCAATATTTGTTAGATTCAAAAATTGACTGAATGCGCGTGCCACAGGAATAATATTATCCGTTGAAATATTCGCCAGTGTCTTGAGCAATGCTTGGCGTGCATTGTCATCACCCGCACGGGAATCACGGGATAACTTGCGGATATTCTCGATAAGTTCAAGAATATCGGCGCCTTGTGCATCGTTAATGGTTTCTCCGAGAAAACGTCCTAACATATTGATGTTATTACGTAGAGTAGCATACTCTTGTGTCATACAAACTCCTAAAATTAAAGTAAAAAATAAAACTAGGCGTAGATATAACTAAAAATAGGTGTTCGGTCAAACCTTATAAGAGAAAAGATTGATGAAGAACAGAAAAAATAAATTTTTTCTTAAAAAGCGACCGCACTTTTTACATAACATAAAGTGCGGTCATTTTTTAGTGGGTTTTATGAAATGGTTTTAACGGATTTTCTCACAACCAGCTCGGGATGAATATCAATGCGGCTTTGAGGCTGTGCTAAGTCATCTTTATCTTTTTGTGAAATACGCTCAAATAATAAATTCACCGCTTGCGCACCTAATCGGGATTTAGATTGGTGGACCGTTGTGAGTGGAGGGGCATAAAAACGTGATGAATGAATATTGTCGTAACCAATGACAGAAATATCATCCGGCACACGTAACCCTTTTTCTGTGATGGCAGAAATCGCACCTAATGCCATGACATCATTACAGCAGAATACGGCAGTGGGTAAGTCTGCTTGAGCAAGGATTTTGTTCATACATTCATAACCGTCTTCGGGTTCAAAATGACCTTCCATTACCCAATCTTTATTAATTGCCAGATTTGCTTCCGCCATAGCTTTCTCAAAACCTTCGTAACGGGTTCTTGCTGTGGTTTTGCTCAGTTCACCTGCAATAATGCCGATTTTTTTATGACCGCAATCAAGTAAATGTTTTGTCGCCAAATAACCGCCGGTAAAGCTGTTATCATCGATAATATCTGTGTCGCCATTAGGTCCCCAATCCATTACGACCATAGGTACGCTGGAAAAATTGGAAAGTAAATCAAGGGAAGTTTGGGTATATTCGGAACACATCACAAGTAAGCCGTCCACCCGTTTCTTAGCTAACATTTCTAAATGATTTTTAATTTTTTCAGGATCATTTTGAGTGTTACATAGAAAGAGGGAATAGCCTTGTCGATAGCAATGTTCTTCTACCGCATGAATAATTTCGGCAAAGTAAGGGGCTTCACTGGTTGTAACAATCATTCCGATAGATTTGGTGGTATTGACTTTTAAACTTCTGGCAACTGCACTAGGGGAATATTTTAAGGTTTTAATCGCGTGCTGAACGGCTTCTTCCGTTTCTTTTGCAACAAATCGGGTTTTATTGATTACATGGGAAACGGTGGTTGTAGATACCCCCGCCATCTTTGCCACATCTTTAATCGTTGCCATAAGTTTGATTTTCCTTAAAAAAAATTTTTCCCATTATAAGGATTGTTTGAGAATAGTTAAGTGGATAACAAAAATTTTTTAAAAAAAGGTCGTTTTTTTTCTTTTTCTTGCTAGAATGGCGAGGATTCAACATCAATTTAAGGAGAAAATATGAGTGATTTTGGTTATGCGATGATCGCAGTGGTGTTAAGTATGTCTTTTATTGTTGGCTTAACACTTTCTATCTTTTAATAATTCAGATAGGCTTTTATCATCACCGCATTTTGGGGTTTCAAAGTGCGGTGATTTTTTTCGGTGTTTTTTGCGTGAGAATTAAAAATATGGTAAAACTAACGTCGTTTTATTCATAACTAAATAGGAAGTACAATGTCAAATTTACAAGCAATTATTGAGTCTGCTTTTGAAAAACGTGCGGATATTACGCCAAAAACAGTAGATACAGAAACTCGTGCTGCGATTGAAGAAGTAATCGAAGGTTTGGATAGTGGAAAATATCGTGTGGCAGAAAAAATTGATGGTGAGTGGGTGACCCACCAATGGTTAAAAAAAGCGGTATTGCTTTCATTCCGCATCAATAACAACGAAATTATTGACGGTGCAGAAACAAAATATTACGACAAAGTGGCATTAAAATTTGCCGATTACACTGAAGAACGTTTCCAACAAGAAGGATTCCGTGTGGTGCCGTCTGCCACCGTGCGTAAGGGGGCATATATCTCTAAAAACTGTGTTTTAATGCCGTCTTATGTCAATATCGGTGCTTATGTGGGTGAAGGCACGATGGTAGATACTTGGGCAACGGTAGGTTCCTGTGCTCAAATCGGTAAAAATGTTCACTTATCCGGTGGTGTAGGAATCGGTGGGGTATTAGAGCCGTTACAGGCGAATCCGACTATCATTGGTGATAACTGCTTTATCGGTGCTCGTTCTGAAGTGGTTGAAGGTGTCATTGTTGAAGACGGTTGTGTGATTTCAATGGGGGTATTCATTGGTCAATCCACCAAAATTTATGATCGTGAAACCGGTGAAATTCATTACGGTCGTGTACCGGCAGGATCTGTGGTGGTTTCGGGCAGCCTTCCATCAAAATGCGGTAAATACAGCCTTTACTGTGCGGTAATCGTGAAAAAAGTGGATGCGAAAACCCTAGGTAAAGTCGGCATCAACGAATTGTTGCGTTCTATTGAAGAATAAGTAAAAATTCTCACAAAAAACAAACCGCACTTTGTCGTCACAAAATGCGGTTTTTTATTTTATAAACCAAATAGTTATTTCTTTTTAGCTAACATTGTCACAAATTTCATTTTTATACGATTGCCGTTCTCATCGGTTTTATGTAATTCACCCATTTCTTCGTTGTATTTAATCAATTCCCAATCTTGATAATAATCTCTCAGTTCATTTTCTTTAAAGGTAAAAGAGAAGGGCAAAGGGCAAGGCACATCATCCGTGGACATTGCCGCAACAATTAAATTGTACCCGCCGATATTAGTATGTTCCTGCATATTTTTGATAATTGCCGGTATGAGTTCGCGGTTTAAGAACATAAATACCACAGTAGAAAGAATAAAATCGTAGTTTTCCTGAATATTGGCGGTATTAATATCGTAAAGTGCGGTTGAAATATTGAGATTTTCCTTTTCTTTTGTTTCGTTTAAGAAAGCAAGGCTGTTTTCATTGTGATCCCAAGAAGTGACATCAAAGCCCAGTAAACTTAGAAAGAGGGAATTTCTGCCTTGACCGCAGCCGAGATCTAAGGTTTTACAAGGTTTGATGATATTGACCGCACTTTTCACTTCGGAATGTGTTGCTGTCATATTGTATTTTTTGTTGAAGTAATCTTCTTTTTTGCAATAAAACCCAAGGGTACATTCCAAATCATCGGTTAAGGCTTCCACCCGATGCCAAGCTTGCGGTTCAACAAATGGGGTGTCTGTTTCTGGCGTGAAAATATGTTCGGCAATAATATTGCCTTCTTCCGTTAATTCATAAAATTTTAGCTTACCTTTTAGCACGTTCACCTTTCCCCAAGTACCGACTTTGGTATTGTGCTTTTCTTGAAACATTTGGGGGAGTTTGTTTTTTGTCCAAATCGGCATTTGTTTATAGCAGATTAATTCGCTTTTCATTGTGATCTCCAAATAAGTTAAATAGTTGAGATTTATAGAGGTTATATGTTTTGAATTTTCAATGGAAAACTAAAAAAGGCGACAGAATGTCGCCCGAATAAATCCTTAATTGATTACTTCACCTGCATACCGGCTGTGACACCACTGTCTGCAGAAAGTAAGAATAAATCACTGCCACCGCTGCCAGCAGAAAGAATCATTCCTTCCGATACGCCGAATTTCATTTTGCGTGGTGCAAGATTTGCGACCATAATCACAAATCGACCTTCTAATTCTTCCGGATTGCTATAAGCGGCTTTGATGCCGGAGAATACTTGGCGGGTATGATTACCAAGGTCTAATTCAAAACGTAAAAGTTTATTGGATTCCGGTACTGCTTCGCATTTCAGCACTTTTGCCACCCGCATATCCAATTTAGCAAAATCATCAATAGTGATAGTGTCGGCAATAGGTTCTACATTAGAAAGTGCGGTCGATTTTGACGCAGTTTTTTCTGCTGCTTTATTGCTTTCGGCAAATAACGCTTTTGTTTCATTAACTACCGCATCAATTTGTTTTTTCTCTAAACGGGAGAAAAGGGCTTTAAATGGTGAAAGGGTATGCCCAAGCAAAGGTTGGTGAAGATTATCCCAACGCAATTCACTTTGTAAGAAACCTTCTGATCGTTCTGCCAGTTTTGGTAATACCGGTTTTAAATAGGTCATCAATATGCGGAATAATTCGATTCCCATAGAGCAGACTGCTTGTAGCTCAGCTTCTCTACCTTCTTCTTTTGCGATCACCCATGGGGCTTTATCGTCAATATATTTGTTGGCTTTATCTGCCAATGCCATAATTTCACGAATTGCTTTATTAAATTCCCGTGTTTCATAATAGCTTGAGATTTGTTCTGCCCGAGCAGTAAATTCTGCAAATAACGCTTCATCTTCTAATTGATCTGCTAATTTTCCGCCAAAACGTTTTGCGATAAAGCTTGCATTGCGTGATGCCAAATTCACCAGTTTGTTGACAATATCAGTGTTTACGCGTTGGACAAAATCCTCTAAATTGAAATCCAAATCTTCAATGCGATTATTGATTTTTGCCGCATAGTAATAACGTAAACACTCAGGATCAATGTGATTCAAATAGGTACTGGCTTGAATGAATGTTCCACGGGATTTTGACATTTTCGCGCCATCAACGGTGACATAACCATGGGCAAATACATTCGTCGGTTTACGATAGCTACTGCCTTCTAACATGGCAGGCCAAAATAGGCTGTGAAAATAGACAATATCTTTTCCTATAAAATGATAAAGTTCCGCCTCGCTGTTTTCTGCCCAAAACTCATTGAAATCAATGCCTTCACGATCACAAAGATTTTTGAACGATGCCATATAACCAATGGGGGCATCCAACCAGACATAGAAGAATTTATCCTTTGCTCCCGGAATTTCAAAACCAAAATAAGGCGCATCACGGGAAATATCCCATTGTTGTAAACCGCTTTCAAACCATTCTTGCATTTTGTTAGCGATTTCAGGTTGGAGGGAACCGGAACGCGTCCATTCTTGTAACATATTCTCAAATGCCGGTAAATCAAAGAAAAAGTGTTCAGATTCTTTTACAACAGGTGTCGCACCGGATACAGCAGAACGTGGATTAATTAAATCCATTGGGCTATAAGTGGAAGCACAGACTTCGCAGTTATCGCCATATTGATCTTCCGCTTTGCATTTCGGACAAGTACCTTTCACAAAACGATCAGGCAAAAACATATTTTTTTCAGGATCATAAAGTTGAGCAATCACTTTGCTTTTGATGAAACCCTTTGATTTTAATTTGTTATAAATTTCTGCGGTGATTTGTTTATTTTCTTCGCTGTGTGTGGAGTGGTAATTATCAAAACTAATATTAAAACCGGCAAAGTCACGTACATGATCCGCTTTCGCTTTAGCGATTAATTCTTCCGGTGTGATACCTAATTTATCGGCATTCAACATAATTGGCGTACCATGGGCATCATCGGCACACACAAAATAAATTTTGTTGCCACGCATACGTTGAAAACGCACCCAAATATCCGCTTGAATGTGTTCTAGCATATGACCTAAATGGATTGCTCCATTGGCGTAAGGCAAGGCACAAGTGACTAAAATTTTACGGGGTTGGTCTGTCATTATTTATTCTCTTTTATTACACAAAAAATTGCTCGTTATCTTACCCGATAAACGTTATTTTTTCTAGTTCGCCACATTTTGTCTTAACAGAGTGGGATTAAAGTGGTTAAATATGCCCGACGAATTTACTCCATTATTTTAATAGGACTTTATTATGGCAATCTTTTTTTCTGAAAATATCGGTTCAGAACAACAGAGCGAGCTTCTCCAGCTCTTTCAACATTTTACCCATCCCAGCCTACAAAAAGATCTCATTGCGCTAAATGCCCTAAAAAAAGTAGAGAAAGGAGGGGAAACATTACGCATTGAATTGCAACTTCCGTTTGCGTGGAATAGTGGTGTGGCGCAACTGAAACAATCAATCTCTGATGAGCTATTAAAGGCAGCAGATTGCAAAGTGATCAAATGGGAAGTGAATTATCAAATTGCCACCTTAAAACGTGCGAATAATCAACCTGCGGTAAAAGGTGTAAAAAATATCATTGCGGTGACATCAGGAAAAGGGGGCGTAGGAAAATCCAGTGTTTCAGTGAACCTAGCTCTTGCATTGCAAGCTCAGGGGGCTCGTGTCGGTATTTTAGATGCGGATATTTACGGTCCATCTGTCCCACATATGCTTGGCGCACCTCATCAACGCCCGACATCACCTGATAATCAACATATCATCCCAATTAAAGCTCATGGTTTATCGGCGAACTCTATTGGTTTTCTAATGGATGAAGACAGTGCAACGATTTGGCGTGGTCCAATGGCAAGTAGTGCATTAAGCCAATTACTCAACGAAACCCTATGGGATAGCTTAGATTATTTGGTCATCGATATGCCTCCCGGCACCGGTGATATTCAACTTACCCTGTCACAACAAATTCCGGTAACCGGTGCCGTAGTGGTAACAACACCGCAAGATATTGCATTACTTGATGCAGTAAAAGGGGTCTCAATGTTTGAACGGGTATCCGTACCGGTATTAGGTATTGTGGAAAATATGTCCATTCATATTTGTAGTAAGTGCGGTCATAATGAAGCCATTTTTGGCACAGGCGGTGCTGAAAGAATGGCGGAAAAATACAATGTGAAAGTGTTGGCACAGCTGCCGTTACATATTTGTATTCGTGAAGATTTGGATGCCGGCAACCCAACAGTGGTGAATGCCCCGGAAAGTGAAATCGCACAAGCCTTCCTACAATTGGCAGAAAAAGTTTCTACCGAACTTTATTGGCAAGGTTCGGTGATTCCAAGTGAGATTTTATTTAGGGAAGTGAAGTAAAGATAAGGGCTGTGTTTACAGCCTTTTTTCTCGCTTAATAAATTTTAAGCACTTAAATTTTAATTTTGTAAGTGGTTTTTATAAAAAGTGCGGTTGTTTTTTTTATTTAATCTAAATGTACTGGTATAACTGTTTAATATCGGAGAGAATGAGAAACAATCTGTCCTAGTCTTAGATGTAAAAAGGGGATTATTCCGGTTATTGCACCATGTTTTTGACCGATTTTAAAAATCCCTGTGCACTGTCAAAGACCGCAGATTTGCCTTGAGCGGTTAAAATCATATCGGACATTTCACGAAATGCGCCTTTGCCGCCCTCGAGAGAAAGCACATAATCTGCGGCATTTTTCACATAAAGAGGGGCATCTGCCACGGCGAAAGAAAGCCCGCTAACGGCAAAAGCGGGGAGATCCACACTATCATCACCAATATAAGCGGTTTCTTCCGGTTTGACGCCGGCTTGTTTCATTAATTCAAAACAGGCACTTTCTTTCTCTAATTTTCCGAGAAAGAATAAGGTTATGCCGAGATCAGCAATACGGCGGCGTAAAATCGCAGAATCTCTACCTGAAAGTACTGCAACTCGAATACCTGATTCCATCAACATTTTAATGCCTAATCCATCACGTACATGAAAACTTTTAATGGCTTCGCCATTGGCATCATAATGTAGCAGCCCATCAGTAAGCACACCGTCCACATCGGTAATCACCAATTTAATTTTTTTGAGTTTTTGTTGCATTTGATTTCCTTAGCTTGAAAATTCGATTAAACCGACCACGTTATTTTCATCATCGACGGCCACAAGGGAATGAATTTTTTTCTCTTTCATAAAATCTTCCGCTTTCGCTAAAAATTCGTTTTGATTAATAGTTTTTGGCGAACGTGTCATAAAATCTTGTGCGGTTTTGTTAAGAATTTCTGCACCATTAGCGGTGAGTGCGCGACGAATATCACCATCAGTAATAATGCCTTTTAATTGCTGATTTTCCATCACCAATGCTACGCCCATTCTTCCTTCGTTCATCACGGTTAGGCAATCGGTGAAATTGGTGTTTGGAGAAATTGTAGGTAAATAGGTTTGCATTTGATCTTTCACACGACAAAGCAAACGACGACCGAGACTACCGCCCGGATGGAATTTAGCAAAGTCGGCAGGTTGGAAATTTCTTGCCGTGATGAGCGATACTGCAAGGGCATCACCTAATGCCAGTGTGACAAGGGCTGAGGTGGTAGGGGCAAGATTATTTGGGCAAACTTCACGCTCAACGGTAATGTCCAAGACGTAATCCGCATGGCGGGCAAGGGTTGAGTGTTTATTGCTGGTGAGGGCAATAATTTTATTGCCGAAGTTTTTTAGGCTTGGAATGAGTTTATTCACATCATCCGTTTCACCGCTATAGGAAATCAGCATGACAATGTCAATCGGTTTGAGCATACCCAGATCACCGTGAAAAGCCTCAGTGGGATGCAGAAAGAAACTTGGTGTCCCGGTAGAGGCAAAAGTGGCGACCATTTTTTTACCAACTAAACCTGATTTGCCAATTCCCCCAATGACAAGACGCCCTTGGCAAGCCAAAATAAGCTCAACGATTTGGTTGAAATTTTCGTCTAAACGTTGGCTTAATTGGGTAAGAGCAAGACTTTCGACGGAAAGTGTATCCCGTGCAATTTGTAGATAGTTCATGGACAGTCCTAAAGTGCGGTTAAAATTGTGGGTATTTTAGCTGAATGCAGTAAAAATACGAATGAAAAATTATATGTAATCGCTGATGTGATTAATTACGGCTTCACCGCCGTTGGCAAAGCCAATGTTCAAAATCCATTGGATTTTGTTGACCGCACTTTTATTAATCTCTATACTACGCGCCGAGTTGGTTAGACAATCGCTGGTTTATTGAAGCCCTTAACCGTGTTCGCACGACCTAGTGGGACAAGTAAACGAGAGGAAAGTCCGAGCTACACAGGGCAGAGTGCCGGATAACGTCCGGGGGGCGTGAGCCTACGACCAGTGCAACAGAGAGCAGACCGCCGTGTAAGCGGTAAGGGTGAAAGGGTGCGGTAAGAGCGCACCGTGTCGCCGGTAACGGTTGGCAGCAGGGTAAACTCCACTCGTAGCAAGACCAAATAGGAGCTCAATGGATGGCCCGTCCAGAGTTCGGGTAGGTCGCTTGAGCGGCGGAGTAATTCGTCGCCTAGAGGAATGATTGTCCACGACAGAACTCGGCTTATCGACCAACTCAAAATCAACCGCACTTTATTTATTCATTATGAATGGATTAAAGTGCGGTTGTTTTTTTAAGTATTATCTAGAGCAATATTAATCTACACAAAATGGTATTTCACTGTGGTTATGGATAGACTGCTTTTTTATAGCCATATTATTTTTATTGTCATACTCTCGTCACTTTTACAACGTATTCTCTTTAGCAACATAGACTAAAGAGGAAACTGTATGAAAAATAAATATTACCTTGCTGTATTGAGCTTCACTTTAAGTATGACAAGTGTTGCGGAAATACCATCGGCTTTTGAAACTCCGGCTGAACTAGCCGGTTATGCAGTATTACCCGCAAATGCCGTAGTTACCGTACCGGATGATGCACCGAATGACTTAAAAACAGCGGGAAAATATACGACTTTTAAGCGGGTGGAAAAATTGCAATCCATATCGGGAAAATCAAAAGATCGTGAAACAGGCTATTTTTTACCGATTCAAAATCAGCCGCGACAAGGTCATTCCGGAATAAAAGTGGTTGGAAAAGATACGGTATGGATCCTTACCGATAACGGCTTTGGTAGTAAAGCCAATTCGCCGGATTCGATGCTGTATTTGAATCAATATAAAATTAATTGGTCGCAGGGAAAATTTGAACCGCTTAAGACTGTCTTTTTAGCTGATCCGGATAAAAAAGTACCATTTCGTATTGTGCATGAAGACACAAAGGAAAGATATTTAACCGGGGCAGATTTTGATACAGAAAGTTTTCAAATTATCGGCAATAATATTTGGATTGGTGATGAATTTGGTCCGTATTTAATCAAAACGGATTTAAACGGAAAAGTGTTATCCGTATTTGAAACAGAAATAGGTGGAAGAAAAATTCAATCTCCCGATCATTATCAAATCGTCTCACCTGGCACCCCAAACGGTTTCCATAAAAGTGTCAATTTAAAACGTTCGAAAGGATACGAAGGGATGGCTTTATCACCTGACGGTAAATACCTTTATCCATTGCTAGAAGGACCGTTATGGGATGAGAAAAAACAAGGTTGGGAAACCGTGGATGGAAAAGTTTCATTGCGCATTTTAGAATTTGATGTTGATAAACAAGAATGGACGGGACGTTATTGGTTTTATCCTTTAGAAAACGAACATAATGCGATTGGTGATTTTAATCTGCTTGATGCAAAAAACGGATTGATCATAGAACGGGATAATGGTGAAGGAACTGAGGATAAAGCCTGTAAAAACTCGGTTGATACCACGCATTGTTTTTCTGAACCTGCAAAATTTAAGCGGGTTTATAAAGTCTCATTCTCCTCGGATAATGTGGGTAAAGCAGTGAAAAAACTTGCCTATATTGATTTATTAAATATTTCCGACCCAAATAAAATAAGTCTCAAACCTTTGAATGATGGCGTATTAAAATTCCCGTTTTTTACTATTGAGAACCTTGATGTTGTTGATAATGAACATATTATCGTCGGCAATGACAATAATTTTCCATTTTCATCAAGTCGCCAACCTAATCATCAAGATGATAATGAATTAATTTTATTGAAAGTACCGGCTTTATTAAAGGCTAAATAATCACAGGCTATCAAGAAATACTCTTAAAATTAACCGCACTTTGAGTTGCGTTTTAAAAAGTAGTTGTTGCTCAAAGTGCGGTCAAATATTTTATTCTATGCAGTTGTTTTATTATTCTTTGTATAATTGATTATATAGTCCGCTTTCAAATTGCACTAAAGGGGCGCGTTTTGTTTTATTTTCAAGTTCACCTGTGGAATAACCGTTGATAAATTGAACAAAAGCGATTTTTTCGCCACGTGCATTTGTCATAAACCCTGCAAGATTGTAAACCCCTTTTAATGAACCTGTTTTAGCGATCACATTCTTTACCAACGGTGGATTAATTAATCCGACACGTCCGCTGATCGTGCCGTCCACGCCTGCAATAGGGAAGGTTTCCATTAAATGTAGCTTATCTTCATTTTTCGCCATATATTCTAATACGGAAAGCATTGTTTTGGGCGCGACCAAGTTATGGCGTGAAAGACCTGAACCATCAGCTAAGATGCTATTGCCGAATTTGATGCCTTGTTTTTGTAAAACGGATTTAACCGCTAAGGTTCCCAGTTGGAAGGATGCCGGACGTTTGTAGTAATGGTAGGCAATGGCTCGAAATAAAGAATCTGCAATTTGATTGTCGGATTTTTTCATCATTTTTTTCAATAAATCCGGTAAAGGTTTAGAGAAATGTTGTGCTAACAGTTGTCCTTGTTGTGGTTTTTGCGGTTGTAATACTTTACCGTTAAATTCGATGTCTAACCGTTTGAGTTGGCGTTGAATAATTGCTGCTGCGTAAGCATCGGGATCTTGTACCGCAAAACTTAAACCGAAAGGTTTTGTTTGACGGGCAAGGCAACCTTTCACTTGATAGCGATTATTATCATGAACGACTACATCTAATTGACAATAAGGCGATTCACGGCTATCTGCCACATAAACTTGTCCGAACACTTGAATCGGAAATTGTGCCGGCACGCTGATTTTGACGGTTTCTCCAGGGGCTTGATTGGCGTCTAGTTCCGCATAGAAACAGTTATTATCAATATTTGCGGCGGAAGGCGGGGAATTGAAACACATGGTTAAATCATTCCAAATCCAGCCTAAACCGCGATCATGGCTGGAGAATACGGAAGTATCCAATATGAGATTGCCATTGATTTTATTGATACCTTGTTTTTTTAATTCGGCAAGTAAACTATAAAGTTGACCGCTGGTGAGATCCGGATCACCGGTAAAACGTACGATTAGATTGCCTTCTAAAAGCCCATTTTGAACTTTGCCATTGGTTAATAAGGCTGTATCAAATCTGAAGTTGTCACCAAGCACTAATTTTGCGGCAACGGCGGTAAATACTTTTTGGGTGCTTGCCGGCAACATAAAAGCAGAGCTGTGATAATTTGCAATGATTTGATCTTGATTCAGATTTTTAGCAATAACCCCTACTGTTGCACCTTCGGGTAGATGTTCGGTAATCGTGGGAAGATTAATTTCTGCATAACTGGAAAGGGAAAAGCCGAGTGTGAAAAATACCGCTTTAAGTGCGGTCGAAATTGAAGATATTTTTTCCATTATTAACGGTTCTGGTTGCTATTTCTTTCAAGACGGACAATAATAGTCCTCGAACTCACGAGAGTAAATCATTTTCTTGTGTACAATTTATTTTAAGTCGCTACGGTAATGTTTTTGCAATTTGCCGTAGTTTTCTTTTTATTAAATTTTAAGGAATGAAGCTATGAAACAAATCCCAATGACTATGCGTGGAGCGGAGCTGTTGAGAGAAGAATTGGATTTCTTGAAAAATGTTCGTCGCCCCGAAATTATTAAAGCAATTTCAGAAGCCCGTGAACATGGCGATTTAAAAGAAAATGCAGAATACCACGCTGCACGTGAACAACAAGGTTTTTGTGAAGGACGAATTCAAGAAATTGAAGGCAAATTGGCAAATAGCCAAGTGATTGATGTCACTAAATTACCGAATAACGGTAAAGTAATTTTTGGTGCAACGGTCGTGTTGGTCAATACGGATACAGAGGAAGAAATTACTTATAAAATCGTCGGCGATGATGAAGCGGATATTAAATCAGGTTTGATTTCCGTGAATTCCCCGATTGCACGCGGTTTAATTGGTAAAGAAATTGATGATACGGTGAATATTGCCACTCCGGGTGGTAATGTTGAATTTGAAGTTATTGAGGTCAATTACATTTAGTCAATAAAAAAGTGCGGTCATTTTTAACCGCACTTTCTATAGATTATTTCCGTGGAAGTTGAATTTTTTTCTCTTCGCTAGGTTTGTAAAGCACTAAAATATGTCCGATAGTTTGAACGTTTGAGGCTTGGGTTTCACGAATAATCGCATCAATAATCAATTGTTTGGTTTCACGATCAGCGCCGGCAATTTTTACTTTAATGAGCTCATGGTGCGCCAGTGCATTTTCGATTTCGGCGAGTACGCCCTCGGTTAAACCATTGCCTCCGAGCATAACCACTGGGTTAAGATGGTGTGCAAGACCTTTTAAAAATTGTTTTTGTTTGGTTGATAAGGTTGTCATAAGGAATCCTACAAATGAATACGAATAATAAAAAGAGCGGTCAGAAAAAACAGAGATTTTCTGTTTTTTTAGGCTCATTAAGTCTTGAATTTGGCAGATTGTACCCAAATATAGGCAAAACTACTACAAAAAATAGTACGAAAGACAGAAATTATGGGAAAGAAAAAACGTTCGGCGAGTTCTTCTCGTTGGCTAAACGAACATTTTAAAGATCCGTTTGTACAAAAAGCACATAAGCAAAAATTGCGTTCCCGTGCTTATTTTAAACTTGATGAAATTCAGCAAACGGACAAATTATTTAAATCAGGAATGACCGTTGTGGATCTTGGCGCTGCACCGGGTGGATGGTCACAATATGTTGTGAGCCAAATCGGTGATAGAGGGCGGGTAATTGCCTGTGATATTTTGGAAATGGATCCTATTGTCGGGGTTGATTTTTTACAAGGCGATTTTCGTGATGAAAATGTCCTCAATGCTTTACTTGAACGTGTAGGCAAAGCCAAGGTAGATGTGGTGATGTCGGATATGGCTCCTAATTTCAGCGGTATGCCCTCAGTGGATATTCCGCGTGCTATGTATCTGGTTGAATTGGCGTTGGATATGTGTAAACAGGTTCTGGCGCACAAAGGTGGTTTTGTCGTCAAAGTATTTCAAGGAGAAGGCTTTGATGAATATTTACGCGAAATTCGATCTTTATTTAGTGTAGTGAAGGTACGTAAACCGGAGGCTTCACGTGGACGTTCCCGTGAAGTTTATATTGTGGCTACGGGCTATAAAGGCGAATCACTTTGATAGCTTTTCATAGTTTGTGATATATAGTATCTTTGTGGCGAATTTATTAACTTTAACTTAGGAAAGGCAGGTTAAACTTTGAACGATATGGTCAAAAATTTGGTACTCTGGATCGTGGTGGCGGTTGTTATGATGACAGCTTATCAGAGTTTCAATTCTAATTCGGTAGAAAATTCTACTGACTATACGACGTTTGTTTACGATGTGAGCAATGGTCAAATAAAGGAAGCTCGTTTTGATACCAATGAAATTACGGTAACAAAAAGCGATGGTTCAAAATACATGACTGTTATGCCACCATTGGAAGATAAAAAATTACTTGATGATTTATTAAGTAAAAAAGTGAAGGTAGAGGGTACGCCATTTGAAAGACGTAGCTTAATTTCACAAATTTTAATTTCTTGGTTCCCAATGCTATTTCTTGTGGGCGTATGGATTTTCTTTATGCGTCAAATGCAAGGCGGTGGCGGCAAGGCCATGAGCTTTGGTAAAAGTCGTGCAAAAATGTTAAGTCAAGATCAAATCAAAGTGACGTTTGCCGATGTTGCGGGGTGTGATGAAGCGAAAGAAGAAGTCGGTGAGATTGTTGATTTTTTACGTGATCCGACCAAATTCCAAAATTTAGGCGGCAAAATTCCAAAAGGGATTTTAATGGTAGGCCCTCCGGGTACCGGTAAAACATTATTGGCAAAAGCCATTGCCGGTGAAGCTAAAGTACCGTTTTTCACTATTTCGGGATCTGACTTTGTTGAAATGTTTGTGGGTGTGGGTGCTTCCCGCGTTCGTGATATGTTTGAACAAGCGAAAAAAAATGCTCCTTGTTTGATCTTTATTGATGAAATTGATGCAGTAGGTCGTCAGCGTGGCGCAGGTTTGGGCGGTGGTCATGATGAACGTGAACAGACTCTTAACCAAATGCTCGTTGAAATGGATGGTTTTGGTGGTCATGATGGGGTAATTGTCATTGCCGCAACTAACCGTCCCGATGTATTAGATCCTGCATTAACCCGTCCGGGACGTTTCGACCGTCAAGTTGTGGTAGGATTGCCGGATGTAAAAGGTCGTGAGCAAATTTTAAAAGTACATATGCGCAAAGTACCATTGGCTGAGGATGTGGATGCCATGACATTAGCGCGTGGTACACCGGGTTATTCAGGTGCGGATCTTGCCAATCTTGTCAATGAAGCTGCGCTATTTGCCGCTCGTAATAATAAACGTAAAGTTTCCATGCTTGAGTTTGAAAAAGCAAAAGACAAAATTAATATGGGACCGGAACGTCGCACCATGATTATGACGGAGAAACAAAAAGAATCTACTGCTTATCATGAAGCCGGTCATGCCATTGTGGGATATTTAGTGCCTGAACATGATCCTGTTCACAAAGTCACGATTATTCCTCGTGGTCGTGCATTAGGTGTTACATTCTTCTTACCGGAAGGGGATCAAGTCAGCATCAGCCAAAAACAATTAGAAAGTAAACTTTCAACTCTTTATGCGGGTCGTTTGGCAGAAGATTTGATTTACGGTGAAGAAAATATTTCTACCGGTGCTTCTAACGATATTAAAGTGGCAACCAATATTGCCCGCAATATGGTGACGCAATGGGGTTTCTCTGAAAAACTTGGTCCGATTCTTTACTCAGAAGACGAAGGGGAAGTTTTCTTAGGTCGCTCAATGGCAAAAGCGAAACATATGTCTGATGAAACAGCTCATGTTATCGATGAAGAAGTCCGTGCAATCATAACGCGTAATTATGAGCGTGCGAGACAAATTCTTATTGAGAATATGGATATTTTGCATGCGATGAAAGACGCACTTGTGAAATATGAAACCATCGAAGAAGTACAAATTAAGCAATTAATGAATCGTGAGCCGGTCACACCGCCTTCAGGTTGGGAAGAAACGAAAATCTCACAAGCGGCTTATTCAAATGTTGCTACTGAAAATGAATCAGAAAGTGCGGTCGAAATCGAAAAACCACAAGATTCTGAATAATGAAATGAGCGCCTCCTAATTAGGAGGCTTTATTATTTTTAAACCACCTTATGTGAAGGTGGTGGTAGACCTACCTCTTTTGGGCAAGAGGTTACTGCATTGACACCGTGGTGTTAATGCAGAAATGATGCGAAAGATATGTGGAAACATGACTTGTCCCTTTCCTGATACGCAAGTTTGCTCCAAAAGATAAACAACAGGCTATACTGGATTCGTATTTTTGGCGTAACTAGCTAAACTAAATTTGTTCTCTGGGCTGATTAGACCGTTATGTTTTAGCGCTGTTAGGCGTGATTAGAAGAAAGAACTCGTTACAACAATAAAAAAGTTATAGCATCGCAAAAATTATTAAAAATTGACAATACCAAGTAAATTATGTAGTTTTCTTCCTTTTATACCCTATTTATGTCAATTAGAATGAAAACAAATTCAAACATTATCATCAACTCTTCTTTTTTTATTGCTTATATCTCTTTTTTGGGTTGGTCAGTCGCTTACATACATGGATGGGCTAAGTTTTACTATTATGGCTATCCTTGGGAATTTGTAGAAGTTGGTATCAATAACATTGCTAGAGCACTTGGTTATGTACTATTCGTTTCAATGATTATATTCATAACTTGTGCCATAGGCTGGATTATTATTAGGAGTGCAAAACGAGTATTCTCAAGAACAACAGTTGCATCAATTCGAACGTTTGTTGTGTTAAGTATTGTATTTACTCCATTATTAGTTCAGTTATCACTAATTACACATAAAACTGACTATGTCATCATTTCTATTTATTTACTTGGGGCAATAGCCATATCGCTTATTTGTAAAAAACATAGTTACCATATTAGTATCAAAAAAATTATTAGGGATATTAAAAATCATAAAATTTACTTACTCACTGCGCTTACTATAGTGTATTTCTACTTTGCTTTATCAGCTTTTATGATTGGTTATTATGCTCAGATTTTCCCCAAAACTTATGCTCAAATTACATTGTCTGAAGAGGATTATTACATCTTTGGAAGATGTAATGGCACCTTTATTTTGATTCAAGATATAGGAAAGAAGAATAGTGACTTTTTTATTTATCCTTGTATGAACAATATAAAACCTTGTAAAGTAACGATTGAAAATAAATCAATTAAGAATTGATTTATTTTCTTTAGAGGAAAACGTTAGATCTACTCCACTGGTTAAAAAAGGGGAATACCCCCTTTACTACACTAACCTAGTACATTTTTGCATGATCATTAACATGCTAATTCTTTACGTATTTTTTTCGTTACATCGATCATCACTTTTAATTGCTCAATAGTTTCTTTCCAACCTCGGGTTTTTAAGCCGCAGTCCGGATTGACCCATAAACGTTCTTTTGGTACGACTTGTAATGCTTTACGTAATAAATGTTCAACTTCATCGTCAGTTGGAACGCGTGGGCTATGAATATCATACACCCCCGGGCCTATATCATTTGGATATTTGAAATCGGCAAAGGCGGTGAGGAGTTCCATATCAGAACGAGAAGTTTCTATAGTAATAACATCGGCATCTAAGTTTGCAATAGCCGGTAAAATGTCATTAAATTCGGAATAACACATATGTGTATGAATTTGCGTATCATCCTGACAACCCATTGTGCTTAAACGGAATGCTTCACCGGCCCATTGTAAATAAGCATCCCAGTCTGCCCGTTTGAGTGGTAAACCTTCGCGGATTGCGGGCTCATCAATTTGAATCACTTTAATTCCGGCTTTTTCTAAATCTAATACTTCATCGGAAAGTGCGACGGCAATTTGTTTACAGACTGTCGAACGAGGAATATCGTTGCGAACAAAAGACCACTGTAAAATAGTGACAGGGCCTGTCAGCATGCCTTTCATCACTTTTTTCGTTAGACTTTGAGCATATTGAGACCAACGTACTGTCATTGGTTCAGGACGGACAACATCACCGTAAATCACCGGTGGTTTTACACAACGAGAGCCATAGCTTTGCACCCAACCGAATTTAGTGAAGGCAAAACCCTCTAATAATTCACCAAAGTATTCCACCATATCGTTACGTTCAGCCTCGCCATGAACCAATACATCTAAATCTAATTTTTCTTGCTCACGTACAACCAATTCAATTTCTTTTTTCATTGCCGCTTCGTAATCCGCCAAGCTTAAATCACCTTTTTTAAAGGCGGCACGGGCTAAGCGGATTTCTTTGGTCTGTGGGAAAGATCCTATGGTAGTAGTCGGGAGTAGTGGTAAATTTAACCACGCATTTTGTAATTTAATTCTTTCTGCAAACGGTGATTTGCGTTGATCGGCACCTTTTGGTAGGTTTGCTAAACGTTCGGCAACTTCAGGACGATGAATATCTTTTGAGTTAGCACGTTCATCGGTAGCAGCTTGACTGGCACCAATTTCCCCTTGAACAGCTTGGCGACCTTGTTCAAGTGCGGTCTTAATGACACGTAATTCTTGAATTTTTTGTAAACAGAAAGAAAGCCAATTATAAAGTTCAGGTCTGTTTGCCTGTAATTGGGTTTCTATTGATAAATCATAAGGTGTATGGAGTAGGGAACAGCTTGGTGCAATCCATAAACGATCGCCTAATTTAGCTTTTAATGGTTCTACAATGTCTAACACTTGGTTTAAATTTGCCCGCCAAATGTTACGACCATCAATGATACCTACAGACAAAATTTTGTCATAATCAACAAAGGCCGAAAGTTGTTCAGGGGCTCGTACCAAGTCAATATGTAAACCTGTAACGGGTAAAGATTTTAATAAATCAGCGTGTTCCGCCACAGAACCAAAATAAGTCGCTAATAATAATTTTGCTTCCACTTGTGTGGTTAATATGGCATAAACCTCTTTGTATGCGGTAACCCATTGAGCAGGTAAATCGACAGTTAAGGCTGGTTCATCAATTTGAATATATTCCACACCTTCTGCCGCCAGAGAATTTAGGAGCTCCACATAAACAGGGAGAAGTTTCGGAAGTAAATCAAAACGATTAAATGCCTCACCTTTTTCTTTTCCTGACCATAAGAAGGTTAATGGCCCGACAAGGGTTGGTTTAGCATTTAATCCAAGGGCCTTGGCTTCACGAATTTGTTGAATGTAATGCGCAGGGTTTGCTTTAAATAGGGTGTCTGCGTGGAATTCCGGTACAAGATAATGATAGTTCGTATCAAACCATTTGGTCATTTCGATAGCAAATTGTTCTTTATTACCACGTGCCAGTTGGAAATATTGATCAAGAGTAAGATTTTGACTATCAAAACCAAAACGGGTAGGAATAGCACCGGTTGCTACTTGTAAATCTAAAATATGGTCGTAGAAAGTGAAATCTGCTACGGCGATGTAATCCGCATTTGCAGCCGCTTGGTGCTTCCAGTTGATTTCACGTAATGCTTTGGCAATGTCTAATAAGTCTTGCTCGGCAATTTCTCCACGCCAATAACGTTCTTGTGCAAATTTAAGTTCGCGTTTTGCGCCAACACGTGGAAAACCGGATAAATGAAATGTTGCCATAATAAGTTCCTCATCTATGATGTTGTGGGTGATTTAGACGGCTAAACGTCCGAATGAAGATAGAATGAGGTATTTCTTATTATTATGCAAACTCATTATTTTCAAGAAATTAATGAATTATTTTAATGATTATGCGTGATAAAAGCGAAAACTCCACGACATAGATATATTAGCTATTATAATGAAAAACAAATAAAGCCAAGTTTAATGGTTTAAAACACTATATAATATGGCGTTGTATTTTTAAGTTAATCAATTAAATCATCCAATTTTTGGAATGACACTATACAATGTCAATACAATTAGATTTTAATGCTTTATAAACAAGGATTATGATGAATAGTTCAGTTTGGATTTCAACTGCTTATATTCAGTCGCCACAACAAATGGAAACCTTTGTTGCTTTGCTGACATTTGCAGAAAGTCGAGCCGATTTTGAAAGTAGAATAGAGTCATTTTTACAAAAACACCGCATCATTTGCCATCCTCATCTTGCACCTATCCCCCTCACATTATTTTTTCAACGTCATGGGCGATTAGGCTTATTTCATTACGCACAGCAATTATTTGAAAATGAAGTGAAAGTGATTGAAATTGAGAAAATGGCAGGTTCAGAGCCATCGGAAAAAACAGACTACCTACTTCGGCATAAAATTTATGGTGTTGTTCCACTTGATCCGCTACAACTGGATTGTCACCCGCAAAAAATTGCACCGGATGAAATTTTAAAATTACTTTGGCAGAACGAACCCATTCAGCCAAATTTATTTGAGCAATCTGCCGATGATTTTATTGAACCGGTGTTCAAAAAACCTATCGTCGATTCCGCACAACAAGAAAGGGATAAACAATTATTTGGTGAATTACTACCACCATTAAAAACCTATATTGTGCTTGATTCGAACAAAGTAAAATATTTTGAACCGGAGCGTTTACCAAACAATGCGAGAAATTTATTTCAAGGTGAATTTGGGGAGAAAACTCAAAAAATAGGTCCTTATTTGATTGAAATTTTTCCGGAATTGCAAAGAAATGATAATGTCGCCGGATTCTTCACCCAAAAGCATGAAATTTTTACAAAATATAACTGGGATGATGAACAGGGTATTTTCATTCATTCCTATTATGATTTTGAAAAGGTATATCAGCATTTACGCCATTTTGCTATGCAGCAGGATGAAAATGGAAAATGGTTTTTCTTTCGTTTTTATGATCCGAGGGTATTGCGTAATTATTTAGAGACCATCGCTGTAATCCCTAGCAAATTAAGTAAATTTTTTTGTGACGGCAAACGCATAATATACGCATTCGGTTCAGGTTTTGATGATTCATTTTATTATTATCAATTAAAAACCTTACCTGAAGATACCATTCCATCGCCAATAAAATTGACAAAATATGAATTTAATGGGTTAAAAAGACAAAAATGGCTGAGAAAAAGAGAGAAAACTTTTACTGAGATCATTACTGAAAATGCCTCTCTTTGGGAAAAAGATCCAAACTTTCCCCATAGAACTATTTTCACTTATCTTGATGAGGCGTTTGAGAAAAATTACCCCACGGGAAAAAGTGTCAGCCTATATGCAGTTGCTAAAATCTCGGCAACGATAATGGAGAAGCTCAAGCAATTTGAACAGCTGGAGTATCAATTAGAAAATCAGCATTACTCAAGAGAAGAACAAGCGGCGGTGTTATATAACCAATTTGTAAAAAGGGAAAAAGAATAATGGCAACAGCAAATGATTCACTTTCAGTCGTTAAAACATGTCAAGAAGGCACATTGGTTTATCCGGTGCGATTAGCTTTGCAAACGGAGCGTTTAAAGGCATGTCGAACCGATAGCAATCCGCTTTGTAATTTAACCGAATGGCAAAAAGATTATGAACGTCGTTTGTTACGTGCGGGCTACGTCTATATTCTTGCGTTAGACGTGGCGCCGGAGGAAAAAACCAGTGCAAAATCAGACATGTATGCTTGGTATATTTATAAATACGATTCGCCGGATGTCGCAGAGTTAGAAGGGGTCAGAGAGACAAGTTCGGATTTTTCCTTCACCCAATATCATTTTTACGGGAATAAGATTAGCCAAGAACAAGCCCGTTTTGGCATGTCGTTGCCTTATATTCATTTGCCGGCAGGCATAAACCATATCGATATTATGTATAGCGATATTTTTTTGCCGGCGGTTTTTTTACAAAAATTAATTGACGACCCCGCAATGCGTAAACGTTGGATGCGCCATATCGTTCTTGGTGCGCCGGATACCGGATGCACACCTCTAATTGAAGCAGCGGAAGCCGTAAAAGATTTCCATAACACACCGGACAACCAACTTAATCATGAAAATAATTTAATCTGCTACACACCGATAGGATATCGACAGGTGTTTGCTAAATTATTAGAACGGTTAGAAAGGCACTACGGAAAAGCCTTTATCATTGAATTAGAAGATGAAATCGGGACGGCTCGAGATCTTGCCGCCTATCAATTATATTTGGATGAAGAACGCAAAGCGATATTACATCAATACAGCTATGCGATTAGCACAGCGCAACTGATTCAGGCGGAAGTCCATAAACAACGTATGGCACAAATCGATGAACGGGATATTGCCAATCTCAGTGGCAATGCGGCATGGTACACGCCAACCGTCAAAGAAAAACCACAAATCTATCAAGAATTAAAGGTAAAAGACATCCACTTGAATCCGCAAAGTCATCAAGATATTTTTGAAACCTTAAAAAACGCACTCAATTTAACCGCACTTCCTAGCGGTATTAATGCCGTCGAAAAAATGGCGAAACTCCCCACTCTTTATGGCGAACATTTCAAGCATCTCGTCAATGTCCATTTAGCCCACATTCTGTCACAAAAAGAGAAATTAGCAGATTGGACAGCATTACTTCAATCATCCGTCGCAGCAATTATCGGCAGTTATAGCCTTTATTTGCACGGATTATTGTGGGGCTTTGATTTATCGACTTACGGTTACAACACCTTATTGGCAGCGATTTATCGTGATGATTTTAAATTACCGCCTGAATCGCAAACTTTAGATGAAGCGGCGGTAGAACAGTTTCACCCTGTCCTCTCAATGTCCGTTTATCCGATTATTGCCGGTAGCGTCAGTATTGCGGATACCAGCCATTTTGAGGTATTAAAATTTGATTTTCTGGTGTCGCTGATTGCCGACAAACTTTATACCCGAACGGCAAAATATACAAAATCACGCCAACAAAACGAAGTGGTTCGGGCGGTCAAAAATATTCACCGAATTTATGAAATTAATCCCTTTACCAAACAGGCGGAAATCAAACAAAACGAGATAATAAATAGCGATATTCGGATCAAAGCCCGCTATGCCTCGCCCCCTAAACCACAGCCTAAATCCTACCCGATTTACCACTTAGACAGTGCGCCGACATTAACAATCCACGAAGACGGTTATCGGGTACTCAATCCGAGAGGGCAACTTGCCGGCTTACAAAAAATGTTGGGCTACTCGGTGATATTCGGTTATATCTGGCAAAGCAACACGGCAACTACCACATTGGGACGTTTTTCAAACGATCCGACAGTGGGGGTTATAACAATGTTTGCCGGCTTAAACGCACCGAAGAGTTATTTAGAGAAAACCATTGAACGTGCGGCGAATGAGATTCAAAAAGAGGCCTCATTTACAAGAGCCGGAAAATTATTATTAGCCGAAACCAAACCGCATTTTCTCACCCATTTAAAAGCGGCGTTTATCAGTGTGAACACGGCATTAGCCGGGTTAGCGGTGGTGGTTGAAATCGGTTACGGGTACGAAGCCTATTACAAAGGCGATACCGTAGGGATGTATGCCGCCATCATGCGAGGTTCCGGTTCTTTACTGTCCAGTACCTCAATCGGTTTAATCGGTGTCGCCAAAGCCACTACCAATATGCAATGGCTGGTCAGGTTCGGTTATGTGGGGCTGGCTGCCGGAGTGGTCATTTTAGTGGCAGGCATCATTACAGACTTTTTCAAACAACCGGATATCGTCACTTGGGTGGAAAATGGATTTTGGGGAAAAAGTACGTTTTATTGGGGGAGAGAAGTAAGGGCTTATGAGTGGGAAGGAATTGAAAGAGAAAAAGTATTTAAAGTTCAATTAGATCATAGCTTACTTCTTAATCCCACTGTTTATAATTATTATAAAATTGAACTACAACGTTATTTTAATTTTTCCAATGAAATTGGATTACGTAGTGAAAGTAAATTTACCTTCTGGGTAAACTATCAAGGCATTTATAGCCAAGCGGATGCGGAGAAAATCAGGATTGAAAGCCCGATTACGGTACGTCGCCCGACAACGCCAAAAAATTATTACGAACAGCCCTATGAAGAGTATCAAGTTGAAGAGAAAGCATTGCATTATCAAGTGGTTTTTGAAAGCCAAGGGATGGCAAAAATTATGATTCCGCAACAACAAATCACCGGCAAGTTACGGGCAAATCACTATTATTTCCCAACACCGGTGCAATTTAATTATGGTGAAATCAATTACTTATCAATGAGTGTGTCAATCCCCACCTATCAGGGCAGTGAATATCGAAAATATTCAAAGAAAACGGAATTTAGATTTAAAGGATAAACCATGAAACTTCTCGAAAAATGGCTGCATTTTTACCGCACTTATACTTTAGGTTACTCTATTCGTCGGGTGAATCCCGATGAATTGGAAATTCGCCATTTAATTTTAGATGCTTTTCCAAGAGGGATGATTCGCCTGATTTTTTTAGCGATTTTAGGCGTGATTACCTTTATCGATCTTCAACACGGCGTTACGCCTTTTGATAATCAAATTAAAGCAATTAAATATGATTTTGAGTGGGCATTTTATCCTGATAGTAGAGTTGTACCATTATATGAACGTTATATAAAAACAGTCACATCAGAAGAGTATCAGCAAAAGTATCCAAATGATGAAGTTTATAGTTATGAAGACTATAAATCTCTATATACAGGGGATGATAACCTTCGCTCAATTCGCCCTATTTTCCATATTATCTGGCCGTTATTACTCCTTTGTATCCTTTTTCCACCACGACCTCGTGGGATTCGGATTAACCGCAAGAAAAAAGTGATTTATCAACAACATATGGGCAAAGAATATTGGCTGGCATTCATACCGGAAGAGGGCGATCCGTTAAGCGGTATCGTGTATAACCTTTACGGGCTTTATCCTTTTAGCCTAACGGGACGTTATTCTTTACAAATCGGCATTCCCAATAAAGCAGGGAA
>NZ_KB904042.1 GCF_000379905.1 Rodentibacter pneumotropicus DSM 21403
AAGAGCTTACGCCCCCTTTTGTCCTTAGACCTTATGCGGTATTAGCTACCGTTTCCAGTAGTTATCCCCCTCCATAAGCCAGATTCCCAAGCATTACTCACCCGTCCGCCACTCGTCAGCAAGAAAGCAAGCTTTCTCCTGTTACCGTTCGACTTGCATGTGTTAAGCCTGCCGCCAGCGTTCAATCTGAGCCATGATCAAACTCTTCAATTCAAAAGTTCAATCGCTCAATAAACTGCTTCGCTATAATAAAACACTACTTAAAGTAATATGAATTTCTAGCTTCAGCACCCATTAAGACTTCAAAATTAAAATATTTTTAATAAGTCAATCAACAAGTGCCCACACAGATTGTCTGATTCGTTGTTAAAGAGCAAAAATGGTCGGCGAGATAGGATTTGAACCTACGACCCACTGGTCCCAAACCAGTTGCGCTACCAAGCTGCGCTACTCGCCGATAATATCTTATAAAAGATGGGGTGGCTAATGGGATTCGAACCCACGACAACTGGAATCACAATCCAGGGCTCTACCAACTGAGCTATAGCCACCATTGAAATACCGCATTGACTCTGGCGCGCTCGACAAGATTCGAACTTGCGACCTTTGGCTCCGGAGGCCAACGCTCTATCCAACTGAGCTACGAACGCGTACTGCGTCGTTGCGGGGCGTATATTAATGATTTCAATATTCCTTGTCTAGCACTTTTTTTTAATTTTTTCTTGAAAGATAGTTTTTTATTCAATCTGTACAGATTTTGTGAATTTTCCGCTCACTTTAAAAACGTTTTACGATTATTTACAGGCTTATACTACTTATACTTTCGCTTTTCTTGCTCTACGTTTTATTCGTCTTACTAAACGTGTAATTCGCCATGCTCTTGTAATTGAGTAAACATAAAGAAAAAACAAGACAAAAAAACCAATAAACATCACCCATTCATTGATATAGTAAATTTCACCTAAAATACCAATCGTTGCGCAAATTGCAGACATTAAGGTAATTAAGAGAAAGGCTTGACGTGATGTCAAACCAGCCCGAACCATTAAATGATGCACATGTAAACGATCGGGACGAAACGGACTTTTCCCTTTTCTTAAACGGCGGTAAATAATCGCCACCATATCAATTAGCGGTATTGCTATCACCCAAAGTGCCGTTACAGGATTCATAGGATGCCCTTTACCTTGGGTACTTAGCAATAAAATCCAAATGATCGTAAAACCCACCAACGTACTTCCGGCATCTCCCATAAATACTTTATATTTTGGTCCTAGAGGGATACCGAGATTTAACATTAAATAAGGTAGCATTGCAGCAATCAACGCAAAACTCCAATGCGCCATATCCATCTGCCCATCGCGAAACATTAAAATGCCAATCGCCGCAAAAGATACACAAGACAACCCACCAAGCAACCCATCAATACCATCAATCATATTAAAGGCATTAATAATCGCAATGGTTGCAAATACCGTAATAACCAATCCGATAGAACCAAGGGTTAATTGGAAAGGTCCTAAAATTTGCCCAAAATGATCAAGATAAACATTTCCGAGATCAATCATTAAAATAGCTAATACCGCCTGAATCCCTGCCCGTAAAAAGGGGCTAATATCAAAACGATCGTCTAAAATTCCAATGGCAAGTAACACAAAAATACTAAACAAGTATAAATAAGGAAGACGGAGTTGCTCCCACTCCATTAAGTAATAACACAGGTTTCCCACAAAAAGGGACACACCACCAATTAACGGGATTGCTCCTTGGTGACGTTTGCGATAATTCGGTTTATCCACTAACCCAATTTTATTCGCAATGGGACGCATAACCATTAAGGTTAGGAATGCACCAAGAAAAGTAACAATAAGACTTAACATAAATAGACCTTCATCATTTTTTACAAAGGATAACATAAGGAAAATTTAGCAAGAAAGATATTTTTAACAAAGCCTGTATTTTTCAGTACAATACCTACCACTTTTTGTAATTTAAGGAAAAAACAATGGCAAATTCGACCGCACTTTTCTCTCGTGCACAACAAATTATTCCCGGTGGCGTTAATTCCCCCGTTCGGGCCTTTAAAGGCGTAGGGGGGACACCGGTATTTATTCAAAAAGCTCAAGGAGCTTATATTTATGATACGGATAGCAAACAATATATTGATTATGTGGGCTCTTGGGGGCCAATGATTTTAGGACATAACCATCCCACTATTTTAAACGCCGTACTGAAGGCCACAGAAAACGGCTTGAGTTTTGGTGCACCAACCCCTTCAGAAATTGATCTTGCCGAATTGGTTTGCGAACTGATGCCTTCTATTGAAATGGTTAGAATGGTGAGTTCCGGCACAGAAGCCACCATGACAGCAATCCGCCTTGCCCGCGGCTATACCGGTCGCGACAAAATTTTAAAATTTGAAGGTTGCTATCATGGTCATTCGGATTCCCTTTTAGTCAAAGCCGGTTCCGGTGCGCTTACACTCGGTCAACCTAGTTCTCCGGGCGTGCCTGAAGATTTTGCCAAACATACCCTTACCGCCGAATACAACAATTTAGATTCGGTTAAGCAATTATTCGAACAGCTCCCCGATAGTATCGCCTGTGTAATTATCGAACCTGTTGCCGGCAATATGAACTGTATTCCTCCTCAAAGCGGTTTCTTGCAGGGATTACGTGAACTCTGTGACAAATACGGCGCACTTTTTATCATTGATGAAGTAATGACAGGATTCCGCGTAGCACTTGCCGGAGCCCAATCTTATTATGGTGTCACGCCAGATCTCACCACACTTGGCAAAGTCATTGGCGGCGGAATGCCTGTGGGTGCGGTAGGCGGGAAAAAAGCCGTAATGGAATATCTTGCTCCAACAGGCCCTGTTTACCAAGCGGGTACACTGTCCGGCAATCCTATCGCAATGGCAGCAGGTTTAGCTTGTTTAAATGAATTGAAAAAAGCAGGAAACGAACAAAAGCTCGCTGAAAAAACCGAAAAACTTTGTTTAGGTTTAAAAGCCTTGGCAGAAAAACATCATGTACCCTTTATCGTGAATTATGTAGGCGGAATGTTCGGAATTTTCTTTACCGATCAAAAAGAAGTGACTTCTTATGCTGAAGTGATGAAATGTGATACGGAAAAATTCAAAATTTTCTTCCATAAAATGTTGGATCTTGGCGTTTATCTTGCCCCGTCAGCATTTGAAGCAGGTTTTATGTCTCTCGCACATACTGATGAAGACATCGCCAAAACGCTGGAGGCTGCCGATATCGCCTTTGCTTCCCTTAGCTAGTCCTCAAAAGTGCGGTCAAATTTCACCGCACTTTTTTCTTATTTCGATACTATGTAGCAGTTGCACAAACTTTCGGGTTTATTTGTAGGGACGCACTACGGGTATCCGTTATAAGAACTGCCACATAATATTGTCTTATTTTATCTTTTGCTCAATGACCTGACGCAGGTTTTCTCTTTCTTTTAGTGTTAAAGCTTTATTTTCTTTATTTTTTAAGATGAAAAAATCCTCCGCTTTTTCGCCTACGGTCGTAATTTTGGCATTCAACAAATTTAGCTGAAGATCATTAAAAATTTGACTGACCTCAGCCAATAATCCCGGTTTATCCAATGCGATCAATTCCATTTCCGTATGCTCTGTTTTATTTTCATGTAAAAAACGAACATCTGTTTTCACACTGAAATGCTGTAATTGGCGATTGGAAGCCATTGAGGATAACAACGGTTTCTCACTTCGTAATACTTTTGTCAGCGCCCCTTCTAATTCACGGCGACGATCAAATTTTACTAAATCGCCGTTAAGCTCCGTAATGATAAAACTGTCGAATACGTAGCCATCTTGTGCCGTGATAATTTGCGCATCATGGATACTGAATTTTTTCGTGCCAATGGTTGTCACCACTTTATTAAATAAGTACGGTTGATCTAAGCAATAAATAAAGACTTCCGTTCCACCAAGAGAAAATCCATTTGTCACCTTAATCAACAAGTCTCCTGAGAAATCCACCAGCAATGCCGTATGTCCCGCAATTTGTTTAGGCGTATTACGCAGGAAATACTCGTCAGGGCAACGTCCCCATAATTGCCGGACGGTTTCCTCGGAAACAGAAGGCAATGAGGACTGCAAAATTTGCCACGACAAGCGGCGGTTTTCTTCCGATTTTTCCGAGTAATCCAATAATTCCACCATGCCTTGATTAAATTGCTGTTTAGTAAAATGATACAAAGAAGAAAAAAGCGATCTTTTCCAAGTATTCCAAAGCGTGCTGTTAGTCGCACAAATATCCGCCACTGTGAGACAGGTTAAATAATCAAGGCGAACTTGATTTTGCACTTCTTCCGCAAATTTCATCACTATTTCCGGATCATAAATATCACGCCGCTGCGCTGTGATAGACATAAGCAAATGCGCCTTCACCAACCAACTCAAGGTGTCAATTTCACGACGATCAAGCCCGTGTAATTGGGCAAACTCCGCCACATCGATTGCTCCAAGTTCAGCATGATCGCCGCCCCGCCCTTTAGCGATGTCATGAAATAATGCCGCGATGTATAACAAAGTGCGGTCGGAAAATTGGCTAAATAAACGATGACAAATGGGGTGTTCAGAAGCATTTTCTTCAAGTAAAAAACTTTCCAGTTTTAACATTACCCGTAAAGTATGTTCATCCACCGTATAAATATGGAACAGATCAAATTGCATTAACCCTTCAATCTCCTGCCATTGTGGAAGATAAGCCGTCAATACCCCATATTGATGCATAGGAACAAAGGCACGGGAAATGGCATTTTTCTGATTGAATAGACGTAAAAATTTTTCTCGTGCAGCAGGGATTTCACACAGTTTTTGCGGCAATTGCTCTAGTGCAAGACGTAACTTACGCAAGGTTTCAGAATGAACCGTCGCTTGTTCGAACTGTGTTAAATAAAAAAATAAATCAAGAATCCGCTCAGGTTGTTCAAAAAATAAATTCGGCTTACGCAAGCATAAACGTTCATTTATCAGCTCAAAATTATCATCTAATTGATGAATAAATACATCATAATGAGGTGATAAAAAATGTTCTCGGTAGTGCTGAATCAGAAGATTACTGATGAGAGAAATACGTTGCAGCGACTGAAAAAACTGTTTCATCATTTTTTCCACGCCCTGATTTCCTTCCCCTTTGAAACCCAGTAATTCGCTCACTTTGATTTGGCGATCAAATAACAAACGATTGTCATAGCGTTTCAAAATGAGATGCAAAGCGAACCGCACTTTAAACATAAACGCCTGACTTTCCTGCAACTGTTGATATTCTTGCGGATAAATAAAACCGCTTTGTAAAATCGCCTCTAAGGTCTGAGCCCCTGTATGACGCAATGCCACCCAATACAACAAATGCAAATCCCGCAACCCACCGGGGCTATATTTAATATCCGGTTCAAGATTGTAGCTTGTGTTGTGATAACGCTGATAACGTTCAGTTTGCTCTTGCACTTTTGCATTAAAAAAGGTTTCTTTTGACCAAAAATTATCAGCTTTCACCAATTCACGAAATGCATCAAAGTGCGGTCGGTTTCCCGCAAGAAATCTGGCTTCAAGTAAATTTGTTGCAATCGTAATATCTTCCCGCCCTTCACTCTCACACATTGCTAATGTGCGTACTGCATGCCCGACTTCAAAACCGCAATCCCACAAAAACTGAACAAATTGCACTATCCTTTCTTGTACTTCGGCTATCAAAATTTGTGCCGTTAGAACCAAAAAATCCAAATCTGATAGTGGAAACATTTCCCGTCGCCCATAGCCTCCGACAGCAATCAAGGAAAGTTGCGATTGTTTATCCAACCCCATTTGAATCCATAACCGTTGCAATAAGGCATCATAAAAATCCGTGCGATTTTCAATCAATTCGAAAACAGAATATTGTGAAAAATTGTTCAGCTCAAATTGCTTAAGATTTTCACGCTGAATTTTGACCGCACTTGGCGTTAAGGGAGAATGAATATCGAAAGGAAAAAGCATAATGATCTCGATTAAATTTATTTGATACGCATAATACAGGAAAGCCCACAAAAGTGGGCTTCCATGATTGATTAAACATTCACCATAATACGTTGAATCCGACCTTCACGAATTTCTTCGTCACGAATCGTCATCACTTCGCAACCGGTTTCTGTGACGACAATTTGATGCTCGTATTGTGCAGAATGACTACGATCCTTGGTTTTCACCGTCCACCCGTCTCCCATTACCCGCACTTCTTTTTTACCGGCATTAATCATCGGTTCAATGGTAAACACCATACCCGGTTTTAAAATCACTCCGCCATCATCGGCATAATAATGTAACACTTGCGGATCACAATGGAATTCTGTTCCGATACCATGCCCGCAATATTCCCGTACAACACTAAAACCTTGACTTTCCGTATATTTTTGCACAGCTTTACCAATTTCATTTAAGCGAATCCCCGGTTTCACGGTACGTAAACCAACATAAAGTGCTTCTTGTGCCGCTTCCACCAGTTTCTGACTACGAATATTGGTTTCACCACCCACAATATACATTTTTGAGTTATCGCCGAAGTAGCCATCTTTAATCACGGTCACATCAATATTTACAATATCGCCGTTTTTCAACACTTTGTCCGAACTTGGAATACCATGACAAACGACCTCATTAATAGAAATACAAGTTGCCTTAGGAAAACCATGATAATTTAAGCAGGCAGGAATCACTTTTTGTTCATTGACCATATATTCGTGGCAAATACGATCTAATTCGCCCGTTGTTACCCCTGCTTTGACATAAGGTTCAATCATGATCAATACATCCGAAGCCAATTTACAAGCTTCACGAAGTTTCATAATTTCTTCTTCAGTTCTTAATGGAATCGCCATTTTATTCTCGCTGTTTGAACATAACAATGGGGCGGATTATAGCACGATTTCCGTGAAAAATCTTGAATGCATTAGTCGGTTATTGGATAATAGCCCAATTCAAGTTTTAGGAAAGTGGAGAATAATATGACAGATAATATTGCCGTCCCTCTTACATTTACCGATGCGGCTGCCAATAAAGTAAAAAGTTTAATTAGCGAAGAAGAAAATAATAATCTCAAACTACGTGTTTATATCACCGGTGGCGGTTGCAGCGGTTTCCAATATGGGTTTACTTTTGATGAAAAAGTGAATGAAGGTGATTTGACTATCGAAAAATCCGGCGTTCAACTTGTCATTGACCCCATGAGTTTACAATATTTGATCGGTGGGACCGTCGATTACACAGAAGGCTTGGAAGGTTCCCGCTTTATCGTCAACAACCCAAATGCCTCCAGCACCTGCGGTTGTGGCTCCTCTTTCAGTATTTAATATGGATTTTCAATTTACTTCGCATTTGGGCAATGTCACGGTTAAGTGTTCAATGGAACATATTGCCCTTGCCAACTGGTTTAATACAGAAGTGCGGTCAAATCCACAAGCGATTTTGACCGCACTTTCTACCGCTCAGCAATTAGCTAAAAATCAAGAAACCCGTCTAATTGGTGCAGAATATACGCTCTTTTTGAATGCCGACGAAGTAATGATACGTGCCAATAACCTGATGATGGAATCCGACGAAATATTAGAAGATGATTTCCATTATTATGATGAAGAAAGTATCGCCTTTTGCGGCACGCCCGATTTTATTCATTTCCTTAAATCCTACATTGATTTTATTGCATAGCCAACGATGACAGTAGAAAACCACGAACAAGAAAAAAGCCAAGAATCGAAACCAAGCAAGCGTCATGCTTGCAAAATGTTTCTACTCAAAAGCAGCTTCACTGTAGCAGTACTGGCAATATTTTATGGCGGCTACTTAGATTGGCAAATTCGTTCCAAAATGGACGGGCAAATTTGGCATTTACCGGCAGAAGTATATAGCCGCATTGAAAGTGTCAAAATTACCGATAATCTTGCTTTTGACGAAGTCATTCAAATTTTACTTAATAACGAATACCGTCAAACTACCATGGTTGCAGCACCGGGTGATTTTAAGTTAGAAGATGATACAATCGTTGTTCTACGTCGTGCTTTTCCTTTCCCCGATAAACCTGAACCTCAGCGGGTATTACGCCTACGTTTTACTGATAATAAATTAAGCCGAATTGAAGATCTTGTTGCCCTTCAAGCTATTGATGAATTTCGCCTAGCCCCTAAACTTATCGCAATGTTGGCATCAGATAACGAAGATCGTCTTGCGATTCCCCTGCAAAATTACCCTCGTTTATTGATCGATACACTGATTTTAACAGAGGATCGCCGTTTTTATGAGCATAACGGAATTAATCCCGTTGGAATTGTACGCGCATTAATTGCAAATATCCGTGCCGGACAAACCGTTCAAGGTGGCAGTACATTAACGCAACAATTAGTCAAAAACCTTTTTTTATCAAGCGAACGTACCATTACACGCAAAGCCAACGAGGCTTTAATGTCCCTAATTTTAGACTGGCGTTATAATAAAAACCGCATCCTCGAAACCTATCTCAATGAAATTTATCTCGGACAAAACGGTGATACTCAAATCCACGGCTTTGAACTTGCCAGCCAATTTTATTTCGGGCGCTCCATTCGTGAAATTAGCCTTGATCAAATCGCCTTGCTAGTGGGAATGGTAAAAGGACCTTCGCTTTATAATCCTTGGCGTAACCCACAAAATGCCCTTGAACGCCGTAATGTGGTGTTAAAATTGATGCTTGATCACCAAATGATCGGAGACGAACTTTACGAGTTACTCAGTAAACGTCCACTCGGTGTGCAAGCCAAAGGGCAAATTTCGCGCAAATACCCTGCCTTTATTCAAACTTTACAGAGTGACTTACGCCGTCAGCTTGGCGACCTTAAAATGTCCGGTTTACTCGGTGCCCGTATTTTCACTACAATGGACTTAAAACAGCAGGAACAATCAGAAAACGCCGTAGTAAATACTGTTTCTAAATTACAAGTTCAGACTAAAAATCCCCATTTAGAAGGGGCGATGATTGTGGCTGACTATCGTACCGGTGAAATTCGTTCGATAGTAGGAGGATTACAAACACAGTATGCCGGTTTCAACCGGGCTTTAATGGCAAAACGCCAAATTGGTTCACTGGTAAAACCATCCATTTATTTAGCCGCACTTTCAAATCCTGAACAGTTCCGTTTAAATACGCCAATTAACAATCAGCCTATCACGATTAACATAAAAGGTAGCCCACCTTGGCAGCCACGTAATTATGACCGCAAATATAGTGGCTCTGTCATGCTAATGGATGCTCTCGCCCGTTCATTAAATATTCCAACAGTCAATATTGGTATGAAAGTGGGTTTAGCAAATGTTATCGACACACAAAAAGCGATGGGTTGGGATAATATAGAAATCCCTAAAGTGCCGGCAATGTTACTTGGCTCTTATACAATTTCACCTTATGACGTTACAAGACTTTATCAGACTATCGCAAACCAAGGTGGTAGAATTAATTTAACCACAATAGACAGTATCACTGATCGTCAAGGAAACCTGATTTATCAGCATGATAAAACCGCCAAACAAGTTGTACCACAAGAAGCGGCATTCCAAACTCTGTTTGCCATGCAAAAAACTGTCGAACGTGGCACAGCACGTAGTCTGCAAAATGATTATGCAGGGCTTCAACTTGCCGGTAAAACCGGTACAACAAATGATGCACGTGACACTTGGTTTGTTGGCATTGACGGACGAAATGTCAGCACCATTTGGCTAGGACGTGATGACAACGGAGAAACAAAGCTGACCGGTGCATCCGGTGCATTACAAATTTATAAAGACTATCTCAACCGAGTTTACATTGAAAAATTAAAGCTCCAAAAGCCCGCTGCGATAAAATGGGTTGGCATTACTCAATATGGTAGTTGGGATTGTGGCAGTAACTACATGATTCCTGTGTGGGCTAACAAAGGACAAAATTTCTGCTCATCTTCAACAATGCCTCCACCAACAAATCAATCCCCCTCTCGTGGCAGCCTGTGGGACGTATTGGATAAAATCCCTATTGAAGAAGCCAAATCCGAATAGCAAAAGTGCGGTCAATTTTGACCGCACTTTTTATTTTTCATTATAGAACAGATACAAAAAACCCTCGAAAATCGAGGGCTTTTCTGTTTAATATCGTAATAAAAATTAACGACGTAAACCTAAACGAGCGATTGTGCTTTGATATAAAGCAAGATCAGTACGTTTTAAGTAGTCTAAAAGTTTACGACGACGGGAAACCATACGTAATAAACCACGACGACCATGATGGTCTTTTTTATGCTCTGCAAAGTGAGCTTGTAAATGGTTGATTTGTGCAGTTAATAATGCGATTTGCACTTCGGAAGAACCGGTATCTTTCGCATCGCGACCAAATTCAGCAACGATTGCTGCTTTTTTTTCAGTACTTAGAGACATTTTTTACTCCTAAAAGGTAGTGTTGTTGATACATCATTCGCCGATCTCTAACCCAGCGATGACAAGGAAAACGCATTCTATCTATTGTGCATAGCAAAAGCAAGTAATTCCTACCATATCCACAGGCTTGATTTAATCTTATTTCGAACTAAAACATTAAAAAACACCAAAATAGGACTAATTGTGCTAACACAATTCAATAAACTTTCAGTTCTCTCAGCAAAATTATCCTCTTTCTATTGTTGATCTCAATGCGCTACAAAATTTCTATCGAAAAAATGGCTTTATAGAATTTGATAAACATACTTTTGTGGTAGGAAATGATGCTCAAACGGATATTATAGAAAAATGTTGAAGTAAAAAGGTTGGGATTTCCCAACCTTTTCATTCCTACTCGTTTAATGCTTTAATTTTCTCAATCACATTAGTGGTAGAACAACCGTTTTCAAAGTTTAACACTTTCACATCTCCACCATTTGCCCACACTTCTTGGCTACCGGCAATCTCCTCCGGTTTATAATCTCCGCCTTTTACAAGTAAATCCGGTAAGACTTCACCGATTAAGCGTTGTGGCGTATCTTCCGTAAAAGGCACGAGCCAATCTACGGAGGACAACCCTGCCAATACTGCCATTCGGGTTTCAAGATGATTAATTGGGCGACTTTCGCCTTTTAAGCGTTTGACGGAATCATCACTATTCACCGCAACAATTAAACGATCTCCTAATTTACGGGCATTTTCAAGATAAGACACATGGCCCGGATGCAAAATATCAAAACAGCCGTTCGTCATCACAATTTTTTCACCACGGGCTTTCGCTTGTTTGACAACCTCTTTGAGTTGCGATTCGGTCATAATACCAAAACCGGTTTCAGGACGGGCATGAATGGCATTTTCCAGTTCAACATTAGAAACTGTTGAAGTCCCCAATTTACCCACCACAATACCTGCGGCAACATTCGCTAAATAACAGGATTCCTCAAAAGAACGTCCATCCGCAAGCGCTGTCGCCAACACACTGATTACCGTATCACCCGCCCCTGTCACATCAAAGACTTCTTTCGCCACCGTTGGCAGATGATAAGGTTCTTGATTTGGACGAAGCAAGGTCATCCCTTTTTCTGAACGGGTCACCAAAAGTGCGGTCAATTCTATGTCAGAAATTAGTTTCAAGCCTTTTTCAATGATGTCTTCTTCCGTGTTGCATTTGCCCACCACCGCTTCAAATTCCGCCATATTTGGTGTGAGCAATGTCGCCCCACGATAACGCTCAAAATCCGTGCCTTTTGGATCAATGAGTACCGGCACATTAGCTTTACGAGCAATTTGAATCATTTTTTGCACTTCTTTCAGCGTACCTTTGCCATAATCGGAAAGCACTAAAGCACCGTAATTTTTAACCGCACTTTCTAGTTTGACAAGTAAATCTTCGCAATCAACACTTTGGAAATCTTCTTCAAAATCAAGGCGTAAAAGCTGTTGATGACGGGATAAAATACGTAATTTGGTAATCGTCGGGTGGCTAGTTAATGCCACAAAATTGCAATCAATATGCTGACCTTTTAGCAAATGAGACAATGCCGCACCGGCTTCATCTTGCCCAACCAATCCCATCAGCTGTACAGGTACATTCAATGAAGCAATATTCATCGCTACATTCGCAGCCCCACCGGCACGATCTTCATTTTCCTGTACTCGCACCACCGGCACCGGTGCTTCAGGTGAAATTCGGTTGGTTGCACCAAACCAATAACGATCAAGCATTACATCGCCTAATACAAGGACGCTTGCCTGTTTAAATTCTGCTAAATACTGAGCCATGATGTTCTCTCTTGGAAAAAATTGGCGTGATTTTACCACAAGTCATTTTTACGTTAAACTACCGCGCATTTTCACAAAGAATGAATGATTAACCGCCAATGAAAAATAGCAAACTCCCGACTTTTCAACGTGCTTTTCTTGCTCCCAAATATTGGGGCTTTTGGCTTGCCTTGGGTATTTGGCGTACGCTACTTTTACTACCCTATCCCATTTTGCACCATATTGGAAACGGATTAGGTTGGCTTTTTTCCCATTTAAGCATCGGCAAACGCCGTGCCGCTATCGCACGCCGAAATCTAGAACTTTGCTTTCCCGATATGCCGGAAAATGAACGTGAAACCCTGTTACAAGAAAATTTACGTTCGGTGGGAATGGCAATCATTGAAACGGGTATGGCGTGGTTTTGGTCTGATGCCCGCATAAAAAAGTGGTCGAAAATTGAAGGGTTACATCATCTCAAAGAGAGCCAGCAAAACGGCATTATTTTTGTCGGTGTGCATTTTCTCACGCTGGAACTCGGCGCTCGCATTGTGGGGTTACATCACCCCGGATTAGGCGTGTATCGCCCGAATGATAACCCGCTTATGGACTGGCTACAAACTCAAGGACGTTTGCGTTCCAATAAAGATATGCTGGATCGTAAAGATCTTCGCGGTATGATTAAAGCCTTACGCCAAGGTGAAACCATTTGGTATGCGCCCGACCACGATTATGGGCGAAAAAATGCCGTGTTTGTGCCGTTTTTTTCCGTACCTGATGCGTGCACCACCACCGGCAGCTACTATTTATTAAAATCCTCTCCGAAAAGCAAAATCATCCCCTTTGCACCGCTTCGCAATCGGGACGGTTCGGGCTATACGGTGAGCATTTCTCCCCCGGTGGATTTCACGGATTTAGAGGATGAAACGAGCATTGCTATGCGAATGAACCGCCTCGTAGAAAAAGAAATTCTAAAAGGTGTAGCGCAGTATATGTGGCTGCATCGCCGTTTTAAAACACGACCAAATGAAAACGACCCAAGCCTGTATGATTAAAAGTGCGGTCGAAAATGACCGCACTTTTTGATACACTCTTTCACAATTTTTTCTCTATTTAATGAACAACCTAAAAATGACAACTCAGTATTCAGCTCAAGAAATTACGGTTTTAAAAGATCTCGAACCGGTGCAAATTCGCCCCGGTATGTACACGGATACTACCCGCCCTAATCACCTTGCACAAGAAGTGATTGATAACAGTGTGGACGAAGCCCTTGCCGGATTTGCCACCAAGATTGAAGTGATTTTGCACGCAGATCAATCTCTTGAAGTTATTGATAACGGTCGGGGAATGCCGGTAGATATTCACCCTACAGAAGGGGTTTCCGGTGTGGAAGTGATTTTAACCAAGCTCCATGCCGGCGGTAAATTTTCCAATAAAAACTATGAATTTGCCGGTGGCTTACACGGTGTGGGAATTTCTGTGGTAAACGCGCTTTCCGAACGGGTGGATATTCAGGTCAAACGCAATGGCGAAGTGTATAAAATCGTCTTTGAAAATGGAGTAAAAGTGGAAGAACTTGAAGTGGTCGGCACGTGCGGCAGACGCACTACCGGAACGACCGTTCATTTCAAACCCAATGCAAAATATTTTGATAGCGCAAAATTTTCCGTCAGCCGTTTGCGCCATTTATTACGAGCCAAAGCAGTGCTTTGTTCGGGACTAGAGATTAAATTCACGGATAAAGTAAACAACACACAGGATATTTGGCTGTATGAAGACGGCTTGTCCGATTATCTTATTGAAGCGGTCAATGGTTATGAAACCCTGCCGGAAAAACCTTTCGTGGGCGAATTTAAAGGCAATAACGAAGCCGTCAGCTGGGCATTGTTATGGTTGCCTGAGGGCGGGGAACTGATTGGTGAAAGCTATGTGAATTTAATCCCGACTATCCAAGGCGGCACACACGTCAACGGTTTACGCCAAGGCTTGCTTGATGCCATTCGTGAATTTTGCGAATTTCGCAATTTACTCCCTCGTGGAGTCAAACTTACCGCCGATGATATTTGGGATCGTTGTTCTTATATTCTTTCACTCAAAATGCAAGATGCCCAATTCGCCGGTCAAACTAAAGAACGCTTATCATCGCGTCAAAGTGCGGTCTTTGTGAGCGGAGTTTTAAAAGATTCCTTCAGCCTATGGCTTAACCAAAATGTCCAAGATGCAGAAAAACTCGCAGAAATGGCGATCAGCTCTGCTCAACGCCGTTTGCGTGCTGCCAAAAAAGTGGTGCGGAAAAAACTCGTTAGCGGCCCGGCATTACCGGGTAAATTAGCGGATTGCGGATCACAAGATCTGGAAAAAACCGAACTATTTTTAGTGGAAGGGGATTCTGCAGGCGGCTCAGCTAAACAAGCCCGAGATCGGGAATATCAGGCAATTTTGCCCTTGCGTGGAAAAATTTTAAACACCTGGGAAGTATCACCTGAGCAGGTACTGGGTTCCACAGAAATTCACGATATCGCTGTTGCATTGGGCATCGATCCGGACAGTGATGATTTATCCCAACTACGCTACGGCAAAGTCTGTATTCTTGCGGATGCGGATTCCGATGGCTTGCATATCGCTACGCTACTTTGTGCCCTATTCTTACGCCATTTCCCAAAATTGGTGCAAGAGGGACACGTTTATGTGGCAATGCCCCCCCTTTACCGCATTGATTTAAATAAAGAAGTGTTCTACGCCTTGGATGAAGGGGAAAAAGAGGCGATTTTGGATCGCCTGAAAAATAAAAAAGGCAAACCTAATGTTCAACGTTTTAAAGGTTTGGGCGAAATGAATCCTTCTCAATTACGGGAAACTACTATGGATCCGAATACCCGCCGTCTCGTGCAATTAACCTATAATTCAGAAGAAGAACAAGGCACGGAAACCTTAGAGCTGATGGATATGTTACTGGCGAAAAAACGTTCCGAAGATCGAAAAAATTGGCTACAAACCAAGGGCGATCAAGTGGATTTAGCGGTGTAATGGGAAAATTTATATGAGCACAAATATCAACTATGAAGGCATTGAGCAAATGCCACTCCGCACTTTCACCGAAAGTGCCTATCTCAATTATTCAATGTACGTCATTATGGATCGTGCATTACCTTTTATCGGTGATGGTTTAAAGCCCGTTCAACGCCGTATTGTCTATGCCATGTCGGAACTTGGCTTAAACGCGACGGCAAAATACAAAAAATCCGCACGTACTGTGGGTGATGTCTTAGGTAAATTCCACCCGCACGGGGATTCCGCTTGCTATGAAGCTATGGTATTGATGGCTCAGCCCTTTTCTTACCGTTATCCGTTAGTGGACGGTCAGGGTAACTGGGGGGCACCGGATGATCCTAAATCTTTTGCGGCAATGCGCTATACGGAATCACGCCTATCTAAAATTTCTGAAATTTTACTTTCCGAACTTGGGCAAGGTACGGTGGACTATCAACCAAACTTTGACGGCACTTTAGAAGAACCACAATATTTGCCTGCACGTTTACCGCATATTTTGCTTAACGGCACCACGGGGATTGCAGTGGGGATGGCAACGGATATTCCTCCTCATAATATTAATGAAATTGCCGATGCTGCGGTTCTATTGCTTGATAACCCCAAAGCCAACCTTGATGATCTGTTAAATATTGTGCAAGGACCTGATTTCCCAACGGAAGCGGAAATTATTTCACCCAAAGCAGAAATTCGTAAAATTTACGAACAAGGTCGCGGTTCGATCAAAATGCGTGCCACATGGAAAAAAGAAGAGGGGGAAATCATTATTTCAGCCCTTCCCCACCAATCTTCTCCATCTAAAATCATTGCCCAAATCGCTGATCAAATGACGGCAAAGAAATTGCCGATGGTAGAAGATATTCGTGATGAAGCCGACCACGAAAATCCAATTCGAATTGTGATTGTCCCTCGTTCCAATCGTGTAGATACCGATGCCCTCATGGCACACTTATTTGCCACCACCGATCTTGAAAAAAGCTATCGTGTGAATATGAATATGATTGGACTTGATCATAAACCGGCAGTGAAAGGGTTATTGCAAATTCTTAATGAATGGCTGAATTTCCGCCGTACCACTGTGACACGCCGTTTACAATATCGGTTGGATAAAGTGCTTTCTCGCTTGCATATTTTAGAAGGATTAATGATTGCCTTCTTAAATATTGATGAAGTAATTGAGATCATTCGCCATGAGGACGATCCCAAAGCAGAACTGATGACACGCTTTAATTTAAGTGATGAACAAGCCGATGCTATTTTAAATTTGCGCTTGCGCCATTTAGCGAAATTGGAAGAACACCAACTCCGTGCGGAGCAAGATGAATTAGAAAAAGAGCGGTCAAATTTAGAAACGATTTTAGGCTCTGAACGTCGTCTCAATACGCTCATCAAAAAAGAGATCCAAGAAGATGCAAAAAAATACGCTAGCCCACGGATGTCACAATTAGTCGAACGTGAGGAAGCAAAAGCCATTTCAGAAAGCGAGATGACACCGGCTGAACCTGTTACTGTTATTTTATCGGAAATGGGCTGGGTACGCTGTGCAAAAGGACATGATATTGATCCAAAAGCGTTAAGTTATAAAGCCGGCGATGGTTATCGCACTCATGCTTGCGGTAAAAGCAATCAAGCCGCCGTATTCATTGATAGCACAGGACGTAGCTATGCCGTTGATCCGCTTACCTTGCCTTCTGCCCGTTCACAAGGCGAACCGCTCACAGGAAAATTAACCCTCCCGGCAGGGGCAACCGTTGAGCATGTCATTATGGAGCCGGAACAGCAGGAATTGTTGATGTCATCTGATGCGGGCTATGGCTTCATTTGTAAAGTTGAAGATTTAATTGCACGTAATAAAGCAGGAAAAGCCTTGATTTCTTTACCGGAAAATGCCAAAGTGTTGGCGCCTAAAATTCTGTCGGATTCAACCGCACTTCTCGTAGCCTTGACTTCAGTCGGCAGAATGTTAATTTTCCCGGTACAGGATTTACCGGTATTATCAAAAGGTAAAGGCAATAAAATTGTGAGTATTTCTGCGGCGAACGCAAAGGATCGCAGCGAATTATTAGTCAAATTATTGCTCATTTCAGATCAAGCCAGTCTTGAGTTCCACTCCGGCAAACGAAAAGTTACATTAAAACCGGAGGATCTGCAAAAATTCCGAGCGGAACGCGGCAGAAAAGGCTCACCACTCCCCCGTGGCTTACACAGTAATGTGGATATTGTGGTCATCGAACCTGCACATAACATATAAATTTTTCGAAACCAGATTATAGGAGGATATTTCGTGAATATTGTATTTGATACTTATCAAACACTTGCACTCGCCAGCCTTGTTTTATTATTAGGCTATTTTTTAGTAAAACGCATTAGCGTACTTAAAAACTTTAACATTCCGGAACCGGTTGTCGGCGGTTTTATTATCGCTATCGCACTATCAATTTGGTACAAAGTGGATCGTACTTCATTTACCTTTGAAAAAAGCTTACAAACCACAATGATGTTAGTTTTTTTCTCATCAATCGGTTTAAGTGCAAACTTTGCCCGTTTAATTAAAGGCGGTAAACCACTCATTATTTTCCTATTTATTGCAGCGACATTGATTTTCTTCCAAAACGTGATCGGCATTGTCGGTGCTCAGATTTTAGGGATTGATCCTGCCTATGGTTTATTAGCAGGTTCTGTCACCTTAACTGGTGGCCATGGTACCGGCGTGGCTTGGGCTGAAACCTTCATCAAAAAATTTAACTTACCGGCAGCAACAGAAATCGCCATGGCTTGTGCCACATTCGGTTTAGTATTTGGCGGTATTATCGGTGGCCCTGTGGCACGTTTCTTATTAAATCGTCAAAAACAAGGAGAAAATCCGGAAAATGATGATGTTGATGATGTCCAAGAAGCCTTTGAACATCCAACCTATCAACGTAAAGTCAATGCACGTTCGATCATTGAAACCATTGCAATGATGTCTTTCTGTTTATTGATCGGTCAATATCTGGATAGCATTACAAAAGGTACAGCGTTACAACTACCAACCTTCGTTTGGTGTTTATTTACCGGTGTTATCATTCGTAATGTGTTAGCACATATTTTCAAATTCCGTGTGGCAGATTCCGCTATTGATGTATTGGGCAGCGTAGGCTTATCCATTTTCTTAGCTATTGCCTTAATGTCATTAAAACTTTGGGAATTAGCAGGTCTTGCAACAGATGTATTAATTATCCTAGCTATCCAAGTTGCTTTTATGGCATGCTTCGCAATTTATGTAACTTATCGTGCCATGGGGAAAGATTATGATGCAATCGTACTTAGTGCGGGACACTGTGGCTTCGGTTTAGGTGCGACACCTACTGCGGTGGCAAATATGCAAGCGATTACAAGTCGTTTTGGCGCATCTCACAAAGCCTTCTTAATCGTACCAATGGTGGGAGCATTCTTTATTGATTTAATTAATGCGTCACTATTAAAAGTTTTCTTAGTTGTGGTTACTTATCTACACTAATTAAGATGTTCATTATTACGCAGCAAATACACAAAACGAAAAATGTAGGGACACACAAAGTGTATCCCTACAAATAAATCCTAATCAAGTTTGTGTAACTACTGCATAATACCGAAAATGTTGAAAAGAGCGGTCAAATTGACCGCTCTTTTCCATACTAGATTTGATACTTTGTTTTATCGCCAATATCAAAATGCAATGGCATTCTCAATTTCTGAACGGCAAGCAGTAACAACAATACGCCAACAATAATCGATAAAACTCGAGTCAGTATTCCGCCTTCAAATACCCAAAAAAACCAGAGTATCGCCACAAAAATAGGCTGTAAATTTAATAACGGCACACGAAAACAAAAATATTCTTTAAAACAAAGCCCACCCAATGTGACCAATGCTCCGCCTAATGCAAGTTCATGCCAACCTAAAATAGAGCAAACTAAGCCAATCCAAGTGGCAAATTGAAATGTTAAACGAAAATGTTTGAGATAAATATGCAAAGATGAAGCACAACAAGTCGCTGCGATTAAAATCGCAATTTCTGCCTCATTTGGAAACCAAGTCAAGAGTAAAACACTAAAAGCAGCGATAATAAATCCGGTCCGATAAATCATCACTGTGATGTTATCCCAACTGTCCATTGGGGATTGAATATGCGGGTCAGCCATTTTTTCTCCTTTTTAATCAATAAAACTGAATTATGCCGTAGTCTCACAAACTTTATTTTTGTTCTATTAGTAAGGACAGTATCCCTACATTTCATTGAAACTCCTACTTTGTGCATTTGCTACATAATATCGCAATAAAACAAAAGTGCGGTCAGAAAATACATCATTTTATAACCGCACTTCAATCACAAAGTTATCTCAATTTATCTAAAATCTTTTGATGAATTCCCCCAAAACTCCCATTTGACATCACTAAAATATGATCCTTAGGTTGTGCTTCTGCCACGATCATATCCACTAATTTATCAAGATTTGCTGTCCAATATGCCGGTTGTACGCATTGTGTTGCAATTTCAGCCACTTCCCAAGGGATATTATCCGGCTGCAACATAAAGACCACATCAGCTCTCCCTAATGCAGGTGCGATTTCATCTTTATGTACCCCCATTTTCATCGTATTTGAGCGAGGCTCCAACACGGCAAGAATCCGAACGCCACCACCGACTTTATCACGCAATGCCGTCAAAGTAGCCAAAATCGCTTCGGGATGATGGGCAAAATCATCATAAACCGTAATACCGTTCACTTCACCTTTTACTTCCAAACGGCGTTTTGCATTAATAAAAGAACCTAAGGCTGTACAGGCGTTTTCAACGGGTACGCCAACGTGGTAAGCAGCTGCTATTGCCATTAAGGCATTATTCATATTATGTACACCGACAACATTCCATTTCACTTCGGCAACTTTCTCGCCATGATGGAACACGGCAAAATGGGACGCATCCGTTGTGATACGTTCTGCAAACCATTCCTTATCTTCCCCGATAAATTGTTGCTCAGACCAACATCCCATGGCTAAGGTATCTTTTACGCTTTGTTCATTGGCAAAAGAAAGAATACGCCCGCTTGCCGAAATAGTACGAATCATATGATGGAACTGACGTTGAATTGCTTTCAGATCATCAAAAATATCCGCATGATCAAAACTGATATTATTGATAATTAACGTTTTAGGATTGTAATGAACAAACTTAGAACGTTTATCAAAAAACGCCGTATCATATTCATCCGCCTCAATCACAAAGAAATTGCTTTCTCCTAAACGGGCAGAAGTCCCAAAATTACCGGCAATTCCGCCAATTAAAAAACCGGGTTTCAAGCCGTTTTGTTCTAAGATCCAAGTCAGCATACCGGTTGTGGTTGTTTTACCATGTGTACCGGAAACCGCTAAAACCCAACGATTTCTCAATAAATTATCGTGTAACCATTGTGGACCGGAAGTATAGGGTAAGCTATTTTCTAACACATATTCCACGCAAGGATTGCCACGTTTTAACGCATTTCCAATAATCACCATATCCGGTGCCGGTTGAAGTTGATCGACATCATAGTTAGGAATAATATCAATGCCCTGTTCCTGTAAAAAGATGCTCATCGGCGGATAAACATTGGTATCCGAGCCGGTCACTTTATATCCCATTTGTTTAGCGATCATCGCCACGCCACCCATAAATGTGCCACAAATACCTAAAATATGAATATGCTTCATTATGCTCTCTTTTTTACATTAAAAACGGGAAATATGATAGATCAACTCAAAGAATGAGTAAACAAGGGCTTATTCTATTAAGCCCTTTGAATCATGAGAAAAGGGTATCAAGCGATTCGTTCAAATCCTGCCTTTAAATCAGCGATAAGCTCATCAACCTCTTCAAAACCGATATGAACACGAATTAATGAACCCGTTAGTTTTCGTTTAATATTCGGGCGAATTCTTGCAATTTCTTCCGGTTGATTACATAAAATTAAGGATTCAAAGCCCCCCCATGAATATGCCATAGTGAATAGTTTGAAATGATCCATAAATTGGGCGACCTGTTCATCCGTTAAACGTTGGTTTAGCTCAAAAGAAAATAATCCGCTTGCGCCGCTAAAATCCCGTAGGAAAAATTCATGCCCTGGACAACTTGGCAAAGCAGGATGATATACGGCTTTCACTTGAGTCTGCTCACTCAACCATTTCGCTACTCTAATGCTACTTTCATGGTGTTGTTTTAACCGTACTGCCAAGGTACGAATACTCCGAGCCGTAGTATAAGCCGAATCTGCATCCACCATTTGCCCCATTAAATAAGAGTGTTCACGTAATTGATCCCAAGTGCGGTCATTTGCAACGGCAGTTCCAATCATCACATCGGAATGTCCTACCAAATATTTGGTGCCGGCTTGAATAGAAATATCAATGCCGTATTCTAAGGCTTTGAACAGCACACCACCACTCCAAGTGTTATCAATCATAATCACAATTTCTGAATTTACCGCTCGGGCAGCCTTTACAATAGCCTGAATATCCGGTACTTCCATTGTGATAGAACTCGGCGATTCTAAAAAGAGAACTTTGGTATTCGGTTGAATGAGTTGAGCAATATTGTCACCGATTAAAGGATCATAATAAGTGGTATCGATCTGCATCTTTTTCAAAATAATATTGCAGAAATCTTGTGTAGGCTCATAGGCAGCACCACTCATCAAAATATGATCACCACTTTTCACAAAAGACAAAATAGCATTTGTCACTGCAGCCGCACCACAAGGATAAAGATAACAGCCTGCTCCGCCTTCCATTTCACACATTAAATCTTGCAGTGCAAAATGCGTGAGCGTACCGCGGCGACCATAAAACAATTCACCTTTATAACGATTTTTGGTGCAGTGTTTTTTATCCGTTATCGTGTCAAAAACAAGCGAGGATGCCCGTTGAATCACCGGGTTCACAGCTCCTTGGGTAAAACGTTTATTGCGTCCGCCATGAACCAATATCGTTGATAATGAATGATTTTTTGCCATAAATTTCACCTTACTTAGCCAATATTAATTAATGAAAATAAAAACAACTGTAAAAGTGCGGTCAAATCTTCTAGAATGTGGAACTCACTTTTGCATCAGCAAAATTTTTATTAACTTTTATTAAGAGGGATAATGACTATGGTATTAGTAACTCGCCAAGCACCAGATTTTACTTCATCTGCGGTTTTAGGCAATGGTGAAATTGTTGATAATTTTAACTTCAAAAAACATATTGAAGGAAAAGCAGCGGTAATTTTCTTCTACCCATTAGATTTCACTTTCGTGTGTCCTTCCGAATTAATTGCATTCGATCACCGTTATGAAGAATTCAAAAAACGTGGTGTTGAAGTTGTAGGTGTATCAATTGACTCCCAATTTACCCACAACGCATGGCGCAACACACCGACTGAAAATGGCGGTATCGGTCCGGTAAAATATGCATTAGCGGCAGACGTCAAACATGAGATCGCCCAAGCATATGGTATTGAACATCCAACCGAAGGTGTAGCATTACGCGCTTCATTCTTAATTGACAAAAACGGGGTTGTTCGCCACCAAATCGTTAATGACCTTCCTTTAGGTCGTAATATTGACGAAATGTTACGGATGGTTGATGCCTTACAATTCCACGAAGAACATGGCGATGTTTGTCCTGCACAATGGGAAAAAGGTAAAGAAGGCATGAAAGACAGCCCTGAAGGTGTGGCTAAATATTTAAAACAAAATGCCGACAAATTGTAATCTTTACTAAGCCTTTATAATAAAGCCACATTATGTGGCTTTTTTTATATTTCGAGATCCTTTAGAATAGCTCTATCTGTGACCAAAGTGCGGTTAATTTTCTATGAGATTTAATATTCCTATTTTCCTGACGATTTTTCGTGTCATTCTGATCCCCTTTTTTGTGATCACGTTTTATTTACCAATTGAATCCGCTCCATTTATTACGACTCTTATTTTCTTTATTGCGGGAGTTACTGACTGGCTCGATGGCTATCTCGCACGTAAATGGAAACAAACCAGCCGTTTTGGTGCATTTTTAGATCCTGTGGCAGATAAAGTGATGGTGGTAGCGGCACTTGTTCTCATAGTGGAACATCAACACTCATTTTGGATCACAATCCCGGCAATTATTATGATTTCCCGCGAAATTATCATTTCTGCCTTGCGTGAATGGATGGCAGGATTAGGCGAGCGTAACAAAGTGGCGGTTTCTTGGCTAGGCAAAGTCAAAACAACTTCTCAAATGCTTGCGCTAGGTGGTTTATTATGGCGTTACAATATTTATATGGAAATTTTAGCAATCATTTTACTTTATGTAGCCGTTATTTTAACGGTTTGGTCAATGGTTCAATATTTAGATGCAGCAAAAGAAAATGTATTGGATGAATTGGAAAATAAATAATACCATTTGAGTCGGCTTGGGTTGCCATGGTTATTATCCTCAGTTTCAAACAATAAAACGCAACCTGTATAATGTAAAACACTTTATTTTGCACATTTCCAAATAATTAAAATAGTTGTGGTCAAATTACATGTAAAAAAATAGAATACTTGGGTTCTAATATATCTAATTGCTTCATTAAAGGATCACGCATCATGATAAAAATTAACTTATCCGCTACCTTAGCTGCATTGAATGATGTTTCAAAATTAATGTTGGAAGAATCCGCAGCCTATGCTATCAGTTGTGGAGAATCTGAAATTCTGCCAGCCCATTTACTGCTTAAATCGTTAGATAATCCCTTCTCTGATATTCGTTTTATTCTCAACAAGCTCAATATATCCCATGAAGAATTGACCGAACTTTTATTGCACAGAAACCAAAACTCAAATACCAATATCGACTCTATTCCCAGTTTTTCCCCACTTTTAGTTGAAATGTTGCAAGAAGCCTGGTTGCTCGGTTCTCTTGAGTTTGAACAATCCAAAATTAGAAGTGCCACTATTTTTCTTGCATTAACACTAAACGCCTCTCGCTATTTACCGACCTCAGTCGCAAGTTTCTTAAACCAAATCAATAAAGAAACCTTGCGACAATCTTTGCTTGAATTGGCAAAAGGATCAGCAGAATCTCAGGTATTACAAGAAAATACTGCGACAAATAAACATATTCATACCGATATTTCCGATTTATCCCGTTTCGCTGAAAACTTAACAGAGAAAGCGGCAAATGGGGAAACCGATCCTGTTTTAGCCCGTGATCAAGAAATTGATTTAATGATCGATATTCTTTCTCGCCGCAGAAAAAATAATCCCATTATTGTGGGCGATGCCGGTGTGGGAAAAAGTGCATTGATTGAAGGATTAGCATTACGTATTGTCAATAAACAAGTCCCCCCTCATTTACAACATGTTGAATTATGGAGTCTCGATCTTGCCGCGTTACAATCCGGCGCCTCCATTAAAGGGGAATTTGAGAAACGTTTAAAATCCGTAATTGATTTTGTAAAAAACAGCACAACGCCAATTGTCCTTTTTATTGATGAAGCACATACACTCATCGGTGCCGGCGGCAATGAAGGCGGAAATGATGCCGCAAATCTATTAAAACCGGCACTTGCTCGTGGCGAACTTCGTACGATTGCCGCAACTACATGGTCGGAATATAAAAAATATGTTGAACGAGATCCGGCTCTTTCCCGTCGTTTTCAATTAGTGAAGGTTGATGAACCTTCCATTGAGGAAAGCATTGTCATTTTGCGTGGTTTGAAGCCACTCTATGAAAAAGCCCATGGTGTTTATATCACGGGTGAAGCACTTGAAACAGTCACGAAACTTTCAGCTCGTTATATTGCGGCTAAAAAATTACCGGACAAAGCCATCGATATTTTAGATACCGCCTGCGCCCGTGTTTCCACAGCAAAAGATACGCCGCCTAAACGCCTGAGCTATTTGGACAATAAAATTCATGAAATTAACGTTGCTATCGCCGAATTTGAGCGTGATGATCAACTAGGCGAGACCGTGGATAGTCATGTAAAAAGCAAACTAGAAAACCAACTTTCGGAACTAACGGAAGAAAAAATTACGCTTTCTACACAATTTGAAACACAAAAAGCGCTAGTTGAAGAAATTCTATCATTACGCGAAAAACTCTCTGATTCTGAAACAGAATATACGGAAGAGGAACGTCAAGAATGGACTACACAGCTAAAAGCCAAAAAAGCTCAATATGAAGCAATAAAACCTGAGGAGTGTTTAATTCACGCTGAGGTGGGAAGTAAACAGATTACCGCTGTCATTGCCGATTTAACAGGTATTCCTGTCAATAGCATGACAGGGGATGAACTCACTAAATTAACGGAGCTTCCTGAAATTCTTAATGACAACATTAAAGGCCAATCGCAAGCCATTGAACAAATTCACAAAAATCTACTTACCGCTATGGCGGATTTACGCCGTGCAGGTACGCCTCTCGGAGCCTTATTACTGGTAGGTCCAAGTGGTGTAGGGAAAACCGAGACAGCTATTCAAATTGCTGAACATATTTTTGGAGGAAAACAATTCCTCACCACGATTAATATGTCTGAATATCAAGAAAAACATACTGTATCACGCTTAATCGGCTCACCTCCGGGTTATGTGGGGTATGGAGAGGGAGGTTTGCTTACCGAGGCCATTCGCCAAAAACCTTACTCCATCGTACTATTAGATGAAGTGGAAAAGGCCCATCCGGACGTACTCAACTTATTCTATCAAGCCTTTGATAAAGGCGAACTTGCCGATGGTGAAGGTCGTTTGATTGATTGTAAAAATATTCTCTTTATGCTCACTTCAAACTGTGGCTTCGATGCCGCTAACGACCGTTTTGTCGTGAAAACCGATGAAGAACTTCGCCGCTCTCTCCTCGCGTTCTTCAAACCGGCATTATTGGCGCGCATGCAAATCGTTCAATACCACTATTTAAGCACTGATGTAATGCAACGCATTGTGAAAGCAAAACTGGCTAAATTAGAAAAATTAGTCTCTGAACGTTATAAAGCCGCTTTCAGTATCGCCCCTAATATTCTTGAACATATAGAACAACAATGTGAAGCCGATGCCAATGGTGCGCGATTAGTGGATGCGATTTTAGAAAGTCAGCTCTTACCGCCACTTTCTTTAGCTTTACTGCAACGTATCGCAAGCGGAGAGAAAATGACAAACATCACCCTTAATTTCGAAAAAGAGGAATATCAAGTTCATATTGAATAACCCTGATTTTTCGTGATAAAAACACCTAAAATCTTGACCGCACTTTTACTTTTATTTTAAAGTGCGGTCAGTTTCATTTTATTATTTTTAATTTTTGGGTTTTATTATGGAAAAATCACTTTGGCTTGCCACTGCTCATGTGCAACGTGCCCATCAATCCGACCAATTTGTCGCATTAGCTGCCTTTGTTCAAACAAGTGAAGAATTTGAACAACGCGCACAACAGCATTTTTCTCAACAGCCTGCTCACATTCGTTTTCAACTTGCCCCCATTCCGGCAAATATCTTTTTTCAACGTCACGGAAGAACCTGGTTACTCCACCAAGCCGCCACCCTTACCGAAGAGGAAATACGTGTAATCCCGCTAAATGATGAAGCCCCTCAAGTGCAGATTGAAGAAGACATTGAATATCTGGATTGTCATGTGATTGATAACGTAGAACCACTTGATATGCAGCTTAACCGTATTCCGGCTCTCTTCGCCCCTGAATCGATTGCACTGCTTTTATGGCCGGATTTTCCAATTCCTCCCAATCTGCTTGATTTTCAAAATCGGCACAATCCCCCGACTTTCCATTTCCCTCAACCCAAAATTGATGAGTCCGTGCAAAAACGTCATCTCGACCAATATTCCCATAATGAAAATCCTCCCCTTAGTCTAAAAACCTATTTTGTACTCGATGCCAACAAAATACAGTTCTTTCATTCGCTCAGTCTGAAAGCTAAAATGAAAAGCCTATTCCAAGGTAAATTTGGCGATGATACGGCAAAGGTTGCACCTTATCTCATTGAAGTGATTCGTGATGAAGCCCATATCCACACCGGTGAAATGATGGGATTATTTAGTTTAAAATCCGCCCTACACGAGTTTAACTGGGAAGATAATCTTGGTATTTTTATTCATTCTTATGCTGATTTTGATTCGGTTTATCAACATCTGCGTAAGTTCCCTATGCTACAAGATGAGCGTGGGAAATGGCACTTCTTCCGTTTTTATGATCCAAAAGTCCTACGGGATTACCTCAACATCATCGCTAAACGCCCGGAAAAATTGCATAAGTTTTTCGGTTATGATAACAACATTATTTATGCCTTTGGCTCAGGCTTTGGCGATAGTTTTCATTACTACACATTAAAAGCACTCCCTGAGGATACCTTGCCTGCATCTGTGGTAATGACAGATTGGGAATTGGAGGGGTTTAAAAATAAGAAATGGTTGGAAACAAGACAGGACTATTTAGATGAAATCTGGCTAAATTACAACGATAATTTCCTAGAAGAAGATAAAAATCGGCTATTGGATTATCTCGATAACGCAGTGATTCACGGATATGAAGATAAAAAAACGATCATTTTCTACGCATTAGCATTATTTTACTCAGATAAAAAACAGATAAACCTTGATGTACTGAAATCATCTTTTATCCAACAAGGGTATAATAAAGATGAAATTACCACACTTTTGTACAAAAAATTAAAGTAAAGACACAATGGCTAAACAATCTATTGATAAACAAGTTGCTAAAAATATTTCCCCTATAAAACAATGTCAGGAAAAAAATATTATTTATCCTGCTCGTTTGGCACTGACATCCGCACGATTAGCAAAAACCGCCCTTTCTGCAGAACCATTATCCCTGCCCAAAGGGTTACCTGAGCCTGAAGGCTCACCAGACTATGAGTTACGCCGTTTACGTGACGGGTATATCTATATTCTCACCCTCAATATCGGTGAGAATAATGAGGCAAGTTATACATCTGATGATTATCAGCTTTATCTTTATAAATATTCGTCTCCCGAATTCACAAAGGATAATGAAGACATCCCCTATTCTTTCCGACAGCTTTTTTATTCCAAAAGCCTCAATGAAAAGCCGACTAAAGCCCATCCACCCATGATATTTGTCGCCAAACAATACATTGAGTTACCAAAATCAGCGAGTACGATTGATATTCTTTATAGCGATATGCTGTTATCTCCCGAGCTATTATCCACATTAATGAAAGATGACAGCAGTAGAAAAATCTGGATGAGACGGGTTAATTTATCACAAGGTTCCGGCGTTACCTCTCTGGATAATCTTGAACAATACGTTAAAGACTTTTCAAATGATGCTCTCCCTATCAATAAAGATATAAGTAATTTATATCGTTTTTTCCCTATTGGAAAAACCGGCAAGCCGATTCATCTTCATTCTGAATCGGGAAAAGGATTTATCGTCCCTGTTGAGGATTCTATCGGTACGGCACGGGATTTATCCAATTACCATCACCACCTAATGCAACTGCGTCAAGATAAACTCAGAAAATACGAATACGCAATCATGACCGCAGAGCTCATTCACAGTCATGTATTAAGTGAACATTGGAAAGATAAATATCATTATGACGCATCTCTCACTAACGGTTCGGCAGCATGGTATTCAAAAAGACAAGACGATACATTGCAATCTTATTATCGCAAATTACCTATCCATGAAGGCCACTTGTCAGCCAATAGCGATCAAGAAATTTTTGATGTGATTGCGAAAGACCTAGAACTGAACCCGAATGAGATTAAAGGAATGAATGCGATTCATAAAATGGCGATGATTCCCAGCCTGTACGGTTTGCCTTTCAAAAATTTAGCAAATGTGATGGTAAAACATTTAAATAGCGATAATATTCCGCAACGCCTTGCTATGCTTCGTCATATTTTGCTCACCCAATCCTCTGAAAAATCAGCCTCCAACTGGTGTTTATTTATGCACGGTTTATTGTTTGGGCTTGATTTTACCTCTTACGGGCGTAATGCGATACTCGCTTCATTAACTACGCAAGAGGACAAATTCAATTTTCCACCGAGCGAGCAAATTGATCACAATCTCAATGGCTTATTAAAAGATCATTTTGATAATCTGGAAAAAATTCTTAGCGTATTAGAAACCCTCGCCAAAGCCAATACCTTTGATATATCGGCTTATGATTTATTTGTCGATATTATGATTGATAAAGTGTATATCAAAGACTATCGGGGGAAACGTGGAACACTTGCCTTAAGCGAACAAATTCGACGAGTTTATCAAGTGAACCCCTATACGCAAGAGATTCATTTAAAAGATAATGGCAAGCATGGCGAAAATAAAGTGAAGCCGCCTAAAAATATGAAAAAAATCAGTGAGCGATTCAAGCTGGTAAAAGATAAAAATAATTTGCCGTCAATCACACAAAATCCGATAACAACATCAATTTTCCAAGAAAGTGCCGGAACATATGCCGGTCTAACCAAGTTATTGGCTTTTGCACCGATTTTTGATTTCTTCTCCGAAGATAAAAGCAAAACCTTAGAAGGGCGTTTAGCCAATGATCCAACGCTTTCCTTAATGCTAATACTTGCACAAGAGGCGGCAAACACGGAAAGCGGGCTAGAACGATATAGTAAACAATTAACCAAACGAATTTACTCGGCCGTTGAAAATTTACCTAACAAAGAGATCATCATACTTGATCCGGCAAAAACACCGGATAAATTCGATCGATATTTCACCCGTTTTAGAGCCTCTTTAATGAGCGCGAATACCCTATTTGCTTCGATTGGTGCATTGGTTGAATACGGTAACTGGAAAGAAGCAAATTACAAAGGCGATAACTTTTCCGGCTATGGTGCAATGTTGAGAGGCATAGGCGGTTTAACTGTCGAAACCGCCTTTGGCGCATTAGGGATTTTAGCCGGAAAACAGACCGCACTTATCAGTCGCTTAACCTTACTTGCCCGTTTAAATATCTATATTGGGCTTGCTATGATTTTTGTGGGCATCATTTTCTCCTCCTTGAAAAAAGAAGATATTGAGCTTTGGATTGAGAATGGATACTGGGGGGATAGTGAATTTTATTGGGGTAATGCTGTTGGAGAATTTAAATGGGAAAAGCAAAGAGCCTCTATGGATAACTTCAAGAAATTTATTTTTGATGTTAGTTTATTTAACAATCAAAGTGAACACTATAATATATTGAAATATTATCACATAGAAATGCAACGCTATTTCCAATTTAAAGAAGAAATCATTCTATCAAAAGAGACATCAAAGAGCATTCTTGTTGGGCATCCTGCAATTATGAACAATGAATTGGCACAATCAATAAAAGTTGAAAAATTACAAATTAACGGCTATTGGGAGTATGAAAAACAACCTCATCAAATTGAATATATTGAACCGGGTAAAGCCCTGCTTCACTTTAAAACACCATGGGAAAATCTTTATTTACTCAACACAGAAGATCCAATGTATTTAACAATGGATGAAAAACAGGTTCATACCATCAAAATAAAAGTATCCATGTCTGACTATCAGGGATCGGAATCCCGTTTTTCATCATCCTTTCAAGAAATTAATATGAGATAAAGAATATGCAAAAACAAGATTACAAAGAGCTAGGCTTTTCCATAAGAAAATGCGGAAAAGATGAAATTGAGATAAGGTTATCCACCTTTGATGGCTATATTCGTGGATTTGTTCGGGCAATATTAGTGGGTATGCTCTGTGTCGGTTCATATTTTGATACCAGTCATGGAATAAAGCCATTTAGTCAGGAAATAAATAATGTTTTAAGAGCTTATCATTGGGCAACCAATCCCGATAAGCTCGCATATCCCCAATATATGGAATATAAAGAGATAGCAGAAGCAAATTATCAAATTAGACTACAAGAAAAAGATCCTTACGCAGCCCCCCCAGCTTTATACGAAGAATATAAAAATGACATTCTTCCCCAACATCCTTGGTCAAAATTATTTTTTAAGATATTTTGGATCCCTTTTGCCATTTTCTTCATATTTTTCCCAAGAATGAACGGTATTCGGGTAAACCGTAAAAAACGCCTGATTTATTGGCAAAGTATTACAAAAACCTTTGAAATTGCCTATGTGCCTGAAAAAGGTAACCCTTTAGCCGGCTTGGTTTATGATAAATTCGGGTTATATGCTTTTGGCGGTGGAAAACGTTTTTCTTTACGTTTTGATATTTTGACCCAAGGGGAAAAAGAACCGGCGCACCATTATGCCGGTGTTTACCCCACCCCAAACGAACAACATAACGACCATATTTTACTTGCCGTTCAAGCCTATTTAACGGAAGAAAACCCCGAATTTCTTCAACATATCGGCAAGCGATTTAAAGTCTTTGGCAGCTATCCGGCAATCACNTTTTGCAANTTCGCCGCCTTGCCTTGCTGTTTTTCCCACAAAAAAGCCCAAATCGCCTTGGATAANGCCCTCGAAAAATGGCAGCAAAAAACCGAAAATCAAAAACAAGGCTGGTTTAATACCATGCACGGCTATCAAAAGCGGGTTAATCGACNACTTGAAGATCAAGAACTGGANAATCAAATTAAAAAACCGGAATGATTTTAACCGCACTTTTAAAGTGCGGTCGTTTTTTAGCAAGTTTTATTTCTCTGTACTCAATACATCAAGAAATTAACATGAGATAAAGAATATGCAAAAACAAGATTATAAAGATTTAGGCTTTTCCATCCGAAAATGCGGAAAAGATGAAATTGAGATAAGGTTATCCACCTTTGATGGCTATATTCGTGGATTTGTTCGGACAATCTTAGTGGGTATGCTCTGTGTTGGTATGTATTTTGATACTAGCCATGGAATAGTGCCATTTAGCAGAGAAATTAATACTATTCAAGAAGATTTCATGTGGGCATTTTCCCCTGATGAACGACTACTATCCGAATATAAAGAACATGTAATGACGACGACTGGTCCTGAGTTTTCAAAAATGTTTCCAAACTACAAAACATTATCTTATTACGAATTTAAAAAAGAGCATATAGATAAAAGAATTTTAGAAAGAATTAGAGCATACTTTCATTTTATTTGGATTCCTTTTGTTATTTTCCTCATCTTTTTCCCAAGGATGAACGGNATTCGGGTAAACCGTAAAAAACGCCTGATTTATTGGCAAAGTATTGGAAAAACCTTTGAAATTGCCTATGTGCCTGAAAAGGGCAANCCCTTAGCCGGCTTGGTTTACGATAAATTCGGTTTATATGCTTTTGGCGGTGGAAAGCGTTTTTCTTTACGTTTTGATATTTTGACTCAAGGGGAAAAAGAACCAGCACACCATTATGCCGGTGTTTACCCCATCCCAAACGAACAACATAACGACCATATTTTACTTGCCGTTCAAGCCTATTTAACGGAAGAAAACCCCGAATTTCTTCAATATATCGGCAAGCGATTTAAAGTCTTTGGCAGCTATCCGGCAATCACCTTTTGCAATTTCGCCGCCTTTTGCCTTGCTGTTTTTCCCACAAAAAAGCCCAAATCGCCTTGGATAATGCCCTCGAAAAATGGCTGCAAAAAACCGAAAATCAAAAACAAGGCTGGTTTAATACCATGCACGGCTATCAAAAGCGGGTTAATCAACAACTTGAAGATCAAGAACTGGACAATCAAATTAAAAAACCGGAATGATTTTAACCGCACTTTAGACTACGATTATTTATACTCTTATTTTTTATTTGATACCTTTAAAAATTTACTTATTTTGATGAAAATTTAATGTTAAAGAGCGTTTAATTTGATATAGTTAGGCTTGTCTATTAAGGACAAAACTGTTTAATCTTTAAAGTCATTAGGAGAATTTTATGCCTACACCAGCATTTATTTCCATTGAAGGTAGTAACCAAGGGAAAATTACAGCAGGCGCATTTACCGAAGATTCTGTCGGTAATGTTTATGTTGAAGGTCATGAAGATCAAATCATGGCACAAGCGATTAGCCATATCGTTACTGTTCCAACCGATCCCCAATCAGGCCAGCCTTCCGGTCAGCGAGTTCACAAAGCGTTTAAATTCACCTGTTCATTAAATAAAGCGGTACCGTTAATGTACAATGCTTTAGCTTCTGGTGAAATGTTACCTAAAGTTGAAGTAACTTGGTATCGTACTTCTATTGATGGTCGCCAAGAAGAATTCTTCTCTACTGTACTAGAAGATGCGGTGATTGTAGATATGAACTTAGTGATGCCAAATGCACAAGACCCAAAAAATGCGCCATATACTCAATTATTAGAAGTAAGTATGAGTTATCGTAAAATTAATTGGGATCACACTATCGCAGGTACATCAGGTTCTGATGACTGGCGTAGACCTCAAGTTTAATGTAACTAAAACGATTAAAAGGCTAAATAGTTGTCTATTTAGCTTTTTTATTTTATGTATAACGAAATGACATCGTAAACAAAGCACTTGATGAAAAAGGGGGAGAATAAAACCTCCCCCAATCAAGTTAGTAATTAGAGTACATTCCTCTCTAAAGAATCTGATTCATCAGGGCTATCTAGCGGCTCTAATAACCCCTTAGGCTCCCTCTCAGGATCAAGCAATTTAGACGGTAATCTAAAACCGCTTAACATATTATTAAAGAAAGGATTTGATCCGTTATCAACCATTAACCGGTAATTAATTGCTCCACCGTTTAATTTAAATGAAAGATCAACCGATTGCCCATTTACTTTTTTCGATGCTATATCAAGAATTCTAAATAAAGACCAATCCCCTATACGACGCAACGTAGATGATTCTCCCGTTGAGGAAATCAGTGTTAAACTTGTTTCTACATCTTGACGTGTTGTATTTGGCCAAATTAATCGGGTCACCGATGGTGCTTCATGGCTATACTTCAATAATTGACCATCAATATTAAAGGTTGAAGCGGTAAACTTACCAGAAAGCCCTAAAGGTCTTAAGCTAAATGAAACACTTAAATTACCGGATGCGTCAAAATAATTTCTTTGAATATCTTGAAGATCCTGAAATGCCGCTAAAAATTCAGAGGAAATTACACTTTCACCATTTACTACCGAAAGTTCCGCATTATCTTCTAAGAAGAATTTTAAATAATCATTATAAAAACGCTGTACTCGCCCATTAGGTCCAAAGAAATCTCTAAAATCCTCCAACGAAATACTCTGCTCAGCTTTACGGTTTAGTGGATAACGGTTTGCAATCCTACTTTGGTAAAAACTATAAACATTGCGATTCCATAATGTATTAATTTCACTTAATGCTGTTTTTAATTCTAATAACCATGCTTCATCGGCTACTCGGTTTAATTGAGTAGATAACGGCTCAGCCATTTCATCTGCCAAACGTTTCAAATCTACTGTTGGATTTGTACGTTCTAAATTCAATTCAGACATTATAGCTTTTAATGCAGTCTGTGATGGTTCTGGTGATTTCTGAATAGTTTGCATATAAAACTTAAGCTCAGATAACTTTTTCATTACATCATCAATATGTGGCTGACTACCACTAGATGCTTTTACCTCATTTGTTAATGGAGCAAAATGATCGCCAATCTGTAAGGATGCTATTTGGTTTTCAGTCGCAACATTCGTATTTTTACTTGTTTTTTCAAGATTAGCATCAGACAATCCCGGATAGATATCACTATTTTTATCAATTAAATTGACCATTTTTTGCAATGGTTTCTCATTACCGGTTAATGCTTCTAGCACATCCACTGCATGGCGAAGATCAACAAAATGTACAATTTCAAGATTATTTAATGCCTCCTGCCAAGAGTTAATATAATCAGCAATATAATGCCCTCGAATTTCCTTAGATAAATTCGCTAACTCCTCTTTTGAGTAATTCGTAGTCTGTTGTTTACCAAGAACCCAAGCATCAATAGCTGCTAATTGTAATAAATCTTGTGTTTTTGGATCATAGAAATCTTTATATGCCCAATCAGTAAACAATGGACTAATTAACGTACCGAACCAACTAATGTTTTTGTCTTTAAAAAACAGTTTAGGATCTTCTATCGTTAAATCAGTTTTAAAAATCGTATTAAACGTTGATCCAATTTCAGATTTAAGATCTGTCGCCGGGTGCAACTCTGTATTAGCCAAAATTTTAAAATTTTGATAAACACGATCTGCCAAAGGCAACTTACTATATTCTTGTTGTTTTTCTGCTATTTTTTTATCAAACATACTTAAATCAGGGTCAACATACGTCATTGCATAAGTAAAGTGAGCCATTAGTTGACGCTGAATATCCGGATTTTTAGGGTAATTTTTTTGTAAATAATTGACCATCCATGATTCCGGAATATTAGCTTTACGATTTGCCATATCATCAATCATGCGATAAACACGTAACAGTTCTAACCCTTCATTACTGTCCTCTGGTAATGCATCCATTTGTTCAATTAATCCCATAGCAATTTCAGGTAGAAAGCGCTCACTTAGGAACTTTTTATAAGCATCACTTACTTTTTCACCGACTTTTTTCCCCTGATATAAACCAAAATCTTCAATGATAGGTAATGCTTTTTCGTAATCACCATAGGCATACGTAGCTTGGCGCAGTACATTTAGTGGTTTTAATAAATTACGTCCGGTAGGATCCATAGATTGACTTATAGTCATTTGACGAAATTCATCTGTCAATTTAATAAGCTTAAGTGAAGCTGTTTTATTTTGATAAAAATAATTTTGCCATGTTGCCAATATGCAAACACCACAAACAATAATACCAATAGTTCCTAAAATAAATTTACGTTTATTCCGACGAACTTCTTTTTTATTGTCACTGACTAAGCCGGCTTCCGGATAAATTATATTTTGGAAGAAGTTATATGTAAAAAATGTTCTTTGAGCCCTTTCTGGTAAGTAACTTGGCACAACATGAGGTAAATCAAACTGCTTAGAAATCGCAGCTTGATAGAAATCTGTCGGCATCCCTTCTTGAAATATCGAAGAAAAATAAACCCCTCTCACATAAGGTGTTGTAGTAAAACGATCACTTTCCAGAACATCACTGATAAACTGTAGTAAAATATTTTGCATTCCACCTAGTTGGCGAGCATACATATAAAGCGATTCACGTTCTTCTTGAGAGATAGTTGTGGCCAACTTATCAAAAATAACCTCTTCTACTTCTTTAACGAAAGAAGAATAACTATCAGCAAACTCCTTTGTCCAATTATCAACTTGGGCATCCGTATTTAATGTAAAGGAAAAACCAAGATTTTGGTGGCGTTCTTCTTGCTTTAAATTCCCATAAAAAGTCTCAAAACCTTCAATAAGATCAGATTTATTTAAAACAACATACACAGGTATGCGGGCACCAAATTGTTCTGTGATCTCTCTAATTCTATTACGTAATATTACTGCTAAGGCTTGTCTATCACTATGATTTGATGCAATGAGATTTGGAAGCTCAACAACTAAAATAATCCCATTTATTGGACGTTGAGGACGAATATCACTAACCCAATCAAGTAAATTCATCCATAATCCTTTTGCTATTTTTCCATCAGGATCTTGCTCTGAACTCAATTGTTGAGTCATTCCTCCCTCAGGCTCAAGCAAAATAGCATCATCACTTGCCCACCAATCAACTTGATACATAGAATTTGCACGCATATAACGTTTGGAGGTTCTTTCAGCTTCTGTCAACGTAAATTTTTGATTAGAGCGATTAATAAAACTGGTTTTCCCTGATTGAGGAGAGCCTATAACCATATACCAAGGCAATTGATATATATAATCTCTATTAGATAAACGTCCTTTTAATGATTCAACCATTATTTCAAGGTTATCATCTTGTCCTTTTATATAAGGAAGGATAGTATCCTTCTCTTCTTGCTCTTTCTCCAGCTGATTTTTTTCTTTATATAAACGAATATTCTTTAACTGAAGTTTTAAAATAGCAATAATAGCTAGGGTCAACAAAACACCCGTTGTTGCAATAATTCTACTTCCTACCCCTATTTGCTTTGCAAATTCGTAGTCCCAGCCATTCTCATTTGTTATACCAGAAAAACTCCATGATGTCCCATAAGTCCAGATGCCAACAAAAAGAATGATCAATCCCAATACAAAAAGTACAGGAAATGAATTTTTGAGATGTGAAAAAATTGGATTTATAAATTGGCGAAAAAGACCAAGTATTTGCTTAAAGTAATTCATTCATTATCCTTTAGTAATTTATCTTTTAATCGTTCTAAACGAGTAAAGAAAATGCTATCCCATTCTTCTACTACGCACTTTTTAGAACTACTAATCAGCTCTAATAGCTCATTTATCGCAATTGTTCGCATACCTTCTTTCAAGAAGAAACGTATTTTTTCAAATTGTAAATAGGAGCGAGAACGAATATCACCAGCTGATTTCAATTGTTCATCAATTAGTTTTAATACCGCCACAAACCCATCAGATGAATAACACTCATCGAAGTTATTTATTAAATCATTAACAGATGGCACTTGAGTTGATGAATTTGTTATAGGCTCATCACTTAACCAATTTAATACAACATCATTAAGAAAAGGTTCACCATTTTGAAATTTTGCAAAATGAAACATTGAAAATTTATCAACAAATTGCTTTGTCACATTCTTAATTGCCTCAGCTGCCCCCCCAAAATTCAAGGCTGAACAACATTTTGCAGATAAATAGCTCCCCTCAATCCAATACGGACTTGTTGTAACAGTTTTTTCAATACGTTCTAACAGCGCTATACTAGGCGAAGAAACAACTTGCTCTCTATAATCAATTACCTTCTCTAGCGGAACTGATTGCATCATAGTATTCCCTAGGGAATTCATTTCAGGTAATTGCACAATACCATGCCATAGCCCAAAACGACGGCTGATGTAACCTAATGCAGACGATGAATCAATTGAACAAGTTGTATCAGCTACCTGAAAGTAAAACTGCTTTAATTGCCTTACGTTATTCATATCTGTTGATGCCACCTCAGGAAAGTTTAAGGTATTGGACACCATATTATTTTGCTCTAAGGAAGCAATATTATCTACTTGAACATTATGCAAATATTGCTCTAAATTCGTTTCATTTATAGATACTTTTTCTCTTGCATCTACTCGATCTTTAACAAAACGAAGTAGTCGATTCAGAACAGGCTCCGCATTAGAAATATATTCAGCTAGTTGAGAAATTAATTCCTGAATGACCCCAACAATACGTTCCCCTTCTAAAGATGAAAATCTTTCATCCAAATTATTGCTGGTCGCACTTTCAACTCGTTCCAATATAAGACCTACTGATTTCTCTTTGAAACGGTTAATCATTTTATTTTCTGAAGGTTTAGGGTACGCAATAAAAAAATATTTTTTATTAAATGCAGAAAATAAAAGCAAAAAATCTTCAAAACTAGATTTAAAATTCTTTTGCAATAAAGCGTATCCTAAATATTGCAATACTTTATAATCTTTACAGGTATAAGATAAATACTGTTCTGTACGATTAATTAGTATATCCCAATTAATACTATCATGTTGTAATGAACCGAACTTCATCACCTGCTCATCAATAGCAGAAAATATCTCTCCCTCTTCATCAGGAATACCTACAGGGGTTTCATCATTAATATCGTTTAAAATATTCTGATATTTCATGCTTACCACCCACATTCTTTTCTGATTGACGCAACCCTAGATGCTAATCCATTATTTTTAAAAATAAAGCTTTTATTTTCTTGAGGAAGTGTTACTGTGAATGAGTCAATGTATAAAATTGATTTTAATTGTTGGATTGCATACAGTCCTCGCCCAGAGTCTAACATATATCCTCGTTCAGCACTTTGCCAGTCAATTTTAGATACAATTTTATTTGTATCATTATTTGCTATATGAACATTTAGCATATTTTGGTTAATCGGTTGATCTAAAGCTAACTGAAACCGCGTGATATTATCCTTGCAAGTAATATAAATTGCTGCACGCTCATCATTGCTAGATAAGGCAACTTCCAGATTATTCTCTTGGGAATCATTCGTATCATTTTTTGCTAATATAAAAATGTCGCTAACTAACCGAGGAATGATATTAGCAATAAGTCTATCATCAAGAATTTGTGTCCCTACCGGTGTATTAAAAACCTTATCAAAACAAGCAAGACGGCTTATATTTGATTTTATCAATGTACATTGTTCAGCTTTAACCGTTTCATTTTTTGATAAAACACCCAAAGACATTATTGATAAAAAAATAAATAAAATTGATTTATATATAAAAGAAAAATCGCACTTCATGAGCCACCTCAAGTCAATTCCCCAATAACATTTTACATAGAATTCATAATGTCATTAACATTACTAATAATACTCGTTGAATACGAATCTAAAAACATACTATACAAGAAATAGATAAACACAAAAACTAACAGTGAGCCCCATACAAAATGCTTTAATAAAAGCGGTTTTTTTACCGAATAATCAGTCTTATATAAATTTATTTTTTGATTTCGCTGATAATCATAACCTCTCAGTGGTCTTAATGTTTTTTGTAATTTTAGCAATATATTTTGTATATTTTCTTGTCCATGATGACCCAAGGCATATTGACCTTTAAACCCTAACGCAAGACAAATATACATAAATTCTAATAATTCACGGTATTTTTCTGGCTCTAACATTGTTCTAGACAAAATAGAATAGAACTTTTCCCCTCCCCAAGTTTCATTATGAAAATGAGCTAGTAAAGAACGCTGTCCCCAAATAGACGAACTTCCCCATGGAGTTGCCATAACCATCTCATCAATAAAAGTACATAAACAATACCTGAACGATAATTGAAATGCGCTATCATAATTAAGCTCTTTTACTTTTTCGCTTAGAGCAACAATTTCATTCTTCATTCTAGAATATAACTCAGTGATATCATCTAAATGGGATAGCTTTCTTAAACGAAGCGCTGTAGCCAGTAAAGGATTCGCCAGTTCAACTAAGGAATTATAAGAACCGGATTGCAACTGGAAATCATAATCAATATCAAAATCAACATTTCCAACTTGTTCGTATAGCAATTCTGTTTTTTCATTGATAACTGGAATATTATTTCTAATAAAGACCTTCTCTGAGGGAACATCTAATGAAGGATTATATGTATTTAATAATTCTCTATTACTCATTATGCTAACTCTCCACGAATAGCCCAAAGCTCAATCTCTAATCCCGGATAATCTCCTGTTATATGAAAGCCAAAACCAGACGATCGTATTAAATTCTCCCAATATGGTGAGGTTTTATCCAACTGGAAGTACATAAAACCAGAATGATAAGGTAAATATCTAGGTGCTACAGGTAATGCATGAACAGGTACTCCCGGTAATTGTAAATGAACTAATTGATTAATTTGTTCAATACTTGAAATTTTAGTTTGTTGAACAAATTGATTTTTCAATAACTCCGGTTGTAAATGTGCTTTAATTGCAATGATGAATTCAGCCGTAGAATAAAGTAATGGATCATTTACTTGAGCTGTATAAATCCCATACTGATGAGCAACAATAGGCAATGGAATAACCTTAGCATTCGTTACAACACTTAAATAGGATTTAATATCACTAAATAATGGATTAAGGGATTGAGCCGGATTATCATGTAAATAATCGTAAAATGTTTCAGAAAAACGCTCTTTTAATACAAATGTAGCAAGCTCACTACGTAAAGAGGCTAGAAATTCATAAACACTTAAAGGATGACTCTTACCTAGTTTCACTATATTTTTAATGATAGGTAGCACTCTATTTAATGTTAAGAGCATTAAAAAGTCATTAACATCTGCCACTCCAGACTGTTCGGGACGACCTATTCTATTCACAATATTTTGTGCTCGTAACCCAATCAAATCAGATAATTCTGATAATTTCCTAGCAAAAAGCGGCATTGCACTAATATGCAATGACATCGGATAAAAATCTTCATCTAGTACAACTTGATGCTCTAAAGAAATATCCTTGATTTTGGCAATCGGCAAAGATACGTAATTACTAAGATCATCTAATGATGACTTAAAAAAATATTGATTTTTTAGCAGTTCAATTTGAGCATAGTTTCCATTTTCGCTATGTATATCCTTTATTTCTGTGAAAATAATCTCACTTTTAGAATCAAGCATATCCGAATTATTTGCCAAACACTTAACTTCACTTTCCCCTATAGCAACTAGAGGCAAACAAAGATAGATTGTTTCACCAATTAAACTACTAGAAATTGTTATCGGGGAAGGAAGACTATCAGTTAAAGGTAAATCAAAGAGGGTTCCATCCGGCATGACTCCCTTACACTGAGTTAATGCAAACTTACCATAAGTAAGCTGCTGTTGATCGAGAATGAGACTTCCAAAACCTAAATTATAAGCAGAGATATCTATAATTTGTTTTAATTGACTTGTCAAAAAACGACTCTCTTGCTGAAAATGCTGAGGCCTAATAAATAATCCTTCTTTCCATAAAACGCGATTCGATAAAGACATGGGCTAATTATCCTTATAAATTTCAACTTTTGAATCTAACACCCGAATTAATAAAGGGTAGCTTTCCCCACCTTTTGGTTTAACTTGAACAATTCCTTTCCATTTTCTATTTTCATATCCATTATAAAGTGCAACAACACCAATATAGTGCGTTTTCTCATTTAAGTCCTCAGGATCAATGAATCTAAATTGGCTAGGAGCAATAATTAAATCAATGTTAGAAATGTAAGTTTTACCTAATGAATCAGAAAAATCATTACCTCTAAAATCATCATAAGTGCTACTTAAAAACAAAGATTTATCAGTTAACTGAAATACTTTCAACATAACAGGAGTTGCACGAGGATCTGCTTTACCTTTTTCTTGCTCAATAATTTGCTTATCTGTATTAGAACTATTAGCTGTGATATTTTTTCTGTATTCATCAATTGTAATAGGACGTTTTAATTTCCCCTTGGTATCATAAAACTCATCAGAGTACTCCATTTCAACTTCATCACTAACAGCAGTGACTGAATCATCTTTTGGAGAATAAACATTAATATTTGCTCGGTCTGTGGCATAAATAGAAAGAGAATAGGTTGAGGGTTTAATCAAGCGAGGGTTTACGCTAGGTTCGTTAGACAAAGAGCAGCCCATCATAACTAATGATGTCACAGTAAGTAGAAATAAAGATTTTAGTTTCATAAGATTTCCTTAGTTATTTAATAAAAAATAGAGGATCTAATATAACATCCTCCTGCTTCATATCACTTTTCTGAAGGGATGGCACTTCTTTTGACAATGGTATTTCACTTCTAAGATTCGAACTATCAACTTGAAACTCATCAAATGACATATTAACTTCAGAAGGCACATAATACTCTGTTCCTGTTTCAACGTGTGGATTAAAAAATTTATAACCTACACGAGTCACTTGATGAGTATCACTAATGAGTTTCACATCAACATCATTTTTCTTTAATGCTGATAATGGATCCAAATTGTGACCATTAGGCCTTAAGGTTAATAACCCATCATTTCCGTCTATCCTATTCATAAAGGTATCATCATTATATTTATCATTTAAATTGAGTACCGTTTTATCTGTGGCTTTATTTACTAAATAGGATAACTCATCTTGTAACGTTACAACTTCAGATTCATTAATAAAAATCTTAGCTCTGATCTTATAATTGAACAAAGAAATAAGATCATTATCATTCAACTTAATTATACTGCCTTGAGGAAGAAACCTAGTTGAATTATTTATAAAAATATGCTCAGAGTGAGCAATCAAACAAAAACTGGCATTATAGTATTTTATTTCAAATTCAATATCTGAAATTTCATTTTTTAGATTATTTATCTTCCATCTCGCTATTACTCCAGAACCAATAGAACCGCCTGACAAATCAAAATAGCAATATGGCAATGTCCCCCGTTCAAGCATAAAGGAGTCAGTTACCATTAATAAAAGTTTGTTCACTTAGATGCCTCCTTCTATGAGAACATTACTCAAATTATAGGTTTCTTCCCCACTAAAATTCATCAATGTCGTCCAACCTAAAAGACTTGAGTTTTCATCTCCAAGAACAAATGTTGACTGTGTCCCAGGATATAATCCTAATGAAATATCGTAAGGTAATGGATCCTTCAATAGAAAGTAAACTAATTCTCTAAGATGCATGTATTTTGATGTATTAGGTAAAAACTGATAAAACTCATCAGGAGATAAATTATTAATATTTATTCTAAACTTATTTGAATATGATTCAATTTTATCACCTAAAATAAAATCGCCACTTAATGCCATATTCCTCATTCCAAGCTGATTTTTTTGATCATTTTCAATCTCAACCAATTGACGAACATGCTCATTAACATGAACATCATCTAACTCAAAATAAGTTTTTATTATATTTTCGATTACCTCAGGAGTTCTCACTCCAGAATGGATCATTCCAATATGATAGAAAATTTTCTTCCAATTAAGCAAAGAGATATCTAGAAAGTCCCTAGATACCCCAATCAAACTTAACATATCACGAGAGTAATCATCGGAAAAATCACTCTTAAATTTAATGTAATGCTTATATTTTCGCCAAATCTGATGAAAAATCCCAATTAAGTGATGGTTAAAAAAATCTAGATACCTTGTCTGAGTTAATTCATTTTCATAAAACTCTTTAGCTATCTCATCTAATATACTACCGGGTAAAGGACCAGAGGAGCCTTGTAATCCCAGAAAGTTGACTAAAAATTGAAATTTTCTTTTATCATCCTCTTCAATAATTAATAAATTTTCAATATCTCCAATTGGGAAATTAATATTAGGATTACTAAAAAACTGAAATATAGACTCTTTAATTAAAATATTTTCTAAATTATCCAATTCAACAGAAGATAAGTCCGCCATAGCTTCTACAAGCTGATGAAATCCAAACTTTTTTAAATCACTCGTTGAAGAGATGTTTTTTGTTCCCATCTAAATATCTCATTATTATTTGTATTCACAATTTCTAACATATGAAAGGAGTTTATCGTTCCATATAATCGAAAGAACTCAGCTAAAATAGCCCCAAATAAAAACAGCTCCCCCTCACATAAGAAATTATTACTATCTACTCTTAATTGAGACTTCTGTCCTCTGTATACAATACCTTTAATAACTTTATCAATAGGTCGAGTATGAATTGACTCTATGCCTGATAACCTTTTTTCAGTTCTTCTCATTGCTTGAACATCATAAATCCCCGAAAAATCATAGATTGATAAGATTTCTTTTAATACATCCAAATCCGTTAAAGATAAATAATTCAATGAAAGGTTAGAAACCAACTTCCAATGTAATGTATCATCCAAACTTGCTCTAACTGTTTTTACCGGTAAAGTAATATTCTTAAAATCAATATAAGAAGGTGTATTTTGAGAAGGAATACAAATATCTCCAATCCCCAAGAGCTCTGGTAAATTATGATTCGTACAATCTAACTCTAATGATATTATTTCTCTAGAATTATCCAGCAACTTATTCATACTAGAAACAAAAGAAATATAATGTTCATATCTAGTTTCTTCAATATTATCTCTAATAACTGATTTATAATATCCTTTATTATTTATTGATGAGTTATGCACAAATGATTCAAATCTGGGATAATTATATGTCTTATTAGAAGAAAACTCTTTAGATACAATTGAAGTTAATACATTTTTAATATCAAACACCTCAAAATGATCGCTATTAAAACCTGCAGGAATAACAGGATATAAATCCTTTACTCCATCAAAATTTATTGGTATTGCATCATGTTCAAATAAATTAATTATTGGTACACAATAAAGAGAAAAATCAAACTTTGTTAATTTAAGATCCCTAGGTAAAGCACGATTGAATTCAAATACAATTTTAAAATTCTTCTTACTAAGCGTATTTAAATACAAATGTAGTTGTTTCAGCTTAAAGAAATAGAATTTTTTAGGAAAAAAGAAAAATTCCTGAATTAGCCTATACCCTTCAAATGTATTATCTGGATATGGAATAAGTGATTCACTTTTATCAAATCCCACCGAACTTATGCTATCAAGAGGTAAACTAATAATTTTATCTTCAGTTTTCACATAAATCTTCGTTAAGTAATTAAAAAACCACTGATAAGTCGTCAATGCACTATAATCACTACCCGATAAATAAAAGGATAACTCATCGCATTGTAATGATGAAAAATCTCCATCCGATATATTTTCTAATTCTAATTCAATTATTGTTGATTCAGTTCCAGATGTACTCGTTACACTATTTAGAACGAGCGGATAAACTGATACATCCATTGTTGTCTGGAACTGACACGTAGTACCATCAACTGGTTTTGAAGAAACAAATGTGCCTTTGGGGATAACATGCTTTGTACTAATAGCTCTTTCTTTGGGCTGAAAATTTAAAATCGCACAACTGGGTAAAGGGCGAAGATAATTTGGCCAAAGAAGCTGAATCATTGACTGAGTTATCTCTGGTAAATTATCTTTTAATTTTTCTTTTAAACGAGCTGTCAAAAATGCAAAAGATTCAATTATTCTTTCAGCTTCCGGATCAACAATCTCATCTGATAAAAAGCGAGATAAATGTGGATAAATCTTTGAGAAATGCTGACCATCCTTTTTCAAAAAATCTAACTCAGCTCTAAAAAACTCTTTCAAAGACATCTATACAACCCTGAATTTTTTATTTGAACTATCTAGAATTATATTCAGCTCTGTTAGCTCACTCTTCTGTTTTAATAATACAATGCAAGTAACACGAAAATTAAGCTGGAGCACATCATACATATCGGGAGTATACTCAATTCTAGTCACTCGAATTCTAGGTTCATATCGTTCTAAGCTTGAACGAATATCCGAAATTATTGCTTGGCTTAAACTGCTTGCCGTCGCAGTAGCATCATTAAAATCCTTTAAACCAAAATCGGGTGCACACAATGTACACCCTTCCTTTGAATTCAATATTAATTCTATGTTCTTTTTTATCGAACGGATCAAATCGCTTACAGTCTCGGCTTCTGTCTTTCTCTTAATCACATCAGCATCTTGCGATATAGTTTTAATCCTGTCCCAAAATCCCATAAAATAACTACTTATTACTATCAATATCTAAGCGGCCAACAAGAGAAAGATCAAAACTTGCGCCCATATATTTAAAGTGAGGTCTAACTGATAAAGAAACTTTATACCACCCCGGCTCACCTGCTACACTTGAAACTTCTACTTTTGCAGAACGTAAAGGACGACGGCTACGAACTTCTGCCGGAGGGTTTTCTTGGTCAGAAACATACTGTTTCAACCACACATTAAGTTCCCTTTCAAGATCTTGACGTTCTTTCCAAGAACCAATTTGCTCTCGTTGTAGAACCTTCAAATAGTGTGCTAAACGGTTCACAATAAACATATATGGAAGCTGTGTACCCAATTTATAGTTTGTTTCAGCCGCTTTTCCTTCCTCTGTATTAGGGAATTTTTTCGGTTTCTGCACTGAGTTTGCAGAGAAAAATGCAGCATTATCACTTCCTTTACGCATCGTCAAAGGAATAAAACCTTCATCGGCTAACTCAAACTCTTTACGATCCGTAATTAATACTTCTGTCGGAATCTTAGCTTGAAGTTGGCCAAATGACTCAAATAAGTGCACAGGGAGATCTTCAACTGCACCACCACTTTGTGGACCAATAATATTTGGACACCAACGATATTTTGCGAAACTATCTGTTACTTTTGAAGCCATTAAGAACGCAACATTACTCCATAGGTAGTTACTATGTTTACCGTTAATTCCCTCTTGATAATTAAAGGTTTTTACAGGATTCTCAATCGGATCATAAGGTAATCTAGATAGGAAACGCGGCATAGTTAAGGATAGATATTTAGAATCTTCCGACTCTCTCAAAGCTCTCCATTTAGCATAACGAGGCCCTTCAAAAATATCTTTAACTTCTTTAATTTCAGATAAAGAAGCATAGCTGTCTAAACCAAAGAATTCTGGTCCAGCAGCAGAAATAAATGGAGCATGAGACATAGCGCCAACAGAAGACACATATTTTAACAATTTAATATCTGGAGTAGACGGAGTAAATGTATAGTTACCTACTATAGCAGCAACGGGTTCACCGCCAAATTGTCCATAGTTAGCAGAATAAACATGTTTATATAATCCGCTTTGTGTGATATCTGTCGCATATTCAAAATTGTCAAGCAATTCCTCTTTGCTCACATTTAATAGTTCAATTTTGATATTCTCACGAAAATCAGTACGATCAACAAGTAATTTTAGGCCGCGCCAAGCTGATTCTATTTCTTGGAATTTTTCATTGTGCAGAATTTCATCCACTTGATGACTAATTTTTTCATCTAGGCGGACAATCATTTCATCAATTAAGTTTTTATTTACAACAGTGTCCGCATTATCTGATTTCAACATTTCAGAGATAAATTCAGCAATCCCACGCTGAGCAATACTATAATCCTCATTATCAGGTTTAAAGCGAGTCTGCTCCATTACTTGATCAAGCAAGCTTGTTGCCTGGATGTTCTTATCAGCGTTTGCTGTTTGATTTTTCGCAACCATAAGTCCTACCCTATTCTTTTTCTAAAATGATAGCTAATTCTTTTTCTAATGACTCTCTTGCATCTGGATCTGCAATTAGCTCCTGTAATTTATTTCTAAATGCAGGAATATTTCCCATTGGTCCTTTCAAAGCAAGCAATGCCTCTCTCAATTCTAAAAGCTTATTCAATTGAGGAACCTTCTTCGCAATATTGTCCGGAGAGAAATCAGACATGCTCTCAATCTTAAGATTTACCGCAATATCTTGATTTTCACTATTTTCTTCTAGACGGTTTGGAACAACGACATCAATCGTTAAATTTGATTGTTCCATTACCGCATCAAAATTATGTTTATCAATAGAAATTGTTTCTCTTTCTTCAAGGCTTAGCTCTTCAGTAGAACCTTTAAAATCACCCGTTACAAGAAGTTTCAAGGGTAACTCAACTTCCTCAGTCTGCCCCTCGGTAGCTGGAGTGTATTTAATATTAATTCGCTCTTTTGGTGCGACAGAACCTGTTTTTGACATATAAAATCCTCTTTGATAGTAAACAACATTCCGATTGTTAGAAGCTGTGATACGACACTGTTTGTATAGAAATGGTACGATTATAGAAAATCCCTATAACTAAATCAATGCTAGAAATCAATATAGCACAAACTAAAATGTTCATTATAAAAATATACACAAATTCAGCTATGCCTTTACTATAAAAATTTAATTTTCCAACAAAAATGAAATTACTTGAGAAAATTTAAGTATTTTAGTTTAGAATGTTCAAAATAAACTTTACAAACAGGAGAAGGTAAGGTATGTCAGCTCGTTACGTGATTGTGATTGGAGACAAAACCACTCACGGAGGAACGGTCCTACAAGGCTCACACTCTATGACAGCAGGAGGTAAAAACATTGCGTTACAAGGTGATCTCGTTGCTTGCCCCAAGTGTAAAGGCAATTTTCCTATTGCCGAAAGTTCATCTAAAATGTCAGCTAATGGTAGAGGGGTAGCATTAGAAGGTATGAAAACCGCTTGTGGCGCTGAACTTATAGCCTCTCAATCTCTTGTTAAAGCTGAGACATAAATTTAAAAACTGAAATTATATAAACCTGGTTAAAACCGTATCTTTATAGGAATATCCCATGGCAGTACAATCAGATTATCGCTACAGTCTCACCGTAAACGAGCATATCCAATTTGATGTCGTTCGTTTCGTGTTAAAAGAACAACTTTCTTCCCTATTCCACCTAGAACTGGATGTTGCAAGCTCTGGTGCCGAACCTGATTTCTTCACCATTATCGACCACAACGCCACACTCACCTTTTGGCAAGGCGAGCAAGCAATTCGCCATGTGAACGGTATCGTAACAAGCTTTAATCAAGGGGAAACCGGCTTTTCCCGTACTCGGTATCGCATGGTAATTGAACCTTCTCTTTGCCGTGCAAATTTACAAAGCGATTTGCGTATCTTCCAACAGCAAGACAGCCAAAAAATTATCGAAACCCTCCTTCAAAAAAATCATACGCCACAAAACCAATTCCATCTGCAAACGCCCTATTGGACCCGAGAATACTGCGTACAATACCGCGAAACCGATTTAAATTTTATTGAACGATTGGCGGCGGAGGAAGGAACTTATTACTATTTTGAGCATACAAAAGAAAACCATATCCTTCATTTCGCCAATAGTACCGCCCTTTCCCTCAAAAAAGGCGACCTGATTTATAACGCCATGCCTGCCGGGGAACGCCCTGAAGCCGCAATATGGCATTGGGCCTACGAAGAAAAACTCAGCTCAACCCTCCAAACCTTACGTGACTACACCTTCACTAATCCCCGCTATAATCAAGAACATCAGGCTATCGTACAAAAGACCAATGAGCTTGGCGAAAATCATCAAGGACAATATGAGCGTTATGACTACCCGGGACGCTATAAGCGGGATGCGCAAGGTAAACCCTTTACCCAATACCGTTTAGACTACGAACGCCGTGAGGCAGAACTCGCCTTTGCCCACAGTGATGATTTACGCGTTCAGCCCGGCTATGTGTTTGGCTTAACCGGTCATTCCCGTGATGCCTTTAATCGTGATTGGCTCATTGTGAGTGTCGAGCATTACGGGTGGCAACCCGGCGTATTGGAAGAAGAAGCCGGGGAAGACGGCAATCGTTATGAAAACCGCATTAAACTCATTCCAAGTACCACCCAATGGCGTCCGACTCCCCAACCCCGACCGGTGGTGGAAGGCTCGCACACAGCCCATGTGGTCGGTCCTGCCGATGAAGAGATTTACTGTGATGAATGGGGACGGGTCAAAGTCCAGTTCCCTTGGGATCGGGAAGGACAAAACAACGAACACAGCTCTTGTTGGATTCGGGTGAGCCAAGGTTGGGCAGGCGCTCAGTTCGGCCATATTGCCATTCCCCGTATCGGGCATGAAGTCATTGTCGATTTCTTAGAAGGCGACCCGGACCAACCGGTGATTATCGGTCGAACCTATCACAGTACGACCGAACCGCCTTATGCCTTACCCGAACATAAAACCCGGATGACCATTAAATCCAAAACCCATAAAGGCAATGGCTTTAATGAACTGCGTTTTGAAGACGAAAACGGTCAAGAAGAAGTGTTTATTCATGCCGAACGGGACCAAAATAATGTGGTGAAAAATGATGAGACCACCCAAATCGGTCACGACCGTTCCGAACAAGTCGGACATGATGAAACCATCCATATCGGCAACAACCGCACGGAAACCGTCGGGCAGGATGAATCCTTAACCGTCGGGCGTGACCAAACCAATAAAATCAATCGTAATCGGATGACCAAGATTGAAAAAGATGAGGTGCTCAATATTGGGAACCATCTCGCCATGGATATCTATGCAAACCAAGCGGCAACAACCGGTCGGGACTATAAGCATATTGTTCAACGCAAAGCACAACTTGAAGTGGGGCAATTATTAAAACATCATACCAAACATGCCAAGATGGATGCAGAGACGAAAATGCGTCTTGCCGGTCCCGCTGGAACCATTATTATTGACGGCAAAGGGATTACCCTTAAAGGCAAAGTCACCGTCAAAGGCGATTTAGTCACCACCGGCGGTGCACCGGATAAAATTGAAACCCTTTCTTTTTTAGCCAATAAGGGAGAAGAACTTTGTCAGGTATGTGAAGCCATGAAAAATAAGAAAAAAGAAGCCGAGAAAAACTAAGCTGTTTAGCTGTTTAGCTGTTTAGCTGTTTAGCTGTTTAGCTGTTTAGCTGTTTAGCTGTTTAGCTGTTTAGCTGTTTAATCGTGAGGTTAAAGTGCGGTCAATTGATTGGGTATTTTTTAATTTAAAACAATGCGAAAATCTACCGCACTTTAACCTTCATTTTCATTCAAAACCAAACAAATTATCACCATGCGAATCAACGACCTGATACCTCAAACCTCACCACAAATCCGGCTGACCCATTATCATCTCAGCCCGACACAGCAGCCCCCCCTCACACGCACGGCATTCCTGCTTTGTCTTGCCGACGATACCGAGGATTATTACCAACAAATTCAGACTTACCTTGCCGACAATCAACTTGACGGACAGGCTCAACTCGCCCCGCTCCCCATTCAAACTTGGTTCACCCGACACGGTTTTGATGCCAAACTTTGGCGTGCAGCACAGCAGATTTCAACAAGCACTCCTCTACTCTGTTTATATACGCAAGAGGAAGGCGAACAACACGGACAAAATGTTGAATCCTATCTAAATCAACATTCCGTGCACTTTACCCCCTTTACCGAATTTATTGCGCCTACGGTATTGCCTGATGAAGTGCGGTCAAGTTTCTTTGCGGATTTTGAGGGATTAGGCGAATACCACAACATCCTAAATCAAGCGGCTCATAAGAAAGAAAAAGAGAAGGAAGAAGAAAGAGAAGAAAAGGAAAAACAGCCCCAAAATCCACCGCACTTTTACGCCGTGGTCGATTGTGCCAAAGCCGTCAGCTTTCCTTCCCGCCTTGAATCCGCCGGACGACTTGAAAACCTCTATACCGGCAAAGTCGGGCAAATGCTTGAAGACCAAGCCCCTTATCTCTTAGAGTTTGACCCTTATCAACAAGAAACCGTGGCATTCTTACAACGCCTTTTCCGAAAAAGTGACAGCAAGGTGTTTAGCCACTGGGCAATTAATCCGGTGATTTTTATTAAAAGCCGAAAATCCTTTGATGAGGTTTATCACCATCTACGAAAATGGACACATCTTTACGACCCCAAAGCAGAAAAATGGTACTTCTTCCGATTCTACGACCCGTTGGTCCTGAATCGTTATCTACCACAACTGACCCATTATCCCGCCCAGTTGGCAGCACTGTTTGGCGTGAAAACCGACATAAAAGAAAACGGGCAGGCAGAAAAAGACGACACAACACCGACAAGCCCAACGCAAGAACAAATCATTGAAGCCTTTGGCTTGCGGGTGGAGTACGAGTTTATTTGCTTTAATTTAAACCCGTTACTGGAAAATACACAACCTGCGAAGATTGAGTTAGGCGAAGTAGAGCGGAACGCTTTTGAACGCAGTAAATGGCTCAATACAAAATCGACATTAAAAAATATGGCGTTAGACTATTTTGACGAAGTTGATTTAGATATCATTGATAAGTGGTTAGAAGAGGCTAAATCACGCAACATAGCACAATCCCAACGTGAATATTGGTTTTATTTAGTCGGTCGTTTAATTGCTGAAAATAATGAATTGAATTATTTCACCTTGCTTGAAGAGCTCTGGCAAAAAACACAGTTTTCAACGACAAACTTACTTGAAACGCTAATGAATAATCTCATTGAGAAAGAAAATAAAGATGAAAAATAGCAAACAGACCAAACAAACTAAACCTAAAATGAAGCTTGATGCGGCCAAAATCAATCAAGCCGCTCAAGAATTGTCAGACGGACACAGCAAATGTGAATTACCGATTATCCCCCTTTATCCTGTACGTTATGGATTAAGTATTGATTATTTAGCAAAAGCCGGTGCGGGAAACATCAAGGCCTTAACTGAGACTGCACCTGCCGGTATCGGGCAATCATCGGAACACTCACTGATGCAACTCCGCCAAGGTTTTGTCTATATCTATGCCCATACCAAACACCGTTTATTTTCTACCGATGATAAAGGAAAATGGCTGGTATTTCGCTATGTGACCAACAATGATGACACCAATAGCGCAAGCGAATTTGAGCAATTGAGCACCGGTCAAAATGCCGGATTAAACGCATGCTTTTTACTTTGCAAATGGGGCGAGCAAGGTGCGAACGGCGACTGGGCTCTTGGTCAAATTGACACAAAAAACTACCCTTGTATTTCTCATATCAAAAGTTTCAATACCGTATTTGTTGATAAAGATGTTGATATTGTCGATATTGCTTATAGTGAGTATATGTGGTCATCAGAAATCATTGAACGCTTTGAAAAAGACGATAAATTAAGACAGATAGTCATGACAACGGTCAATATTAACACGCCGGAAAAACATTCGGCGCCGTTAAAAGACCTCAACATACATGTATTGGAATATCAACCGCCTAAAAACTCAAATGATTTATCCGAGCAAACACAAAGTTGGTACACAAAACTCAACTATGCTGCTATCCCCACCTCTGTAGCCGGTTTACCTGATTATCAAGAAACGGGATTGATGGTGGCGTTGCAGGATGTTGTCGGTGAAATGCATGAGTTACAAAAAGTTATTATTGATCTAACGGAAAAACAAAAAGCCTATTACGCCCGTTATGCCTATCCGATAACTATCGGCAATATTATTGACCCGAAAATTGCTTATGATGTACGGGGAAAAACCTATCCGCTTAAAACAAAACAACGGGTCATTGAGCAAAAAGGCGTACAAAGTGCGCTGATTAATGAATTCAACAGCAAAATGACCGCTTTACTGAAAGAGCCCTTTGAGCGTTATGAAAAACCGGCGGGCAAATTGGTGAAGCAAGTGGTTCAACTCGCACAACGTGCATCGTTTAAAGAATTTTTCAATATTTCCAGTGATATTGTTAGTTATACTCCGACTGAAAACAGTATCGACCGTGGTGTTTATGTATTTTATCGTTTACTGGCGGATTTAACCTATGGGTTAGAATGCACCGCTGACGGTGTTGAAGTATTAGAAAATTTGTTTAGTGATAAACCGGCACCTGCCAATAATGCCCCGACCACGATGGGGTGGCTGAAAGAGCACAGTAAAAAAGTAACCGATGCGGTGTACGGGTTGGCAATGAAAATACTTCCTCCCCAGCAACGGCATAATATATTACAAGGCTATTTCCGAGGTATGGAGCATGTGTATCTGAACAGCGGACGCACCGTGGCGAATTTAGCAGCATTAAGAAAAATACAGTTTGATAAGGTGATGGCGATTTATGGTTGGGATGAGAAAAGATTAATCAAAAATGCCGATTATTTCTTTGCCGAAGTGGCGGACAAGCAGATAGACAGGCTGATAAAGGAAGAACGTTCACGACAGTATAATCACCGCCGAGGCAATGGCGGTAAGAAAGCCATTAAAAAAGAACTCCGCCAAATCAAACAAGACTTAATCAATTACCGGCGAATTACCCTCGATGAAATTCGGGATTTGGAAGCCCGCATACAGCTTACCGAACGCTATTATGGATTTAGCGGGGTATTGGCGATTTATGCGGGGATACTGTCATTAAACAATGACTTAACCATACCGAGAAAATTGGCACGGACGGCAGCTGGCAGACTGGCATTAGACCCGGTAATAGTCAAAACCACAGCAATACTGGATATTTCGGTGGGAACGGCGGATATGGCGTATGCCTTGAAATTAATCGGCAAACCGGGGGCGGGAATGGGCGTGTTAAGAAATATTGCCGGCGCTTCAACTCGCTCAATATTGGTTGGTCTGCGGGCACTGGCTTATACAGGCGCTGCGGTGGTTGGCGGAGTGCTGACTATGGTGATTGCTTGGGGTGGGTTACAAGAGGCTATTGTGAATGAAGATAAAGTATCAATAGTAGCGAACGGTGCGATCATACTTTCCGGTGCAATGATCTTGGTAGGTATGATTCCCGTTTTCTCTTCTTTTGGTCCTGTTGGTTGGATTATTTTGTTGGTAGCTACGGCTTCAATATTCCTTTGGGGTTCCACACCATTAGAAACTTGGGTGAAAAAAGGCTTTTGGGGTAAAAAAGATTATTTTTATTGGGGTGAAAAACGCGATGATGTTAATAATCAAATCCAGCGTGCAGCAATTTTAGCTAACGAGGAAATAGCAGATATAACCAAGCAACACATCGCAAGGTTGGAACTGCTAGCTACCGGTCAGGTAGATGCCGTTGCAGGTGGCGGACTACCAATGAATAAACAAGTTGAAGATTATATTTTAATCAGTCAAGGTTTTGAAAAAGAACTCTATGAATATGATATTCAATCGGGATTAAAAATCAGCAAAATCAGCCAAGGTTATTACCGTATTAGCTGTGCCGAATTTAGACGCACAGAACCAACCACACATAATCTGGTCATTAACCTGTATCAATGGGGTTCCGCTCAGGCACTCCCGATTAAACGGTTTTATGCAGGCGCTTCCGGCGAAGTCACCTTTTACCTTGCCGAAAACAATATTCATATAGATGAAATTCGTATTATTGCGACATTTACGGATAAGGAAGGCGGCACCTTTGAGGATGTTTATTTGAGTGAAGTGTTTGAAAATAAAACGAAGGAACTTCAACAACAAGCACAGTCTGTGATGGAAAAAGCAATAGAGGAAGGTAATTCGGAGTAAATGATGCAAAATGAATTAACAAAGAAAGAGCAGCGTTTAATGCGCCGTTGGTTTAAAAAAAACGGTGAGAATACTATTGAATTGAAAGAAAAACGTTGGGGATTAATTAAGTTTTTCTTTATACCATTGTTTATTACTTGGATTTATTATGATTTTATTGATCCCCGTTACCAAGCATTTACGATACAAGAGCTAAAATTTGCATTTCAACCTGAAACCCGTTTTCAAAAAGAGTTTTCGCGTATAGAAGATGATAATAATCCTAATTATACAAGGTTTGGGGAAACTAAAAATGAATATATGGCTAGAATGTGGGATCACCATAAAAACGGTGTTTGGGTTGGTTATTTTATTGCAGGTAAATATGCTCTATTTTTAATCTACTGCCTCTGGCCAACCAAACGCAGAGTCCGTTTTGACCGCAAACGAGGCATTATTTACACCTATGTGAATAACAAGTTTTATTTAACGGAAGTCAATAAACTCATGCGCCCGTTTCCTGAATATTTTGCATTTGTAGGCGGAGCATTATTTTTCTGGGTTCATCCGTATCAACAAGCAAAACACTTTGCTAATTTTAGAGGCGGCTCACAAATGATTGTGTCAGACCGCACCATGTGGTTACCGATGATATTTATGATTTTTATGCTCTCCCCAAGAATGTACCAACATAGTAAAGGCGCTGTACTTAAACGGTTTTTAGTGGAGTTTATGAACCCGCATACGCCACCGGAACGCATTGCAAGTATGATGAAAGCACTGGAAACCCGTCCAAGTATTTTTGAATGCCTAGAAAAGATTTTATTTGGTTGGATAGACGGTGGCTTATACTGCCGTAAATTACCGAAAGACGAAGTGTTGGAAAAAGAAATTGAACGTTATTTTACCGAACAAGCCCCTCATATCACGGCACTTCCTGCATTTGAGATGGGTACTTATGAAGAAGGGATGAGATTAAAGTGGAAATTTAAAAATATGAAGATTATCTCGCAGGAGGAAAATATCAAAGCGGGCTATGGTATCGTACCCTGCCCTCAGTTATATGAATATCCGATTCTTTCATTACACTACAACCGATTCGGTATTGCTTGGGGAAATGAAGCAAAGGATGTCGAGCCTTGCGCTAAACCACCCAAACCAAATAAATGGAAAACGCAGAAACTCAAGTACAGGAATAAGAAATAGTTATATTTTATTTAAATTAACGCTTGGTAAAAGTGCGGTTAAAATTTTAGATATTTTTTCAGTATAAATACCAAGAAAAATGACCGCACTTTGTTTTCACAATGAATAGCAAAATCAGCCAAGGTTATTACCGTATTAGCTGTGCCGAATTTAGGCACACAGAACCAACCACACATAATCTGGTCATTAACCTGTATCAATGGGGCTCCCCTCAAGCACACCCGATTAAACGGTTTTATGCAGGAACTCCCAGTGAAGTCACATTTTATCTTGCAGAAAATAATATCTACACAGAAGATATTCGTATTGTTGCGGAGTTTACGGATAAGGAAGGCGACACCTTTGAGGATGTTTATTTGAGTGAAGTGTTTGAAAATAAAACGAAGGAAATCCAACAACAAGCACAATCCGTAATGGAAAAAGCAATAGATGACGGCTATTCGGAGTAAGTAATGCAAAATGAATTAACAAAGAAAGAGCAGCATTTAATGCGTCGTTGGTTTAGAAAAACCGATGAAAATGCTATTGAATTGAAAGAAAAACGTTGGGGATGGATAAAAATTATACTTGGACTAATCCTAATGGGAGGGGGGTATTATGATTTTATTGATGCCCGTTACCAAGAAATGACAAAAACTTATATTTATGCTGCATTTCAACCAACAGTGTGGTTTGAAAAGGAATATTCTAAAGTTGAATCAATCTCCGATCCTAATGTTACTCGTTGGGGTGAACCGAAAGAAATATATAGACTTGAGGCAGATAAAACTCGAAAAGAAGAAAGATGGTGGGGGTATTTTATTGTTGGCAAATATGCTCTATTTTTAATCTACTGCCTATGGCCAGCCAAACGACGAGTCCGTTTTGACCGCAAACGAGGCATTATTTACACCTATGTGAATAACAAATTTTATTTAACGGAAGTCAATAAACTCATGCGCCCGTTTCCCGAATATATTATCAATACGGGTGGAGCGGTGGTCTTTTGGATTCATCCTTATGAGTACCCTCACAAGATTAAAATCCTTCGGCAAGGTTCACAAATGATGGTGTCGGATTACACCATGTGGTTACCTATGCTAGGTATGATATTTACCTTAAATCAAAATCTGTATAAAAGAAGTTCGGCAGCCACATTGAAACGCTTTTTGGTGGATTTTATGAATCCCGATACGCCACCGGAGCGGATTGCAAGTATGATGAAAGCGTTGGAAACCCGCCCGAGTATTTTTGAATACCTAGAAAAGATTTTATTTGGTTGGATAGACGGTGGCTTATACTGCCGTAAATTACCGAAAGATGAAATATTGGAAAAAGAAATTGAAAAATATTTTGCCGAACAAGCACCGAAAATCAAAGCCTTGCCCTCTTGTAGGATGAAAGTCAATATACATGAGAAAGTCACTTGGAAAAGTGGTTATTTGAGCATTGAAAGTGTGGAATTCAACCGAGCGTTGGGGTTTAAACGAGTGCCTTATAAAAATTTATACGAATACCCGAAACGCTCCATGCATTCCGGTGGCTTTATAGGTGGTTGGGGGAACGAGTTGGAAGACAGTAAGTATTCAGAGAAAGATGATTTATTAAGTTAATGAACAAAAGTGCGGTTAAAATTTTGAGTGTTTTTATAAGAGTAAGAAATGCCAAGAAAAATGACCGCACTTTTGTTTTCACAAGGAACAGCAAAATCAGCCAAGGTTATTACCGTATCAGCTGTGCCGAATTTAGACGCACCGAACCGACCATACATAATCTGGTGATTAACCTGTATGAATGGGACTCCCCTCAAGCACACCCGATTAAACGGTTTTATACGGGAGTTTACGGATAAGGAAGGGGATACATTCAAAGATGTTTATTTGAGTGAAGCGAACGATCATATCTTCAGTGGTATCGGTCGTGTTTTTTCAAAAGAAACCAATGACGGTACGGTCGATAATAAAACTTGGCGACAAATGGAGCAATATCTTAAATATCGTCCAACAAAGTATGAAGATATGATGATAAATCTCGCCAAAGCCCACCGAGCCATGGCAGAACAAGCGGATAATTACACTATCATTGCCCAAATGGCAATAATAAACGGTCTCATGTTGGATTATCAAAAACAGCCGAATAAACTCTATCCCCTTACGAACTATATGATGGAACTCATCATTGCGGCTCAAAGCGGAATAAGTACGCGCGCTAAAGGCATGAGTGAACAAGCCGAAATGTTGAGACTTGCCAAGACAAAACTCAATGACAAAACAGGTTTACCGGATAACTTGGAAAAATCACCGAAAAGTTATGGCGACTACATTGGAAATCTTCTCTCCATCGGCGATAAAAGCAATAGCATTGTAAAAGACGGCACCGTACTCATAGAATTTAATCGCATTCGGTTTGATGTGCTACTGGGCGAGATTTCTGCCGGTCAATTACATTTATGGCAACGCACGGCAACAAATTCATTAATGTATCACAGCTATTTAAATGTATTAGGTTTTCGTTTAACCCCGCTACAACCGACCGGCATAAAAACTGCCCTAGAAGAGCTGAAAGCCCAAATGAAAGCCATCGCCTCCGGGCGGGTAACCCACATTGATTTACCGAAAGCAGTGTTACAACGGCGTGATGAACGCATACTTTCGGTATGGATGAATATTGACGCACAAGATCAGTCCAATGCCAGTAAATGGATAAATACGAATACACGTTATGCCGGTATTTTTCTTGCTTCCATCACCGCCATCGCAAACCTTCAAAAATGGACAGAGCTCAAGGATGAAAAGGGCGTAAACGGCTTGGCGGTTGCACAGGTTACCGCAGATTTATCCGCTATCGTGGCAGCCTTTGAACGCAAAAAAAATGACCTTGCCGAACAAGCGACCGAAAAACTCTTTCAAAAACTGAATAAAGCCGCTATGCGCTATGGTTTGCCGTTTCCCGGCGCAACGGCACAGCCCGGCACCCGTATTTGGGATAAGGTCATCTCATTTGATAATGTCGGGCGCATCGCCGGCGTGATGGCGATTATTATTGCTTATAATGATTTCAAACAAGGGGGCGGCAGTGGCGACAAAGCCAAACGGGATGCAGCGGTGCTTTTAGCCACCGGTGAAATTTGCACATTGCTCTCAACCTTCAGTTTTGTCTCCGGCATATTCCCGGCATTAGGGATTGTGGGTGCTGCTTTGGTGATTCTGAGTGTGGTAGTGTCCACTTTTGGGGATAATCCTTATGAGGCTTGGGTAAGAACGGGGTTTTGGGGGAATTCGGAGAGTTATTGGAATTATAAAGAACGTCCCAAACTAAATTCTCTGTTAATGTCAGCAAAATCACTTGCTTTACCAAGTAATGATCCACGTTTTATAGAAGTAAAAAAATTATTTGATAAAGAAATGGAAACCTACTATAACCTCGCGTGGGGTTTAACAGTTTCCGCCCAAAATAATCAATGGCAGGTATTAGAAGTCAGTTGCCCGGCATTTTTAGAGAAAAAAGGCTATGCCGCCCGAATTGAAGTGAGTGTCACCCAATATGGCTACGCACATCCGGGCAGTGCAGATGAAGCCTTGGTATCACTACAAGGCAAAGAAGAACATCTCACCCCGAAACGAACAGAAAATAATGGCACTGCCTTTATTTATCTTTGGGAAGAGAAATGCTTTAGAGGCTATAAATCTATTGAGGTGGTTAATACGCAAAGATACCCAACTAACGATACGGATATTTTTGTCATTAAAGTAAAATACCCAAAACTCGGTGAGAAAACCGACACTTTTTGGCAAAGACGTAACGCCGATTATTTTGAAGGTGAAATTGTACTGGAAGGAAAGTATTAATGAACACGAAAAACTACACCGCGGATATGGTTTCACGCAATGTCAAACCCCTTGGCAATGGGGTGATTGAAATCACCCGTTATAATGTCAGTTATTTTAAAGCGATTTTAGTCTGGCCTTGGTTTATTATTGTGACAGCTATAACCCTACATGATGTTATAAATAAAACTGGAATGTATAGTAGCATTCAATGGGCTATATCCATTGATTGGGCAATTGAAGATACTTGGAAATTAGTTACCGGAGGAATGGAAGTGTCAGGAATAGCTATAACTCAAGAAGAATATTTAAAATTTAAATATGAGATGTTAGAACTCCACCCAAATACGATCTACTACGGCTGGTTCTACATCCTTTTCCCTATTTTCTGGTTTGTACTCCTTTGCCTGCCAAACGGGCGTCCCGTGCGTATTGATGCCAAACGCCGCCTCATTTATTTTTGGTGGTGGGGCAGGTTTTACATTAAACAATATCCTGAAAATTTAAAAAACAACGAACAACGCCTCATTTATTTTCTGCAAACGGATTTTCATTCCTCTTGGCTAAATCGTGAAGGGATGAGTAGCCTTATAATGGATATTCCTTTTGAAAATCCCGAGCGCAATAAAAAAGCCTCCCCGGCGCTCGGTGCTTATCGCCCTGTGTGTGAATATCAAAGTTATTACTTGCGCGACTTTATCGTGGATTATTTAAAAAGCCCCAATCCCGATGAAGAATTCGCGCACTACTTCAAAAAAGAAAAACGTATTTGGCAGGATTACTTCCGCTGGTTCTACCGTTTCCACCTTTTTCCAAACTTAGGCTACAACGAAAAGAAAACCCAAGCCAAAATCCAGGCTTGGCTTGAGAAATATGGAGATGGGCAGTAAAAATACGTTGGATTTTGACCGCACTTTAGCAATAAACCACCTAAAGTGCGGTTATTTTTCGTGTTATTTTTAATAATGAGAAATTATTATGGTGAAAGTAAAATACCCAAAACCCGGTGAAAAAACCGATACGTTTTAGCAAAAACGTAACGCCGATTATTTTGAAGGTGAAATTGTACTGGAAGGAAAATATTAATGAACGCGAAAAACTACACCGCGGATATGGTTTCACGAAATGTCAAACCCCTTGGCAACGGGGTGATTGAAATCACCCGTTATAATGTCAGTTATTTTAAAGCGATTTTAGTCTGGCCTTGGTTTATTATTGTAACGGCAATAACATTAAATGACATCATTACACAAACAGGAATGTTTACAGATATTCAATTAGCTATCTCTGTTGATTGGGCATTAGAGAATGGATGGGTTAGACATATCACGATTCGACAGAAATTTGGGGAAATTATCGCATCTAATGAATACGAATTATATAAGGCAGAAATGTTAGAAATGCACGGTTATAGAATATACTACGGCTGGTTCTACATCCTTTTCCCTATTTTCTGGTTTGTATTACTTTGCCTGCCAAACGGGCGTCCTGTGCGTATTGATGCCAAACGCCGCCTGATTTATTTTTGGTGGTGGGGCAGGTTTTACATTAAACAATACCCTGAAAATTTAAAAAACAACGAACAACACCTCATTTATTTTCTGCAAACGGATTTTCATTCCTCTTGGCTAAATCGTGAAGGGATGAGTAGCCTAATCATAGATATTCCTTTTGAAAATCCCGAGCTCAATAAAAAAGCCTCCCCGGCACTCGGTGCTTATCGCCCTGTGTGTGAATATCAAAGTTATTACTTGCGCGACTTTATCGTGGATTATTTAAAAAGCCCCAACCCCGATGAAGAATTCGCCCACTACTTCAAAAAGGAAAAACGCATTTGGCAGGATTACTTCCGCTGCTTCTACCGTTTCCACCTGTTCCCAAACTTGGGCTACAACGAAAAGAAAACCGAAGCCAAAATTCAGGCTTGGTTTGAGAAATATGGAGATGGGCAGTAAAAATACGTTGGATTTTGACCGCACTTTAGCAATAAACCACCTAAAGTGCGGTTATTTTTCGTGTTATTTTTAATAATGAGAAATTGTCATGGTGAAAGTAAAATATCCAAAACCCGGTGAAAAAACCGATACCTTTTGGCAAAGACGTAACGCCGATTATTTTGAGGGCGAAATTATCTTAGAGGGCAAATACTAATGAACACACCAAACCAAACAAATTATCACCATGCGAATCAACGACCCGATACCTCAAACTTTACAACAAATCCGGGACTCATTATCATATCAGCCCGACACAACAGACCACCCTCACACGCACACGCACACGCACACGCACACGCACACGGCATCAGTAATAATATAAGGTTTCTTGAAAAAGAAGATAAGTCCATAATTCCTCACCTAACGATAAAAGTTAAACGTTAAGGAGTACTAGGCTTTTACAATTGAATTACAGGAAAATAAATACTTGGTGGGTCGTGAAGGATTCGAACCTTCGACCAACGGATTAAAAGTCCGCTGCTCTACCGACTGAGCTAACGACCCTAAGAATAGGATATTAAAGAAGTTTTTTAGCGAATAGTTAGCAGCTATTAGATGGTGCCCGAAGCCAGACTTGAACTGGCACGCCTCGAAAGGCGAGGGATTTTAAATACCATAACTAAACCAATAGAAACAATAACTTACCAATATTTCAAACACCTACAAAAGCAAATAATCGCAAATAAAAGTAAATATCAGACAGAACCGCCAGCCAATCGCCACTAAAAATGAGGGAAAAGAACAAGGGATTTTCTGAAAAACAATCCCTTTTTACTGCGCAGGATTAGAAAGCGGATTGAATTTAACCGCACTTTCTAAATGTGAAGGGGCAAAATGTGCATAACGCATTGTCATTTCAATTGTTGAATGTCCGAGGATTTCTTTCAAAACTAAGATATTCCCCCCGTTCATCATAAAATGGCTTGCGAACGTATGGCGCAAAACGTGGGTGAGTTGTCCTTTCGGCAATTCAATTTCAGCACGAAGCACCGCATTTTCAAAGGATTCATACGCATCCTTAAATAACCGCCCCCGTTTTTTCGGCAGCATATCAAACAATTCTTGACTAATCGGCACAGTGCGATTTTTCTTTGATTTTGTATTAATAAAGGTGATTTTATAAGGCATTACTTGTGATTGTGTCAGCGTTTCCGCCTCGCGCCAACGTGCACCGGTCGCCAAACAAATCCGCACAATCAGCCCTAAATCAGAGTTGCGGGAATTATCGCACTCAAGCAATAAGCGATAAATATCACGCTCATATAAAAACGCCAGTTCGGTGTCTCGTTCCTTAAACAAACGCACCCCATCAAGCGGATTATTGCCTTTCCACTTTTGCAGTGATTTCAACTCATTAAACACTGCGCGCAAATAAGCGTGTTCACGGTTTATCGTGGCTTCTTTTGGTGGCTTGTTTTTGTTTAAAGAAAATTCACCGTCAAGGCGGCGTTTGCGATAATCCGCAAACACTTCCGCATTAAATTCATTCGCGGGCGGGTCGCCTAAGTTGGCACACAAATTTTTAAGTTTGGTTAAACGTGCCTCACCATCTGAAAGCGTTTTACCGTGAACATCAAACCATTCTTGCACGTAAAAACTTAATGCCGGCAAATCGCTTGATTCTAAAACACGAACAGAATCAACCGCACTTTCGCTTTGTTCTTTAGCTTGATTATAAAAACGCAGTGCATCACCTTTGGTTAAAAACCACTTGCGTGATCGCTTGCCGTTTACATAAACTTCCGCAAGCCATTTCCCGTTTTTAGTGTCTTTACGAACAGCCATTTGTACCAACTACGTTGTCTTTTCCTACAACTAAATAGAATAAATTTTTTGTTTCTGGAAAATACTCTTATAATTAGCGTTTATTAGTTCTACTAATTGGTCTATTCCTAATTTATTACCTCTATTCTTTATTAAATCTGTTGTGCCATTGATTACTTCCAATAAATTATTGAAAATAATATCAATTTCTTGTTTATTTTCATTCAATGTATCAAACATATATAAAGTTGATAAACTATGTTCTATATCCCAGTAAATTTTTAATTGGATGATGTTGTATTCTCTTATTTCATCAATAGACTTAAAGTTTCTAGAGGGAAGTAAAACTGCATGAGTATCAAAATCAATGATATTTCTTGCAACTTTACTTTTTAAATCAGGTATTTTCTGTTTTTTCCAAGAACTTACCCCTATAGCAGTAAGAAACATTATTATAAATGTACTTAATGAGCTAACCCAATCCGTAAATTTTACATCTCTAAACACACTAAACGAAAAAATAAACGCCGCACATGCCACCGCAAATGCAATCACAAAAGGATACACAACCAACCATAATAAAAAATCTTTTATAGGTGATTTTGATTCATCATTAAGAAATCTTTTTAACATATCTAACACCATAGTTTTGTGTCTTTACAAACACAAACTGCCATTTATGGTAAATCTTCCCCGCCATTCGGATATTTGCAACGTCCTAAACGATTAAACGCCATTTTCCACCCTTTCCAAAAACCGTATTTTTGCAAAGCAAGAATGGCATAATTAGAACAACTAGGCGTAAAACGGCAAGCACCACGAAGTTTACGTGGTGCCACTCGTTGATAAAGTAAAATTAATTGAATGCTAAGCCAAACCATTAAACAGGCTTTCTAAATGTAATCACGTAATAGTTTACAGGGAAAGATTTTCGCCCAAATAATGCACCTAAACAGCCTGGTTTCTCTTGCACGCCAATTTCATCAACGCGCAGAAACTCCCAATCATTTTCAGCGTATTGATTTACAACATTCTGTAAATAATAGGCTGCCGCATTGTGTTTTTCTTTTTTATTTACTTCAATATTAGGTGGAATTTGAACCATTTTATAAGTGTAAGCCATAATTAACTCCTTAGTGTTTTGAGATATATTCTTTTAATTCTTGAAGATCAGAAAATCGCTTACCGTTAAACTTTATTTTTCCAATCAAGTGATATTCTTTAAATTTTCTGTTTCTTCCGTTAGGTAGTTTTAATGTGAGGACGTAATAAAAACCTACATCATCGTCACCATCTAATTCTAGATTAACAAGTTCGCCATTCTGTTGTTTAGAATTGCCGTTACTTGTTGTGTATTCAATTTCTACATTATTGGAATTTGTGTGCAATATAGTTTTAGGTTTTGATAATTTGAAGAAAAAACACATTTAAATTTTCTCCATCTTCAAAATCACCTTTCCCACCACATCAATATCCGAAAGTTCACATTCAAAACTGAATTTGCCGCCGTCCACGCGGATTTTTCCTGCCGGCAACACAGTGATGTAACGGATAAGGTGGGAATTTTCCACAATGACGAAATAATCGCCATCAACCAAGTTGCCGTAATCGCTAGTCGCAAAATAAGTGTAATGATCTTCCACAACACAAAAAACTTTGTCATAACTTTCACGGCTGTTTAAATTCGGTAAATACGGTAAAAGAAAGGGTTTATTCCCCATAATGAAAGATTTTCCATTTTCTAGCTTAATAGAATGAAAATATTTCAAGTCCATAGAATTATCAAAAATTGGCTCTTCCCCAAAGGCAACATAATCCAATCTTGCACCGGTTTCTTTCACACAACGGATAACTAATTCGGCAGGAAAAAAACCACGCGAAGCCCAAGTACCAAAGGTGCTGTGAGGCATTCCTAAATGTTCGGCAAGAAGTCTTCTATTTGCAAATCCATACGCTTTTACTATTCGGTTTATGACTTCCTTTCCGCCGATCATCTCAAAACTTAACTCATTTGACACAAAATCACCTATTGACAACTCAATGAACACAGATCAATAATATTTGTGTCAAATGACACAATATTAATATATACCATTATTTACAGATAAAGGAGTTTAGACAATGAGCAATCAAAATGCAATTTGTATAAATGTACAGATCCCCGCGCCTTACGTCACCTTAAAGAGATATGCCGAGATTTCAGGGCTTTCGTTAAGTAAGGTGCAAAAGATGAGAGCAGCAGGCGAACTCCCTATCGCAGAGAAAAAAGGGGAAAGGGGATCCGTGCTGGTGAATTTAATCGCCATCATCAAACAAGCGGCGAGACAAGAATAAAAAACCGCACAAAGTGCGGTTAGTTTTAAACAAGATTTTAGTTATAAGGGGAAGACAATGACTGAAAAAATTCTATTAACTGTTGGTGATTTAGAAGCAATGGGTATCGGTAAGCGAACAAAAATTTTTTACTTAACGAAATACGAGGACTTTCCTAAACCACTCAACTATGACAGAACAAAACGCTGGATGAAAAAAGATGTCATTGGTTGGTTAGATAGAAAAAATCCAAACAACACTCAAGGGGAAGAAAATGACTAAATCATCTCAATATTTATTCTTCGCTCAAGAATATTGCGAAAAACATCAATTAAACGACGAGCAAATCAAAGAGCTCGTCATCAAGATGCAATCTTTTTCAGTAAGTGTGAAAGATACTTCTCAACCTGATCCGCAACTTCGGGAGATTTTTGCCCAATGGCGTCAAGCTTGTCAAAGCAAGCACGCTCAAACACCTGCGCCAAATCGCGATTTGAACCAATTACTTCAAGAATTATCGCAAGTGCTTGCTCCTGATAAGAAAGCTGAATATGAATCCGATCAAGCTGTGCTTGAACTGATAAAGGTTTATTTCCAGTCTGATCGCTCACCGTATGAACTCCTTAAATTAAGTAACAGTTTATTCAATTTGGGGCAAGCATACATCAAAAACGGGAAATAAAAAAGCAAGGAGCGGGCAATGTACGTTTCGGAAAACAAAAGTGCGGTTGAACAATGGTATGAAGAAAACGGAATGCCATTAGTTCAAGCTAAAAACGGCGATGATGTGATGCACCAAATGGATTTGAGCAAATATCCGGTCGAACGTGCTTTTAATCACTTAACCCACGAACAACGCGGCATTTTAAAAGCCGTGGCGGATATTGAGCCGAAAGAACATTATAACCGTCCCGATTTAACCGGCGACAAATTAAGCCATTACAACAACGCCGGCATAGATAAATTGATAAAAGGGCTGATTATGATGACGGAAATTCGCCTTAAATTTCCACGCGCATTAAACCATCGCGCATTTTACCAATTAGACCCATACACAAGGGGGCAACCATGAGCCAAGCAACCCGCACAGGCTGCCTAAAATCAGCAAGAAGTTGGCGTAAAAAATATGTTTCTTACTTCACAAAATGGGAGCAATTCAAACGCCAACAAAACGAAACGGCAGCCAATTTCATCTACGACAAAATGGTATCCGCCCTTGATACCGCCGTGTATCTCACAAAGAAAGCCGAACAATTAGCCCACTAATAAGCAAAAAATGAGTAAAAAAGTTCAAATTTATGCGGCATATAGGGGGGATGTAAATCTAGGTGATGGCACGGCAAAGCAACTGGCAAAAAAATTTAATCTTACCCCCGAAACCGTAGCCAATATGAGTACCCCTAGATATTTAAAACGGGATAAATCAGGCTCACGCTTAGTATTTATAAAATTAGATAAAGAGGAAATTTAACTATGCAAGAACACATCATCGAATTATCGAACCGTTACGCACTCAAGCTAAACGAAAACCACGTTTACATCCTATACAAAATCGAACTTAACGATAAAGGTAACTATGAACGAGTAGGCGGAAAAGTCTGCAAAACTCTTTTCGCCGTGGTTGATACGCTGATTTATTGCGAATTAATGGATGAAGATGTCACCGCACTTTCAGCCGTAGCGAAAAAGTTGGAAGAAATCCACGCCGAAGTAAAACGCATTGCGGAAATCCAAGAAACCTACGCACAAGCCTAGGCAATTTTTTTACCAATCTTCATTAATTTAATTCATATAAATAGCATATTTATGAGCAAATTCGATTTAGAACAAGCATTACAAGGCGCACCGGTGCGCCTGAATAACGGTTTAAAAGCCTATATTTTTGCTGATGTTAGCAATATTGCGATAAACGAACCTTACCCGTTAATGGGTGGCTATGGTTACACAGTGCAATCATTTTATGACGGCAGTACACATCACCGTTTTGAAGATTGCCGATGGACGAAAGACGGCAAATGCGACCGCCTAAACGCCCTCGGTTCTATCGCAGGAATGTGGGAAGAGTAAACCATGCAGCAAACGTGGGAGCAACAACGCGACAACAACATCACCGCCAAACAAGCACACATGGCGGTAGTTGCGCGTGAGCGTCATCAAGCGACAGAAAATGCGCAAAAATTTGACCGCACTTTTCTGCCGTTTGATGAAAGCCGTTATACGCCGTTGCAGTTAGAATTGTTCGCCACTAATCCCGTCGATTTTGAGTTTGTCGAAAAGAAACTTGAAATACTCCCGCGCCAACGGCAGCGAGATTATTTCCGCAAACTCTATATTAAATCCTATCGCTCCGTAAAAGACGATGGGTCGATTGCTTTCTCGCTCGGCAATAAACAACGCCACCACGCCAATGATTATTTGCGCAATATGTTAGATGTGCGTTTTAAAAAAGTCTTCGCTCAATACAACGTGGACGTGGATTTTATTCAAGCGTTCATCAATACGCCACAATGGATTTTATCCGTCAAAGATGAAATGCATCAAGCCGTGCAATTTTCCACCGTGCCAACGCCTGAAGAATTGGCAAAACACTACAACGAATTGCATTACAGTGGTTTTCGCTTTCAAGTGTTTGGCGCACCGAAAAAACAAAAGCAACTGCCTTTCTATTTAATCACCGAAAGCAAATTGAAGGTGATGGCATACCAAATCGCCCGCGCATTCACTCAATTTCAATTTGATTGCACCCACTTTTTAAAAAATGGCATTGAACACGACAATGAGGGCGACATTCAAGGTTATTTTTATCAGCTCTATAAGTGGTGCGGTGAAATCGCGCTATCTGCCGGTTTTAAAATTCCCCACTGGGAAAAAATCGAAAACAACAAACGCATTAGAAATGAAAACATTGATAGCACCTTAATTCGCCTCACTTGCGAGAAATGGTGGTTTAAACAAATGCGCGCTACGCAACGCCGAATGGTCGAGCATATCGCCATTGCCTGCGGGGAAGTGCGCGCCAACGCCGCAAGTTACATCTCAAATCAAAGTTTTCAAGAATGGCAACTTCAACAACGCAAGAATCACGATTACTTGCGTGCCATGATTATCGAAAATATCGACAACCCCGAAGAACAAGTCGAACTCTTTGATATGTTCCTCAAATCTTCCGCCAATCCCGCTTTGCGCCGTAACGAAATGATGGTGCGCTTGCGTGGGTTGGAAGAATGGGCGGAAGAAAACAACAATGAAGCGATTTTCCTCACCCTTACCGCGCCGTCTTCATTCCACGCAGGAAACGGCAATAAAAAATGGTCGGGCGTGAATCCGCGTGATACGCAAAAATATTTAAACAAAGTATGGCAACAGTTCCGTGCCTTGCTTGCTAAACGCAACATTAAGTTTTACGGCATGCGCGTGGCGGAGCCGCATAAAGATGGCACGCCGCACTGGCATTCGTTGGCTTATGTGCCGGCAGAACACAAAGAAGAAGTGATCCGCCTGTTTAAACAAAAGGCTTTGGAGTTAGACGGCAACGAGAAAGGCGCAGCCGAACACCGTTGCAAAGTGGAAGAATGCGATAAAGCCAAAGGCAGTGCTACCGCTTATATTGCCAAATACATTGCAAAAAATATCGACGGTTTTGCCCTTGCCGGCGAAGTGTCGGATGAAGACCCGACATTAAACCTACACGACAACGCATTACGCGTTCGTGCGTGGGCGAGCCGTTGGGGCATTCGTCAATTCCAATTCTACGGTGGCGCATCAATTTCTGTATGGCGTGAATTGCGCCGATTAATCAGTGGGCAAGCCGATGATGAAATCATCAGCAAAGCGCAAGCGGCAGCAGGTGTGGCAAATGATTACGCGGCTTATATGGAAATTCAAGGCGGCGCACTTGCCAAACGTGCCGACCAACCGATCAAACTGGATTATGAAACCAAGCCCGCCAATAAATACGGCGAAGAGCGCGAATCAATCATTGGGTTGGCAAACCGCTTCAGCCTTAAAAATGTGATCTCACGCCCTAAAAAATGGGTTATTAAAAAACGCCCGAAAGATTTCAATCCGTCTTTGGTTGAGCGTAGCTCAACCACAAACCATAGCGAGCGTAGCTCGCCTTGGACTTGTGTCAATAACTGTAACCGTTCAAAAATCGAACAAAAAATAAAACAGTTATTGATCCCGATTTGTGCACCGTTAAATGAACAAAAATTAGACTATTTATTCAAGTATAAACGGCTAGTTATAGATAAATATACAGCCCTCGAACTGGAAGATAACGATGTGCAGTTAGTCAAACGCAATCAAAACATGATAGCGGCCCTCGCCCCTGTGCCGAGAAATATCCAAAAACTCAAAGCATTACATAAAAATCAACGTATTCAATAGGAGAAAACAGCATGAAAAAACGTAAACAAAAACAAATTAACCGTATTTTGACGGCAAAACGTACCGAGGAACACGCACAAAAGTGCGGTCAAATTGAGCTGAAAAATTTACAAGGGCAAGTTTGGGATCTTGCCGTGCAATCCCAACAAACCGTCAGCCTTGTCAAAACGCAGGGCGAAACCATCAAACTACTTAACCGATTTTTCTCAAAAGAAATAAATCGCCTAGAAAACCGCCTCACAACCGATCGCATAGGGGCAACGTTGCTCGGTTTAATCGGTGGCATGGTAGGCGGAGTGATCGCTGTGTTTATGTGGATTTTGTGGATTATTTAAGGTGGGAAATATGAATCAACTAATCAAAAATATCGAACAATGGGCGGAAGAACGCAATTTAATTGAAGGTTCTACGCCGCAAAAACAATTTATTAAATTAATGGAAGAATTTGGTGAGCTTTGCTCAGGTGTATCTAAAAATAAAGTGGACATGGTGAAAGATAGTATTGGGGATTGTTTTGTCGTATCCATTATTTTATGTAAACAGCTTGGACTCTCAAACTGTATAGGTTTCTATAATTCTGATGTAATTGATGAATACCGTGATGGCAAATACGAAGATACATCAACTACAGAACAACTACTGGAAGCAGTTCATAATTTAGGTGCAATATCAATCCCCATAAACCAAGGTTGGAAATTTCAAAAAGAGTGGCTTGAATTATTTTTCATTAATCTAGTTATTATTTCATTATTTAACAATTTGAGCTTTAAGGATTGTGTTCAACACGCCTACGACCAAATCAAAGACCGAAAGGGAAAAATGATTGATGGAGTGTTTGTAAAACAATCAGATTTACAGGATAACAAAAATGAATAAATCTAATACTAAAAAATCAGACAAAGATTTATGGGCTACGCCATGGTGGGTATTTTATTACGCTGAATACTATTTCAATATTAAATTTGATCTAGACGCTTGCGCCATGGAACACAACACAAAAGTGAAAAACTTCATCACGCCGGAACAAAACACGCTAACCGCCGATTGGAAAGGTCGCTATGTTTGGATGAATCCGCCTTATAGTAACCCTCTCCCCTTTGTATTACGCGCTATTCAGCAAAGTGTGTTGCACAATAAAACAGTGGTGATGTTGCTCAATGTGGATGGTTCAACAAAATGGTTTGATATGTGCGTGCGCAATGCAAAAGAAATCGTCTATATCACTAATTCACGCATTCCGTTTATTAACAACGAAACAGGCGAAGAAACCGACCAAAACAACAAGCCGCAAATGTTGGTGCTATTTGAACCCAAAGCACCGTATGGCAGTTTGAAATCGTCTTATGTGTCGTTGCATACGATGAAAGAATTAAATAATAAAACATAACTCCTATAACCCCAAAAGTATTGACAAAGAAAAACATAGGGTTATAATAACCCCACAAATTAACAAAAGGAATAAAAGGTGGACAGTAAAACACTAATAAAGCAAATAGAAAAAGACGGATGGTATTTTGTCGGGGCGCGTGGTAGTCATCATCAATTTAAACATCCAATAAAGAAAGGTCGGGTCACTATCCCACATCCACGAAAGGATTTAGATATAAAAACGACCAAATCAATATTAAAACAAGCGGGGCTATAAGCCCCCTTTAACGAACAGGAGAGAATGAAGTATGTTATATCCGATTGGTATTGAAATGGGTGATGAAAACCACGCATACGGCGTGATTGTACCGGATGTGCCGGGCTGTTTTTCTGCCGGTGATACCTTAGAAGAAGCCTTTATTAATGCAAAAGAGGCTATCGCTTTTCATATTGAGGGAATGCTAGAAGATGGCGAGGAAATCCCACAACCGACATCATTACAAGAACACGCAAAAAATCCGGAATATGAAGGCTTTACATTTAGCTTTGTGGATGTAGATTTAACCCACTTAATGGGCAAGGCTGAAAAAATCAATGTAACACTGCCTAGCCTTTTAATTAAACGCATTGATGATTTCGTGGCGACCCATCCGGAATATAAAAATAGAAGTAACTTTTTGGCACAATTAGCCACAAATAAATTACTTTCAGCATAAAAAAAGCCGCTATTTCTAGCGGCTTTTTTCATCATCTAATATCTTTCGCAAATTGGCTTTTTCTTCTACTGACAGTTTGTTTAAAACAAGCTCCAGCAATTTATCTTTTGTTAGCTTACTAGCTCGCGTGGTGTGTCCAAACTCCATATTCATCACAAAGCGATGACCACATTGGGGATTCTTACACGCACAATAATAACGAGTAAAATCACTGTGTATGCGTTCAGATCTTTCAATCACTGATTTTGCATTGCAAACCGAGCAATAAATATCTGTTGTTCTTGCCATTATCCCCAAAACCACAAAAATTCATCAGTGATCCTAATTATATAAAATACTGTTATTTTGTATAGGATTTTATATGGCTTTATTTTGCAAAATTTTGATCACGAAACTTGATTTTTAATAACGTTTTAATTTCAGGGTCATTATTTATTGATTCTGCAATAATTTCTTGCAACGGCATAACTTCGTCATAGTGATAAACTTCACGATACTTCAACGGATCGCCTAATCCCCCCGTATTGGTCGGGATAATCCCACTTAAACCGGCAGGGAAACGATGTGCGGTTAAAACATCTTGCGCCGAAATATTTTTAATGTTGGCAAATTCATCTTTGGTGCCGGTATCCCCAATCGGGATCACTTTTAAGCCGTCAGGATGACCGTCCGCAATGTTTACAAACATAGATCGGAAATTCCCTACCCCTTTTGATTCGCTAATTTTTTTCGCGATCTCTTCTTCCATTTCTTCCGTTAAGTCGGGATCCGTCGAATACAAAATAAAGCCCATGTGCGCCCCATTGCTGAAATAGCGACGACGAAACACCGTGGCATCGGAGTTAAGCAAAGCAGACTGAATCCCGCCCACATAATCGGGCGATCCGTAAATCTGTTGCAGCGGATCATAGAGCTTAATAAAAATAATATCCTGCGCATGATAACGGTAGATTTCGTTCGCAGCATCATAGAGCGATTTCTTCATTAAATACGAATACCCGCCATCTTTGCGCACCCGTAAATACAGGCTGGAAAGCGGAACAAGACGCACCACTTGCCCAAAACCGTTACGCACTTTTAAAAGCCCCACATCGCCGAATTGAATCAAGTTCAAGCACAGCGCACGCATTTCCATTTTAGATAGGGCCTTTCCCCCCTCGTATGTTGCGCTCACCATATTGGCACGGCTATGCAAAATTCCCCCATGCTGCGCGTTTTGGTGTGGCAGTTTAGCCAATGCGTAGCGATTCACCGGGGGTAAATAGCAATTATAATTTTCATCAAAACCGATTCCCACATAATCCAATGCCGGCGAGGCGGTGATCTCATTCAAAGAAAAAGTGCGGTCATTAATTGGCGCAATCACCATAGGTTTATTTTTCTTTATTTTTATATTATTTTTCATTGAGTACACTCCATCCGCGTCGTTTGCGCGGTTTACCACTTAACGATTTTTTATTGATAGCATTACAAATAGCAAAAAACACATCGGCGTGTTGCGTTTTGACGGTGCGTTCAGCCGTAAATGTCATCGCATTGCCGCTTTTAGTCGATTGGTGCTTAATCATTAAAAAACTCGGCACAATATCCAGTTCTTTCTCACTCCACTCAATTTGCCCGTGTTCGACCAAATCATGTACTTTAAGCACCATGCCCGTTTTGCTTTCGGGGTTGTAAATAATGGCAGTGGCTGCACGGCGGGCAAACTCTTTCACCAGTTCATAAACGCCATAACCCACGCCTGTTGCATCAATACCGATGTAAGTCATATTGTATTCTTCATAAAGTGCGCGAATTTGATTGGCTTGATACACATAAGACAGTCCATGCCATTGATAGCGTTCAAGCAAGCGGTATTTCTCACCGGGCAAAGCAGGTGGGGCAATAATCACAAAACTCGCCCCATCGCCACTATGTGCAGGGTCAAAACCGCCCCACACTTCGCGATCACCAAACGGGCGATCCGCTTTCGGGTCAAAATCCGCCCATTTCGTCGTATCAACACCACATTTTAAAAGTTGCTTAATATTGAAAATGGAATCCGCATCATCAATCCAAACGCACATATAAAGCTGGTTGAAAGCGTATTTGCTATAACGTTGTTTCAGTTTTTCAATATTAAACAGGCTACCCGCACCGCCTTTAAGCGCATCTTCAATGGTTACGACATAACGCCACTGACCATCAGGGCAAAGTCGCCCGCCGTCACGCAATTCGGCAAAAGTTGGGAACGGCACATTTTTACGTTTCGGATCACCGTCGCGCCAGTTGTCTCCACTCCAAAATGAATAGGATTCATGAAATTTTGAAGACGGCGTGCTGAAATAGGTTTCGCGCCATTTTGCGTGTGTCGCCATGGCTGAAGCCACGTCATTAAACCGCTGAAAATCACGAATCCATGCGTATTCGTCGCCGTAAACGTGTCCGCTATTACCTTGTGATGTGTTTTTGTTCGTCGATAAAAAATGCAGTTCCGCGCCGTTACTTAAAATAATCGGGTTGCCGGTCAGCTCTACCCCGAAATATTCCCGCGCCATCTTCACAATATAGTTTTTAAAGATTTCCGCTTGTCGTTTACTGGCAGACAAGAAAATTTGATTGTCACCGGTAAAAATCGCATCTTCCAATGCCTCAAAACTAAAATAATACGTCGCCCCGATTTGGCGTGATTTCAAAATATTGCGTACATCATGGTGCTTGTTAGCGCGGATATGTTTTTGATAATCAAACAACGAATCAATAAACGGCTGACACATTTCCGGCGTGATGTGTGAAATGTCGTTTTTTCCCCGTTTTTTCTTTTTCCGTTCGTCACCGTCGCCACTATCGGCAAAGGTGCGTTCACTGTTGGAAACTTCCGCAAAATTGACCGCACTTTTTGCCGTCACTTTTGCCACTTGCGCCGCACGTTGCTTTTTATACTGAATATCTTTATCGATCAGAGCCTCAAGTTCTTTAATTTCCTGATCGCTTTTATTCTCACGTTCAGTTAGCGTGATAATGCGCAATGCGATTAATTCTTCAATGCCGCTTTCACTGATTAAATTACGCCAGTTGTATTTTTCCGCCCAATAGTAAATCGGGCGCGTGCTATTGAGTTTTAATTCCGCCGCAATCTCTTTCGGTGTGTATTTCTTCAAGTAAAGAAACTTCGCCGCGTAAATCACTTCGTCATCATAGCGTTTTGTTTTTCTTATTCTTAGCTTTGATTCAGTCATCTTCTTTGTTGCTGTTGTTGTGTTGGGCGTATTGTGGCAACAAAAACAACAAAAATTTAATGGCAAAATTCGGATATGTTCGGATATAGAACGATAACCGAACATATCCGAACATATCCGAATTTCGCCCCGTGATTTTGGAAAAAATATCGGCAAAAATGGCGGCACTTACGCAAACAAAGCGAAACACAGGCATTTTGGAAATGAACAAATCAAAACTCAAAACCGATTTTATTTGCATTGCCACATCGGGCTACACCGTGGACGGTCGCCAAATCACCGCCCAAGAATTGCACGAAATGGCAGAAACCTACGACCCGGAACACTACACCGCTAATTTGTGGCCGGAACATCGCCGTTGGGCAAATATGGGACAAGTGCTTGAACTAAAAGCCGAAGATAACGAAAAAGGCGAAACACAACTTTTTGCCGTGATTGCGCCAAACCAAGAATTAATTGAGGCAAACCGAGCGGGTCAATATTTATTTACAAGTATTGAAATTAAACCGAATTTCCGCAACAGCGGAAAAGCCTACTTATATGGTTTAGGTGTAACCGATTCGCCGGCATCCGTTGGCACAACAAAATTAGATTTCTTTAGCACAGAACAAAAAGACATGATTTTTGGCGAATTCGTCAAAGTGGACTTTTCTGTAAAAGAAAACGAAGAAGAAAAAATGATACGCAGTTTTTTCAATGCGATCACAAAATTCTTTTCCTCTTCCGCCCAAACCACGGAAGAACAACCTAATCCCAATAACAACAATAAAAAAGAGGACGACGCAATGAACGATAAACAGTTCGCGCAATTAATTGAAGCGGTGAATGGTTTAGGTCAAAAAATGGATAACCATTTTTCAGCCAAACCGGAAACCCAAACCGAGCAGGAAACCAAACCGGAAGAAAAACAAGATGAACAACAGCAAACCGTAACCGCGGAACAGTTCAATCAACTTTTAACCGTGGTGCAAGGGTTGGATAAAAAATTCAACGAATTAAGCCAAGAGAAAACCGAAGTGCCAAATGGCGCACCGGAAGACACTCAAAACTTTAATGTGGCGGTATAAATCATGAAATTAGAAACACAACAAGCATTAAAAGTATTTTATTCAAATGTTGCGGAATATTACGGTGTTGATCCGGAACGTATTTCACAAGGTAAAGAGTTTTCTATTGAACCCAACAAAGAAATTCATTTGTTGGACAACATTCAAAAGAAAGCCGACTTCTTACAAAAAATCAACTATATGCACGTTGATGAAGTAAAAGGACAATTAATCTTTGGCGCAACCGAGGGCATGATCACCGGTCGTAAGAAAAATGCGCGTTTCTACGGAAATGTCGATCCGAGTGGTTACACCTATGAATGTGTAGATACCGATTCAGGCGTGTTAATTCCTTGGCCGCGTTTAGATCAATGGGGTTCAATGGCTCCGCAGTTTGCACAGCGTTGGGCAGACTTTGTGCAACGTCAAATTGCCTTGGACGAATTAAAAATCGGTTTTTATGGCGAAAGCGTAGCCGAAAACACAAAAGATACCGAGGGAAAAGATGTAAACAAAGGTTGGATGCAATTTGCCCGAGAAAATAAAGCGACCCAAGTTTTAACCCGTGGCAAAACGGGAAACATCATCCGTATTTTTGGTGATAATGCCGATTATAAAAATCTTGATGAACTCGCCTACGATTTAAAACAAGGATTGCACGAACGCCACCGCGATGCAGGTGATTTAGTGTTTCTTGTCGGTGCGGATTTAGTGGCGAAAGAGGCAAGCGTAGTTTATCGCGGTAACAGTTTAATCGCGACAGAAAAAGCGGCTCTCACCACCCACGACCTAATGAAAACCTTCGGTGGTATGCCGGCAATGATTGTGCCGAATATGCCTGGGCGTGCCGCTATTGTGACAAGTTTGGATAATTTATCCATCTATACGCAAAAAGGCTCCATTCGCCGCAGTTTCCGTGAAGATCAAGAAGTGAAAGCGATTAAAGATACTTACTATCGAAATCAGGCTTACGCGGTAGAAGATTTAGGCAAATTCGCGGCAGTCGAATTTAAAAACGTGAAATTGGAAGACGAAGAATAAAGGTGAATCCAAATGGGAATGCGAGATTTTCAACGTCAAATGCAGGCATTAAATAAAATTAACCAAGCGGCAGAATCCAATGCGACCAAAAGCGCAGTGGCTGCACACGGCAATGACTACGCCGTGCTTGAAATTGCGTTACAAAACGACGTAAACGCCGTGCGCGCATTCCCAACACGTGCCGAAAAAATGGACTACAAGCGCGACCGCTTTTTGCCAAAGTGGTTGCCCTTTGTAAGTGAATATTTAGAAAAAGGAACAATCTATCAAAATGATTATTTGGTTTATTGCATTGTGTATTTGTTTGACATTGCTGATTTTGACCGAGCCTTGTCACTGGCTGAAAAAGCAATTGAACAAAATCAATCAATGCCGCAAGGATGGCAAACCACCTTGCCGAATTTTGTCGCCGACCAAATCTACAACTGGACAGACAAAACCGCCGCAGCCGGGCAATCCGTTGAGCCATATTTTACACAGACTTTTAAAAACGTGGCGACCCAATGGAAACTGCACGAAATTGTCACGGCAAAATGGCTAAAACTGGCGGCGGCACTGCTTTTACGCAGTCCGCAAGGCAAAGTACAAGCAAGTGGTATTGATGATGCCGAAACCCTTGTACTGGCTATCCAATTATGTAACCGCGCTTTCCAGCTCAATTCAAAAGCCGGTGTAAAAAATATGATTGAACGTTGCGCCATGCGTTTAAACGCATTGGCAAAATCGGGCTATTATGACCCGAGCAGTCTTCCTCAAGTGGCAGGCTTGAGTTTGGAAAAACAACAAATTGATTTTGATCTTGTTATTGAAAAACTCACCGCCCGCCCACTCTCAAACGGCGAGGATAGCAATGTTTAACGGCAGAACACAAGATTACGATGACACCACAATCACAAATAGTGGATTTTGGTGTGACATCACCATCGAAGAATTTCAAAAACAACGGGCAATCCCTTTACAAATTCCCATTGAGATGGTGAAAACCGCACTTATCGCCGCTATGCAGGGGCTAAGCCTTGATCTAGCCGAAGTGGAAGAAGGCTACCGAAAAAGGGCGGTCAATTCTGTGGCTGAAATTTCAAGCCAACGAATTGACGGTGAAAACTACGCGGAAACCCTTTACAAAAAAGCGGTATTTGCCCGTGCAAAAGCGGAATTATTACCCGAATTTAACACCCTATCGGGCCGTGATATTCATCAAAACCGCGAATATGTGAACGAACAAAAAAGCCTATTGGCGGAAGCGACCCACGCCATTCGCACCTTAAAAGGCAAAAAACGGGGTTCAGTATGGCTGCTGTAAAGAAAATGCTATATCAGCAATTAACGGATTTCTTGCTCACAAAATTGCCGAAACGCTATCACGGTAATTTTTATAGCTGGATTGAAGATGGCAAATTACTCAATGAAGGGCGACAAGTTACCGATAACGGCATAGAAGTGTGTCATTTGTCTTACAACGGCGTATTTCACTTTGAGGCATTGCCATTCAATGAAATTTCACCGGCTTATTTAATGGCATTTATCCAAGTATGGGTAAACGAAAACGATCCTGTGCGTGATGCCTTTGATGACGGCGAGATTCCTTTTGATTTAGATATTCTTGATGATAACACGGCAGATTTAATCTTCACGATTAGCTTTCGTGAAGCGCTCACCGCAATGCAAGACGAGCGGGGAGAATTACAAATTAGCGGTGAAAATTATCGGTTAGATGAAATTGAAGTATTCACTGCAGAAGAAATTGACGTTGTAGTAAGGATGAAACATGAGAATCCGAATGGGGATTGATAGAAACGATTTAAAAAAGTTTCTGAAAGATCTAGAAGTTATCTCATTACCCGATAAGAAAAAACGTGAAATTCTTATCCGCTCTTTACAAATGATTAAACGCCAAGCCGTTAAAACTGCATCTAATCAGCGTGACCCAATGGGGACCGGTTGGAAAAAACGTAAAAACGGCACAGCAAAAATGTTACGCCGCATTGCCAAACTAGCTAATAGTAAAGCGGAAAAAAACAAAGGTGCATTGTTTTATAAACAAAAACGTACAGGCGAAATAGCACAAGAACATCAAGAAGGGATTCCGCACTTATTCAAAAAAACGGAATTTACCGGAAAAAACAAAGGTGGCATAGGCTCCGACCCTTGCACCTTGCGGCAAGCAAAAAAACTAAAAGATTTAGGTTATGCCGTGACAAACGGTAAAACAAAAGGGGGCAAAGCAAAACGCAGAAAGCCCACATTAAGCGAGATTCGCAGCACATTATCACGCGCAAAAGCAAGTTTGATTATTCGTAAACTTGAAGAAAAGAATGGGATGAATCCAAGCCGCCATTTAACGCAATGGATGATTCCAACAGAAAAACGTGCATTCTTGGATACGCGTGACGAAGAAAACGCCAAGATTATTTTGGCGGAAATTCAAAAGTACACCCAAAAACAACAATAAGAGGACAGTAAAAATGTTCCCATCAGTACAAATCAACGCCCTTAATCAATTAAGCGGCGAATCCAAAGAAATTGAACGCCACGCGTTATTTGTGGGCGTTGGAACGGTCAATACCGGTAAATTATTGGCACTTACGCCCGATTCCGATTTTGATAAAACCTTTGGCGAGGCAAACACCGAATTAAAGAGCCAAGTCAAAGCCGCGATGTTAAATGCCGGTCAGAATTGGTTCGCCCACGTTTATATCGCGCAAGAAGAGGGTTATGACTTTGTGGAATGCGTAAAGAAAGCTAACCAAACCGCCTCTTTTGAATACTGTGTAAACACATACCATTTAGGCGTGGATAAAACAAGTATCAACAAATTGCAAGAATGCTATGCAGAACTCTTAGCTAAATTAGGTCGCCGCACGTTCTTTATTCAAGCGGTGCAAGGCATTAACCGTGATGAATCCGACGGTGAGACTTGGGATCAATACGTGCAAAAGCTCACTACCTTACAACAAACCATCGTTGCCGATCATGTGTGCTTAGTGCCGTTGCTTTTCGGCAATGAGGCGGGCGTATTAGCGGGCCGTTTGGCAAATCGTGCTGTAACCGTTGCCGACAGTCCGGCACGAGTACAGACAGGTGCGTTAGTGAGCCTAGGCAGTGCCGAAAAGCCGTTAGATAAAGACGGAAACGAACTCACCCTTGCGCATTTAAAATCCCTTGAATCCGCGCGTTATTCCGTGCCGATGTGGTATCCCGACTATGACGGTTATTACTGGGCAGACGGACGAACCTTAGATGTAGAAGGTGGCGATTATCAAGTGATTGAAAACGTCCGTGTGGTTGATAAAGCGGCGCGTAAAGTGCGTTTATTGGCTATTGCCAAAATAGCTGACCGCTCTTTTAACTCCACAACATCAAGCACCGCATATCACCAAGGCTATTTTGCCAAACCAATGCGTAATATGAGCAAATCCGCAACTATCAACGGTAAGGATTTTCCGGGCGAATGTATGCCACCGAAAGATGATGCCGTTACGATTGTGTGGAACAGTAAAACCAAGGTGACGCTTTACATTAAAGTGCGCCCTTATGACTGCCCGAAAGACATCACGGCAAATATTTTCTTAGATTTAGAAACGTTGGGAGATTAACAAATGGAACGAATCAGCGGAATGAGTTTTGATTTCTACATGATGGGCTTTCCGATCCACGTGGAATCAGTCAATTTATCCATCACCGACAACAGTGCCGTAGCTTTAACTCGTGGCATTCCCGATGGTTGGGTAAGCGGTGACGTGGCAGCAGAAGGCGAAATTGAATTAGATTCTAAAAACTTTCAAAAATTATCTACTGCTGCGGCAGCCGCAGGCAGTTATCGCAGCTTGCCGGAAGTAGATTTCACGTTTTTTGCCATGCGTGGCGGTGTGCGTGACAAAGTAGAAACCTACGGCAATAAAATTATTTTAACTGATGTGATCAATATCGATCCGAAAGGCGGTTCAAAAAGCACCAAGAAATTAAAATATTTTGTGACAAGCCCCGATTTCGTACGAATCAACGGCGTGCCGTATTTATCCGATGAAGATACGCGTGACCTTGTCGGCTAACCGAATTTAGGTGCCGTCCGTGCTGACGTATAACAACAATAAAAAAGCAAGTGCGGTCGGTTTCCTAAATGTTTTAAGGGTTTTTTATGAACAATAAAATAGATGGTGCAACATCTCTCTTGGGTGCGCTTGTCGCCCTTATTTCAGGGCTTAATTTACATGAATGGGGCGCAATATTCGGTATTTTATTTGGGGCAATCTCTGTATGGATTACCTACCGAAAATATAAAGAAGATGTTGCCCTTCGCAAAGAAGAATTGGCTTACAAAATGTTGGTCGCAAAAATTGAAGCGAAAAAATTAGGGATTTCGACAAATGAGTAAAAAATTAACCATGATTTTATGTTCTGCGGCAGCCGTTGCGGCAGTATTTTTTGCCCAACAAAAAGACTTGCCGGCAAAACAACAAAACCAAGTCAGCCCACAAGCGGTTTATATGATCGTCAATTTGGAAGGCTGTGTAAGAAATCCGTATAAATGTCCCGCTGACGTATGGACGAATGGTGTCGGCAATACACACAACGTAGATAAAACCAAAATTTTATCACTTGATGAAGTAGCAACGGATTTACGCCGAAACATCAAAGAGGCGGAAAACTGCATTAATGCTGATTTCAACGGGCGCAAGATGAATCAGAGACAATATGATGCCATGGTGTCTTTAGCCTTTAATGTGGGCTGTGGCAACATCAAGCGTTATTACAGCCCATCAAAAGGGCGCACCTTACAAACCACCCTTCACAAAGCCGCACAAGCGGAAAATTGGGCGTTAATGTGCAACCGAATTACCGATTTTAACCGCTCGGGCGGCAAAGTATTGAAAGGCTTAAAACTCCGCCGAGAAAAAGAAAAAGCCTTATGTTTGGGGGCGTAATGGGATTTAAACCACTGATAATCGGTGCATTTGTCATTGCTTTTTTGGGGTGCGTTGGTTCCACTCTGCACTACAAAAAACAAGCAGAAACGACCGCACTTTTACTCAACGAGGTGAAAGCGGAAAAAAACCGGCAAGATGAAATGCTGGTGCGTTATCAAGCCCAAACCAAACAATTAAACAGCCGTTTAAATAAATTGGAGGAAACGGCAGAACATCGCCGCCAACAACTAAAGGACATGTTAAGCCATGAACAAAATAAAATTTGGAGTAATCAGCACGTGCCTGATGATGTTGCCGGCTTGCTCAACAACCGCACCACCAACTAAAGTGCGATTGATTTGCCCACAAACGACTGAATGTCGCCCATTAAAAGTGAACATTCAAACCAACGGCGATTTAGCGGACGGTTTAAATCAAGCGTTAGACCGTCTTGAAGTTTGTACCACGGCTTACACTGCCGTAAACAAGTGCATTACCGATTTTAACAACCAAAGCAAAAACCAAAAGGAAAACTAAAAATGGAAAAAAAACAAGCGCAAACATTGTTAGAAAAACTCACCGGCAATCTTAAAGATTCTGTCACCGTAAACGTGGAGGGTGTCAATGATCTTCCAAAATTGAACCACAAAGATCCTTTAAAAGTGATCCACTTTTATTATTTCTTAATTACGATGTTTAAATCGATAAGATTCATTACCCGTTTCTAAAATATGGCAATGGTGAATTAACCTATCTAAAAGTGCATTTGTCATTTTTGCCTCAGTAAATAGGGTGCCCCACTCTGAAAACTCAAGGTTTGTCGTAATGATAACACTGGTATTTTCATGAAGTTGACTCATTAAATGAAACAGTAATGCCCCACCTTTTTGACTA
>NZ_KB904043.1 GCF_000379905.1 Rodentibacter pneumotropicus DSM 21403
CCTTCGGTCAATTTAAAACCCACCACATCAAAGTGATATTTATCGCCTGCATTGAGGGTGTAACGATAGTCGGATTGGGTTGCCATAGTTATTCCTTAATTGTAATTCTGTCAGATAGGTTAGTTTAAACGGTAGGCATTTTTTGTACGGTTTGAATATATTCCACCATATTTTGTAAATCAATATCCTCAGATCTGCCACGGTTAAAAAACCAAGAGAAAAGTTGTAAATCTGTACAGGCAAGTAAGCGAATAAACATATTTTTTTGATTATCGGAGAGCTGATCAAAATGCTGTTTGTAAAATGGCATTATGATGTTATCCAGCTCCAACATTCCCCGACGACAATCCCATTCAATGCGAAGTTTGTTATATTTTTCCATATTGCCCTCTGTCTATATAAAGTGCGGCTAAATTTTCCAACATTTAAAAAAACACCTGAAAAACTCACCGCACTTTAAGTTGATTATTCCGTTGATTTTGGCTTTATGACGGCGTAAATCACACCGGTCACTAAAGCACCTGCCGCAATGGCGGCTAAATAAAGTATCGGTTCGGAGACGAACGGAATCACGAATAATCCTCCGTGTGGAGCCTGCAATGTGATGTCCGAAGCCATTGAAATCGCCCCTGCCGTTGCCCCGCCAATAACAGAACTAATAATCACGCGAATCGGATCCGCCGCCACAAACGGCAATGCGCCTTCTGAAATAAAACATAACCCTAACACAAAAGAGGCTTTACCCGCATCCCGTTGGTTGGCGGTAAATTTATTACGTGCAATCCAAGTGGCAATCGCCATACCGATTGGCGGCACCATACCTGCTGCCATTGCAGCCGCCATTGGTGTGTAAACTTGTGAGGCGATCATACCCACTGAGAAAGTATAAGCCGCTTTATTGACCGGCCCACCCATATCAATACACATCATCGCACCTATTAAGGTTCCTAACACAAGTGCATTCATCTCACCCATGGATTTTAACCATTCGCTTAAAGCATTCATCACTTGTGAAACCGGCGGATTGATCACATAGATCATTGCCAATCCCACAATTAATGAACCTAAAAGCGGCAAAATTAAAATCGGTTTTAGGGAGGTTAAACTCGCGGGCAATTTTATTGCTACGTTAAGTCCTTTCACCACATAACCTGCAAGGAAACCGGCAACAATACCACCTAAAATCCCAGCTCCGGCGGTGGTGGCAAGCATACCGCCAATTAACCCCACGGCAAGCCCTGGGCGGTCAGCAATAGAAAAAGCCACATAACCGGCAAACACCGCAATCATTAAATGGAACGCCGCACCACCGCCAATATCCATCAAGGCTTTTGGTAGACCATGGAAAACAATTTCATCTTTAAAGGCTTCAATACCGAACATAAATGAAATGGCGATCAACAATCCACCGGCGACCACCAACGGTAGCATATGGGATACGCCTGTCATCAAATGTTTATAAATGCCTTTTTTCTCGCCATTTTCTTCGGCATTTGCCGCTTTGGTGCTACCGCCTTCAAACACTTTGGCTTCTTTAAAGGCTTTATCAAATTCCTGTGCCGTTTTCTTCAACGCTAAACCGGTAGAAGTACGATACATCGGTTTGCCTTTAAATTTGTCCAACGGCACATCTATATCCGCCGCCACAAAAACAAGATCTGCCGCCGCTACTTCTTCCGGCGTAATTTCGTTGCCTGCACCCACCTGACCTCGGGTTTCCACCTTCACATTCCAACCCTGTTTTTTCGCATAAGCCTCAATTGCCTCTGCGGACATAAAAGTATGCGCCACACCTGTTGGGCAAGCGGTGACGGCAACAATATTTTTCACATTGGAAACACCGCCAAAACTGACCGCTCTTTCCGGCACAACATAATCCACCGCATTCACTTGTGCATTTGCAAGGGTAGCTTCCGGCGCATTCATTACTGTATCTTCATTAACAAGCCATACTTTTTTACCGACCAAAGCCGCATTATTGGGTAATTGTGATCCCACAACCAGAACAACATCAGCCTCTGCGGCATTTTCAACCAATGACACATTCACTTTTTGTGCTGCTGTGCGAAGCACTTCGCATAATAAATAGGCTTTTGCTTTACCTACATGGGATGAGTGGGTTAAAAATAACTTCATTTTATTATCCTTCAATCTCTGTAATCTTCACTTGGTTTAAAATTGGATCAAGTAGTGCAGGATTGCTTACCCCCACATTACTTTGTGATACGGCAAAAGCAGAAACTGCACTGGCAAAGGCTAAGGTTTCTGATTTTGATAAACCTTGCTTAATACCATAAATCAACCCCGCCACCATTGAGTCACCGGCACCCACAGTGCTAACGACATTCTCACATTTTGGCGGTTGTGTTTTTATCGCGCCTTCATTGTTAATCCATAATGAGCCTTTTACCCCCATGGAAATGATCACATTTTCAATACCTTGTGCTTTTAGCTGCTGTGCGGCATTGATAATTTCTTCTTCACTATTAAGTGCGTGACCAATCCAAGCTTCTAATTCCCGATGATTAGGCTTTACCAACCAAGGATGCGCCGTCAAACCGGCATTAAGTGCCGCATTGCTCGTGTCTAACACGACTTTTACGCCTGCTTGGTGTAATTGGTTTAACCATTCGGCAAACAATTCCAGTGTTACTCCACGAGGTAGGCTGCCACATACTGCGACAACATCGTAATCCAAGCAATAAGCTAAAGAATCAGCAGCAAATTGCTGCCATGCTTGTGGGCTGATTTCATAACCGAGAAAATTTAGATCTGTAACATCCGCTTCGGTTTCAGTGATTTTTACATTAATACGGGTTTTTCCGGTAACACGGTGAAATTTGTCTTGCAAGCCTTGCTTTTTGAACATTTGTTCAAAATCACCGGCGTTGTCTTCGCCAAGGAATCCCCCTACTGCCACATCTACGCCTAAATCTTTCAGCACTTTTGCCACGTTAATACCTTTACCTGCGGGGAAAAGTCCAAGGGTTTCAACAGTATTCACTTCGCCTAATTCTATGCGTGATAAACGACCGACTAGATCATAGGCAGTGTTTAAGGTTATAGTTGCCACCTTTGCCATAACTACTCCCCTTTCCCTTCGCCAAGACCTGACTCAATGGCAAGGCGAATACCTTCAATGGCCTCTTTTGCTTGCTCACCTGTTGCCACAAAACGTAAACGGGAACCTTTCACTACGCCTAACGCCACAATTTTCATCAGACTTTTGGCACTCACTAATTGGGAATCACGATCTAGGTTTTGCACTGCGACTGAAGCATTATATTTTTTCACTTCATTGACTAATACAGCACTTGGGCGTGCATGTAAGCCGTGTTCATTATTAATCACAAATACCGCCTCAATCGCATCGGAAGGTAAACCATTATCTTCTACCTCTGGTACATGGGTTTGTTCACCCATCACTTCTATCGTATCCGGTTCTGCCGGCGGCACTGAAGAAACATTTTCGCCTAAGCCTTCGGCAATCGCTTTACTAAGGGATTCGATCGCTTGCTTGGCATCGTCACCTTCCGCCACAAAACGTAGCCGATGACCTTGTGTCACACCCAATGCCACGATTTTCATCAGGCTTTTGGCACTCACCGCCTCGCTGCCACGGGTAATATTTTGTACGGTAATTTTTGAAGCAAATTTTTTCACTTCATTGACTAACACCGCACTCGGACGGGCGTGTAAGCCGTGTTCGTTACGAATAGTAAAAGTTCCCACCACAGCGTTTGAAATTGGTGCTGTCTGAGTTTGCTCAGACACTACAACCTCACCGCCTAAAAGTGCGGTCAAAATCTCAGTAGAATTTCCATTTAATAGTGCCGTTTGCGCATTTTCTTCCAATAGACGGGTTAATACCGGATTGATGGCATCATTTATCGCAGAAACGGTTATCACCCCTTTTACCGGCTTACCATTATGATTAAAAATGGTTTTTGCGCGACTAAATGCTAAGGCATTTTTCACATTACCGAAAACTGCATCCGTTACCCATAATCCTTTACCCAACGGCAACGCGGCATTGCCAATCACTTCAGAAACAAAGCTGTTTTCTACCGCACTTTGTGCCTGTAATTGACCGGCATTCATTGCCACTAAGGTGAGTAAACTTGAAGTATCAATATCCAATCGGATGTTTTCTTTAGGGAGAGTAAAATCTTCTGTGGTTTCGCCCATTAAAATCGCTCGGAACTGCGCCACATCCGTTAGTGTTGCCAATTTTGCTGCATTGTCCTCATCACCAAGCACATGGGTTAATTGACGTAATAACGCCAAATGTTCATCGGAACGGGCTGCAATCCCAATTACCACATAGGCAATATTGCCTTCCCCCCATTCAATCCCTTTTGAAAATTGGAACACTTGCACGCCGGTTTTTTTCACCATATCGCGTGTTTCAAGGGTTCCGTGAGGAATCGCAATACCATTACCGAGAAAAGTGGATGTTTGTTGCTCACGTGCCAACATTCCCTGTAAATAGCCCGATTCTACATTGCCCGCCGTTTCTAAGGCACGAGCGACCATTTCAATGGCTTGCTGCTTGGTTTCTGCGCAGGTATTTAAATGAATGTTGCTTTCCGAAAGTTCTAACATTCTTACTCCTTAGTCTAAGATTTAGAAAAAAGAAAAACTGTTGGTAGTGCTATCCTATCAACAGTTTTATTTATTATTTAGATGTACAAATTTTTAACAGTTCATCGCTGCCTTTTGCGATGTATTCATCATTTTCGCCACGTGCCTTACCTTTTTTCAAATCACGCATTGCATCATAAATCCCTTGAGTGATACTTGATGAATCTAATTTGCTCCAGCAAGTTTGGCTTAAACGATTAAAGTTATTTTGTAACGCTTCGGCGTGTAATACACCACTATAATAAGCATACACATCGGAATCATGTCCGCCGGTATAAAGTTTTTCTTGAATTTGCTTAATCGGCACTAAAATACGGCCTAAATACCAGTCATTGGCGCCGCTGGCAAAATTATCTACATAGAAATTTTCATTCACACGGCCTTTATAAGTCGCCACCGTTGCTTCATACGCCGCGGCATAGGATTTTTGATCAATCTTGTCTTTATCCAAATTAATTACTTTTTTGTCATCACCCATAAAAGGAATATAGGAGGTGACGGAAGAACAAGCGGTTAAAATAATAGAAAACAGCAATATTGAGGTTTTTTTTAACATAATCATTCCTTTCTTCATTAGGGGCTGAAATAAATCGTCGCCATTATACTGGCTACGGGGGATTACGCAAGAAAGCACTAGGTTATTCGCTCTCTTTTACAAGAGACACTAAAATTTGATCGATCTTGAAATTTTCCGTATCAATAACTTCAAATTTATATTTGCCATAAACAACAAAATCGGTCTTTTTCGGGATTTTACGCAACATATACATCATAAAACCACTGATCGTTTCATAATTTTCTTCATCAGGGAATGATTCAATATCCAACACTCTCATCACATCTTCAAGGGGGGTTGCGCCGTCAATCAGCCAAGAATTTTCATCACGGCTGACTATTTGTTCCTCCTCATTGGATACCAGCTCGCCCATTACAATACTCATCACATCATTGAGCGTTACGATCCCCACCACCAGCGCATATTCATTGACAATAATGGCAAAATCTTCACCGGTTGATTTGAATAACTCCAACACTTCATAAAGCGAAAGCGTATCCGGTACAAACAGGGCTTTACGTAATAATTTAGGATCAGTCAATGACACATTCGCATTTTGCAAATACATTGTCAGCAGGGTATGGGATTCCACATAACCTAAAATTTTATCCAGACCATTATCACAAATAACAATTTTAGAATGAGAATCGCGGGAAAGGGTATCTACCACTTCTTGACGGCTAAAAGTGCGGTCTAAATACACAATATTTTCACGTGTTGTCATCGTGGAAGTAACGGTACGTTCCTGCATATCAAAGATATTTTCAATGAGATAATGTTGTTGGGTTTTTAATACGCCTGCCTCTGCACCGGCCTCAACAACAGCAACAATATCTTCCGGTGTCATATTGTCATCGCGCAATGTCGAAACGCCAAAAATCTTGAAAAGTAAGTTTGATAATCCATCAAACACCCAGACTATCGGTTTTAATAGAAAAATAAGCACTTGCATAATACCGACGGTACGCAATGCAACGGCTTCCGGATTAATTAGAGCAAGACGTTTCGGCATCAAATCCGCCAAAAGAATAAAGGAGCAGGTAACCAGCAAAAAGGCAACCCAAGATGAGGCTGGTTCAATCCAAGAATCTGGAATATGTCCGCTTAAAAAATGTTGTAAATGGATACTAAGATTCGCTTCACCAATCATCCCTCCGAGTACCGCGACCATATTTAAGCCAATTTGCACCACAGTAATAAATCGTCCGGGTTGTTCTTGCAATTTCAATACTTGTTCGGCTTTAAGATTACCTTCATTTGCCATATTTTGTAATTTTATGCGGCGTGCACCGGCAAGAGAGATTTCGGCGGATGAAACAATAGCACTAATAATAATTAACACGATTATGACTAAAATCGCTGCAAATAAACTCATAATTTTCTCGTAAACTTAATAAATTGATTGGGTTATGTTGGTAAAGTGCGGTCAAAATCACGCTTATTTTTAACCGCACTTTGAAGGATATGCGCCATTAGTAGCAGTTGCACAAACCTAATTTAGGATTTATTTGTAGGGATACACGCTGTGTGTCCCTACATTTCGTTGAAATTCCTACTTTTATGCATTTGCTGCATAATACCGAGGAAATGAAACCTTAGTTTTCGCTGTCAAACCAGCCGCGGACAAATTGAATTGAAAGGAATAATGTTACCAATAAGAACGCATAAAACACCCAAGATAAGATAGGATGGCTTGGAGTGACATCGCCGCTAATTTCTTTCACAGCAACCGCATTACGGAATTCATCAAACATAGTTAAACGCCAACCATAATATTTGATTTGAACCAGTTTATTTTCATTCCCCATAGCTTGGGCTTCAGCCTGTAAATTGGCAGAACCGAATTTAAAATAGAAAGGAAAGCCCCAACGGGTATCTTCGTTGCGGTAAACCATTATTTTACCGTCATCATTTTGTGTATTAATGTAATATACATCACGTGTCGGACCGTCTGCCGGATTGGATTTAGTAATCGGTCCGTCTTTATCAACACGTTTAACTTCCACACCGGTTACACGGGTCACATCATAATGTGGAAAGACATAGTTCACCACGGAAAACATAAAGCCGTGGAAAGCAAATATAACTAAAAATAAAAAATACTTGAAAAATTTACGCATAATCTTTTCTCTCTTTTATATTGAGTATTTATTGTACATTAATTTTAAATAAACGCTCGAAATTTTGTGTGGTAATTTGTGCAAATTCTTCCATAGATACCCCTTTTAGGGTAGCCACATATTCACACACTTCTCGCGTATAAGCCGGTTGGTTTTCCTTACCACGATAAGGTACAGGGGCAAGATAAGGCGAATCCGTTTCCACTAATAAACGGTCTAGCGGTACATAACGAATCGCTTCACGAATCGCTTCGGCATTTTTAAACGTAATGATGCCGGAACAAGAAATATAAAACCCCAAGTCTAAGGCTTTTTTAGCAAAATCTAAGGTTTCGGTAAAACAATGAATCACACCACCGCACTTTTCCGCCTGATGCTCACGTAGCATAGAAATCGTATCATCACCGGCTGAACGGGTATGAATAATCACCGGTTTATTGAGTTGATTTGCAATGTCAATTTGATTGGCAAATATCCCTTGCTGTTCTGTTTTATTATCCAAACTGTAATAATAATCCAAGCCAATTTCACCAATGGCAATCACTTTTTTATCCTGTGCCAAACGCAATAAACGTTCCGCATCATAAGGTTCTTCTTCAAAATCCAACGGATGTACCCCACAGGCTAATGAAATATTATCAAACGCCTTTAACAACTCGTAGGCTTTTTCAAATCGGCTTAAAGTAACACCGATAGCAAGTAGATGTTTCACATCACGTGCGTAGGCTTTTTCTACCACATCAGCGATATTTTTGTGTAAATTTTCATAATCCAACGCATCTAAATGGCAGTGGGAATCAACAATAAACATAGATTATTTTTCCTTTATTTTTCTATTTTTTCTTTTCCGGCTAGGAGTGAACGTTCTATCACTTTTCAAACACATCCGTAACAAGTTTGGTTAATCCCTCTAACAGCATTAATTCTACATTCACACCATTAATTGAAAGTAAATCCGACCGCACTTTTTGTATAATTTTAATGGCTTGTAACAAGCCAAGGGCTGTTTGTTCATCACTAAATTGTTCAATACCACGCCCTAAATCAGCAACTTGACGATAGCTATTAATGTCAAGTTTGTGTTTTAAGCTATCGGCAAGAAAGGCTAAAATCCAATCCAGTTGGCGAATATAGTGTTCTTTGTCAAATAGTGGGAGAAGTTCCAGAAGGGAACGACGGCGATAAAAACGCCAAAATTGACGAAGAAAATCTTTCCGCTGTTCAGTTAAACCCTGTTGTAATATCTCTAAAGCAATCAAAGGGCGACCTAATCCCATTGCAAGTGCGGTGGAAATTTCTTGTATTTCTGTCTCACATTGCGTTTTCAACCACTCCTGTGCCATTTGCTCTGAAGGAGTCGGCAAATTCCATACCTGACAACGGCTGTAAATTGTTGCTAACAAACTCGCAGAACTATCAGCTTGCAACAAAAAATAAGTGTTTGGGCGAGGTTCTTCCAAAGTTTTAAGCAACGCATTAGCCGCCGCTTCCGTCAAGCGTTCCGCCTCTTTTATATATACGACTTTATTGCCATTTTGTTGGGCGTGCTGTGCGACAATTTCATTAATTTCACGCACTTGATCCACACCAATATCTTTACCTTCAAGAGAATATAATTCGTGATAATCCGGATGGCTATGGGCTAACATCAAATGACAAGAATGACACTGTTCACAAGCTCTAGTGTCTTGAGGTTCAATACACATAATACGACGAGAAAGCAATTCAAAGAGATTTTCTACACCTAATCCCGAATCTGATTTTATCAGCACTGCATGATGCCCTAAACCTTCCGAAAAGGTTCGGGCTATTTTTGTGTAAGTAGGCACAAGCCAAGGATAAAGTGCGGTCATTTTTCGATATGTTTCCACCAATTTTTAACCGCACTTTCAATATCCGCCCGCACTTGTTCAATGCTTTGTTCTGCATCAATAATGATGGCTTTAGGATTATCTTTCACCAAATCCAAATAACGAGCTCGGGTTCGGTGGAAAAACTCAAGATCCATTTGCTCAATACGGTCCAATTCTCCCCGTCCACGAGCCCGTGCTAACCCCACAACAGGATCGATGTCTAAATAGAGGGTAAGATCTGGCTCAAAATCCCCCAAAACCGTTTCTTTTAAGGTTTTCATAAAATGCGGATCAAGCTGACGACCACCGCCTTGATAAGCCTGAGATGACATATCGTGACGATCGCCCACCACCCATTTCCCTTGAGCAAGGGCTGGTTTGATTATATTTTCGACTAATTGGATGCGGGCAGCATAGAGCATTAATAATTCCGCTTTATCCGTTACAGGTTCTTCTTTTTCATGTTTTATCAGCTGACGTAATTTTTCCGCCAAAGGGGTTCCCCCCGGTTCTCGGGTAAACACAACATCGTCAATTCCCAATTCATTTAATACACCTACGACTGACCGATGAGCCGTGCTTTTTCCCGCACCTTCTAGCCCTTCAATGACAATAAATTTTCCCATCATATTATTTTCCATTCTTTTGGCTACGGTACCAACGCAAATAGTCTTGTACCGCTTTATTATGCTCATTTAAATTACGTGTAAATTTATGCCCGCCACTTCCATCGGCGACAAAATAGTAAAAATCGTTTTTTTCAGGATGTGCTACCGCCTGCAAAGCACTTTCGCTAACCATTGCAATGGGGGTAGGAGGTAATCCGTCAATCACATAGGTATTATATGCTGTGGGCGTTTCTAAATCTTTTTTACGAATATTACCGTTATAGTTTTCACCCATACCATAAATCACGGTAGGATCTGTTTGCAACTTCATTTTTGCATTAAGGCGATTAATAAATACAGAAGCCACTTTAGCCCGTTCTGCCGCAATAGCCGTCTCTTTCTCCACGATAGAAGCCAACACTAACATCTCGTGAGGGTTTGCTAACGGGAGATTTTCATCACGTTCATTCCAAGCTTTATCCAAAGCTTTTTTCAAACGCTCGGCTGCCCGCTGGAGCAATTCTAAATCCGTTGAATTAGGTGTGTAATTATAAGTATCAGGGTATAACCAGCCATCAAGATTTTTGTGTTCATAAATATTTTTTACAGTATTAGGAATTCCAAGTAAATTGAAAATTTCTTTATCACTTTTATCTTTTAAAGTCTGTGTTAAGTGCGGTGCGTTTTCGAGGCTTTTTCGCCACTCTTTAAAGGTTTTCCCTTCAATAAATTGCACGCTAAATTGAACCTCTTTTCCCGAATTAAGCAGCGTTAATAATTCTTGTACGGTTTGAATTCCATTTAAAGAATAAACTCCTGCCTTAATTTTATTTAATTCCGGTTTTAACTTTAACAAATAAGGGAGAAGTTGCGCATTATCGACCAATTTTTCTTGTTCAAAAAGTACGGTCAATTTTTTCCCTGTTGTACCACGTTCAACAAACAAAAGCTGATCGGGTTGTGCCTTGATGATTTCTTGTTGAAAAGCCATGAGTTTTTGATAACCGAAAAATCCGGCACCCATACCAATCAAAAGAAAAATAAACAAGCTAATAAAAACTTTTTTCATAGTTAATTGAATAAAAAATAAAAACAACAAAAGGGGCAAAACGCCCCTCTCAGATAAAATATGAATTTATTGATTAAAATATTGAATATCTGCAGTTTTACGTAGGGCTTTAACCCAATCTTTAGTTGCATCTTGTAACTGGCTATTCACAATTTTCTCATACGCTTTTTGACGATAGGCATCTTCTGTACGATCACCATCACGCGTACCGGTTACTTCTAAAATATGCCAACCAAATTCTGATTTAAAAGGTGCGGAAATACTACCTTGTTTAGTCGTTTGTACCGCTTTAGCAAAAGCTCCTACATAGGTTTCAGGGAACGCATAACCTAGGCTACCGCCATTAGCACCTGATAAGTAATCTTTAGAATATTTTAATGCGGCATCGGCAAAAGTCGTTTTACCGGAAATAATATCTGCACGGATTTGATTAAGCTCTGCTTTTGCTTGCGCATCATTTAATAATGGGTTGAGCTTTAAAAGGATATGGCGAACTTCATATTCTTTACCGGTCACTTTTTGCTCTGTGCCATTAGCTCTTGCCTCATTCAACATTTTCTGTCCGAGAGCATCTATTTCTTCACGGGTTACTTGTACACTGGTATTAATTGCATGACTACGTACCCCAGACATCATCATTTGATTCGCAATTTGTTGACGAAATGCATTTAACGAAATACCTTGATAATCCAATGCATCTAAAAACTGACCATAGGTTAAACCATTTTTTGCCGCAATATCTTCTACAATAAAATCAATTTCACGAGGATTAATCTTCACACCTGATTCTTTAATGGCTTTTTGTACCAAAATATCATCAATGACTTTATTTAATGCTGCTTGATGGTTGCCTTTTTTCCCCATTGCTGCACGCACTTGGCTTTCTAGAACAGGAATACCATCTACTGTTGCAACTACTCGTTCTTCTGCATAAACAGAAGAAAATGAAAGTACACCCAGAGTGACAATAAAAAGAGATTTTAATACTGATTTTTTCATATTTACTTTCTTTAAATGAGCCAATGACGCTCGTTAGAGTATCAATTTTAAACAAGGTTCACAATAGCTTAGGATTATTTTGATAATAATGCCACTTCATAGCATCCATCATATTTTTGAGTACGAACTTGCACTTTTTCTTCTCGGCTGGTTGGTACGTTTTTACCTACATAATCTGCTCGTATAGGTAATTCACGATGCCCACGATCAACAAAAATAACTAATTCAATTTTTGCAGCACGACCAAAATCAGTGAGTGCATCCATCGCTGCACGGATCGTTCTCCCTGTAAATAAAACATCATCAATTAAAATCACATCTTTATCTTTTACATTCAAATATTGCGATGCGCCACTATACACAGGCATTGAATTTTCTGGTTCAGTGCGCTGTAAATCATCACGATAAAATGTAATATCCAATTCCATTGAAGGAATCTCCACGCTAATTAAATCTATAATTTTATGTTTGATCAACGTAGCAATTTCCGCACCACGACGTTTAATACCAACAATAACAACATTGTCTAAACTAGGGTGTTTTTCAATAATTTCATGGGAAATACGAGAAATAGTGCGATGAAACTGACTTTCATCAATAATGATCTTTTCCATAATTCATCCAAATTAACTGTGAAACAGTCGGTAAAATACCATAAAAATAAATTAAATTTAATCGCTTTTAATGAATGATTATCCTATAAACAAAAAGTGCGGTTAAATTTAACCGCACTTTTTATTATCTTTTTGATTTCACAAGTTTTTCTGTCATCTCGTAAGCTCGGAGTTTCGCTAACTCTTTGGAAAGTTTTGCTACCAGTACTTCGTGATCAACATCAGCAACCTGTGCCACAATATTTTCTTCAGCTTTGCGTTTCGCTTCACGAATACGATCCGCATCTAACTCACTACCACGAATTGCTACATCAGCCAAAACAGTAACAACTTTGGGTTGAACCTCTAAAAAGCCACCTGATACGTAGATCACTTCTTCTTTATCATCTTCAAGGGTAAATTTCACAATTCCAGGCTTAATCGCTGTTAACAATGGTGTGTGGTTCGGTAAAATTCCGAGTTCACCTTCCACACCTGTTGCTTGGATTTGTTTAACCGCACCTTCAAAAATTTTTTGCTCTGCGCTGACTATTGTTAGGTTAAATGTCGCCATTTTTGTTCTCCTTCAAATGACTTGAAGTGATTACATATTTTTGGCTTTTTCTAGCACTTCTTCGATTGAACCCACCATATAGAACGCTTGTTCTGGGATATGGTCGTATTCACCCTCTAAGATACCTTTGAAACCACGAATGGTGTCTTTTAATGACACATATTTACCCGGTGAACCTGTAAAGACTTCTGCCACGAAGAACGGTTGTGATAAGAAACGTTCGATTTTACGGGCACGAGCCACCACAAGTTTATCTTCTTCAGATAATTCATCCATACCAAGAATTGCGATAATATCTTTCAATTCTTTATAGCGCTGTAAGATACCTTGTACACCACGTGCTACATCATAATGTTCTTGACCGACAACAAGCGGATCTAACTGACGTGATGTAGAATCTAATGGATCAACCGCAGGATAAATACCTAAAGAGGCAATTTGACGACTTAACACGACTGTTGAGTCTAAGTGTGCGAAGGTCGTAGCCGGAGAAGGGTCTGTTAAGTCATCCGCAGGAACGTAAACCGCTTGTACGGAAGTGATAGAACCGGTTTTAGTTGAAGTAATACGTTCTTGTAATACCCCCATCTCTTCTGCAAGGGTCGGCTGATAACCTACCGCTGACGGCATACGGCCTAAAAGTGCCGAGACTTCTGTACCGGCAAGGGTATAACGATAAATATTATCCACGAAGAATAATACATCACGACCTTCATCACGGAATTTTTCAGCCATGGTTAAACCTGTTAATGCAACACGTAAACGGTTACCCGGTGGCTCATTCATTTGACCGTAAACTAACGATACCTTATCTAATACGTTAGATTCTGTCATTTCGTGATAGAAATCGTTACCTTCACGGGTACGTTCACCTACCCCTGCAAATACGGAATAACCTGAGTGTTCAATCGCAATATTACGAATTAATTCCATCATATTAACGGTTTTACCTACACCCGCACCACCGAAAAGACCGACTTTTCCCCCTTTTGCAAAAGGACAAATTAAGTCGATAACTTTAATACCGGTTTCAAGTAGTTCCGTACTATTTGATTGTTCTTCATAACTTGGTGCTGCACGGTGAATAGACCAATTTTCTTCCGCACCGATTTCACCACGCTCATCAATTGGTTCACCCAACACATTCATAATACGACCGAGTGTTTTAGTACCCACCGGTACCTGAATTGGGTTTCCGGTATTTTCTACTTTTAAACCGCGCTTCAAGCCGTCAGATGTGCCTAATGCGATACAGCGAACGACTCCGCCACCTAATTGTTGTTGAACTTCAAGGGTTAAACCTGATTCAACTTTTAATGCATCGTAAACTTTTGGTACTGCATCTTGTGGGAACTCAACGTCAATCACCGCACCGATGATTTGTACAATTTTTCCTGCTGACATTACCTTTCCTCTTTTCTTAAATCGCAGCCGCGCCGGCAACGATTTCATTTAATTCATTTGTAATACTTGCTTGACGAGCTTTGTTATAAACTAATTGCAAGTCATTGATTAAATTTCCTGCGTTATCAGTTGCCGCTTTCATTGCTACCATACGGGCAGCCTGCTCGGAAGCAAGGTTATCCACCACAGATTGATATACTTGTGATTCCAAATAACGAGTGAGTAAACTATCCAATAAAACTTTTGGCTCTGGCTCGTAAAGGTAATCCCAGGTACTTTGCTTTTGTTCTAAATTATCGGTTTCTGATGCCGGTAATGGAACCAATTGTTGATAAACGGGCGATTGTGTCATTGTATTGATGAATTTATTGTAGGCTATATAAACCGCATCAATCTCACCATTTTTATAAACATCAAACATCCCGTTTGCCACACCAATTAAGTCTTCCATTGCCGGATTATCACCCAAACCGGAAAGCTGTCCACGTACAGATAACCCCAATGAACGGAAAAAGTTAATTCCTTTTGAGCCTATTAAGCCCAATTCTACGGTAACCCCTTTATCCTTCCATTGTTTGATTTCTGTCATCACGGTTTTGAATAAATTAATATTTAAACCACCACACATTCCACGGTCTGTCGAAACAATTAAAATCCCAACTTTTTTCACTTCTCGTTGAACTAAAAACGGGTGTTTATAACCGATATTGGCTTTAGAGACGTGGCTGATAACATTTCGTATTGTTTCAGAATACGGACGAGAAGCCGCCATACGATCTTGCGTTTTACGCATTTTCGAGGTAGCAACCATTTCCATTGCCTTAGTAATTTTCTGCGTACTTTGTACACTGGCAATTTTGGTTTTTATCTCTTTTGCACCTGCCATCTTCTTTCTCCGTTATATTACCAAGCACTATTGGTCTTAAAACTATCCAAAATCGTTTTCAATGTGTCTTTTATCTCATCATTGTAATTACCGGTTTTGGTTAATTCAGCCATAAAGTCGCCATGGTTACGGTGAGAATAGTCTAAAAGTGCGGTCTCAAAACTTGCAATTTTTTGCAGTTCTACGTCTTCCAAATAACCAAACTCAACAGCAAAAAGCAACACAGATTGCTCTGCAACACTAAGCGGTGCATATTGTTTTTGTTTCAATAACTCGGTGACTTTTTCACCGTGAGAAAGCTGTTTACGGGTTGCATCATCAAGATCAGAGGCAAATTGAGCAAATGCGGCCAATTCACGATATTGCGCCAATGCGGTACGAATACCACCTGCTAATTTTTTCACCACTTTAGTTTGTGCCGCACCACCTACACGAGATACCGAAATACCTGGGTTTACTGCAGGGCGAATACCTGAGTTAAACAAGTTAGATTCTAAGAAAATCTGACCATCGGTGATGGAAATTACGTTGGTTGGTACGAATGCAGAAACATCACCTGCTTGAGTTTCAATAATAGGAAGAGCAGTTAAAGAACCTGTTTTCCCTTTTACTTCACCATTGGTAAATTTTTCTACATATTCTTCATTAACACGTGCAGCACGCTCAAGTAAGCGTGAATGTAAATAGAAAACATCTCCAGGGTAAGCTTCACGACCCGGTGGACGACGTAGTAATAATGAAATTTGACGGTAAGCTACTGCTTGTTTTGATAAATCATCATAAACAATTAACGCATCTTCACCACGATCACGGAAATATTCCCCCATAGCACAGCCGGCATAAGGAGCAAGATATTGTAATGCGGCAGATTCAGATGCTGACGCAGCAACCACGATAGTATTTGCCAATGCACCATGTTCTTCTAATTTACGCACTACGTTTGCGATAGTTGATGCTTTTTGACCAATTGCAACATAGATACATTTAATACCAGAATCACGCTGATTGATAATTGCATCGATCGCTAATGCTGTTTTACCCGTTTGACGGTCTCCAATGATCAACTCACGCTGACCTCGACCAATCGGTACCATAGAGTCTACCGCTTTGTAACCGGTTTGTACCGGTTGATCTACCGATTTACGCTCAATAACGCCCGGTGCAATAACTTCAACCGGTGAAAATCCGTCATTTTCAATTTCACCTTTACCGTCAATCGGTTGACCGAGTGTATTGACAACACGACCTAACAAGCCACGACCTACCGGCACTTCTAAAATACGACCGGTACATTGAACTTCCATTCCTTCCGCTAAATCTGCATAAGGACCCATTACAACCGCACCTACCGAGTCACGCTCAAGGTTAAGAGCCATTGCATAGCGATTTCCTGGTAATGCGATCATCTCCCCTTGCATTACATCGCTCAAACCGTGAATACGAATAATACCGTCACTTACGGAAACAATTGTCCCAGTGTTATGAGCTTCACTCACTACATCAAACTGAGCAATTCGTTTTTTAATCAATTCACTAATTTCAGTTGAATTTAGTTGCATCTTTTATTCCTCTTATCATTGCAACTCATTTGCGAGACGGTCGAGCTGTCCACGACTGCTACCATCAATCACAAAATCTTCCGTACGAATAATTACACCAGCAATAAGCGAATCATCCACGTTGCAATTTACTTTCACTTTGCGAGCTAATCTTTTTTCCATTGCCGCCACAATTTTTTCAATTTGAGTTGCATTCAATGGTTGTGCAGAAGTTACTTGAACCTCTGCAATGGCTTGATGTTCTTCCACATAACGAGTAAATTCGGAAAATACCACAGGGATAGCACTCAAACGCTTATTTTCAGCCATTAACCGAATAAGATTTTGCCCATATTGATCTAGCTGTTCACCACAAATTGAAATCACCGTATCCGCTACTTTTTGTGAAGAAAGCGAACTAATGAGAAATTCTTTCATTTGTTCGTCTTCCACAAGTGCGGTCAAAAATCCCAACATTTCTGTCCATTTTTCTACCGCACTTTTATCATTTACGGATTGCTCTATGGCAAAATCAAATGCTGCTTTGGCATAAGGGCGAGCTATCGTAGTTAATTCTGACATAAGCTAAAGCCTCTTATAGTTCTGCAACTAATTTATCAATAATGTCATTGTTTGCCGCCTCATCAATAGTGCGACCCACAATTTTTTCAGCACCGGCAATTGCTAAGGAAGCCACTTTAAGACGTAGTTCTTCTTGAACACGTTTACGTTCAGCTTCTACCTCAGCATACCCTTGTTCAATTATTTTCGCTTTAAGCTCTTCTGCTTCGGTTTTCATTTCGTCAAGCACTTCATTACGTCGCTTGTTCGCGGCATCTAAAATCTCTTGAGCCTGAATTTTCGCTTTTGAAATTTCTTCTTCCGCAAGTAATTTAGTATCTGCTTGTTCTTTTTTCGCAGCTTCCGCAGATGCTAATGCATTGGCAATTTGGCTTTGACGTGTTTCAATTGCTTTAATAATTGGTGGCCACACAAACTTCATACAAAACCATACGAATAGTGCGAATGAAATGAGTTGACCAATTAATGTTGCATTTAAATTCACAACGTCCTCCTTAAAATGCTTGTTTTACGTTGATAAGCAAATAAGGGATTATTGTAATAAACCGATAAATGGATTCGCAAAGATGAATAGTAAGGAAATACCAACCGCAATCATCGCAATCGCATCTAAAAGCCCTGCTACAATAAACATTTTAGTTTGTAGGCTTGATGCAAGTTCAGGCTGACGCGCTGAAGATTCTAAAAATTTACCACCTAAGATAGCAAAACCAATTGCGGTACCTAATGCAGCAAATGCAAGAAGAATCGATGCTCCGATGATTGTAGCTGTGATTACAGTTTCCATAATGTTCTCCAATAGAAGTTAAGTTTTAGCCCTAGAGCCGGTTAATAAAAAAACGATTAATGATCTGCTTTATTGTAAGCAATACTTAAATAAACGACCGTCAACATCATAAAAATAAACGCTTGCAAAGTAATAACCAAAATATGGAAAATTGCCCAAGCAAGGTGTAAAGGAATACCCAATGCAGCGATAGCCATATTAGCTGAATACATCACGGCAATAAGGATAAAGATCAATTCCCCAGCATACATATTACCAAACAGACGGAACGCAAGAGAAATAGGCTTAGCCAGTAAAGTCACCGTTTCTAAAATAAAGTTAACGGGAATGAATGCCCAATGATTAAACGGATGAAGTGTATATTCTTTTACTAATCCCTTGAAACCTTTGGACTTAACGGTATAGAAAAGAATTAAGAAGAAAACACAGAGAGACATACCAAGCGTTGCGCTAATATCGGCAGTAGGCACGGCACGGAGATAATGAATATTAAACAGACCAGCTAATTGAGGTAAGAAATCCACTGGAATTAAGTCAATCGCATTCATGACAAAGACCCAGCAGAAAATGGTTAATGCAAGAGGGGCGACTACATCACGCGGACCATGGAAATTCTCTTTCACAATACCATTAATCCATTCCACAACAATTTCCACCATACATTGCATTTTTCCGGGCACACCTGTTGTGGCTTTTTTTGCTACACGCGAGAAAATAAAGAGAAAAATGACTGCGGCTAAAATAGAAAAGAACAACGTATCTACATGAACATGCCAAAAACCATCCCCTGTTTTTAGAAAAGATAGATGGTGGCTAATATATTCCGATGTTGTTTGTCCAGACATAATGAACCCTTAGAACTATAGTAAAAATCAAATTCGGCGAAACAAAAATGGAATTAAATTATTCAAAATTAATGCCATAAAAAAACCACTAAAGAAAATCACAAAGTTTGTCACCAAAAACCATTTGAATGATGCAATAATCAACACAATGGTTAACACAAACTTGATAGCTTCACCTCTATAAAGTGCGGTCAATTTTGTAGATAAATATTGTTTTCGATAAAAAACGATATACACAAAAACACTGAAAGGAAGCAATGCCGAAAGAAATCCGAATAAAAAATCAAGTGAATTTTTCATTTGCCAGAAAGCAAAAAAACAAGCAAATAGTAACATGATGACTATTTCAATCTGAATAGCTTTTCGATACTGAATTTTCGCTTGTTGTATAATTTTCGACATTATTTTCAATAACCTTAAACCTTGGTAATTATACTATTGAAAAAATCAGATTCAACTTAAAAACTACCAAAAAAACGTTAACTAAATCACAGTTTTGAAAAAATTTTACAAATATGTAACGATTTACCGCAAAATGATTAAATGTCGTTCACCCACTAATTCCGGCACATGTAACGCTATTATTTGTTGTACTGTATAATTATCATACAATTCTTGCACTTCTTCCATATGATAAACACCTTTTAATGCATAAAAACAGCCACTTTCTTTCGGAAGATGATGACACCAATTTGTCATATCTTTAAGTGAAGCAAATGCTCGGCTCAATACCCCATCGAATTTTTCATTAGGTTGATATTCTTCCACACGACTTAATATAGGCGTAACGTTTGTTAGCTTTAATTCACGTATGGCATTACGAATAAAACTAATACGTTTACCTAAACTATCTAACAATACAAAGTGCTTATTTGAATTTGCAATCGCTAGAGGTAAACCGGGTAAACCGGGGCCTGTACCAACATCAATGAAAGATTCCCCCTGTAAATAAGGACTCACTACAAGACTATCCAGAATATGTTTTACCAACATTTCTTGCGGATCACGTACTGAGGTTAAATTATAAGCTTTGTTCCATTTGTTCAATAAATTGACGAGATCAATCAACTGCTGTTTTTGTTGATCTTTTAATTGAATATTTGCCTGAGCAAGCAAGCGGTCTAATTTTGCTTTCATTGATAATATATGTTTAGTAAGAATTCGGTCCATTCTACTTGAAAGTGTAGTCACTATTCTATGCCTTTTTCAATTTATGCTGCAAAATTTGACGAGAAGGACATAACCATAAAATCTATAAACTTGCAGGCTCAACCAACTGAACATTATGCAACTAACTGATACAAAAAAGTGCGGTAAATTTGACCGCACTTTTTCATTCCAAACACTGAGAAAATTATTCCCCACGTTTCAGCATTCCTTGTTTTTTCAAATTAACCAAAATAATTGAAATTGCCGCCGGTGTGATACCGGAAATACGGCTTGCTTGTCCGATAGAAACAGGGCGGTGCTGTTCTAATTTGGCACGAACTTCGTTTGATAATCCCGATACTTTGGCATAATCAAATTGAGCCGGAATAGCCGTATTTTCATGACGTTTTTGTTTTTCGATTTCTTCTTCCTGATGTTCAATATAGCCTTGGTATTTTATGGCTATTTCCACTTGTTCCACAGCTTCCTTATCAGCCATCGCCGGTTGGTAAGGGGTTAAAGCAGTTAAAATCTCATAATTCATTTCAGGGCGGCGTAATAGATCCTCACCATTCGCCTCACGCACAAGCGGGCTGCTTAGCACTTTATTGGCTTCTTCCAAATATTCCGAGCGGGGGTGTAACCAAATGCAGCGTAAACGTTGGCGTTCAAGCTCAATATTTTCCATTTTTTGATTAAAACGAGCCCAACGTTTTTCATCAATTAAACCAAATTCATGGGCAATCGGTGTTAAACGAATATCGGCGTTATCCTCACGTAATAACAAACGATATTCCGCACGAGAGGTAAATACACGGTAGGGTTCTTTCGTGCCGAGGGTGCAAAGATCATCAACCAATACACCAATATATGCCTGATCACGACGTGGATACCATGAATCCTTCTCTTGTACGTAAAGACCCGCATTGATCCCTGCCAATAGTCCTTGTGCAGCGGCTTCTTCATATCCGGTTGTGCCATTAATTTGGCCGGCAAAGAATAATCCCGAAATGGCTTTGGTTTCCAAGGTTGGCTTTAGATCACGGGGATCAAAATAATCATATTCAATAGCATAACCCGGTTTGACAATTCGGGCATTTTCCAAGCCTTTCATTGAATTAACGATCTTCATTTGTACGTCAAACGGAAGACTGGTCGAAATCCCATTTGGATAAACCTCATTACTGGTTAATCCTTCCGGCTCTAAATAAATTTGATGAGAATTACGATCCGCAAAACGCATCACTTTATCTTCAATCGACGGACAATAACGAGGTCCGATCCCTTCGATCACACCGGTGTACATTGGGCTACGATCCAAATTATTGCGGATCACCTCATGAGTTTGATCATTAGTATGGGTGATATAACAAGGGATTTGTTGCGGGTGATCCGATATCGCTCCCATAAAAGAAAACACCGGTAATACAGCATCACCATGCTGTTTGGTGAGTACATCAAAATCGATAGTACGAGCATCAATACGTGGAGGCGTGCCTGTTTTTAGGCGATCCACGCGTAAATTCAGATCGCGTAAACGCTCAGCTAACATGGTTGAAGCAGGATCCCCTGCACGACCCCCCGTGTAATTTTCCAAGCCAATATGGATCTTGCCCGCTAAAAAAGTACCAGCTGTTAGGATCACAGATCTTGCACGGAATTTTAATCCCATTTTAGTAACAACACCGGTCACACGATCCTGTTCAATCAAAATATCCGTAGCTTCTTGTTGGAAAATATCCAAATTTGACTGATTTTCTAATGCGATTCTTACCGCTTGTCGGTATAAAACGCGATCTGCCTGAGCGCGGGTTGCACGTACAGCAGGGCCTTTACTACTGTTGAGCGTACGGAATTGGATCCCCGCTTTATCGGCTGCATGAGCCATTAAACCGCCCATGGCATCAACTTCTTTTACTAAGTGGCCTTTACCGATCCCACCAATGGCAGGATTACAGGACATTTGTCCTAAAGTATCGACATTATGGGTTAATAAAAGGGTTTTTAACCCCATACGTGCCGGTGCAAGAGCGGCTTCAGTTCCAGCATGACCGCCACCGATTACGATCACATCATAGGTTTCAGTATAAAACATCGTTTTCTCTAATTTATTCGGATCTAAAAATGTACGCTATTCTACAAAAATTCGGTTTTTCTTGAAAGAAAGAATTGGATCTTGAGAATTTACAAAGGATCTAAAAAATCTTTAGGTAATAAGTTTAAGATCTTTTTATATATAGAGATCTTATTATTGTTACTATTAGGATCCTTTGATTGTGTGAATAACGCTTTTTTCTTTTTATAAATGAATAAGTTAGATCCTATTGAAAAATGTTGATCAATGATAAAAATAGTCATCATTCATTGTGGATAATTTGAGTATTTATCCACAGAAGACAAAAATTGAGATCTTATTCAGTGAAAAAATACAGGTTTTTGACAGATTTTTTATGAGTTATACACAGATAAAAACGATGACCATAAAGATCATCGTCCTTTTTATGAGAGGGATTGAACAAATAGAGGAAGCCAATTTTCACTATAGTTTTCAGGATCATCAACATTGAGAACATCAATTTTTAAGGTTTCGCAAAGTTTAACTGAATTTTTTTGTTCTAAAATGTTTTCAATATGATTTGTCGCATAACAAAAAGTATCGTAATCCGAATTGCCTAAACCTACAATGGCAAAACGTAAATGCGAAAGATCAAGATCGGATTGTGCTATTTGATCAAAGAGCGGTCGTAAATTATCCGGAATTTCTCCTGCACCATGGGTAGAAGTGACGATCAACCATAACGCTTCATCAATCACATCATCATACTGTGCGCCGTGAAAAAGAGCGGTTGGAAATCCTTGTGTTTTTAAAATATCTTCTAGATGTTCGGCAACATACTCGGCGGTGCCTAAAGTGCTGCCTGAAATAATACAAACTTTCATAAAAATTATCTAAAGTAAAGGCTTAGAAAATCTAAGCCTTTTACGGAGTTAAACGTTATCAAATTTACCGAGCAATGAACGAATATGTTCTTGCCAGTTGCGGTGTTCATTTTTTAATTGTTCATTTTCACTTTGCAATGTTTCAACGGTTTGTTGAGATTGGCTATTTTGTTCTTTTAATTCTTCCACTTCAAGTTGAAGTAACTGAATCGTTTCTACCGCTTGCTTAATTTTATCTTCAAGCTGGTTTAAGATTTCTAATGACATAGTGATTTCCTTTTAAAATAACGTCCGAAACGGCTTTATTGTACCCACTTCACTTTTCTTTTTAAAGACTTCAGTAAAAATTTATTATGCAAACGTTTGCATAATGTTAAAATAGCACGATTTTTTGCTTGGAATAACGGAGATAAAAAATGAATCGTGCATTGGCTATTGAATTTTCTCGTGTTACGGAAGCTGCTGCATTAGCGGCTTATACTTGGCTTGGACGCGGTGACAAAAATGCGGCGGATGAAGCAGCAGTGAAAGCAATGCGTTATATGCTAAATCTTATTCATATGGATGGTGAAATTGTTATTGGAGAAGGTGAAATTGATAAAGCCCCTATGCTTTATATCGGTGAAAAAGTCGGTTCAGGTAATGGGGAGCTTGTTTCTATTGCTGTTGATCCTATTGATGGCACACGTATGACGGCAATGGGACAATCCAATGCTATTTCTGTACTGGCTGCAGGCGGAAAAAGAACTTTCTTAAAAGCACCGGATATGTATATGGAAAAAATTGTCGTAGGTCCGGAAGTCAAAGGAATGATTGATCTTAATTTACCTATTGAACAAAATCTTCGTCGTACCGCTTCACGTTTAGGAAAATCCTTATCCGATCTAACTGTAATGGTGTTAGCTAAGCCTCGCCACGATGTCGTAATCCAACAAATGCATGATTTGGGCATTCGTGTTATGGCAATTCCGGATGGTGATGTTGCAGCTTCCGTTTTATGTTGTTTGCCCGATGCTGAAGTGGATATGGTCTATGGCATTGGCGGGGCGCCTGAAGGTGTCGCTGCCGCTGCGGCTGTTCGAGCATTAGGCGGTGATATGCAAGCACGTTTAATTCCCCGTAATGAAGTGAAAGGTGATACGGAAGAAAATCGAAAAATTGCTTCAGAAGAAATTCAACGTTGTGAAGAATTAGGCGTTAAAGTGAATGAAATATTAAAATTAGAAGATATTGTTCGTGATGATAATCTAGTGTTTGCCGCCACAGGTATTACACACGGTGAATTACTTAAAGGAATTTCTCGTCGAGGCAATCTTGCTACAACTGAAACCCTATTAATTAGGGGGAAATCACGTACTATTCGTAAAATTCAATCCACTCATTATTTGGATCGCAAAGATTTCGAAATTTATAATATTTTGAGAAGCTAGTAATAATAAAAGTGCGGTTAAAATTTAATGTGTTTTTTGCATTACTCATAACTTTAAAAATAGGGACTGTCTTGAACGACTAAAACAAATTTCTATTAACTGGCAGTTTAAGTCCCTATTGTTAGTATTCTGTTCACACTCCGTCACATACACTCAAAATGAGCTTTGAGAATACCTTTAAATTTCTGTAAATGCTGTTTTGCTTGAAGCCAAAAAGTATTAATCCTGTTTTCGACAAACTGTATGTTGTAATTAATGCAAAAATGGTTAAATTTTCTCATATTAAGCACATCATACCTTTGATGGAAATCCCTATAAACAATGCTATCAGGCTTCATTATTTCTCATTTGGACACTTTACCCTAAACGGAAAATTTATCAGTTGTCTAGGGTAGCACAAGTTTTTGTTTTTATAATAATTCTCTTCTCAACGTTTATTCTTTTATACTTGTTAATATTGAGTAAAATTTTTATTGTATTTTGGTAAATAAAAGCATAGTCTTATTGATGAATTATTCATCAATAAGGAGAAAAAATATGCAAATGCCGTTCAAAAAAATATTACTTGCCGGGTTGTTTACTTCCGTAATTAGCTTTTCTCAAGTCAGTTGGGCAAGTAACTCTGCGCTAACCACAAATACCGCCTCCGCACGCTATGACAGCAGTACCGATATTTTCCAACCTATTTATGCGAAAAACGGAATGGTAGCTTCCGAACAGGCTATTGCGACTCAAGTCGGTGTTGAAATACTGAAACAGGGTGGTAATGCGGTAGATGCTGCTGTTGCCGTTGGATTTGCTTTAGCCGTTGTGCTACCAAATGCCGGTAATATCGGCGGCGGAGGTTTTATGGTATTGCATAATGAGAAAACAGGGGAGGATTTAGCCCTTGATTTTAGAGAAACAGCACCATTAAAAGCCTCTCGTGATATGTATTTAGATGCAAACGGGCAAGTTAAAGACGGTAAATCATTGTTTACACATTTTGCTGTCGGCGTACCGGGTACAGTGGCTGGGATGGAGATGGCTTTAAAAAAATGGGGAACAATGCCTTTGCATAAAGTGTTAGAGCCAGCAATCAAATTAGCTGAGGAAGGTTTTCCTATTAGCCAAACACTTGCTAACTTACTTGATACGGAGAAAGAAGTTTTAGGTAAATGGCAGAGTAGCCGCAAAATCTTCTTTAAAAACGACCGCACTTTAGCTGCCGGTGAACAGTTAATCCAAAAAGATTTGGCTAATTCTTTAAAACTCATTGCTAAAGAAGGCGCTAAGGCTTTTTATGAGGGAGAAATTGCGGAAAAAATCGTACAAGAAATGAAACAACATAACGGCTTAATCAGCCTTGAAGATATGCGCAACTATAAAGCGATTGAGCGCCGGCCGATAGTGGGGAATTATCGTGGTTATAAGGTTGTAACTATGCCTCCACCAAGCTCGGGCGGTATCCATTTAGTGCAATTATTTAATATGTTGGAAAATTATCCGCTTGATGAATTCGGTGCAAACAGTGCAAAAACTATTCATTATTTAGCCGAATCGATGAAATTGGCTTACGCGGATCGTTCCGAATATCTTGGTGATCCGGATTTTGTGAAGATTCCTGTATCCGGTTTAATTTCAAAAAATTATGCTAACTCCTTGATTCAAAATATTAAGGAAAATTATGCCCGTCCTGCAACGGAAATTAAGCCCGGTAAACCTCAACCCTATGAAAGTGATCAAACCACGCACTATTCGGTTATGGATAGTGCAGGTAATGCAGTTGCTGTTACTTATACACTGAATCTGAATTTTGGTAGTGGTATTGTTGCTGAAGGAACAGGTATTTTACTAAACAATGAAATGGATGATTTTTCGGCGAAACCCGGAGTAGCTAATGCATTCGGCCTAATCGGTGGTGATGCAAATGCAATTGAAGCGAAAAAACGTCCTCTTTCATCAATGACGCCGACTATAGTTCTAAAAGATAATAAACCTTGGCTAGTGACAGGTAGTCCGGGTGGGGCTCGAATTATTACGACGGTTCTACAAAGTATTTCTAATACAATTGACCATAATATGAACCCTGCGGAAGCAATTGTTGCACCAAGAATTCATCATCAATGGTTACCGGATGAATTACGAATTGAGGAAGGTATTAGCCCTGACACTTTAGCATTACTTAAAGCTAAAGGGCATAAAATCAAGTTAAAAGCACCAATGGGACGTGTGCAAATTATTCAAGCGCGCGACGGTGGCTTTTATGGTTATTCCGACCCTCGTAATCCTGATGGAAAAACATTAGGATTCTAATGGATATAAAAATCCCTGCTTGAGTATTTCAGGCAGGGATTTTTGTTATTTCAAAATTAATATCGGTTTGTTCCCATATTTTGCCACTCGTCGGGTATTATTACTTAACCCTTTAGTATGAGGCTTGCTACTGGCAAGCATAATGATTAAATCTACCGATTTTTCTTCTGCAATTCGATTAATTTCCTCATAAATTGTGCCGTGTGCGACGATGTGTTGCACCTTCGCCTTTTCGGGAAAATGTTTGGCGGTAAAATCGTGCAGTGCTTTGTTCACTTCTGCAATCAGGGATTTATCAAAATTTTTTGGCAGGAAAGCGGAAATAAAGCTATCATCCACCGGTTCGACAATAGTAACCACACGAAATAGTGTATTGGGATTATGTTCAACCAAGCGTAATGCAGTTTCAACTACTTTTTCTGAACCTTTTGGATTGTTCAGATCAATGGCGAGCAGTAATTTGTTATACATAATTTATCCTTTTCATCAGTATGGCGGACATTCTTAATATTAATTGAAACACATTCAAAAATGACCGCACTTTCTATTAAGATTTTTCTCTTCTCCGCTGATTCCAGCCTACCAAGAAAATTATCATTAATCCCGGAATAAACATCCATTCTTTTTCCAATGAAACAAGCGGTAAAGAAATATCAATAATGGTTTGATCCCAATTTAACCCTGCTTTTGCCGCCGGAGAATCCGTTTCCACCATATCAATTACTACTTTATCAATTTGTTTTCCATCCACCTCAATTTTTTCCTGTGTATGCAGCAGGGTTAAACCGAGATTTTGCAAACGTTGTTCTCCTGTTTCTCCCTGTGGCACGGAAAGTTGTGAGTAAAATTCGATTTGTTTACCGTAAGGATTCATTCCCGATACCTTGAGCTGCAGATTTTGCCCTACCGGTGTTTTTTCCAGCTCTTTTACTAAAGATGACGGCTCAATATGATGAGAAGTCGGTGAAACATACTCCATAAAAAATCCCGGTCGGAAAATCACAAATGCGCCCAAAATTAATAGTGCTGTTTCCCACCATCTGTTTTTAACAAAGAAATGATTCATTGTTGCCGCGGTAAATGCCAGTATCGCTAACGTAGAAACCACAGCGACAAGTGTTCCCTTTACCCAACCGACATCCAGTAACAATAAATCGGTATTAAAAATGAACAAGAAAGGAAGAATTGCCGTACGCAAGCTATAAAAGAACGCAATCATTCCGGTTTTTATCGGATTTCCGCCTGAAACTGCGGCGGCAGCAAATGATGCTAGCCCGACAGGGGGCGTTACATCTGCCATAATGCCGAAATAGAATACGAACAAATGGACGGCAATGAGTGGCACTATCAACCCGTTTTGTTTGCCGACTTCGACAATAACCAATGCCATTAATGAGGAAACAACAATATAGTTAGCCGTTGTCGGTAACCCCATTCCTAAAATCAAACTGAATATGGAGACGAGAATTAGCATTAATAAAATATTGCCCATCGACAGTACTTCAATAATGCCGGATAGCTGTACGCCGAATCCGGTTAAAGAAACAACACCGACGATAATTCCGGCGGTTGCCGTTGCAATGCCTATACCAATCATATTTCTCGCCCCGGTTTCTAATCCGTCAATTAAGGTTTTTACACCTTCAACGAAAAGCGATGAGGTAATAGGCTGCTTACGGAAATAATGTAGTAACGGTTTTTGTGTGAGTAAAATCACCGCAAGTGCCATTGTTCCCCAGAATGCGGAAAGCCCCGGTGATAACATTTCCACCATTAAACACCAAATTAATACTACGACGGGAATCAGAAAATGCAGTCCTGCATTCACCGTTGGTTTGGCTGACGGCAGTGCGACCATCGGCGCATTAGGATCATCGACTTCCAAATCAGGAAATTTTGCTACTCGGCGGATAAGTAATAAATAAACCGCTGTAAGCAATACGCAAACAATAAGGAAAGCGTAGTTTGGCGCAATGGTTTTAATCCACCCTAAGCCGAAATGAACCACGCCGGTTAAGCCTATGACGACCAAAAGTGCGGTCAAAATTTTTAATAAAACGATCAAAATCGGATTTGGCGGATCAGTTCTCGGTAAGCCTTTTAAATTCATTTTTAAGGCTTCCAAATGAACGATATAAACCAATGCAATATATGAAATCAATGCCGGTAACGCCGCGTGGGTGATTAATTGGCTATATGGCATATTCACATATTCAATCATCAAAAAGGCGGCAGCACCCATAACCGGCGGCATAATCTGCCCATTTACGGAGGAGGCGACTTCAACTGCCCCCGCTTTTTCTGCGGAAAACCCAACCCGTTTCATCATTGGAATGGTAAATGTTCCCGTCGTTACTACATTGGCAATGGATGAACCGGAAATTAATCCGGTCAAGCCTGAGGACACGACGGCTGCTTTAGCCGGACCGCCGCGTAAATGCCCTAAATAGGCAAAGGCTGTTTTGATAAAATAGTTGCCCGCGCCCGCTTTATCCAATAACGCACCGAATAAGACAAATAAAAACACATATTTCGTGGAAACGCCCAATGCCACGCCGAATACGCCCTCTGTGGTTACCCATTGCTGATTGATTATTTGAGAAAGTGAGCCTGAACGGTGGCTGATAATCCAATCTGTCGGTAAAAATTGTCCAAAATAGTTATACAGTAGAAAGACGGATGCGATAATAACCAAAGGCAACCCCAAACTACGCCGACAAGCCTCCAATAGCAAAATAATCCCTAAACAGCCGGCAATAATATCTGATGTATTGGGTGCACCGAAACGGGTAACTAATCCCTCATAAAAGAAAATATAATATGCACCTAAAAATGCCCCTAAAATGGCAAACAACCAATCTTGGTAAGGAACACGGTGTTTTGGAGAGGCTGCAAACGCCGGAAATGCCAAGTAAGCCAGAAATAAGGCAAAAGCTAAGTGAATGGAACGCGCTTTGGTATCATCAACTACCACATTCCATTCCCAGCCCCAACTGCGGATCACTTCTTGCAGCCAAAACGGAAACGGCGAGGTGTAATAAAGCTGAAAAATTGACCACAAAATAGCCGTAACAATAATTAAATTTTTGGTTAAGCCTTTTGGATTTCGCCCTCCCGCATCATTGGATGCAACCATATCTTGCAGATCGTCATAATCCGATTTTTCAGATTTTACCGACATAAAACCTCCAAAAATAAATATTACCGATTAAAACAGGAAAGGCAGGATAACTCCTGCCTAAATTTAATATGCTTGATTATTTTAACCAACCTTTTTCTTTGTAATAACGTACTGCGCCTTCATGCAACGGTGCGGATAGCGCATTTTTGATCATATCTTCCTGTTTTAAATGAGCAAATGCCGGATGGAGACGTTTAAAGCGATCAAAATTGTCGAAAACGGCTTTAACAATGGCATAAACGCTATCCGCATCGACATCAGAGGAAGTAACCAAGGTTGCATATACCCCGAAGGTATCCACCGGATTATCCGTGCCTTTATACAAACCGCCCGGAATGGTTGCTTTCGCATAATACGGATTGTCAGCAACCAATTTGTCAATTTCCGTACCGGTAATCGGCACTAAATGCGCATTACACGAAGCCGCTGCTTCTTTCAATGCGCCATTAGGGTGTCCTACATTATAAGTAATCGCATCTAAATTGTTATCACACATTACCGATGCCATTTCTGCCGGTTTTAATTCTGATGCGACTTTAAATTCTTTATCCGTCCAACCTTTTGCGGCTAAAATCACATTCATTGTCGCACGGGTACCGGAACCCGGATCGCCTACATTAACTCGTTTGCCTTTTAAATCATCAAATTGTTGAATCCCTGAATCGTCGCGAGCCATTAGCGTAAAAGGTTCGGGGTGAATGGAAAAAACGGCGCGCAGTTTATCATTTTTCTTACCTGCAAATGAACTTGTGCCGTTATAAGCGTGATATTGCCAATCGGATTGGGCGATCCCCATTTCCATTTGATTTGCCGCAATCGCATTCAAATTAGCAACAGATGCGCCGGTAGAAGGGGCATTACACTTAATTTGGGTTTTTGCCGTATCGCGGTTTACTAATTGGCAAATTGATTGACCCACTACATAATAAACACCGGTTTGTCCACCGGTACCGATGGTGACAAATTTTTCTGCTGCTTGAGCAGAGAATGCGCCCATTGTTAATACTGCTGCAAGAGAAAGAGTGGAATATTTTTTCATTGTAAAGCCCTCTTATCGTAGATTGTAGAAAATTTAGTAAGATGTTGTGTTATTTTTATGCAATAACCCTGACAACATATACTTGTGCGCCAATATGCGCAATCGTTTTCTTTCAAAAATATGAGCTATTTCACATTTTTTTAACATAAAAATACAATCTATCTCTAAAAGTTCATCTCTATTAGAGAAAAAACGTACTGGTAATACTGTTACAGTCCGGTAAATATCCTTATAACCTTACCGGTGTTTTCATCTTATTTATAGAAATCACCACATGAAACCTATGATCTACGCCCAAATCGGTTATTTAGTGATTCTTTTTTATATGCAATCGTTTGCGTATTTTATCAAAAAGGGCTTGCGCGTCCGTTCATTTTTGCGTATAGTCCAAAACATTCAATTTTGGAGTAAATTATGACCTTTATTCGTACTGTACATCATCACCATCATTTTCCTGAATAATCTTTCGGGCATTTGGTGTGGTCGGAAGATAACTTCCGAGTACGAATGAACCCAAAACCCAATTCAACCCCTCGGAAGCCATTTCGAGGGGTTTTTCTTTATCAAAAATAAATAGGAATACAATATGACAACCAACAGACTTCGCATTGCTATGCAAAAATCCGGACGCTTAAGCACCGATTGCCAAATCCTACTTAAGCAGTGCGGTGTAAAAATCAACTGGAATACACAGCGGCTTATCGCCTATTCGGAAAATCTGCCGATTGAGATTTTGAGAGTGCGGGACGATGATATTCCGGGCTTAATTTTCGATGGCGTGGTTGATCTCGGCATTATCGGCGAAAATGTACTGGAAGAAGTAGCGTTAGGACGGCTTGCCAGTGGTGAAAATGCTGACTACAAGCTACTGAAGCGCCTTGATTTTGGCGGCTGCCATCTCTCCCTTGCTTTGCCCCGAGATGCCGATTATCAGAATATCGGCGATTTAGCCAACGCCCGCATTGCCACCTCTTATCCAAACCTGCTCAAACGCTATATGCAACAGCACAATATCCCGTTTAAAAATTGTCTGTTGACCGGCTCGGTCGAGGTTGCCCCGAGTGCCGGTTTAGCGAATGCCATTTGCGATTTAGTGTCGTCTGGTGCGACGTTAGAGGCAAACGGTTTACGCGAGGTGGAAGTGATTTATCGTTCCAGCGCTTGTTTGGTGCAGCGTACCAGCGAGATAGATTGTCAAAAACAGGCGTTAATTGACCGCTTGCTCACCCGTATTCAAGGGGTACAACAAGCGGCTGAATCAAAATATATTATGCTTCACACCCCCAAACATAAACTCAAAGACATTACTGCGCTACTGCCCGGTGTAGAAAACCCGACTATTCTGCCCCTTGCCCACGACACCAACCAAGTGGCAATGCACGTTGTCAGCCAAGAAAATTTATTTTGGGAAACAATGGAACAACTTAAAGCGATTGGAGCAAGCTCTATTCTGGTCTTGCCTATCGAGAAAATGATGAAGTAATGAAGGAATATATTATGCAGACACGCATTTGGAACACTTTAACAAGAACAGAACAGCAACAAGCTCTCACCCGCCCCGCAATATCGGCTTCAGCGGAGATCAAACAAGCGGTTGAAAATATCCTAAACCTTGTCAAATTACAGGGCGATCGAGTGTTATTTGAGCTAACTGAAAAGTTTGATAAGGTTAAATTAGAGAGCCTAATCGTCTCGCAGACCGATATTCAGCAGGCAGGCGAACGGCTTTCAAGTGAGTTAAAACAGGCAATTCAAACCGCTAAACAAAATATTGCGACTTTTCACCAAGCCCAACAGCCACAAACAGTGGATATTGAAACGCAAGCAGGGATACGTTGCCAAGTGCTGACCCGTCCGATTGAACGGGTTGGGCTGTATATCCCCGGTGGTTCAGCCCCGCTCTTTTCCACCGTACTAATGCTTGCCGTGCCAGCTAAAATCGCTGGTTGTAAAAAGATTGTCTTATGTTCACCACCGCCGATTGCCGATGAAATTCTCTATGCTGCCGAATTGTGTGGAATTGACACCGTCTATGCAGTCGGGGGCGCTCAAGCCATTGCGGCGATGGCGTTCGGCACAGAAACCGTGGCGAAAGTAGATAAAATTTTTGGACCGGGCAATGCCTTTGTGACAGAAGCGAAACGCCAAGTGATGCAAAGTGGTACAGCGATTGATATGCCCGCCGGCCCGTCTGAAGTGTTGGTGATCGCCGATGAATTTGCCGACCCCAATTTTGTCGCCAGCGACTTACTTTCCCAAGCGGAACACGGGGCGGACAGCCAAGTGATGTTGGTCACCAACAGTGAAAGACTGGCAAAAGCGACCGCACTTTCCCTTGAAAAGCAGCTTGAATCCTTGCCACGAAAAGAGACAGCGAGCCAAGCCCTCGCCCACAGCCGAATTTTGATTGCCGAGAGCATTAAACAAGCGGTTGAAATCAGTAACAAATATGCCCCCGAACATTTGGTGGTACAAACGCAAAATGCTCGCGAATTATTGCCATTTCTAGACAACGCAGGCTCAATTTTCTTAGGCGCATTCTCACCCGAAAGTATGAGCGATTACGCCAGTGGCACGAACCACGTTCTGCCCACCTACGGCTACACCCGCACTTATTCCAGTTTAGGTTTGGCGGATTTCAGTAAGCGAATGACGGTACAAGAACTCACCCCACAAGGTTTTCAAGCCCTTGCCCCAACAGTGATGGCAATGGCAAGTGCCGAACAGCTTGAGGCGCACAGACAAGCGGTGGAAGTACGGTTGACGAAGTTGAAGGCAAATGATGAACGATAAACAGCGCATTATTTTAATCCGACACTGTACGCCAGAGATACCTGATATTAGATGCTCTGCTAAACAGGCGCAACATTATTTAGCAGAATACGATCGTACGGAGAACATTCGCTTATCTGAAATCACATTATTCAACTCACAAGAGGTTCTCAATGATATCAGAATGTGTGAATGTATTTATAGTTCGCCTTTACCTCGAGCCAGAATAACAGCAAACGCTTTATTTAACTCAGCTAACATTACATTTTGTGAAGCACTCAAAGAATTTAATTTAAATATCGCAAATATTCCTTTTATTGCGTTATCCGTAAAGTATTGGTTTGTGATTTCTCGTTTACTTTGGTTTGTTGGCTTGAACCGAGCGGAGAAAACGCGGGTTCAAGAAAAATCAAGGGTAAAGGATTTTATGCGGCGACTGTTGGCAGAACAACGTTGTGCGATTGTTGCACACGGTTTTGTGATTAGAGAAATAAAGAACACACTCTTAAAACAAGGTTTTTCGTGTATTTTCTTTGAAAAACAGGGGTGTTTTAGCGTAACGATTTTAGAGAGTAAAGGGGATTAGATAATGATTGTTTAAAACATTACCCGTGTTGGACACGATATTATTTCTTCTACTTCCACCTATTTAATTGAGCATTAAAGATGTAAACATAAAATAGAGACAATAAAATGACGAAACTAAAACACCATTATCCTAAATTACAGATTTTTGTTAAAAGTCTTTTTTACACTCAAACACTAATAATATTCGCGATATTGCTCTCTTATTGGTTAGCAAAAGAATATGATAATCCGTTTGAAAATATCGGTGCGGTGGTGAATAAGATATTTTTTATTTCCACAATACCCACCATTTTAAGTATGTTATGGATTGTTTATAAAGAATATACACGGCAAGATGAAGCAAAAGTATTTGCCGCTCTTTCAATAATATGGTTTATCAATATAGGTATCTTAATCAATGTAAATATACCTTTTTATAATAGTATCAATAAGTTTTCAGGTGGCAGTTTAGCGATTGTCATTCCATTATTTATCATACCGAGATTATTACCTAAAACATAAAAACAGGAAGCCAATATGACAATTTCACAACTTTCCCGAAGCAATATCCAAGCGCTCACCCCGTATCAATCTGCACGGCGATTAGGGGGGAAGGGCGATATTTGGCTGAATGCGAATGAATACCCGATTTCGCCAAACTTTGATTTAATCGATCGCACCTTTAACCGCTATCCCGAACCGCAACCGCAGGCGGTGGTGGAAAGGTATGCTGCCTACGCAGGCGTATCGTCTGACAATGTGTTGGTGAGTCGGGGCGGTGATGAAAGCATTGAACTGATTATCCGTGCATTCTGTGAAGCAGATGATGCCATTTTATACTGCCCACCCACCTATGGCATGTATGCGGTGAGTGCCGAAACCTGTGGCATTGCTTGTAAAACCGTGCCGTTGACGGCAGATTTTCAACTGAATTTGGTGAACATTGAGCGTCAGCTTGACGGCGTGAAAGTGGTGTTTGTGTGCAGCCCAAATAACCCAACGGGCAACCTGATCAAGCGCTCAGATTTGCTCGCTCTTTTACAAATGACCACAGGGCGTGCGATTGTCGTGGTGGACGAAGCCTATATCGAATTTTGCCCTGAGGCAACAATGGCAACGGCGCTGGCAAATTATCCGCATTTGGCGATTATCCGCACCCTTTCCAAAGCCTTTGCGCTAGCGGGGCTACGTTGTGGTTTTACCCTTGCTAATGCGGAAGTGATCCACGTCTTACAAAAAGTGATCGCCCCCTATCCCTTGCCTGTGCCGGTGTCAGATATTGCCGCCCAAGCCTTACAACCACAAGGGCTAACCCAAATGCAACGCCGCATTGCCGAACTTCTCGCCAATCGTGCCGACTTGCAAAAACACCTTGAAAACCTACCGCTTGTAGAGCAGGTTTACCCTAGCGAAGCCAACTACCTTTTGGTGAAATTCAAAGACGGACAAAAGGTGTTTCAATCGCTCTGGGCACAGGGGATTATTCTAAGAGATCAGAATAAGGCATTGAATTTAAAAGATTGTGTGAGGATTACGGTGGGAACGAAAGAGGAGAATGATAGGGTGTTGGAGGCGATTGAAGCAATAAAATGATACCGATCCCCTCGCCCGCTTGCGGGAGAGGGAGGAGAAATCCATCGAATTTCGGTGGGAGAGGGGAAGGGCAAAATCGCTGCAAAAAATGACCGCACTTCCCCCCTCTCTGACGAAATTTCTGTCTGTCCTCTCCCGCAAGGGCGAGAGGATTGATAACCACAGCAAAACATATAAGGAAAAAATGATGCAACCTACCCTTTTTATTGACCGTGATGGCACATTGATTGATGAGCCAAAAACCGATTTTCAAATCGATAGTTTGGAAAAACTCAAATTTGAGCCAAACGTGATCCCCGCCCTGTTGAAATTGCAAAAACACTACCGCTTAGTGATGGTGAGTAATCAAGACGGCTTGGGGACGGCATCTTTTCCACAAGCGGATTTTGACAAGCCGCACAATGCGATGATGGCGTTGTTTCGCTCGCAAGGGATTGAATTTGATGACGTGCTAATTTGTCCGCACAAGCCCGAAGATCAGTGTGCGTGCCGCAAGCCGAAAACCAAACTGTTACAAAAATATATCGACAGAAACTTATTCGATCCTGACCGCTCTTTTGTGATTGGCGACCGTGCCACCGATGTCCAATTAGCCGAAAATCTGGGGATTCGAGCGTTGCAATACCACCCCGAAAAACTGAACTGGGATCGGATGACGGAAAAATTGTTAGGCGAAGCGGTAACCCATATCGGCGAACGCCCGCCGCGCTATGCAAGCGTTGAACGCAAAACCAAAGAAACGGACATCAAAGTACAGGTCTGGTTGGACGAAACGGGCGTGAACGAAATCAGCACCGGCGTGGGCTTTTTTGACCATATGCTTGACCAAATCGCCACCCACGGCGGTTTCCGTATGAACATTTCCTGCAAAGGCGATCTATGGATTGACGAACATCACACGGTGGAAGATACTGCCCTTGCACTCGGCACAGCGTTAAAACAAGCTATCGGCGATAAACGGGGCATTGCCCGCTTTGGTTTTGTGCTGCCAATGGACGAATGCAAAGCCCAATGTGCGTTGGATTTATCGGGTCGCCCGTTTATTAAATTTAAAGCAGAATTTAAACGGGATAAAGTCGGCGATTTCAGCACCGAATTGACCGAGCATTTTTTTCAATCCATCGCTTTCACAATGCTTGCCACCCTACACATCAAAGCGAAAGGCGACAACGACCACCACAAAATCGAAAGTTTGTTTAAAGTGTTTGGGAGAACCTTAAGACAGGCGATAAGGATTGAGGGGGAGGAGTTGCCGAGTAGTAAGGGAGTTCTTTAATGGTCGTTCTGGAAATATTATAAAATGCTAAATAAATTAGATTATTGGCTTGTTCATCACCTACTTAATCCCAAACTTCTAGGGATAAAACGTTTTGTGGTGGAATTTTGGTTTTTCGGGTTAAAAGAGGCAAGAGCTTGTCTTTTTGCTGGGCTATTTTTTATTGTGATGTTTGCCATACCGAAAACAGGGTTATGGGGTGTTCCCCGCTACGATGCCTTACTCATTTTTGCCATCGTAGTACAAGCGGTAATGTTTTGGGCAAAATTGGAAACTTTAGATGAAATAAAATCAATCACACTATTTCACCTAGTTGGATTTGCCTTGGAATACTTTAAAACATCCAGCAGTATTCAGTCTTGGGCTTATCCTGATTTTGCCTACACCAAAATTGGTGGCGTGCCATTATTCACAGGGTTTATGTATGCTGCTGTGGGGAGCTACATTATCCAAGCGTGGCGGCTACTTGATGTGAAAATCAAAAGCCATCCACCTTATTGGCTTTCTGCTTTGGTGGCTGTACTGATTTACCTTAATTTTTTTACGCACCATTATATTGGTGATTATCGATGGTATTTAGCCGCTTTTTCAATGGGGTTATATGCACGTACTTATGTTTATTTTACCCCTTACGACCGCAAACGCCGTATGCCACTATTGCTTGCCTTTGCGTTAATCGGTTTTTTTATTTGGTTGGCAGAAAATATCGGCACATTTATCGGTATTTGGCAATATCCTAACCAAATGGGCGCGTGGACAACCGTACATTTAGGTAAATGGGGGGCTTGGTCATTATTGATTGTAATGACGTTTACCATTGTGGCAAATTTGAAACATATTAAACAAACTATTCGGGTTTCTAGGGATTGATCCCTATAAAAGTATTAAGATAGCAAGGAATAATATAATGAAATTAGTCATCATCGACACCGCCTGCGCCAATCTTTCCTCCGTCAAATTCGCTTTTGACCGATTGGGCTATGCGGCTGAGATCACAAGCGATCTCAATAAAATTAAATCTGCTGATAAGCTGATTCTGCCCGGGGTGGGAACGGCTGTTGCGGCAATGAAAAACTTACAAGCGCGTGGACTAATTGAGGTGATCCAAAACCTCACCCAACCTGTGTTGGGCATTTGCTTGGGAATGCAACTAATGACGGCATTTTCCGAAGAAGGTAACGTGGACACCCTGAACCTAATGCCAAGCCAAACGGCGTTAATTCCTGATACAAGTTTGCCTTTGCCCCATATGGGCTGGAATAATGTGCGTTATGCGCAAGGTTGCCCACTGTTTGACGGCATTGAGCAAAATAGCCATTTCTATTTTGTGCATAGCTATGCGGTCAGCCCGAATGATAACACCATCGCCACCTGCCATTATGGTGTGGATTTTTCCGCTGCCATTGCCAAAGAGAACTTCTACGGTGTGCAATTCCACCCCGAACGCTCGGGTAAAAATGGGGCGATGTTGTTGCGGAATTTTGTGGAAAAAATCTAGTTTTGTGATCTGACTCGAAAAGTTGGAAGGTCGTGGTTGAACGCTTTTTCCTCCTAGGGTAACTAGTTACCCTAGGTTAAGCATAATTCTATCCCGTTGGGGTAGTGATTAAAGGGGAAAAATGAGTTATACACGTTTGTTTTACCATATTATTTTTCGGACAAAATATGGAATTTATGCGATTAATGAAGAAAATGAACAGGTTTTATATCGCTATATTTGGGGATTTATAAAAAATCATCGGTCTATTTTATATAGAATTAACGGAATGCCTGATCATCTTCATTTATTTGTGCAATTACATCAAACGATTTCTGTTGCTGAATTTGTTCGTAAATTAAAGAAAGCAACGCATTTATTTTTAGATAAAAATAAAGATTTATTTCCCGATTTTACAGAATGGTCTGTGGGGTATTGTGCGTTAAGTTATGGTGAATTAGAGAAAGAAAAGGTCATCAATTATATAAAAAATCAAAAAGGGCATCACCAAACCACTGATTTTAGAAATGAGATGATTACTTTATTTCAGAATGAAGAAATCAAATTTGATTCTACATTTTTTGAAGACAACATATAGCTGCCCTAAAAGAGCAGAATAATGTTTAACCTAGGGTAATTTATTACCCTAGGTATAGTAGGAGAGTATATGCAAACCTCACAAATTATCCCTGCCCTTGACTTAATTGATGGTCAAGTGGTGCGGTTATATCAGGGCGATTATGCCCAAAAAACCTTGTATAGCGATAATCCCGTGGCACAATTTCAGGATTACGTGCGTCAAGGGGCAAAACAACTTCATTTGGTGGATTTAACAGGGGCGAAAGCCCCGGCTACACGCCAAACTAAGCTGATTGGTGAAATTATCGCGCAAGTCCAATGCCCGATCCAAATCGGTGGTGGTATTCGCTCAGAGCAAGATGTGGCGGATTTACTGGCTGTTGGGGCAAATCGCGTGGTGATTGGTTCAACGGCGGTGAAACAACCCGAATTAGTCAAAGGCTGGTTCAATCGATACGGCGCGGAAAAATTTGTACTGGCATTAGATGTCAATATTGATGCAAGCGGTCAAAAAATGGTGGCCATTAGCGGTTGGCAAGAGGCAAGCGGGGTATCCCTTGACGCCTTGATTGACGACTTTTGTGAAGTGGGATTAGCGCACGTTTTATGCACCGATATTGCCCGTGATGGCACGTTGGCGGGGTCAAACGTTGCACTTTATCGCGAAATTTGCACCGCTTTCCCTGAGGTGCAATTTCAGTCGTCAGGCGGCATTGGCAGTCTGGCGGATATTGCAGCCCTGAAAGAGACAGGCGTGGCAGGCGTGATTGTCGGGCGGGCGTTACTTGAAGGAAAATTCAACGTGGCGGAGGCGATCGAATGTTGGCAAAACGGATAATTCCTTGTTTAGATGTGAAAGATGGGCAAGTGGTGAAGGGCGTGCAGTTTCGCAACCACGAAATTATCGGCGACATCGTGCCACTTGCACAGCGTTATGCACAGGAAGGGGCGGACGAACTGGTGTTTTATGACATTACGGCTTCATCAGATGGTCGCACAGTGGATAAAAGCTGGGTGGCGCGTGTCGCCCAAGTGATTGATATTCCGTTTTGCGTAGCAGGTGGTATCAAGACGGTAGAAGATGCGGAAAAACTGTTTGCTTTTGGCGCGGATAAGATCTCGATCAACTCGCCTGCTCTCGCCGATCCTGATCTCATTTCGCGTCTTGCGGATCGTTTTGGGGTGCAAGCGGTTGTGGTGGGGATTGATAGCTGGTTTGAGCAAGAAACGGGCAAATACTGGGTCAATCAATACACAGGGGATGAAAAACGTACCCGCCAAACCCAATGGCAGTTGCTTGACTGGGTCAAAGAAGTACAGCAACGGGGCGCTGGGGAAATCGTGTTAAATATGATGAACCAAGACGGTGTGCGAAAGGGCTACGATCTGGAACAGCTTAAAAAAGTGCGGTCGGTTTGCAATGTCCCTTTGATTGCTTCAGGCGGAGCAGGCGAAATGGTACATTTCCGTGATGCGTTTATTGAAGCGAACGTGGACGGCGCATTGGCGGCGAGTGTGTTTCATAAACAGATTATTCAGATTGGGGAATTGAAAGATTATTTAACTAAAGAAAGTGTGGAAGTTAGAAAGTAAAGAAGAAATAAATGATTTTTAAAACATTGGATGAATGCTATGAATACGCATATTCACTTTTGGAAAGTGACGGGTATTTTAATGACGAATCGTCAGGATTATCTACATATTTACAACATCATTCAGAGACGGTAATTAGTGTAATGAAAGAAAAAGGATATGATGGTCCACTAAGTTTTGAAGGTGGGTACTATAATGAAAGGGGAGCTTTATACTGGCTCTTTGATGAAAATCGAATGGATCGTGATAAAGCCATAGAATTAACAAATAAATGGGTAAAATCTCAACAGGAAATAGAGTGATAATGAATAATTCAAATAAAATAGATTGGCAAAAAGTCGATAACCTACTCCCCGTTATCGTGCAAAATGCAAAAACGTGCGAAGTGCTAATGCTCGGTTATATGAACCCTGAAGCCTTAGAAAAAACACTTGCCGAAAAAAGAGTTACCTTCTATTCCCGTACAAAACAGCGGCTATGGACAAAGGGAGAAACCTCAGGCAATTTTCTTAACGTGGTGGATATGAGCCTTGATTGTGATAATGACAGCCTGTTAATCCTTGCCGATCCGATAGGGGAAACCTGCCATACAGGGCAAGAAAGCTGTTTTCACCAATTTAGCTCATCTAGCGAACCCGCTTGGATTTTTTTCAGTAAATTGGAGAGTTTGATCGCCAGTCGTAAAGGGAGCGATCCGCAAAGTTCCTACACCGCCGAGCTTTATGCGAAAGGCACAAAACGGATCGCACAGAAAGTCGGCGAGGAAGGCGTGGAAACGGCCCTCGCGGCAACAGTGAAAGATCGTGAGGAAACCATTTGCGAGGCGGCGGATCTGGCTTATCATCTTACGGTGTTATTGCAAGATGCCAATTTAGCTTGGGAAGATGTGATTAGTAAATTAAAACAGCGTCATACCGGATAATTTTCGCATTGTAAGGCTAGCTTTTAAGAATGGGTGCTTTTTGGTTATTATTCGCTAATTAGTACATTTTTTGCTATAATCTTGCCTAATTTTCATTTACAAAAATAGAGATTAATTATGTCAGAAACTACCACGACCGATAACTATGGTGCATCCAGCATTAAAGTATTAAAAGGGCTTGATGCCGTTCGTAAACGCCCGGGGATGTATATCGGTGATACCGATGATGGCACCGGTTTACATCATATGGTGTTTGAAGTGGTGGATAATGCTATTGATGAAGCCTTAGCGGGCTATTGCTCTGATATTATCGTGACGATTCATGATGATAATTCCGTTTCCGTACAAGATGACGGACGCGGTATTCCTGTGGATATTCACCCGGAAGAAGGCGTTTCTGCGGCGGAAGTCATTATGACCGTGTTGCACGCCGGCGGTAAATTTGATGATAACTCTTATAAAGTATCCGGTGGTTTGCACGGTGTGGGGGTATCTGTCGTCAATGCTTTATCGGATAAATTACAGCTCACTATTCGCCGTCAAGGTCATGTTCATGAACAGTTTTATCATTTAGGCGAACCGCAAACGCCACTGACGATTATCGGCGATACAGAGGCAACCGGAACAAGTGTGCGTTTTTGGCCGAGTCCTGATATTTTTGCGATAACAACCTTTGATTACAAAATTCTTGCAAAACGTTTACGTGAACTTTCATTTTTAAATTCCGGTGTATCTATTCGTTTGGTAGATAAACGTGATGGTACGGAAGATCATTTCCACTATGAAGGTGGAATTCAGGCTTTTGTGGAATATTTAAACAAAAATAAAAACCCAATTCATCCAAAACCTTTTTATTTCACCACAGAAAAAGACGGTATTGGTGTGGAAGTTGCCTTGCAGTGGAATGACGGTGTAAATGAAAACGTCTATTGTTTTACCAATAATATTCCGCAACGTGATGGTGGTACACACTTAGCCGGTTTCCGTGGTGCACTGACCCGTAGTTTAAACAGCTATATGGAAAATGAAGGTCTATTGAAAAAAGAAAAAGTGGCAACCTCTGGTGATGATGCACGTGAAGGCTTAGTGGCAATTATTTCTGTGAAAGTGCCTGATCCGAAATTTTCGTCCCAAACAAAGGATAAACTTGTTTCCTCCGAAGTAAAAAGTGCGGTGGAATCGGCAATGAATGAGAAAATGCAAGAATATTTGTTGGAAAATCCTGCCGATGCAAAAATCATTGTTAATCAAATTATTATGGCGGCACGTGCCCGTGAAGCAGCACGTAAGGCTCGTGAAATGACACGCCGTAAAGGCGCATTGGATATTGCCGGGCTGCCGGGCAAACTTGCGGATTGCCAAGAAAAAGATCCTGCACTTTCAGAACTTTACTTAGTGGAGGGGGATTCCGCGGGCGGTTCCGCAAAAGTGGGACGGGATCGCAAAACACAAGCCATTTTGCCATTAAAAGGAAAAATTCTAAACGTTGAAAAAGCACGTTTCGACAAAATGCTTTCTTCTCAAGAAGTGGGGACGTTGATTACTGCATTGGGTTGTGGCATTGGGCGTGATGAATATAATCCGGATAAATTGCGTTATCACCATATCATCATTATGACCGATGCGGATGTAGATGGATCGCATATTCGTACACTTTTACTCACATTTTTCTATCGCCAAATGCCGGAGCTTATTGAGCGTGGTTATGTATATATCGCTCAGCCGCCGCTTTATAAAGTGAAAAAAGGTAAACAAGAGCGTTATATTAAAGATGCGGACGAAATGGAACAATATGAATTAACTCTTGCTCTTGATGGTGCAGCGTTACATATCAGTGAAAATGCACCGGCAATGAATGCCCTTGTATTTGAAAAATTGGTGGCAGAATATAACAGCATACAAAAATTGATTGTACGTTTAAGCCGCCATTACCCAACACCTTTATTGCAGGGATTGATTTACCAACAGCCACTTTCCGTTGAGATGATGCGTGAAGAAAGTGCGGTTGAAAATTGGGGTAAATCTTTTGTTCAACGACTTGAAGAAAAAGAAATCGAAGCCCATCAATATACGATACGTACCCAATTTAATGCTGAACGTCAGATTTATGAAGCAATTATTACTGTTCGTAAACACGGCATAGATAATGATTACTTTATTAACTTTGATTTCGTGAGCGGTAATGAATATGCAAAAATTGTTTCACTCAATAATCAGTTAAACGGTTTATTAGAGGACGGAGCCTATGTTGCCCGTGGTGAAAAAGTACAGCCAGTACGCACCTTTGAACAAGCCGTAGAATGGTTGGTTAAAGAATCACGTAAAGGTTTGGAAGTGCAGCGTTATAAAGGATTAGGTGAAATGAATGCTGATCAGCTCTGGGAAACCACTATGGATCCAAATGCCCGCCGTATGCTGAAAGTGTCTATTAAAGATGCTGTTGCTGCAGATCAACTTTTCACCACGTTAATGGGTGATGAAGTGGAACCTCGCCGTGAGTTTATTGAGCTTAATGCTCTCAGAGCAAATTTAGATATTTAATCTAAAAAAATAGGGTAAAAAATCACCGTACTTTGGAAACAAAGTACGGTTTTTTTTTGATAACTGTCAATAGATAAAAATTATTCTCAATAATATCTGTTTTTATTTAATTTTGTTTTTTATAATCATTCTCATCTTAATAACCTAGGAAAATGATGATGAAAAAATATGAATTTAGGAGTAATCATTATGATGATAGATAAACGCCTGATTAATACTGTGGCAGAGAGCAAAAAATGGATTGCGATTACGGTACTATGGAATTGGCTTGCATTAGTCGGTGGTATTGTTACAGCAGCGGTGTTTGCCTATGTGTTACAAGCCTCATTTTTAGATGAGCTTAGCATACCAAGTGCGGTTGGTTTTGGCGCAATTTTGGTTGTGGCACTTGCCCTACGAGCCTTCTCCGGCAAAAAATCCGTACAGGCATCTTATTTTGCCAGCACAAGAGTGAAGCACGAATTGAGAAGTTTAATTTACCGTAAATTATCGACTATGCCGTTGAATCAAGTGAACCAACAATCTACTTCAAGTATTATTCAAGTTGCATCAGAAGGTGTGGAACAGTTAGAAATCTATTTCGGACGTTATTTACCACAACTATTTTATAGTTTGCTTGCCCCGCTCACGTTATTTCTATTTTTAGTCTTTTTTAATGCACCGACAGCATTGATCTTGCTGGTATGTGTGCCACTTATCCCAATCTCTATTATTGCTGTTAATAAAATTGCCAAAAAACTTTTGGCAAAATATTGGGCGATCTATGTCGGGCTAGGCAGCAGTTTTTTGGATAACTTACAAGGTTTGATTACTTTGAAAATTTATCAAGATGACGGCTACAAAGCCAAACAAATGGATGCGGAAGCAGAACAGTTTCGCACTATTACAATGAAAGTGCTGACTATGCAGCTTAATTCCGTTTCATTAATGGATTTACTCGCCTATGGCGGTGCTGCGGTAGGAATTTTAACCGCACTTTTGCAATATCAGGCAGAGCAAATCAGTATTTTTGGCGTAATTTTGTTTATTTTGCTCGCCTCTGAGTTTTTTATTCCTTTACGCTTATTGGGTTCTTTTTTCCACGTGGCAATGAATGGAAAAGCCGCCTCCGATAAGATTTTTGCCTTACTTGATACACCGGTTAAAACACAAAAAAGTGCGGTTGGCTTTGTTGCAAAAAATAATGTGCAAGTAGAAATGCAAGATTTATATTTTGCTTATTCCCCTGAAAAAACAGCTATTCAGGGGTTGAATTTAACGATTCATCCAAATCAACTTACTATGTTTGTAGGGAAAAGCGGTTGCGGAAAATCCACATTGGTTTATTTGTTAATGGGTTTCCACAAGCCGCAACAAGGGGCGATTTTGTTTAATGGGCAAAACGCTTTTGAAATTGACCGCACTTCTTTCTATGAAAATATTTCACTGGTTAGCCATAGCAGCTACGTGTTTAAAGGCACGTTGCGTGAAAATATGCTAATGGCAAAAGACGATGTCACTGACGAGCAAATTTATCAATGTTTGGAACAGGTTAATTTAGCCGATTTTGTGCGTGAAAATGGTGGTTTGACTATGCCTTTATTAAGTAGAGGAGCAAATTTATCAGGAGGACAAATTCAGCGTTTAGCCTTGGCTCGGGCGTTGTTACATAATGCGATGCTTTACATTTTTGATGAAGCCACCAGCAATATTGATGTAGAAAGTGAAGAAGTGATTTTAAAATTTATCCAACAATTTAAACAACACAAAACCATTGTGATGATTTCCCACCGCCTTGCTAATGCCGTAAATGCGGATTGCATTTATGTGTTAGATAAAGGCAGATTGATTGAACAAGGCACGCATACCTCGTTAATGGCAGAAAATGGAGCTTATGCGGAAATGTTCCAACAGCAAAAATCTTTAGAGAAAATTAGAGAGGTGGCAAATGCGTAAAAATGGATTTTTAGTGATGTGGCAGTTGCTACAACTGGTGAAACCTCTTGCGCATATTATGATGTTTACCATCACAATGGGAACGCTCGGTTTTTTAAGTGCGATTTTTATCATGGTACTGGGGGCGATGGGATTGGCGCATTTGCTCGGTTTTGACGGGCATTTAAATTTAACCCAAATTTTGACCGCACTTATTGCCCTTGCCGCTGCTCGTGGAATTTTGCGTTATTTAGAGCAAATGTCCGGTCATTATATTGCCTTCAAATTGCTGGCATTATTGCGTGATAAAGTCTTTTCCGCTTTGCGCCGTCTGGCATTTGTTAAATTGCAGGATAAACAAGCCGGACAGCTTGTCTCACTGGTAACCAATGATATTGAATTGCTTGAAGTCTTCTACGCCCACACCATTGCGCCGATTATGATTGCATTTTTTACTTCATCAATTTTGATGGCGGTGTTTGCTCACTTTTCCCTATGGTTTGTCTTAATAGCCCTTTCCGCATATCTTTGTATTGGCGTAGTTTTACCTATCATTACCACTCGATTAGCCCGTGAAGACGGCAGACAATATAGAGAATTGGTGGGCGAAATGAATGATTTTTTCCTCGATAGCATTCGTGGTATGAAAGAAATTCAGCTTTTCGGTTATGCAAAAAAACGTTTAAACGAGATCCAACAGCGAAGCCAATTTATCGATCAGGCTTTTCGCAAAATTAAAGATCAAGAAGGCAAAGTTCGAATTTACACAGAAATTGCCGTGTCAGCCTTTAATATCGTTATTTTATTCACCGGTCTGATTTTATTTTATTTAGATGAAATAGACTTTGCCGGTTTCTTGGTGGGCGTAATTTTGTTGATGTCGAGTTACGGTCCGGTTATTGCTTTGTGTAATCTTTCCAGTAATTTATTACAAACCTTGGCATCGGGCGAGCGGGTATTGAGTTTGCTGGCGGAGCAACCCGTATTAAAAGATGTAGAAAGTGCGGTCAATTTGGAAAATGTTTCTGAAATTAGCGTAGAAAACCTGAGTTTTGCTTATGCTGATGAACAAATTCTCACGGACATTAATTTTCAGTCACGTAAAGGTCAAATTCTGGGGATTCACGGTAGAAGCGGCAGTGGCAAAAGCACGTTATTAAAACTCTTAATGCGTTTTTATGATCCGCAACAAGGGAAAGTTTGCATTAACGGCACAGCACTTGCGGACATTAATACAGCGAGTTTGCGTGACAATATGGCGTATATTACCCAACAAGCCTATATTTTTAATGACACGATTGAAGAAAATATCCGCCTTGCCCACCGTTCCGCTACGCAAGAACAAATCATTGAAGCCGCTAAACAGGCATCAATTCACGATTTCATTATGAGCTTACCGGAAGGTTATCACACCAAAATGACGGAATTAGGCGGCAATCTGTCCGATGGTGAAAAACAGCGCATCGGCATTGCCCGTGCTTTTTTACATAATGCACCTATTATTTTATTGGATGAGCCGACCAGCAATCTGGACAGTTTAAACGAAGCGATGATTCTACAATCATTACGTAACGTTAAGGCGGATAAACTGATTATTCTCGTCAGTCATCGTCAATCCACTATGGCTATTTGCGATCAGGTTATTAGTATTGAGAATGGGCGGATGTCTTAATGAAAAGTGCGGTTAAAAATGACCGCACTTTTTTATGACAAAATTAACCTTTAAACTGAGGCAGATAATTAAACATCGCTAAAAAGTGGACGATGGCAACAAATACACCAAATAAAGCAGTAAAAATAATTAATCCTTTTCCTCCGCCAACGTGAAATCCTGCCGTATTGTGGCGTTTTCTTGATTTATAAACCAAAAGTGCCGGAATAATGCAAGTCCAAATCGTTGCCACTGCACCGGCATAGCCAATGGCTTTTAAGAAACCCAGTGGGAATAGGATTGACATAATGAGTGGTGGGAAGAAAGTGACAGTCCAAGACTTTGTGCGTCCGCTTTTGCTGTCGTCAAATTTGAAGAAATCGGCAAGATAATCAAATACGCCTAACCCTACTCCAATAAAGGAAGATAAAATGGCAGCTATGGAAAACGCATTGATCATTTGTTTAACTGTATTTGATTCAATGACATTACCGAGGGAATTTAGTAATACATCTAAATTTCCATCGCTCTCTAAAATAGGGGCAAATTGATCTCGCGGAAGATTGCCAAAAATGACCAAAACCCAAATAAGATAAAGTGTCAGGGCGATTCCTGTTCCTCCTAAAATGGCATATTTTGCCTTCCGTTCTTCACCATAATACGCACGCATACTACAAACGGAATGATGATAACCAAAGGAGGTTAAGGCAACCGGAAACATACCGATAGCATATTTGGCATAATCGCCCTCTTTTCCGTTAATATCAAAAAGAGTATCTAAAGAAATATTGACGGCTAAACCATAGATACTGATAGCAAATGTGATTCCCATAAATACAATAAGTAATACAGAAATACGATCCACAATACGGGTGGAGTGCCAAACAAAATACGAAAAGATTAATACAAATATAGTCGAACAAATGGCTAATCCGGAAGAACCAAAGTTAATCCACGGTTTAATCAAGTTCTCTATAATACCGCCGGATGCGGTTGTGTAAGCATAAAGTAAAATTCCCCCGACGAAATAGACGGCAAGATTATTAATAGCATTAATGGTGGAACCCAACATATCTTTTGTGACGGTACTAAATGAAGCTCTTAAATCATAAGTAGAGTACGCTTCAAGTAATAACCAACCTGATAATGTCATAACTATCATCGTTAAACAAATTGCGATAGCAGACCATATTGTCCATGCGCCTGCACCTGAGGTGGGTAATCCAAGCATTCCTGCCCCTACGCAAACACTGGCAATAATACAGGCACCACCGAAAATGGAAGGTTGTTTTTTCATATTACATCCTTGTTAATAACAATGTATTGGTCTTTGATAAAAAATGCAGCTCGAAACGAGCTGCATTTTCTAGGAGCATTTTATTATTCCACCTCTTTTAATCGTGCGGTGAAGTGACGCAAAACTTTAGGCTCATAAGTAAAAATTAATCCTTTAATGTTCGCTGCGTTTTCTTTCACTTTTTGGAAGGCTTCAATAATAAAATCCATGTGAGTTTGTGTATAAGTGGCACGTGGAACCGTAAGGCGTAATAATTCAGCCGGACAAGGTAATTGTTCACCTGTTTTTGGATCCCGCCCTAATAAAAACGAACCAATTTCAACCGCTCTTATGCCGGCAATTTTATAGAGTTCACAAGAAAGGGCTTGGGCGGGGAATTGTTCTGCAGGAATATGCGGTAATAATTTACCGGCATCAACGAAAGCGGCATGCCCACCGGGTTGTTGGCAGGCTACACCAATGAGTTCAAGCCCCGCAACCAAATATTCAATTTGTGCGATGCGATAAGCTAACCATTCTTGACGCATTCCATCGCGTAAACCTATTGCCAAACGTTCCATTGCGCCGCCTTCTAAACCGCCATAAGTCGGGAAACCTTCTTGTGCAACACAAAGGGTGCGACATTCATGATAAACCTCTTCCATTGATTGATCTTTAAAGGCTAAAATTCCCCCCATTGGCACCATGGCATCTTTTTTGGCAGACATTGCCAAACAATCAGCATAGCGATAACTTTCGTAAGTGATTTGTTCGATTGTCCAATCTTTATAAGCCTCTTCACGTTGTTGAATAAAATAGGCATTTTCAGCGAAGCGGGCGGAATCCATTACTACCGGAATATCGTATTTCCGTGCGATTTCATACATACCTTTTAAGTTAGCGATAGAAACAGGCTGTCCCCCTGCGGAATTACAAGTGATGGTACAGACGATATAAGGCACATTATTCGCACCGACTTCTTGAATACCTTGTTCCAATTTTTCTAAATCAAAATTGCCTTTGAATGGATATTTTACTGAAGTATCAAAGGCTTCTTTGATATAAACGTTACGCACGGTTGCCCCATTTATTTGGCTATGACCTTGGGTGGTATCGAAGAAATAATTGGAAAAAACCACCATTTTGTGACGATCTAATCCCTTTTCTCGCTCACGTTTGGCAATTAATACGGGAATATAAATTTGTTCTGCGCCACGACCTTGATGGGTTGGAATGGTGTATTCATAGCCAAAAATTTCTTTCACTGCATTTGCCAAAGCATAATAACTACGGCTGCCACTGTAAGCTTCATCACCGCGCAACATTGCGGCCTGCATATCCTGTGTTACCGCACCTGTGCCGCTGTCGGTTAAAAGATCAATAAAAACATCTTTACTATCTAATAAAAATGGGTTCATTCCTGATTTTAACATTGCCTCTTCTCGATATTCTCGGGTCGTTCTTTTCACCGGTTCAATAACTCGAATACGAAAAGGTTCGGGTAAATGTTTAAAATTTTCCATAGCAAAATCCTCAAAAATTAATCTGATTAATTTAAGTAAAAATTATTTTCTAAAACGAAAATAGAGCAGCAATAAAATAAGTAGAAAGAAAAGAATTGTAGATTATGGAAAATAGAAGGAGAGTCTTGGATCGATAAGCACCCAAGTTTGGTTCGGTGAAAGTAAGTTAAGCATATTAAAATCCTTTATAAGAAAATAGAAACTTAATACTACTAACGGCTTACTTCTGACAACGAAGTCAGATCAGAATAATACAAAAATAAAATCTGTCACCTGTTATTTTCTTAATTTGTGAAGACTGTCACATAATACGTTTAACAAAAAATTTTTAAATAATTTGGGTTTTATCATTTATATTTTTAATAGACTTCCGTAATTTCAGAGTTGGGGTTAGGGTTAATGTTTGATAAGGCTCATTTGGGTTTTTGATCCGTTGGAGTAATAATTCCACCGCAAGTTTTCCTAATTCGGCTTTAGGTTGGTTAATGGTAGAAAGAGGGGGATAAAGATAACGGGAAAGTTCGATGTCATCGTAACCAATAACGGAAATGTCCTCCGGAATTCGTAAACCCTGTTGTTGAAGTACTTGATAAGCACCCAGTGCAATCGCATCGCTGCAACAAAATACGGCAGTTGGACGGTGTGGTGTGGCAAGTAATTTTTGCATACCGATAATTCCCCCTTCAAAATCAAAATGGCTTTCGATAAGCCAATCATTATTCAATGGGATTTCGGCTTCCGACAAGGCTTTTTTATACCCTTCCAAACGGTTTTTTGCCACTGATTTTTTAAGATTACCTGTGATGATGCCAATATTTTGATGACCGGCTTCAATTAATGTTTTTGTTGCCAAATAGCCGCCAAATGTTGAGTTTTCAAGAATTTTATCGGCATTAAGCTCCTTGAACCACCAATCCATAATAACTAAAGGTACAGAAATCGATAGCTCGGTATCGGCGTTAAAACGGCTGTCACCACACATTAGCAGTAAACCATCCACTTGTTTATGGAGAAGTGTTTGTAAATTTTGCTGGAGCCGTTTCGCATCACCGCCGGTGGTGGCAATGATGAGATTATATTGGTGTTGGTGGCAATATTGCTCTACCCCAGCCATCACTTCGGCAAAAAAAGGATTATTTGTCGCAGTGACCAATAAGCCAATGGTTTTAGTTTCTTTTACTTTGAGACTGCGGGCAACAGCGGAAGGGGTATAGTTGAGATCAGCCACAATCAACATAACTTTCTCTCGAATTTCATCGCTCACAAAACGTGAACCATTGATCACGTGAGAAACAGTGGAAGTGGAAACCTTCGCTAATCTCGCAATATCTTTCATTGTTGCCATAAAAATAATTCCATTTTTGACCGCACTTTAGGTCTCACAAAGAAAAGCTAAGGTTTCCTGTTTTGTCGGAATAGAGGATTGTGCACCTTGGCGTGTAACGCTTATGGCTGCCGCTGCCTGTGCGAAACGAATCGCCTCTTCAAAAGATTGTCCTTCCAGCAAAGCCGTTACAAAGCCGCCGTTGAAGGTATCGCCTGCCGCCGTAGTATCCACCGCTTGCACGGAAAAACCTTTGATAATGCGGTTTTCTCCGTTTCGACTGATAAATACGCCTTTTGCACCGAGTGTAATAATCACACAGCCTATCCCTTTTTGATGAAAAACCTCCGCAGATTTGACCGCACTTTGCTCGTCTGTCACCCGCACACCGGTAAGAATTTCAGCTTCCGTTTCATTTGGTGTGATAATGTCAATTTGATTTAATAAATTATCGGGTAAAGGTTGAGCCGGTGCCGGATTCAGCACGACTTGCACCCCATGTTTCTTCGCTATTTGTGCGGCAAGTGTCACTGCCGGAAGTGGTGTTTCGAGCTGCATGAGTAAACTGGCTGATTGGGCAATTTGTGCTTCGTTTTGGCGTACGATTTGTTCATCTAAATAAGCATTTGCACCCGATGCAATAACAATACTATTTTCAGCGGATTGTGCAACTTGAATAAAGGCGATACCTGTCATTTCTTGTTGAATTGTCGTGATCGGCGACGTATCAATCCTTTCCTGTGCAAAAGTATTTTTCATGGTTTCACCAATACCGTCACTGCCGATACAGCCAATAAAGGCGACATTTGCCCCTAATCGTGCAGCGGCAACTGCCTGATTTGCACCTTTCCCGCCATAGGCGATGCGATAATTTTCTCCGGTGAGGGTTTCCCCCGGTTTGGCGAAATAAGGTACGGATATGACATGATCGGCGTTTATACTGCCGAGAACGGTGAGTTTTTTGTTCATGTTGGAATCCTTATTGATTTTTATGACAAATTTTCTGCCACAAACGTAAAAGCTTGTGGCAGTTATTGTGTGTGATGAAAGTAATTATTCACTAATCACTTTTAAATCTACTGGGATTTTAACGTCCACTTTTTCGCCTTTTAAGATTTTATCGGCCGTGACAACACCCAATGAGCCAATCAAATCCGGTTGTTGTGCGATAGTCGCCGCGAGTTTACCGCTTTTCACTGCTTTTACACCATCATCTGTGCCGTCAAAACCGACAATAAGCACTTTTTTATTTGCTGCATTAACCGCTCGCAATGCGCCTAATGCCATTTCGTCATTTTGGGCGAAAATCGCTTGAACATCTGCTTTACTGGCGAGGAGATTTTCCGTTACGTTTAAACCTTTGGTACGGTCAAAATCTGCCGGTTGGCTGGCAAGAACATTGAATTTATGGGCTTCAATGGCTTGTTTGAAACCTTCCCCACGTTCGCGGGCTGCAGATGTCCCTGCGATACCTTCAAGTTGAATAACTTTTGCTTCATCACCTAATTTCTGTGCGATGAAATCCCCCGCCATTTTACCGCCGGCAACATTATCGGAAGCGATATGGCTCACGACATTTCCTTTGGCGGCACCGCGATCTAAAGTGATAACCGGAATGTTATTACGGTTCGCAATTGCGACCGCATTCCCCACCGCTTCAGAATCTGTCGGGTTGATTAACAGCACTTTTGCGCCACGGACAGTTAAATCTTCCACATTAGCCAGTTCTTTTGCCGGATCGTTTTGTGAATCAAGCACAACGAGTTTGTAGCCTAATTCATCGGCTTTTTTCTGTGCACCGTCTTTTAATGTGACGAAGAAAGGGTTATCCAATGTGGACACTGCAAGGGCAATGGTATCCTGTGCAGAAGCAGTGCCGGATACAGCTACTGCGGAAGTAAGTGCGGTTACAAAAAACAACGTTTTTTGAACGTTGGATTTGCCAACGGCCCCGTGAGGGGTGCACAAACGAGTAAGCGAGTTTGTGAATAATTTTTTCATCGTTTTTTCTCCTTAAAATGAGTTACAGTTTTTTTGTACCAAGATAGTTATCGGCTAAAACAGCAACCAGAATAACCAACGCTTTTGCTATCATTTGATAGTAAGATGAAATATCTAATAAATTTAGGGCATTATTTAAGAATCCGATAATCAATGCTCCAATGAGTGTTCCCATCACTCGTCCTTTCCCTCCCATGAGACTGGTTCCGCCAACGACAACGGCAGCAATGGCATCAAGTTCATAGGATACACCGGCGGTCGGTTGAGCAGAGGAAAGACGGGAGGTCACAATTAAGCCGGCAAGGGCGGATAAAAAACCACTCACAGCGAACACAAATACTTTGATTTTATTCACATTAATACCGGAAAGCTGAGTAGCGGATTCGTTGCCGCCAAGGGCATAAATATAACGACCGATTGGAGTATGTTTTAAGATATACCACGCCACAGCAAATACGGTAGCCATAATCCAAATAGGGATCGGAATACCCAGAAAATAGCCTGTACCGATAGCTGAAAAAACATCGGCACTATCAGAAAAACCGGTCGTAATGGGGCGACCATCCGTATAAACCATCGTCACACCACGTAATAAGGTCATGGTAACGAGAGTTGCAATAAAGGCTTGGACTTTTCCTTTTGCCATGATAACACCGCTTATCCCGCCTAAAATTGTGCCAAGCAATAAAACCATAGGAACGACAAGTAAAATTGGCAATTCATGGCTCACCATAGAGGCGGCGATTGCGCCTGTTAATGCCAAAACAGAGCCCACGGAAAGATCAATTCCTGCGATTAAAATGACAAAGGTCATTCCCACAGCAATAATGGCATTCACGGATGTTTGACGCAAAATATTCAGAATATTATCTATGCTGAAAAAATTCGGGTTCATTGTGGATACAATGGCTATAAGAATAATCAGCGCAATAAACGAACGTTGCTCAATTAAAAATTTGCCCATTTGGAAACGGGAAGTCTCAGTTTTCATTATTTTTACCTTACCTATTCATATTTGCCGATAGCGGCAGCCAATAATTTTTCCTGTGTTGCCTCTTTACGAGAAAATTCCGCACTGATTTTGCCTTCACGCATCACTAAAATACGATCGCTCATACCAAGCACTTCCGGCATATCGGAAGAAATCATTACAATACTTAATCCGTCTTTTTTAAATTCATTGATGAGTTGATAAATTTCCTTTCTTGCGCCGACATCTACGCCTCGAGTGGGTTCATCTAAAATCAACACATTTGGACGCGTCATCAAGCCACGGGCAATGGCGATTTTTTGTTGGTTACCGCCGGAAAGCAAACCGACTTGTTGATCTCGGCTTGGGGTTTTAATGTTAAACATCTCAATAAAGTCATCGACCGCCATTTTTTCCACTTGGTGGCGAATTTGACCTTTTTGAGAAAAATAGCCAAGAGAAGTGAGAGACATATTTTCTTTAACCGACATACCCAAAATCAGTCCATCGTTTTTTCGATCTTCAGAAATATAGACGATGCCGTGATCTAAGCCGTCTTGTGGGCGGTGATTCTCAATCTCTTGATTTTTTAACCGCACTTTACCGGAGGCTTTTGGCAACGCACCATAAAGCACCTTACCTAACTCTGTTCTGCCCGCACCCATTAAACCGGATACGCCGACAATTTCACCGCCATAAAGTTTGAATGAAACATCATCAATACCGCTGCCACTGAGGTGTGCAACATCTAGCACACATTCGCCTTTTTCTTGTGTCAGGTGGGGATATTGTTCGTCTAATCGGCGACCGACCATCATTTCGATTAAATCATCTTCATTAATATCCTCAATGATACATTCACCGATAAATTGACCGTCACGCAAAACCGTCACATCATCGCAGATTTGGAAAATTTCTTTTAAACGATGAGAAATATAAACAATGCCGCATTTTTCTGCTTTAAGCTCATTAATTACCTTGAATAAAGCCTCTGTTTCCGTATCGGTCAATGCGTCTGTCGGTTCGTCCATAATAATCACTTTGGATTTAAAGCTGAGTGCTTTAGCTATTTCCACCATTTGTTGTTCACCGATAGAAAGCTCGGAACACAATTTTTGGCTACTATGCGTTACACCCAAACGGGCTAAAAGTTTATCGGCTTCTTGGTACATTTTCTGCCAGTTGATCGCCCCCCATGGGGTTTTAAATTCACGACCTAAAAAGATATTTTCCGCAATAGTTAAATTACCGATTAAATTTAGCTCTTGATGGATTATGCTAATTCCTGCTTCCTGAGAGGCTTTTGGTCCTTTGAACATAGTTTCTTTGCCGAGATATTCAATAGTTCCTGCATCCTTAGAATAAATACCGGTTAGCACTTTCATTAATGTGGATTTTCCTGCACCGTTTTCCCCCATTAATGCCATCACCCGACCGGCATATACCGATAAACAGGCATTGCTTAAGGCTTTCACGCCGGGGAAGGATTTATCGACACCGCTGATTTTGAGTAAGGTTTCCATTATTTCACCTTTTTAAAATGGTACGCCGGAATATAAAATGACATTTGCGTAGGGGGAACATTCGCCACTGCGCACAATAGCTTTGCTATTTTGGGAATATTGCTTAAATGTTTCATGTGGTACAAATTCCAGCTGAATCTTATTGCCTTGGCTGACTTCAAGTTGGCTAAAGCGTGATAAAAGTGCGGTCAAAATATGAGGATTTTTAGTTTTGATTTCTTCGGCGATCACCGCGCGTTCCACAAACATTTCACTGATTACAACATCTAAGGTTTGTAAAAAACTTGGCACACCGGCGGTAAGAGCAAGATCGATGCGTTCTACTTGAACGGGTATCGGCAATCCGGCATCACAAATGGTAATGCTATCGGTATGACCTAAAGTCGCAATACAATGGGAAAGTGGCGCGTTGAGTAACATTGTTTTTTTCATCGAAAAATCCTTTTTAGGTTTATCGAAACGTTTCGATGAGTGAATGATAGAGAGAAAAAGTAAAAAAACAATCACCGGATTTCAAATTTGAGACAGCGATCACAGAATTTTTATGCCATAATCAAGCAAGTTTAAATAAATCATTATAAATAATTGCTGAATATTTATTCGGTTTTATTTAATGTATATGTATTTTAAGAATCAAGAGGCAAACACAGGGAGAGGATAATGAAGAAACAACTTTTACTCGGTATTTTTTTAGGTGCGGTGAGTGTTACTACCAATGCGGAGGAATTAACGTTCGGCACAGAACCGAGTTATCCACCGTTTGAAGTAACAACGGAGAAAGGTGAGTTGATTGGGTTTGATATTGATATTGCACAAGCGGTTTGCAAAGAAATTCAAGCCACTTGTCATTTTAAAACTATGCCGTTTGATTCGTTAATTCCCAGTTTGAAAGCAAAACGCTTTGATGCGGCGATGTCGGCAATTGATATTACGCCGTCCCGTGAAAAACAGGTTTTATTCAGTGATCCCTATTACGATAGTTCTGCGAGCTACATTGCATTGAAAGGCAAAGGAAATTTGGCGACGGCGAAAAATATCGGTGTACAAAACGGTTCGACTTTCCAGCAATATACCGTTTCTGAAACGCCTCAATATTCACCAAAATCTTATGTGAATTTGCAAGATGCGATTTTGGATTTACAAAACGGACGGATTGATATTGTGCTGAGTGATACGGCACTACTGGCGGATATAATGAAGAAAGAGCCGAATATTGAATTTATCGGTGAAAAAGTGATCAATGAAAAATATTTTGGTCGCGGTGTTGGGATTGCATTAAACAAATCCAATAAAGCCTTGCAAGAACGTTTAAATCAAGGATTGAAAGCGATTAAAGAAAAGGGTGAATATCAAAAGATCTATGATAAATGGATGAAAAAGTAATTTAAAAAAACGGTAAAAACAGACCGCACTTTGGGTAGACAAAGTGCGGTTTTTTTTTCATTTCATTAAATCAATGCGGTGTTTATTAACAGAAGCAATAAAAAAGCCCACGCTAACGTGGGCAAAGGGAGTAAGAAAATTTTACTCTTTAACTGACCGACGAAGATCAAATTTATAAGAGACAAAGCCGTATAATGTCCAACCGATAAAGGTAGCGATTGAACCATATAACATGGCTTGCTCACCTGCCGCATAAAGGGCATATATACTATATATCGAACCAATAAATGCAACGAACACGGTTGTTTTATATTTTCGTGTTGGAACATTTTCCACTTTTAGTAGAACAGCTAGTGCAGCCATGGAAAGTAAGTATGGAATAACATTAGTTACCACGGCTAAATCAACCAATACATTAAATTGTTTATTTAGCGATGGGCTGATTGTCAATAAAGATAATAGGGTTTGAATTGCTGTAATGGTGACCATACCGATAATCGGTGCGTCTTTACTGGTGACTTTTTTGAAAAATGCCGGAAAGTATCCTTCCTCTGCTGAAGATTTAAATACTTGTGCAATGGTGAATTGCCAGCCTAATAAGGAACCGAAGCAAGACATAACCATTAAGCCCATAATGACTTTACCGACGGTTTCATTAAACATATGGGCAAATGCCAACCCGAATGGTGCGGTAGACTGTGCTAAATCCATATTTGGTACAATACCGGCAATCACGTTGGTTGAGACAATATAGATTACTGCCGCACCAATTGTTCCACCTAATACGGCGATAGGTACGTTTTTTTCCGGATTTTCAACGGCATCGGCATTTGCACAAGCTGATTCCAAACCTAAAAATGCCCATAAGGTCATAGAAATAGAGACACCAATTGCTTCAAAGGTTGGGACATTGTGAGGATTCCAAGAGTTTATATATAGTGAACCATCAAACCAGTACCAACCGACGATACAAAGACCAACAACGGGAATGATCACTCCCCAAATCGTGAATGAACTAATATTCCCTGTAATTCTTGCGCCGCCAAAGTTAAGGACAGTGGCAAGCCACAAGGTAAAAATTGTCCATAATGCAATGGATAACGGTGAAAGGGTTGTGCCTAACAGTTCGGAACCGTAGCCCACCGCAGAAATTGCAATTGCCGTGTTGGCGATAACTAAAGAGACACCATAGGTGTAATTTGCCATGAAGTTACCCGCTTTACCGAAAGAATATTCGGCATAGCCACCCATACCGCCGGATTTTTTACTGAACATTCCGCATTGTGCAAATGCGTAAGCAAGAGCGGTTGAACCGACAGCGGTAACCAGCCAAGATATGATAGAAATAGTTCCAATTTCTGCTAGTTTTGTTGGTAGCATGATAATACCGGAGCCCATCATATTTACCATGGTGAGAATGGTAAGTTGTACCACACCAATTTTATTACTTTTTGTACTCATAATTTATTCCTCAAGTGCGGTCAATATTCTCATTGAAAAATGACCGCACTTTTTTAGCGATTAATGTTCATTTAATACATAGCCATACGCACGAGTCCGTCCGTCAGGATCTTTTTGTAGATAGACCCCTTGGATTTCCGGTGCGAAGCCCGGTAAGGTATTAATGCCTTCTTCTAGCGCTAAGAAATATTGTTGAGCGGTTGTACTCCATCTTTCTCCCGGTACGACGCATAAGACTCCCGGAGGATAAGGAAGCGCTCCTTCTGCTGCAATTCTGCCCACAATGTCGGTGAGTGAAATTAATTCCACATTGTTGCGAATTAACTCGACATTGGCATTGTGAGGATTCATTGCATATTCAGGTAGGGTAGCTTTACGGAATAAGTCTTTTTGTAATTGTTTTACATTGCGACTGACATAGAGATCATGCATTTCTTGGCATAATTGACGAATGGTATAACCTCTGTACCGTTCCTCATTATTTTTGTAAACGGTTGGTAATACGTCTTGTAATAACGAATCTTGTTTGATATGTTTTTCAAATAATGCGATTTGGGCGACTAAGGTTTGCATTTTTGTTAAGGTTTCAGCAGGCGTTAACAAAAATAGGATGGAGTTCAAATCGCATTTTTCCGGAATGATGCCGTTTTCACGCAGGTAGTTTGCTAGGATTGTGGCCGGAATACCGAAAGATTCATATTCACCGCTTTCTAAGCTAATACCCGGTGTGGTGAGCAAGAATTTGCAAGGATCAACGAAGTATTGTTCATCTTCGTAACCTTCAAATTTATGCCATGTATCAGTTGGATGGAATTTGAAGAACTCAAGGTTTGTAGCGATTTCTTCAGTATCGTAATCTTGCCATTTTTTGCCTTTTATCGTAGTTGGAATAAACGGACGAATAAGGTCACAGTTATTTAAGACTAATTTACGTGCCTCAATCCCTACTTTTACACAATCATGCCATAAACGGCGACCGGCTGAGCTACCTTGAATTTTGGCATTTACATCAAGTGTTGCGAATAATGGGTAGAATGGGCTGGTAGAAGCATGCAACATAAAGGCATTATTAAAGCGTTTATGATTAACATAACGACTTTGACCTTTGATATGTTTATCTTTTTTGTGGATTTGGGAGGCCTGTGAGAAACCTGCTTGTTGTTTATGAACGGATTGTGTCACGATAATGCCGGGATCGTTTTCATTCAGTTCTAACAAAAGAGGAGAACAATCTTTCATCATTGGAATGAATTGTTCGTAACCTACCCAAGCGGAGTCAAATAAAATATAGTCGCAAAGGTGACCAATTTTATCCACCACTTGACGTGCGTTATAGATCGTGCCGTCATAAGTACCTAATTGAATAACGGCTAAACGGAACGGGCGTTTTTTATCCGCACTTTCTGGCGCGACTTCTTTAATTAAATCCCTTAAATAGCCCTCTTCAAAGCAGTGACTATCAATACCGCCGATAAATCCGAATGGATTACGTGCTGTTTCAAGATAAATAGGGGTTGCACCTGCTTGAACTAATGCACCGTGATGGTTGGATTTATGGTTGTTTCGGTCGAATAAAACAAGATCACCCGGCGCTAGAATGGCATTTAATGCCACTTTATTGGCAGAAGATGTGCCGTTTAATACGAAATAAGTTTTATCGGCATTAAACACTTGTGCCGCGTGCTTTTGTGCATCACAAGCTGCCCCTTCATGAATAAGTAAATCACCTAATTTAACGTCGGCATTACAAATATCCGAACGGAAAATGTTTTCTCCGTAGAAATCATAAAGGAAGCGGCCAGCAGGATGTTTGCGGTAATATTGACCGCCTTGGTGTCCCGGACAGTCAAAGGCAATATTCCCCATTTCCACGTATTCGCTAAGCATTTTGAAGAATGGAGGAAGCATTTTTTCTTCGTAAAGTTTAGCGGCAGTTTCAATTTGACGACTATAAAGCCGGATATCATAACCATTGAGATCTTGGATATGGTAAACAGAATCATAAAATTCCGGTGAAAGTGGTTGCTCGGCTGTTTGAACAACAAAGACGGGAATATTAAATTCAGTTTCTTTGATAGAACCAATAAATTGATCTACATCGAAAGAGCTTAATACAATAGCAGCGACATCAGTAAAATCAGTTTGTTTGATTTCTACCATATCTCTTTGAGTTAAGAAATATTGGGTAACTGTCGGGCTAAATGCAATTTTTAATTTAGGCATATTAACTCCTTGTTTATATTTTGAGATGAAAAAGCTTCTTGCATTATAAAAATAATGCATGCTTTATTTTTTAAATAATAAGAGTGTATGTCGCTAATTAATAAATATTAGCGATGTGGTCTTTTTTATTTAAAATAGGGAGTGTTGCTTTAAATAAAAATAACGAAACAATTTATTGTGTTATATTTATTTTTAAAGCTAAGTTCTCTCTAAATAGTGGACACACTACTAGAGAAATAAACAGAATGGCTTATGGGGTACAAAAATAGAGTAAGATAAACACGAGCGATGAGAGGGTTTCATGATATGTCTTGTGCGGCGGATATGCGCCATTAAAGAACGACCTTTTATTGGATTAAAGGTCAAAAGGCGTAAAATCCTTGTATGTATGTATGTATGTATGTATGTATGTATGTATGTATGTATGTATGTATGTATGTATGTATGTATGTGCTTGCATAGAATCCTCCTCACATCTATACAATTAAATAGACCTTATTAGTCATTATTCTGTACTTTATTAAAAATAGAATCAATAATAAATTTTTAAAAATGTGATCTCTATCAAAATAAATTTTATTTTTTAATCTTTTATAACATTTGTTTAACAATGGTTTTATTTATTCTAATGTTTAATATAAATAAAATTTTATGTTTATTTTAATTTTCTATAAGTATAATGCTGATATTGTTAATTATATAACAGGACGAGATAAATATGAAAAATATACTACTTCTCAGCAGTTCAAAATACAAAGAAACGGGGTATTTAGAACACGCATTGCCTTGGTTACAGCAATTTTTAGCGGATTATCGTGGTAAAAAAATCGCTTTTGTTCCTTATGCCGGAGTACGTCGAACTTTCGATGAGTATGAAAAAACTGTACAAGAGGCCTTGTCAGATGTAGAGATGGAAATTATTTCTGTTCATCATGGTAAACAACATCGTGATATTATTGAACAGTCAGATGTGATTGCAATTGGTGGAGGTAACACGTTTTGTTTATTGAAACAACTTTATGAAAATAATTTGATTGAGGCTATTCGGGAAAAAGTGAATGCCGGAACCCCCTATTTTGGTTGGAGTGCCGGGGCAAATGTGGCAGGCGGTTCTATTATGACAACAAACGATATGCCAATTACTTATCCCCCTTCTTTTTCTGCATTGCAATTATTTCCTCATCAAATTAATCCTCACTTTATTTCCGGTAAAATGCAAGGTCACAATGGCGAAAGTCGCGAAGAGCGGTTGGCTGAATTTTTACTCGTTAATCCGACCGCACTTGTCTATGCGTTACCGGAAGGCTCTGCATTGCATATTCAAGGAGGGCTGGCGACAGTGCTGGGTGAGAGTCCTATTTTACGTTTCAGTGAGGGTATGCAATGTGACCCCCTTGCTGTGAATCACAGTTTTTCTTATTAACCTAAAAGGAACATTATTATGGAAGTATTTAAATCTTTGGTGGCAATTATTGGTATTCTTGCCACCATTTATTTTTTGATCAAAAAGTCGGAAACAAGAACCGTATTAATCGGTGCCGGTTTATTGATGTCAATTGTTACATTAAACCCAATGGGCGCACTTGATGCCTTTGCAAAGAGTATGACATCCGGTGGGTTGATTATGGCGATTTGTTCCAGTATGGGGTTTGCCTATGTGATGAAATACACACAATGTGATACACATTTGGTGCATTTACTGACTAAACCGTTAAGCGGACTAAAATTTTTCTTAATTCCTATTGCCACCATTATTACTTTCTTTATTAATATCGCGATTCCTTCTGCTGCCGGTTGTGCGGCGGCGGTGGGTGCAACATTAATCCCAGTGTTAAAAAGTGCAGGTGTTCGTCCTGCCACTGCGGGAGCTGCTATTCTAGCGGGAACCTTTGGTTCAATGATGAGTCCGGGATCTTCCCATTCCGCCATGATCAGTGAAATGTCCGGTTTAACCATCACTCAAGTGAACCTTTCCCACGCTCCCTACAATATGATTGCTGGCGCGATCGGTGCGGTTGTATTGACAATTTTAGCTCTTGTTTTTAAAGATTATGGCGAAGAACACCGTAAAGCCTATCTTGCCGAACAAAAAGAAAGTGAAACCCAAACGGCACAAGGGGTGAATGTACTCTATGCTATTGCGCCATTATTGCCATTGATCATTTTGGTTATTGGTGGCACATCCTTACAACAAACGCCGGGTCTTGAATGGACAAAAATGGGCGTACCGCAAGCCATGCTAATCGGCGCAATTTACAGCATTATTGTTACCCGCATTTCACCTGTCAAAATCACAGAGGAATTTTTTAATGGTATGGGAAATTCTTACGCTAACGTGCTTGGTATTATTATTGCCGCCGGCGTATTTGTTGCAGGATTAAAATCAACCGGTGCAGTAGATGCAGCTATTGCCTTCTTAAAAGAATCCAACGAATTTGTGCGTTGGGGTGCAACTATCGGACCATTTTTAATGGGATTAATTACCGGATCGGGCGATGCAGCCGCCATTGCCTTTAATAGTGCCGTCACACCACATGCGGTAGAGTTAGGCTATACCCATGTCAATCTTGGTATGGCTGCGGCGATTGCCGGTGCATTGGGGCGTACCGCCTCACCGATTGCCGGTGTTACCATTGTTTGTGCCGGTCTTGCCATGGTAAGTCCGGTTCAAATGGTGAAACGCACCGCACCGGGAATGGTACTTGCCGTCTTATTCTTGGCATTATTTATGTTATAACCCCTCAAATTTACCGCACGGCACACAAAGTGCGGTATTTTTTCATTAAGTTTTTTAAGGAGAAAAAAATGGACTTGGATTTATCCCAGCTCACTCATTGGCGCCGTGAATTTCATCGCTTTCCTGAAATTGGCTGGAGCGAATTTTGGACAACGGCACGCATTGCAAATTATTTAGAAAGCCTTGGCTGTTTTGAAATTTTAATGGGCGAGCAAATTATTAATCCTGATTTTGTTCGCGGACGCAAACAAGCGGTGGTGGATAATGGTTTGGCGAAAGCAAAAGCCTATGGTATGAATGAAAAATGGTTGGATAAGATGGCAGGCTATACCGGCTGTGTCGCTGTGTTTGATTCCGGTAAAGCGGGGAAAACGGTGGCTTTACGTTTTGATATTGACTGTGTGAATGTCACAGAAACCAGTGATCCGAACCATATCCCGAATAAAGAAGGTTTTGCTTCTGTTAATGACGGTTTTATGCACGCTTGTGGTCACGATGCACATATTACCATTGGTCTGGGAACTGCATTATGGATCGCCCAAAACCGTGAAAAACTCACAGGTAAAGTAAAAATTGTCTTCCAACCGGCAGAGGAAGGCGTGCGTGGTGCGGCAGCTATCGCAGCCAGTGGGGTGATTGACGATGCTGATTATTTTGCCGGATCTCATATCAGTTTTTGTGCAAATTCCGGCACGGTAATTTCTAATCCAAGAAACTTTCTCTCAACAAGCAAAATTGATATTCGCTACCATGGTAAACCGGCACACGCCGGCGCCGCACCTCATTTAGGGCATAATGCGTTACTTGCGGCAGCACATACCGTTACACAATTACATGGTATTGCCCGCCACGGTGAAGGTATGACACGTATTAATGTCGGCGTATTAAAAGCGGGAGAAGGCCGTAATGTGATCCCAACAGAGGCTGAATTACAACTTGAAGTCCGTGGCGAAAATAAAAAGATCAATGAATATATGGTTGAGCAAGTGATGCAAATTGCCAAAGGTATTTCTATCGGCTTCAATGTGGCTTATGACACAGAAATCGTCGGTGAAGCAGTGGATATGAACAATGATGTGGAATTGGTGTAATTAGTAGAAGAAATTGCTTTGCAGCAGCCACAAATCCAAAGCATTGATGCCGATTATGCTTTTAATGCCAGTGAAGATGCCACGGTTTTAGGCAGACGCGTGCAAGATCATGGTGGAAAAGCCATTTATTTTATCCTTGGCGCTGATCGCACGGCAGGCCATCATGAAGCTGAATTTGATTTCGATGAAAATCAATTGGTTACAGGCGTGAATATTTATAGCGGATTATTACAGCGATTATTAGGGGAATAGCCTATTTTCCTGAATTATGTAGCAGTTACACAAACATGATTTTGGTTTTATACCGGATACACGCAGTGTGTCCCTACGTTTCCGTTGAATTTCTGTTTTGTGTATTTGCTACATATACTACTATTTTCTAAGGTGTTTTATATCTCCTTTCTTTTCAAAAATATTCCCAAAATTGACCGCACTTTCTTTCAAAAACATAGTGTTTTTCTTAGAATAGCATTAATTTTTATCCCTCTAATAAGGACATTTTTATGATTAACAGACGACATTTTATTCAAATCGGTGCAACCAGTATTCTTGCATTAAGTGCAAGCCGTTTCACTATGGCAAAAGGCAAACCTGATGTAGATTTACGCATTGTGGCAACGACGGATATTCACAGCTTTTTAACGGATTTTGATTACTACAAAGATGCGCCAACGGATAAATTCGGTTTTACCCGTGCGGCAAGTTTAATTCGCCAAGCCCGCAATGAGGTAAAAAACAGTGTATTAGTGGATAACGGTGATTTAATTCAAGGTAACCCGATTGCAGATTACCAAGCGGCGCAAGGTTATAAAGAAGGCAAACCGAATCCGGCAATCGCCTGTTTGAATGCTATGCATTATGACGTAGGTACGGTTGGCAACCACGAATTTAACTACGGCTTAGATTATCTGGCAGATTCAATGAAACAGGCAACATTCCCGATTGTTAATGCCAATGTGGTAAAAGCTGGCGGTGATGAACCTTATTTCACGCCTTATGTAATCCAAGAAAAAGTGGTGGTGGACAAGCAAGGTAAAACCCACAAGTTAAAAATTGGTTATATCGGCTTTGTGCCGCCACAAATTATGGTGTGGGATAAGGCTAATTTACAAGGCAAAGTGGAAGCCCGTGATATTGTCAAAACCGCACAAAAATATGTGCCTGAAATGAAACAAAAAGGGGCTGATATTGTGATTGCGTTGGCTCATACCGGACCGTCCGATGAGCCATATCGCGAGGGAGCGGAAAATTCGGCATTCTACTTGGCGGATGTACCGCACATTGATGCGGTGATTTTTGGTCATTCACACCGTTTATTTCCGAATAAAGAGTTCGCCAAATCTCCGAATGCGGATATTGTGAAAGGCACGGTAAAAGGTGTGCCGGAAAGTATGGCTGGATACTGGGCGAATAATATCAGTGTGGTGGATTTAGGCTTAACCGAGCATAATGGCAAATGGATTGTGACGGAAGGGCGTGCGGCGCTTCGCCCTATTTTTGATGCAGAGAACAAAAAAGCGCTTGCCGAAAATGACCCGGAATTGACCGCACTTTTACAGCCTGTTCACGAAGCGACCCGTAAGTTTGTATCGCAGCCTATTGGTAAAGCCACCGACAATATGTATAGCTATTTAGCTTTGGTACAAGATGACCCAACCATTCAAATCGTGAACCAAGCTCAAAAAGCCTACGTAGAAAAAGTTGCACCAAGTGTGGCGGCAATGGCAGGTTTACCGATTTTAAGTGCGGGTGCGCCATTTAAAGCGGGTGGACGTAAAAACGATCCGACCGGTTACACCGAAGTGAACAAAGGCGAATTAACCTTCCGTAATGCGGCGGATCTCTACCTTTACCCAAACACCCTTGTGGTGGTAAAAGTGACGGGCGATCAGCTCAAAGAATGGCTTGAGTGTAGCGCAGGAATGTTCAATCAAATCGACCCGACCAGCGATAAACCGCAATCATTGATTAATTGGGAAGGTTTCCGCACTTATAATTTTGATGTGATTGACGGTGTAAATTATGAATTCGACATCACTAAACCGGCACGTTATGATGGCGAATGTAAACTCATTAATCCTGAATCGCACCGTGTGGTAAACCTAACTTATCAAGGTAAAGCGGTTGAGCCAAACGCGGAATTTTTAATTGCGACTAACAATTATCGTGCTTACAGCAATAAATTCCCCGGCACAGGCGATCAACATATTGTGTATGCCTCACCGGATGAAAACCGCCAGATTCTTGCCGATTACATCAAAGCAACCAGTGAAAAAGAGGGCGCAGTAAACCCAAGTGCGGACAAAAACTGGCGTTTTGTTTCTATCACGGGTAATGATAAATTAGACATTCGTTTTGAAACCTCACCGACAGAACAAGCGGCACAATTTATCAAAGAAAAAGCACAATACCCAACAAAACAGGTTGGCACTGACGAAGTCGGTTTTGCGGTGTATCAGATTGATTTGTCTAAGTAGTTTATAGATGAGAAAGACGGCACGTGAGTGCCGTTTTTTTATGAATTAAGTCTTTAACATATTTATGATATTCTCTATTCTTCTTAATAGATCATCATATGTCATAATATCAATTATATTAGAATATTTTCTTCTAATTATTTCAAAGTCAAAATATTGTTCTTCTGAAAAATTATTATCTCTACCTGATAAGATAATAGCTTTTGGATTTGTGATTTTTATTTTTAAGTCGTTAGGGATTCTATTAGCATATTTTTTAGTTAAACTTATTTCTCCCTGATGTCCCCATTTATTTAAATGAAATATATATTTTGGATATACCAGTAGAAGAAGATTTATTATCTCCTGTTGTCATTGTTTGTTTTATAGAATCTTGTGGACATTATTTTTCTCGTAGAACAGTTTTATTATCAAACTCCTGCAAATCATTTATACCATTTTCCCACAGCTAAAAGGAATGAGTTTTTCGCCTTTAAACTCCCGATTATTTTGAGTTTGTAGAAAACGAATAAAGAGGATAAGGGTGAATGAGAGAATGCCTATCGTGAGAATAACAACGAGAATATCCATGACTTTGTGGAAAATGATTGAAATGTGTGAGTTATAGCAAATTTGCCTTGTTTATTTCTTGAGTTCTGTGAGCATAGTTTGCGTTTTTGTAGTCAGGGCAGAGCCAAACAAAGGTTAGGAATACTTTATGCTAAAAGGAAAAATGACAGTAAATTTTTGTAAAGAAATTTGACGATGAAATATTTATAGACAAAATGAAAGTTTTATTTTCGGGTCTATAATTTTTTATATAAGGGTCTATTATGAAAAAGGTATTTTATTTATCACCAATTGCATTTCTTGTGAGTACGAATGTACTTTCCGCTTCTATCAATGATTATTCAAAAATAGAAACAACAAATCCAACGACGCCAACACTTGCGGCTACAGCAAATCATTCTATAGCAGTTGGTCCGGAATCTTCAGTTAATCAAAATGATGCTTATACTTCGGCTTCTAAGAATAAAAAAGGGAGATATAGTGGAGTATATAGTATTGCAGAAGGATATAAAGCAACAGTATATGGTTCACAGAGTATAGCCTATGGTCATGAAGCCGTAGCAAATGGTTGGTTAAGCTATGCGATAGGTAGCCGTGCCAATGCCGAAGGGGATGGAAACATCGCTTTGGGAGGGAGTGCGAAATCTTTAGCGGGTGCTTATTATGGAAACCCAAGTAGTGGAGGGGCTATTGCTGTTGGTTTAGAAAGTAATACTATTGGCAATGGTGCGATTGCAATGGGGAATAAAGCTTCGGCAACAGGGGTAAAATCAATCGCTATTGGTAATGATGCGAGAACATTAGATATCACAAATATAGATGGTGCGGCGAATATTGATCAAAACGTAAAAAATAACATAAAAAGTACGGTAGAAACTTTACGCAAACAAAATTCTCCGAGCGATATGGCTGCGGAACTTCTTGGGCTATCAGATGAAGCAACTTCTACGATTGCCATTGGGGATGAGTCAAGAGCAATTGGTTGGGGATCAACCGCATTAGGCACAAAAGCCTATGCTCTGAATGATAGGGCAACGACTTTAGGCGATGATTCTAAAACATTAGGTTATGCGGGTACAAGTGTTGGTACGCATGCTTATTCTTTTGGAAAAGGGGCTTCAGCATTAGGGACTTGGGCGGAAGCATTGGGGGATTATTCCACCGCAGCAGGCCCTTCATCATCTGCAGCAGGGAATAATTCTATTGCGATGGGTAATGGCGCTTCGGCAAGTGGTTTAAATGCAATCTCAATCGGAAGTATGACAACTGATACAAAAGCTTGGTATACAACAAATGGGGGGAGACAAGTCCACCGAGCCGAACATGAAGTTTGGAATGCGACAGGCGATCATTCCATTGCATTAGGGACGGATTCCCAAGCGATAAAAGAGAGTGTCATTGCAATAGGGAAAGAAGCCCTTGCTGAGCATAAACGTTCAGTTGCATTAGGTGATAAATCTAGCACAGAGAATGCAAAAGATACCCTTCAAGGCACGGTAAACGGTATAACCTATGGTAATTTTGCAGGGGCAACATCGGTGGGTACAGTATCGGTAGGGAATTCAACACTCGGTGAAACACGCCAAATTAAAAATGTTTCTGCCGGTGATATTTCTCCAACCTCAACGGATGCAATTAATGGTTCACAACTTTATCTTATTGCTAACAAGCTAACGGAAGAAATAAAAAATATTCAACCTAAGCCGACACCGGTTCCTCCAACTGTGAATGTTGATACAGGTGATATTTCGGTTAATGACAATGGGATTGTAGTGGCTGATTCGACGAAGGGTAACTTAGCTAGCGTCACTGATGTGGCAAATGCAATTAACAACAGCAGTTTTAACATCACAACAGGAAGTGAGGATGGTGGAAAAGCTATTAATGTAACGATTGAAAAAGTGAAAGCGGGTAATACTGTTGCCTATAAAGCCGGTAAAAATATAGTAGTAAAACAAGACGGTCAAAATATTACCTATTCAACAACGGATAAACCAATTTTTGATGTGGTCAATGCCAATGAATTTAAGGCTGGTGATGTCGTGGTGAATAATCAAGGTATCAATGCCGGTAATAAAAAAATCACTAATGTTGCAGAAGGGACAAAGGATAGTGATGCGGTTAACTATGCCCAACTTAGAAAAACCAATAACCAAGTTCGTCAATTGGAAAATAAATTGAATCGGGTAGATCGTAAATTGCGTGGTGGTATTGCTCAAGCGGGGGCAATGGCTAATATTCCACAGGTAACGCGAAATGGTGCGAGTGGTGTTGGGGTTGGTGTAGCAAGTTATCGTGATGAGAATGCAATTTCTGTTGGTTATTCCCTTATGTCTGATAACGGTAAACATATTATCAAAACCAGTGTCGGGTTAGATACCCGAGGATATAATATGGTTGGTGCAGGCTATATGTATCAGTGGTAATCTGAATTTCCCTTTATTTAAATGAAAAAACCGCATTTAAAATATGCGGTTTTTTTAATGAATTTAAAATAACTAAATTTTACGGCATTATGTAGTAAATATTGGATGATTCTTTACTCGGTGCTTTACAAGATAATGTAGGTGGCAGGCTTATTATTCTCATTAGGAATAGCCCGTGGTGTGATTTCATAGACATTATAGGCTCTTAACCTCACCACCCTTTTCCCGTTTATCAAGCTAAATTCCGGCACTTCCGAATGCGCGGTTTTCGGATATTGTTCATGCCAAAAAACAATCTTTATAGACAAACTTTTTCCGTTTGCTCCACTAAACTTGGATGAAAGACGGATCTTCCTTTGTCATCTGCTTGTAATACCTAATGTGGGTTTTGTATTTGGGCAGAAGATAGGGCGGTTCGGTGGTACTGTGATAGGTTCTGCCGGTGACTATNGGTTGGTCCGGGTCACCATGGAGGAATTTGACTAAGACTTCATCACCGATACGGGGTATCATCATCGTGCCGTATTGTGCCCCGAATAATCGGGCGGAGCTTTTGGGCTACGCCAAGGTTTGTAATGAAGAATCAGGAATAGTTGTTTTCATAGAGAAATTAATACTAAGTAATATAAGCTCTAATTCTGAACTTATCCCTCATCAAGCACAACAGCATCATTTACATTATTCTCAAAAACAAGTCTAATGGGATGAATATCTATTGCCCCAAATAGACCACTATAAAGTGCTGAATTTGCCACGGTCTCTCCGAAACTATTCGGCGCTCTATGCTTAAAGCCTATTGGCGGCAACTTTAAGCCATCCGCATCACCTGTACAAGATGAATTATGCGCATATTTAGCCAAAATACTTAAATGCAACTTATCTCTAAAATGCTGTGGTCGTTTAGGTAATCGGTCGCTTTTTCTCAGCTTATCCGTTTGATGATTAATGAAACTTTCAACCGAAAATGGGCTTTCTAATACTTCGCTCAAATACGCTTTAAATTCTTGGCTAAAATCGCCTTTCAGCAACGGTAACACGGCTTCAGAGGTTGTTGTAAGTGTGTTAAAAAAAGCATTATATTCCGTATAAGCTATCTCTTTCTCTAAAGCTGTTAAATGGGATTGGCTAAGGTCTTCTGTGAAAGGCAAAAAAGGTACGCCTGCCCTAACTGCACAGTTATACATTGCCATTAACGTTATTCGTTGTAAATCGTTACTAATCGTTCTGCGGGCATAAGCGTACGCATAATTCATATCTCGGTGGCCGGGAAACGAAGCATATCTCCCTACCGGGCGATACTCTGCATTCCACCCTTCTCCAATTTGAATACCATTTTTATCCGGATTTGATAAGGCTTGCTTGGCTTCTGCCGGCGTATTTTTATTGGTATATTCAAAAATAAGCTCTTTCGTTATTGGTTTATACCCACCTCCCACATCAGAATGAGCACCAATAAAATGATAAGTTTCCCCGGCACCTTCAATATCCGTTAAAGGAAAGTTTTTACGATATTCATCCAATGCCACAAAATGGACAATTTTTTCTGCACTTTGGCGGCTTAAATTAAAATTATAGGGTTCATACTTTTTAGATGAAGGCGTGCCGAAAATCTCACCCCAAAGAGCCTTGCCTTCCGAACCTTCATTCGCATCTATCGGTTTATAGTTTTTATCATCACCGGCTTTGCCAAAAGAACCGACTGTGTCGAATAATCCGATGAATTTAAATGAAGAATATAGTGGTTTATCCAATTCATACGTAATAATTGTATTGATAAAATCTCTAGCCAAAGCGGCTCCTCGACTAAAACCAAAAACATCAATATAAAATTTATATTCATTTTTAGGAAATTTGGCTCTTAATGCTCTAATTTCTTTTACAGCTCGATTAATTCGTTTAGCCCCACCTGATCCCGTACCTTGCTCCCAACCTGAATCGGATTCATTATCCTTTGTACCGATCCCTTCGATATAAATCGAGTCTAAATAAATACGACATTCCGTCACTTTGTTTCCGATGATGTAAGCGTCTTTTTCAGCAAGTTTAGGGTAAAGTCGGTATAACCGTGCAATATTACTGGTTTGACTTAACTTTTCATCATTAACAAGGTTGTTTCCGGTGCCATCAAAAAACACCCCAACACAAAATACTTTACAAGTCATATACGCCTCCCGCTTGGCGCCATTTCTCATAGACCTTATAAACATTTTCTTTAGTGTCTCTAGGTTTATTTTCTGTATAAAAATCGGGAATATGACGAGTTATTTTTGGCATTCCCTCTTGAACTCCACGTAAGTTCCAAGTGTTATAATAATACCCAGCCACATCATAATCTTTTTTAAGTATTTCAAATCTTAGATACCTAATTATATTACTAACAGCAAAAGGATCTTCCTTATCTTGCTTTAATTTTCTCACTATAAATTGGAAATCGGGTTTATTTTCAAAATCAATACTTATAATCGAACAAATATGAGCCATCGCCATAAACTCCCCTTCCATGCGATTGTTACCAAAGTATCGCTTTGATATTTCATCAACTTTGCTCATCCAATCAATTCTTACTTGTATATCCGTCACGCCCTCCCAAAAACCCGGATAGTAAATCTCCAGCATTTGACTGATTTCTTTGTACATTCTCAGGGTTTTATCCTGTTCGATTTGCCTCCATTCTTCGGCACTAAGTACATAAGGTTTTGAGGTGTCTATCATGGGTTTCTCCTGATTTTCCGGCAGGCAGCGGTATTTCACTTCTGCACAAGGGCGTTGTTTAAAAAACTCATCTCGAAAGCTTGCTTTTGAGCATGCTGAAGTTGTAAAAACTAGTATAAAAACAGATAAAAGTGCGGTAAATTTTTTCATCATTTTTTACCTTTTTATAAAATGGTTTAAATCAACTCGCTCAAATCTCAATTCCTTAGCCGGTAAACTAATTTTGTGATAAAACGCTTTATCTTTATCTAAGTAATAAAATACTAAATCTTTGCCGAATAGAAATTGCAAATTCTGAGATGTTAGATTATATAAAAAATTGTTAAAAAACTTTAAATCAAAAAAACGTCTAAGAAATGGTTCTCCTTGTTCATTCCTTACATGATAGAAATAAGCTAAACGAGAAATAATATCAGAAAGGGAATCTGATGATTCAATTAATAAACCAGATTGATAATTATCTAGAGTCAATAAATCTAAGACCGCCTGCATATCGCATGTCGAATCTAATTCAATAAGATAAGGGATAGCTTCCGCTATTTGTTGATGGTCCCCACGATATAAGGGCTCGTATTTTAACTCCCAGCTATCTAAATTAAACCACACTTGAGGCATAATTGCAGCATCAAATAAACCATATTTTATACATTTATTATTCACGCTCGATTCCTCTTAAGCCCAAACAATCAGGACAAAACTCTTCATTTGCAGCACTCTGTAACGCACTAACCATATCCGGTGCCCCCCCTTCTTGACACAACTCCCCCTCCACATACACATCCCCCACCAAGGTGATGCCTTCCCGGTTGATGATAATCGACCCGCCCGGACCACTGAGTTCTACCTGTTCATACCCCTCAAGGTCAAAGGTTTCGCAGATTTGTTCAAACACTTCACCCGCTTCCCAGCTGCCGTTTTGGGCGATGTCAATGTTGAGTTCATTGCCGACGTGGATGATGGTGTCGCCGTGTACGTTGATATAGCGGCTGTTGTTGATGTTGAGGATGTCGTCTTGTTCTACTTTG
>NZ_KB904044.1 GCF_000379905.1 Rodentibacter pneumotropicus DSM 21403
TTAGGTGAATCGGTGTGTTGACGTTGATAGTTGGGAATCTCAATCATATTGAGATATTTTTTGACGGTACGACGGCTGAGTCGAAGTTTTTCAGCGATTTTACGCTGAGAAAGCCCCTCTTTATGATAAAGGCGACGTATTTTTAAGATGGTTTCCATGCAAAGCATACCAGGTTATTCCCTGTTTAAATAACAAGGAGTTTATCAAAAGATGCAGTGGATCACTTTTCGATGATCTTACTGCATCAGCCTGGCGCATTTTTGCATGATCATTAACACAATGTATGAAGTTTTATCATTCCAATAAGTTGAGAAAGTTCATTAAAAAGTATAAATACTAAATTGTAGCAATCCCCGTTTCAATATGTCTCCGGCATCGTACAGGGCAAGTATTATGGGATATCAACCATAACTTTTGCCAATCTTGGGACAGGAAAAACAATAAACAATGGGGGAAGGAGGCTATTGAGACGAACTTAACAGCACAGCGTAATACCTTTACCCGTGAACACTATCCGCCTAATCCCTCGTTGGTTGAAAACAGCAAACTCCTGATGGCACAAATCCTGAGCACCTATGAACAGCCGGATGTTGAAGACATTATGAAGGTCTATTTAAAAAACATTAAACAGACTACCAGATATATTTACACGGAAAATCAATATTTTCGTTTTCCACCGTTAGTGAGGGAATTTATCGCCCATTGGGAGAAAATGAAAAATGGCGGACGGAAGAGCCGATTCATTAGTTTACCGTGACCAATTCCTCGGATAGCGGGATTGGCGTAGGCACTTACACCACGAATGAAATGTTCAAATTATTGGGTAAGCAAGATATGATGCCGAACGTGGCAAGAGCGATTAAACAACAGAAGTTGGAATTTGAGTTGGCTGTATGCAAGGGCTATGAAGCGGTTTTGTATAATCAAAAAATGATATCACCGACCCCGGAAGGACGCGCGGCAGCGGAGGCGAAATATCAAGCCAATGAACAAGAAATCAAACGCCTTGAAAAGGACATTGCCGAGCTTAAAGCAAAACAATTACCGGCAACCGCTTATTACAATCTTTATGGTTATTTAGATGTAGGTTATGGGGTACGTACGGAAAAAGACGGGAAATATGCTTATCTACGCAAAGCGGCGGATTTGGGAAGTCGGGAAGCGCAATATTTTGTATCTGACATACTCGGCGGCATAAATGATGAAAAAACATCAGAAATGCGCATAAAATTAATCGATCAGCTACGAGCCTGTGCTTCAGGGCAAGGATTAGGCGATGCTTCTGAAATGTTAGGACTTAGATTAGAAAGAATATCAACAAGCATTAGAGGCTTTTCATCAGGGGGGGAAAATGGGAGCTCTCTTTCTGCAAATATTTTAGCTAGGGTCTTTAATAACACAAGAAGAAAAATACTTAGATAATTTAATCTTAAAGAAGACAATGAATGCTCCCGTCGATATAAATCTATTTGGAAATATTTAGCTTATAAAGACTACCTCCAACCCAAAGTTCCGGATCTAGATGAGATTGTACCATTACCTCCCTCCCCCTTACCCGAATGGGACGGCAAAATTGCTTTCCAGCGTTGGTTTGAAGGAGAGGCACCACCCAAACCCAGTGAGGTGCTGATGATGAAACTGGCAAACCAAGCCGGACTTCGGGTGGATAACGGACTGGATTTAGAAACAGGTTTGCCCAAAAAACCGACAAAATAGTCAAAAAAACGACCGCACTTTTTTCGTTCAGCAATCTGCTCTAGCCTCAAGTGCGGTCATTTTTCTTCGTATTTTACTACTCAATGTGGAAACAGGAAATCTGCTTTCCGCCATCATATTGTTCAAGGGAAGGCTTTTCTTCACGGCATTTTTCTGTGGCCTTCCAACAACGGGGACTAAAGGCACAGCCTTTTGGCGGATTAATTGGGCTTGGCAATTCGCCGCCAAGTTTAATGCGCTCTCTTCGCAAATTAGCAGAAAGACGAGGCGTAGCAGAAAGTAAAGCCTGTGTGTAAGGATGTTGCGGATTAGAAAAAATCTGCTTTGTTGTGCCTTTTTCCACACAACGTCCAAGATACATCACCATCACCTCATCGGCAATATGTTCCACCACAGAAAGATCGTGGGAAATAAACACATAAGAAAGCCCTAATTCATCCTGTAAATCCATCATAAGATTAAGCACTTGCGCCCGTACAGAAACGTCTAACGCAGATACCGGCTCATCTGCCACCACAACATCCGGTTCTAACATTAAGCCACGCGCAATCGCGATACGCTGGCGTTGTCCTCCGGAAAACATATGAGGATAGCGATCATAAAATTCCGGACGTAAGCCCACTTTTTCCATGATAGACAGGACTTTTACCTTCCGCTCTTGAGCAGAAAGTTTTGTATTGATGATTAACGGCTCTTCCAAAATTGAACCGATTTTCTTACGAGGATTCAATGAGGCATAAGGATTTTGGAAAACAATTTGAATTTTTTTACGGCGTAAGGTTTTGATTTCCGAATTATTCTCTAAAAAATTCTGTCCGTTGTAATACAATTCGCCCTCTGTAGGCTGTTCAATCATTGTAAGTAAACGCCCCAACGTGGATTTACCACAACCGGACTCCCCCACTACAGCAAGGGTTTTCCCTCGCTCTAATTGAAAAGAAACCCCGTCTAAAGCCTTTACCTGCTGAGTTTTTGCAAATAAGCCTTTTTTAACTGGATAATATTTTTTTAACCCGATTGCACTCAGTAAAGGAGCATTGTCTTTGATATGATTTGTCATTGATTCTTTTCCTTTACGCCAATAACCGGCTCACCATTGGAATTCAGTGGCGTATGGCATTTCACTTTACGATTATCGATCTGATGCAATTCAGGTTCAACTTGGCGACAATATTCCTCTGCATAAGGACAACGAGGATTCAATAAACATCCGCTTGGTCGGTCATAACGCCCCGGAACGACACCCGATAACGACTGCAAGCGTGATTTTCCTTCTGCAAATTCAGGTAAAGATCGCAATAATGCTTGCGTATAAGGATGTTTAGGTTCACGGAAAATATCCTCAGCACGCCCTTCTTCAACCACTTGACCGGCATACATCACCACAATTCGATGAGCAGCTTCGGCAACGAGTGCAAGATCGTGGGTAATTAAAATTAACGACATACATTCTTTTTTCTGTAAATCAAGTAATAAATCCACAATTTGCGCTTGAATCGTGACATCTAATGCAGTGGTCGGCTCATCGGCAATCAATAGTTTTGGCTTACACGCAATCGCCATGGCAATCATCACACGTTGGCTCATCCCACCGGAAAGTTGGTGGGAATAAACATCAATACGTGATTCCGGATCAGGAATACCCACCAAACGTAATAATTCCAAAGTGCGTTCACGACGTGATTGTTTTGATCCTCCTTCGTGGACTTTTAGTGCTTCCATAATTTGGAAACCTACCGTATAGGCTGGATTTAGACTGGTCATCGGATCTTGGAAAATCATTGTCACATCCGCTCCAATCAAGGATCGTTTGTCTTTGTCACTCAGTGTTAATAAATCTTTATCTTCAAATACTAAAGAATCAGCAGAAACCCGTCCCTGATAATCAATTAATCCCATAATCGCAAGGGAACTCACTGATTTACCTGAACCGGATTCACCGACAATACCTAGCACTTCACCTTGCTCCACTTGGTAACTCACCCGATCTACGGCTTTAAAGGCGTTTTTTTTCTCACCGAAATGAACAGAAAGTTCTTTTACTTCTAATAATGCCATTCTGCCCCCCTATTGTTTCAGTTTTGGATCGAGGGCATCACGTAAACCGTCACCCATTAAATTAAACGCCAGTACCAAGGATAAAATCACTAAACCCGGAATAGTGACCAACCAATTAGCCGCCTGCATAAAACTACGTGCTTCGGAAAGCATAGTGCCTAATTCCGGTGTCGGCGGTTTAGCACCAATACCAAGGAAACCAAGGGTAGCAAGCTCTAAAATCGCATTAGAAATTCCCATGGTCATTTGCACAATAAGGGGGGCTAAACAGTTAGGCAAAATAACGATAAACATCAGACGTAACACACCCGCTCCTGCCACCTTAGATGAAGTCACATAATCTCGATTTTTTTCATTCAGCACAGCGGCACGGGTTAAACGGACATAACTTGGAATAGACACCACTGCAATAGCCAGCGTAGCGTTCACCAAAGAAGGCTCTAAGATCGAGACGACAACAATGATCAGCAATAAGTTTGGAATGGCGAGCATAATATCAATTAAACGCACAATAAGCGTATCTAATGCGCCACCATAATACCCTGCAACCAAGCCCAAGCTCGTGCCTAATAAACAAGAAATGAGCACAATGCCAAATCCGGCAAAAACTGAAATTCTGGTGCCATAAATAATACGTGAGAGAATATCGCGACCGATATCATCAGTACCGAGTAAATAAGTCACATTGCCACCTTCATACCAAGCCGGAGGTAATAATAGTGCGGTGCGATTTTGTTCAGCCGGATCAAAAGGGGCAATATAGGGGGCAAATAGGCTGATTAATACCACCATTAAAATAAAAATTAACCCGATAAGCGCCCCTCGATTTTGATTAAAATAAAACCAAAATTCTTGTAGGGGTGTTCTAGGCGCTAGCATTGACGTCGTGTCTGTCATTTTTTCTCCCACAATTAATGACGAATACGCGGATTCACCACGCCGTAAAGTAAATCAATGGTTAAATTCACCACAATAATAATCGTAGCAATAATTAAAACGGAGCCCTGTAGTACGGGATAATCCCGAGCATGAATAGCATCGATAATCCATTTGCCAATACCCGGCCACGAGAAAATCGTTTCCGTCAATACCGCACCGGAAAGCAATTGACCGACAATTAATCCCACCACAGTCACCACCGGAATCAACGCATTACGCAAAGCATGTATAATCACAATGCGTGTATAACTTAGCCCTTTCGCTTTAGCCGTACGAATATAATCTTCGCCTAACACTTCCAACATAGCAGAACGGGTCATCCGAGTAATAATCGCAAGGGGGATTGTGCCTAATACAATCGCCGGCAAAATCAAGGATTTCACCGCATTTTCAAAGGTACCCGGTACACCGGAAAGCCAAGTATCAATCAGCATAAAACCTGTTGGTGTATCGATCCAAAAATCGTTCTCTAAACGTCCCCCTTGCGGTAAGCCAAGGGAAGGAGACACATATAAAATAAGGATTAAGCCCCACCAAAAAATCGGCATTGAATAACCGGTCAATGAAATGGTGGTCACTGTATGAGAAATCCAGCTGTCTTTTTTTACCGCAGCGATTGTACCGAGAATCACGCCACCGAGTAACGACCAAAACAGTGCAAAAAAAGCCAACTCAGCCGTGGCGGGGAAAAGAGTAAAGAACTCTGTAAGAACAGGCTGTTGTGTACGAAATGAAGCACCAAAATCCCCTTGGATCACATTGCCGATATAGTCGAGATATTGCTGATATAAGGGAAGATCTAAACCCAACTGATGCATCATTTGCTGATGAACCTCAGGCGTTAGCCCACGTTCGCCCATCATAATTTCGACCGGATCACCCGGAATAAAATGCACGAGGGCAAAGGTAACAAAAGTAATGGCGATAAAGGTTGGAATCACCATTAAAATTCGTTTGAAGATAAATTTAAACATTCAATCACTCTGTACTAGAAAGGAAAAGTGCGGTCATTTTCACCGCACTTTTAAAATAAGCCTTTAGCCCCAAAATAAAACACTTTTGGATTCTACCGCACTTTTTTCAATTTTTCCAAATCACCAATTGTTATTAGTCATTCTTTTCCAGAATATGCAAATTTTCATTGTTGAATCTAATGTGGGAATAAAATCTACCGCACTTTCTCCAATTTTGCCAAATGGGCAATCAACCACTTGATACCTTGAGCTTGGAACGCAATTTGTAATCTTGTGTTATTATCGCTCCCCTCGACATTAATCACCGTGCCGAAACCAAATTTTTCATGTTTGACTTTTTGTCCCATTTTCCATTCGTTTTCACTTTCTGTGGACTGTGCCAACGATCCGACTTTAGCTAAATTCATCGCTCGTGTAACCGTTCCCCGCAAACGAACTTCTTGGATACACTCTTGTGGTAACTCTGCGATAAAACGGGAGAGCAAATGTCGCTCTTCTTTTGCATACAAACGGCGGCTTTCCGCATAGGAAATAGTGAGTTTTTGCTTCGCTCTCGTGATGCCTACATAAGCCAAACGGCGTTCTTCTTCTAAGCGTCCCGGCTCTTCAAAAGAACGGAAACTTGGAAATAATCCTTCTTCCACTCCTACCATAAATACCCGTGGAAATTCTAACCCTTTGGCTGAATGTAGTGTCATCATTTCCACACAAGATTGGTGTGGCGATGCCTGTTCCTCACCAGCTTCAAGGGAGGCATGGGTTAAAAAGGCAGTAAGCTCCGTCATCTCATCGGCATCATCCGGTTTCACAAACTCACGAGTAGCGGTAACCAACTCCTCCAAGTTTTCTATCCGTACTTCTCCCTTTTCACCTTTTTCCTGCTTATACATATCATACAAGCCGGAATGTTTAATCACAAAATCCGTTTGGGCAAAAAGCGGCATTTTAAAAGTATCTTGTTGCAACGAATTAATTAACTCTTGAAAGCGCAGTAATGCGGTGGACGCTCGTCCCGTAAGCATATTTTCGTGTATAGCAATCTGTATCGCTTGCCATAAGGTAATTTGTCGTTCGCGGGTTAGATTTCTCAAGATATTTAAGGTGCGATCACCAATACCGCGCGATGGCGTATTAATAACGCGTTCAAAAGCCGCATCATCTTGGCGGTTATTGATCAATCGTAAATAAGCTAAAGCATCTTTAATTTCTTGGCGTTCAAAGAATCGCATTCCACCATAAATACGGTAAGGAATTTGACAACGGATTAAGGCTTCTTCAATTACACGGGATTGGCTGTTGCTACGATAAAGCACCGCACAATCATCCAATTTCCCTCCATTTTCAACCCAGTCTTGAATTTGGGATGCCACAAATTTAGCTTCATCAAGCTCATTGAACGCTGCGTAAATACCAACAGGCTCTCCCTTTTCCCCTTCTGTCCATAAATTCTTACCGAGACGATCCGCATTATTGGCAATTAATTCATTCGCACTATTTAGAATATTGGCGGTAGAGCGATAATTTTGCTCAAGGCGTATGGTTTCGCCTTTGAAATCTTTGAGGAATTTTTGGATATTTTCAATCTGAGCACCACGCCAGCCATAGATAGACTGGTCATCATCACCCACAATCATCACCTTGCCTGTTTGCCCTGCAAAAATTTTAAGCCATTGATATTGAATTTTATTGGTATCTTGAAATTCATCCACCAAAATATGCTGAAAACGTTGCTGATAACGCTGCAAAATCACAGGCTTTTTAGCAAATAATTCATAAGCACGAATTAATAATTCAGCAAAATCAACCAAACCTGCACGGTCACAAGTATCTTGATAAATCTGATAAATTTTAATCCATTCACGCTCTTGGCGATCATTAAAATCCTCGATCTCTTGTGGTCGTAAGCCTTCATCTTTTTTATTATTGATGTACCAACAAGCCTGTTTAGGCGGAAAGGCTTTTTCATCAAAATTATGTAATTTCAACAAACGTTTAACTAAACGAAGTTGATCTTCTGAATCTAAAATTTGAAAATCTTGCGGCAATCCAACATCTAAATGGTGCGCACGCAATAAACGATGAGCAATACTATGAAAGGTGCCAATCCACATACCAAATAAATTTGAGTTGGAATATTGACTCAGCGTGGTTTGAATACGGTGACGCATTTCCGCTGCGGCTTTATTGGTGAAAGTCACCGCCATAATGCTACCTTCAGAAATATTCTCCACTGCCACCAACCAGGCAATACGATGGGTCAATACACGGGTTTTACCACTGCCCGCTCCTGCCAAGACTAAATAATTACCAAGTGGTGCCGTCACCGCCTCACGTTGTTTATCATTCAAACCATCAAGTAATTCAGAAATATCCATAACATTATTTCATCTGTTTAAATTTACAGTCATTATAGACATTATTTTTCAATACCACAACGACACGAACAATAAACAGATCAGACTTTACAAAAATAGAGCAACAGCTTATAGTTTTGGCTCAGTTAGTCGGGGTGCGAAAATCGCTGAGAGATACCCGTGAACCTGAAGCAGTTAGCACTGACGTAGGAAACTAATCTCCTCTTGCTCAAGGGCTGACTTACTTTTTTCTTTGATTAATAATAAGTAAGGATGATGATGACCCACTATGCTTATTTAAAAACTACCTTAAAATTGACCGCACTTTGCACCCTTTTAGGTTTTAGTTTCCCCAATCACGCTGAGGCACAAGGCAAGCTCGTTGTTTATTGCAGCGTTCAAAACACCACTTGTGAGAAAGTGTCTCAAGCATTTAGTAAAAAATACAATGTTGAAACACAATTTGTACGTCATAGCACCGGTACTGTGCTAGGTAAACTTAAAGCAGAAAAAGACAATCCCCAAGCGGATGTTTGGTATGGCGGAACTTTTGAGCCCCATCTTCAAGCAGGGGATGCCGGCTTACTTGCCAGTTATCGTTCGCCTGAGCAAAAAAATATCATGCCTCAATTTAAGAAATTGGTCGAAGAGCGTGGCGATACCACGTCAATTATTTATCTGATGGAACTTGGCATGGGAATCAATGAAAAATTGCTTGCCGAAAAAAATATCCCCCATCCCAAATGTTACGCTGACTTGCTCAAACCTGAATTTAAAGATTTGGTGCAATATCCCGATCCTCGTGTATCCGGCACGGGATATAGTATTCTCTCGACCTTAATTGAAATTATGGGTGAAGATAAAGCGTTCAACTATTTGAAAGCCTTAAACAAAAATATCAACCAATACACCAAGAGCGGAATGGCGACCAGCAATCTTTCGACCGGTGCAACGGCGGTGAATATGAGCTTTATGCACGCCTATGTACGTGAAAAAGATAAAGGCGCACCGGTTGTCGGCATTCTGCCTTGTGAAGGAATCGGCTATACACTGGGTGCAGCAAGTATCATCAAAAATGGACGAAATTTAGAAAATGCCAAACGCTTTATTGATTTTGTTCTTTCCGCTGAAGCACAAGAAATTCCATGGCGTGAAGCTGATTCCTATCAGTTACCGACTAATATCCATGCAAAAGCTCACCCAAATCTTCCTGATCCGATGAAATTAAAATTAATTGATATTGATTTCATTCGATTTGGCGCTGACCAAGAAGCGAAACGTTTAATTGATCGCTGGATGAAAGAAGTGAAAGGGGAATAAATTTTTTAAGCAAAAAAGACGAGGCTACTCAATCAGCCCCGTCTTTTTTACGATCAGAATTAATGAAACAATTTATCGGTAAAAATTCCTAAAAAATCAACCGCTCTTTTCCGGTGTAAATATTCCCTTTGCCTTCCCTTGCAAACCCTATCAATGTCAGATGATGCTCTGCCGCTATTTTTACTGCCAAATCCGTTGCGGCAGAAATGGCAACAAGCAGTTCCACACCACATGAAATGAGCTTTTGTACCATTTCATAACTTGCCCGACTTGAAGTGACGACAAACCCTTGTGGCTTCCCCGTTTTAACGTGCCAACCCAGAAGTTTATCCAATGCCACGTGACGACCAACATCCTCCCGAATCGCAAGCATTTTGCCTTGCAAATCAAAAAATGCACAGGCGTGAGTTGCCCCCGTTTGTTTGCCCAGCTGTTGATGTGCTTGCAATGTGGAAAGGCAGTGATCAAATAAATTTATATCCAAATGAAAAGTGCGGTCCAATTTAGGCAACTTTTTATAAACTTGGTTAAGTTGTTCCGCCCCACAAATGCCACACCCCGTACGCCCTGTCAGATTACGTCGATGGACTTTAAGCGCCATAAATTGGCGGCTGGAAAGTTCAATTTGTACTTCAATGCCATTGCATACTTCTTGTACATCAATACCATAAACATCCGCAGGTTGATTAATAATACCTTCCGTTAAAGAAAAGCCTAGGGCAAAATCCTCTAAATCTTGCGGAGAACACATCATCACAGCATGAGAAATACCGTTATAAACAAGTGAAACCGGCGTTTCAACAGCAAGAAAATCGTTTTTTGTTTGTAAAAGTGCGGTTGATTTTTCTGATGTTTTTAGTTTTTCAAAAAAATTGAGGGATTGTTCAATTAACCCATTCATTGATGACCTGCTTATTAAATCATGTAATAAAAATGTTAACTTTTTTCTCTAGTTTTGTGATCTTAGTCACTCATTTTGTGGATATAATGTATTTTGATTATGGATTTATCGATGAAAAATAGGTATCCTACACAAACTCAAATTGCTGTTTTTCTATACGCAATTTAGTCTATTGATTGGCGTTATTCTAACGAAATCAACCAAATTTTCTATATGAATTTCTTTACTATCCAATAATATCTCAACAATCTATTGTTGAAAGGAGTGATTATGCAGGTCTCAAGAAGAAAATTCTTTAAGATCTGTGCAGGTGGTATGGCGGGAACTTCCGCCGCTATGTTAGGCTTTGCTCCGGCAAATGCATTGGCGGCACCGCGTGAATATAAATTATTACGCGCTTATGAATCCCGTAACACTTGTACATATTGTGCCGTTAGTTGCGGTATGCTGCTTTATAGTACAGGCAAACCTCATACAGGCTTAAGTAGCTACACCGGCACAAATACTCGTTCAAAATTATTTCACCTTGAAGGTGATCCCGACCATCCAATTAGCCGTGGTGCTCTCTGTCCAAAAGGCGCCGGCGCACTAGATTACATAAACAGTGAAAGCCGTGCTTTATATCCTCAATATCGCGCTCCGGGTTCCGACAAATGGGAACGTATTTCTTGGCAAGATGCGATCAAACGCATTGCCCGCTTAATGAAAGATGATCGCGATGCCAATTTTGTAGAAACCGATGCAAACGGGAAAACCGTAAACCGTTGGTCAACCACCGGGATTATGACTGCGTCCGCAATGAGCAATGAAGCTGCGTTACTTACGCAAAAATGGATTCGAATGCTCGGGATGGTACCGGTATGTAACCAAGCCAATACTTGACACGGACCAACGGTAGCAAGTCTTGCTCCATCATTTGGTCGCGGTGCCATGACAAACAACTGGGTTGACATCAAAAATGCCGATTTAATCATTGTTCAAGGCGGTAACCCTGCCGAGGCCCACCCCGTAGGTTTCCGTTGGGCAATTGAAGCGAAGAAAAACGGTGCAAAAATCATCGTTATCGATCCACGCTTCAACCGTACAGCTTCTGTCGCTGATCTTCATGCGCCAATTCGTTCAGGTTCTGATATTGCGTTCTTAATGGGCGTGATTCGTTACCTATTGGAAAATGGTAAGATTCAGCGCGAATATGTTAAACACTACACTAACGCCTCTTTCTTAGTCGATGAAGGCTTTAAATTTGAAGACGGGCTATTCTCAGGCTACGATGCAGACAAACGCAGCTATGACAAATCAACGTGGAATTACCAATTTGATGAAAATGGTCAGGCCAAACGTGATATGACATTACAGCATCCGCGTTGTGTGATTAATGTATTAAAAGAACATGTTTCCCGTTACACGCCGGAAATGGTCGAACGTGTAACAGGGGTAAAACAAAAACTGTTCTTAGAAATCTGCAAAGAAATCGGTGAGACGGCCAAACCGAATAAAACAATGACGCATTTATATGCGTTAGGCTTTACAGAACATACTATCGGTACACAAAATATTCGCTCAATGGCAATGATCCAGCTGTTATTGGGTAATATGGGGATGCCGGGTGGCGGTATTAACGCATTACGCGGGCACTCAAACGTACAAGGTACGACAGATATGGGATTGCTACCAACCTCCCTACCTGGCTATATGCGTCTGCCAAACGATAAAGATTCATCTTACGAGCAGTATATCAATGCAATCACACCAAAAGACATTGTTCCGAGTCAAATCAACTATTATCGTAATACCTCAAAATTCTTTGTGAGCATGATGAAAACCTTTTATGGTGATAAGGCAACCAAAGAAAATGGCTGGGGCTTTGATTTCTTACCGAAAACAGATCGTTTTTACGACCCTATCACTCATGTTAAATTAATGAATGATGGAAAGTTGCACGGTTGGATTTTACAGGGTTTTAACGTACTGAACTCATTACCGAATAAGAATAAAACCCTTGCCGGTATGAGCAAGTTAAAATTTTTAATCGTACTCGATCCGCTTCAAACGGAAAGCTCTGAATTTTGGAAAAACTTTGGCGAATCAAACAATGTAAATCCTGCTGAAATTCAAACTGAAGTATTCCGTTTACCAACCACTTGTTTTGCGGAAGAGGACGGCTCAATCTCCAACTCCGGACGTTGGGCGCAATGGCACTGGAAAGGTTGCGACCAACCGGGTGAAGCACTACCGGATGTAGATATTCTTTCGATGATTCGTGAAGAAATGCATAAGCTCTATAAAGAAGAACCCGGTCCTGGTATTGAATCTTTTGAAGCCATGACATGGAATTATGCACAACCACACTCACCAAGTGCGGAAGAATTAGCGAAAGAATTAAATGGTTATGCTCTTGAGGATCTTTATGATCAAAATGGCAACTTAATGTATAAAAAGGGGCAATTACTCAATGGGTTCGCTCATTTACGTGATGACGGTACCACCACATCAGGTAACTGGCTATACGTAGGACAATGGACAGAAAAAGGTAACCAAACCGCTAATCGGGATAATTCGGATCCATCCGGCTTAGGTTGTACCATTGGTTGGGGCTTTGCATGGCCGGCAAACCGCCGTGTGCTTTATAGCCGCGCTTCCTTAGATATTAATGGTAAACCGTGGGATAAACATCGTCAGTTAATCAAATGGAACGGTAAAAACTGGAACTGGTTTGATATTGCCGACTACGGTACTCAACCACCGGGGTCCGATACGGGTCCATTTATTATGTCTGCCGAAGGTGTAGGCCGTTTATTTGCTGTGGATAAAATCAACAATGGTCCAATGCCTGAGCATTATGAGCCGGTAGAAAGCCCGATTGACACAAACCCACTCCATCCAAATGTTGTGGTGGATCCGACCGTGCGCATTTACAAAGAAGACCGTGAATTTATCGGTTCAAATAAAGAGTTCCCATTTGTGGCGACTACTTATCGTTTAACCGAGCATTTCCACAGTTGGACTGCACAATCTGCACTTAATATTATCGCCCAACCACAACAATTTGTGGAAATAGGGGAAAAATTGGCTACCGAAAAAGGTATCCAAAAAGGCGATATGGTGAAAATCACATCAAAACGTGGTTATATCAAAGCTGTTGCTGTGGTTACCAAACGTTTGAAAGAACTGGTAATCGATGGCAAAACTGTTCACCATGTGGGTATTCCGATTCACTGGAATATGAAGGCCTTGAACGGTAAAGGCAATCGTGGATTCTCCACTAACGTTCTCACACCGTCTTGGGGTGAAGCAAATACACAAACACCGGAATATAAAACATTCCTAGTGAATATTGAGAAAGCGGAGGTATAAACGATGGGTGTACAATCTCAAGATATTATTAAGGTCTCCGCAACCTCAGACCTCACACCTGCACCACAGGCACGAGATCACAAAGTTGAAGTGGCAAAACTGATTGATGTTTCCACCTGTATCGGCTGTAAAGCCTGCCAGGTGGGGTGTTCGGAGTGGAATGACATCCGCTCCGATGTCAATGCACAATGCGTAGGTGTTTATGACAATCCAGTTGATCTTAATGCCAAAGCATGGACGGTAATGCGCTTTAATGAAGTGGAAGAAAACGATCGTTTAGAATGGTTAATTCGTAAAGATGGTTGTATGCATTGCTCTGAACCGGGCTGTTTAAAAGCTTGCCCTGCACCGGGTGCAATCATTCAATACAAAAATGGTATTGTGGATTTCCAATCGGATAAATGTATCGGCTGTGGTTATTGTATTGCAGGCTGTCCATTTAACATTCCTAGAATGAATCCAGAGGACAATCGTGTGTATAAATGCACCCTTTGTGTCGATCGTGTTTCTGTCGGTCAAGAACCGGCTTGTGTTAAAACCTGTCCGACAGGTGCGATTCGTTTTGGTTCAAAAGAAGAAATGAAAATCTATGCGGAACAACGCATTGCCGATCTAAAATCGCGTGGTTATGAAAAGGCAGGGCTTTATGATCCACCGGGAGTCGGTGGCACACACGTGATGTATGTGCTACATCACGCAGACAGGCCTGAGCTTTACAATGGTCTCCCGAAAGATCCGCAAATCGACCTCAGTATCACGTTATGGAAAGATGTGTTAAAACCGGTTGCGGCTGTCGCAATGGGTGGTTTAGCATTAGCTGAGCTTGGCCATTACTTAACTGTTGGTCCAAATGTTGAGACTGATGTCGAAGAACACCATGAAAAATTTGAAAACGAAGATAAACACGGAGGAAAAAAAGATGAGTAAATTTGAAATTACGAACGATACCCGTATCGTTCGTCATCGAATTCCTGCACGTTTAAGTCACTGGTTTTTAGTCATTTCATTCTTTCTAACTATGTTTACCGGTGTGGCTTTCTTTTTCCCTGATTTTGCTTGGTTAACGGAAATTTTGGGAACCCCTCAACTTGCTCGGGCAATTCATCCTTTCACAGGGCTTTTAATGTTTATTGCCTTTATTTTCTTATGTTCATTATATTGGCATCACAATGTTCCGGAGAAAAATGATATTCGTTGGTTGAAAGGGATCACTGAAGTATTAAAAGGTAATGAACACGCCGTATCAGATAACGGAAAATATAATCTTGGTCAAAAAATGTTGTTTTGGACATTAATCTTGGCAATGTTTACCTTATTAGCATCCGGTATCATTATGTGGCGTCAATACTTCTCACACTACTTCTCAATTCCGGTGCTAAGAATAGCAATCCTTCTCCATTCTGCCAGTGCCTTTATGCTATTTACCGGCATTATGGTACATATGTACATGGCGTTTTGGGTAAAAGGATCAATTCGCGGTATTGTGGAAGGTTGGGTAACCGTTCGTTGGGCGAAAAAACACCATCCTCGTTGGTATCGTGAAGAAGTGCTACCGGAGTTGGAAAAAGACGGAGAACGTGAAATAAAAGGTGAAAAACCTAAAGCCTTATTTAAAGGTATTGCGGGCTAAGTCTAAAACTAGCTCCAAAAGTGCGGTTAAAAATGACCGCACTTTTTGTTATTGAAGAGACATTATGAGTATCAAAATTCTATCAGAATCCGAAATTAAGCAACAAAAAACAAATTCTTACGAAACACCGGCTATACTATTTGCCAACCCTAAAAATCTTTATCAACGTCGTGCAAAACGTTTAAGAGAATTGGCAAAAGAACATCCATTTGCCGATTATTTGCTTTTTGTTGCAGACATAGTTGAAAGTCAGCTAAATATTTTAGAAAAAAATCCGCTCGAAAAACAAAGCTTCGAACATCTAAGCAGTGTTGAGCCACTAAATGCAAAAACCTTCAAACGTAATAGCATTTGGCGTGAATATCTCAGCGAAATCTTGCATGAGATAAAACTAAAAGCAAATGAACAAGTTCTGACGACGATTGAATCACTGGAAAAAGCCGGCACCGCCGAACTGGAACAGATGGCAGATCAGCTGTTGGCGGAAGAGTTTAATCTGGTCAGTAGCGACAAAGCAGTTTTTATTTGGGCAGCGCTCTCACTCTATTGGCTCCAATTAACGCAACAAATTCCCCATCATAGTCGGCTAGAAAATGCTGAAAACTTACACCTCTGCCCTGTCTGTAGCTCTCTGCCGATATCAAGCATAGTCCACATTGGTACATCTCAAGGTTTACGTTATTTGCATTGCTCATTGTGTGAAAGTGAATGGAATCTGGTTCGCGCTCAATGTACCAATTGCAATGGTCACGATAAATTAGAAATGTGGTCATTAAATGAAGAATTAGCGTTGATCCGCGCAGAAACCTGCGGCAGCTGCGAAAGCTATCTGAAAATGATGTTTCAAGAAAAAGACCCTAATGTGGAAACTGTTGCCGACGATTTAGCCTCTATTTTCTTAGATGTGGAAATGGAAGAAAAAGGTTTTTCCCGTAGTGGGATAAATCCATTCCTTTTTCCGGCTCAAGAAACTTAGTAAAAGAGTGGTCGTTATTTCTTTCCAATAACGCCCACTCTTTTATAAATAACACGCCATTACAACGGCATTCTCTCTTTTTCCATCAGGCAATGGATAATAATTTTTACGGATATCCGCCTCATTAAATCCGTGCTTTTCATATAACCAACGAGCCGGATTTGATTCCCTCACTTCAAGCCATAGGGTTTGGATCCCCTTTCCTTTAAGCCGTTCCATGAGTTCCTGCAAAAGGAATGTGCCTAACCCTTTTCCTTGCATAACCGGTTCAATGGCAATATTAAACAACGTTGCCTCATCCAATACCAATTGACAAATTGCAAACCCTATAATTTGGTTATCTTTAACCAATTTCAGATTCAAATAACGATCGCCTTGATTATTTTTTAGTGTTCCCAAAGACCAAGGCATTAAATGCGCTTGCTGCTCAATCTCATACAAACGCTCAAAATCACATTCTTCAATAGTAAAAATTTGAAGCATAATATTAAACTTGTTGAATTTGCTGCCAAAGTTCACGCTTGGCGGAGGGTGAAGATTGAAAATCCCGATAGCTCGGTGAACGATAAATGCCTTCAGCATTCAAACAATAAGGCAAAGTGCGGTCAATTTTCTCCATGTTTTCAGCGAGTAGCCAATAGCGTACAGAATGCTTTAACTCAAGATGTTGGATTTGTTCATAATTCAAACATAAGCAATCTTCTTGCTTTATTTGAAGACTCATTAATACATCTTCAAATAAAGGAAATTTACTCAAATTTTCATCGGATACCACCACAAAACGTATATGTTCTGCCACAGTAATGCCCACCAACCCTTGAAATACCTCAGGACGGTGAAGCGCCCATTGAGTTATCCCCATCTCTTTTAGAAGAAGATTGCGTCTTTCCATTTTAATTAGAGAGAAATTGAATCAAACGGGTAGCTCATAAGGCTCTTTATAATCGAACGTTCTTCCGCTTCCGTTAATTTTTGTTGATAAGCTTTTAGACTACGAAATGACAGAATATTTTTTTCAGAATGTACCACTGCAATAAAACGCTGAAAATCCTTACTATTACATGCATAGTAAGAAGAACTGCCATAGCTTAAGGTTTGCAAATCACATACTTTTTTATTGGAATCCAAATATCTATTCGTTAAAGTCGATACATGGGAAAGATCTTTTAGATAGAAAGTTTCACTGGTGATCGATTTACGATTTGAACGATCTAAACTCACTGCTAAGCTAATAAAACGAGGATCATCGCCTTTTACCGCTCTCGTTTGTTTCACATATTTTTCTCCATTAAACTCAATTTCAGTGCCGACTTTTTTTACCCGTTCAAATTGTTCATCTAATTTTTTGAACATTTCAATCTGCTCCGGTGTGATTTCAACCTTAGAAGGGGCTTGCGCTTTACCTTGTATCTGCTCAATGAGCTGACAACCTGATAATAAGCTGACCATTGCTGCCGCAAGTACGATTTTTTTCATAAAAGAATTCCTTGTAATAAATTGGTTAAAAACCAATGAAAAATGTTCTATTAGAGTTATCTTTGCTAGAATAGCACCTAATTTTAACCAATAACCCACAGGATTCAAAGCGTGATTTCCCTTGAAAGCGAAGTTTTAGAGCGCCATCTTCCCTTTTTTTACCATAAGTCTGTTTTACTTGCCGGAGGAATTAACGATCAATTTCCACAAAAACTAGCACAACATTGCCAATCTGTTCAGGTTTGGAGCTGCTATTTCGATTATGCCCGTATGCAAAGTGCGGTCAAATTTTCGATTGAATTTCAAGGTAAGGCTGATCTTATCGTTTATTATTGGACAAAAAACAAACAAGAAGTACAATTCCAACTTCTGCAACTCCTTTCCAACTCAGCCGAGGAACAAGAAATCCTGATCATCGGTGAAAACCGTTGCGGTGTGCGTTCAGTGGAAAAAATACTCGCCCCCTTTGGTGATATTGCCAAAATTGATTCCGCACGCCGTTGCGGTTTATATCATTTTTCTCTGAAAAAACGACCACACTTTTCACTCCAAACCTATTGGAAAACCTATCATCATCCTCAACTACAAGGCTTAACAATCCATAGTTTACCGGGTGTGTTCAGTGCAAATGAATTAGATGCGGGTACGGCACTTTTACTTTCGACACTCAACCACCCAATCAAAGGCAAAGTACTGGATCTCGGCTGTGGTGCCGGTGTGATTGGTTCGATAATCAAAAAAGCGAATCCCAAAGCAGCTATCACGATGGCCGATATTCACGCTATGGCGTTGGAATCCGCCCGGAAAACCCTTGCGGAAAATCAATTGGAAGGAGCGGTTTTTGCCAGCGATGTTTTCTCAGATATTGAAGGAAAATTTGATTTAATCATTTCCAATCCCCCTTTCCATGATGGTATCGATACAGCCTATCGTGCAGTAAAAACACTGATTACTCAGGCCAAATGGCATTTAAATCAAAGGGGAGAACTCCGCATTGTTGCCAACGCATTCTTACCCTATCCAGATTTATTGCAACAACATTTTGGGAAATTTGAGGTATTGGCACAAACTTCAAAATTTAAGGTTTACTCTGTAAAAAATTAATCCAAGATGGAAAAAAATTACACGATTAAGGATATTGCAAAACTTTGCCAAGTGGGAAAATCTACCGTTTCCCGAGTATTAAATCAAGATCCCAAAGTCAGCGAAACCACAAGACAAAAAGTCCAAGCAATCATCGACTCCGTTGGTTTCAGCCCAAACCGTTCTGCCCAAGCTATGCGTGGTGCACAAGAACCGGTTGTCGGTATTATTGTCTCGAGACTCAATTCAAGTGGCGAATCCCAAACATTACGAGCAATTTTGACCGCACTTTACCGCCAAAAAATTACACCGATCATTGTTGAAAGTCAGTTTGACGAAAAACAAGTTGCCCACCATCTCAATCTATTCAAACAACGCCAAGTGGATAGCGTAATTGTATTTGGATTTTCTCCTCTTTCCGAAGACATATTACAACAATGGCAGGGAAACATGGTTGTTATCGCCCGTTATTTTAAGGAGATTTCTTGCGTTTATTATGATGATCAAGGCGCAATTAATGCGCTTATGGATAAATTCTATATTCAAGGATATCGCCACATTGGCTATCTCGGCATACATGACCAAGACGAAACAACAGGGCGATTACGTACACAAAGTTATTTGGATTTCTGTCACCGGCACCAACTCAAGCCTAATTTTGCCCTCACTGAACTTGATATTGAAGCAGGCTATCAGCATAGCGCTCAGCTAGCCCAACCACTTGATGCCGTGTTATGCGCCACCACGAGCCTTGCGGTTGGTATGGTAAAGTATTTACAAGAACATCAATCAATGCGCCCTCTTGCTTACATCGGACAAAATCCTCTGCTGGAACATTTCGTACCAAATTTGATAAACCTTGATTTCGGCTATGAGCAAGCAGGAAACTGGGCGGTGGAACTGCTGCTGGCACAAATTTATGGAAAAAAAACAGTAGAACAACGACTCGTTTCCTTTCATTTGTCGTAAAAACATGATTTCTGAAAATGACGTAAAAATAACCGCTCTTAAACCTAATTTTCTCTATTTTCTTCATTCAGAACTGATATTTATTCATAACTCTAGGGCATTGGTACTATCTCTAATAATCAATCCTGATTTTGCAAAAATGAGTAAAATCTGACCGCACTTAAACAACCAATAACCTTTCAATTTTGTGATCTTGCTCACATTTCCGCTATAATACTGCCCAAAATGGGAACGTTCCCATTTACTTTATAAACCTAAAGCGTATAATTCCCAGCCGTTTAATTTTTATACTAAAAAGAAGGTTTTTCTTATGGCGAAACAAAAAATTGATCCGCAAAATGTGGATAAGCTGATCGTAGCGATCGGCGGACGTGAAAATATTGCAACAGTTACGCATTGTATTACCCGTTTACGCTTTGTGTTAAACGATGAAAGTAAGGTGGATGCCAAGGCGATTGAAACCTTGCCAATGGTGAAGGCAAATTTTTCAACCGGTGGGCAATATCAAGTAGTGATCGGTCAGGAAGTGAGCGACTATTACAAAATTTTATTGAACAAAACGGGCTTAGCGAGTGTAGATAAAGAGCAAGTAAAAGTCGCAGCACGTCAAAATCAAAAATGGTATGAAAGCCTGATTTCACACATGGCGGACATTTTTATTCCGCTTCTACCGGCATTAATTAGCGGTGGCTTGATTCTCGGTTTCCGTAATGTAATTGGCGACATTGCTATGTTTGATGGCAAAACATTAACCCAAATCAGCCCGTTCTGGAACAGTATGCACAGTTTCTTATGGTTGATTGGCGAGGCCATTTTCCATTTCCTACCGGTGGGAATTTGTTGGTCTATTGCCCGAAAAATGGGCACTTCACCGATTCTAGGTATCGTACTTGGGATCACTCTTGTTTCCCCACAACTGATGAACTCTTACGCACTCGGTTCACAACTGCCGGAAATATGGGATTTTGGTTTATTCGGTATTGAAAAAGTGGGCTACCAAGCACAAGTAATTCCGGCAATTATGGCGGGTTTAACGCTCTCTTATATTGAGCGTTTTATGGCGAAAATCGTGCCTGATTTTTTAAATCTTATCATTGTACCGGTCGTATCCATTATCCTTGCCGTGTTCTTAGCCCATAGCATTATCGGACCTATCGGGCGTGAAATCGGTAATGGTGTTGCCTTTGTGGTGAAACATGCAATGACGGGAGATTTTGCGCCAATCGGTGCGGCATTGTTCGGTTTTCTCTATGCACCGCTTGTGGTTACAGGTGTGCATCAAACCTCACTTGCGATTGATATGCAGATGATCCAAAGTATCGGCGGTACACCGGTGTGGCCAATCATTGCTTTATCCAATATTGCTCAGGCTTCTGCGGTCATCGGGATTATCTATGTAAACAAAAGCGCGCAATCTCGTGAAGTGGCTATTCCCGCCGCGCTTTCCGCTTATCTCGGCGTAACCGAACCCGCTATGTATGGGATTAACCTCAAATATCGCTTCCCGATGTTATGCGCAATGATCGGTGCAGCCGTAGCGGGCTTAATCTGCGGTTTATCCGGCGTGTTAGCCGGTAGTATTGGTGTGGGCGGCTTGCCGGGTATTCTTTCCGTTCAACATCAATATTGGGGAGTATTCGGTCTCGCAATGCTCGCTGCGATCGTGATCCCATTTATACTCACCACCCTCGTTTATAAACGTAAAGAAAAAGCAGGTGAGCTTGCTTAATATAAAAAACTTACGGAAAAATGACCGCACTTTCAAGGGGACATAAAACCCTATCATACATGCGGTCAAGTTTCCCCCTATTTAAACGTGAGAGGATTTTTCAAATCCACACATACTTACTCGAGAAAGCAACGATGAATAACAAGACGCAATGGTGGAAAAACGGCGTTATCTACCAAATTTATCCAAAATCATTCCAAGATACGACAGGCAGTGGCACAGGCGATATTCAAGGTATCATCAAACGTTTAGACTATTTACAAACGCTCGGAATTGATGGCATTTGGATTACGCCGATGTATGTTTCGCCACAAATTGACAACGGCTACGATATTGCCAACTATCGTGAAATTGATCCGAGTTACGGCACAATGGCGGATTTCGAGCAGTTGATTGCCGAAGCCCATAAACGCAATATCCGTATTGTAATGGATATGGTGTTTAACCATAGTTCTACTTTTCACCGCTGGTTTAAAGAAGGGGAAAACCCACAAAGCGAGTACCATGATTACTATATTTGGCGTGAAAAACCGACTAACTGGACATCAAAATTTAGCGGTTCGGCATGGAAATGGTCGGATAAAGCGCAAAAATACTACCTACATTTATTTGCGCCTGAGCAGGCGGATTTAAACTGGGAAAATCCCAAAGTGCGGTCAGAATTGTTCGAGATTTGCCGTTTTTGGGCGGAAAAAGGCATTGATGGGTTACGTTTAGACGTTGTGAATTTAATTTCTAAACCTGAACATTTTAAAGATGATCTTGAAGGTGATGGTCGTCGTTTTTATACGGACGGACCAAAAATTCACGAATACTTACAAATGCTCAACCAAAACGCCCTCACTCCTTACGGCTTGATGAGCGTGGGTGAAATGTCCTCCACCAGTCTTGAACATTGCCAGCGATATGCCAATTTGAACGACACGGAATTATCTATGACCTTCAATTTCCATCACCTCAAAGTGGATTATCCGAACGGTGAAAAATGGACATACGCCAAGCCCGATTTTGTCGAACTGAAATCAATTTTTAACTATTGGCAACAAGGAATGCACGGCAAAGCATGGAATGCCTTATTTTGGTGTAATCACGATCAACCCCGTATCGTTTCACGTTTTGGCGATGAAGGGGAACTTCGCACTGTTTCCGCCAAAATGTTAGCAATGCTACTTCACGGTATGCAAGGCACCCCCTATATTTATCAAGGCGAAGAAATTGGTATGACCAACCCGAATTTCACCACGATTGAAGAATATCGCGATGTGGAAAGTTTAAATGCTTATGGGGAACTGAAAGAAAAAGGTATGAATGACGATCTAATTATGAAAATTCTGTCACAAAAATCCCGTGATAACTCTCGCACACCGGTACAATGGAACGCGACTGAAAACGCCGGTTTTTCCACAACTCAACCATGGATTGATGTTGCACGCAACTACACTGAAATTAATGTAGAAAAAGCGTTAGCAGATAAAAACTCAGTGTTCTACACTTACCAAACCCTCATCAAACTTCGCAAAAAATTACCGATTTTAACCGAGGGCAATTATACCGATTTATGCCCGAATCATACCTCTGTTTGGGCATATCAACGTCAAACCAATGGACAAACCTTGACTGTGCTGGCAAATTTGAGCGCTCAACCACAGCGGGTTGAATTAAATGTGAAAGGTGAAGTCTTGATGAATAACTATGATGAATTGGTATTAGCAGAAAATGAAGTGACGTTAATGCCTTATCAAGGCGTATATTTGTTGGCTTAACATCATCAGAGGTGGTTTTCTAAGCAAGATATGCTAGTATTTCAAACCACCGCTCATTAACCCAAACAAGGAGAATATGATGATCGTAACCAGTTCCGCCATCAAAAATGGTGCATTTGAAGACAAATATGGCAAACGTGGCACACAATTTAGCCCAAACGGTATGCCGACTTATTCCATTCCCTTTGAAATCAAAGATGCGCCGGAAGGCACAAAATCTTTCGCTGTGGTGCTTGAAGACAAAGATGCTATTACGGCAAGCGGGTTTGTCTGGATTCACTGGCTAATCGCTAATCTTGAACGCACAAGCGTGAAAGAAAATGAAAGCCAAACCGCAGCGGATTATGTGCAAGGCGCCAATTCTTGGGCAAGCGTATTAGGCAAATTTGAGCTTGACGAAGCCTCAGCCTATGGAGGAATGGCACCGCCAAACTGCTTACATCGCTATGAATTGGTCGTCTATGCTCTTGATACCAAACTTGATCTCAAACCGGGCTTTCGTTTCAACGATCTCCATTTTGCTATGCAAGGGCATATTTTAGATCAAGCGGTGATTATGGGCACTTATGATGTTTAGCGAACAATAAACAGAGGAAAAAGCTAACCCTGTGCTTTCAAAAACGGCAATAAGGAAAGCGCAATGCCGGCTGCACAACAAGCCACCACAATAAAAAATCCTGTCCAGTGAAATTGTTGCACGATGAGTGCTAAAGGATAACCGGCAAGCGCTGCGCCAAGATACGCAAATAACCCGACAAACCCGGTCGCTGTGCCGGGTGTTTTTTTATGGGAACATTCTGCAGCTGCCATACCGATTAACAGTTGAGGACCAAAAACAAAAAAACCGACCACAAAGAAAAGTGCGGTCTGTAAAATATAATTTTCTTTTGGCAGCAACCACAAAGCGGTAATGGAAAAGAAAATACCAATGGCAAAAATTAACGCCATCGGTCCACGATTACTGGAAAACAGGCGATCCGATCCCCAACCTGCCACAAGCGAGCCTAAAAATCCCCCCACTTCAAACAACGCTAAGGCACTGTTGGCTGAAACCAGATCGTAATGATATTTTTCCGTAAGATAAATATTGCCCCAATCATTAATCGCTGTTCGCACCACATAAACGAGGGTATAACTTAACGCTAACAACCAAATATATTTATTCAAAAAAACATAACGGCGCAAAATTTCCCGCCAACTTAAATTGGGTGCAAGAGATTCTTGCTTGAGTTCCAGTTCGTCATTTCGCCAATGCCCGACACTGGGTAATCCCATGGACTCCGGTGTATTACGTAATCGCCATAACAAGAAAAAACCAATAAAAATCGCCGATCCCCCCGCAATGGCAAAACCATGACGCCAACTATAATGTAACGCCACATAACCAATAAGCAAAGGAATCAATGCTCCTCCCGCATTATGTGCCGTATTCCAAACTGACCACCAATGCCCACGTTCATTACGAGAATACCAACTCGTCAATAGCTTAGAACACGCAGGCCAGCCCCATCCTTGAAACCACGCATTAGCCACCCAAAGTACGGTAAAAAACAACACAGAATTTGATAGCCCAAAGAAAATATTGAGAATCCCCGTCACGATCAAACCAATTGCCATAAAATGACGTGGATTTGATTTATCGGAAAAAATCCCTGAAAAGAATTTTGATAACCCATAGGTGATATAAAATAATGTCGCCATTAACCCGATATCATTTTTCTCAATACCAAGCGCAGTGATCATTTCCGGCACAGCAAAATTAAAACTTTTTCGTGTGAGATAAAACCCAGCATAACCAATATACATGGCGATCATCAAATGCACCCGCCAGTAGCCATAAGTGCGGTCAATTTTTGAGGAAAATATTGTCATATTAAATCCTTGGCAAAGTGATTTTAATCGTTGTGCCATTCTGCCCAGGTGAAATTGTCTGTTCACGAGAAATCAACTGGAATGTACCGCATAAAATATCAACCCGCTCTTTCATTCCCTTCAAGCCAAAACCTTGTTTGACTTTTGCCGGATTAAATCCCTTACCGTTATCCTGAATGATTAATTGAATATCTTGACGAATGATAATGGAAAGGCTCACCGCAGTGGCAGAGGAATACTTGACAATGTTATTCAATCCTTCTTGACATAAGCGATAAAGCGTAATTTCTTGAATATGCTCAAGTTTTACATTGTCTTTATTTTCCCAAAAAAGTGCGGTCGAAATCCCGTGAGTTTTGAGATCGAGTTCTAAAAATAAATTCTGAATCGCCTGTTGAAGTGAAACATCATCCAACATTTTGGGGCGAATACGGTTTAATAGTCCCTTTGTAGTGTCGTAAATGTTAAGAGAAAGCTGCTCAATCATCCCGACGACTTGTGCTATTTTAGGAGAATGCTCCAAGCGTTTCATAATAGAAGCTTGCATACGAATTGCCGTGATGTTTTGCCCTATTTCATCATGTAATTCTCGGGAGATTTCTTGACGAATCGCCTCTTCCGTATTAATAAGTTTTCGAGTGAGATGACGATTACGGTTCAGTTCTGTCGATAAACTTTGATTCAGATCCCGTTGCTGTTGAATCGCCAAACCGAGGAAAATTCCCGTAATCGTTTGTGCGGAAAGCGAAAGTAACAAATCCGTTAATGCCTTATTCGAAAAATTCCCCATAGTCGCAGTGAGCGCAATACTATTTAACAATGTACCAAGCAATGCCCCCTGCCAACCATAGGCATAAGCGAGCAAAATAATGGGGACAGAAAGGAAAAATAGGGTAAACCGATGAAACTCTTCCGGTGTATAAACCTGAATAAATATATTCAATAAAAACAACAAGATATAAATTAGAATATGTTTAGCTCGTAACGAAACCGGCTTATGTATCAGCCGTGCGGTAAGCGGAATCCAAGACCGTTTAAAAAGATATTCATCCACTAAAAAGCAGGCTGGCATTATCAATAACATTCCGGTAAAACTGACCAGAAACGTATAAAAAAAGGAAAATGAAAGTGTCGCACCAACCAAGCCATTAATGAAACTCATCACAAGTGCTAATCCGCCCTGTATCTTGAGTTTACGTATTTCATTACCATAGTAATATGTCTTTATCACAAGAGTGATAGGCACACTAACAAAACTCAAAATGCTGACCGACAAATAATATTCATCGGGTGATGCATAGCGCAACAACCCCAAGACAGCAAATTCAGCGCCATAACTTACCCACCAAAACCTTTTTGGCGTATGCAAATTAATCCCTAATCGGAAAGAAAAGGGTAAAAACAGTAATGCCATCAAGGTATTTTTAAGTAAATAATCAGCAATCGCCCACAAAGAAAAGTAGGCACAAAATAGGAGTAAACCACTGTAAAGAAAGGTAATCAATAACGTCATACTTTATAATGTTGGTGAAATAAATTCGTCAACTCTACGTTATTTTTCGCATCTAACTTGCTCATAATATTAGCACGATGAGCATGAATCGTTTTAAAACTCAAGCCTAATTTTTCGCCCATCTCTTTGGCTTCAAGTCCCTGACTTAATAATTCGCAAATTTGCAATTCACGTTTTGTTAGCCGGTCAAACGGATTGTCATTACGGTTTGAAACCAATTTCACCGTTAACTCTGGCATTAAATAAACACCACCAGCATACACGGTACGTACGGCTTGTATCAGCTCATCAGGACTGCAACGCTTGCTTAAATAGCCTTTTGCACCTTGCTCCAAAGCTTTTTTTACCACAATTTCGCTATCATTCACACTGAGCATAATGCAATGAATACCGGAGGGAATACTTTTTAACAATTCCAATCCGCTTTCATCGGGCATTGAAATATCGATAATACACACATCGGCTTTTGTGTGAGGTAACTTTTGGCGGGTTTCCTTCGCCGAACCAAACTCCCCCATTACAACCATATCTTCTTCCAGTGAAAGTAATTGGGCAAATCCTGAGCGTACGATGATATGATCATCAATGAGTACAACTTTTATCATTGTGACTTTCCTCTGTTTAAGGAGGCAAATTGTAGCATTGAAAAAAGTGCGGTAAAAACATTTTCTATTTTGACCGCACTTTGCATAATGAATGGTAGGACTAAACGCGACTTAAACGTTTTTCTAAGATTTTTTCGTTTCCCGTTTTTTCAAATAACGGATTTTGCGCTCTTCGGCAATAGCAACAAAAGCTAATAGCACCATACAGACTACCGCAGAAATATCTAAAGCGGCGAAGGTTCCTGCCCAACCGGTTAAACCCAAAATCGGTGTACCGTCTGCAATCATCCCTAAACCTAATTTTGCGAAACTATCACCGATTAAGTAAGCAAAAGTTCCTTTCACACCATCTGCAACAGCAATCGCTTTTTTCGGTACGAAACCGACAGCAGCAACACCAATTAATAATTGCGGACCGAAAACTAAGAAGCCAAGAATAAATAAGGTTACTAAATACATGGTCTCATTTGTTGCAAATTGATAGAACTCAAGAGAGAACACAATAAGGATTAATGCCACACAAGCCAATAGGGTACGGCGACCATTCGCTAAATCAGATAAATATCCCCATAAAAATGTCCCAACAAGAGCGCCAATTTCAAAGAGGGCAAAACCTGAAATTGCAGCATCTTTTGAAAAACCTAATTCTTGGTAAGCATACACAGGCGACCATTGATCAATACCGATACGTACAATGTAAAGAAAAATATTTGCAAAGCAAAGTAACCAAATCACTTTATTTTTCAAGACATATTGGATAAAAATTTGTTTTTTCGTGAGTTGATTTTCTTCCGCATCTTTATCTTCTTCAGAAATTTCCTCACCAAATAATTCCTCTGCTTTTCCTAAACCATAGGCTTCTGGCGAATCACTACCATAACGTAAACCAATAAAACCAATGATTAACGCAACAATAGAAGGAAACACAAACATCCCAATGACATGACCATCAAAAAATGTGTTCGCACCGAATAATGCGACACCCGCCGCAGCTGCACCACCTACGTTATGGGACAAATTCCAAAAACCTAAAAAGGTGCCTCGTTTTTTACGTGGTGTCCATTTTGTAATTGTAGAATAGCTTGAAGAACCACCGGTACTTTGGAAGAAACCGCTCAACGCATAGAATGCCACCATAAGGAAAATCGCAATACTACCGCTCCCCATACTTGCACTGAATCCCAGCATACAGAGAGCAGAAAGAATTAACATAAACGGAACAAATTGTTTGGTATTTTTACCGTCCGCATAGTAAGACACTAAGGTTTTACCAATACCATAAGTAATGGAGAATCCCAACCCAATCATCCCCAACTGGGTTTTGGTTAACCCATAAGTATCAATCAAATCATTTTGGGCGATATTAAAATTTTTACGCACCAAATACATGCCCATATAACCGAAAAATACAACCAAATAAGATTGCATAAAGGGTTTAAACCACATTTTGCGACGTTCCTCGATCGGTAAATCAAGTGTCGGTTTTCTTACTTCGTTTAAGAAATTAAGCATAAGATAGACTCCGAATAAAATAATTTCGCGCATATTAGATCGGAATCTATTATTTCTCTTGCAAACACCACGTAGAAACCCTAAGAATTTTTCCTAGAACGCTTAGTTTTCTTATAAAAATGTGAGGTAGATCACAAATTATGGAAAAAGAGCGGTCAATTTGACCGCCCTTTTTTTCCTAACCTTCTTGTTACATCACTACGACATCAAACTGTTCTTGATTATAGAATTGCTCGGTTTTCACCTGAACACGTTTACCAATAAACACTTCGACTTCCGGTAAAAGGCCGTGAGATTCTTCATTAATTAAATACTCTGAAACGGAAGGAGACGCATACACGACAAATTGCTCACTACTAAATAAATGGTAAACACGGATAATTTCCCTCATAATTTCATAACATACGGTTTCCACCGTTTTTACATGACCCCGACCACGGCACGCCGGACATTCATCACACAGGATATGTTCAAGGCTTTCACGGGTGCGTTTACGTGTCATTTCCACCAAACCAAGTTGGGTAAAGCCATTTACATTAGTTTTCACACGATCCTTCGCTAACGCATCTTGTAATGATTCCAACACACGATTTCGGTGATCTTCTAGCTGCATATCAATAAAATCAATAATGATAATACCACCAAGATTACGTAACTGAAGTTGCTGGGCAATAGTTTTTGTTGCCTCAATATTTGTGTTGAAAATAGTTTCTTCTAAATTTCGACGCCCCACAAATGCACCGGTATTGATATCAATAGTGGTCATCGCCTCTGTTTGCTCAATGATTAAATAACCGCCGGACTTTAGATTCACACGTTTATCCAAAGCTTGCTGAATGCTGCTTTCTACGGCATATACATCAAAGAGCGGTTGATTTCCGGTATAGAGCACAAGTTTATCACTTAACCCTGGCATAAATTCATCAGTAAATTCTTTTACTTCGTTAAAACAAAAGTTGGAATCGATACGAATTTTTTCTAATGTTGTACCGATAAAATCACGCAAAATGCGCTGTGGCAATGCAGGCTCTCCGTAAATTTTTGAACGGGTAGGATACTTACTTTTACGCTCTAGCACCTTTCTCCATAGACTTTTGAGAAATTCAGCATCTTGGCGAAGTTCTTCCTCTGTTGCGCCTTCTGTCGCGGTGCGAATAATAAATCCCCCTAAGTCATCACAAAATGGCTCTACCAGCGCTTTTAGACGCGCCCGCTCTTCCTCACTTTCAATACGTTGTGATACCCCTACATGACTATTTTCCGGCATAAAAACAAGATAGCGGGACGGCAAGGTAATATCAGTGGTCAAGCGCGCGCCCTTTGTTCCAAGGGGATCTTTCACCACTTGTACCACAATATCCTGCCCTTCGCGTACCAGCTCTGAAATACTCTTGACTTTAAATTGTTTCTGCTCATTCTCATCCACGCATTCAGTATGAGATACAATATCGGAAGCATGCAAAAATGCCGCTTTTTCCAAGCCGATATCTACAAACGCAGATTGCATTCCGGGCAATACGCGTGTAACCCGACCTTTATAAATATTCCCTACAATTCCACGCTTTGCTTGGCGTTCAATATGTACTTCTTTTAATACACCCATTTCTACTAATGCAATACGTGTTTCATTGGGCGTTACATTCATCAATAACTCTACGGCATTCATTATTTATTGTCTCTGAATCTTCTTTTCACAAATAGAATAATAAATCTAAATAAGGTAGAATGCGAGCTTTCTTAAATTCTCAATACCTTTTCTAGGATTATTTTGATCTCAAAAGCCCGTAAGGAAACAAAATGATCGATTTTCGCCCGTTTTATCAACAAATCTCAACAAGCCCATTATCCGATTGGCTGGAAACCCTCCCCCTTCAACTCAAAGAATGGGAAAAACAAACTCATGGCGACTATGAAAAATGGTCAAAAGTGGTGGATTTTCTACCTGCTTTGCATGCCGAGAAGATTGATCTCAAAAATTCAGTAAAATCTGACCGCACTTCTCCTCTTTCGGAAGGCGAAAAACAACGCATCATTCATCATTTAAAACAACTTATGCCATGGCGAAAAGGGCCTTATCATTTATTTGGTATTCATGTGGATTGCGAATGGCGTTCTGATTTTAAATGGGAGCGCGTGCTTCCTCACCTCGCCCCATTAAAAGATCGCACCATTTTAGATGTGGGTTGTGGAAGTGGTTATCATATGTGGCGAATGCTGGGTGAAGGCGCCAAAATGGTGGTAGGGATTGATCCTACCGAGCTTTTTCTTTGCCAATTTGAAGCGGTTCGTAAACTACTCAATAACGATCGCCGTGTAAACCTTATTCCCCTTGGCATAGAGCAAATGCAACCGCTCGCCGCATTCGATACGGTTTTTTCAATGGGTGTGCTATACCATCGTAAATCCCCTCTCGATCATCTTACCCAGCTTAAAAATCAATTAAAGAAAGGTGGGGAATTGGTATTAGAAACCCTTGTGGTGGATGGTGATGAGAATACTGTTCTGGTACCGGCAGACCGCTATGCCAAAATGAAAAACGTCTATTTTATTCCTTCTGTTGCCGCGTTAATTAACTGGTTGGAAAAAGTAGGATTCACCCATGTTCGCTGTGTCGATGTTGCCCCGACTACGGTGGAAGAACAGCGTAAAACCGATTGGTTGGAAAACGAAAGTCTGATTGATTTTTTAGATCCGAATGATCCGAGTAAAACGATTGAAGGCTACCAATCCCCGACAAGAGCGGTTATTTTGGCGAATAAGTAACACAAAAAAAGTGCGGTTAAAATTAACCGCACTTTCTATTGATTAAATATCTAGCCTTGCTGCGCTTGTACCGCCGCATAAGCAATCATGTTAATGATCCGGCGAACCGATGCACTTGGGTTCAAAATATGGGCTGATTTATTCATTCCCATTAAAATTGGACCGACTGTGACGGCAGTAGTCGTGCCTCGCAATAGACTATAACTAATGCGTGCCGCACTTAAATTCGGGAATACAAGCAGATTTGCCGAGCCTTTTAACGGACTATCCGGCATGACTTCAGAGCGTTGCGCCGCACAAAGTGCAATATCCCCTCGCATTTCACCATCAATCATTAACTGTGGATTATGTTCTTGTACAATCTTCAGGGCATCACGAACCTTCGGTGCGCCTAGTGTATTTGATGAGCCAAAATTTGAGTGAGAAAGCAAAGCGACTGCCGGTTCGATACCAAAACGATGTACTTCATCCGCTGCCATTAAGGTAATTTCCGCCAATTCTTCCGCACTTGGATCATCATTGACATGCGTATCCGTTAAAAATACATTACCACTCGGCAATACAAGGCTATTTAAAGCTGCGGCGGTTTTTACACCATTTTTTAAGCCAATAATATCTTTAATAGAGTCTAAATGTTTACCATAAGAACCAAACAAGCCGCATACTAACCCGTCCGCATAGCCTAAATTTACCAAGACGGAGGCAAGCACCGTTGTGTTTGAACGCACAACACGTTTAGCAATTGCCGGCGTGATACCTTTGCGTTTTGTCAGATTGTAATAATATTTCCAACATTCTTCATACCGTGGATTATTTTCATTATCCACTACTTCTACGTTTACCCCCACTTCTAAGCGTAAACCCAACTTTTTAATTTTTTCCTCAATCACTTCTTTACGACCAATTAAAATTGGCGAAGCAAGATCCATTGAAATCACTTCTTGTACAGCGTGTAAAGCTTTTGCTTCTTCACCTTCCGCAAGAATAATGCGCTGTTTTGCGGATTTGGCTTGGCTAAAAATCGGACGCATAAATAAGCTTGTTTTATAAACAAACTGAGTGAGTTTTTCGGTATATTCGCCCCAATTCTCAATAGGACGTGTTGCCACGCCAGATTCCATTGCGGCTTTTGCCACTGCCGGTGCGATACGTACAATTAAGCGAGGGTCGAATGGGCGTGGAATTACATACTCCGGACCAAACGTCGCACCTTCACCACCATAAGCAGAGGTTACCACATCATTTTGTTCTTCAAGGGCAAGATCGGCAATGGCATAAACCGCCGCCCGTTTCATTTCTTCATTAATCGTGGTTGCGCCAACATCCAGTGCTCCACGGAAGATAAATGGGAAACAAAGCACATTATTGACTTGGTTTGGATAGTCGGAACGACCGGTACAGACTATCGCATCAGGACGCACAGCTTTCGCTTCCGGTGGGGTAATTTCCGGGTTCGGGTTTGCCAAAGCAAGAATAATAGGGTGTGCCGCCATGGTTTTTACCATATCTTGTGTCAACGCCCCTGCAGCTGAACAACCGAGGAAAATATCTGCATTCGGAATAGCATCAGCTAAGGTACGCCAGCCGTTATCTTTAATAGCATAATCTTCTTTCGTTTTATCCATGCGATCACCACGATTTTTATAGACCACGCCTTTAGAATCACAAATGGTGATATTTTCACGTTTCATTCCGAGAGAAAGCAATAAATTCAAACAAGCAATTGAAGCCGCTCCTGCACCAGAGGCAACAAGACGAACTTCTTCAATTTTTTTACCGATAATACGAAGTGAATTAATAATCGCCGCCGCACTAATAATTGCCGTACCGTGTTGATCATCATGGAACACAGGGATATTCATTCGTTCACGTAATTTTTGCTCAATATAGAAACATTCCGGAGCCTTAATATCTTCAAGATTTACGCCGCCGAAGGTAGGCTCAAGAGAAGCGATAATATCTACTAATTTGTCTGGATCATGTTCATTCACTTCAATATCAAATACATTAATACCCGCAAACTTTTTAAATAAGACACCCTTTCCTTCCATCACCGGTTTACCGGCAAGAGCTCCGATATTCCCTAATCCAAGAACTGCCGTACCATTTGAAATCACTGCGACCAGATTGCCACGTGCGGTATATTTATAAGAAGCCAAAGGATCTTTTTCAATTTCTAAACACGGTTCCGCCACGCCGGGAGAGTAAGCTAGGGCTAAATCGCGCTGGGTTGCCAATGATTTGGTGGGGGTAACTTCAATTTTACCGGGAATAGGAAATTCGTGAAAATCCAATGCTGCTTGGCGTAGTTGTTCGCTCATATAAATACTCCATTGTCGTGATACGGAACTTGGTTCACTCAGAACCAAATCGAAAAAACGGCTTGATTATACCCCCTTTTCTCTCCCAAATTTGTGATGAACCGCAAATTTTCACAAATATTTTACAAAAATTATCGGTTGAATTAATAAGTTAAAAAGAGTACTATGACCGAGTCGGGAGATACTCTTTTGCTATCAAAAATCAAAACTACAGTTAATCAACTGCAAAGAAAATTCATTAATCATCAACTCAAATCACGTTTAAAAAACCATGGTATGACGGTTATCTCCGCTAACTGTGTAGGCGCGTTTGTTTTGCACGATCTCGGTGAACCTTTTAACTCACCTTTTGTGAATCTTTACTTAAGTCCTAAAAACTTTATTCGTTATTTGCAAAATATTGATTTTTATCAACAGCAATCCCTTGAGTTTATCTCCTCTAAAAAAACTACCCAATCGGTAAATTGGCAGATATTGAAATTCATTTCATGCATTATCGTGATGAGCAAGAAGCAAGAGAAAAATGGAAAACCCGCTCTGCTCGGATCAATCCGGATAATTTATTTATCATAATGACAGATAAAGACGGCACACAAGGTATTACTTACGAGAATCTTGTCGCCTTTGATCAGCTTCCGTTCAAAAATAAAGTGGTGTTTACCCACAAACCTTATCCGGAGCTACGTACTGCGTTTTATATCAAAGGTTTTGAACAACACAATCAAGTGGGTGATTTATTTGCTTTTTCCGGTTGGAATGGAATGAAGTATTATGATCAATTTGATTATGTAGCTTGGTTTAACCAAACTTAATTTATCATTATTCCCTATCCCATAGGGTGTTTTTATTTTTCCTTTCCTACCGACAGATTCAAATCTGTGTAAAACACCTCTAAATAGTAAAAAAGAGAAATCTTATGCGATTAGATAAATTCATAGCCGAAAATACCGGTTTAACCCGTTCTCAAGCCACCAAAGCCATTCGCCAAAGTGCGGTCAAAATTAACGGTGAAATTGAAAAAAACAGTGCCCGTAAAATTTCCAAAGAGGATGAAATCTATTTTGAAGAAACCTTGCTCAGCTGGCTGGAAAGTGGACAATATTTTATGTTGAACAAGCCTCAAGGTTACATATGTTCCAATGATGATGGCGACTATCCTACCATTTATCAATTTTTTGATTACCCGCTCTACGGAAAATTACATAGTGCCGGACGTTTAGATGTCGATACAACGGGGCTTGTGTTACTCACCGATGATGGGCAATGGTCGCACCGTATTACTTCCCCGAAACACCATTGTGAAAAAACCTATCTTGTGACTTTAGCCGATCCTGTTGAACCTCATTATGCACAAACCTTTGAAGAAGGAATTTTATTACGTGGGGAAAAAACACCCACCAACCCCGCAAAACTTGAAATTTTAGATGATTACAACGTCAACCTGACCATCTCGGAAGGACGCTATCACCAAGTTAAGAGAATGTTCGCCGCACTCGGCAATAAAGTTGTCGGATTACACCGTTGGAAAATCGGTACAGTAGAATTAGACGAAAGCCTAGAAGAAGGCGAATACCGCCCACTCACACAAACAGAAATTAACAGTTTAAGTAAAATAATATGAACCAAAATATAAAACCAACCTTTATTTTTATTATGACCCTTGGCATTTTGTCCATGTTGCCGCCTTTTGGCGTCGATATGTATTTGCCTTCTTTTTTAGAAATTGCCAAGGATCTGAAAATTAGCCCTGAACAAGTCCAACATACCCTCACCGCCTTTGCCTATGGTATGGCATTCGGACAATTATTTTGGGGGCCTTTCGGCGATAGTTTTGGACGCAAGCCAATCATCTTGCTTGGTGTCATTATCGGTGCTATCACGGCATTAGTTTTAACAGAAATCAATTCTATAGGAAATTTCACCGCACTTCGTTTTGTGCAAGGCTTCTTCGGTGCAGCACCTGTGGTGCTTTCAGGAGCATTATTGAGAGATTTATTCAGAAAAAACGAGCTCTCAAAAGTGATCTCCACCATCACATTGGTGTTTATGATTGCGCCATTAGTTGCACCAATTATCGGCGGTTATATTGTAAAATATTTCCACTGGCACGCCATTTTTTACGTCATTGCGTTGATGGGGGCACTATCTACACTACTGGTATTTTTTATCATTCCCGAAACCCACAAAAAAGAAAATCGTATTCCACTCCGCTTGAACATTATTGCTCGAAACTTTATGAGCCTATGGAAACAAAAAGAAGTATTAGGCTATATGTTCGCCGCCTCTTTTGGTTTTGGTGGTCTATTTGCTTTTGTTACTGCCGGCTCTATTGTGTATATCGGTATTTACGGCATTCCCGTGGATCAATTCGGCTATTTCTTTATGCTGAATATCGCCATTATGACCCTCGCCTCTTTCCTTAACGGACGATTTGTAACAAAAATCGGTGCCGAAACGATGTTACGCATTGGCATTGCCATTCAGTTTTTATCAGGAATGTGGCTCATTTTAACCGCACTTTTTGACTTTGGTTTTTGGTCGATGGCAATAGGTATCGCCTTCTTCGTCGGGCAAAATCCACTGATCTCTTCAAATGCTATGGCATCCATTTTAGAAAAATTCCCCACAATATCCGGCACGGCCAATTCCTTGGTGGGCAGCGTGCGTTTTGCGACCGGTGCGATAATGGGAAGCTTAGTCGCCACCATGAAAATGGACACCGCCGCCCCAATGCTCTTCACCATGGGAGCTTGTGTCATCATTGCAGTATTAGCCTATTATTTTCTGACCTATCGAAATTTGAAAAGGTAAAAAAATGCGATCAATTTTGACCGCACTTTGACTTTTCTATTTCCAAGTTTCTTGTTCAAACACTCGTTGTTTTAATTCAGGATAATTTTCAATTTTAAATTCCGGTATTTTTCCGGCTTTCAGTTGACGTTGATAATCCTTCAATAGCTTCCACACAATAGGTGAAAGCAGCACGATTGCCACCAAATTAAGAATGGCCATTACTGCCATTACCGTATCGGCGAAATTCCATACCACATTGCCGGAACGTACTGCACCAAAGTAAACGAAAAACAGGACAACCAAACGGAATAACAACAAAAACCAAGGTTTATTTTTAATAAAACGGATATTGCTTTCTGCGTAAGCATAGTTACCGATAATAGAAGAGTAAGCAAAAAGTAACAAAATAAATGCAAGGAAATGTAGACCAAATTCACCCACATGATATTGCAAAGCATTTTGTGTAAGAGAAATACTTTTGAGCTCTTCACCACCGTAATTATTGGAAAGCAAAATCACTACAGCCGTACAAGTACATACCATCATGGTATCCACAAATACACCTAGCATTTGCACTAAGCCTTGACTAACCGGGTGTTTCACATGGGCAGCTGCTGCGGCATTAGGGGCTGACCCCATACCGGCTTCATTGGAAAACAAACCTCGTTTAATCCCCATCATCATGGCTTTGGAAACCATAGCACCGAAAAAACCGCCTGCTGCGGCATCAAAGGTAAATGCGCTTTTTATGATGTTATTGATCACTGTTGGTACCAATTCAATATTCATACCAAGGATAATCATTGCCATAATCAAATAGAACAATGCCATCATTGGCACAAGGCTACTGGAAATCACAGCAATACGTTTAATCCCACCAAAAATAATAGCAGCAGTTAAAATAACCAACGCAATACCAACATATTCACCTTGCCAGTTCCAAGCATTACGCGTGGCTTCCACAATGGAATTTGATTGCACGGAATTGAAGGCAAAACCAAAGGTAAAAATAAGTGCAATCGCAAACGCCACCGCCATACTACGAGATTTTAATCCCTGCACCATATAGTAAGCCGGCCCGCCACGAAATGAACCGTCTTTATCTTGAATTTTAAATAACTGCGCCAAGGTCGATTCCGCAAAGGCACTCGACATCCCAATAAAGGCTGTGATCCACATCCAAAATACCGCACCTTCTCCGCCAAGTGCTATCGCCGTTGCAACGCCACCGATATTTCCTACCCCAACCCGGCTGGCAAGCCCTGTCGCAAAAGCTTGGAAAGGGGTCAAAGAGCTACCTTCTGCCGCCCGCCCAAACCACATTTCTCGAATACTCATCGGGAATAATCGTAACTGCACAAAGCCCGTTGTGATAGTGAAAAATAAACCAACACCAAGTAAAATTACAATGGTCAAATTCCATATCGGTCCATCAAGATGATCAACAATCCATACTAATAATTGTTCTAAATAGTGAATCAGTTCCATAGAGCTCCTCTCAAATGAAAATAAAGAGAGGGAATTGTAGAGAAAAAGAGGAAGAAAAACGATATTTATCAAAAAATATTGAAAAAAAGTGGAGTTTGAGAAGATTTTATTTAATTAAATGGAGAATTATTAGATAAAAACAAAGGCGCATGGAAAATTTATGCGCCTTAAAAAATTATTTAGTCAAAAATAGCGCCGCTGCACCACGTACCCCACCAGAATCACCATGTTTGGCTTTTTTAATTGGCGGTACTTTTGCTGTACGCATTAAATGAGCCGGTAATGCTTTTGGTAAAGCCTCGTATAAATAATCAAAATTAGATAATCCCCCACCCAGCACGATCATGTGAGGATCGAACGCCGTAATAATATTACCGATAGAAATCGCCGCTAATTCCACAAAAAGATTCACGAAATCGACCGCACTTTCTTTGCCACGATAAAAACTATCAATAATTTCACGGGCAGATAATTTTTCACCTTTAAGATCATGGTACAACATTTCAAATCCACGACCGGAAAGATAGGTGTCTAAGCAGGCTTTATTGCCACAACCGCAATCATAAATCGGTGCGTTATCCCATCCAAGCAACTTCAAGGCGTGATAATTTAATTGCAAATGTCCAAGCTCACCTGCCATCCCCACTTGACCAGAATGGACTTTCCCGTTTAACACAAAACCGCCACCAAATCCTGTGCCAAGAATTAACCCAAGTACGCTAGGATATTGCTGATTTTCTTCGTCCCATGCTTCAGATAAGGCGAAACAATTCGCATCATTTTCCGCCCGTACTTCACGTCCCAAACGTTCGGAAAGATCACGTAAAATAGGCTTGTTATCCGCCACACGAATATTGGTAATTTCCGCAAGCCCCGTTTGTTGATTAACAAATCCCGGTACGCCTAATCCAACAGTACCACGCTCACCAAATTGCTCGTCAGCACGGTTGACTAAATCCACAATCACATTGAGCCACTCATCGTAATCCGTTTTTGGGGTAGGAACCCGCTCGGAATACAGTTTTTCTAACTTCTTATTAAATACCGCAAGCTCAATTTTTGTGCCACCGATATCCAAACCATAGTACATAATCTACTCCTATCACTAAAAATATATTAAGTGAGATTCTAACCGCTCTTTTCTTTTTATTTTATGACGAAGATCGTTTTTTTTGTAAAAAACCAAAAATAACGAGATTCACTATCCACGCAAAAACCGTTGCAACAAAAAGATCTATCGGATAATGCATGCCCAGACGCACACGGCTGATTAACATAAGCAGACTCCATACCGCCATAATGCCTACTAATAACTTAGCTTTCCACGAACGATTGCCTAATAGTTGGGTGAATCCTACGGCAAGCATTAACCATGTAGCCGCAAAAATAGTATGCCCTGATGGGAAAGAATAACCTGTTTCATTTTCATAGTGATTCACAAGCCAAGTGGGAGTGTTTGCCTGAGTAGAATAAAAGTTTTTTGCTATAACAGCACGCTGAGTGCGGTCATTTTCATAGAAGTTTTCTACAGTTTGATTGGTTTGTTCCGCTAAATATACCGTGAATGGGCGAGGTTCTTTAAACATTGCCTTTAATCCCGTTTTTACCGCTTGCGTTGCCACCACAGAAAATGCCATTACAGCCACGCCCAACATCCATTGTTTACGGCTTTTGAACAAAAACCCAAAAATCAACGAAAATACAGCACAAGTAATAAGAGCATAAGGCACACTACCGGTTTCAGTAAGCAAATAAAGCCAATAATCTGCTTCCGTTAATTGTTCATTGCCATGCCATTGATAGGAAAATCCCCACATAAAAAATGGTACAAGACAAAGTAATAACGTATATAATGACAGCCTCTTAAACATGCTTACCCCTTAATAATAAGAATAAAGTGGGCATTTTAGCAGAAATGAAAATGAATAAGGATAGCTTTATGACAAAAATTCAGCTGGTTACCCAAGCTAATTTACCTACCGAATACGGTATTTTTAAGATGGTAGGTTTTGAATTTCCTGATACAAAAAAAGAACATGTTGCATTAGTAATGGGCAATATTTCAAATAGCGATGAACCTGTTTTAGCCCGCATTCATTCTGAATGTTTAACCGGTGATGCCCTCCATAGTTTAAAATGTGATTGTGGTTTCCAACTTGCCACTGCACTTCGTCAGATTGAGGAGGAAGGTCGCGGGGTTTTAATTTATCACCGCGAAGAAGGGCGTGGTATTGGCTTAATTAATAAAATTCGTGCTTACTCACTACAAGATCAGGGTATGGATACGATTGAAGCAAACCTTGCCCTCGGTTTTAAAGCTGATGAACGCAATTTTGAAGTCTGTGCCGATATGTTTGAATTATTAGGTGTAAAGAAAGTACGTTTAATGACAAATAATCCTGAAAAAGTGGAAACCATGAAAAAGGCAGGGATTAATGTTGTTGAGCGTGTACCGTTAAATGTTGGTGAAAATCGCTACAATACAAAATACTTAGACACAAAAGCCAAAAAAATGGGGCATTACATTGTGCATAACAACGAAGAACATTTAATGAATTGTCCACATTGTCAAGAAGAAGTGATTCTTGATAAAAAATAAAACAAAAAATAACCGCACTTTTGTGCGGTTATTTATATCAATTTAGTGTTATTTCTTGCCTAATTGTGGCAAAACAGAATTTTTATTCGACACGAGCAATCCGGTTTCCGCATAGATACCCAATTTTCCACGAGTATCGGCAACATCAAGGTTACGCATAGTTAATTGACCGATACGATCGATTGGATCGAATGGAGCGTCTTCCACTTTTTCCATACTTAAGCGTTCTGCTTCATAGGTTAAATTCGGCGATTCTGTATTTAAAATGGTGAAATCATTACCACGACGCAATTCCAGAGTAACAGTGCCGGTAATTGCTTTGGCAACCCAACGTTGCGCCGTTTCACGCAACATTAAAGCTTGCGGATCAAACCAACGACCTTGGTACAATAAGCGACCTAAACGTAAGCCGTTAATACGGTATTGTTCAATGGTATCTTCATTATGAATACCGGTGATTAAACGCTCGTAAGCAATGTGTAATAATGCCATTCCCGGCGCTTCATAAATACCACGGGATTTTGCCTCAATAATACGGTTTTCGATTTGGTCGGACATCCCTAAACCATGACGACCACCAATACGATTGGCTTCTTGCATCATTTCTACCGCATCATCAAAACGTTGACCGTTTAACGCCACCGGTACGCCTTCTTCAAAGGTAACAGTGACGGTTTCCGGTTTGATTTCAACACTTTCATCCCAGAAGGCTACGCCCATAATTGGTTTGACGATCTTCATACCGGTGCTCAATTCTTCCAAATCTTTCGCTTCGTGGGTAGCGCCAAGCATATTAGAGTCTGTCGAATAGGCTTTTTCTACTGACATTTTGTAATCAAAGCCGTTTTCAATTAAGAATTGCGACATTTCAAAGCGCCCGCCTAGTTCGTGAATAAACTGATCGTCCAACCAAGGTTTATAAATTTTTAATTTCGGGTTGGTAAGTAAACCATAACGATAGAAACGTTCAATATCATTGCCTTTGAAGGTTGAACCATCCCCCCAAATATTCACATCATCTTCCTTCATTGCTGCAACAAGCATGGTACCGGTCACGGCACGACCAAGCGGTGTGGTATTAAAGTAAGGAATACCGCCCGTTGAAATGTGAAATGCACCACATTGAATTGCAGCAATACCTTCGTGAACAAGTTGAGCACGGCAATCAATTAAGCGGGCATTTTCTGCACCATAAGCCATCGCTTTTTTAGGGATTGCATTATAATCATCTTCATCAGGTTGACCTAAATTAGCGGTGTAAGCATAAGGCACTGCGCCTTTTTGACGCATCCAAAGTAATGCTGCGCTGGTATCCAAACCACCGGAGAAGGCAATGCCTACTTTTTGGCCTTTGGGTAAATTTTGTAAAATCGTATTTGACATATTTTTTCCTTACTTAATATTATATTGAATATTTAATCATTTAATCTGAATAAAAACGCAAATAAATATAACTGCACTTTTGCCGCTTGTCTAGTGATTTTCGATATTCGTCGGATAATTTTTAGACTCTGATCATTTGCTTTTCATTCATAAAAATCCCTGCTGTTTAAGCAGGGATGATAAAAATTACTGAGTTAAAAGATCTAAGGCTTCTTGGTATTTCGCTACCGTCTTTTCAATAACATCGCTAGGCACTCTAGGAGCCGGAGGTTGTTTGTTCCAACCGCTATTTTCTAGCCAGTCGCGTACAAATTGTTTATCAAAAGAAGGTGGGTTTGTACCTTCTTGGTAAGTATCAACCGACCAAAAACGACTGGAATCCGGCGTTAATACTTCATCCATCAGGGTTAGTGTCCCCTTTTCATCCAAGCCGAATTCAAACTTCGTATCACAAATAATGATACCTTTTGTGAGTGCATATTCCACCGCCGCCGTATAAAGGGCAATAGCTTTTTCTTTTACTTGCGCCGCCAAATCTACGCCAATTAATTTTTCACATTCTTCATAGCTGATATTAATGTCGTGGTTTCCCACTTCCTCTTTGCTTGAAGGGGTAAAAATAGGCTCTGGCAATTTGCTTGCTTCCACTAAGCCTTTCGGCAGTTTCAAACCACAAATCGTACCGGTTTGTTGATAGTCTTTTAACCCGCTTCCGGTTAAATAGCCACGCACAATGGATTCAATTTTGATAGGACTCAAACGCTTACAAACCACGGCACGATCTTTCACTAAATCGGCTTCTTCTTTTGGCAACACATCATAAACCGAATCACCGGTGAAATGATTGGGCATAATGTGCGCTAATTGATTAAACCAAAAATTAGAAATTTGTGTCAGAATTTCACCTTTTCGTGGAATAGGATCATCTAAAATCACATCAAACGCAGAGAGGCGATCTGTGGCGACCATCAACATCCGCTTATCATCAATTTCATAAAGATCACGCACTTTGCCTGAATAGATTTTTTTCAGACTGAGAGTTTGTTGTGTCATGGTTTGCACCTTTTTTATTGCGGTAAAAATCGGCGCGTATTGTACCGCACTTTTTAAGCAAACGTTTGCTATTTTTGAAAAAAATAATGAAATTCGATGAATTTATTAATTTAATTTGAGCAAAATGCCAAAATCAGCGAGAATAGCGGACATTTTTTAACGAACAAGAGAAGATCATGACTTATCCTCAAGAAGTGAATAAACGCAGAACCTTTGCGATTATTTCCCACCCCGATGCGGGTAAAACCACTATCACCGAAAAAGTGCTTTTATACGGTAATGCGATTCAAACTGCCGGCTCGGTAAAGGGTAAAGGCTCGGCGGCACACGCAAAATCCGACTGGATGGAAATGGAAAAGCAACGTGGAATTTCGATTACCACCTCCGTGATGCAATTTCCCTACAATGATTGCTTAGTGAACTTGCTTGATACCCCCGGACACGAAGATTTCTCTGAAGATACTTACCGCACTTTAACGGCGGTGGACAGCTGCCTAATGGTGATTGATTCCGCAAAAGGGGTTGAAGAACGTACAATTAAATTAATGGAAGTCACCCGCCTACGTGATACGCCAATTATCACTTTTATGAATAAACTTGACCGTGATATTCGTGATCCGATGGAATTACTGGATGAAGTGGAAAATGTCCTGCAAATTCGTTGTGCCCCGATCACTTGGCCAATCGGCTGCGGTAAATTATTTAAAGGCGTCTATCATCTCACCAAAGATGAAACTTATTTATATCAATCCGGGCAAGGTTCAACCATTCAAGAGGTTCGTATTGTGAAAGGCTTGAATAATCTGGAACTGGATGCGGCGGTAGGCGATGATTTAGCCCAACAATTGCGTGACGAATTAGAATTGGTACAAGGGGCAAGCAATGAATTTGAATATGATGCCTTTATCAAAGGTGAATTAACCCCTGTATTTTTTGGTACTGCACTGGGTAATTTCGGAGTAGATCACTTCCTTGATGGCTTAACGGAATGGGCACCAAAACCACAATCACGTCAAGCAGACACCCGTACAGTGGAAAGCTCAGAAGAAAAATTTAGCGGTTTCGTGTTCAAAATCCAAGCGAATATGGATCCAAAACACCGAGATCGTGTCGCCTTTATGCGTGTGGTTTCCGGTAAGTATGAAAAAGGTATGAAACTTAAGCATGTCCGTATCGGTAAGGATGTGGTGATCTCTGATGCCTTGACCTTTATGGCAGGGGATCGTTCACATGCAGAAGAAGCTTATGCCGGCGATATTATTGGTTTGCATAACCACGGTACGATCCAAATTGGCGATACCTTCACTCAAGGCGAAAATTTAAAATTCACAGGAATTCCAAATTTTGCCCCTGAATTATTCCGTCGGATTCGTTTGAAAGACCCTCTCAAACAAAAGCAGTTGTTAAAAGGTTTAGTGCAGCTTTCTGAGGAAGGCGCAGTGCAAGTATTCCGCCCTCTAACCAATAATGATTTGATCGTAGGTGCTGTGGGGGTGCTACAGTTTGATGTGGTAGTTTCCCGCCTGAAAACAGAATACAACGTAGAAGCCATTTACGAAAATGTGAATGTAGCAACAGCCCGTTGGGTTGAATGTAGCGATGGGAAAAAATTTGAAGAATTTAAACGTAAAAACGAGCAAAACTTAGCCCTAGACGGAGGTGATAATCTCACTTATATCGCCCCAACAATGGTGAATTTGAATTTAGCTCAAGAACGTTATCCGGATATTGCCTTCTTTAAAACCAGAGAACACTAGAAAATACAAAAAGTGCGGTCACAAAAAACAACGTTTTTTGAGCGTTGGCTTTGCCAACGCCCCCGATAGGGGTGAGCAAATGAGTAAGCGAGTTTGTGAATAATTTTGATCGCATTTTTGTTTTAGTAGAACGAATGAAAGACTCAATTTAAAGTGAAACATTCAAAATAAAGATGGCTGGGGTACTAGGATTCGAACCTAGGGATGCCGAGATCAAAACCCGGTGCCTTACCGCTTGGCGATACCCCAACAGAGAAATTCTTTTTGCTAAGAATACAGAAAATTTAGGATAGTATGGCTGGGGTACTAGGATTCGAACCTAGGGATGCCGAGATCAAAACCCGGTGCCTTACCGCTTGGCGATACCCCAACTACTATTTTGACTTACAAAGCGATAAATGGTGCGGGACGAGGGACTTGAACCCACACACCTCTCGGCGCCAGAACCTAAATCTGGTGCGTCTACCAATTTCGCCAGTCCCGCAAATGGTGGCTACAGCGAGATTCGAACTTGCGACCCCAACATTATGAGTGTTGTGCTCTAACCAACTGAGCTATGTAGCCATTCTGCTAACCATATCGGCTTTGCGGAGCGTATTATGCTGATTTGCCTCTACCTCGTCAATCATTTTTTGTAAAAATCCCAATTTTTAGATTCAGTTGATTATAAAAAAAACGCTTTTGTTATTTTTTATCCATTTCGCTCACTGAGATCATTCCGACAAAATGATGCCAGTGAAAACTATTAAACCTATTGGGGATATACCAGTCAGAAATTGTGCCGTCTAAATACAGCGCTTGATAACAACCCATTTTTTGTAATCCCTGACTGAATGTATAAAGATTCGGTTTTCCTGATATCGTTAAAATAAAAAACAGTCGGTTTTGCTTATCCAAACATACTGCGTTACGTTTATGATAACTTTCCAAGCCGGCTCTAAATTGACGATTTATCTTCCCCTCAATGAGTAACATAGGACCGGATTGCATGGCAAATGTCGGTTTTAATCGCTTTTTTTGATAGGCATTCGTCGTGAGAATGTGAGGCATCTTACCCACTACAGCAAATACGCCATTAGGCTGAACATGAAAATTCCCCTTCCCTCGTTTATTATTCAACGGGTTTAATTCTTGGCCATTTTCAATCCATAACCCTGCCGGCGTATTATTTTTGCTATAAATACCGGCATTCATGAGCATTTTGATTTGGTAATCTTTTTGTAAGGCACGTTTCAGATTAGTAAGAGAATGGTAGTTTTGACCTTCACTATCCCGCCAATGCAAGCGCACTTCTTCCGGTTTGGCGTGAAAAATACCATAGGTAATATTCGCATCGGTAAAAGTTCGATATTCCGCCATCGTAGATAATGCGAGAAAGCCACAAAGTGCGGTCAAAAATTTAACTATTTTTTTCATCAAGAGGTGAAAGATTAAGTGTATTAGAGAATAAATGTAGCCCCTCCGCATTGCCTGCTTTCATCATAGATTGCATGGTTTGCGTAGGTGCATGAATAAGTTTATTCATTAATTTATAACTTAATTCCTGCAATACAGCTTCCGCATTATCGCCCTGTTGCAAATGTTGTAAGGCTTTTCCCAATAAATCTTGGCGCATCTGCTCCGCATCTTCACGATAACGCTTAATCAGATTGGAAAATTGACGCACTTTCAACCATTCAAAAAAATCTTCGCATTCTTGCGCAATAATTCCTTCCGCCTGTTTTGATGCTTGCTCCCGCTGGCTCAAATTACGCTGAATAATATCCTGTAAATCATCCACAGTGTAATGATAAACGCTATCCAGTTTGGCAGCCGTCTCATCAATGTCACGCGGAACGGCAATATCGACTAGCAACATTGGAGAATAATGTCGTTTTTTCTGAGCAAGACTCACCATTTCTTGACTAATGAGTACATTCGGACTACCCGTTGAGCTAATCACAATATCCGCTTGATCCAGCGCATCTTGTAATTGATCAAGGGAAAAAACTTCAATAGGAGTATTGCTTGCCAATTTTTCGACGAGTAACTCCGCTTTTGCCACAGTACGGTTTGCGATCATTAATCTTTTCACGCCATGGCGTAGCAGGTGACGGCTCACCAATTCAATGGTTTCCCCTGCTCCGACCAACAAAATATTCACACCATGCAAGGATTCAAAAATTTGACGGGCTAGGCTACAAGCGGCATACGCCACCGATACGGCACTTTCACCAATATCAGTTTCTGTACGCACACGTTTCGCCGTAGAGAAGGTTTTTTGAAATAAACGGGAAAATTCACTTGAGAGTGCCACTTTAGACTGTTGATAATAGGCTTCCGTAATTTGAAAAGCCTGCTTAACCTGCCCCAGAATTTGCGGTTCGCCTAAAATTAACGAATCCAAGCCACAAGCTACCCGCATAAGGTGATTAGCGGCCTGTTGGTTTTGGTGGGTATAAATACTCGACGAAAGTTCCGCCAACGAAAGTTGATGAATATCCGCAAACCAATTTTCCACATTTTGCTGCCATTTATCGCATTCTTGCGGTGAAATTTGGCGATGGTGCAAATATACTTCCGTGCGATTACAGGTCGAAAGAATCACAGCCCCTTCGGCAAGATTTTGTTGCTGAATTTGTTGTAAGGCAAGATGTCGCTTTTCATCAGAAAAAGCGACTTTCTCACGCACCGAGACAGAAGCGGTTTTATGATTAATGCCAAGAACAAGAAGGGTCATAATACATTTAGGGGTTACCGCACTTTCAATATGCAGTAAATATTCAATAAAAAATTAATGCGCTATTCTAATGAATTGTACGACGTTGAGCAAATCAACAAATGATAACTCGTCAAGAATAACTAAAAAGAGTTAAAAAATATCTTTTGCTTTCCGTAAAATAATGAAATCTTCCAGCGTTAACGCTTGCAAAAAAGGATTAATGGACTTTTCCAATCCTAACCTTGTGGGCAAACTCGGTTTTCCTTCGGCACGCAGTTTTTCGACAAAAGTGCGGTGATTTTTGACCGCACTTTTCTCTTTTATAACGGTTTCCGCAAAAGCTAAATTACTCAAGGTATATTCATGCGCCGGGCAAACTACGGTTTCATCAGGTAATGCTTTTAGGCGTGACACCCCCTCAAACATTTGCGCATAATTGCCGGTAAAAACACGCCCGCAACCGGCAGAAAATAACGCATCACCACAAAACAGGTGATTATCCATCAAAAAACTCACGTGCTGCGCCGTATGCCCTCCGGTCGGGATAACTTGAATACGATAATTCGGTGTGATTATTTCCCCTTCATTGACGATCTTTGTCGCCCCTTTTTTCGCACATTCTTGCGAACCATAAATCGGCACGTTCGGATAACGCTGTTTGAAATCCGCCACGCCTTGCGTGTGATCTTCATGCTCGTGGGTCAATAAAACCGCTTCAATCGGGAAATTGTGTTGTTCAATCCACGAAAAGAGCTTGTCCGTTTCCGGTAAATCGACAATAATAATCGGCAAATTTTCACGTTGATAAAGCCAAATATAATTGTCATTCAACACTGGTAGCGCAACTAACATAATTCCTCGCTAAATTTATTTATGATCATCAATTGGCACGCTAAAACAAAACGCCCCTTCATATCACCGACAAGTTGGCAACAACTGCCACAAGGCGAAACCTATTGTAACGCATTAAAGCAAGCATTTGCCCCTTGGTTATCAAAAATTTTAGGCTATCAAATCGTAAAAATTGGTGCATTAAGCGCGGAAATCCCGACCGAACTACCAATGCGCCACCAAATTCTGATCAGTGAAAAAATTTCTCAAAATTTAACCGCACTTTTAACGCCTAACAATAGCTTACTTCAGGCAAAACCCACAGAGTTGCCCTTGATTCAACAAGAAATCAATGCTTGTTTTCTTACCAACACGCTCAATTTTTCTCAAGATCCCCACCAAATTTTACGGGAAGCCCATCGTGTACTGGCGGATGACGGTTGGCTATTTCTCTCTTTGTTTAATCCTCTCAGCCCGTTGATTTTCAAACAAAAGCTCGACCATTTCCCTTTCCGTCAATATCCTACTTGGCGCATTATTGACTGGTTGGAATTACTTCATTTTGAAATTATGGAACGCAAAAATCTTTCCATAAAACATCAACGCGCCACGCTGTTTTCGCCTTTAACCTTGATTGTGGCACAAAAACAAACTTACCCGCTAACCCTGAATACGGAAAAAGTGCGGTCAAAAATTCCTACATTTTTGCAACCGTCCGAGGCCTTTCAAGAAGATATTTCCCCCTGTCGTATTTCGCCCGATAATAAATAGAAAATTCTCCCACAAAGTAAAAATCAATTCTTGCTACCTTGGCAAAACTCCCCTATTATTCACCGCACTTTTATCTTGAGTTTAGGAACAAAAATGATTGAACAAACCTTTATTCCCGGCAAAGATGCAGCACTTGAAGACAGCATTGCCAAATTTCAGCAAAAATTGACCGCACTTGGTTTTAATATTGAAGAAGCCTCTTGGCTAAACCCCGTACCGAATGTGTGGTCAGTACATATTCGTGATAAAGATTGCCCTCAATGTTTCTCCAACGGCAAAGGTGCAAGCCAAAAAGCCGCTTTAGCTTCCGCATTAGGTGAATATTTTGAGCGTCTTTCCACCAACTATTTCTTTGCTGATTTCTATTTAGGTCAAGAAATTGCAAACGGTGATTTCGTTCATTATCCAAGTGAAAAATGGTTTTCCATTGAAGATGAATCCGTCTTACCGGAGGGGATTTTAGACGATAATTTGCTTAACTATTTTGATCCGGAAGACGAGCTTACGCCGGAATTATTAGTGGATTTACAATCTGGCAATTATGATCGTGGCATTGTAGCAATGCCTTATGTTCGCCAATCCGATGAAGAAACTGTCTATATTCCGCAAAGCGTTATCGCCAATCTTTATGTGTCTAACGGAATGTCGGCGGGCAATACCAAATTTGAAGCTCGCGTGCAAGGCTTGTCAGAAGTTTTTGAACGCTATGTCAAAAATAAAATTATTGCTGAAGCTATTAGCTTGCCGGAAATTCCAAAAGAGGTGATGGATCGCTATCCTTCTATCCAAGCCTCTATCGCTAAATTAGAGGAAGAAGGTTTCCCGATTTATGCCTTTGATGCCTCTTTAGGTGGGAAGTATCCGGTTATTTGTGTAGTCTTGTTGAATCCGAATAATGGCACATGCTTTGCTTCTTTTGGCGCACACCCTAATTTCCAAGTGGCATTAGAACGTACGGTTACAGAACTTCTGCAAGGTCGTAGCTTGAAAGATTTGGATGTGTTCGCTCCACCTTCTTTCAATAATGAAGATGTTGCCGAACACGCTAATTTAGAAACCCATTTTATTGATTCCAGCGGTTTGATTTCATGGGATTTATTCAAACAAACGCCTGATTATGAATTTACCGATTGGGATTTTTCCGGCACAACCCAAGAAGAATATGAAAATTTAATGGCGATTTTCCGCAAAGAAAATAAAGAAGTCTATATTATGGATTACAGCCATTTGGGCGTGTATGCCTGCCGCATTATCGTACCGGGTATGTCGGATATTTATCCGGTAGATGATCTCATTTACGCCAATAACAATATGGGAATGGATTGGCGTGAAATTCTGCTTGATTTACCGAATTGGCATCATGATTTGGCGACTTACCAAGAATTATTGGAAGAATTGGATACGCAAAATATTGATGATGCCACCCGCGTACGTGAATTTATTGGCATTGTTGCGCCTAAAACCAGCGGTTGGACAACATTACGAATCGGTGAGTTAAAATCAATGCTACATTTGGCTTTAGGCGAACTGGAACAGGCATTAGATTGGGCAAACTGGACACTGAATATGAACGCTTCCGTTTTCACGGCGGAACGTGCCAATTATTACCGTGCGTTGATCAGTACTATTGAACTTCATTTAGATGAAAACCGTGAGCCGATGCAATATCGCACCGCACTCGAAAAAATGTACGGTAAGGATGCGGTGAAACAGGCTTGGGTAGCCACGGCAGAAAAAGGGAATCCTTTCTATAACTTACCGGCAAGTGATGAGATGTTGAAAAATTTCAAAGAACATCAAGCCTTGTTAAATGCTTATGGGAAACTACAAAAAGCCAAACGTGAAAATTGGAAATAATAAACCGTAGCTCATTAGCAAAGAAATTGGGCGTTAATTTGGTAAGAAAAAATAGGCGGAGCTATTTCCGCCTATTATAATCAAATATCGTACGAATTAGATTTAGGTTTAAATTTTACACTGCGCCAAGATATCCAGTTTTTTATCGTAAATATTTAAATCGTTCTTTATATCTAACATTGAAAAAATCGTGTGAAAATAATTGTCGTGAGAATATTCTTGGGTCTCCGCATTTTTACGTAAACAGTTCAAATCAAAGCCTTCATTTTTTGCCCATGCCGGTGAAAACCACATCACCATCGGAACTTTGGTTTGGTATTCAGGTGCAATAGCGTAAGGCGCAGCGTGCAAATAAATACCGTCTTCACCTAAACTTTCACCGTGGTCGGACACATAAAACATAATACTTTCCCAATTTGTTTTTTGTTCCAAAAGTTTGATTACCTCATTCAAAAAATTATCAATATAGAGAATGCCGTTATCATAAGTATTTACTAATTGTTCATTTGAACATTTTTGAATTTCGTTGGTTTCACAAGTCGGCGTGAATCGTTCAAAAGCTTTGGAATAGCGTTCGTTATAAGTCGGTCCATGGCTGCCGATCGTATGTAATACGATTACTGTGTCTTTGTCCGACTTATTTAGTTCCTTATCCAAATCTTTTAATAAAATTTCATCTAGACATTCCCCATTTCTACAATAATCAGCTAAATCTAATTCCGTCAGATTTTGCGTAGGAACACGTTCGCATACACCTTTACATCCCATATCGTTATCACGCCATAAAACATCAACGCCGGCACGCTGTAAAATATCTAATAAATTATCTTCATTTGCGGCTTTAGTCGCGTTGTACTCGGCACGGGTATAGCGGGAAAACATACAGGGTACGGAAATTGCCGTTGCCGTACCGCAACTGGACACATTTTTAAAATTGATAATATCATCACGATCTGCCAATTTTGGTGTAGTTTGGCGGGCATAACCATTCAATCCCCAACTTTGTGCCCGTGTTGTTTCCCCGACCACTAAGATCGTCACATGACGATATGTATCCGGTTTTTCCACAGCAGTATTCAGACCAACTTTTGTAAAGGGTAAATTCGTCCGATAATTTTTCTTTACTAATTGTATCGTTGAACCAATAAAATTTGATGGCACAATTAAATGCACGATTTCTTTATTATTACGCGAGAATGCCGCATAGTCCTTATAATAAAATTTCCCAATAATGACGATAATCACGCTAGAAAAAGCAACCATTCCCAAACGAACTAAAATTTCCTTATACCAACGACGGTAATTCACTTGTGTACGAATATACAACCAAGCCGGAATAATTCCTAAGGTAAAGATCCATAACAGATAAGCGGGTGTAATCATTCGAGAACTTTCGGCAAAATTCGTTTGAAGAACATTATTCAGCTGATTACTATCAAAATAAATACCAAAGAAAATTTCCTGATAACTAATTGCCGCACTAATTACCAAAAGTAACGGAATGATTACTTTATGGAGAATAGGTAAACTAATGAGCTGAAATGCAGCATTTAGCGTAAAAAAAACAAAAAATGGTACTGTAAATAAAAAATAGTCTTCAGTATTACCTGTAAAAGGATGGATTTTTAATATCGTTTTATAAAACTGATAATTTAAAACCAGTGTGAAATAAAGAGAAACTAAAGCAATAAGTGCCGTTGATGAAAGAGAAAACTTTCTAAAAAAATATTGTGAAAATCGCATAAAAACCTTGTTCAATTAAATATAAAACTGAGTAAATAAACAGAGCGAACCTTAAGACAATCTTAAACATTTAAAGTGCGGTCAGTTTTAATGTAATTTTTATGCGAAATTATAAATACTTTTTTAATTAGCTATCAGAGGAAAAATAACCTAGTTCAAAGGAAATATCACGGGCAGTTTGTGCAATTTCCTTGAGAAAAAATTGGATACCCAGTTCCTGTAATTTATAAACCGACATCGAAACAGAGACCGAGTAATCCACATGACCACGGAAATCAAATATCGGACAGGCAAGACACACTACCCCCAGCTCATTTTCTTCTTTATCCATTGCATACTGCTTTCTAGAAATGTCCTCTAATTCTTTACGCATTTCCCCCAATTCCGTTATGGTATTGTGGGTAAGCTTATGAATAACATCTTGATGAGATGCCCAGTATTCGTCTAAATAATCACTATTTTTATCGTAGGCAAGATAAATTTTACCCATCGCAGAACAATATAATTGAAGATGCTGCCCAATATATGCTCTCGTTCTAATCATCCCTACCGTTGGCTCTAACTTATAAATCATAATCGCCCGTTCCCCCTCCCGTTTTGAAAAATTCACTGTTTCTCCGAGAGTTAAATTCAATTTTTCCAAATGTGGCGCTGCAATATGTATGATATTCAATGAAGAAAGAACCTTATGACCAAGACTCAAACATTTGGTCGTTAAACGATAGCTACCATTTGAACTAGCTGCTTGTACATATCCTTCGTTTTGCAATCCCTGCAACAGGCGGTGTACCGTACTTTTATTTAGCTCTGCTATCTCAGCCAGTTTTGCCAAAGGGCAACCGTTGGGGAAATTGCTTAAAATATCAAGAATGCGTAATCCACGAATTAAACTCTGATTTCCACTTGGCTTTTCACCTACCATATCACATATCCTTCCGAGTAAATTTTCAATTAACACTGACATTATAATAGTATCGTTTTACATATTGAAATTGTATTTACATATATTGTGATCAAGATCACAAATTCCAAAAATAATATGCAAGCATATGATTTTAAATAAATTATTATTTCGTACATTTATTGACATTATAGTGTTGAGATCTTAAATTATGAAATGAAAATCCACTATATGAAATAAAGAGGTATCTATGAGAGTTTCTTATAATGAATTAAAAGCGGAATTTAAACGTATTTTGCTTTCACGTCATATGCGTGAGGATATTGCCGAAGATTGTGCCAGTTTATTTGCCGATACAACTCAAGCAGGCTCATATTCACACGGGGTAAACCGCTTTCCTCGTTTTATTCAGCAGCTGGAGAATGGGGATATCGTACCTGAAGCCGAGCCAACCAAAGAACTCTCTTTAGGTGCTATTGAACAATGGGATGCTCATCAAGCAATTGGTAATCTAACCGCTAAGAAAATGATGGATCGTGCAATGGAAATCGCCCAACAGCATGGTATTGGTGTGGTAGCCTTGCGTAATGCGAATCACTGGATGCGTGGCGGTAGTTACGGATGGCAAGCTGCAGAAAAAGGTTACATTGGTATTTGTTGGACTAATGCTTTAGCCGTAATGCCACCTTGGGGTGCGAAAGAGTGCCGCATAGGTACTAACCCACTAATTATTGCCATTCCAACAACCCCTATCACTATGGTAGATATGTCTTGTTCTATGTACTCATACGGTATGCTTGAAGTTCATCGTTTGGCAGGTTGTCAAACTTTCGTGGATGCCGGCTTTGATGATGATGGTAATTTAACCCGTGATCCGGCAATAGTAGAAAAAAACCGCCGCCTACTACCAATGGGATTCTGGAAAGGCTCAGGTTTGTCCATCGTATTGGATATGATTGCAACATTACTCTCTAATGGTGAATCTACCGCAGCAGTGACAGAAGATAAAGATGATGAATACTGCGTTTCTCAAGTATTTATTGCAATTGAAGTCGATCGCCTAATTGATGGTGAGACTAAAGATGCCAAACTTCAACGTATTATGGAGTATGTGAAAACTGCCGAGCGCGCCAATCCACATGTTGAAGTTCGTTTACCGGGTCACGAATTCACGACTATCTTGGCTGACAACAAAGCGAATGGTATTCCGGTAGATGATACGGTTTGGGCGAAATTAAAATCTCTGTAGTAGCATTCGGTTTAACATTTGCCTCACCAATGCATAAAAGTGCGGTCAATTTTCACTGAGTTTCATAAACGAGGTATCTATGTTTTTTGGGCATATATCTAAAGTTAATAAGAAAGAATATCCTGTGGCTATCCAGACAGCCTTGGATTATTTGGCTTCGACTAATTTCGATTGTATGGAAACGGGGCGTTATCCTATTAAAGGTGATCTAATCTATGCACAAGTACTGGATTTAGAAACAAAAGACAAATCTGATATTTTACCGGAAGTTCACCGTCAATATCTTGATGTGCAATATCTCCATTCCGGCAAAGAGCGGATTGGCGTTGCTGCGGATTTAGGTAATAACCCGATTGCAAAAAATTATGATACGGAGCGTGATATTTTATTCTATACCGATATGCAGAATGAAATAGAACTGATCATGCGTCCGGGCAATTTTGCCGTCTTTTTTCCTGAAGATATTCATCGTCCCGCTTCTATGGATGGTCAATCGGAAAAAATACGTAAAATCGTCGTAAAAGTTGCCATTAGTGAACTTTAGGAGCGCATGATGAAATCTCTCTCGATTTACACTGGCAAAGTGCTTGAAATCTTGGTAGTAACTATACTCAGCATAATGTCTTGCTTAGTCTTTCTTAACGTAATTTTACGCTATGGTTTTAACAGTAGCATTAACATTACCGAAGAAGTTTCCCGCTATTTGTTTGTATGGCTAACATTCTTAGGAGCAATTCTTGCTTTTAGTGAAAAGCAACATGTTAGCGTTACTGTGCTTACAGAGCGTTTATCCAAGAAGAAACGTAGCATACTTTATCTTTTGACTGATGCGATTATGTTCTTCTGCAGTTATTTAATTGTAAAAGGTAGCTGGGTACAGTTTCAGCTAAACATCAATAATATCGCACCAATCTCCGGTATTCCAAGCGGTGTCACTTATCTCGCCAGTGTTATTGCCGGTATGCTATTCGGAATACTAATATTAACTCGTTTTATTTCCACATTAACCCTATTAGTTAAAGGAGAAGAACAATGACCGTAGTAATTTTCCTTTCTGTTTTACTGGGGTCAATTATGCTGGGTATTCCTGTGGCATTCTCTTTGTTGGTATGCGGTATCGCCCTGATGGTGCATTTAGATTTATTTGATGCCCAAATTCTTGCCCAACAAATCGTGAGTGGGGCAGACAGTTTCTCTTTAATGGCAATTCCATTCTTCATTCTTGCTGGTGAAATTATGAATGAAGGCGGTTTATCCAAACGAATTATTGATTTACCAATGAAATTGGTTGGTCATAAACGTGGTGGGCTGGGTTTTGTTGCCATTCTTGCCGCTATGATTATGGCAGGCCTTTCCGGTTCTGCCGTAGCAGATACAGCTGCGGTTGCTGCAATGTTACTACCGATGATGAAAACCACAGGCTATCCTCTAGATAAATCGGCAGGCTTAATCGGCACAGCGGGAATTATTGCACCAATTATTCCTCCATCAATTCCATTTATTATCTTCGGCGTTGCAAGTGGCGTATCTATCACCAAATTGTTCTTAGCCGGTATCTTCCCCGGTATTTTGATGGGCGTGAGCCTCTCAGCCCTGTGGTGGTGGCAAGCAAAACGCTTGAATTTAATGACATTTTCTAAAGCGACTCGCGAAGAACTCTGCATTTCTTTTAAAAACAGTATCTGGGCGCTTATGTTACCTGTCATTATTATTGGTGGATTCCGTTCCGGTATGTTTACACCAACCGAAGCCGGTGCAGTAGCAGCATTCTATGCCCTATTCGTGTCACTGTTCATTTATCGCGAGTTAAAACTTAGGGATCTCTATCCTGTCATTCTAGCTGCTGCAAAAACAACAGCAGTGGTCATGTTCTTAGTCGCAGCGGCAAACGTAACCGGTTGGTTGATTACTGTTGCCGAACTTCCTCAAGCCATGACAGAACTATTAGAGCCATTAATCGATAATCCAACGGTGCTATTAATCGTTATCATGATTGCTGTATTTATTATCGGTATGGTAATGGATTTAACGCCAACCGTATTAATTCTGACCCCAGTATTAATGCCATTAGTCGAAGAAGCAGGCATTGATCCTGTGTATTTCGGTGTACTGTTTATTCTGAATACTTCTATTGGGCTGATCACACCGCCTGTGGGTAATGTACTCAATGTGATTACCGGCGTATCAAAATTACCTTTCGAGCAGGCTGCAAAAGGAGTTCTACCTTATCTGTTAATGATGATTACCTTGCTATTCATTTTTATCTTCGTGCCATCATTAATTATTGAGCCACTCAATTGGATGTCGGCATAAAATGAAAGTGAGGCTGTCGTGAATGACTTTATGACAGCGTTGAAAAACGCTTAATTTCTATAGGAGAAACAATATGAAATTTTTCAATCTAAAAATCTTAATCGCATTGACGGCGGGAATGGCTGTATTTGCCGGCAGTGCAAATGCCTCAACGACACTACGTTTCGGTTATGAAGCACCACGTAGTGATACTCAACATATCGCTGCAAAAAAATTCAATGAATTATTAAAAGAAAAAACAAAGGGGGAGCTTAAACTCAGCCTCTTCCCTGATAGTACATTAGGCAATGCACAAACCATGATCGGCGCTGTACGTGGCGGTACAATTGATTTAGAAATGTCCGGTTCACCAAACTTTACCGGATTAGAGCCGAAATTAAACGTCATTGATATCCCATTTATTTTTAAAGATCGCCAACATGTCTATAAAGTGTTGGATGGTGAAATCGGTCAAGGCTTATTAAAAGATCTTGAAGCACAAGGATTAAAAGGGCTTGCTTTTTGGGATGTGGGCTTCCGTGCATTTTCCAATTCCAAACATCCGATCAATAAACCGGAAGATGTTAAAGGGTTAAAAATACGTACCAATCAAAACCCAATGTATATTCAAGCATTTAGTTTGTTAGGCGGTAATCCTGTACCAATGCCATTATCAGAGCTTTACACTGCACTTGAAACTCGCGCCGTAGATGCCCAAGAGCATCCAATTGGTATTTTCTGGTCGGTGAAACTTTATGAAGTACAAAAATACTTAAGTTTAACCAATCACGGCTATACTCCGCTCATCGTAGTAATGAACAAAGCTAAATTCGACAGCTTATCTCCTGAATTGCAACAAGCAATTTTGGATTCAGCCAAAGAAGCGGGACAATATCAACGCGATCTGAACGTACAAAACGAAAAAGACATCGTGGAAAAATTGCGTAAAGCTGGCATTGAGGTGATTGATAAAGTGGATAATGCACCATTCAAAGCGGTAATCGAAGCAGATGTTCGTAAATCCTTCATTGAAAAACATGGTGATGATTTAGTCAATAAAATTGATGAATTGGCTCAATAATCCCAACCTTAAAAATTTAATATTAATTCCAGTGTGATGCGGTTTTCTGTTTGGGCATCACACTGACGCTAAATTTTAAAACTATTGAAAAAACAACCGCACTTTTCTACACGATAAGTAAGTACGAGTTGGATTTATATTTGTTACTTATTCCTCAAATGGAGGAAATATGACTTCAAACACACAACCGATATTAAGTATGCAGCATATTATTAAGCGCTTTGGTGGAAACGTTGCGGTTAATGATGTCAATCTTGATATTCATAAAGGGGAAATTGTGGCGCTATTGGGTGAAAATGGTGCCGGAAAATCTACCTTAATCAAAATTTTGGCCGGTATCTACAATTGTGATGAAGGTGAAATTTTATTCAAAAATCAGAAAATTCAATCCGCACAATCTCTTTCTAATTCTAATAAACAGCCTATCGCTTTTATCCATCAGGATCTCGGTTTAATCGAGTGGATGACTATTGCAGAAAATATGGCATTTGTTATGGGGTTTCCACGCCGTTTCGGTTTGATTGATTGGGCAAAAATCTACAAACAGACCCAACAGGCATTGGATTATGTCGGCATTAAATTATCTGCTGATACTCGCGTTTTTGATCTCAGCAGAACAGAAAAAGCGCTGCTTGCTATTGCCCGAGCAATTGCAGTCAATGCCGAAGTTTTAATTTTAGACGAACCGACCGCCTCTCTGCCGGCAAACGATGTAGAACATTTATTTGTTGTATTAAACCGTTTACGGGAGCAAGGTGTGGGTATGCTGTATGTAACCCACCGTTTAGATGAGGTCATTGCCATATCTGATCGTATTTTAGTAATGCGAGATGGCTTTCCTGTCGCAGAAGGTGCAACGAAAGACTATGACGTTAAAAGCTTGGTAAAAGCCATTGTTGGCGAAGAAAGTCGTGGTAAACAACGCATTCCCCTCCCTAAGAACACTGATGAAATTCTACGATTAGATAACGTAGTTGTCGGTGATACCGGTCCGGTATCCTTTAATCTACATAAAGGCGAAATGATTGCATTAGCCGGGTTACGCGGTGCAGGTCAGGAAGAAATCGGTCGTTTGCTGTTCGGATTACGCAATTTAGATCAAGGTTCAATTTATTTGGATAATAAACCTTATCTGGCAAGCTCTCCACAGGACGCGATTCATAAAGGCATTTCTCTGGTTGCCGGTGATCGTACTCAGGAAAGTGTCTTTATGAACAGAACAACGACTGAAAATCTGTTTATTAATCCGGTTTTAAGCGGTCACCCTCCACTTAAATGGTATAAACGCAAAAATGAGTTAGGTGAGAGTTGGTTCAAGTTCCAATTATTCGATATTCGTCCGAAAAACCTATTTATTGATGCCAGTGCATTATCCGGCGGTAATCAACAAAAAATCGTATTGGCACGTTGGATGCATCTAAATACGCCAATCCTAATTTTAGAAGACCCAACAGCCGGAGTTGATGTCGGTGCCCGTGCAGAAATTTACGATTTACTCAATAAAGCGCTTGGTAAGGGCATAGCAATTATCGTTATTTCCACTGATTTTGAAGAAATTGCTCATTTATGTAATCGGGCACTAGTCTTTAACCGTGGTGATATTGCCGGCGAATTAAAAAATGAGCAGATCACTTTTGCTAATTTACTTGCATTAGCTTCGGATTCCCAATCTAAAGCAGCATAAAATAAATTCAGGGTGAGAATTTTCCCGTTCAATCCCCTATATTTTCTTTGGAGGCTGTATGGCTCAAACTAATATAAAATCGACCGCACTTGAACAACCAGTATCCATTTCCCATGATGGTTTTACGGCGTGGTTTACACAAATGCTAACTCGTTATGGATTACTCTGGCTTTGTGTGTTGTTAGTGATTATTTTCTCACTTACTACCGATTCTTTTGCGTCAATGCTCACTTTAAACGCTATTTTGGAAAGTAAATCCAAAATTGCTTTACTCGCATTAGCCGCGACAACAACGATGATTGTCGGAAAAATCGACTTAAACGTGGGTTTCGGCATCGTGCTATGGCATATTTTAGTCATCACTTTACAAGTACAATTCGGTTTTTCTTGGCCGGTAGCTATGCTGATTGTATTAGCTATAGCAGCTCTCTATGGTTTGTTAAACGGTATTTTGGTCGCCTTAGCCGATATTGACAGTTTTGTGGCTACACTCGGTTCCGGCACCGTATTGTATGCTGTCGCATTATGGCATTCGGGCGGTCGGCAAATTGTCGGTGATCTACCAAACGGCTTTATTGCACTAAACAGCACGGAAATTTTTGGAATACCTATCTCCGCATTCTATGTATTAATCGTCGCCGTTATTATGTGGCTTATCACCGAACATACACCAACCGGACGCTGTATGTATGCGGTAGGTGCAAACCCAACAGCTGCACGCCTCAACGGAATTAATATCAAAAAATATACGATCGCACCTTTCGTTGTGTCCAGTGTTCTCACCGCATTTACCGGCGTACTGATCTCTGCACAACAAGGAGTCGGTCAAGCGAGTGTGGGAATGGACTACCTGTTACCAGCCTTAGTTGGTGCTTTTTTAGGAAGTACTACTATCCGCCCGGGCCGAATTAATGTGTGGGGAACGGTTGTCGGTATCGCAATACTCGCAATTGGTATTTCGGGTATTCAGCAATTTGGTGGTGCATTCTGGGTTGAACCATTATTTAATGGCTCAACACTCTTGTTATCCATCACTATTGCAGGCTATGCACAACGTAAACGCTTGCTTAACCAAAAATCCATCCAAAAAAAAGTGTCTAACTAAGTCAAGAGGAGCTCTCTATGAAACATTTTTTTCGTCAAACCTTAACTACAGTCGCTACACTTGCTGCAATTTCTTTCACAAACAATGCATTAGCTAATAATTCCTTCGTTGAAGATGCTAAAAAACAAGTAGCTGCAGCAACCGCAAAACAGGAAAAGTGGGATGGTCCGACAACAGGTCCTCAACTACAACAAGGTAAAAGCATTATTTTTATCGCATCTGATATGAAAAACGGTGGTGTTTTAGGAGTAATTGATGGCATGAAAGAAGCCTCAAACATTGCCGGTTGGAAATTTGATGTATTGGATGGGGCGGGTACAGTAAATAACCAATTAGCCGCATTAAATCAAGCCATTGCAAAAAAACCGGATGCCATTGTTATTGGTGGTTGGAACCCAAACGTAGCGAAGATTCCGCTACAAAAAGCAAGTAAAAACGGTATTACTTTAGTGGCATGGCACGCCTCTCCACAAGCCGGTCCTGATGACAAATACAATATTTTCTATAATGTAACCTCTGACTCTGATGAAATCGCCAGACTTTCTGCTCTACAAGCAGTAGCAAAATCTGACGGAAAAGCAAAAGTCGTGATTCTGACCGATTCCTTATATGAAATCGCTTTGCGTAAAGCCAATGTGATGAAAGAAGTTATTGAAAAATGTCAAGATTGTAAAGTATTGGAATTTATCGATACACCGTTAGCAGATACCTCCAGCCGTATGCCTAGCCTAACGTTCAGTCTATTGCAAAAATATGGTGATGATTTGCAATATACATTAGCGATCAACGACTTATATTTTGATTTTATGTCACCTTCATTACGTTCCGCCAATAAAGGGGAAATGCCATATAACATTTCTGCCGGAGACGGTTCCGTGACAGCTTATCAACGTATTCGTAATAATGATAAACAGTTCGCAACCGTACCTGAGCCACTTAATTTACACGGTTGGCAACTGGTTGATGAATTAAACCGTGCCTTCTCGAAAGAAAAACCATCCGGTTATATCACTCCGGCACATCTTGTTATTCAAGAAAATGTTGCTTTTGATGGTGGTGATAAAAATCTTTATGACCCACAAAATGGTTATAAAGAAGCTTATAAAACCATTTGGGGTGTGAAATAAAGAAAAGTTGTTCAATAGAAGGGGAGAACCCTGAATAAAATGGGATGAGGATAAAGTGCGGTCAAAAATCGTTGTGTTTTTCTATATCCTTCCCTTCTGTTTTACAGATAAAAACCGTTAGGAACAATATATGGCAATATTTACAACTGAAATTTATGACGAACGTTTCTACACTTTAGTTGGTACGACATTCCAACTGGATGAGCTTTTTTCCAATGCCGTCTGGGCAGAAGGCCCTGTTTGGTTACCCCAACAACAAGCTGTCATTTTTAGTGATGTGAAAGGTAATACCCTGTATCGTTGGACAAAACAAAACGGTACACAAGTATTACGTTCACCCTCTTATTTCGCTAACGGTAATACCCTTGATATGGAAGGAAATCTGATTACTTGCGAACATGGCAGACGAGCAATCAGTAAAACCGATAAACAAGGTAATGTACAAATTTTAGTAGATAAGCTGGAAGGAAAACGTTTCAATTCCCCAAATGATCTTGTCGTAAAATCCGATGGTACAATCTGGTTTACTGATCCGCCGTACGGTATTTTAAGTGATGCAGAGGGAAAAAAATCACCAAGTGAAATTATCGGTTGCTATGTTTATTGTTACGATCCTAAAACAGATGAAATCAATATTGCTACTTTTAACGTAATGCGTCCTAATGGTTTAGCATTCTCGTCAGATGAAAAACAACTCTTTGTAGCCGATATGTCCATTGTTGAATTCGAAAAAGAAGGATTACATCATTTAGTCGTTTTTGATGTGGAAGGAAAACGTTTAAAAAACCGCCGTAATGTAGCAGAAATTAATCCGGGTATTCCGGATGGTTTAAAAATTGACAAACAGGGAGTTATATATTGCAGCTGTGAAAACGGAATTCTCGTTTTATTATCGGATGGAACGTATTTAGGGCGTTTTATTGTAGGTAAAACTACGTCAAACTGCACTTTTGGGGATAATCAAAAGACGCTATTTATCACCTCAAGTAACAGCCTATACAAACTAACTATTGAATAATAAGGAATCAGCATGAATTATTATCTTGGCATTGATTGTGGGGGAACCTTTATAAAAGCCGCATTATTCGATCAACAGGGCAATATGTCCGCTTGTATGCGTAAAAATGTTGAGGTCATCAGTGAAAAAGCAGGCTATGCAGAACGAGATATGGCACAATTATGGCTGATTTGTGCCGAAGTCATACACCAAACAATAAGAGAAAGTAAGGTTAATCCCCAAAAAATTAAAGGTGTCGGTATTTCCGCACAAGGCAAAGGTGCATTTTTATTAGATAAACAAAAAAAACCGCTGGGGAGAGCGATCTTATCTTCCGATCAACGCTCATTAAATATCGTGCGTCAATGGCAACAAGAAGGGATACAGGAAAAACTCTATCCGCTCACCCGACAAACTTTATGGACAGGGCATCCGGTTTCCGTTTTACGTTGGATAAAAGAAAATGAGCCTGAACGCTATGCAAAAATTGGTTCAATATTGATGTCACACGATTATCTTCGTTTTTGTTTAACCGGTGAGTTACATTGTGAAGAAACCAATATTTCTGAATCTAATTTATATAATATGCAAAGCGGTAAATATGAAAATGAATTGGCGGAAATCCTTGGGTTGTCCGGCATTCTTGAAAATATGCCCCCTATTATCGCGCCAGATCAAGTTGCAGGTTATGTGACCTCTGAAGCAGCCAAATTATCAGGTTTAGCAGAAGGTACTCCTGTAGTAGGCGGATTATTTGATGTTATTTCTACCGCACTTTGTGCCGGATTGGACGATGAGAAAAAACTTAATGTAGTCTTGGGCACTTGGTCAGTGGTCAGTGGTGTCACGGCTCACATCGACCAAAACCAAATTATTCCCTTTGTTTATGGGCGTTATGCGGAAAAAGGTAAATTTTTAGTACATGAGGCCAGCCCCACCTCCGCCGGTAATTTGGAATGGTTTATCAAGCAATGGAATTTAGATTATCATCAAATTAATAAAGGTATTGAACAATTGCCACCAGCCTCAAGTTCCGTACTATTTGTTCCTTTCCTATACGGTTCCAATGCGGGACTCGGAATGCAGGCTGGGTTCTACGGCATACAATCTCACCATACTCAGATGCACCTGATGCAAGCAGTCTATGAAGGTGTACTATTCAGTACAATGTATCATTTAACCCGAATGTTACAGCGCTTTCCTGATGTCAATGTTCTCAGAGTTACCGGTGGACCGACAAAATCGAATGTGTGGTTACAAATGCTGGCTGATTTAACCGGAATGATGTTGGAGATCCCCGCAACGGAGGAAACAGGATGTTTAGGTGCTGCGCTAATGGCAATGCAAAGTGCGGGAGAAAATCCAATTAAATTAGCTGACAATATGCGGAAAATTTATCCAAATACCGACAACTATCAAGCATATCAGAAAAAATACACTAAATATGTCCGGTTGGTTGAGGCATTAAAAACATTGTTGTAGTCTATACCACAAATTAGGTATTGATGAAAATACTACTGAGGAAAACCGAGGAATTTACTAAATAAACATTATCCACGTAAACAAAGAAATTTATAAAGCCTAACAAACTCCGTTAGGCTTTTTTTTAGGAAAAGAACTACATTTTCATCAATATTTTATAAATCTGTTAAATCTTCAATTTTAGGAATTAGATATAGGGGTCAATCCAACTATTCCTAATTATGAGCTTTTATAAGTTATCTATAAATTCCAGACATAAAAAAAGCCGCTTACTGCGACTATATTTTATTTATTAGTAACCTAATGGTGCCCGAAGCCAGACTTGAACTGGCACGCCTCGAAAGGCGAGGGATTTTAAATCCCTTGTGTCTACCGATTCCACCACTCGGGCAAATTGGAGCGGGAAACGAGGCTCGAACTCGCGACCCCGACCTTGGCAAGGTCGTGCTCTACCAACTGAGCTATTCCCGCTTTGTCGTTGAGACAACGGAGCGTATTCTACTGATTTATGAAATACTGTCAAATAGAAATGGTAAAAAACGGATTGATTGATTAAAAAAAATTCAAAAATAAAGTGCAGCTTATATGACCGCACTTTTTATGCTATTTCAACTATTTATTCGGTGTTTGCATGAAACGGAAAAAATCACTATCCGGCTTTAAAATCATCATATTATCCGAATTTGCAAAGCTCTCTTCATAAGCTTTTAAGCTACGCACAAAACTAAAGAATTGTGGTTCTTGTGAAAATGCCTCAGAATAAAGTTTTGCCGCTGTCGCATCTCCCGAACCACGTAACTCTTGTGCTGTTTTATTGGCATTTGCCAAAATCAACGTTACTTTACGATCTACATCCGCTTGAATGAAAGCTGCTTTTTCTTTACCTTGTGAACGATGTTCCCGTGCGACTGCATCACGTTCTGCACGCATACGTTGGTAAATTGAAGAAGAAACTTCATCCGGTAAGTTAATCTGTTTTACACGCACATCGACCACTTCAATCCCAAGTTCTGCGGTACTATCCTGCCCCGAATTCAGCGCTTTTTTCGCGCCTTCCATTAATTCGCCTCGAGTGCCAGAAACAATATCTTTAATGGTACGTGAACCAATTTCCGAACGCAGGCGATCATTCACTTTGCGACTCAATAAACTTGCAGCTTGGCTGTAATCTCCACCGCCGGTTGAAGTATAAAAACGACCAAAATCACTGATTTTCCATTTCACGTAGGAATCTACCAGTAAATCTTTTTTCTCTACGGTTACAAAGCGTGTCGCAGAACCGTCTAAAGTGCGAATACGTGCATCCAGTACCTTAATGCTATCGATAAGAGGTACTTTAAAATGTAACCCCGGCTCATACACAACAACTTTATTATCCGCATCACGCTGCACTTTATTAAAACGCAACATAATGCCTCTCGTACCTTCGGCGACAACAATAACACTTGAATAAATCACCGCAGCAATGACTAAAATAACGGGTAATAAAAATTTACGCATTAATTGAATCTCCCTTGGCGAATCGGTTCAACAGTATTGTTTTTAGGATGACTTGATTGATTTTCCGGTTGTGTTAAAACCGGTGTAGAATCAACCGCACTTTGTACTTTTGATTCACTTCTCTTTCCCATAATTTGTTCAAGAGGTAACACCGTTAAATTATTGCCGTTATTTCCATCCAACATAATTTTCGGTGTATTAGCCATCACTTTTTCCATCGTTTGAATATATAAACGCTCACGTAATAAATTAGGCGCAGCTTTAAATTCCGGCAATAAGCGTTGCAGACGCTCTACTTCCCCTTTGGCATCTAGGACTATACGATCCTTATAAGCCGTTGCTTCTTCCAAAATACGCTGTGCGTCACCACGCGCAATTGGTTCTCTTTCACGGGCATAGGCTTCCGCTTCACGAATAAAACGTTGCTCATCCTCTTGTGCCTTAATCGCATCATCGAACGCATCTTTGACCTCTTCCGGCGGACGCGCCGATTGGAAGTTCACATCAATGACGTCAAGTCCCATATCATAAGGTTTGATGATTTCATTCAAGGTTTTCCACGTATTTTCACGCACTACCGCACGACCGGTTGTAAGAATATCATTCATTGTCATATGACCGATCACATAGCGTAACGCACTATCCGTTGCTTGATTTAAGCTATCGTCAGCATTGGTTACGCTAAAACGATATTTCGCCGGATCTTGAACACGATATTGCACGGTCATTTCCACTTTTACCATGTTCTCATCTTGAGTTAACATCGCACCTTGGGTTTTCAATTCTTTCACTTGTTCCACATTGACCGGCAAGACCTTATCCACAAAAGTCGGTTTCCAGTTTAAACCGGGTTGAACAATGGAATGCAATTCGCCAAAACGTAGCACCACGCCACGCTCGGCTTCTTTAATGGTATAGAAACCGCTAGCCCCCCAAACAATCGCGCCTAAAGCAGCGGCAATCGGCAATGCTTTACCCCAGTTAAGTGGAGTTGAAGGCGTATTGTTAGAACTGCCATTATTTTGACCGCCCTTTTTACCTCCACCACCAAGTTTTTTCAGCAAATTATTAAACATTTCTTCAATGTCCGGTGGAGACTGCTCTTGATTTCCACGGTTTTGATTTGAATCCCATCCGTTATTCGATGAGTTTTCAGGCTTTTGCTCATTGCTCTGCCCCGGCTTGCCCCAAGGATCCTGTCCTGAATTCTGTGACATGTCGTTTGATTCTCCATTAGTCAAAAAATTTTCACGAGTTTATTGGAATAATGGGGACTCGTCTATCAAAATACAAGGCATTTCCGGAATAAAATTTCCTGTGATTATTCAGGTAGTTCTATATTTAATTTACGTCATAATGAATAAGCTGATCGAGTATTTTTTGCTCAAGTTTTTTCCCATCCCATTGTAAAAAGTGCGGTTGATTTTGAGGTTGATTTGTAAAAGCCGCCAAATAAAAAGGGAGCTCATTAGTAAAAAAAAGTCCACCTGGTGGGCAATAATCCGAAAAAATTTTTAACTTGTAGGGTAAATGACGCACTTCTGACAATTTCACAATGCCTACGCCTTGTGATTTTAATATGGCTTCACGCAAGCACCAACTCCGGTAAAATGCCTCTTCAGTATCCAATTGTTGGCTAAACCATACGACTTCATCTTTTGGTGCAAAATGCTGCATTAATCCAAGAAAATGACGCTGTTTTGGAAATTCAATGTCAATGCCGACCGCACTTTTCTTTTCCCCGTTATCCTCCAAAATTACGGCAACCCAATCCCCCGAATGGCTAATATTAAAATCAATTGGATCATTGGGAAAATAAGGTCGCCCGCTTTCTGTGCGCTCAATTCCTCCTAAAAGTGCGGTATTTTTTCCTGTTATTTTTAATAGTTGCCAGAGTAGAAAATGTGCTAATTTTTGACATTGTTGGCGTTGTCGCACTCGGGAATTTTCAGATTGAAAGGTAAGCAAACTTTCCGGCACAAGTTCAGGCGGGATCTCATAAAAAGGGAAAGACTGTTGAATATTAGCGTAAGAGATTAAGGTTGTCATAGAACAATTAAAATGTGAAAGTGCGGTCATATTAACCGCACTTCTTTGTTATTTCAGTAAATAAGCACGTAGTTGTGCAAAGTCATTTTCCATTTCATCGGAAAGTAGCGGTAACTTATTGTGCTTATCTAATGCTTCAGGTAGAGGTAATTCAAGGCTCAAAATTCTCTCAACGGACTCTTTAAATTTAGCCGGATGCGCCGTGCAAAGGAAAATACCCGTTTCATCGGCGTCTAGTTGATCTTTTAACACTTGATAAGCTATCGCACCGTGTGGTTCACAAATATACCCCTCTGAATGCAATGCTTTTAAGGTTTCTTCCGTCTGTACATCAGTCAGCATGGCCGAACCTAAATCCGATAAATTCCAACCATTACGCTTAAATAATTCTTCCACGCGTGGCCAGTTATTCGGGCGACTAACATCCATCGCATTAGAAAGTGTCGCCACAGTCGATTTTGGTTCCCATTTGCCGGATTGTAAATAACGCGGTACGGTGTCGTTGGCATTAGTAGAAGCGATAAAACGCTTAATTGGTAAACCTAAAGTTTTCGCAATTAATCCTGCCGTTAAATTACCGAAATTCCCGCTTGGCACGGAAACCACCACATTATCACGTTTTTCTTTTGGTAATTGGGCAACCGCCTCAAAATAGTAACAAATTTGTGCTAGTAAACGGCTGATATTAATGGAATTGGCAGAGTTTAATCCAATTTCCTCACGTAATTCTGCATCGTCAAAGGCTTGTTTAACCAATGCTTGGCAAGCATCAAAATCACCATTAATGGCAACAGTGCGAATATTGCCCCCAAGGGTACAGAATAGTTTTTCTTGTAACGGGCTAATTTTGCCTTTCGGGTATAAAATCACCACATTAATATTTTCTAAGCCATAAAAGGCGTGAGCCACTGCCGCTCCGGTATCCCCCGATGTTGCAGTTAAAATCGTAATTTTGCCATCGCCACGCACATTAGCAAGCGCTTGAGCCATAAAACGTCCGCCAAAGTCTTTGAACGCTAAGGTTGGTCCGTGGAAAAGCTCAAGGGCATAAATATTCTCTTCGACTTTTTCTAAAGGTGCAGGAAAAGTAAAAGCATTTTTTACCATGGTATTTAGCTTGTCTGCGGGCAATTCTTCACCAATTAAAGCGGAAAGAATTTTTTGGCTGCGTTCAACCAACGGCAAATCCAATAATTCATTGATATTGTTTAATGTTGGAATGGTTTCCGGAAAAAATAAACCTTGATCTTTCCCAAGTCCTTGACGCACGGCTTGGGCAAAATTAACTTGTTCTTCCGGGTGTTTGATGTTGTATAAATTCATTGTTAAACCGTTTATAAATGATAAATAAAATAGATTAAAAATTATCTCGTTTTGAAATTGCGCCTAACTGCTCTCCCGCACTAGGATAAATTTCTTACTCCCTGATTATCCACTTTGCAAATATGCACAAAACCTTCGTTATTTTGTAAATAGTGATTTTCCAAATAAGTAGATAATTTAGTAGCGGTTTGAAGATCCGGTGCAATAGAAAAAATGGTTGGTCCTGATCCTGAAATTCCCGTTGCTAACGCTCCTAAATCACGTGTAGCTTGTTTCACCTCCGCAAAATTAGGTAATAATGATTCACGATAAGGTTCGGCGACGACATCTTTCATCATAATTGCTGCGAGATTGTCTTGTTGAGTATGACAAGCGTGAACAAAACCGCCTAAATGCCGACCATGGGCGATCACATCTTGTCGGGTATAACTTTTCGGTAGAATCGCACGAGCTTCAGCAGTAGAAACCTCAATTCCCGGATAAGCCAGCACCCAATACCAGTGATCGAAAAACGGCAGTTTTTGGCAAATATTACCAAGCGACTGTACCATAAACTGTACGCCACCAAGATAACAAGGCGCAACATTATCATAGTGAATAGAGCCAGAAATTCGCCCTTCCAATTCTCCCATCATTTCAAGTAATTCCATTTTAGAAAAGGGTTCATTATGAAACTGATTTAATGCCACTAATGCGGCGACAATTGAGCAAGCGCTCGACCCTAACCCCGAACCAATAGGCATATTTTTTTCGAGCGTTAAACGCAGTGATTTCACTTGAACTCCACGTAATTTCAAACGTTCGCTAAATAATACATAGGCTTGATAGACAATATTTTTTTGCGGTTCTTTCGGTAATTTACGGACAAAATAGCCCGCACTTTCCAATTCAAAACCGCTTGGGATGTCCTCAATTTGAACAACATCACCTAATAATGAACCATCAATAGGGGAAATTGCGGCTCCCAAAGTATCAAAGCCCACACTAATATTTGCGCTAGATGCCGGGGCATAAATTCTTAACATCGGTACTCCTATTAATGTTGTAATGTTCTTAAAATATCGGCAAAAATACCCGCTGCAGTAACGGCATTACCTGCTCCATAACCACGTAACAATAACGGAATCGGTTGATAGTAGCGTGTATAGAAAGCAAGGGCATTTTCACCGTCTTTTACTTTGTAAAGAGGATTGTTTTGATCTACCGCTACAATCGAAACTTTACATTTTCCTTCACCGATTTGCCCCACATAACGTAATACTTTGCCTTCTGATTTTGCTGCCTCTACACGAGCATTAAAATCATCGTCAAGCTGTGGCAGCATTGCCATAAATTCGTCGGTAGATTTCCCCTCGGAAAAACCTTTCGGTAAGACACCTTCCACTTCTACATCGGAAAGCTCTAACGCTAATCCTGCTTCACGGGCTAAGATTAAAAGTTTACGAGCCACATCTTGCCCAGACAAATCATCACGCGGATCAGGCTCCGTAAAACCTTTTTCACGGGCAAGTGCGGTCACTTTTGACAAAGAAATGCCTTCTTCCAATTTACCGAAAATGAAGGAAAGCGAACCGGACAAAATCCCTTCAAAGTGCTCTAATTCATCACCCGCGGCTAATAGATTTTGCAAGTTTTCAATTACCGGTAAACCAGCCCCCACATTCGTCTCATACAGAAATTTATGTTGACCTGCTTGAGCGTTTTTACGTAACTCATGGTAGTACTCCAATTCACGCGTATTCGCTTTTTTGTTTGGTGTCACGACATGGAAACCTTCTCTCAAAGCTTGAGCATAAAGCCCTGCCACAGATTCTGCTGAGGTGCAATCTACGAACACCGGATTGACTACGTGATGTAATTTAATGAAAGAAAGTAATACACCAAAATCTGAAGGCTGTGTTGCATTTTCAAGATCGGTTTTCCAATTATCCAAATCTAAGCCATTTTTATTAAGCATCATTTTATTAGAGTTTGCAATGGCACAAACACGAATTTCAATGTCCTTCTTTGCCAAATATTCCTTTTGGCGTTTTATCTGTTCAATCAATTCGCTACCAACACCGCCTACACCGACTAAAAACATATCCACCACTTTTTTATTGTTAAAAAGTGCTTGGTGGGTAGCCTTCACGGCTTCAATCGCTTTATTTTGCGGCACAACTGCAGAAATAGAACGCTCGCTGGAGCCTTGTGCAATCGCCACTATGCTAATATTCGCTTGGGCTAAAGCAGAGAAGAAACGGGCAGCAATACCTTTGGCTTGCTTCATTCCATCCCCTACAACTGAAATGATCGACATATCTTTAATCACTTCAATCGGTTCTAACTGATTCGCACGAAGTTCATCGGCAAATTCATTTTCAAGCACAGTTTTTGCCGATTCAGACGATTTTACCGGTACACAAAAACTAATGCTGTATTCAGATGAAGATTGCGTAATTAAAATCACCGAGATACCCGCATTCGACATTGCTGAAAATACACGGGATGCCATACCAACCATTCCTTGCATTCCCGGTCCGGAAATATTAAACATTGCCAAATTATCCAAATTAGTGATGCCTTTTACCTGCAAACCTTCAGATTTCACATTACCATCAATAACCGATCCCGGTGCGGACGGATTACCCGTATTCTTAATGACACAAGGGATATTTTTCGGCAACAACGGGCCAATAGTTCTTGGATGAATCACTTTTGCACCAAAATAAGAAAGCTCCATTGCTTCGCGGTAAGATAGGGTTGGTAGCAAACGGGCATCCGGCACCAAACGGGGATCACAAGTATAAACACCATCTACATCTGTCCAAATTTCACAGACACTTGCGTCCAAACAGGCCGCTAAACAGGCTGCAGAATAATCAGAACCATTACGTCCCAAAAGCACCAGTTCGCCTTTTTCGTTACCTGCGGTGAAACCTGCCATTAATACGACTTTATCTTTTTCAATGCTTGCCGCATTCACACGCTTGGTCGATTCTGTAATTTCAACGGAAGATTCTAAATAACTTCCTCTTGCTAATAATTGTTTGACTGGATCGATAATATGAACGTTATAGCCACGAGCTTCAAACCAGGCTTTCATTATAGCGATGGAGAGCTTTTCGCCACAGCAATCAATGGTCGCTTTCACTGCATCTTCCACCTTACCCGCTTGACGAATTGCTTCTAATAATCCTTTAATTTGAGTAAATTCAGCCTCAATTAGGGCTTTCGTACCATCTAAATCAAATTGATTATTTTCAGCATACAACCCATTAATAATATTATAGAAAATTTCAAGGGATTCATTTAAATGCGTATCGATGGGTTGATTTAAAGTTGCTTTTTCGGAAAGGGCAACAAGGTGATTAGTAATTTTGGCAGGAGCGGATAATACACCTGCTGCCTGTTCAGCTAAATGAGCCTGTTCAATAAGTTTTGCGGCTTGGGAAAAACGCTCCGGATTCGCAAGGGAAGTGCCGCCAAATTTAAGTACGCGCATAATTGATTCTCCTAGAAATATTTTAACTTTAAACTAATAAAAAACCCGCATTTCAATTGAATTGCGGGTTTCCAATATTCTGTTTTTCGTGCATTAACCCGCCCCATTAAACATCGTAATGGTCATCGTAATAATGGTAACGGAAAAAGTGCGGTTAATTTTCATTATGTTTTATCTTGCAAAATGAATGCGCTAAGAAATACCGAAATTTCATGAAGTTGTCAAACATAAAATAACAATTTAGCTGAAATTTTTTCAAGTCATTAAATTTCGTGTAAACTAACCGCTCTTTAAATAAGGAGAATCCAATGAATATTCAACATAACTTACGATACATTCAGCAAAGTATTCACACGGTATGTGAACAAACTCATCGCCCTTTAAATGCGGTAAAACTACTGGCGGTTTCGAAAACTAAACCGGTTTCCGATATTCTGGAGGCCTATCAAGCGGGACAGACCGCCTTTGGAGAAAATTATGCGCAAGAAGGCGTAGAAAAAATTAAATATTTTGACCAACAAAAAATCAAACTTGAGTGGCATTTTATTGGGCCTTTACAATCCAATAAAAGTCGCTTGGTCTCTGAGTATTTCGATTGGATACACACTCTTGATCGAGTGAAAATTGCTGAACGACTAAATGAGCAACGTTCAACAAATAAAGCCCCGCTAAATGTATTGATTCAAATTAATATCAGTGATGAAGAAAGTAAATCCGGCATTCGGCCCGAAACACTGTTCGACCTAGCAAAACAGATCGAGAATCTCCCAAACCTACGTTTACGCGGTTTAATGGCGATTCCTGCCCCAACAGAAAATAGTAGCGAACAAGAGAAGAGTTTCAAGCAAATGGCAGAGTTATTCGAGCAACTTAAACAAGCTTTTCCAAACCAACAAATTGACACGCTTTCAATGGGAATGACAGATGATATGCCAAGCGCTATAAAATGTGGTTCAACGATGGTTAGAATTGGTACGGCAATTTTTGGTGCACGAGATTATTCCCCCAAATAATTCCTACCAATCTGTGCTTACAAGGGATTTTATCCCTTTATTTAAAACTCTTAGCCAAAAGCAAAATCCCCCAAATCTCTCGATTCAGGGGATTCCTTAATAATAAAACCTGGCGGTGCCCTACTCTCACATGGGGAAACCCCACACTACCATCGGCATTACAGCGTTTCACTTCTGAGTTCGGGATGGATTCAGGTGGGTCCACTGCACTCTCGCCGCCAAGATAATTCTTCAATAACGTCTAATTTGTCTTTTCTTTTAGTTCTTTGTTCTCTCGGTCACAAGCTGATTACTTTATTTATTTGTTTGATT
>NZ_KB904045.1 GCF_000379905.1 Rodentibacter pneumotropicus DSM 21403
AATTTAGGTGAATCGGTGTGTTGACGTTGATAGTTGGGAATCTCAATCATATTGAGATATTTTTTGACGGTACGACGGCTGAGTCGAAGTTTTTCAGCGATTTTACGCTGAGAAAGCCCCTCTTTATGATAAAGGCGACGTATTTTTAAGATGGTTTCCATGCAAAGCATACCAGGTTATTCCCTGTTTAAATAACAAGGAGTTTATCAAAAGATGCAGTGGATCACTTTTCGATGATCTTACTGCATCAGCCTGGCGCATTTTTGCATGATCATTAACACTCGTGTATTCCCGTGAATAATTGTGCCATCTACGGCATAAGGATGAAGAGAGTTTTGCATAGAGAACCCCTTTTGTTTTTTTAATAGGCATTATAGGAAAAATTAATGCAAAATGAAATACAGCGAATTGCTGATGGCGGACATCGTTTCGTACAGATGATTGTTTGAGGTATCTTCAGATAGAAGGACATAAAAAAGAGGGAAATGGGTCTAGCGGTAGAATTTTAGATAAAAGAAATGCCTTTCGCAATTTTGGATTAGAAAGGCATTCCGCATTTATATGGTAATTAGTCAATTTTAGATCTTTGTACGGCTGTTGTATAACGCCCTATTTTTTAACCGCACTTTTTCCGGATTATTCTTTGTTATTTTTCGCTAAACCTACGCCGACGTAACCACGTTCACGCATGATCACTTCTTTTGATTTACGGATCATACTTTCGATGGTCATTCCCTGCACGAGAATAGAGAAAGTCACGACGGCATAGGTCATTCCTAAAATGAGATCGCGCACATCCATATTTAAGCCTTCAATGTAAGATTGTCCCATAGGAATAGAAAGTGCCATTGCGAGAGCTAATCCACCGCGTAATGCCCCCCAAGTAAGCACTCGTAAGGTGTAAGGATTGTATTTACGATAGCGTTTCATGACTTGGAAGGGAAGCCACACACTGATATAACGACAAATCAAGCAAATGGGAATGGCAAGAGCAATCAGAATTAAACCTTGCCATGAAACATGAATCAGTAGAATGGCTAAGCCGATTAAAATAAATAGAAGTGAATTGAGGAAGTGATCGATCATTTCCCAAAAATGATTGAAGTAGTGCCGACTTTGCTTTGAAAATCCGGTGTAGCGTGTCCAGTTACCAATTAAAATTCCGGCAACAACCATGGCTAGGGCACCGGAAACATGGAGTAAATTTGCTAACATAAAACCGGCAGTGGGGATAGTCAGAGTTAATAAAATCTCTAATGAGCCGTCATCGGTTGCAGAAATTAAATAGTGCGCAAGTAAGCCGATAACAAAACCAAAAGCAATGCCGCCTAATGCTTCTTTAAAAAAGAGATGTAATACACCGCCGGCTGTCGGTTCTTGCCCTCCGAAGGCAACAGCAAAAACGGTGGTAAAAATCACTAATCCGATCCCGTCATTAAATAAAGATTCACCTTCAACCTGCATTGCTAAGCGTTTTGGTGCTTTTAAGTTTTTAATAATGGCGAGTACGGCGATGGGGTCGTCAGGGGAGATTAATGCACCGAATAAAATGCAGTAGATTAAATCGATATGCCAGCCGAATAATTGACTGATACCATAAAGCATAAAACCGATAAAAAAAGTAGAGGCAAAGGTCGAAAAGAGAGCGAAGGTGGTGATTTCCCATTTTTGGTTTTTTAATACCGGCAGTTTAATGCCTAATGCACCGGCAAAAAGCAAGAAACCTAGAATACCGTTTAATAAGAAATCTTTAAAATCAATTTGTTCAACGACTTTTATTGCAAGCTCATCTAAATTAAACCAATTTAAATATCCTAATAAAACCAATATTAACGATCCCAACATAGAGGTGGCGGTAATCGCAATAGTGTATTGAATATTGTCGTTGAGCTTTCGTGTAATAAAACTAATTAAAATGGCAATAGTGGCAAGAAAACAGAGAGAGGTATAAATATTCATGGTTTAGTCCCAAACTAAGTAAGAATAGTAGGCATGATTAAATTAAGTGTTTGTCTAGTATAAGCAAACTGCTATCATTTATAAAGTTTGTATTGAGAGAAATAAAATAATGAAGACGATTAGTAAAATTTTTGCATTTTTACTCGTGATAGGTATTGCATTTGGAATTTATATTTTTAATCAATTTCGTATTTTTGAGCCGATCCAAATTGATTTAAAAACTACCTCTCAATTTTCTTTTGCTCCGATAAATACATTTTGTTTTTCCCGTGAGGAATCTATTCCCACCTTAGAAAAAAAACATATTCGATTATTAAGTTGGAATATTCATAAAGGGGCAGATAAAGGTTGGCAGCAGGATTTAAGGCATTTTTCAAAAGAGCAAGATTTTGTACTTTTGCAAGAAGCCACGCCCGAACAAAATTTACCTTCGTTTTCGACCGCACTTTTTATTTCAAGTTTTGCTTATAAAGGGCTGCAATCAGGCGTGAAAACCTTTAGTCAATTTGTGCCGAAAAGTTATTGCGGCATTTCGCAGCCTGAACCTTGGATTCGTATTCCGAAAGTTGCCGGTGTGATGACATTTCCATTGAATAATGGCGAGGAATTATTCGTCATTAATGCCCATTTAATCAATTTTGAGTGGGAATCCAAAGCCTATCGTAAGCAATTAGAGCAGATTTTTTCTCTTATTCCTTCCGATCAAAGTGCGGTTATTTTAGCGGGAGATTTTAATGCGTGGAATGCGGAAAGAAAACGAATTTTGGATGAATTTATCGTGGAAAACGGGTTAAGTGAAGTTCCTTTTGAGCAGGATGAACGCGTACGATTTTTTAATTACCCGCTTGATTATGTATTTGTGCGGGGAGTGAAACACCTAACAGCAAAATCGAAAAAAGTCGCTTCTTCCGATCATTCTCCGGTTTGGGTGGAATTAATTCTAGAGTAAGTGAAAGCAACTTTTAAGCATATTGTTAGTGAAAAAATGCGCTAAAAAATCAACCGTACTTTTGTTTAGTGTTTAGTTTTTGTGATTCCTATCACAATATATTGTAAAAACAGTTAAAAAATATATCTTATTTTAATTGAAAAATGATACAGTTAGCGCCATCTGACTTTTTGTCATTTATCGGGAGAATGAACCTAAATTCATTCAATTAAATCATCAACCCAATCATCAAACAGAGGGAAACAGTATGTTAATTGGTGTACCAAGAGAACTGCTTGATAATGAAGCGCGTGTGGCTGCAACGCCAAAAACGGTTCAGCAAATCCTGAAATTGGGCTTTGAGGTAATCGTAGAACACGATGCTGGCTTTAAAGCAAGTTTTGAGGATCAAGCATTTTTAGACGCAGGTGCAAAGATCGGTACGGTAGCTGAAATTTGGCAAGCGGATATCATTTTTAAAGTGAACCCGCCGACAGATGAAGAAATCGCACAAATGAAAGAAGGAGCAACGCTGGTCAGTTTCATTTGGCGTGCGCAAAATCCTGAGTTAATGCAAAAATTAACTGCGAAAAAAATCAATGTTCTTGCGATGGACTCAGTACCGCGTATTTCACGTGCACAAGCCTTAGATGCCTTAAGTTCCATGGCGAATATTTCCGGCTATCGTGCAGTGATTGAGGCAGCACATGAGTTTGGTAGTTTCTTCACCGGACAAATTACTGCAGCAGGTAAAGTACCGCCGGCAAAAGTGTTGGTGATTGGTGCGGGTGTAGCAGGTTTAGCGGCAATTGGTGCAGCTAACAGTTTAGGTGCGATTGTGCGTGCGTTTGACTCCCGTCCTGAAGTAAAAGAGCAAGTACAAAGCATGGGCGCAAGCTTCTTAGAAATCGACTTTAAAGAAGAAGGCGGTAGCGGCGATGGCTATGCGAAAGTGATGTCGGAAGAGTTTAATCGCCGCGCGATGGAACTTTACGCCGAACAAGCTAAGGAAGTGGATATTATCATTACAACGGCGGCGATCCCGGGGAAACCGGCTCCACGTTTAATTACTAAAGAAATGGTAGATTCCATGAAACCGGGCTCGGTGATTGTGGACTTGGCTGCCGCAACGGGCGGTAACTGCGAATATACCGAAGCAGGTAAAGTGGTTCTCACTGAAAATCAGGTGAAAATCATTGGTTATACGGATTTCCCAAGTCGTTTACCAACCCAATCTTCTCAACTTTACGGTACAAACCTCGTCAATTTATTGAAACTTTTATGCAAAGAAAAAGATGGCAATATCAACATTGATTTTGAGGATGTGGTGTTACGCGGTGTAACCGTTGTGCGTGATGGGGAAGAAATTCCTCCGGCACAAATTCAAGTCTCCGCTCAGCCAAAACAAGAGGCGAAAGCTGCGCCTATTGCGGAGAAAAAAGAAGCTAAACCAATGGATCCTCGAGTGAAATACGGGCTGATGGCTGGTGTCGGCGTGTTATTCCTATGGCTTGCTTCTGTTGCTCCGGCAGCGTTTTTATCGCATTTTACCGTGTTCGTATTAGCCTGTGTGGTGGGATATTACGTGGTTTGGAATGTAAGCCATGCCCTTCATACTCCATTAATGGCGGTAACTAATGCCATTTCAGGCATCATTATTGTGGGCGCATTATTACAAATTCGTCAGCCGACAGGAAACCTCTTTATTGACGCGTTAGCCTTTGTCGCAATTTTGGTGGCAAGCATCAATATTTTTGGTGGTTTCCGTGTAACACAACGTATGTTAGCAATGTTTAGAAAAGGTTAAGGAGATCGCAATGTCTGAAGGTTTAGTACAGGCTGCGTATATTGTTGCAGCATTACTTTTCATTATGAGCTTAGCGGGACTTTCTAAACATGAAACTGCTAAAGCGGGTTGTTGGTTTGGGATTGTCGGGATGACAATCGCCCTAGTGGCAACGATTTTCGGGCCTCATTCTGAGGGAACATTTTGGATCATCATTGCGATGATTATCGGTGGTGTGATCGGTGTTCAACGGGCATTAAAAGTGGAAATGACGGAAATGCCGGAGCTTGTGGCAATCCTTCATAGCTTTGTGGGCTTGGCAGCTGTGCTTGTGGGCTTTAACAGTTATGGTTTACACAATATTCCAATGATGCCAAATGGTTTGGATGAAGTGCAACAGGCGCAATTCCTTGCAGAGCAGGCAACGTTGACAACCATTCACAACGTAGAAGTCTTCCTCGGTATCTTTATCGGGGCGGTAACTTTCACCGGTTCTGTGGTGGCATTCGGTAAGTTAAGCGGCAAAATTAACTCAAAAGCCTTAATGTTACCTCATCGTCATAAATTAAATTTAGCTGCTCTTGTGGTTTCTGCGTTATTGATGGTGGCATTCTTAAATAGTCCGGACAATATTTTCCCTGTATTGTTAATGACTGCAATCGCACTTGCATTCGGTTGGCATTTAGTGGCTTCTATCGGTGGGGCGGATATGCCGGTGGTAGTATCAATGCTTAATTCTTATTCCGGTTGGGCAGCGGCAGCGGCAGGTTTTATGCTGAGCAATGATCTATTAATCGTAACCGGTGCATTGGTGGGTTCTTCCGGTGCAATTCTTTCTTACATTATGTGTAAAGCGATGAACCGCTCATTTATCAGCGTGATCGCCGGTGGTTTTGGTAATGATGTTCAAGTGTCTTCAGATGAGGAACAAGGCGAACACCGTGAAACCACCGCAGAGGAAGTGGCGGAATTATTGAAAAATGCAAGTTCTGTGATTATCACTCCGGGATACGGTATGGCGGTGGCACAAGCACAATATCCGGTGGCGGATATTACCGCAAAATTACGTGAACGCGGCGTTAATGTGCGTTTTGGTATTCACCCTGTTGCAGGTCGTTTACCGGGTCATATGAATGTACTTTTGGCGGAAGCAAAAGTACCTTATGATGTAGTGCTTGAAATGGACGAAATCAACGACGATTTCGCTGATACCGATGTGGTGTTAGTGATTGGTGCAAACGATACGGTAAATCCGGCGGCAATGGAAGATCCGAACAGCCCGATTGCCGGTATGCCGGTATTAGAAGTGTGGAAAGCACAGAACGTGATTGTATTCAAACGCTCAATGGCGGTGGGGTACGCCGGTGTGCAAAATCCATTATTCTTCAAAGAAAATACCCAAATGCTCTTTGGGGATGCGAAAGATCGTGTTGAAGATATTTTAAAAGCACTTTAAAACGAGCTAAAAATAAACCGCACTTTGGGAGACTAAAGTGCGGTATTTTTTGTATTAGATTTACCATCTCACAAACCGTACGCCACTATGCTGTAATAATAATTTCATTGGGTCTTCATCTGTGGTGGCACTTTTTTCTCTCAGTTCAATTAATTTCATACGTAAATGAGCCAATTCGTGAATACGCTTGGCAATATCTTTGATGTGGCAATCGAGCAGTTTATTCATTTCTTCAGTACGCTGTTCAGGGTAATGTTCAAGAGCAATAAGGGTTTTGATCTCATTGAGGGATAAATCCAAACTTCGACAATGGCAAATAAAAGAAAGGCGCTGAAGGTGATCTTCATTGTATTGGCGAAAGTTACCGGTGGTGCGTTGAGGGGGAGGGAGCAACCCTTGTTTTTCGTAAAAACGAATGGTTTCAACGGTACAATTTAGGGCTTTGGCAAGCTGACCTATTTTCATGATTTTCCTCAAAATTTTGCTTGACTCTAAAGTTACTTCATATTTTATCATTAGCCCCGTTTTTTTAATAATTAAATAAATGAGGAGACAAACAAATGCAACTCAAAAAACTCACAGTGGGATTAGTCGCCCTTTTCGGGCTATCGATGGCAAATGCACACAATGTATGGCTTGAACCTACTTCATCACAAGGTGAGTATGTGATGAAATTTGGTCATACCGAAACGGGCTCTTACCCTCAACATAAAATCCAATCTTTTCAAGTCTTAAATTCTCAAGGAAAATTAACCGCACTTGATTACAAATTTAAAGATGGCGAAGCTTACATCGTGCCAAAATCAGATATTGTATTCATCACATTTAATAACGGTGTATGGTCAAAATTACCAAGTGGCAAATATGTGGAAAAAACCAAACGTGAAGAACCCTCTGCGGAATTTAGTACGAATCCGTTGAAGTTGGGGAAAGCCATTTTGAAATGGGATGAACAATCTTTTAAAGCCCATGATGTCGCTTATGAATTGATCCCGCAGGCGAGAGCGGAGGCGGGAAAATCCCTTGCTATTCTTGTTTTACACAACGGTAAGCCGGTTCAGGGAATCAAAGTAGGCGTAGGTGAAGATGCACCTTTTAATTTAACCAATGAAAAGGGCATTGCCGAATTTACGCCTGTTAAAGGTTATAACAAAGTATGGGCTGAGTTTGAAGAAAATGTGCAGGGAAACCCTGATTACGATCGCCGCTCCATTGAATATATGCTAACCTTTGATGGCCAGTAAATGTGAGAGGTTGTGATGAAAATCAAGTATTTTTTCACCGCACTTTTAACGGCGCTTTTCACTACATTCTATTTACCGAATGCCAATGCTCACGCACTTTATGTATTTGCCCAGTATGATGGGCAAATCCTTTCGGGCAAATCCTATTATTCCGATATGACACCGGCGGCTTCTACCTATTTGGAAGTGTTTCGTTCCGGTATTGAAGAGCCTATTTTAACCGCTAAAACAGACGTATTAGGGGCATTTAATATTGTTGTACCGGATGTGGCGAATACTATATTAAAGGTTGTCGTAGAAGGTGAAGAAGGGCATAAAGTCTCGGTAGTAGCCGATCGCATCGTGGCGACAAATACACATAATAGTGGTGAGAATTTTATGTTACTCCGTGAAGATATTGCGCATTTAAAAGATAAAATTTATTTGCACGATATTTTAGGCGGTATTGGTTATATTGTAGGGATAGTTGGCTTGATCATTTGGTTGAAAGCCCGAAAAGTTAAATAAGGATTCAAATAATGCATTTATCTGAAGGGGTATTGCATACCCCTATTTTATTGGCAGGCGCAACGCTTGCCGTTATCGGTGTAGCTGTCGGGCTTCGTCAGTTAGAGCATGAACGTTTACCGCTTGCTGCCTTGTTTGCCGCCGCTTTTTTTGTCGCAAGCACCATCCACGTACCTGTGGGGATTGGCAGCGTACATTTAATCTTAAACGGTATGGCGGGGCTGTTTCTTGGATGGGCGGTGTTTCCAGCATTTCTTATTGCATTGTTGCTACAAGTGTTGTTCTTTTCCTTTGGCGGGTTTGCCGTCCTAGGCGTGAATCTCTGTATTATGGCAATTCCGGCCATTCTTGTTCATCATCTTTTCCGTTCATCTCTACAACCCCAGATGACATTGAAGGCTTGCTTATTAACTGGTATTGGGGCAGGTGTGATTGGTGTAGGGGGAGCAGCAGCCTTAGCATCTTTTGTATTAGTACTTGATGGCGGAAAAAATTACATTGATCTTATTTGGTTGTTGCTTGTTTCTCATCTTCCGGTGTTTATTTTAGATAGCTTGATTAGTGTCGGTGTGATTTCACTACTTTGCAAAATATATCCGGATGCACTGAATCCCACTGCACGGATTGCTTCATGAAAATTCATACGTTATTTCAACCGCACTTTCGATTAATTTATCTCTTTATTTGGGGATTTATTATCAGTGGTTTACAGAATATTAATTGGCTTATCACGCTAAATATTAGCGTGATGTTTACCTTTATTTTGTTTATTTCAATGGGAAAGCAAGATTTTTTTCTTTATTTCCAACGTTGGATTCGTTTATTGATTTTCATTGCTTTAATGTGGACGACATTAAGTTGGCGAATTGAGGAAAATGGGATTGAATTTTACCCTCAGGGAATCCGGATTGCAGAGATCCTTAGCCTTCGGACGAACCTTTTACTGTTTTCTGTTTGGCTTTTTTTATGGAACATCAATGAAACTGTTTTGATACAGGCACTAGGTAAATTGCCCTTGCCTGAAAAATTAATTCAATTATTTGCGCTGACGGTACGTTACATTGCCCTTTTAGGTGAATTGAGACAAAAAATGGATAGAGCAATGCGTGCCAGAGGGTATCAACCGAAATTTAATTTTCGAACGCTTTATGTCACGGCACAAAGTGTCGCATTATTATTAATTCATGCGTTGTTAAAAGCTGAAATGGCACAAATTGCCCTGAAATGTCGTGGTTTTCAATTTGGTAAAAGGAAAGAAGATGCTGAGCGTTAAAAATCTTTGTATTGAACGTAATAATAAAACGATTATTGAGGATTTAACTTTTCACCTTGAGGGGCAAAAACATCTATTTGTTCAAGGGGATATTGGCACGGGGAAAACCACCTTATTACTTGCGTTACTCGGTTTTGTTCCTATTTCAAAAGGTGAAATTAGACTGTTTGATAAAATCTGTCAAAAAGAAAAAGATTTTGCGCCATTCAGAGGAATGGTGGGAATCTGTTTTCAAAATGCCGATGATCAACTTTTTGGCCCTACCGTATTAGACGATGTGGCTTTTGGTCCGCTTAACCAACAGCACCCTCGTGAATATGCCTATCAGCTTGCCGAACAACAACTTGAACGTTTGGGAATCGCTCATTTAAAGAATCGCACGGTGCATACCCTTTCCGGCGGTGAGAAAAATTTCACCGCCCTTGCCGGTGTACTTGCTATGCAGCCTAAGATTTTATTATTGGATGAGCCAACCAATGGACTAGATCGTAAAAATATCGAAAAACTGACCGCACTTTTGCGTGAACTTGGGCTGCCTATGCTCATTTCTTCACATCATCAAGGGTTTATTGACGGATTAGCCGATGAAATTATCAGTTTATGATTTTCATAAAAATATGAAATAAAAAAACGGATGCGTACCTTTGGGGAAAGGGCAGTAAACTATCAGGAATAGATGCTATTTCAGATATTTTCGAATTTGCTGCAAGAGCAGAGGAAGGTTGTGAGGAAAATAATTATGGCGATGGATAAGGCATATCGTTCGGGAAAATAATTCCTAAAAACTGACCGCACTTTGTTGTGATAACGAAAAGTGCGGTCAATTTTATCTCGGTTTTATTTCACCTGATTAATTAAAAATTGCGTGAGTAAAGAAACTGGGCGGCCGGTTGCGCCTTTATTTGCCCCTTGTAACCATGCTGTGCCGGCGATGTCTAAATGCGCCCAACGGTAGTTTTTGGTGAAGTTAGCCAAAAATGCACCGGCTGTACTTGCACCGCCCCAACGTCCGCCAATATTGGCGAGATCGGCAAATGGCGATTTAAGCTGTTCTTGGTATTCTTCGCTTAACGGTAAACGCCAAGCTTTATCCGTGGTTTGTTGAGCGGCGTTGAGTAATTCATTTGCAAGATTTTCATCTTCTGACATCAAACCGCTATTGTGCTGTCCTAGTGCGACAACGCACGCACCGGTGAGTGTCGCCACATCGATAACAAGCTCAGGCTCAAAGCGTTCCACATAGGTAAGTGCATCACATAGCACAAGGCGACCTTCCGCATCTGTATTTAATACTTCCACAGTTAAGCCGTTCATGGTGGTGAGAATATCACCCGGACGATAAGCATTGCCGTCCGGTAAATTTTCGCAACCGGCAAGTACGCCGATCACATTTAAAGGCAAATTAAGTTCAGCAATAGCTTTCATTGTTCCGAATACGGAAGCTGCGCCACCCATATCGTATTTCATCTCATCCATATCCGCAGCGGGTTTTAGGGAAATACCACCGGCATCAAAGGTTAGACCTTTGCCAACAAGTATAATCGGTTTGGTGTTTTTGTCCGGCGCATTATTGAAGTGGAGAATCGACATATAAGCCGGATTTGCCGAACCACGAGAAACCGCAAGATAGGCATTCATCCCTAATTCAGCCATCATTTGTTCATCAAGGATTTCAAGGGAAAGTGCGGTGGATTTTTCCGCTAAATTTTTAGCTTGATTGGCAAGATAAGCCGGGTTGCACACATTCGGTGGCATATTGGCAATATCCCGAGCGGCTTTCACGCCGCTTGCAATAGCTTGGGCGTGCGTTATGGCTTGTTGTGCCTGTTTGCAATCGGTATTGAAAATAAAATCTTCTAGGCTGATGTTTTCCGATTTTTTAGATTTAAATTGATCGAATTGATAGAGAGTATGTTCGATAGTTTCAATAGCGAAACGGATATTCCAGTAGAGATCACGATTTTTTAGTTCAACCTCCGTTAAGTAAGACACAACTTCCCGAACATTTGTTTCTTTTAGGTTTTTTAAAAGATTTTGAATGAGTTGCTTATATTGGTGTTCGTTGAGTTCGCCTTTTTTACCACAGCCGATAATTAAGAGTCGTTTTGCCGAAACGCCATTGAGATCCCGTAGTAATAAGGTTTGCCCTAATTTACCGGTAATTTCACCGGATTTTATGAGACCACTGAGATAACCTTGCGTTGCAAGATCGATTTCATTGAAACTTTTTGAAAATTCATTGTTCTCATACACACCTATTACAATACATTCGCTAGGTTGTGAAAGTGTGGTCAATTTTGCCTGATATTTCATATGATTTCCTTATTTTTTGACTATTTAAATCAGTGAAAATAAGGTATCATACGCGGTCAATTTTATCCAGTTTTCCCCTCAGTTTTAACGATAAACATAACGAAATAAGATGATTTTAACGCGATATTTAACGAAAGAAGTCTTCAAGAGCCAAGTTGCGGTTTTGTTCATTTTGCTGTTGATTTTTTTCTGCCAGCAACTTGTGCGAGTGCTTGGTTCTGCGGCAAATGGTAATGTACCGGCAGATTTGGTTTTTTCTTTGCTTGGGCTTGGTATGCCGACCATGGCGCAATTAATGTTGCCGTTGTGTTTGTTTATTGCCATTTTGCTGACATTTGGGCGTTTGTATGCGGAAAGTGAAATTACTGTGATGCGTGCTTGCGGTGTCGGTCAGCGGATTTTAGTGCGTGTTGTGCTCATGCTGTCTTTGTTCACCGCTGGTTTGGCCGCATATAATGCCTTATGGCTTTCTCCTTGGGCGATTCAAAAACAAAGCACTATTGTAGAAGATGCGAAAGCGAATCCATCAATGGGGGCACTTTCTTCCGGACAGTTTATGTCCGGCAGTAATAATAATTTTGTATTGTTTATTGATAACATTAAAGGCAATCAAATAAATGAGGTTTACCTATTTCAAACCGCACCAAAAGGACAAACCAAACCTTCCGTCATTACTGCGGAAAGAGGGGAATTAAAAGTCCTGCCAAATGGCGATCAAGTACTGAATTTGCAAAATACACAACGGGTGGAAGGCACTGCCGCGTTGCCGGATTTTCGTATCACCCACTTTGACGATTATCAGGCTTATCTGGGATTTCAAGCCACAGATAACAAATCTGACGAAGCCGCAGCACTTTCTTCTGAAGAATTAGTGAAACAAAATAGTGTAGCGGCAAAAGCTGAATTACATTGGCGGATTAGCCTTATTTTAGCTGTACCGTTAATGGCGTTAATTGCAGTGCCGTTAAGTCGTGTGAATCCAAGACAAGGGCGTTTTGCAAAGATTTTACCGGCATTATTGCTCTATCTCATTTATTTTTTATTACAAAGTTCATTTAAATCTGCCGGTTCGGCAGGAAAATTAGATGCGGCAATTTTTATGCCTGCCGTGAATGTTATTTTCTTATTACTTGGAATTGTATTAAATAGTTGGGATAGCGTACCGATGTATAAATTGCGCCGTCTTTTTAGCCGAAAAGGGTAAGCTGAATGATGATGAATACCTTAGACCGTTATATTGGTAAAAGCATTTTAGGGGCGATTTTTGCAACATTGCTCACCCTTGTGGGGTTGTCTGCAATCATTAAATTTGTTGAGCAGTTTCGCAGTGTTGGTAAAGGCACTTATGATGTTCTACAGGCGGTTAGTTTTACTTTTTTAACCATACCCAAGGATGTGGAAACTTTTTTTCCTATGGCGGCATTATTAGGTGCGTTGATCGCTCTTGGTAATTTAGCCAGCCGCAGTGAATTGGTGGTGATGCAATCAGCCGGTTTTTCACGTTTTAAAATTGGATTAGCAGTGATGAAAACCGCCTTACCATTGGTTATTTTGACGATGGTGATTGGTGAATGGGGTATTCCTCAAACGGAGCAATTCGCTCGTGATATGAGAGCCCGTGCAATCTCAGGCGGTTCAATGCTTTCAATAAAAAATGGCGTGTGGGCAAAGGATGGTCAACGTTTTGTTTTTGTTCGCCGTGTCACTGATAATGTGAAATTAAATGACGTTTATATTTACACTTTTGATGACAATCGAAATTTAACGCAGTTGAAACATGCCAATCAGGCGACTTATTCCTTGGAAGAAAATAAATGGAAACTTCATCAGGTAAACGATTCAACTATTCAAAAAGAAACGATTACTACGATAAATCGTTTAACCGAGTCTTGGGAAACGAATTTAACACCGGATAAGTTGGGCGCTGTATCATTGCGTCCAACCTCATTATCTATCAGCGGATTATATGAATATATTCACTTTTTAAAAGAAACCGGACAAGATACACGGCGTTTTGAATTAACGTTTTGGCGTAAGGTTTTTCAACCACTTTCTGTGGGGGTGATGATGATGTTAGCGTTGTCTTTTATATTCGGATCATTGCGTAGTGTAACGGCGGGCGCGAGAATTGTGACGGGAATCTGTTTTGGCTTCTTATTTTATGTCGTAAATGAGATTTTTGGACAAATGAGCGTAGTTTATAATATGCCGGCAGTATTTGGTGCTTTGATTCCAAGTTTATTGTTTATTGCGATTATTTGGTGGTTATTGAGCCGAAAGCGGGATTAATTTTTATATAGAAAAAGTGCGGTCAGTTTCAGAAGAGTTTTAAAATTCCTTTGAAACTGACCGCACTTTTGTTCATTATTCTTCTTTAAAGATAAGCATCATTTCTTCCGCTTTTTTTACCATTTCTTCAGAGCCAACAAACAACGGTACCCGTTCGTGTAATTCTTTCGGTTCAATATCTAAAATTCGACGATAGCCATCAGTGGCTAATCCCCCCGCTTGTTCAGCCAAAAATGCCATAGGGTTGCCTTCATAAAGTAAACGCAATTTCCCTTTTGGATAGTTAGTAGCGCTAGGATAAATGTAAATTCCACCTTTTAATAAATTGCGATGAAAATCGGCAACAAGGGAACCGATATAACGTGAAGCATAAGGACGTTGTGTCGCTTTATCTTCCTCTTGGCAATATTTAATGTATTTTTTCACACCTTGTGGAAATTTGAGATATTGTCCTTCGTTAATGGAATAAATACGCCCATCTTTTGGCATTTTCATATTTTCGTGGGAAAGACAAAATGTGCCAATAGAAGGATCGTAGGTGAATCCGTTTACACCATGTCCTGTGGTATAGACCAGCATCGTGGACGAACCGTATACAATATAGCCTGCGGCCACTTGTTTATTGCCGGGTTGGAGGAAATCTTCCATGGTGACCGGTGTGCCAATAGGAGAGACGCGGCGATAAATCGAGAAAATAGTTCCTACGGATACGTTTACATCAATATTGGATGAGCCATCAAGGGGATCGGTTAAAATCACATATTTCGCATTGCGACCACGTTCTGTATCAAAGGCGATAAAACTTTCCTCTTCTTCAGAGGCAAAGCCGGCTACTTCTTCGCGCGCCATAAGGGCTGCTTTCATTGTATTGTGAGCAAAGAGATCGAGCTTCATTTGGCTTTCACCTTGCACGTTTTCAAGCCCGGATTGACCTAAAATATTAGTTAGTCCGGCTTTGTTTATATCGCGATGAATAATTTTAGCCAATAAGCGGATCGATGATAAAATTCCACTTAATTCTCCTTTTGCATTAGGATATTCAGCTTGGCGTTCTACAATAAATTCACTTAATGTTTTCATAATGTTTCCTTTTAGTAATGCTTGTAGAAATTATATGTCATTTAAAATTTTCCCAAAAAGCCAATTTTCAATAATGAGATCTCGATCACAAAAATTTTATATTTTTAAAATTAGGGTAGCGCCACCACAGTGATAGCGATGCAGCCCATTATTGGCTAAGATATTTTTCTAAATGAATATCCATAATATCGACTAAATATTTGAGAAAAGAAACATCTTGCCTATTGATCTAATTTCTGTTCAAGGGAAAGGAAATTTTGAGCTTGAAAGAATTTCTTTTGGAGTGGAATTAATGCGAAGAAAATATTGGCTTCTTGGATCGCCAGTAGATGAAGTTTTTCAAGTTGTGAGGCGAGAGCGGTAATTTCTTGACGGTATTTGGGTTAATTGGGCTTCAGTGAGTGAAATCGTCCTTTTTTGCGGATGACGAAAAGTCAGCTTTTTTAAGAGTGAAGGGGGCGGCTAAAGAAAACGGGAGGCGTTTCAAGGTAATGAATAATGTCTTGTTCGTTCATAATGTGTTATTCAGAACAGAAGAAAAAAAGACCGCACTTTTGAGTGCGGTCGGAAAATAATAATAAGAAAATTATTCTGCAAAAGGGTCACGTAAAATCATGGTTTCAACACGATCAGGGCCGGTTGAGAGAATATCTACCGGTACGCCGGTGACTTCTTCAATACGTTTGATATAGTTAAGGCAGTTTTGCGGTAATTGATTCACATCAGTAACACGGAACGTATTTTCTTTCCAGCCCGGTAAGGTTTCATAAATTGGCTCAATGCCTTCCCAATCTTTCGCTGAAAGCGGCGCGTATTCTACAATTTCGCCATTTGGCATTTTATATGCTATACAAATTTTAATTTCATCAAAGCCGTCTAATACATCCAATTTCGTCATACAGAAACCGGAAATAGAGTTAAGCTGGATTGCCCGACGAATTGCTACGGCATCAAACCAACCGCAACGGCGTGGACGACCGGTTACCGCACCAAATTCATTCCCTTTGCGTGCAATTTCAGTACCTACTTCATCGAATAATTCAGTAGTGAACGGACCACCACCCACACGGGTACAGTAGGCTTTAATAATGCCCAATACATAGTCCAGATTACGCGGACCAAAGCCGGAACCGGTTGCGACTCCCCCCGCCGTGGTGTTTGAGCTCGTTACAAACGGGTAAGTTCCGTGATCAATGTCTAACATTGTTCCTTGTGCACCTTCAAATAGGATATTGTCACCATTTTTGCGTGCAGTATCCAAAATCGTCGTAACATCCGCTACCATGCCGGTAATAATATCCGCTACCGCCATCACATCATCTAAAGTTTGTTGATAATCAACCGGCTCAACTTTGTAGTAGTTTACTAATTGGAAATTATAGTATTCAAGGATGTTTTTAAGTTTTTCAGCGAAGGCTTTTTTGTCAAATAAATCGCTTACCCGTAAACCTCGGCGGGCAACTTTATCTTCATAAGCCGGACCAATACCGCGACCGGTAGTACCGATTGCTTTTTTACCTAGTGCCGCTTCACGAGCGTGATCCATCGCAACATGATAAGGTAAAATTAATGGGCAAGCTTCAGAAATGAATAAACGATCACGTACTTTAACGCCTCGGTTTTCAAGTTCTCCCATTTCTTGCATTAATGCAGCCGGTGAAAGTACCACACCGTTACCAATTAAACAGGTAACATTTGGGCGTAATATGCCGGATGGAATTAAACGTAATACGGTTTTTTCGCCATTAATGATAAGGGTATGTCCCGCATTGTGGCCACCTTGATAGCGCACAACGTACTTGACTCGGTCCGTTAATAAATCAACGATTTTGCCTTTACCTTCATCGCCCCATTGTGCGCCCAAGATAACAACATTTTTTCCCATAATTTCCACCTTTTAAATTTGCTTGATTGATCAAATGTATGACCAGATGTCTTTTATTCTTTTTGATTATCCTAAAAATTAAATTCTACACTTATACATTTAATTGAGGGATGAATATCAGTTTAGAACGAATCACGGCTGGCTATATTAAACTATTCTGCTATGACTTTCTAGCTTTGATGCCTCTTCAATGTAATGATAAATCAACGGTTTTTCCGTTCACGACGAAATAAAATGCTGAATAATCCAAGTAATAGACCGATTCCGGCACCAATGCCTCCCCAGCTGTATCGTCCTTTTGCTTCGGGCTGTTGTGGACTTTTGATGAAATGAAATGCGGTAAAATTATCGTCAAGCGGATTAACGGACTTCATCATCTCGAGTTTTCCTTGCCAATCTTGACGTTCTATACTACTGCCATAAGGAATGTTACTTAAATTAAGCTCTGCTGCGGTTTTCACTTGGGTAAATAAATTTTTCCATCGGAGAATGAGGTCATCATACATTACTTTTCTTGTGATGATATTGTTATTATCAAGAAGTGAGAAAAGCTGAGTCTGCGATTCTTCCGCTTCATTTAAGGTGAGTATGATTTTTCCGCTGTTATAACTAAGCGGTTGGAAACGGGTATTTTTGATTAAATCATCTAATAATTGGGTATTTTTTGTGGTGTCTTCACTGATTTTTTGCTTGTAATAGGGCGAATTTTCCCAAAAATTTTTTAGGTTGTCATAAGAAACCAGCTGCTCAGTAAAGTTTTGATAGACTAATTCGGAAATTTTACTTTCTGCATTATCTTTCCCTTGTATCAGTTGGTACATGGAGAAGAGAGAAAAATAGTTACCCAGCTCGGATAGGGTAGGATGAGTGATTTCCGCTTCTGTTTTCCATTCAGGCTTTATCCAATAGCTTGAGGTGTAGCTGATTACGCCAAAAAGTGCGGTTGAAATCAAGAGTGTTTTTAGTGTCTTCAAATATGACATTCTGTATTTCCTATTCGTTTTTTATTGAGATTTTATTCTAAGATTCCTTTTCTTTCTACATTATTTACGGCTTAGAATAAAGGGCAATAACATTGAAGTCACATTTTGATTGGCTTAAAAAGTGACTTCGTTGATTTTTAATTTTAAGTAACGGAGACTATTCAAATAACGATTTGTGTAAAGAGCGAAGCACCTCATCTGCGTGTTCACTCTGCACTAACATACAAATGTTATTGGTGCTGGCACCGTAGCTGATCATACGAATACTATAAGGCTCTAGCGTATCAAAAATACGTTTTGCCACTCCGGTTGCAATATGTAAATCATTACCGATTAGCGCCACTAAGGATAAGCCGGTATCCACTTTCACTGTGCAATATTGTCTGAGTTCTTCCAATAATTCGTCGGAGAGTAATTTTGTACCGGATGATGTTGAACCTGTTTTATCTAAGGTTAATGCGATACTGATTTCTGATGTGGTAATGGTATCCACTGAGATTTTATATTTTGCCAAAATACCGAATACATTTGCCAAGAAACCTTGAGCATGTAACATATTCAAGCTGGAAAGGGTCAATAATGTTTGGTCTCTACGCAATGCGATAGCTCGGAAAGTTGGTCTGGGTTGCGGATCGCGGGTTACCCAAGTTCCGCCATCTTGTGGCGCTTTACTCGAACCTACATATACGGGAATATTACTTCGCACAGCAGGTAATAATGTTGCCGGATGAAGAACTTTTGCGCCGAAAGTCGCCATTTCTGCCGCCTCGGCAAAACTCATCGTGTCAATGCGTTGTGCCACCGATACAATGCGGGGATCCGTGGTGTAAATGCCGGCAACATCAGTCCAAATCAACACATCTTTTGCGTTTAATACCTCGGCTAATAAGGCGGCAGAGTAGTCGCTGCCACCACGCCCTAATGTCGTTGTTTTCCCGCTCGGTTCACGACCGATAAAACCTTGAGTAATGATTAATTCACCACGATCAATTAATGGTTTTAAAATATTGTCGCTATTGTTTTGAGTTTTTTCGTCATCCGGTACGGCTTTGCCAAAATGATTATTGGTTGCCACGATATTACGCACATCCATCCAAGTTGCACTGGTGTTTTGTTCACGTAAAATTTCAATAAAAATTTGCGTGGACATCATTTCGCCGTGGCTGATTAATTCGTCTGTTAATGCAGTTGAAGTAGCGAGGCTTGCGGCTTCGGAAAGATATTCGATATTTTCAATGTATTTTTCAATGATCGGACGAACTTGGCTGTCATCTTTCAGCTCATTTAAGATATTTTCTTGAATTTGGCGTACTTCACCAACCAATCTTCTGCGTTCTTCCGCTTCTACACCCTTTGCGAGTTCCACTAAAAGATTTGTGACACCGGCAGAGGCGGAGAGTACGACAATGCGAGTATTTGGATCGTCAATAATAATTCTTGCGCAGGCTGTCATTGCTGTGTAGTTGGCAACGGAAGTACCGCCAAATTTAGCCACCGATAAATGAGACATAAGATATTTCCCTATTAATAGAATGTTTTAAGTATAGTGTTTGCAAGACATAGAAATAACGATTTAGTAAAAAATTGTCAAATAGATTTCATAGAAAATTGATTAGATTTTTTTATTCATTATCAGGAAGGGGAAGGGGTTCAGGGGATCCTAAAAAATAAGGTTGGATGCCTATCACTAAATCAAAAATTGCCTTCACTCGGGCAAAGGTTTCCCGAATACGTGTACCCAAATAAGTATCAGGCTGTTTTGCCGCGAAACAAATCGCATCAATATCATGATGTTTGGCGATAAACAAAGCGCGTTCGCAATGAAATTTCTGGCTGATAATAGTATATGAAGGGACTTGGAATACTTTATTGGCCCGCACCACAGAATCTAATGTGCGAAATCCTGCAAAATCCTGAAAAAGGCGATCTCTTGGGACATCCATTTTTCGTAAATCCCTTAGCATTGTGCGTGGCTCATTGTATTGTGATGTTCGATTATCACCGCTGAGAAGAAGATAGCTTACTTTTTGATGATCAATGAGCGTCTTAGCTGCTGCAAGACGATTGGTGTAGTAATCGTTGGTTTTGCCTGTGGCGACATATTTGGATGTGCCAAGTACAACACCATAAGGGTGATAAGGTAATTTGTCCACGTCTTCAAATACACTATCACGAACATAAAAACTGATAGATTGATCGATTATCAGGCAAATTAAAAGAAACGATACACTCACGTAGTACATCCAACGAATCATTTTTTTTAAATGAAAGCGATGCCAAAGGGAAAGTGTGGTCATTTTGAGAGATGTTTTTGAATCAATCATGCTAACTAAAGTAATGAAAACTTGAGGTAATTTCAAGCTGAATTTTGTATCCATCGTCCCGTGTTTTATTTTAGCCGTTTAGACGGCTAAAATTTCTTGACAAAGAGAATAAGCTGTTGATAATTTAAAACATCTTTTATTTCATGCGGTAGGTTTTCAATGTCGTCTGTCCAAAATGTGGTGCTTTTTCAAGATAATCCGCTACAGCTTGTGTTGGGCGGTGAAATTTCACTGATTAATGTGGCTTATCAAACTTACGGGACATTGAATACGGACAAAAGTAATATTGTTCTTATTTGTCATGCTCTAACAGGTGATGCGCAGCCCTATTTTTCGGATAAAGAAAAAAATGGTTGGTGGCAGAACTTTATGGGTGATGGGCTTGCACTGGATACTTCCCGCTATTTCTTTATCTGCTCGAATGTATTGGGGGGATGCAAAGGTACGACAGGACCGGCTTCAGTTAATCCTAAAACGGGCAGGCCCTACGGTAGCCAATTTCCGAACATTACTGTGCAGGATATCGTGCATGTGCAAAAGGCTTTACTTGATCATTTAGGCATAACACATTTAAAAGCCGTGATTGGCGGATCTTTTGGCGGAATGCAAGCGACTCAGTGGGGAATTGAATATCCGGATTTTGTTGATAATATTGTTAATCTTTGTTCATCACTTTTTTTCAGTGCAGAAGCCATAGGATTTAATCATGTTATGCGCCAAGCCGTGATTAATGATCCCCATTTTAATGGGGGAGATTATTATGATGGCGCACCACCTGAACAAGGATTATCCATTGCCCGTATGTTGGGGATGCTGACTTATCGCACCGATGTTCAGCTTGCTAAAGCATTTGGTCGTGCCACTAAATCGGAAGGGAATTTTTGGGGAGATTATTTTCAAGTGGAATCCTATTTGACTTATCAAGGTAAAAAATTTCTTGAACGCTTTGATGCTAATAGTTATTTGCATTTGTTGCGTGCATTGGATATGTATGATCCGAGCTTAGGTTATTCTGATGTTCAAACGGCACTTTCACGTATTAAAGCGCACTATACGTTAATTTCTGTGACAACGGATCAACTTTTTAAATCTATTGATTTACATAAAACCAAACAGCTTTTAGAACAAAGTAATGTTTCCTTGGTTTTTCACGAGTTTCCATCGGTTTATGGGCATGATGCCTTTTTAGTAGATTATGATGGATTTGATAAGTGGATTTGTGAAGGTTTGGCAGGTAAAAATTAAAAAGTGCGGTAATTTTTACCGCACTTTTTATAAATAGCTCACAAATTCTTCCATATTTCCTGTTCGAGATTCGCGTTCAGGTTTTTCCGCTGCTGTACCAAGCATTAATAATGCGACAATTTCATCTTTTTCACGACAGCCAAGTGCGTGCCGTAATGCACTGCTGTTGATCCATTTCCCTGTGATCCAAACGTTATCAAATCCTTGTGCATTTGCGGCAAGCTGGATGCCATAGGCGGCACAACCTGCAGTAACCAACTGTTCCCAAGTTGGCACTTTTTCCACATCTGGATTAATTTTTGCAACAACCGCGATTACCATCGGTGCACGATGAGCAAGTTTTTTAGCTTTTTTTAAGCCTTCTTCGCCAAGATTGAGCTCGACAGCGGCTTCTTTGAGTAAGTTTTCTAATTTATCTAATCCTTCATTTTCTATAATAATGAAATGATAAGGCTGCAATTTTCCATGATCCGGTGTGCGAAGTGCTGCCTGAAAAATTTGCTCAAGTTGGCTTTTACTTGGCGCAGGAGACGTAAGTTTTTTATTTGAGCGTCTTGTGGTTAAAAGGGTTAATGTATCCATTTGATTTCATAGAATAAATAAAAGTGCGGTGGATTATAGCATAGTTTTTAGACTGAGTTTATGTTACGCTAGACACAATTTTTTCACTTTCCTCAAGTCTTTATGAACCCAATTTTTAGAGTAATTAAATTTTGTTGGCATACATTAAATTTTATTCGTGATTTAGTGATGAATTTCTTCTTTTTAATTTTCATTTTGTTGCTGCTCACAATTTTCAGTATCACGGCGAATACCAAAAAAAGCGCAATAAATTTAAATATGGATAAAGGCGCATTATTACTGAATTTAGACGGTTATTTAGCCGACAATCGTGATGATTCATTTAGTTGGCAGCAGGTATTGCGTGAATTAAATAGCGATCGTATTCCGACTAAAATTTCTACTTTTGATGTGGTGTATGCAATTAATTTAGCAAAAGAAGATGAGAATATTCGTGGTTTAGTATTGGATCTCAATTATTTTTCAGGTGGTGATTTGCCCGCAATGAATTATATTGGGAAAGCCATTCAAGATTTTAAAACCTCAGAAAAGCCTGTAATTGCGTTTGCTAATAATTATTCCCAAGGACAATATTTCTTAGCAAGTTTTGCGGATCAAATTTATTTAAATCCAATTGGACAAGTGTCTATTCGAGGATTGGCACAAGAAAATCTCTATTATAAAGATTTATTGGATAAGATCGCCGTTACACCGCATATTTTTCGTGTCGGAACCTATAAATCTGCCGTAGAGCCTTTTTTGCGCAATGATATGTCGCCGGAAGCCAAAGAAAATATGAATCGATGGTTAAATGGAATGTGGAATAACTATGTGCAAACGGTGAGCGGCAATCGTCGTATTTCTGCAGACATGTTATTACCGCGAGCTAAACAATATTTGGCTGATTTAAAGGCATTAAAGGGCGATAGTACGGCTTATACAAAACAGCGAAAATTGGTGACGGATATTGCCGGTAATCTTGAATTGAATCAAAAATTGACCGCACTTTTTGGTAAAAATTTAGAAGGTGAGGCAAATATGATTCGCTTTTCAGATTATTTATCCGGTTTTGAGGATCGAATGGCTTCATCGAACGATGAAAATAAAATCGCAGTGATAAACGTAGAAGGCGCAATTATTGATGGTGAAAGTATCGAAAATGAGGTAGGTGGAGACTATGTGGTACGCCTGTTACGTAAAGCTTATGATGATTCACGGGTAAAAGCGGTAGTTTTACGCGTAAATTCACCGGGAGGAAGTGCTTTTGCTTCGGAATTAATTCGCCAAGAAGTGGATAATTTACAAAAAATAGGTAAACCTGTGGTTGTTTCTATGGGAGCAATGGCTGCTTCGGGCGGTTATTGGATTTCCGCAACCTCCGATTATATTATTGCGGATAAAAATACTATCACCGGCTCTATTGGCATTTTTTCGATGTTGCCGACTTTTGAAAATGCAATTAAAAAAATCGGCGTGAATACTGATGGAATTGCTACAACTGAACTAGCAGAAACTTCTGTTTTTAGTCCACTTTCTAAAAATACGCAAGATATTTACCAATTAGAAATTGAACATGGCTATGATAAATTCTTAGATTTGGTGAGCCGTGGTCGCCAAATATCAAAAACAGCCGTGGATAAAATTGCACAAGGGCAAGTGTGGTTAGGGGCGGATGCTTTTAAACATAATCTTGTTGATGAATTGGGGGATTTTGATCGTGCCGTAGAAAAAGCGGGTGAATTGATGAATCTCCATCGTGAGACCGTAATTGAAAATTTTACGGTGGAATGGATGACGGAAGAAGATGGCAGCATAATCGGTAAATTATTTCGAGATTTGAAATATAACGCCCAACAATTTATGCAGACTTGGTTTGATTTACCAAAACCGATTCAACAGCTCAAACAGCATTTAAATCAACTAAATAAATTTAATGATCCGAAAGGGCAATATTTGTATTGTTTGAATTGTGGCGGAGTGAAGTAATTTAGTTTGAAGAAAAAGCAGGGAATTTCCTGCTTTTTACTAAGTGCGGTCAATTTAGAGGTTATTTTGAGTTTTTCATATTCGAGAAAATATTCGCGAGTATTGGACCGGATACATTGTGCCAGAAACTGAATAATGCACTAGGCACAGCAGCGATAGGATTAAAGTGTAGCGCTGCAAGTGCCGCACCCAAACCGGAATTTTGCATTCCTACTTCAATAGCAATTGCTTTACTGTCCGCAGTATTGAGTTTGAATAGTCTTGCAGCCAAGAAACCGATGAGATAGCCTAAGCAGTTGTGTAGAACGACAACACTGAAAATTAATAAACCGGACTCAACAATTTTATCCTTACTTACCGCAACGACAGCCGCCAGAATTAAAACGATTGAAACGACGGAAATAAGCGGTGTAATTTTGCTTGCCTGTACAATCATATTTTTGAATAAGGCACGAACGACTAAACCTAAGAAAATTGGGAAAAGAACCATTTTTAATACCGACATAAACATTGCCGATGCGTCAATCTCTAACCATTGGTTTGCCAATATGTAGAAAATTGCCGGAGTAAGCAGAGGAGAAAGCAATGTTGAAATTGTGGTACAAGCAACAGAAAGGGCGGTATTACCTTTTGCAAGATAGGTCATAACATTGGACGATGTGCCACCCGGACAAGAACCGACCAAGATAACGCCCACCGCTAAATCAGGAGATAGATTAAATGCTTTGGCAAGTAAGAATGCAATAGCCGGCATAATAATAAATTGTCCTGCTACCCCGATAAATACTGCCTTAGGATGTTTTGCGACTTCACTAAAATCTTTGAAAGTGAGTGTAATTCCCATACCAAACATGACTAAACCAAGGAGGTAAGGAATGTAAGGGGCGAAAATTTTAAATTCAGCGGGGAATAAAAAGGCAAGAATAGCAAAAACAATTGCCCATAAAGCAAAAGTTCTGCTGACAAATTGAGTTAATTTTAGCAGTGCTTGCATGGATAGCCCTTATTGTGATGTAAATAAAAGAGTAATTGATTCTAAGGATGTTTTTCTTTCAAATCAATCATCCATATTAGGACGAATCCATGAGTTTTCATCAAGTAATCGACCAAAATGACTTTCTACTAATCGTTTTGTTATAGTCGTTTGGGGCTGACAAAAAAGATCTTTGGGTTTACCATATTCAATTATTTTCCCTTCATCCATCACTAATACATTATCTGCAATGTGTTTAATCAATCCCAAATCTTGTCCTACATAAATATAAGCAACGCCAAGGTGGGCTTGAAGATCAAGAGAAAGATTCATCAGTTGTGCGCGAACAGATGAATCAAGCGCGCTGAAAGTATCATCTACAATAATAATTTTAGGTTCTAAGATAAACGCTCGGGCTAGTGCTACCCGTTGTTTTTGACTCGCGGAAAGATTCTTAATTTTTAAATTCGTATAATCGGGATAAAGTCCCACCATTCGAAGGGTTTTAAAAATTTTTTGATTGCGGGTTTCTTCATCCCAATCTGTTGTTAAACGAAGAGGCGTATCTAAAATTTGCCCAATATTTTGGCGAGGATTGAATGCAGAATTTACATCTTGGAATACCATGCGAATGTGTTGGGTTCGATAGTGTAAATCCTCAAAATTAAGAGTAGTACCCTTAAACTTTATTTCACCTGAACTCGGCTTTATCATACCGGCAATCATTTTAACTAAGGTCGATTTTCCCGAACCATTTTTACCGATAATTGCAAGGGTTTGTTTTTTTTCGAGATTAAAACTCACTCTTTCTACGGCATTAAACATACTTGAACCAAACCAACGGGTAGGATCATTAAAGGCTTTAGATAATTCAATTACTTCCAATAATGGCATAATTATTCCTTGTTTGGTTCGGTGGATAATGTTAGAGGTGAATTGGCTAATGTTTCCTTTAAACGTTTTTCCCTAAGATTAATTGGAAAATGGCAGGAAAATTCCTGCTGTTTAATACGATAGCGGGCAGGTTTTTGCATACATTCTTTTTGCGAAAACGGACAACGAGGCCCAAAGCGGCAGCCCATTGGCATTTGTTCTAAAAGCGGTACTGTACCTTCTAATGTCCCCAATTTGGTTTTAAAGCCAAGAGGTTTGGTAAAATCGGGTACAGAATGAATAAGTGCTTGGGTATAAGGATGATGTGGTGATTCCAGCAATGTTTGAGTCGGTGCCGATTCGGCATTTTGACCACAATATAGTACGGACATTGTGTGACAAAGATCGCTAATACTACGAATGTCATTGCTTGCTAAAAGAATACTGGTTCCCTGATTTTGATTCATACTGGAAAGTAAACGAAAAACTTGGCGTGCAGTGATTGATTCTAACGTATTGGTCGGTTCATCTGCAATTAATAGGCGGGGTTGGTTCGCCACGGCAATTGCGATCATCACTTTTTGACCTTCACCTTCTGTGAGATCATTAGGATAGCTTGCCATAATTTCTTGATGATCTTTAATTCCAACACGATGTAATAGTTCAATGGCCCGTCGTTTTTTCCAGCCGAACCAATTCCACCATTTTCCTCGGTATGTCCAGTTTGGAATACTTTGAATCAGCTGTTTCCCCACCTTTTTGCTGGGATCTAAACAAGTAAGCGGATCTTGAAAAACCATCGAAGCTTCTTTCCCAATGAGCTTTCTGCGCTGCGCCGGTGATAGTTTTAAGAGTTCTACATCATTAAAACGAAAACGATCGGCAGTGATAATCCAATCTTCTTTTATTGAATTTGCAATGACTTTTGCAATCAAACTTTTTCCCGAACCGGATTCACCCACTAACCCTAAAATCTCACCTGAATTTAGGGTCAAATTCACTCCGTCAACAATTTTAATTTGTCCGTTTGGTGTTTTAATTTCAATGTTTAGATTACGAATATCCAGGAGTACCATAATTATTGATAATATTGGTTGATGGCTTTACATAAGCCGTTAGTAAATAAAATACTTAATAAAATAGTGATAATAATTGCAAAACCGGGTAGAAATACCGTCCAAGGTGCAAGATAGAGAAGTTCCAATGAATCTTTAATCATTGCGCCCCATTCAGGCATTGGGCGTTGTGCTCCAAGGGAAATAAAGCTCAAGGCGGTAATGTCCAAAATGGTAATGACAAATGCACGTGAAATTTCTTGAATATAGGTAACGGTAATATTTGGCAAAATAGTGCTACGCAACAATTCAATGTTGGAAATACCATCAAGTTTTAGAATGATCACATATTCTTTGTCTAGTTCTCGCTGAATTGCTTGGTATATGGTGTGAATGAAGTAAGGTAGCACAGCCAATATGGTCGATACCATTGCATTCATTAAACTGGGTTCCATAAAGGTCGAGATAATGATGGCAATTAACAAAATAGGAAGCGATAGAAACGCATCAAAAATATGTCCTAGGAAACGGGCTTTAATCCCTCCTGACATTCCGGCTAAAACCCCTAATGCTCCACCGATGATCGCCACGAGAAAGACGACAATGAGGGAAGAACCGAGAGTATAACGCGTTCCCATAATAACTCGACTTAGTACATCTCGAGCGAGATCATCAGTGCCGAAGAAAAAAGCAATTTGTCCTTTTTCTACCCAAGAGGGGGGCATTAATTCTTGCCCGGCAAACTCCATACTATCGCTATAGGGGGCGATAAAAGGGGCAAAAAGGGCGGTCAAAGTTAGCAGAAAAAATAAATAAAAGCTGAATAAGGCGATACGGTTTTTACGAAACTGTAACCAAATTTGATAAATTGATGTACTTTCACGAAATTCATCAGGTTCTTTATCTAGCATACCAACCTTTCTTATTAAACGGATCGAGAATAAACATCAGGGTTTTTGCCAATGTATCAAGGGTGATAATACAAATTCCCAATGCAATCACACCGGCTGAAATACTGTTGTAGTCTTGATGGGTTACGGCATCAATCAGCCAACGCCCAATGCCCGGCCAACCAAGAACCGTTTCCACCAACATACATTGTGTGATAACCAATGTGAATACGCGTGTAATCTGCGGCACTAGAAAAGGAAAGGTATTACGGAAAACATATTGTTGCAAAATTTTCCATTTTGACCAACCACGGGTGAGTGCAGCTTTGGCGTAATTTTGTTGCAAAATATACTCTGCACGCTGTTGAATAATGCGGATAATTTCCATAGTGGGCAAAATACATAAAATAAGTGTAGGCAAGGCTAAATGTTGCAATACATTTTGAATGATTTTTATACGATAGGGCGCATCTACAAACCATACATCAATCACCGGAAAGCCGGTAATCGGTTTAATTTCATAGAGCAAATTATATTGTCCTGTTGCGGAGATTTCCCAACCGTAAATTGCTGCCGAATAAAGTAGAATCGGTGCGAGCCAAAAAACGGGGATAGATAATCCCACATAAGAGAGGTTTTGTAAGCTCTTTGAAAAAATACCCTGATTATTAACCGCACTTAGAATCCCAAGGGGAATACTTAAAATAAAGGCAAGTAAAAGTGCGCTAAAACAGAGTTCTAATGTAGGCGGTAATACGGTAAAAATCAGTGATTTTAAAGATTGCCCGCCGTTGTAAGTAATACCAAAATCCCCCTGTAACAAGGCGCTAAGATAGTGAAAATAAGCACTATAAATGCTATTTGTGATAAGGGCTGAATTAAGCGGATCACGCATTAAAATAGCAAAGCTCAGTAAGGTTAAAATAAATAATAATAAGCTGGCCCAAAGGAGATGGCGTAGCGCTGACCACAACATTATTTTTTCTCCTTCTCAAAATAGAGTGTCGAAAAATGCATACTACCGAAAGGGCTCATTTTTACGCCTTTCACCTTTCTATTTGCCACCAAAAAGCGTTTAGCACTGGCAATGGGCACAATCGGTAATTCTCTTAGCACTAAATCTTGTGCAAGATTATAATTTCTAGCACGTTCTTGTAATCTTGTACTGGAAAGAGCATTATCCATCAACTGATTAAATTTAGGATTGCACCAATTGGACAAATTTGTAATGTCATCTTTGGTATCGCAGCTCAAAATTGGGCGCATAAAACCATCGGGATCTAAATTTCCGGCAAGCCAACCTGTAAGGATGATATCGTAATCCTCAGTTTTCTTAGCGAGTTGATCGAGTAAAAATACTCGAGTAACCGACCGTACTTTTACCTTTACACCGGCTTGAGCCAAATCCCATTTAATCAGTTCCGCCGTTTTTAATGGGGAGGGATTGTACACCTGTTCTTCATTTAATACCCACATATTTAGATGAAGATTTTTGCCGGATAGGATATTTTTCGCCTGTTTGGGGGAATAGTCAAACTCAAATTCCGGTGTATTTACAGTCGATGCCCAAGAAATATTAGGAATAATGTTATTCGCCACGGTAGCCGTGTTGTGATAGATATTACGTACAATGCGTGCTCGGTTGATACTTTGAGAAATTGCTTGGCGAATTTGCTCATTTTGCATAAGGGGTTTATTAAAATTAAACGCAAGATAGGAAAGATTCATTCCATCTGTTGATTGTAAATAATAACGTTCGTCATTATTGTGTAACAAGCCTAATTGACTCACTTCAGGATAAGAGGCAATTTGGCATTCATTGTTGAAAAATTTGATAAGCCGAGTGGTTCGTTCAGTGGATAAATCAACCAAAATATGTTTAATTTTGGCATCTTTGTTCCAATAATTATCATTGCGTAACAGCCTAACATATTGATTATATACATAGTTTTGAACTTGATAAGGCCCTGTGCCGACAGGGTGGGTATCTAATTGTGCGAGATTATTGTCAGCATTTAATTGATAGGCATATTCTTGCGAGAAAATAATCGCATATTGGCTGGCAAGATGTGACAAGATAGAGGAATCCGGCTCAAATAGTTCAATTTTTACTTGGTAAGGATTGATCGCAGTAATGGATTTTATTTTTTGGTTTAATTTTATGCTATCAAAATAAGGAAAGCGGACTTTTTTCGCCTGTTCATGAAATACTCGGTGCTGTGGATTTTTATCATGCTCAGGATTTTCTTGATCTAAAATGGGCAAATAGGTGTCATGTCCGAGTACACGGTTAATGGAAAATACCACATCCTCAGCATTAAAATCACGAGTTGGCGTAAACCATGGCGTATGGTGAAATTTTACCCCTTTACGGAGATTAATTAAAATCTCCTTACCATTGGATGAAATAGAATAAGATATCGCTAAAGAGGGAGTAACTGTTGCACTGTGGTTTTTGATTTCAAACAGCTTATTATAAATTTGTTCCGTGACTACATTCATACTAGTACCGGCATCTGCTGTTTGCGGATTGAAAGAGAAACCCGATACATTAGTGCAATAAATCAACCCGTTTTCCGTTAAACTTTCCGGCACACGCGGTGCAGCTTGAACTTGTGTAAACAAGCCCATATTTATCAGAAAGCAAAAAAATGTCAGATTTCGGCGTAACATAGAGTGTGTGTTATGGTAAATTATGTCGCGAATTGTAAGATATATTGGTAAAAATGGCTAGGCTATTGAATGTTTAACATATTCCCAAGAGAACTCAACCAACTAATTAATCGCGGGTTTGACCGCACTTTACGCCTTGCGGTAACCGGGTTAAGTCGCAGTGGTAAAACGGCTTTTATTACCAGTCTCATTAATCAACTGCTATCCGTTAATCAAGCCTCAAGGAGTCATTTGCCGTTATTTGAAGCATCGGGGAACGGAACAATTATTGCCGTCAAGCGTGTTCCGCAACAAGATTTGAGTGTGCCGCGTTTTGATTACGAAGCGAATCTTAGTGCACTTTCCCAACAACCGCCACAATGGTGTCAATCGACACGAGGGGTGAGCGAAACACGCCTCGCCATTCGTTTTCAGCGTCAAACAGGTTTACTTCGCCATGTGAAAGAACGTGGCACGCTTTATTTAGATATTTTTGATTACCCGGGCGAATGGCTGCTTGATTTACCTTTGTTACATTTGGATTTTGAACAATGGTCCTTAGAACAAAAGCAAATTCATCAAGGAATGCGGGCGGAGCTTGCCCAACCTTGGTTGGATGAGGTGAAAAAATTAGATTTAAGTGCGGTCGTTAATGAAGATGTTTTGGCAAAACTTGCAAACATTTACACGGCGTATCTTCATCAATGTAAAGCACAGGGAATGCAGTTTATTCAGCCGGGACGGTTTGTTTTAGCAGGGGAATTGGAAGGCGCACCGGTATTGCAGTTTTTCCCTTTATTGCATCTTACACAGGAGCAATGGAAGCTCCTTAAAAAAGAGGCAAAGCCAAACAGTTATTTTGCAGTGTTGAATAAACGCTACGATTATTATCGTAATCGTATTGTAAAAGGGTTTTACGAAAATTATTTTTCGACCTTTGATCGTCAAGTGATTTTGGCGGATTGCTTAACACCGCTGAATCATAGCCGACAAGCCTTTTTAGATATGCAGACGGGGTTAAATCAGTTATTCAAAAATTTTCATTATGGCAAACGGAGTTTTCTGAATCGTTTGTTTTCCCCACGTATTGATAAATTGATGTTTATTGCCACGAAGGCGGATCATATTACCAGTGATCAAATGCCGAATTTAGTAAGCCTGATGAGACAATTAGTCCAAGAAGGCGGTCGTCATGTGGAATTTGAAGGCATTGAGACGGAATACACGGCAATTGCAGCGATTCGTGCGACGAAGCAAGTGCTTGTGAATCAAAACGGCAAACAAATTAAAGCCATTCAAGGCATACGCAGCAAAGATAAACGGTTGATTACTCTTTATCCGGGCAGTGTGCCGAGCAAATTACCGAGCCAAGAATTTTGGCAAAAACAACCGCACTTTGCAGAAAATGAGGGAAACGCGGTACATTTTGAATTTGACAGTTTTGATCCGCAATCCCTTGAACAAGGTGAAACGATCCCCCATTTGCGTATGGATGCCGTGTTGCAGTTTTTGTTGGGCGATCGTTTTGATTAAATTAGCTGAAACGGTTTGCGATCTCACTTGTTAGGCGATCCAACATATCGTAACGTTTACGATACATTGAGCGTTTTTTACTGGCGATTTCTTCTAAAGGTTTACGTTCAATATCAAGGGGAAGTTGCCAATAAAGATCTTGATAAATTCCTCGGTTTTCTTGCCAAAATTCATCGTAGTTAAACAAGATTTTACTTCGTGCGGAGAGGCGGTATTTGCCTTGAAATTTATGTGGAATACCGACCAAATCACATTGCCAATGTTTCGCCAATTCACGGAACGCGTGCATCAACATAAACATTGGGCGAATGCCGTGTAAATCTTTCGTGGCTTGTTTGATTAATTCTTGTGTATTGCCGTGGCGAGGCCCTTGCATGGAGGCGAGTAGCAATTTATTTGGTGATAAAAAGGTGAATGACGCATCATAAATTCGCTCGTTATTTTGATTACGAATATTGATCGCAAAATAACCCTCAAAAGGATCGATAAAATTTAGACTTAAATTAAGGGAAAGATCCTCAGTTAATTGACTTAATAAAATAGATTGATCGTCAAGTAAACGGGTGCAGAATGCCGCGCCCCATTTTTCTTCGGCAAGTTGTAAATTTTGTGTGATTGCCATCAAGCGTTGCTGTGCAGAAAAACGTTTATCGCAATAAGTTGTCAGCAGTGGATTAAAACGATAATAATCTTGCGTAAAAAGTTGTTGCCATTGTGAGTTTGTATTTAGAAATTCAATGAATTGCTGACATTGTTTTTGATAAAGAAATGTATAGGCATAATAGCGAAGTTTCTCACGCACCTGTTTTGTTAATGGACGATCTTTTGAATAAGGATACATTTGCACATAAGTAGGAAAGGAAATATTAGTTGGTATTGCCATTTTGAACGCTATATTAGTTAGAAAAGTTAATAAGTCACCTTTATATGATGACAGAAAATAAAAAACGGGGATTATTTTATAATGGAAAAGCAAATTTTCAACCAATATGATGAAACCATGGAAGAAACTTTTCAGCCAAAGCAAGAATTTGATAATGTAGAAACCATTGAAGATGAACCTTTGGAAGGGGAATTACTTGACGAGCAATTTGAGCAGGCAATGAAACCGCAGTCAAAAGGTTGGAAAACCTTGTTGAAATTGACCGCACTTTTATTTGGCGTGGCAACAGTTGCTCAGTCAGTGCAGTGGATTTGGGACAGTTTTCAAAATCGGCAATGGATTTATTTCGCCTTTTCCCTTGTCAGTTTGGTTGTTGTATTGTTTGGTGTGAAAGAAATTGTGGGCGAATGGCGGCGTTTAGTTTATCTGAAAAAACGAGAAAATTTACAACAACAAAGCCGACTATTTTGGCAGAAAAGTGCGGTCAAAAATGCAGATGTTTTTGCAGCGGATGGTGAACAAGGTAAAAAACTTTGCCTAGAAATGGCAAAAAGTTTGAAATTAGACGACCAATCGCCAGCTATTGTTCAATGGCAAAGCCAGCTGAATGAAGCCTATTCTGCACAAGAAGTGGCACAATTATTCAGCCAAAATGTGCTTAAACCTTTTGATCTAAAAGCAAAGAAATTGATTAGCAAAATGGCGGCGGAATCTGCCGTCGTGGTGGCGATTAGCCCGCTTTCTGTAGTGGATATGTTTTTTGTCGCGTGGCGAAATATTCGGTTAATCAACAAAATTGCAGACATTTATGGTATTGAACTGGGGTATTTTGCCCGTATTCGTTTATTGCGTATGGTGTTAGTGAATATAGCTTTTGCCGGCGTAACCGAAGTGGTGCAAGAGATAGGTATGGATTGGCTTTCACAGGATATTACGGCGAAACTTTCAGCCCGTGCGGCGCAGGGAATTGGTGTAGGTTTGCTCACCGCCCGTTTAGGCATAAAAGCCATGGAGTTTTGCCGCCCACTTGCCTTTCAAACCGCTGAAAAACCTAAGTCGTCCCATATTCAAAAGGAACTTTTGACGACAATAAAAGACGTGGTATTGAATAAAAAAGTGAAGGAAAAGGAGCGGGTGTAAAAGAAAGCGCGTGAGGGATAGCGCGCTTTCTTTGTTTAATTAGAAATCAATAGTTGCGCTCACCGATAAGGTGCGTGGTGCGCCAGAAACCAGATAACCATAGTTTGGATAACCACCAACGGATTCCCAATATTTTTTATTGGTTAGGTTGTCTAAGCGGGCGCGTAAGGTTACTGGAGTATTGCCGAGCAAGGCGATATAACGAGCACCGATATCCACACGAGTCCAATCCTTCACTTTTAAAGTATTTTGCGGATCGGCATAGCTCGAACCGGTATAGGTTACACGGGATTCAAGCGTTAAGCCTTCAATTGCTTTTACATCATATTCCAACCCTAAATTGCCTTGGAGTTTTGGGACTCCGATTGTGTATTTGCCATCAGTGGTTGAAGAACCTGTATTACGTTGTTTGGCATGTAAGAAGGTTACTCCTCCAAGCAAACGTGTGTTATCTGTAATTTGTCCATAAAGATTGATTTCTGCACCATCATGGCGATCTTGACCTTTTGTGGTGTAAAAATTATTGGTATCTAAATAACCACGCGGTTTTTCCGTGCTGAAAAGAGCGAGGCTTGCACCAAATCCGCTATCGGATTCATATTTCACACCGATTTCTTTTTGTTTGGATACATAAGGTTTTTGTGTTTGTCCTTGGTTAATCGCATTACTTGGAGCGGTATCACCTTGTGAGAGGCTTTCAATGTAGTTACCATATACAGAAAATTCAGGAGTAAAACGATAAACCACACCGATGCTTGGGCTAAGCTTTGCTTCTTTATAAGCCGCAGATTGTACTCCTGTGTTGTAGGCAAAATCTTTTGATGAAAGCTGTTGCCAACGAGCGCCCAACGTTACTTGCAAAGTCTTCTCCAAGAAGGATAAAGTATCGCCCAGTGCAAAGCTGGTCAGCACCACTCGGTTGGTCAGTGCAGGTGAACTTAAATCATTTCCTCTAAAAGCATTGGGTGCATAAGAAATACTGTTAATATAACGTGGATTATAAAGATTTGTTGCAAAGGTATTAAAAAAATCCATCACATAAGCATTTTTACGTTTCTCTTGATATCGATTTGCGCTTAATACCATTTCGTGACCGATTGCACCTGTCTCAAATGAGCTTTTTAACCCTATTTCACCGGTGTGAATAATATTACGACGTGAATTGTCAAAACGATATTCCGTACCATCACCGTTATTATTACGAACGGTTAAATTGGCTAGCAGGTTCGCTTCTTTACCATCACGGAAACCATAGGCGACGTAACCGGTAAAATGAGGTAAAAAATCATATTCTGCACGTAACGTGCCAAATACGTCACGTTCTTCCGAATAAGTCCAGTGTTGTCCCCAATTGCTGGTCGCTTTCGGAGCAGCGGGGACTTCGTCCACACCATTTAATGTTACGCTCGGGCGTGGACTACCTAAATAGTTTTTCTGATAACCTAAATCCGCAGATACACGGACTTTTTCACCTTTCCAGTCAAGCCCTAAATGAAATACAGTGTTACGGGCTTTATCGCTATCAATGGCACTTTCCCCTTCTGTATGTGCTGCATTTAAGCGCACACCGAATTCTTTCTTGTTTCCAAAGCGACGTGATATATCAGTACCTACGTTAGCCCGTTCATTACTTGAAAGACCAATATTTAAACGATTCAGATCTTCCATTGCGGCACGTTTCGGCATGAGGGCGATTGTTCCACCAATAGAGCCGCCACTTGGTGCTATACCATTTAAGAATGCTGAAGCACCGCGTTGAATTTCAACGCGCTCAAACATTTCCGAGGCGATATACTGACGCGGTAATAAACCGTATAAACCGTTATACAAAATATCGTCAGAATTCGTGATGAAACCACGCATAAAATAGCTTTCTTGGAAATTGCCGAAACCGCGTGCAACACGAATATTCGGATCATTTTTTAATACGTCAGCTACGCTACGTGCTTGTTTATCTTGAATAAATTTATTGGTGTAGCTTGTGGTTGCAAAGGGATTTTCTAAATTAGTTTTATTGCCCAGAATTCCCGCACGACTACCCGAAGCCACTTGACCGCCTGCAAATTCTTTTGCTAAGCCTGTTTGTGTCGCATCAGCGCTGACTTCAATGACATCCAATTCCTCCACCTTTTGCTCATCCGCATAAGCAGAATTCATCGCCAAAATGACCGCACTTGTGAGTGCGCTATATACAAAGGTTTTTTTCATTTTATGTTCCTAATTTAAGTTGAGGTTAATGAAACAGAGCAACGGTATTTTTAATGGAAATATCATTGCTACACTTTTCGCATCATCAGTAAAAAATAGCTGCCGCCCACTAAGGTTGCCACTAAGCCGGCGGGAATTTCATAGGGGAACAGGATTTGTCGCCCGATCCAGTCGGCGATGAGCATAATGGTGCTACCAAGTAATGCAGAAATCAGTAATTGTTGCCGTGCTGTATGTACGCCTAAAAAATAGGTTAAATGGGGCACGAGCAACCCGATAAAACTTAATGGTCCAACAATTAAGGTTGCAAGTGCGGTCAAAATCGCACTGAAAATGATCAAAATCCACCGTGTTTGCGAAATGTTCAATCCCAAGGCTTGTGCTATTGGTGCTTGTAAACGGAGTAAGTCTAACCAGCGACTAAATACCAAACTGCTGGCTAATAAAAGCAATGTCAATAAGGTAAAAGGAACGGCGAGTGTCGGAGCAAGGGGTTGGGTTGAGCCTGAGCTCCAACTGATGAGTTGGTTCGCACGGGGATCGCCACTGGCAATAGCAATTCGTTGGAGCGTATCAAATAGGGCGGAAAGACTAATCCCTGTCAATAACACTTTTTCCGGTAACATTCCGTTGCGTTGGTTGATGGTGGCAAGCATCATCAAGGCAATGAATGCACCGCTGATGCCGGAGAGCCAAAACCAAAGAGGAGCTTGTGCGGAAAAGACAAAGAGTGAAAGCAAAATTCCCATACTCGCACCGGAAGACACGCCCAATAATTCTGGGCTTGCCATTGGGTTAAGGGTTAAACGCTGTAATAACACGCCTGCTACGGAAAGCAAAATTCCGGCACAAACTGCAATTAACATACGCGGATAAAGCAAGGCGAGAATCTCTAAATTAAAGGGATGAGCAGGGGTAAGCATTTGCCAAGTATTATTGGTGGTTTTACCTAAACCAAGAGCCATAATAAAACTCATTGCAAAGAAGGCGATGATCAGCCATGTAAAGTGCGGTCGATATTGGCGGACTTTTTGCAAGGTTGCATCGGTTAAACGTCCACTGTGGGGTAATGATCGGAACATTAACCAAAGTAGTAGTGGTGTACCGATCAGAGCAGTGACAGCACCGGTGGGAAGGTTTACCTGATAATAAAGGCTAATCAGTTGTAAGATTAAATCCGTGATTGCCAGCAATAATGCGCCGAGAATAAACGAAGTAATAAGTTGCCAAGTTAAGGTGCGGATACCCAGTTGGCGAACCATTGTTGCCGCCGCTAAGCCTATAAAACCAATCATTCCCACGGCACTAACAACCGAGGCGATCAAATAGGCACTGATGACGACACCGATAAAACGAAGTTTCCCCACAGGCACGCCGAGGCTTTTGGCATTACTGTCATTTAAAGTGAGAATTGTGAGTGGACGGCGTAATAAAAAAATCAGAAAAAAACAGACCGCACTTTGTATTGCCAACAGTTGGCTGTCATACCAGCTTTCTTGTACGAGAGAGCCTGCGCCCCATTGGACCAAACCCCGTGATTCTTCTGGGTAAAATAACATCATCATTGTGGTGCAAGCACCAAAATAAAGATTGACAACAAGCCCTGCAAGGATGAGTAATAACGGCGATATGGTTTTACGCATTGCCAGTGTAAGGACCAATAATAGACTAAATGCCGCTCCCACAAGAGCAATTAAACTTGAGCTATACTGTAAAAGTTGAGGGGCAAAAATGGCAATGCCAAACAAACTAAATTGTGCGCCGCTATTAATACCAAGGGTGCTATCGGAAGCCAAAGGATTCCCCATAACTTGTTGTAATAACAGGCTGGCAAAAGCCAGTATGCCACCGGCAAGTAAGGCGATGGTAATTCGGGGAAGGGTATAACTTTGTAACAATAATAAATCGAGATTATCAGTGGGTCGAAATAATTCGAAAATGCGGATGTTTTCAGGCAGTTGAACTGCGAATAGAAATCCTGAAAGTGCGCAGAATAATCCGCCTAAAAACATAAATAATAAAGTGTTACGGTTTACCACGTCTCACCTCCCTGTAATAATCCATTGGCAAAAATACCAATAAAACGTTGGGCGGAAGGAATCGCGCCGAATGTCCAGACAGCCGGTAAAATCAATGGTTCTTTGGCAAGGGGCAGATGTTGCCACAATGTATTGTGGGTGAGGGCGGTGGCAATATTATTCGGATAAGGTTTTATCACCACAAAACGGGTATTCGACGGTAATTTTGCCAGTTCGGTAATGTCTATATTTTGGAATCCCCAAGTGTTCACTTCAGGCAAATAGGCGTTTTTAAAACCGAGTTGGCGGATAACCGCACCAAGCAAACTATTCTCCCCATAAATGCGTAAATGACGGGTATCAATAAATTGCACCAGCGCGATCGGACGTTCGGTGAATTTCTGCAATAAGGGGCGATAGCGGGTAATATCTTGATCATATTTTGCGAGTAATTGGTGCACTGCTTGCGGTTTACCAATAATATTGCCAATTTTCTGAGTGGCAGCAACGACATTTCCCCAAGCATTGCCTTCCTTGTAAAATTCAACGTTATACACTTTCCCATAAGGGGCAAATTTCTCATTGAGCGCAGCATAGAAATTGCTATGAATAAAGGTTAATGATTGTTGATTTAATGAATGAGATAGTGTCGCAATTTGTTCAACATTGGGTTGTAAACGTACGCCTAAATCAATCGTATCTTTAGGCAGTTGGGGTTTTCTCACCCAAGTTTGATAGCTTTTCACATCGCCTACGGCAAGAGGCGGTTGTTCAAGGGCAATGAGCGTTTCGGCAACCGACCAATCCACAGTGGCATAGGCGGATTTTGTTTCTTCGGCAACGCTATTCAAGGCACTGAAAAGTGCGGTCACAAAAAACGAAGTTTTTTGAACGTTGGCTCTGCAAACAGTGGCAAAGCCATAAATAATCACGTCAGTGATTATGTATAAAATAGTCAGTGAATTTTTAAGACGGTGTAACATTTTAATAAAAACTCACAGGACGATGGGTTTTAGGGTGTTCAATGACATTGAGTTCAATACCGTAAATTTGTTGCAATGAGGGCGTATTCACAATGTCGTGAGCATTGCCTTGTGCTAATAATTTCCCACTGTGTAATGCCACTAAATGATCGCAAAAACGGGCGGCGAGATTGATGTCGTGAATCACAATAACCACGCCTAGGTTCAATTCACGGCTTAGTTGGTGAATCAGTTGCATTACCTCTACCTGATGGGCGATATCTAAGGCGGCTAAAGGTTCGTCAAGTAATAAAAATCGGCTTTCTTGTGCCATTAACATGGCAAGCCAAATTCTCGAACGCTCCCCACCGGAAAGGGTATCCACAAATTGATCGGCAAATTTTTCTGTATGGGTCAGTTGCAACGCTCGTGTGATGGCTTGTCTATCCGCATCGGTTTCACGTCCAAATAACCCATTCCAAGCATAACGTCCCATGGCGATGAGTTCTTTTGCCGTCATATTTGTAGTTTGTGGTAAATGTTGGGGCAGGTAAGCCACCTGTTTGGCAAAATCTCTATTGTTCCAATGCTGAATAGAGCGATTATTTAACAAAATATCACCACTAGAGAGGGGATGTTGTCGTGCCATTAGTTTGATTAATGTTGATTTACCGGAACCATTATGCCCGATTAGTCCATAAATCTTACCGCTTTCAAAAGAGAGGGAAGTTGGGGAGAGCAAGGTACGCTGGGGAATAGAAAATGAAACTTGCTGAAGTTGAAACACAAATTATCTCGGAAACATCAAAATTGCTGTAATTCTATGTGAAAATTATTCTTATTTCAATCTATGTTATATTGCTTACAACAACGGACTAAACAAAAAGAACAAGCGTTCAATAATGCGGTTATAAAATGGGCGGGAGAGCCATTTTTCTCTGTTTAGACGATCTGAATTGGCAATATAGCTCTCATGTAAAATTGAAACTTCATTGGCAAAAGTGAGATCCTCTACGGCAAGAGCCAGTTCGAAATTTAAGAAGAAACTGCGTAAATCCATATTCATTGTCCCGACTAAGGCGAGCCTGTTATCAATAAGAACGCTTTTCGTGTGGAGTAAACCGGCTTTAAATTCATAGATTTTCACACCGGCAGCAAGGAGATCGTCAAAAAAGATACGGCTTGCCCATCCCACCATAAGGGAATCATTTTTCTTTGGCAGAATAATTGAAACCTCTACGCCCCGCAAGGCAGCAATGCGTAGCGCTTCGGCAATACTATGACTTGGCACGAAATAAGGGGAGGTGATGACAATGCTTTCTCTGGCGGCATAAATTGCCAAGGCTAAAGTTTGTGGTGCCAGATCATCCGGAAATGCAGGTCCTGTGGCGATAACTTGAACGGAGTGCGTGTCATAATCATCAATGGGTACAAGCGGACAATTGGGTAAAAATAACGGTAATTCAACGCCGGTTTCAATTTCCCAATCCCAAGCGTGCAGACTGTTTAACACAGCAGAAGCCGCGCCGTTTACCCGAACCATAATATCCACCCAATTGCCCACTTTGCTATCTTGTTTAAAAAAGGCAGGATCCACCATATTCATACTACCGGTGTAGGAAATTTGATTGTCAATGACAATGATTTTTCGATGTTGACGCAAATCAATTCGACTAAAAAACATCCGAAATAGATTGACATAAAGGGTTTCGACAATTTCGATCCCCTGTTTGCGTAAATCCCGACATACTTTGCTTTTTAGAAAAGGACGGCTTCCCACTGAATCCAATAAAATCCGAATTTCCACGCCACGCTGTTTAGCGTCTGACAAGGCTTGGCTAACTTCTTCTACCATGCCTTTGTTCGACCAAATATAAAACACCATATTTATGGAATATTGTGCTTGTTGAATATCTTTGATAATGCTGTGAATAATGCTTTCGGGTTTGTCTAAAATATGCAATTCATTCCCTTTAATACAAGGAATACCGAGGCGTTGATAATTCAGATCAAAGAGCGGTCGATATTGTAGGTTTTTTGGCACACTGACTAGAGAGGATTGTTGTGATAAATGTGTCAGCCACTCACTGTATTTAGGATGTAATGTTTTGAATGCGTTGGCACGTTTTGTACCCAATTTTATCTCGCCAAAAACTAAATAGGCAATAACACCGATAACCGGCACTAAATAAATAATCATTAACCAAGAAAGGGTAGCGGAAACCGCTTGTTTTTTTACGAGCAAACGCAAGGTAACAGAAATTACCGATATCCAAACTATTATTGGGACGACATAAACCAGTATAATATGTTCAAAACTCATGAGATTTTAACTGCACTTATGAAACTAGATATTATTTTACAAGAACCGGATTTTATCATTATTTACAAGCCTTGTGGCATTAGCGTGCATAAAGACTGCTCAGACGTTGGTCTAACCACGTTGCTTGCCGAACAATTAGGCGTACCGCAAGTTTGGTTGGTACATCGACTGGATAAAATTACATCAGGGCTATTAATTCTTGCCTTAAATGCAGAAAGTGCGGCTGAATTTTCACGACTTTTTGCCGAGCATAAAATTAAGAAAACCTATCTCGCATTAAGCCATCAAAAGCCAAAAAAGAAACAAGGTCTGATTATCGGTGATATGAAAAAGGCCCGTAACGGTGCGTGGAAACTTTGCCAAAGCAAAGAAAATCCGGCGATTACCCGATTCGAAAGCGTCAGCTGCGAACCGAATTTACGCCTGTTTTTCCTCAAACCCCAAACCGGCAAAACCCATCAATTGCGTGTCGCCATGAAAAGCCTTGGCAGCCCGATTTTAGGTGATGATCTCTATGGCAAAAACACGGCTGAAATTATTCACAAACTCGATCACTCGTTTGTTCACCTCTCACGAGGACGTTGGCAAAGCCAACGTTCAAAAAATGTTGTTTTTTGTGACCGCACTTATTTGCACGCTGCAAGGTTGGAATTTGAATTCCTCGGTGAGAAATTTGATATAAAGGCAATGCCGAAAGAGGGGGAGTGGTGGCAAAGGGCGTCTGTGCAAAATATGATTTTGCAAGGTGAAATGTAATTGGTAGAATTTGCAGGTTTTTGCGGCATTATGTCGCAGTTGTACAAATTTTATTTTTTTGTAGGGACACACTGCGTGTGTCCGTTATAAAGTTAAATTATTTCAATATGTTAGGAACGGAAACACGCAGTGTGTCCCGATTCATTGAAATGACGATTTTGTGCATTGGCTGAATAATATTGCACTTTTTAGTGAAAGTGCGGTTAGTTTTATAAGAGATTTTCAATGACGATAAATTATAAAAAATTCGAGTATGCGGATGTGCAGTTTATTGACGGTGATCGTGGGGTAAATTATCCGAGTAAAGCTGATTTTACTAAATCAGGATATTGTTTATTTTTGAACACTGGGAATGTTACCTCCGATGGGTTTGATTTTAGTAATCTAGATTTTATTTCAAAAGAACGTGATGAGCTTTTAAGAAAAGGCAAAGTTGATGTTTATGATATTGTTTTAACTACGCGTGGAACGGTTGGAAATGCGGCTTATGTTTCAGACAATATCCCATATAAACATATTCGTATTAATTCAGGAATGGTTATTGTTAGAGCAGATCAAAATAAAATAGATCCTTATTTTTTGTATTCATTTTTCCGTTCTCCGTTATTTAAAAAACAATGTCTTAGTAATGGTTCTGGTTCAGCTCAGCCACAGTTACCTATTTCGGCATTGAAAAATATTGTTTTTCCTGATTTCAATTTAGTAACCCAACAAAAAATCGCCAATATTCTCTCAACTCTCGATCGAAAAATCGCCCTGAACCAACAAATCAACCAAAAGCTCGAAGCGATGGCGAAGCAGCTTTATGATTATTGGTTTGTGCAATTTGATTTCCCTGATGAAAATGGCAAGCCTTATAAATCTTCAGGCGGTGAGATGGTTTGGTGTGAGGTGTGGAAAAGGGATGTGCCGAAAGGCTGGCGGACAGCCAATCTAGCTGAATTAATTGAGCTGAAAACAGGGAAGGAAGACGCTAATTTTTCCTCTGAAAATGGACAATACCCATTTTTCACTTGTAGTGAACAAGTTTCAAAATGTGCTCAATATGCTTTTGATGAAAGAACAATATTGCTTGCAGGTAACGGTTCATTTTCTGTGAAAAAGTTTCAAGGAAAATTTAACGCTTATCAGCGAACTTATTTAATAACTCCCTTTGATGAAAAATTATATATGCCAATCTATTTTGTAGTAAAAGATAGCATTAGGAACTTTATTTCAGGTTCTAGAGGATCGATTATTAAATTTATTACAAAAGGTGACATTGAGAATCTTAAGATCACGATTCCTTTAAATGGAAATTTAGGGTTTGCAAAAATATTGTTAGTATTTTTTGAAAAACAACAACTGCTTGATAGTGAAACCCAAAAACTCACTCAACTCCGTGATGTTCTTCTCCCAATGCTAATGAATGGGCAAATTTTCGTGGAATAAAAAGGATATTTTATGGCGTCTAATTTTAATGAAAAAACGCGTGTTCAAGTACCGGCGGTGGTGCATTTATGCCGTTTAGGGTATCAATTTCTTTCCCTAAAACAGGCGAACTGGGACATTGCAACCAATATCTTCACTGATATTTTTAAACAAGCCGTGGCAAAAATTAACCCGAATTCCACCGCACTTGAGATTGAGCAAGAATTAAGGGATTTGAGCATTTCCCTTAAAAATGAAGATTTGGGCAAAGCCTTTTATCAACGCTTGGTGCAAACCGGCGGTGTGCGCTTGATTGATTTTGACAATATTGAGAATAACCAATTTCATGTAGTGCAAGAACTCACCTGTGGCGATAAAGAAGGAGACAATTTCCGCCCGGATATCACTTTGCTGATCAATGGTTTACCGTTGGTGTTTTTAGAAGTGAAGCGCCCGAATAATCCAAAAGGCTTAATTGCAGAAGCGGAGAGAATGGAATATCGTTGCCAAAAGGCGGCTTTCCGACCTTATCTTAATGCCACACAGTTGATGATTTTTTCTAATAATCAGGAATATCTTGAATTTGATCCTTATAAAACTCAAGGGGCGTTTTATGCCACGTTAGGCAGAAAAGGCGTGCAATTTAATTATTTCCGTGACGAAAATGAAATTTTGAACGAACAAGCCCTCGAACGCAATAAATCCTTAATAGAAATTCCAGAAGCAGAATTAAATCGGATTTTATTAGATTTTAATGCTCCGACTTTAAAAAACGATGCGCAATTCAACACGAATCTCAATTTCAATACGCCAACTCATCGCATTTGTACGGCATTATTAAGCAAAGATCGCTTGTTGTTTTTGCTGAAATATGGCTTGGTTTATGTGGATGAAACAACCGGTTTAGAAAAACATGTAATGCGCTATCCGCAACTTTTCGCCGCAAAAGCGATTATGCGTTATTTAAATGCAGGTAAACAAAAAGGCATTATTTGGCATACTCAAGGCAGTGGCAAAACCGCCTTGGCTTATTATTGCACCCATGTGTTGAGGGATTTTTATAAAACTAAACAGGTGATCCCCAAATTTTATTTTATTGTGGATCGCATTGATTTGCTGGAACAAGCGAAACGGGAATTTGTAAGCCGTGATTTACAAGTCAATACGGTAAATAGCCGTGAGGAATTTGCCAAAGCCATGAAAGAAAATGCCGCTTTAAGCGGTGTGGATGGCAAAGCTGAAATTACCGTAGTAAACATTCAAAAATTCCAGAATGTGGATGTATCAGACATCACCAAAGATTATGACATTAACGTGCAGCGCATTTTTTTCATTGATGAAGCGCATCGTAGTTTTGGTAATAAAGTGATGGAAGTCAGCCGTTTTCTTACTAGTTTAATTAATGCTGATCCTTGTGCCGTGCATATCGGTTTAACCGGTACGCCGTTATTAGGTGGGGCGAAAAATCGCATTGGTTCAACAGCAATCTTTGGGGATTACATTCACAAATATTATTACAATCAATCCATTTCCGATGGTTATACTTTGCGACTGATTAGGGAAGAGATTGAAAGTAATTACAAAGCAGAATTAAGCAAGGTGCTTGAAGAATTAAAAATTCAGAAAGGTAGCTTCAAAGGGCGTTCAGTTACTTGCCGTCGTCGTTTTGTGGAACCTATGCTGGATTATATTGTGCAGGATTTTGAGAAATTCAGAAAACAGAAAAATGATCCTTCATTAGGGGCTATGGTGATTTGTGACAGCAGCGATCAGGCCCGTATGATGAGTTTTGTATTTAACGAAAAATACGCCGAACATAAACAAGATTTGTCTGCTTATCGGGAAAAACTCGCTGAAAATGATCCGCACTTTGAGGGCGATTGGCGACAAACAGCAGACCCAAGGTCTTCGTACGCACCCTCACACGAAAGAACAGTAAAATCAGCAGCGTTGATTTTATCGGATGAAGGCAATAAACAATACCGTAAAGATTTGGTGGAAGATTATAAAGCCGCCAAGATTGATATGCTTTTTGTTTATAATATGTTGCTCACCGGATTTGATGCTAAACGTTTGAAAAAACTTTATTTAGGACGAGTGGTGAAAGAGCATAATTTATTGCAAGCTCTCACTCGTGTGAATCGCACTTATAAAGATTATGAGTTTGGCTATGTTGTGGATTTTGCAGATATTCAGTCAGAATTTGATAAAACCAATGCAGCTTATCAAGCCGAATTGCAAATGGAACTGGGTGATGAAGCGGAGCATTATTCGCAATTGTTTAAATCACAAGAAGAAATTGATGCCGATATTAAATCTATTAACAATGTGCTATCTGTTTTCACTACTGAGAATGCTGAAATTTTCCGCCAAGAAATTGATGATATTGATGAAAAGCCTAAACTGTTGGAATTAAAACGGACGTTAGAGCTGGCAAAAAACCTTTATAATCAACTTGCCATTTCAGATAAATCGCAATTAGGCAGGCTTCAGTTTGCGCAATTGAATTTGCTTTATCGACAAGTAATGGACAGATTAGGTGCGATAAATTTAATGGAGCGAATGGACGATGGCGATATGCAGGGCGTGCTGAAGGAAGCTTTAGAAAATATTTATTTCACCTTCCATAAAAAGGGCGAAGCGGAATTGAGATTAGCGGATAGCTTGCAAACTCAAATGCGTAAAACCCGTGAAGAAATGGCACAGAATATTGATCCAAAAGATCCGGAATATGTCTTGTTGTTGGATGAATTAAAGCGTTTGTTTGAGAGCCGCAATGTAAAATCGGTAAGCCAAGCAGAAATGCAGGAGCACATTCATATTTTGAAAGAAATTGAGACTAAGGTGCGACGAATGAACGCTGAAAATGCCCGCCTAGCTTCTAAATTTGAAGGCGATGCCAAGTTTGTTCGAGTATTTAAACAGGGCATTAAAGATTTTGGCTTAAAAGCAAGTCAGTCAGATTTTGTGAATGGTTTGAAGCAAATTAAATTTAGTAATGATCAATTTGTATTGAATCAAGGGCAATCAATTCAAACAGCACAGACCTATTTTGAAAAAGAAAGTTTGAGACAGCTTGTTAAGCTTACCGATGAATATCATCTACCATTAGACGTACAAGCGATTAAGAGATTGAATAAATTGATTGTTGATGAATATGTCAGCGCTAATTATTAACTGAGAAACAAAATGACAGAACAAGATTTTCAACTTAAAACAAAAGAACTTATTGATAGCCTAAAAGCCATTTGTGCGAACTATGGATTAGGTAATGATGGCAATGAATTTAAAATTATTACACAAGTTTTCTTGTATAAATTTTTAAATGACAAGTTTGCATTTGAAATTAAAAAGCGATATCCGGAATTGGCAGAAGCTGAAAACTGGGAGAGGGTTTTAACTGAAAAAAGTGCTGATTATTTTGAATTTCTGACAATGGGTTTAAATGCTAATACCGCCATTTTGAAACCATCACAGTTTATCAGCACATTATTTGGTCAATCCACTCAGGATGATTTTGCTACGATTTTTGATAAAACTTTAATTGATATTGCAATAGAAAATGAATCGATCTTCTCAGTAAAAACGGAAGGAGGGGCAAAAATTAATTTGTTTGAGCGTTTAAGCCAATATATTGCCGATCCTTCTAAACGCGATGCATTTTGTCGCGCTATTATTAATAAGCTGGTGGAATTTAGTTTTGAGCATATCTTTAATCAAAAATTTGATTTTTATGCCACGATTTTTGAATATCTCATTAAGGATTACAACACCAACTCAGGTGGTAAATATGCGGAGTATTATACGCCGCATTCCGTAGCGCGTATTATGGCGGCAATTTTAGTACCGGAAGCTGAACGTGGAAAAATTCAAAACGTGACCTGTTATGATCCTTCTGCGGGTTCAGGTACGCTATTAATGAATATAGCCCATGCCATCGGAGAAGATAAATGTACGATTTTTACGCAAGATATTTCGCAAAAATCCTCTAATCTTTTACGTTTAAATTTAATCTTAAATAACTTAGTGGCAAGTATTCCAAATGTGGTGCAAGGTAATACCATGACACATCCTTATCATAAAGAAGATGAGAGATTGCGTCGATTTGGGTATATTGTATCCAATCCACCCTTTAAACTTGATTTTAGTGAAGATCGCGAAGAGCTTAGTGCTTCAGCTCACAAACCTCGCTTTTTTGCTGGGGTGCCGAATGTGCCTAAAACAAAAAAAGAAAGTATGGCGATTTACCAGCTTTTTTTGCAGCATATTATTTATTCATTAAAAGAGAATGGAAAAGCCGCTATCGTTTTGCCAACAGGTTTTATCACTGCACAATCTGGAATTGATCGAAAAATTCGTGAGCATTTGGTAGAAAATAAAATGTTAGCGGGAGTAATTTCTATGCCCTCTAATATTTTTGCTACTACTGGGACGAATGTATCGATTCTATTTTTAGATTGTGCAAATAAAGAGAATGTAGTATTGATTGATGCAAGCAACCTAGGTGAGAAAATTAAAGAAGGCAAAAATCAGAAAACAGTATTATCCAAAGAGGAAGAGCAACGTATTGTGGATGTATTTAACCAGAAAAAAGCGGAAGAAGATTTTTCTGTAGTTGTATCTTATGACGACATTATCGCCAAAAATTATAGTTTTTCAGCCGGTCAGTATTTTGATGTGAAAATTGATTATGTAGATATTTCTGTTGAGGAATTTGAAAAACGTATGACAGAATTTAATGCAGATTTGACCGCACTTTTTGATGAGGGTAAAAATCTAGAAAGACAAATTCAGCAACAATTAAAGACCTTGAGATTTAACTAACTAAGGGCGAATTTGGCGAGATACTGTATAATACACTGCGTTTTTTCCCCTCTTTTTTACAAACAGGAACTTCAATGAAATTTATTTCTTTTAATATTAATGGCTTGCGTGCTCGTCCCCATCAGTTAGAGACAGTGATTGAAAAATACCAACCGGATGTGATTGGTTTACAGGAAATTAAAGTAGCGGATGAGGCTTTTCCTTATGAAATTACGGAAAATTTAGGCTATCACGTGTTTCATCACGGGCAAAAAGGACATTACGGCGTGGCGTTATTGACCAAGCAAGAACCGAAAGCCGTTCGCCGTGGTTTTCCAACAGATGATGAGGACGCTCAGAAACGCATTATTATGGCGGATTTGGAAACGGATTTTGGTTTGCTGACGGTAATTAATGGCTATTTCCCACAAGGCGAAAGCCGTAGCCACGAAACAAAATTTCCGGCAAAAGAAAAATTTTATGCAGATTTACAGCGTTATTTAGAGCAAGACCATGATAAAGCCAACCCGGTTTTAATTATGGGGGATATGAATATCAGCCCGAATGATTTGGATATTGGTATTGGGGAAGAAAGTCGCAAGCGTTGGTTGCGTACCGGAAAATGCTCGTTCTTACCTGAAGAGCGTGAATGGTATCAGCGTTTATATGATTATGGCTTGGAAGACAGTTTCCGCAGATTAAACCCAACCACAAATGACAAATTCTCGTGGTTTGATTACCGTTCAAAAGGCTTTGATGATAATCGTGGGTTGCGCATTGATCATATTTTGGTGAATCAAGTATTAGCAGAGCGCTGTGTTGATGCCGGCATTGCTTTGGATATTCGGGCAATGGAAAAGCCTTCTGATCACGCACCGATTTGGGCGGAATTTAAATAGGACGAAAACATGGATATGGCAAATTGGCAGAATTATCGTTCCAGCGTGAATGGTATGCCTGCTGTGTTTACTGCAAATATTGAAAACCTCGATAAATTTCATGGTAAGAATTGCAATAAAATTGTGCAATTCGCCATTAATTATGACAGTGATGAGAGCGGGCTTCCGTCAGAAGAGGAGTATGATAAGCTCATTAATCATATCTTCAAAACTTTGGCACAATTGACCGCACTTCCGAATGTATTTTTTGCCGGACATTTTATCAGTAACGGGCAGGCTAAAATGCATTTTTATTGTGAGCATTCGGAAATCTTACTTGAAACCTTATCACAAATTGATTTTGTGGAAGAGGTGAGTGTTCAAGATGATCCGAATTGGGATATTTATTTTGACTTTTTACTCGCCTCTCCCCTTGAGATCAAAATGAATGCCACTGAAGAACTACTAGGTTTATTGCAAAGTAAAGGACGTGATTTAAGTGATACTTATTTAGTGGAACATAGTTTTCACTTTGATGAGGAACAAAAGATGTTTCCTTTTATGGATGAATTGAGTCTGGGCGATCATTCCTTTGCGACATTGCAATATTCTGCACAACCTATTCAGTTTAACGAGGATGATGAGCCTTATTATCTCGTGAAACTTGAGCAAGAACTCTCCCTTGATAATGGCGAAATTTTTGAACAAGTGGAAAAATTTGAAAAGTTAGCCCAACAATTTATGGGCGACTATATTGGTTGGGAATGCGATAGTTTGATGGATGATAGTAAACAGTTGAATTAACCTACGCATCTGATCTCCCCCTCCCGTAAACGGGAGTGAGAGGGGCACTATTTTTTAGTTTTCCTCTCTAACGGGAATTGCCCTCCCACAAGCGGGTGAGAGGATTAAAATTTTATTCTACCCAAGTGACAATTTCATCCATGGTTTTGCGGGATTTCTTCGCAATATCTCTGGCACGATAACCGAATGTTGCCGCAACAGATACAGCGTATTCATTCGGATCGAACAATCCCTCTTCAGCAAGGGTTTGATTCATTAAATCATAATGGAAACCTTCAATCGGGCAAGAATCGATCCCCATCGCAGCGGCACCTGTCAGCATATTGGCAAGCGCGATGTAGGTTTGTTTGCTACACCAATCAAATAAAGTGCGGTCACTTTCCAGCAATTTCATATCGTTTTCTTGCAGGGTTTTGTATTTTGCTAAGGCCTGTTGCTGCTGTTCTTCAGTCAATCCCTTTCTGGTCATCACATCCACAAAAAACGGGCTATCGTAACGGGCATTTTTCTTAGCAAGCAAAATCACTACATGGCTACAGTTATCCAACTGATTCATCATTCCCCAGCTAAAGGGCTTGATTTTTTCACGTAACGCTTTGTTTTGAATCACTAATATTTTCCACGGTTCTGATCCCACAGAACTTGGTGAAAGACGGGCACATTCTAAAATGGCATGGAAATCTTCATCACTGATTTTTTTGCTAGGATCATAATAACGGGTTGAGCTACGTTGATTGAATAATTCAATAATTTCTTGAGCAGTAAGTTTTACCATATTTTTCCTCTCTTTAAAGTTTTTCAGTTCAGCTCTATTTTAGACAAAATGGAATGTCTCAGGCTTTTACCGATTTGGATTAGATGTTAATTAAACATAGTCGATTTTTTTCGGAAAGCCAAGCTCAATGTTTAAAGTGCGGTCTGTTACAACAATATTTTCTCGATTTTCAATAAAAAATCTTGATGTCATTGTTTTTTCGCCATTATTCAAGAAAATTTCCACAATCGATCGATCAAAGAAAATTTCCACTGTGCGAAGATTATCTATTTCACAATAGCGTTGCTCACCGAATTTCTTCATTAATTCTGTTTGTTCCGATTGGCTGCGATCCAAGCAAATTAAGCCGTTTTCATAGGATAAGCCCAAGGTATCGCCTTTTTCATTGGTGAAGAAAGATAATTTGAACGGTAGATTTTTTGCATCAAATTTTAAATAGGCACGATCTAAATGTTCTATCGTGGTTTTTTCTTGCAAAGTTCGTGCGGAAAGTGCGGTCATATTTTCATAAATTTTGGCAATCGGGCGTTGATAGATCCGATGGTTTTCAATACGCACTTCTCGTGGCATGGTGAGGGCAGAATGCCATTTGAATTTATCCGTTGGATAAGTTAAATCCGGCAAGCCGATCCAGCCAAACATTATCGTGTTTTTTTTATTTTCTAAACCGCCAAAGGTTTGAGGGGCATAGAAGTCAAAACCCTGATCAAGTTCGGCAATGTGTACCGCTTCCAGTACATCTCCGTTTAATTGCCCAATGGCATAAGTGGCGTGATAGTTATTTTGGAATTGATGTGTTTCACGGCCTTTGCCTTGTGGAGACCAGATGAAAATATCTTTATCGGCTAATTTCAGTAAATCAGGGCATTCCCACATAAAAACATTGTGGTTATTAAAAGCAGGAATAGACAATTCGCCGATTAAGCGTGGCGTATCATCCAAATGAGCCATTTCAAAAATAATGGCGGTGCCGGTAAGATTTTCACGTTGTGCACCACAGACAAAACGGATTTTTCCTTCTTTTGTGAGGTAAGGTTTCGGATCACGCACGTGTTCGGTATAGCCTTTGGGTGCATTTTCGATTAATGGGCGTTTGCTCAGCAATTTTCCGTCTAAATCAAAAATTGCCAGATTTTGATAAGGCACACGTTGGTTATCACTTGTGCGACGGGTATTGCCGGTATAAAACATGGCTAATTTATCGCCTACTTTTAATGCGCCACCGGAGTAGCAACCATGGGATTCAAATAATTCACAAGGAATTAAATTATCGGCAGTTTGATACGTTTGGAAATCATGGGTGATGAAATGTTTCCAATGTTTCATTCCGTGTATGGCATCGAAAGGAAACCATTGATAGAAAAGGTGATATTTTTCGTCATCAAAAATGAGCCCGTTCGGATCGTTTAATAGCCCCGTAGGTGGTGCAAGGTGGTAGGCAGGATAGAAATGTTTATCGCTTTCCACCGTTTTACGTATTGTATCAAGTTCGTCTCGTTCTGCTGCGAGAATACTTTTGTATTTGCCGTTGTTGAAGATAATCATTGTTGTCCTATTTTGGATAAGTTTTGTTTAAACAAGCATAGCGGGCGTTCATTTTTTCCGCCCACGATTTTAATGATTCTATAACGGGATGCTTTGTGGCGTATGTCCAATCTTTACGAAAGAGTAGAAAATCAATAGCGCACACCGTGTTTAGCGTACCGATATTGAGCTCTTCACCGAATAAATCAATGGACTGTTGAATGGCTACGAGGCTTTGTTCAGTTCGTTGGAAAATTTGTTGATGGCGTTCTATCCACCATTCCGACTGAGGGCGTAGGCGTTTTTCCGGTATAACGGATATTTCATTTTCTAAAATACCATCAGCTAAATAATGTAAGCGGAGAATTTGCCAACGTTGCTCACCCTCACCATAAAGGGAAGGTTGTGAACCTAAATGATCGAGATATTCTGCAATCAACGAGCTGTTATATAGCCATTCATTATTTGCCGTTTGAAGTGCAGGTAGGCGTCCAAGGGGATTATCTTGATTGTGTGGTGAATGTTTATCCATTCCGCTTGTTGTGGGTAATAATTCAATTTGATTTTGTAATTGGTGATAATGAATCACACTACGTACTTTTCGAGCGTAAGGGCTGGAATCGGAATACCATAGCTTCATAAAAAATACCTCCATTTATGACCGCACTTAATAGAAGAGTGTATGAAATATGAACTCACATATTTTCAGATTAATTTGTCAAAAATTCAGCTAATTGTGCTTTATTTGGTAAAGCTGACATTGCACCCTTTGCGGTTGTCGCTAGCGCACCACAAGCATTCGCTTGACGTATAATTTGCACCAGCACATCGTTGTCTTTCCAATTTTCGTGTTGAGAAAGTCCCGCTAATAATCCGCCTACAAAGGCATCGCCCGCCCCGGTGGTATCAACGGGTTTTAGGGCTTTACCTGCAACTACATCTTTTTTGCCGGCAAGATGATATAAAGCTCCTTCTTTGCCAAGGGTGACGATAATTAGTTTTTCCGGATAAACTGCGGTGATTTTTTCAAAGGCTTTTTCAAGGCTGTTCGTATTGGTTAAAAGGGTGAGTTCTTCCTCGGAAAATTTCAATACATCTGCTAATGCCACCGCTTCCATCACAACGGTTTTCATTTCCTCTAGGCTAGACCATAGAGATTCACGTAAATTTGGATCGAAAGAGAAGAATCCGCCTGCCACCTTAATGCGGCGGATCGCTTCAAAGGTTGCTTCCCGTGATGGGTTATTAATGAGAGCGATAGAGCAGCAATGTAACCATTCACCGGATTGGAATGGCGGTAGATCACTGGTCTGTAGAAATTGATCGGCACTCGGATTGACCATAAAAGTGAAACTGCGTTCACCGTTGTCGAGTCCTACAACCACGGTTGAGGTTCGATGTTGTGGATCTAAAATCATATGTGAGATATCCACATTTTCGGCATTTAAGGTTTCTTGCATAAATAGACCGAGCGGATCTTTTCCGACACGACCAATAAAGGCACTTTCGCTCTCTAAACGAGCGACACCCACTGCAACATTTGCCGGCGCGCCGCCTGCACAACGTAAATAATGATTTTCACCGTCCGGGATGAGATCCACCACTGCATCACCGGTTACCCAAATTTTATGGCTCATTGTAACTTCCTTATAAAATATACTCGGGCATAAAATTTTATGGTTTTCGCCCTATACTCATTCATTTTAGAAAATAACCGCACTTTTTAAAGTGCGGTTATTTTTTGTTATGTTTATTATTCCACTGTCACTCGTGCAAATTTACGTTTACCGACTTGGTAAATATTTGTACCTTTTGGCGCATTTTCTTTTACATTACCAATTTTTTCACCATTGATTTTTACGCCCCCTTGTTGGGCGGAACGAATAGCTTCAGAAGTGGAGGGCACTAAGCCCGCTTCTTTTAATAAGGTTGCCAAACCTATTTCACTGCTAAAAGTAAATTCCGGCATTTCGTCCGGCATTGCGCCTTTTTGGAAACGATTGATAAATTCTTGTTCCGCCGCATTGGCAGCTGCTTCATCGTGGAAACGGGCAATTAATTCTTTCGCGAGTAAAATTTTCACATCACGTGGATTTTTGCCATTTTTTACATCGACTTTTAATTGCTCAATTTCAGTTAATGGACGGAATGAAAGCAGATTATACCAATCCCACATTAACTCATCGGAAATAGACATCACTTTACCGAACATATCATTTGGCGCATCGGTAACACCGATATAGTTTCCAAGGGATTTTGACATTTTTTTCTCACCGTCTAAGCCCACAAGCAATGGCATGGTGATTGCCACTTGCGGTTTTTTACCGGCTGATTTTTGTAATTCACGGCCCACCAATAAATTGAATTTTTGATCCGTGCCGCCAAGTTCCACATCCGCATCAAGTGCCACGGAATCATACCCTTGTAACAGGGGATAAATAAATTCGTGAATTGCAATGGGTTGATTATTGGTAAAGCGTTTTTTGAAGTCATCACGCTCAAGCATGCGAGCAACCGTATAATTGCTCGCAAGGCGAATCATCCCTTCCGTACCTAATTGACCTAACCATTCGGAATTGAAGACGATTTTGGTTTTTTGTGGATCAAGAATTTTGAAAATTTGTTCTTTATAAGTTTCCGCGTTGCGTAGTACGTCTTCACGACTAAGGGGGGGGCGGGTTGTGTTTTTGCCGGAAGGATCGCCCACCATACCGGTAAAATCACCAATTAAGAAATGAACATCGTGACCGAGTTGTTGGAATTGGCGTAACTTGTTGAGCACCACAGTGTGCCCCAAGTGGATATCCGGTGCGGTAGGATCTGCGCCTAATTTTACTTTTAGCGGACGATTTTCTTTAAGTTTTTCGATTAAATCCGCTTCGGAAAGAATTTCATCCGTGCCACGCTTAAGTTCTGCGAGAACAGTATTAATATCAGTCATTGTTTATTTCCTAATTATGATTTTGAGATGGTTTATTATAGGGAATCTAAAAGATTTGTGAATAAAAAAAATGATGTTTTTAGTGCGTTAAAAACTCATTTTATATCAAGGTGTTATGAGTGATAAATCATTGAAGTGTTCCGAAATTCTGGATAGTATTCCGAAACTATACTTTAGTCGGTAAGATAATTTTATCTTTTCGGATGTAACGTTTTGTCATTTGTGGGGATGTGTGACCGAGTTGTTTTTGTGCTGTTTCCGTATCGGAAGAAAGGAATTTATCTGTACCGGCTTTAGCCCGTAGATCTCGAAACTGAACGGCTAAGATTTCGTCAGCATATTCTTGAAAGTGCTTAGCTGCCCTTTCTCTTATTTTAGCAAACCAGTTAGATAACGCAGCTCGACTTAATTTTGCTCCACGTTTATTACAGAACAGATACTCTCTATCTTCCGATAACCTTCTGTTGAAGATCTCTTTTAGTTGCCCTACTACGGCGATCCGCATTCGTTTCTTTGTCTTTTTCTGAACAATGTACAATTCATCATCAATAATTTGTTTTTTCTCAATGCTTACTATATCAATTGGTCTTTGTCCTGTAAGGTAGGCTACATCAATAAGATCACGAAGTTGCTGATCGGCGAAATAATAGATTTTTTCTAAGATTCGATCTTCTATATAGATTTCTCTGAATTTTACCTTGTATCGCTGAATCCCTTCGCTTGGACAAGGGAATCTAGTATAGCCCCACTCACGGGCTTTCATCCAAATGTGGTGGAATAATGCAATTTCATTATTGGCTGAGGCTGTGTAATTTTTTCTCCAATCTAAATATTGTTTGATATGCTGAGGTTCAATTTTATCCAGTGGTGCGGGAGGGTTGCCAAAGAAAGCAAGTAGATTTTTTAGATTTACTCGATTGGCTCTTTGTGTATTTAACGCTTTCAATGGTATGACTTCGTTTTGATACCGTATTGCGACTGTCACAAAGGTGATGACTTTCTCTCTTATCTTCACCACGTCACAGTTTAGCCTTGCCGTTTCCAATACAGCTAAATATTTGTCCATACCGAGCGGCTTTTCTTTTTTATCACTCATTACATAATAGTAATATGTGACAATTTTCCCATTCTTTCTTTGACGTTTTCGGCAAATTAGATTTTGTGGTAAGCCTTGGTTTTCTCTTTTGCGTGGACGGGCCATAATTCATCTCCTAAACTTGTAATACGGCAGGTCTCCAAGGGATTTCTTCGTGGCGTTGAGATTCTGCATGAGTAATTGATCGTGATTTAGCTTTGTCATAATCTCTGCGAACAATAGGGTAGCCATGGGCGTTTTCTTTGAAGGGGATTCCCATTGCATTGAGTTGTTCAATAATGAGTGATTTATTTTTTCTTCCCGTTAGAAACTCAATTTCAGGCTTGGAAAGAAAATCTTCGTAGATATTGATTTTCATATTTCCTCCATCATTTCAAAATATCCGGCACTTCAACAACTTTTAGCTGTTACGGTGTTACATCTTTGTAATTAAGTCAGTATTGGACGTGCGCCCTAGGTGAGGGTTTTTCTTGTTTCCATGACTACAAGCCATTCTCTTCGGAATTGGCTTTCAAGCACAATGTACCGTTTGCCGTTTATAACTTGTAATTCTTGTGGCATTTGTTCCTCCAAATAAAAAACCTAGATTTCGCTAGGTTGTGTGATTTGGTGTTGAATAATCCTTCCATCGTAATCATTACCGAGTTCTAAATGCCATGCCAACCTGATAAACACGAAGGCGTGCAGGGCGATTTTTATTCTCTTTATGCTCATTTTCTGTTCCTTTTGCTGAATTTAGGGTGCAAGAAACCGCCACAGGATTTTCACGGGGAAAAGTGTGGTCGGTTTTAATTAAGTTTTAGATTACTTGGTAGTTATTGGACTTTGGATTGTAATTGTTGAGATGTTTTAGCTCCCACCAATTACTCTTATAGTCGTATTGGAAACTGGCTGTGAGGCGTTTCAGGAACTTATGCACTTCCCGAATGGTGTGTCTATTCGTAGGCTTGTCCGTAGATTGCACCGGAATATTTTGACCGATAGTTTCCATTGCCGGATAAATCATTCGGCAGGTTTCTGTGCCTCGTGAAGCGATGAACCATACCCACGGTAACAGTTGTAATTCGTGTTCGGTAAATTCAAAGGTGAATTTCTTTTCCGGCTCGGGTAGGGTAAGTTGTTGCATTTTTTGCAACTGCTCATTTTTGTGCATATTCAAAAATACCCGTAGAACAACTAAATGAAATTTCGGGCTGATCCACATTGCGTAGGCTAAAATGAGTTCTTCGCAGGCGTATGTGCTTGGATTTTTACCACCTCGAATAGTTTAATCGCCAAAGTAGGAATTCCTACTTTGCTTTCTTGCTCTATTTCCGCAATAAGATCTTTGGTTTGTTGGTTTGATAAAAATAAAATGGGTTTATGTTTTGCTTCACCGCCACTGGTTTTGTGTAAGTCGGTTAATGAATATAGGTTTTCAAAAGTGCGGATAGATTTTGATAAGATTTGTAAATTAGTCATTTTGACTGCTCCTAGTAGATTTTCGATAATTTCACCCAATTTCGACATTAGGTGGTCGGGAGGTTCGAAAGCCTTCTACTAGGTTGAGGCTGGACGTATTTCCTTACGGTATCGTATTAGTCGCCCTCCCGACATATCAGGATTACGATATAAAAAAATCGCCTTGTGGCGATTAGTGAACTATCCGCCTAGTAGAAAAAGGTTTCGACACCTTGAGGCGGATAGTATAAAGTGTTGGGGTTGTCAATTATCTATTGCGTTTTAAAAATGCAATAGCAAGTGAACCGATACAAGTACTGGCTATAATCCAAGAAAGTTTTTCATAACCATTCATTGCGGCATAAATTGAACCATAAATTCCGCCAGTTGCAATACCTGCGGCAAGTAATAATGCCCCCATTCTTTCTATAAAAGTAAACCAGTCAATTTTGACTTCTCGTTTACGGCGATTTTCAGCTTCTTTAGTAGTTTGTTGAACTACAAAATCAACCACATCAGGGCGAAATTGATGTAGTCGTTCAAGAGCATTAACATCTAAAATAGGGCTGTCCGTTTGGCTATGTGATAAATGGATTTCATTGCCTGTGGCATTTTTTGCCTTAACTTGCGTATTTTTGGTTGCCATATTTTTGGATATTGCGATTAAGATTTGATGTGACAGTTTTAACATCGCCTTTTAATTTTTGGCGATCAGCCTTAAAACCATTGTGTGTTGATGGATATTGTGCAGGGCTTTGCATAACCGCACCGACAACATCTAAGTTTGTTAAGCGTTTAAGTAAAGCGACCATAATTTTACCTTTTATATTGACCGGTTGCTGTCACCAACCATGTGTAAGTGTGGTTATCTTAATCCGAGTTAGAGCGGTTTGTCAAATTTTTCAAAAACAAAACCACTTATTAAAATGTGAGATATGCCTCAAAATTAAAATGATTTTGTTGAAGATGAAAATCGCTGTGCTATTCTCTTGATCGCCTTTGCTAACCACGAGGTATCTTTTATCGGAATGTGAATTGATTGCGTAATTTCGCCTTCGTAGGTTGCTTGGGAAACCGCCTTTATTTTTTCTTTGGCTTGCTTTGGCGTATCAGCAAAGATATTGATAACCCAAGTTTGACCCTCAAAATGATAAGTAAAGGTATATTCTTTCATTTGGTGCATAAGGAGCTCCTATGTATTTTGAAATTTATAAAGATGCGAAAGGTGAATTTCGCTGGAGATTGAAAGCGGGTAATCACCAATCTATAGCGACAAGTGGTGAAGGCTATACAACAAAGCAAAGTTGCCAGCACGCCATTGGAGTTATTAAAACTGTAAATGAACAAACAGAAGTTAAAGACTTGACTGTTGCTTAAAATTTAGCCCTGTAATAACAGGGCTTTTATAAAATGAAACTGCACATAAGAGTGGTTCGTTTAATTACTTTCGGTTTGTATCAATAACCGGCAACTCAACAAACGCATTAAGCGGTTGTGGTGTCGGTTGGTGTCGGTTGGTGTTGATTGCGGCGTGTTTCTATCCAATCCAACAATTCTTTAAATTCATCATAATAACGGGCTTGTTTTGTTGCCTGCTTGATGATGAAATCTCGTTGTTCGCTGTCTAAAAGCAGCCAGTATTTTTTGACTTGTTCGATTGCTCTCTGTCGTTCATTGTCTGAATTGGTGTTGAAATTGTCATAAACATATTTGCCAAACAATTCAGCGAAAAACGAATAAGCAATGCTGATATGTATTTCGTTCATTTTATTCATCCTCCTAAAATTCGACTTTTCGCAACTTCGATTAATAACCCATACTCTCGCTTGGTTTTCTCATTGTGTACCTCTGCGGATTCCGCTAAAAACTCTTCAATCGTTCCGGTAAAACAACCCCGAGTAACGATTAATCCGTCCTTGCCATTGAATACCGTAAGCGTACCGTTTTTTGAACCCACACTGCTTGCCCAGAAAATCATTCTACATTCGGAAATGTTGGCAAAATTTCTTACACAAGCATTACCACACACCCGAGCATCTCCGTACACCTTAGCATTACCGTACACCTCAGCATTACCGTACACTTCAGCATCTCCGGACACCCAAGCATCACCGTACACCTTAGCATTACCGGACACCCAAGCATTACCGTACACCTCAGCATCTCCGTACACCTTAGCATTACCGTACACCTTAGCATTACCGTACACCTTAGCATCTCCGTACACCTCAGCATTACCGTACACCTCAGCATTACCGTACACCTCAGCATCACCGAACACCCAAGCATTACCGTACACGTTAGCATTACCGTACACGTTAGCATTACCGGACACCCAAGCATCGCCGGATACCATAGCATCGCCGAACACCCAAGCATCACCGGATTGAGCTAAATTTTTCTCAGCCTCGATATAGCCGCCAAGTTCACCGGCTACGATTGCACCAAAAGAAATTAATGCTCTAATTCGGTAGAGGGTTATTCCAAAATATTCTTTGGTGTCGTCTTTTAATAGTTCATATTTTTTCGTCATTTTATTTACCTATAAAAAAGCCCACGGAAGTGGGCGGTGTGGTTCAGAATGGAATATCGTCATCAAGATTATTCATCTGTTGGCGTTCTTCATCAGAATAGCCGTCCCATTCTTTTTGTTGAGTCGGTTTATTTTGTGTTTGATTGTTGCCGTTTCTATCTTGTGAGTTGCCTAACATTTGCAAAACATCACCTTGAATTTCTGTTGTGTAGCGCTCTTGCCCGTTTTGGTCTTGCCATTTGCGGGTACGCAGGCGACCTTCTACATACACTTGCGAACCTTTATGCAAATATTCGCCATAAATTTCCGCTTGACGGCGATAGAACACGATGCGGTGCCATTCGGTAATTTCACGACGTTCACCTGTATTGCGATCATTCCAACTTTCACCGGTTGCAACACTTATATTAGCGACGGTATCACCATTTGGCATTGTGCGAACATCGGGAGCGCTACCTAAGCGACCCACAATAATGACTTTATTTACTCCTGCCATTTCATCTCTCCTAAACCGTTAAATTAAATAAGCATTCATCATAGAAGCTGTTGTAAGAATCAATCAGATTCGGGTATTTTTTCTCTAGCCACGGCATTTGTTTGCTGTATAGATCTTCAAGTTCCGGTTTACTTTTACATTCACGCAAGCCGTCTTGAAGTTTTTCCCACGTTGATTTTTCTGCTTGGGTAGGCGGTTGGTCAGGTGGCGTAGAGTTCATATTCTGCTTCGTTGAGCTGTTTGAGTTGGGCGGCAATTTTGGTTTTGGGGTTTCTTTGCTGTCTTCTTCATTCGGCAAATCTTCACCGGCATAGATGTAATGTCCTAAACCGCACATTGCGATCGCTTTAGCAAGACAACGCATATAGGCTTTGTTGATTGCTATTGCATCAGGATTTTTAATGGATTTATTTAAGTGATCCATTACCGGTAACCACATATAACGGCTAAATTCTTCTTCGCCTTCTTTAATGGTGAGGGTTATGCCCACAATCACCGAACCATCGGGCAGATGCCTATCATCGTGGATAACGTAGGTAGATTGGGGAAAATATTCCATCAGCACGCCCCAAGCCCACGCCCAAGAGAGATAGGTGAGGGCATATTTCCCCGTGCCTTTGGCTTCGGTTTTGTCGTTTACGTTGATTGTTGAAAGCGTATCCCACGCTTTTTGTTGTAGACTCATTGTTTTTTCCTTATTGTTGAATGTGAGAAATTTTCCCATCGTAGTCGTGGGGGAGATCCAGTTGATATGCGCTGATAATCACGAACACGCCAAGCACGATTTTTAAACCTTTTTTGAACATTTTTTCTTCCTTTTGCTGAAATTTGGGTGAGACAAACCGCCACACGATTTTCATGAGGGGAAAAGTGCGGTCGGTTTTGATTAAGTTTTAGAATAAGTGAATTAATCCGAAAGGGCGGTGGGTGTCAATGTGTTACTCCATAAAATTCATTCGTTTATAAACCTGTCTTACCCGCTCAACATCTTTGGCGCAATATTCAGCGACTTCGTTGATTCGTCCATCTTGCACCGCTTGCCATACTTTTGAGCCGTCAATATCGCCCTTTTGCTCAATGCCTAGCACTTTGCAGAGCTTGTCTAGTGATGGGGATTTTTCTCTGTTATAACCGCACCATTCCAACATCGTGTCGTAAGTATTGCGGTTATCTATTTTGTAATAAGGCTTAACGCCATTGATGATATGACGATGCCACATAAATAAGCCGTCAAATTTGGCCAGGTTATGTCCGATAAATTTCGGCACGGTTTTGCACTTATTGACTTCCGTTTTGAGATAGTCGTTAAAGCGGGTTAAAATATCCCATTCTCGGTCGGGTGATTGCCAATCTTCACGATAGAATGTTTGCACCGGCTCATCATTAATTGAAACACTAATCGCCACAATTTCCCCAAATGCGCCATCAAGCGAGGTTTTATTTACAGCTTCTGCTTTATTTTCTTCCAACCACTTCGCAATGGTTTCTTCGTTTTTGTAGTTTGCCGGTGCTTTTAAATTCTCACAAACATAGGCTTGAAAGTCTGTGTTTTGAGTTGGAATGGTTTCAATGTCAATGTAAACGTTCATATTCAATCCTTAAAATGGCATTTCGCCATATTCTTCAAGTAAAGCCTGTAAATCTTCGGGTTCGATAATGTGGAAGTTAAGTAAATCTCGAATCTTATTGAGAGATTCTTGTTTGGTTTCATCTGTCATTGCAGCACCTCCCATATCACCTCACCGTTGTAGTCGTTATCATCTTGCCAATCGTAAATATCCGGTTCGGGCTTGCCTTGTGGTTCGTCAAACTGGTCGTAATAATCGTGGTCGCTGCCGCATTCCCACGGAGAGTAGTATCGTTTAGCCATTTTTCTCTCCCCATTTATACTTTTTCTTTGTCACATTATTTAATACTTCAAGCCGTTTCTTGCGCTTGTCGATTTCAAGCCGGCAGAACTCCTCATCACAATGATTCTGACTTCGCCAAGTTGCTTTACCATTCATAATTTCAATGGCAACAAATCCCAAGCCTTTTGGATGAGGTTCAACCCTGTAATCTCGTCTTTTATTGCTTGCCACGGTCGATTTCCTTTTGCTTTTGGGCTGTGTAGTGGAGTAGCGCCTGTTCTGCTTGTGGGGTTAAATTTGGTTGCCAATCGCCATTTTCCTCATGCCAAAGTTTTCGGGCTTCGGCTCGGGCTTGTTGGCTTATTTGCTCGCTGAGTTCGTGATTGTGCCAGTCTGTGGGATTCCCCCACGCTTGTGAGACACTAAAAACGACAATCAATACGGCTGCGGTAGTGAGTAGAATAAGGAGACATTCGCCAAGAAAGGCGAGAAATTCAAGAATAGATTTGTGCATAGTGGTGTCCTTTTTTGGTGGCTCGTTGAGAAATATGGTGCGGGAACGCATAGCAGGTTGTTCCGGTTTCTTTTTTCCGGTTCGTTTTTGTCGTTTGTTCATGTTGTTTCCTTTTTAATCGATTTGCTGAATTTAGGGTGCAAGAAACCGCCGCAGGCTTAAAAAAGCGCGGTCGGTTTTGGTTGAGTTTTAATCAAGTAACTGTTGAAAGGCTTTGACTAATGCCAATCGTTTGGTATTAGATTGAATAAACTGTTGGCTTTTGCCATTGTTTGTTCAAGTGGGTATTTAAAATTGTAGAGATACTGCCCGCCAATTTCACTTTTCATTTGTTTTGGAATGTTAGTGCCACGTAGTTTTTCTTGCATTTCGTGGGCTTGGAAACAAAAGCTATACATTCTGATGAAAAGGGCTAATGCTTCTTCGCTTTGGGAAATGTTATCAATACGGTAATCAGGCTCAGGCAAAGCGAGTTGTTTTGGTTCATTCCGGTGCATTGCCAAGAATGCCCGTAGGACGACTAAATGAAATTTAGGGCTAATCCAAGTCGCATAGGCTAAAACGAGTTCTTCGCACGCGTAGGTTCCACCGTGTGTACCTCGTAGGGTTTTTAGCGGTTGTACTGCTGGATCTTCTTTTTGGATTTCTTCAATCAATTCTTTTGTGCTATCTAGGCGAAGAAATAAAACTGGTTTATGTTTTGCTAGATTACCACTTGCTTGATGACAATCATTTAAACAATGAAGATTTCCAAAAGTGCGGATAGATTTTGATAAGATTTGTAAGTTTGACATTTTTTTATGCTCCGAATGTTTTGTGTTCATTCGATCACTTTTGTAGGGTGATCGGGCTTCAACAACCGCATTCGGGCGGCGGAACTTATTTCCACGAGGGTATTTTATTAGGTTCTCTCGACCCGATCATTGAAAGGTACAGATCCGTACCTTTTAAATTTTGAGCATAAAAAAACCGCTATGCTATCGGGTGCGGACACCGCCGAATGTTTTGTTGTGCGGTTATCTTAATCCGAAAGGGCGGTGGGTGTCAAACAAAAACTAGAGCAATGGTTCGGTATTATTTATCATGTAATCATACAAACATAATAGTCGACGATAGTGAGTAGAATCTTTATCTGAATGATTTTCAAGATATTGTTTGCATTCATCTAGAGAAATATTACGTCTGTATACTTCAATAAAAATAGCTCCTTCCTTAGCTGTTGTGGATATATCAGAATTATCAAATACAGCACCAACAGACGTATTAAATGTTGTGTGTCTATCTTGATTTCTAGAGATAAATTTAGTTAATTTATTTTTCTGATATTGTTTGTATTGTTCAATGTTTAGTAATTCTGGACATATTTTACTAAAGGAATGGATAGGGAAAAAATCACTGCTTCTAATCCTTTGATGATTTAATAGTTTAATTAAAGGTACATTTTCTTCTTCAATGATAGAAAAATAATTTTTCATCATTTCTGTTGCTTTTTGATATTCATATTTAATTTTTTCTTTTGCTCCAATAACAAGAATTTTTTGATCGTTTCTTAATAAATCAATATCCTCAGTTATACTGACTTGAATATCACTTCCCGTAACAATATCAGCCATTACATTTTGAACTTTTCTTATATCCATTGCTGAGACAGGTAGCATCAATTCTGAAATTGCTTTATAGATTTGAGCGTAATTATCTGTTTTTATTTTATTAATACGGATAGTCGAATAGCCCTCTAAATCTATATCGTGTTCACAGACTTCTGATGAATTAGAATCTGATTGGTACTCCACAAGTAAGAAGTTGTCTCTTATCTTTTGGGCTTGTTCTGAATTTGGTTGAACATAAGTAAAAATGGTTTTTAATAAAGATTTTATATTTTCATCGCTAATACTATAGCCAATAAAAATTATTGGGTTATGTATAAATAGAGAAAGTAGCTGTGCTCTAATAAGTTCATAACGCTTATTAAACTTTTCATAATCTTGCTCAGTAATAATCATACTTTCAGGTGCGGTAACACAGCCGTGAATTTTGTAAAGTGAGCCATAAGGATTACTTAATAGAATGTCGTTTCCAATAAGAGGATTGAATTCAAATATACTTTCAATAAATTGATCGTAATTAGTTGTAATAATTGACCCTATATTCTTTCTAGCCTTTTTCAATAAGGTTATTTCATCATCAAGTTTTGGATTTTTTCTTCTTATTAAGTCAGATAGCGTTTGAGAGAGAAAAATTTTAAAACGAGATACTTCTTTATGTTGTTTAGCCAACTCAAAAAAAGTGTCATTTACTGGTTTCAATGTTGAATGGTTACGATCTTTTTGCAAAAATTCAGTAAATCGTTTCTCAAGAATAGTAGCGATTTTATCGAAATGTTTGTGTTGATGCTCTACCTTTAACTCTAAATATTGCTCATCAGTATTGTCAATTTTTTCAGCAACATATTTTAGTAAAGAGTCCAGCTATAGGAGTTTTCTAAGTAACGCAAACTAAATCCAGTACCTATGAAGAATACAGGGTGATTTTTATATGATTTGATGAAGTCATTGATGTTCATTTTTCGGAGTTTGTTAAGCATACGGTATCTCTAGTCTATCAATTAGTATCGATAAGATCGATATGATTTTTTGTACATAGAAGCCCACCTGTTACAGTGGGCAAATAACCTAAGGAACGATGGTTAAACCATCAAAAACCGCTCTCGTGGAATAGATTCAAGAAGATTGGGCGAATTGTTTCGCACGGTGTTGAGAGCGGTTTTGGGTGGTTGCCTTTTTTACAGAAAGGCTAACTGGGTTTATATGCTTTTCCTTGCTAATATCGGCTTAAAGCACGCAGTATCTCCGATTCCAAGTAGTGACAGTGCCTGAATCTGCTTTAGTTTATAGCTTACCTTAGCTTTTTATCTATAAACCATAGAGTGTTTTCGTAGCTCTATCAAATGCCAAGGGTTACGGTATATTTCTTTTTTTATTGCCGCCTTGTTAGTTATTTTCCAAAATAACAATCACAGTCTCTCTCACTACGAGTCATCGGCTCCGGATAAAATATACAAATACCTTCTGTTCGGCTGGCTGTAATGACAGCTAAATTCTAATTAATTCTCTAACGCTCATTCTTCGCTTTTCTTTGGCTCGGACGGTGTTTGTTGTTGCTTTGCCTTTTACGCAGTTGTAATTAGCAACATCAATTAATTTTTTCTCTCTGCCGGCAAGGCGAATTGCACTATCAACCTTACTTGGTTTTACTACCGCCTTTTCCCAAAGTGCGGTCATTTTTCGGGACTTTTCAAACATTCTTGTGAGCCGCCCTTTTTTGCCGGTATTACGGATTTCAGGACTATCACTGTATTTTTTTGTATTGCGTAAAATTGTGATTGTTGCCATTTCTGACCCCTTTTCTCTCTTTTCCATTGTTTACCGTACTTAATGTGATAATCCGCTTAATTCGTCAAATTACATTGCTTTGTAATGGTCAAATCAGTTTCAGCCAAATTAAAAGAAAATGCGGTAAACAATGAAAAACATTGCGCTTGTTACCTCAGCCACTCACGCCTAGCTTGCGTACCCGTTAGGTGTCAATGATCTTCCAAAATTGAACCACAAAGATCCTTTAAAAGTGATCCACTTTTATTATTTCTTAATTACGATGTTTAAATCGATAAGATTCATTACCCGTTTCTAAAATATGGCAATGGTGAATTAACCTATCTAAAAGTGCATTTGTCATTTTTGCCTCAGTAAATAGGGTGCCCCACTCTGAAAACTCAAGGTTTGTCGTAATGATAACACTGGTATTTTCATGAAGTTGACTCATTAAATGAAACAGTAATGCCCCACCTTT
>NZ_KB904046.1 GCF_000379905.1 Rodentibacter pneumotropicus DSM 21403
TTGTAGGCTTGTAGGCTTGTAGGCTTGTAGGGACATTTTTTGTTCCTTATTGAGTTAATGTCAAGTTAAATATTTATTGTTTATTGGAAATTTCTTTGAAAGAAATTGAGAAAGCATCTTTTAAGTTTTCAGGCATAGTGCGATAGTCAGCAATCAATTTTTCTTCTTGTGCCGAAATTTTACTTTCTTGTGTTGCTGCTTGAAACATTGCTCCATTTCCTGTAAGCAACCAAGTTATACTGATTTCAAGCCCATTATGAATTTTCACTAAGGCATCTACATTCGGATCACGCCCTTCATTTAAGTAATTCATAGCGGAACGATACGAAATACCAGTAACATTAGAAAACTCTGTAACGCTCATATTTTTAGCATCTAAAACCTGTTTTAAACGTTCTGATATGCACATTGTTTCACATTCCTATTGAAAAAAGTGAATGATTGTGATATATTATGCACAATCAATATGAATAATGTTTCACATTTTAGTTTAATCAAGGTGTGATCTCAATACTATGGCACAACATTTTCTCCTCTCCAGCAAGGCTCGTACAATTTCTTCTCGTGAAGTGGCTCAACTTTCCGATGAAGAAGCCTTTAGCTTGCTTTGCGAATTGCGTTGGGGAAGTAAAGAAGTGGTTGTTTGTCCGAAATGTGGTGTACAGCACAAGGCTTATTGGATTGGAACGCGTAAACAATGGAGATGTAAACATTGTCATCATACTTTTAGTGTGACATCTGGAACTATCTTTGCAAATCGCAAATTGTCATTTCAAATCTATCTCTATGCCATTGTCGAATGGATAAATGCCGTAAAAGGTATTTCTTCACTTCAACTTGCAAGAAATACGGGAATTAATCCGAGAACGGCATTTGTACTTTCTCATAAATTCCGTAAAGCGCTATTGGAAAGCCGTGATATGAAACCACTTCCAGGCATAGTCGATATGGACGGTACTTATGTGAATTCTGCGCCGCGCAAAGCGAATAAGAAATCTGACCGCATTGACTATCGTTTAAAGGAAAATCAAAATCCTAATAAACGTTGTGTGATGGTTGCTCGTGAACATTACTCACGAGAAGAAAAAGCATCAAATGTGTTGCATTGTGGTGCAAAACGTTCGCACGTTTTCGTGGCTCATACTGAATCGCAATCGGTCGTAAAAAGTTTTGCTGACAAATTCATTAAGCCTAATACACGAATCAATACCGATGAAAGCACGGCTTACGATGTTCTATTACCTTACTATGACTTGAGAACAGTAAATCATAAGGAAGAATATCGCAGTGATTTCGGTGTGACAAATAATCAGGCGGAAAGTTTATTCAGCCGCTTTAAACGTATGTATTACGGACAAATCCATAAAATCAGCAATGAATACTTACTAAACTATGCGAATGAAATTGCATATCGTGAGGATAATAGACGTGCCTCAAACAAAGAACAGTTCATTGATGTCTTGAGTCGGTGTTTGAAAACGACCAACGATAACAATGAATGGTGCGGTTATTGGCAACGCAAAATCATTCATCAAGAAGTGATTTGGCAGTAGGAAAAAGCTGATGGCATACAATTTAGAAAAGAAGATTAAAGAATTTGAGTTTGAGCGCAAGCAGGTTTTACACCACTTAGCCTTGCTTGATGCCAACATTGCGACACTCAAGTGTGCCATTGATTTAATGCAGCAGGAAAACGATATTACGCTTTACAACACGCAAAACTTTGTTTATCGCCGTAAATTTAAGTTATTCAAAGGCAAAATCCGCAAATACCTTGTTCAAATCCTACGCAATGAGCCAAGCAAAGGCTTTACCATCGCCGACCTCACCCAACGAATTTTTGAGATTGAACAAAATCAAGCGACACCTACCGAAAAACATCTTGATTCTGTTCGTAAACAGCTCAACGAATTTTACCAAAGGGATTGGCTCACCCGAACACAAATCAGCCGTAGAGAGGTGCTTTGGCAATGGAGAACAAAATAGCGGTATTCCACCGCTATTTTTACTATCCTTCGTTCTCTATCTGTTTTAACCGCCATTCAGACGTATCAAATATTCCTCTTTTCTTAATCTTGTAGTGTAAATACTTTTCTTGCCGCTCAATAATCCCTTGTTTATATAGCTTGCGCAGTGCGTTTCCAATAGCACATTGATGCGGCATTGTGACCTCTATACGAGAAGTCGATAACAGCTCCCTGTCTATTTTTATTGCGTCAAGCGTAATCGAATATAAATTTCGCCAATAATTATTTTGCTTAAATACTTGAGAAATCAGATAGGATAAATTCTTATTAAATGGCTTCTGACGAAGTAGTTTCGCTGTGTCATAGTCTTTTTTAATCATCTTCATATCAAAATCAGGATCGATATAACCCAAAGATGCCGTAAAGCTGCTAATCTGTGCATTTAAAATTTTTTCTCGTTCGGCAAGCTCCTTGAGCTTTATAAGAAATAATCGCATTTTCCTTATAACATTTCTCAATTAACTTTACCATTTGCGAAACAAGGTAGGCTTCTGACATAATAAAAATCCCCATTGAGTTAAAATTTCAATGGGGATTGTAAGACTTTTAATCGGTTAAATCTTTGTGCAATTGCTACATAATATCGGTATTTTTTACCGCACTTTGCTTTTCTACGCTTTCACTTTGCGAACTCAGTCAAAATATGATACTTTTCTGCAGCAAATTTAGTCTAGTCAAAATAAAATAATATGAGTGACGAACAGCAAAATTTAATTCAATCGGAAAATACTAAAAAATCTTTTTTCCAATCTTTATTTGGCCGATTTTTTCAAGGTGAATTAAAAAATCGTGAGGAGTTGGTGGAAGTGATTCGTGACTCCGAACAAAACGATTTAATTGATCAAAACACCCGTGAAATGATCGAGGGGGTGATGGAAATTGCCGAACTTCGGGTGCGTGATATTATGATTCCACGCTCACAAATTATTTTCATAGAAAGTGAGCAGGATTTAAATTCTTGCTTAAATATTATTATTGAATCAGCCCACTCACGTTTTCCTGTCATTGCCGATTCGGATGATCGGGATAATATCGCAGGGATTCTACATGCAAAAGATTTGCTGAAATTCTTGCGTGAAGATGCGGAAGAATTTGATATGTCAAAGCTTTTACGTCCAGCGGTAATTGTACCGGAAAGTAAACGTTTGGATAGAATGTTAAAAGATTTCCGTTCGGAACGTTTCCATATGGCTATTGTGGTGGATGAATTTGGTGCCGTGTCGGGATTAATAACCATTGAGGATATTTTAGAACAAATTGTCGGTGATATCGAAGATGAATTTGATGAAGAAGATATTGCCGATATTCGCCAGCTTTCCCGTCATACTTATGCAGTCCGTGCGCTGACGGATATTGATGATTTCAATGAACAATTCAATACGAATTTTGATGATGAAGAAGTGGATACAATTGGCGGTTTAGTCATGCAGGCTTTTGGTTATTTGCCGAAACGAGGTGAAGAAATTACACTGGAAAACTTGCAATTTAAAGTCACTTCTGCCGACAGCCGCCGTCTGATTCAGTTACGTGTTACTGTGCCGGACGAACGTTTGTCGGAAGTGAAAAATATAGAAAACGAATAGCCTTTTCCGATTAAACTTTTCCCCTCATTTTTGTTGGGGGAAATCTTTTGTCATATTGAAAATCAGATGAAAAATTTATTTATTTATTTTATTGCTTTTTTTTCCGGTTTACTCGGTGTTTTTGCTTTTTCTCCTTTCGACTACTGGGGCTTGGCCTATGTTTCATTGCTAGGTTTAATTTATATCGCTAAAACTCAGAAAAAATCTACCGCACTTTTGGGCGCATTTTTGTGGTCAATGGGATTTTTCTGTTTTGGTGTCAGTTGGTTGAATGTTAGCATTCATCAATTCGGCGGCGCTTCTCTTGGCGTAAGCTATTTACTTGTCGGCTTACTTTCTGCTTATCTTGCTCTTTATCCTATGTTATTTGCCTATCTCGTACATCGTTTTCAGGTAAAAAGCGCAGTTATTTTTGCAGTCATTTGGACATTTACGGAATTTCTTCGTGGTTGGGTATTCACGGGTTTTCCTTGGTTACAATTCGGCTATACACAAATTGACAGCCCATTCTCCGGAGTTGCCCCGATCTTTGGGGTGAGCGGATTAACCTTCTTTACCTTATGGGTAAGTGCGGTCATTTTTAATAGCATTTTTGCTTTATTTAAAGAAAAAAATATCAAATTGTTACTGGCGAATGTTTTATTCCTTGCCGTTGTCGGTGGTTTCGCAATTTATGCGCAAAAAATCACTTTTGTAAAATCCGCAGAAGATAAAGCCCTACAAATTACGCTTCTACAAGGTAATATTGAGCAAAATCTAAAATGGGATCCTGCTTATCTCTATTCAACTTTAGAAATTTACCAGAAATTAATCGCAGAAAATTTAGGGAAAAGCGATTTAATTATTTTGCCTGAATCGGCATTGCCTACCTTAGAAAATTCGATCGTTCCTTTTCTTGAAACCCTTGATCGTGTCGCACAGGAAAAGAACACGGAAATTATTATCGGGACGGTGTATCAAGATGAACAATCTGGCAAATTGTTGAATTCTATCGTGACCGCAGGTAATCCTGACTTTCCTTATAAATTGGATACTTTAAATCGTTACAATAAACATCACCTTGTTCCATTTGGCGAATATGTCCCGTTGGAAAATGTATTGCGTCCGTTAAATTCTGTGTTTAATTTACCGATGTCCGCTTTTCAAAATGGGGAGGCAGTGCAACCTTCTTTTATGGCAAAAAAACGTGCTTTTTCACCGGCAATTTGTTATGAAATCATCTTTGGCGAACAGGTACGAAAAAATTTGAAAAAGGATACCGATTATTTACTGACCATTTCCAATGATGCGTGGTTTGGTGATTCTATCGGACCTTGGCAGCATTTACAGATGGCGAGAATGCGGGCATTGGAATTAGGTAAGCCTTTAATTCGTGCGACGAATACTGGTATTTCGGTATTTATTAGTGCAACGGGTAAAATTTTGGCGCAAGCACCTCAGTTTGTCGAAACAACTTTGACCTATAATATTGCACCGACTGAAGGAAAAACGCCTTATTCTGTATTGGGTAATCTGCCGCTTTATGGGCTATCACTCTTGTTTTTATTATTACATGGGGCGACGGCGTTTATTCGTCGCCGTATGAACCTTTCACAAAAACGATAGTCAAAACGACCGCACTTTATTGATGAACTAATTCATCACGAGATTAAATTATCGGTGGTTTGAGAAATCACCTCACTAAAATGAGATTTGAATGGAGAAAAATCTGATCGAAGTCAAAAACCTCACCTTTAAACGGGGTGAGCGTGTGATTTACGATAACTTAAATTTAAAGGTCCGCAAGGGAAAAATTACGGCAATTATGGGACCATCCGGTATCGGAAAAACGACGCTGCTAAAATTAATTGGCGGACAGTTGCATCCGGAACGAGGGGAAATTTGGTTTGATGATAAAGATATTTGTCGTTTTTCTAATCGTGAGCTTTATGAAGTACGCAAGCGTATGGGAATGTTATTTCAATCCGGTGCGCTTTTTACCGATATTTCTACTTTCGATAATGTGGCGTTCCCGATTCGGGAGCATACCCGTTTACCGGAAAGTTTAATTCGTCAGATTGTATTAATGAAATTGGAAGCGGTCGGTTTACGCGGTGCAGCACAATTAATGCCCTCCGAGCTTTCCGGCGGTATGGCACGTCGGGCTGCGCTTGCTCGAGCCATTGCGTTAGATCCTGATTTAATTATGTTTGATGAACCCTTCACAGGACAAGATCCCATCAGTATGGGGGTTATTGTAAGTTTAATTAAACGTTTAAATGAAGCCTTGAATTTAACTTCAATTGTGGTTTCACATGATGTTCAGGAAGTATTAAGTATCGCTGATTATGCTTATATTATTGCCGATAAAAGGGTGATTGCGGAAGGGACGGCGGAACAATTACTGGCAAGCCAAGATCCACAAGTGTTGCAATTTTTAAAGGGCGAAGCGGATGGACCGGTGAAATTCCATTATCCGGCAGAAAATTATATTGGGGAGTTATTTCAATGATTACGATGATTTCTTCCCTTGGACGCCGTGTCATTCATTTTTTCCGTGCATTAGGGCGAGCCGGTTTTATGTTGTTTGGTGCATTGGTGGGAAAACCACAAATTCGCCAACATTTTCCGTTATTGATTAAACAACTGCACGTTTTAGGTGTGCAATCGTTGTTAATCGTGATGCTATCCGGCTTATTTATCGGTATGGTCTTAGGGTTGCAGGGCTATGTGGTATTGGTAGATTTTTCTGCTGAAACCAGTCTTGGTCAGCTTGTGGCATTATCGCTTTTACGAGAACTAGGGCCGGTAGTGACCGCACTTTTATTTGCCGGACGAGCGGGCTCGGCATTAACTGCGGAAATTGGCTTAATGAAAGCAACCGAGCAGCTTTCTAGCCTTGAAATGATGGCGGTTGATCCACTTCGCCGTGTTATTGCACCGCGTTTTTGGGCGGGAGTCATGGCGATGCCGATACTCTCCATTATTTTTATCGCCATTGGAATATGGGGGGGCTCACTAGTCGGTGTGGATTGGAAAGGTGTTGATTCCGGTAGTTTTTGGTCAGTAATGCAAACTTCAGTAAGTTGGAGTTACGATATTCTCAATGGATTTATTAAGAGTGTATTCTTCGCTATTGCAGTAGTGTGGATTGCATTATTTAATGGTTATGATTGCATACCAACTTCAGAAGGCATCAGTCAAGCCACAACTCGAACCGTAGTTCATGCGTCATTAGTGGTTCTAGGGTTAGATTTTATCTTAACTGCCATCATGTTTGGGGCAGGCTAAAAGGATGTTTTATGCGACAAACAATTAAATATGAATTTTGGGTAGGATTATTTTTATTGCTCGGTATCGGGGCATTGGTATTCTTAGGTTTACGTGTAGCAAATGTACAGGGTTTCGGTGAGAATAAATCTTATACCGTTACTGCAACTTTTGATAATATCGGTGGACTAAAAGTCCGTGCCCCGTTAAAAGTTGGAGGTGTGGTAATAGGGCGGGTTACCGGTATTGACTTGGATGAGAAAACTTATTTACCAAAAGTAAATATTGCGATTAACGAAGAATATAATGAAATTCCGGAGAATAGTTCATTATCGATCAAAACATCGGGATTATTGGGCGAGCAATACATCGCATTAACAATGGGGTTTGATGACGGCGAAACCGCAATGTTAAAAAACGGTAGTCAGATTCAAGATACAAAATCAGCTATGGTATTGGAAGATCTGATTGGTCAATTCCTCTATGGCGATAAAAAATCTGAAGGAAATGCGGAAAACGCGGAACCGACAGTGAAATAATTACAATATTTAGTTAGGAGATTTATGATGAAAATCACTCAGTTGAAAAAATGGTTTGCAGTTTTAGCTTTTGCAATGACCGCACTTTGTATGGCTCGCACGGCAATGGCAGAAACCAGCCCTTATGTTTTAATGCAACAAGCCTCTGATAAATTATTTTCAGACATTAAAAACAGCCAAGCCAAAATTAAACAGAATCCAAATTATTTGCGTACTATTGTGCGTAATGATTTATTACCTTATGTGCAAGTGAATTATGCCGGTTCTTTAGTGTTGGGATCGCATTTTAAATCCACTACACCGGAACAACGTGAGAAATTCTTCAAAGCGTTTAGCGATTTTATTGAGCAGGCTTATGCTCAAGTGCTTACGGCATATAGTAATCAAAATATTCAAATTGAACCGGCTAAAGATATTGCAGGCAAAAATTTAGTGAGTATTCGCGTTAATATTATTCAAAATGGTGGTGCGGCACCGATTAAACTGGATTTTAAATGGCGTAAAAACAGTAAGACAGGTGAATGGCAAGCCTATGATATGGTTGCTGAAGGCGTGAGTATGGTCGTGACCAAACAAAATGAATGGAGCGGTATTTTACGTCAGCAAGGTATTGAAGCATTAACGGCTCAAATTCAAAAATCGGCCGCTCAATCTGTCACATTAAGTAAATAGTCTCATGACAAGATTAAATTGGGATTTGATTCAAAATAATGATAAGATAGCCCTCCGATTTTCTGGGGAGCTATCTCGTAACACGTTGTTAGCCTTATGGCAGCAACGTGCTTCTTTTTTGTCTGAGGCTAAATTAAATCAATCAGTCATTGAATGGGATTTAACGGAGATCACAAAAATTGATTCGGCAGGTTTTGCATTACTTTGCGATTTTCTGTATGACAGCAAAAAGTTGCCCAACAAAACGGTGCGTTTAGTTAATCCTCCTCAACAATTATTAACGCTTGCGGATTTAGTCAATCTATCTGATTGGATCGCGGCTTTTACTGACCATCATTACAATGGGAATCTGAATGGAACTGCAAGAAATTGAACGAATTTTAAAAGAATCTTTAAATGTTGATGAAGTATATGCTCAGGGTGAAAATGCCCATTTTGGTGTGATTGTCGTGAGTGATGAAATTGCAGCCTTGTCAAAGGTCAAACAACAACAAACTATTTATGCACCATTAATGACTTATTTCACAACAGGTGAAATTCATGCCTTAACTATCAAGACCTACACTACTGAAAAGTGGAAAATAGATCGTCTTTTACATCAATCCAGTTAAATTAGGATTTATATCATGGAAAAATTTCGTGTTTATGGCGGACAATCCCGTTTAAGTGGTACCGTCACCATTTCCGGTGCTAAAAATGCGGCACTTCCGATTCTTTTTGCCTCAATTTTAGCAACAGAACCGGTAAAATTAACGAATGTACCTGAACTCAAAGATATTGAAACCACACTTAAAATTTTACGTAAACTCGGAGTAAAGGCAGAACGTAATAAAAGTGGAGCTGTATTACTTGACGCATCAAAAATTGATCATTTTATTGCACCTTATGATTTAGTGAAAACAATGCGGGCTTCGATTTGGGCATTGGCACCGTTGGTAGCACGTTTCCAGCAAGGTCAGGTTTCCCTACCGGGAGGTTGTTCGATAGGTGCACGCCCTGTAGATTTACATATTGGCGGTCTTGAAAAAATGGGTGCGGATATTGTGCTTGAGGAAGGTTATGTAAAAGCACAGGTTATGGAGCGTTTAATAGGTACGCGCATTGTCATGGAAAAAGTCAGCGTAGGCGCTACTTTGTCAATTATGATGGCTGCAACGCTTGCGAAAGGAAAGACTGTGATTGAAAATGCCGCACGTGAACCGGAAATTGTGGATACCGCAGATTTCCTCAATAAGATGGGGGCAAAAATCAATGGTGCCGGCTCGGATTATATTACAATTGAAGGCGTGGATCGTTTAACCGGTTGTGAACACAGTATTGTGCCGGATCGAATTGAAACTGGTACATTCCTAGTGGCGGGGGCAATTTCGGGTGGGCGCGTTGTCTGTAAAAATGCAAAAGCGGATACTTTGGATGCGGTGATTGATAAATTACGTGAAGCCGGCGCACAGGTTGATGTGACTGAAAATACGATCACATTGGATATGTTCGGCAATCGTCCAAAAGCAGTGAATATTCGTACCGCTCCCCATCCGGGATTCCCAACGGATATGCAAGCGCAATTCACCTTATTAAATATGGTGGCTCAGGGGACGAGTATTATTACCGAGACGATTTTTGAAAACCGCTTTATGCATATACCGGAATTAATTCGTATGGGAGGTAAGGCTGAAATTGAAGGTAATACAGCGGTGTGTCACGGCGTTGCTCAGCTTTCCGGAGCCGAAGTAATGGCGACGGATTTACGTGCATCAATTAGCTTAGTTTTAGCTGGCTGTATTGCAACAGGTGAAACCGTCGTTGATCGTATTTACCATATTGATCGTGGCTACGAACATATTGAAGAAAAACTTCGTTGTTTAGGGGCCCGAATTGAACGTTTTTCAGAACAAAGCGAAGAGCTGTAATGATTTTTCTTGACAAGTGTAGAAGGAAAAGAGCAGTCAAATTTGACCGCTCTTTTTACTTTTTAATATAAGATTTCAATGTTTGTTCCACCTCATAAATCCAGTCTAATTCACATTGAGTGAAACCTGCTTGAATACGTGCATCGGTATTGATCGCGCCTTTAAAGATCACAATACGATATTTATGTAGCAATTCAGTGAAACATTTCATTGCATCTAATCCACGTTTTGCAGAAAGCGCGTGATACCAATGATTACCGATATAAACGTGACCGATTTCATCCCGCAAAATAATATCTAAAATATCAACAGCGGCAAAATCTTTACGTTGGGCTATTTTTTCTTGTAATACTGGGGTTGCATCCAACCCACGGGCTTCTAATACTCTTGGAACGAGCGCCATTCTTTCCCAAATATCATGGGCTGTCGATTGTGCCATTTCCCATAAACCGGCATGGGCTTCAAAGTCCCCGTATTGATAACCCAAGGTTTTCAAATGCTCATTGATCAAACTAAAATGTGTGCTTTCTTCACGTGCGACACGCAACCAATCTTTCACAAAAGCCAGTCCTTCTCCCAACTCTCCCTGCGCATTTCGTCCAAATCGCCATGCGGCATCTAAGCCCAAATTAATTGCATTAAATTCAATATGTGCAATAGCGTGCAAGGTGGCAGCATAGCCTTCTTTTGTGGCAAAAGAACGTTTGGGGACGTCTTTTGGTGCGACTAAAATAGGTTTTGCAGGAAATCCTGCAATATTTTGTTTAACGCCGATTTGTGGAAAATCATCGATTTCCGTGAGTGAGATCGTCGGTAAAGTCTCATCATAGAGTTGATTAACAAGTGTACATTTTATGCTTGGATTAGTTTCTTGTAAGGCTTCAGTGACCTTATGCCAAAATTCTCTTTTCATTATTGCCTCAAGTGCGGTTATTTTTGATAACGAATTAAGCCTTCTTGTTGTGTGGTTGCAATTAATTTTCCCTCTTGTGAAAAAATTTGCCCTCGTGCAAGCCCACGTCCACCAAAAGCGTTATTACTTTCGATTGCATGGAGATGCCAACTATTCAAGTCAAATGGGCGATGAAACCAAATACTGTGATCAATAGTGGCAACTTTCATACCCTGTTGTAAAAAGCCTTTTCCATGTGGGTGAAGTGCGGTCAAAATACAGTGAAAATCAGAAAAATAGGCAAGCAAACATTGCTGTATTTTTAAATCAATAGGTGCTTTACCATGAGTCTTAAACCATGAATATTGTTCAGCCGGTAGTTTCATTCCATTGAAAGGATTATTGAGATATTTTGTCCGTATCTCAAAAGGGCGTTCAGCCATAAATTTTTCTTTTAATGGTTCAGGCAAGACGGACGCCATTTTTTGCATCATTGCGTTTTCATCAATAAAATTTTCAGGTAGCCCGACATTTGGCAGAGTATTTTGGTGATCAAAACCTTCTTCATACACTTGAAAGGAGGCGGTGATATGACAAATAGGTTCGTTATGCTGAATTGCTTTTATCCGAAGGGCAGAAAAATTTCTCCCTTCACGTAAGGTTTCTACATCATAAATGATCGGATATTGACTATCCCCCGGTGCAAGAAAATAAGCATGGCATGAGTGCAAAAGCCGATCTATCGGTGCAACTTGCATTGCAGCAGACAATGCCTGTGCCACCACTTGCCCGCCAAAAACCTGACGAAGTCCTAGATCTTGGCTTTCCCCACGAAAAATTAAATCGTCAATTTTTTCAAGTTTAAGCAGATGAATTAAACGATTAATAGCTTCTGACATTTTGCTTTCCTCATTGAATAAAAGTGCGGTTATTTTAACGAAGATTTTTAGGAATGCCAAAAAAGCGATAGTGGAGGAAACTAATGGAAATGGAAATGGAAATGGAAATGGAAATGGAAATGGAAATGGAAATGGAAATGGAAATGGAAATGGCGTAATAATGCTAATTTAATGAGTGTGTCAGAAATTTATCTTCAAAGCTAGCCGCACTTTTCCAATTTTTTTCAATCTGTATAATAGTGCGCGCTTCTAAAGAAAGAGGGAAATAATTTGAAATCAATCATTGTAAAGCCGGAAAAATTGCCGCAATTTATTCGAAAACAAGTTGCCGATAATAATGCCTTCGGTTTGATGGAAGGATTTTGTCGGTTTTTACGTGAAAGCCCTGAGGAACAGATCGTTTCTCATCTGCGTTTGATTAAACGTATTTTAAAACAGGATCATGAACTTGCTTGTTCTGTGGCAGCATTGCTATGCAGCTGGTTATGCAGTTTGCGTTTATATCCGATTTTTATTAGTAGCGGAATTTTATCACGTGAAGGGTTTGGGCGTGAGATGAAAAATCGCCTTTATGAACGTTTTAACCCTCCTTTCAAAGATGTGAATGATTTACGTGATGTTTTCTATTTGCTATTTAATGATAAGGACGATGCACGTTGGATTGATGCCGTTCCATTGAGAGAATGGCGGGCAATATTTGGTGTATTGACACGTAAAACGATAGAAAAAGATCGTGAACGCTTACGTGTGCATTTTCAAAATGAAGGGTTATTTGCCATTGAGATGCTTTCTATTTGGATCGCAGCTGAAGATATGGAACCGGAATTAATGCGTATGGAACCTTCATTGTTAAATGCTGATTCACCTTTTGTCGCATTACATCGAGAAGTCGTTGATTGGTTGCTGGCTCGTCGTCGAAATGAATTTTTTGATGATAGCCATTTACAAGTTATGTTTGGACAATGTCAGCGATTAATTGAACGTTTGCAAAAACGAGGGGCTGTAGTAGGTTCATCTCTTCATGTTGCTTATTTGTTAGAACGGCTTTCACAAACCCTTGAACGATTAGAAAAATTGATGGCAATTTTTGTATCAAATCGTTATTTGCCACGACGTATTTTATTATTGGCCGCTTGTTTTGCCCGTGCTGCGGCAGAGCAACACAGCGTTTCCCGTTTATGGAAACAGAGCTCAAAACTGATTGCTCGGAGTATTACCCAGAATGCAGGTGATCATGGCGAGCATTATATTACACGGGATAAAAAAGAATATTTTGCTATGCTTTATTCTGCTGCCGGCGGTGGGGTATTGATCGCATTGATGGCGTTATTTAAAACCTATTTAGGCGGTATTATTGATGATAAAGTCTGGAAAGGTATTGCAGAAGGGCTTAATTATGGTTTAGGGTTTACTTTGATTTTTATGTTGCATTTCACCGTAGCAACGAAACAGCCTGCCATGACAGCCGCCCGTTTTGCCGAAGCTGTTGAGAAGAATTCGCAAGGTAAAAGCTTAAATGTAAAATTAGCACAGTTATTGGTGGATGTATTTCGTTCCCAAAGTATCGCCGTACTCGGTAATGTGATTGTTGCGATGAGTTTGGCGATGCTTATTGCTTTTGGCTACCACTACCAAACAGGCGAACCCTTGATGAGTCAGAAACAGATTGAATACCACCTACATAGTATTGATCCTTTTGCAGGTACATTATGGTTTGCTGCAATCGCAGGTATTTGGTTATTTTGTTCAGGTATTATCTCGGGATATTTTGATAATCGTAGCAATTATTTGAATATACGAATGCGTTTACGTCAACACCCGCTACTGAAGAAACTGATGCCACTAAAACATCGTGAGAAATTGGCGGATTATATGCACGAAAATTATGGTTCTATCATAGGAAATCTTTGCTTTGGTCTATTACTTGGTTTAACAGGTGTGGTGGGATATTTAACCGGTTTGCCATTGGATATTCGTCACGTCGCATTTTCTTCCGCCAATGTAGGTTATATTGCGGTGAGTGGGCATTTCGATTTCACATTTTTATTACAATGTATCGTTTTTGTCTTATTAATTGGTTTAGTAAACTTAGTGGTGAGTTTTTCTTTAACCCTTTGGCTGGCTCTACGTTCTTTAAATGCAGAAATAACCAGTTGGTGGGCGATTTGGCGTGAAGTCGCACAGATTATCAAACAGCGTCCATTGAGTTTATTCTTACCTGTTCAACTGGAAAAATAAAAAAGTGCGGTTAAAAACGAAAGAAATTTTAACCGCACTTTTGTTCTTGTGATACTTATCACATTTCGGCTATTTCTTTTATTGTACACTCTTATTGGTATTTTATTTCTTGTAATAAGGAAGGAGTGTGTATGAAAAAAGAAATTAATACGAATACCCTCATTATTGGCACACTTTCATTAGTGTGTGCCATTATCTTTTTTGGCGGATTTGCCAAAGATTTTTTGGGCGGTATTTTTGATTTTAGTAGGTTAACCGGTCAATTTCCTGAATGGCTTAAAACATCAGGTGGTACTAGCGCAAAAGGCGGTTTCTTATTTGCTTTGACGTTAATTCCCAGTGTGATGTTGGCGTTGGGATTTGTAGCGATTTTTGAACATTATGGTGCATTACTCGCCGCTTCTAAATGGCTAAGTCCTGTGCTTAAGCCGTTAATGGGAATTCCGGGGAATTGCTCTATTTCGCTTATTGCCAGTACACAAAGTACAGATGCCGGAAGTTCTACCGCCAAGTGCTTATATGACGAAGGTCAAATCACCCACCATGAATTGTTAATTTTCTCTGCCTTTCAATTTAGTGCAGGCGCATTTCTAACAAACTTTCTTGCTTCTTTTGCCCCCCTTCTACTAATCACCGATAAAGCCGGTGCAGTTGCACCTGTGTCTATTGCGATGGCATTAGGGGTGATTTTCTTATTTAAAGTTTTTGGGGCAAATTTAATGCGACTTTATGTGAAAAAATTTGTGAAAGAAAATGAGGTAGCACTATGAGTAAGCAAACGAATACGGAATCAAAGTTAATTACCGATATTTTTGTTGAAGGGGCAAGAAAAGGCTGGAATATCGCGATACATAGTACGATTCCTAATGTGTTAATGGCTTTTGTGATTATTTATATTTTAAATGCCTCCGGCTTGTTGAAACTATTAGGAGAATATGTCGGTTTTGTGATGACTCCATTGGGTTTACCGGGTGAATCCATTGCGGTTTTCCTTGCCGCCTTTTTAAGTTGGGGTGGTGCAGCAGGTGTATTGGTTGCCTTAGTTCAGGAAGGTACGCTTAATGCACAACATATTGCGATTCTTATTCCGGGAATGGCGTTAGTCGGTTCTACGGTTCAATATATGGGGCGTGTTTTAGGAGTATTAGGTGTACCCGGAAAGCATTATCTGGTGCTTTTTGGTATTTGTATTATTAATGCTTATTTAGCGATGTTCTTAATACGGGTATTAATTTAGCAATGGAGGAATAAACCATGAATAATGAGCAGTTAGATATATTTTTAGATGAACTTAAAGAACTCACTGATATTGAAAGCCCAACGAACGATATTAATGGAGTTAATCAGGTGGCGGAGTGGTTCATAAAAAAAGCAGAAACACAGGGATTACAACATAAACGAATTTCCATGACTTCAGATAAGGTTGCTCAGGGGGTATTTATCAGTAACCGTTTGGACGCTGAGACATTCGATATTCTTTTTGTTGCGCATATGGACACTGTATTTCCATTAGGAACAGGGAAGGGTGTGCCTTTTACAAGGAAAGATGGGCGTATTAATGCATTAGGTGTGATTGATGATAAATCCGGTGCATTATTGTCTTTTTATATCGCTCAGGAATTGGATTTATCAAAATACACAATCGGGATTTATTTAAATTCTCACGAAGAAAACGGCTCACTCTATGCAAAAGAAAGTATTAGTGAATATGCACGCAAAGCACGTTATTGTTTTGTGATGGAACCAGCACGTGAAGACGGTTCAATGGTCTCTACCCGAAAAGGAATGGTCACTTACCAAATTGAATTTCACGGTGTGGCGGCTCATGCGGGAAATTGCCCTGAGCGGGGGCGTTCCGCATTGGTTGAAGCGGCACATTTCATTACTGAATTTTATAAATTGAATGATTTTGATGCCGGACATACGTTTAATTGTGTGATAACTCACGGAGGAAGCGGACATAATGTGATTGCGGATTATGCGGCGTTAATGATCGAAATGCGCTATAAAAAATCTTCGTCTATCGAATTTTTTGAACAGCATTTGCGACGCGTGCTTGAAAATCCGTTGGTGGAAGGAGTCACTTCAACAAAAACATTAATTAATAAAGAATCCCCAATGATTGATGAAAAATATCTTCCTCTAATTAAAAAAGTATTTAATGAAGTGGGAGAAAAACTGGCTATACCTATAAAATGGGTTGATGCAGGCGGATTAAGTGATGGTAATATTGCGGCTTCGACAGGGTGTCCGACGATTGATGGTTTGGGACCAATCGGTGGTAATATGCATGCGAAAACGGAATATTTGGAGATAAATTCAGTTATTCCTAAATGTAATCTTGTAGTCGGTGTGATTAATGCATTAATGTCTCATCCAGCTTGAGTTTCAGCGTAAAAAGCTCATAGAAAATAGAGGCTCAACTGATGCCTCTATTTTTGTATATATGCTTAGAGTAACTGTATTTAATATAGTAAGTAATGAAAATATCACTAAGAAAAAAGGTTCTTATTCCTTAAACTTTAATTTTCTCTGTTTTTCGGTATTATATGTTATCCATTCATTTTTCAGTATTCTATGAATAGTTCTCATGAAACCTACATTTCTTGAATTTCGACATCTTAAAACCTTACTTGCATTAAAAGAGACCGGTAGTGTTTCTTTGGCCGCTAAGCGGGTTTATCTCACTCAATCCGCGCTTTCTCATCAAATTAAACTGATTGAAGATCACTTTGATTTACCCTTATTTGAGCGCAAAAGTAGCCCGCTACGTTTTACTGCAGCAGGAGAACGCTTAATTCGTCTTGCTAGTGAAGTTATGCCGAAGATCATTGATGCTGAACGTGATTTAACCCGTATAAAACATGGTGATGCGGGGCAGTTACGCATAGCGGTTGAATGCCATACTTGTTTTGACTGGCTAATGCCTGCAATGGATGAATTTCGTCAGCATTGGGGACTGGTGGAATTGGATATCGTATCCGGTTTTCACACGGATCCTGTGGGTTTATTACTTTCCCATAGAGCAGATTGGGCGATTGTCTCTGAGATTGAAACAAATGATGATGTGATTTTTAAGCCGCTATTTTCTTATGAAATGGTTGGGATTTGCTCGAAAGAGCATCCATTGGCAGCAAAAGAAATTTGGCAAGCGGAAGATTTTGCCGATGAAACATGGGTCACTTATCCCGTACCGGATGAGATGTTAGATCTCTTGCGTAAAGTATTAAAACCGCAGGGCATTAACCCGACACGCCGTACCACGGAACTGACGATCGCAATGATTCAATTAGTGGCAAGTCGCCGTGGTATTGCCACCGTCCCTTATTGGGCAGCGTTGCCATACCTTGAAAAAGGTTATGTGGTGGCACGCAAAATTACACAAGATGGCTTGTATAGCAACTTATACGCTGCCATTCGAAAAGAAGATGAAAGTCTTGCTTATATGGAGGATTTTTATCAAACCGTTAAATCTCAGAGTTTTTCCACTTTACCGGGATTATCTGTTTTAGAATTAGCGAGGGAGTAATGGATTTTTCTAAAGCACATCCTATCCGTGCTGCCGCTAAAGCAGCATTACTTTATAGCGCGCCGATGATTGCCGGATTTTTATTTCTTAGTGTAGCCTATGGCATTTACATGAAAGCACTGGGTTTTGGTGTTTGGTATCCTACATTGATGGCGTTATTAATTTACGCAGGTTCGGTAGAATTTATTGCTGCCAGTGCGTTGGTATTGCCTTTTTCGCCGTTAAGCGTTTTATTAGTGGCACTGATGGTGAGCGGTCGTCAAATTTTTTATGGCATTTCTATGTTGGAAAAATATGGTGTGCATCTTGGTAAAAAGCGTTGGTATTTAATCAGTAGTTTGGTGGACGAATCCTTCTCATTGAATTATATGGCAAAAATTCCACCGCACTTGGATAAAGGCTGGTATATGTTCTTTGTGAGCCTGTATTTGCACATTTACTGGGTGTTGGGTGCGGCGATAGGAAATTTATTTGGCGGGATTTTACCCGTTGATTTAAAGGGTGTTGAGTTTGCTATGACCGCACTTTTCTTAGTGATCTTTGCGGAAAATTGGATGAAAGAAAAGTCCCACGAAAGTTCTTTGCTTGGTTTAGGTATGGCTTTGGTTTCTTTACTCATCGTGGGAAAACAGCATTTTTTAATCCCAACCTTAATCGGTATTTGGTTAATTCTGACGTTACGTCGCCCTAAAATAGAATGTAAATTGGAGTCGTTAAAATGATTTTGACGGAACAGATTATCACGATTGGCATTTGTGTACTAGCAGTACAGTTTACCCGCCTTTTACCTTTCTGGATTTTTCCGGCAAACCGCCGAATTCCTGAATATATCCGCTATCTCGGCAAGGGATTACCGGCGGCGATGTTCGGAATGCTTGTCATCTATTGTTATAAAAATATTGATGTATTGAGCGGGTATCATGGCATACCTGATTTCCTTGCCGGTGCTTTGGTTTTGGTGCTGCACTTTTGGAAAAAGAATATGTTTCTTTCCATTGCAGCAGGCACGATTTTTTATATGATTTTGGTTCAAACCATCTTTATTTAATCTTTTGAGAGCGAAAATAAAAATTCTTTATTATGCAATCGGTTGCCTTTATTTCGCCTATTTTCCTCTCTCTCTAAATCTTTTATCATACTGCGTACATTCATTTTGGCGAAAGACTGGAGCGGTATAATGGAATTAAACTCAATAGAATTGTTAGGCTACATGGCTACGTTTTTTGTGGCAACCTCATTTTTGTTTAAATCAATCGTCCATCTGCGTATTGTAAACAGTATTGGTGATGTACTTTTTGTAATTTACGGCGTTATTATTGATGCTTATCCTGTTGCGGTGCTGAATGCTTTTCTTGTTTGCGTAAACCTTTATCAACTTTATCGTTTGAAGAAAGAACAGCCCCTTTCAAAAACACTGAAATAATTACTCATAAATCACTGAGGTGATTTATTCGCTCCTTCGGAGCCGTTGGGAAAGCCAACGTTCAAAATCCTTCGGATTTTGTGACCGCACTTTTTAACCTCAGCACATTTGATAAAGGGCTATGACGAGTGGCATAGTGAACGTGCAAAGGAAGGTTGTAACACCATAAATTGCACTGGCTTTTTAGGCGTTGTTGCCGAAAATCAATGCCATTTGCGTGATAGTGGCGACAGAAGGGCTAGTGGAGGCAAGAAAGCTGATCATCGTAATGGTTTCGCCATTTTCTACCCAACCGGCAAAACCGCAAAGTTTGATGATCACCAAGAGGAAAAACAGATGAGGTGAAAGGGCAAAATAACTTGCTCTAAATACAACCACCACAGCTGCCACAACGCCAATCTTCTTTGTTTACCGCTTGATAAAAAGCCCGTATTGTGCTTTCTTCCAATGGAATATTGTGTTCAATAAAAACATCAGAAAGCCATTCGATGTTCTCAATAATCCACTCATCTTCTCCCAATCCCTCGCGATAAAGTTCGTCTTCGGGATCCATAAAATTATAAATATTTTCCGTCCCCATATCTTGATCACGGCGCTCACGAGGCAATACAACGGGTAAATTAAGATAAGAAATGTCCCAATGCCCTAAACAGAGGGTATTACCTTGCATGGACCAGCGGGCTTTAAATGGATTATCACTCATGTTGAAATTTTATAAGAAAAGTTGAATGAGAGAGCAGTATAAAGTTGAAGAGAAGGAAACCCCATACTAAAAAGCGGGTATTGGCTTGATCGAGATCAAGAAGAAATGAAAAAGTGCGGTTAAAAAACATCGCATTTTTTAACTGCACTTTATTTTTGAGTCTAGCGTCTAAACATTCCCCCTAAACCTCCAAGACCGCCTAAACCGCCCCCCATTAAACCTTGCATACCCCGCATCATTTTTGACATTCCGCCTTTACGCATTTTTTTCATCATACGTTGCATTTCATCAAATTGTTTGAGCAACTTGTTCACATCCTGCACTTGTGTACCGGAACCTAATGCAATACGACGACGACGGGAGCCTTTGATAATGTCAGGGTTGGCACGCTCTTTTAAGGTCATGGAATTAATGATCGCTTCCATTTTGATGAACATTTTATCGTCCACTTGGTTTTTGACGTGATCAGGCAAATTCTTAGCACCGGGGAGCTTTTCCAACATAGACATCATTCCCCCCATTTTTTTCATTTCAATCAATTGTTCACGGAAATCATCAAGGGTAAAAGCATCGCCTTTTTTAAATTTTTGTGCCATTTTTTCCGCTTTTTCGCGATCTACCGAACGTTCGAGATCTTCGATAAGGGAAAGTACATCTCCCATACCTAAAATGCGAGAGGCGACACGATCCGGATGGAACGGCTCAAGAGCATCGGTTTTCTCCCCTACACCGAGGAATTTAATCGGTTTGCCTGTAATTTGGCGGATAGACAATGCCGCTCCACCACGAGCATCTCCATCCACTTTGGTGAGAATCACCCCAGTGAGTGGCAGCGTTTCATTAAAAGCTTTGGCGGTATTTGCCGCATCTTGCCCTGTCATCGCATCAACGGTAAAGAGGGTTTCGATAGGATTTAATGTACTGTGGATTAGTTTTATTTCATCCATCATTTTGCCATCTACATGCAAGCGACCGGCTGTATCCACGATGAGGATATCGTAGAATTTAAGTTTGGCTTCGGTCAGGGCGGCTTTGACAATCTCTACCGGATTTTGTTTGACATCGGAAGGGAAGAAATCCACACCCACGGATTGTGCCAAAGTTTCTAATTGCTTGATTGCCGCAGGGCGGTACACATCGGCAGAGACGACCAATACTTTCTTTTTATGGCGTTCGCGCAAGAATTTTGCCAGTTTCCCCACGCTGGTGGTTTTTCCTGCACCTTGTAAACCTGCCATTAAAATTGCCGCAGGAGGCTGGGTGGCGAGATTTAAACTTTCATTCGCTTCGCCCATGGCTTTTTCAAGTTCACGTTGAACAATTTTTAAAAATTCTTGCCCTGGCGTTAAACTTTTATTTACTTCCTCACCCAGTGCGCTTTCTTTTACTTTGGCGATAAATTCACGCACTACCGGTAATGCCACATCTGCCTCCAGCAATGCCATACGCACTTCACGTAGGGTTTCTTTAATATTATCTTCCGTTAAACGACCTTTCCCCGTAATATTGCGTAGGGTTTTCGAAAGGCGATCAGATAAATTCTCGAACATTCTTAATCCTGTTTTTTATCAAAAATTGCCGTGATTATACCTAAATTCAGGCGTTTTTCATCATTTCAAATAAATTTATAGCGAATTCGGAATCAGAACGTTAGAATAATAACAATTCCTAACAAGAGACAACGATTATGTGGTTTGCCGTTTTTTCGATTTTGTTTTATTTAATTAGCGCATTAATGATTGCACCATTGCTTAATTCTTCGGATAACGAAAAACGCCGTCCGAAAAAAACATTATTCTTTTTGACCGCACTTTTAGCCGTCGTATTCCATTTAATAAGCCTTTATCCTGCATTACAGGAATTAGCCTTAGAGCGTAAATTTAGTTTAGTTGAAATCAGCTCACTAATGAGCGTAAATATTGCGATTTTGGCAATATTGGCTATGTTGGTGGTCAATTCTATGTGGTTTTTATTACCGATTGTGTTTTCCTTCTCTATTTTTAACTTGGTTTTGGCGACATTTATTCCGAGCCATATGATTCAGTTGTTGGATCAGGAGCCGGCGATGTTATTTCATATCGGATTATCCATTTTTACTTATGCTGTATGCTTTATTGCAACGTTATACGCCATTCAAGTCGCTTGGATCGATCGTACTTTGAAAGCGAAAAAAACGGCATTTTCACCGGTAATACCTTCTTTGATTACGGTTGAACGGCATTTTTATCGAGTGTTTGCCGCAGGGGAATTATTACTGACTCTGACATTAATTTCAGGTATCTATCATTCTATAAATGCATTAACCGCAGAAAATATCCATAAAGGCGTTTTCTCATTCTTGGCTTGGGTTGTTTTTGGTGTAGCGCTTTTCGGACACTGGCGTCTAGGCTGGCGTGGAAAAAGGATGATTTTTTATGCTATTTCAGGTATTATTTTGCTCACAATTGCCTACTTCGGTAGTCGGTTAATTTAGTCAATAAGGGCGAGCAGAGGTTCGCCTTTATCGTTGGATTTTTATTCAACTCCCGTTTAACTAACAAAAGGATTTTCCCTTGGACAGTATTCCCCTTAGTACGTTATTTATTACTCTCATTATCTGTTTAGTTTTATCCGCTTACTTTTCAAGCTCCGAAACCGGCTTACTTTCTCTGAATAAATATCGAATGCGTTATCTTGCCGAACAAGGTAATAAAGGCGCACAAAAAGCAGAGAAATTGTTAGAAAAGCCCGACACATTACTGAGCTTTATTCTTATCTTCAATAATTTAGTGAACATTAGTGCATCGGCAATCGCGACGATGATTGGAATGCGTCTTTATGGTGATGCCGGTGTAGCAATTGCAACGGGATTACTGACGTTTGTGATGCTTGTCTTTTCTGAAATTTTCCCTAAAACGGTGGCTGCGCTTCATCCTGAAAAAGTCGCTTTTTTATCCAGCCATGTTTTGAATGTACTGATTAAGATTTTTTATCCGGTAGTATGGTTTATGAATTTATTTACTACCCTGTTAATGAAAATGATGGGATTAAAACCGGAAATGCAAAAACAGGTGATTAGTAGTGAAGAATTACGTAGTATCGTGAGTGAAGCAGGAGAAGCGACACCGGGTGAACAACATCCACAAATGCTGCTTTCTATTTTGGATATGGAAACTGTCACTGTGGACGATATTATGGTACCACGCAATGAAATTGGCGGTATTGATATTGATGATGACTGGAAAGCGATTATGCGTCAGCTTAATCATGCCGCACATAATCGAGTAGTGCTGTATAAAGGTAGCCTTGATAAAAATGTACTTGGTATATTGCGTGTACGTGAGGCTTTTCGATTGTTACTTGAGAAAAATGAGTTTACTAAAGAGACCCTTATTCGTGCGGCGGACGAAGTATATTTCATTCCGGAAGGAACACCGTTAAAAACACAGCTGTCTAATTTCCGTGCCAATAAAGAGCGTATTGGGCTTGTAGTAGATGAATATGGCGATATTAAAGGATTAGTGACATTGGAAGATATTTTGGAAGAAATCGTGGGTGATTTTACGACTTCCACCGCTCCGAGTATTCACGAGGAAGTGGCTCCACAATCTGACGGTTCAATCATTATTGATGGCTCGGCCAACCTACGGGATCTAAATAAACTGTTCGGCTGGGGATTGGATACTGAAGATGCCCGCACTTTCAACGGATTGATTCTAGAACATCTTGAAGAAATCCCCGATGAGGGAGCCGTTTGTGAAATAGAAGGCTTGCAAATAACAATTTTAGAAGTGGCAGATAATATGATTAAGCAGGCTAAAGTTGTTAAACTCTAAAATTAAATAAAACTAACAAAAAACTGACCGCACTTTTGATTTGGATCATAAGTGCGGTTTATTTTTGCACCGTTTTTTATCAAGCTATCTATAATTTGCCTAATTAATTTTAGGTATAGGTATGATGATGGAACAAGCGTATCAACGGGGCGTGACGCGTGCTTGTGTGCAAACGGCATTATTGTTGTTACAACATGGGGCAGAAAGTACGGTGGTGGTGCAAATGGCACAACGTTTAGGGATTGCTCTTGGGGTAGAAAGTGTAGAGTGTGCCCTTACGGCAAATGCCGTAGTGATTACAACACTTTCAAACCAACATTGTATTACCACGGTACGAAAAAATACCGATAAAGGCATCAATATGCAAATGGTGACTGAGGTACAGCGTATCGTGATTGCGGTAGAGCATAAATTATATAATTTGGAGCTGGCACAAAAGAAACTGGATAACTTAAATCCTTTAAAATATCATCGTGGTTTAGTGGTGTTTATGATTGGACTATCTTGTGCTTCTTTTGCGCATTTATCGGGAGGCGATTGGCTGATCTGTCTGATTACTTTTTTGGCTTCTGCGGTGGCGATGTTTGTTCGGCAAGAATTATCCAAACATCATTATAATCCGATTATTGTTTTCGCAATTACGGCATTTGTAGCTTCGCTCATTTCCGGTGTCAGTTTGAAATATCAATGGGGAAACGATCCTCAGATTGCCTTAGCGTCCAGTGTGTTGTTACTTGTGCCTGGATTTCCCTTAATTAATTCATTGGCAGATATTTTAAAAGGCTATGTCAATATGGGCTTAGGTCGTTGGACAATTGCGACTGTTCTGACTTTTGGTGCTTGTCTTGGTATTGTGTTAGCACTGAGTGTGTTACATATCACTATATGGGGGCATTAATGATGATGTTCCTATTTAGTTTACTTGATGATATGGTTTTTGCCGCCATTCCGGCGGTTGGTTTTGCTTTAGCATTTAATGTGCCGCCTAAGGCATTAAAATACTGTGCTGTTTTAGGGGCATTAGGGCACGTAACACGCACATTACTTTTATACATTGATGTGCCTATTGTATTTGCAACCTTTTTTGCCTCTTGTGTTATTGGCTTTATTGGCGTGCATTTATCGCACCGTTACTTAGCGCATCCAAAGGCCTTTACGGTAGCAGCGATTATTCCCATGATTCCGGGCGTGTATGCTTATAGGGCGATGATTTCGATGGTACAAATTCACCACTATGGCTATTCTCATGAACTTTTGGAGCAAATGATCAGCTCATTTATTAACACCGCCTTTATTTTAGGCGCATTGGTTTTTGGGCTCGCTTTACCGGGCTTGATTTTTTATCGCCGAAAACCTGTGGTATAAAGCAAAAAACACGCATCATTGCGTGTTTTTTCTCTCATTATTCCTTTGTGATTTCTTTATCTTCTGGCAAGATTAAATTTAATATCAATGCCAATAATGATCCCACAGTAATGCCTGAGCCTAGTACTTCTTTGAAAAAGTGCGGGAGCTTATCAAGTAGTTCCGGACGAGTGGTGACGGCTAGGCCGCAACCGATCGAAATAGCAATAATTAATCCGTTGCGTTTGCTGCGTTCCACTTTATCTAACATCTGAATCCCAGCGGCAATAATCATGGCAAACATCATTAAACCCGCACCGCCGAGTACAGGTAATGGAATTGAGACGATTAATGCGCCAAATACAGGGAATAATCCTGCTAATGCCAATAGCACGCCGGTTAATGCGACCACATGACGGCTGGCAACTCCGGTTAAAGAGATCACACCGATATTTTGTGAGAAAGAAGAAAAGGGCGTGGTGGACATAATCGCCGCTAATGCTGAACCTAAACCGTCAGCCAGTACACCGCCTCGTAAATGTTTACCGGTAATTTCAGTATTGGTGGCATTACCCAGTGCTAGGAAATTACCGCTAGATTCAACGATTGTGACCAAATAAGCAATGGACATCCCGATAATACCTGAAATGGGGAACGCAAGTCCAAAGTGAAGCGGTTGAGGAACTGCGAAGGTTTGGGCGTTTGCCACACCGTCAAAATTAACCCAACCTAAAATGAGACAGAGAACGTAACCGGTCATCATCCCAATTACAATAGCGGCGGCAGAGAAAATGCCTTTTCCCCATTGAACCAAGGCGACAACAATAACCAATACAAAACTTGCCATCATCAAATTTTCCGGTGTGGCATACTGAGCATCGCCACGTTGACCGCCGGCAAACCAATCCACTGCAACAGGAATTAAACTTAAGCCGATCATCATCACGACAGTGCCGGTCACAACGGGTGGAAAAAGTTTACGAATATAGGGCATAAAAAAGCTGCCGATAATCATCACGAAAGATCCGACTAAAGACGCACCTAAAATCCCGGCGACACCGTAATCACTGAAACCAATCGCCAGTGCAGCGGCGACAAAGGTAAAACTGGTTCCCATCACACTGGGTAAACGAATACCTATTGGACCTAGCCCACGACACTGAATCACCGTTACCACACCGGAAATTAGCAATGCCGCATTCACCAATGTGATAGTATCTGCGGTGGGTAATTTTAAAACATTACCGATCACCAATGGTACGGCGATAATTCCCCCAAGTGCCGCTAATAAATGTTGTGCGGCAAGCAATAAACTCAACCCGAAAGGCGGTTTATCTTCAACGGAGTAGAGGAGTTGATTATTCATATTTTTGGGTCCTTATGTAAAAGAAAGCGCGAATTATACGCTAAAGTGCTATAAAGGAAAACGTTTGCTTTTTTGGAATGAAAGTGCGGTTAAAATTATGCTGATTTTTGACCGCACTTGATGAATTACCTAATCCCACTCAAGAGCGAGAAAGGGGTGAAAGCACTATGAACTGCTTGAATAAAGAGATATGCAATGATGATGAGTACTAATTTTTCCCATATGTTTAGATTGAATTTTCCGCCTTGGTGTTGATAGCGAGAATATAAAAATAACCCGATTCCCGGTACATAAAGCAGAACGGAAAGCAGCAAATAATTCAGTCCTGAGGCGTATAAAATCCATAAGCCATAGAGAGATGCCATAAAGCCGGTGAGTTTAACATACCAAGGGGCATTTTGCTGAATAGAGAGTTTCAATAAATACGCACCAATTAAAAAATAAGGCACTAAAATCATTGAGGTGGAAATTAATAATAAGGTGTTATAGCTTTTTCCGGTCAGCAAAACCAATAACAAACAAAGTTGTACGATAAATCCGGTAAACCAAAGTGAATTAATTGGCGTATTGTTTTTGTTGAGTTTGTCTAAAATTTTGGGGAAAGCACCATTTTTTGCACCACGATAAGGTACTTCGGCAGAGAACATTGTCCAGCTGATGTAAGAAGCCAGAACGGACACAATTAAACAGGCGGTAATAATGATTTTACCTGTGCCGCCAATCATATGTTCGAGTAGTCTAGCCATGGAGGGATTCGGCATCATCGCAATGGTTTCACGGGGTAAAATCCCTAATGAAAGCACGGTGATCGCGATATAAAGAGCAAGGGCAATCAAAATGCCTAATACGGTGGCAAGCCCGACATCGGAACGTTTTTTCGCGTGGGCGGATAATACCGCAGCACCTTCCACACCGGTAAAGACCCAAAGAGTAATTAACATGGTGTTTTTTACTTGGTCGGATATACCTTTATTTAATACGATTGCTTTCGCATCATGGCTAAATGTTTCAGGGTTGAAATACCAAAGAGAGAGTAAGATAAATAGGATCAGAGGAAAAACTTTCATAAAGGTGGCAATAAGGTTCACGGTTGCCGCTTCTTTTACTCCTTTGGCGATTAAAATATGCACCAGCCAAACAACAATAGAAGATCCAATAAATGAAGCGATGGTATTTCCTTGTCCAAAAATGACCGCACTTTGGCTATCGGTAAAAGTACCGATGCCTTCAAAGGCGACCACTAAATAACCCACAATACCGATAGTGGCGCAGAGCCAATAACCCCAAGCAGACATAAATCCTATGAGTTCTCCAAAGCCTTCTCGTGCATAGGTGTAAATGCCACCGTCTAAGTCAGGGCGAAGCCGGGAAATGAAAAGGAAGGAGAGTCCGAGGAAAATAATCCCGATACCGGTGATCGCCCAGCCAATAATGAGCGCTTCCGCCCCAGCTACTTCCGCCATATTTTGTGGCAGGCTGAAAATACCCGAGCCAATCATTGAACTCAATACTAATGCTGTCAGAGAGAGTAAGCCGATTTTTTTATTTGACATAATGCTTTCCTAAAAAATGATAAAAAATTAAACGGATAAAATAGTTTTCACATATTGTTGTAATGTTGGGATCACCTCTTGTTCAAACCAAGGATTTTTTTGTAGCCAAAGTTGATTGCGTGGTGAAGGGTGAACTAAGGGAAAAAAGTGCGGTAGAAATTCACGGTAGTTTTTCACCGTTTCCGTCACATTTAATGTATTTTGTGGTAAATAATATTTTTGTGCGTATTGCCCGATCAACATCGTAAGTTTGATATTTGGCAACGTGGCTAAAATTGGAGGATGCCATTTTTCCGCAAAGCCTTTGCGTGGCGGTAAATCGCCTGATTTGCCTTTTCCTGGATAATAAAAATCCATGGGGATCACAGCAAACAGCCCTGAATGGTAGAACATATCACGATCAACCCCCAGCCATTCACGTAAGCGATCCCCGCTTTTGTCGTTCCAATAAAGACGGGTTTGTTCCGCTTTTAAACCGGGAGCCTGACCGACAATGTTAATACGTGCCATGCGAGGGGCAGCAAAAAGCGGTTCGATATGGCGAGCGGTGAAATCTTGATTTTGAGGATCATTGACAATCGCCGTTTTGATTTGGTTGATCGTTTGCATAATTTGTTGAATTTATCTTATTTTATGGTTGAGGTTCATTGATAAAAGCCTAGCCAAATTTTTCCGCTAATGCCTGGATATGCTCGGGACCAATGCCACAGCAACCGCCAATAATGGTCGCACCGTTTTCAACCCATTTTTCCGTCCAGAGGAGATATTGTTGTGGATTGAGATCCTGTCGGATTTCATCAAGCCCGTCATTTGCTGTGGCATCTTTAGGTTGTGGTGGGAAGGCATTGGCATAAGCGCCGATACGAATGTTTGTTGCATTATGGGTTTTCAACGTATCCTGTGTGACGAGTAACGCTTGTTGAATCACTTCCGGTTGGCAGCAGTTAAATAAAATGGCTTCTACGCCTAATTCAATCATTTTTTCAACCGCACTTTGCACGGTTTCTCCGGAGCGTAAGCGAGGAACATCAGTAGGTTCATCGTCTTGTAAAGTGAAAGAAACCCAGAGTGGGCGATCATCTTTTGGTAGCAAAGGTTTAATGGCTTGAGGTTCGGTCGCCGAACTTTGGGTTTCGCATAGCCAAAAATTCACATAAGGCGAAAGCCCATCAATGAGCGGTTGAGCCACCTCTTGCACCCGATGAGGCTGGTACAAATCGAAACGGTAAGAGCCGAATAATGGAGGAATCGAGCCGGCAATTTTTACATGAGAAACACCCGAATTTTCAACCGCACTTTGGGCTAAAAGCCCGGCAAGATCCGCCAACATTTTTCCATCAGCCTGAAAACGTTGTTCTCCAATATGAAAGGGCACAACGGCGTAACTGTTGGTGGTAATCACTTGTGCGCCGCTTTTTATAAAATCCTCATGCACGGATTGAACCGCACTAGGTTGTTGATAGAGGGCAAGTGCCGACCATTCAGGCTGCTGAAAAGGCGCTTTACGGCGCGCCAACTCACGCCCCATACCACCGTCTAAAATGATGATGTTTGACATAGTGTTATTCCTGAATAAATAGGATTCATAGCTCCAGACTATTTGTATAAATTTTTTACTTGCTCTCTCGTGAAAATTCTTTGGTGTTTATTAAACTCTCGTCCCATGTAGTAGGCACCAAAATTTGTTAAGTGATCTTGATCACCATAGAGATATTTACCTTCCGCCATAACACTATCTTTTGGCAAATATTGCTGGGCATCCACCCAATAAACATTCGGAATATCTTTAACTAAATCACGAATAATTTTATTACTTGCGTCAATATTGCCCATTCTATGAATAGGCTGTAAATATTTTTCAAGACCATATTTTTCCAATAAGTAACCGCGAATAGGAGGGCGAGTAATAGAACTGTTGTTTGCAAACACATAAACTGGTTTTGATTCCGAAAGTTTTTTCACCATACTTTTAAAGCGCTGTTGAAAATTAGGAACAATATAAGATTGAGCTTCAAACCGTGGCACGGGCTGCCCCACCATTCTTAGATCATAGAATTCAGAAATAAATATGACATCATATTTTGCTATCTTATCCCACAGGGATTGACATTCTGGTATAACTTGAGAAACCTCATTGACCATTACCTGACATTCTGGTCCCAAATTTAAAATATCTGATTTCCACCCTTCTTGTTTTCCGACATATTTAAGAAAATAGTCAAGATGTCCCGCATGGGAATCACCAATTGTTAATATTTTAGCCGGTATATCTATTTCTAAATCAACATTTGAAATATCTTGTCCAATATGCTCTTTTTCATTCTTTAATTTCCCTTTTGCATAAATATTGTATCCGATTAATAAAATAGATGGGGTGAGATATAAATAGAAAAATGCTTTTTTAAATGTGAGTTTAGATTTTCTAATTGGTTGCTCAATAATGTAATAGCTTACAATAGAAAAAATAACGGTAAGCACTATAATCCCTAAGATTTGAGCATTGTTTAATGTTTGTTCTCCTGTAATGTAATAGGTAAACGCAATAAATATCCAATGATACAAATATAGTGAATAAGATATTTTTCCAATAAAGACAAAGGATTTACTTGATAAGCAAGCTTTTATAATATTCTGCTGTGTCGTGCTATAAATAATAAGTGCAGATAATAAACAAGGAAGAAGCAATGTAATGCCTGGGATAAAGTTCATATTTTTATGTATTAAAAATAAACAAGAAAATAATAAAATCGAACTTGAAATAGCAATAATATTGCTTACTGATTTGTTGCTTTGCTGATTTGTTAATTTATTATAAATGGCTAAAATTGAACCAATTAACAATTCTGGGAAACGTAGGGTTGATAAATAGTAAATGTTCGGTTGATATAAAGCATTCTTATAGAAATTAAGTGGAACAAATGATGTTAAAGTGAGTATAAAAAATAGCAGTAATGTAATATAAAGTAAAGCTTTTATATTTCTAAGCTTTTTATAGGGAAAAATGAGTAATAGTGGGAAGATTAAATAATACTGTTCTTCAACTGCTAATGACCAAATATGTAATACCGGATTTTCATTAGCGCTTAAATCAAAATAGCCTTGTGTCAATCCAAGATGGAAATTAGATGAAAAAACAGTCGCTAATTCAATGGTTTTTCTTAATTGATTGAAATCTTTATAAATAAAAATAGCTGATGCAACGAAAGAAACCAATGCCATGACAGTGATAAAGGCTGGATAGATTCGTTTAATTCTTCGAGTGTAAAAATTTTTGAAAGTAAAGCGATTTTCTTCTGCTTCTCTTAGAATAATACTGGTAATTAAGAAACCTGAAATGACAAAGAAAATATCCACTCCAAGAAAACCACCGGGAAGCCAAGTTTCGTTTAAGTGGAAAATAATGACGGAAATAACAGCAATTGCACGTAAACCATCAATTTCCGGGCGGTATTTTATAGACATAATATTCCTCAAAATTTATAAAAAAGACCGCACTTTAACGTGCGGTCGTATTGAATTAGGTTTATACATTGAAACGGAAGTGCATCACATCGCCGTCTTGCACAATATAATCTTTCCCTTCTAAACGCCATTTTCCCGCTTCTTTTGCGCCATTTTCCCCTTTGAATTGGATAAAATCTTCATAGGCGATAACTTCGGCACGGATAAAGCCTTTTTCGAAATCCGTGTGAATAACGGCAGCGGCTTTTGGTGCGGTCGCGCCTACGGAAACCGTCCAAGCTCGCACTTCTTTTACGCCTGCGGTGAAGTAAGTTTGAAGATTTAACAAGGCGTATCCGGCACGAATCACTCGGTTCAAGCCCGGTTCTTCAATCCCCAAATCTTGTAAAAATTCCGTTTTTTCTTCATCTTCCAATTCCGCAATTTCTGCTTCAATGGCAGCACAAACAGGCACAACCACCGAGCCTTCTTTTTCGGCAAACTCACGAACTTTGTCAAGATACGGATTGTTTTCAAAACCGTCTTCATTGACGTTGGCGATATACATGGTTGGTTTTAGGGTGAGGAAGTTATAGCTTTTAATCGCATGGAGTTCTTCTTTATCAAGGGGAACAGAACGAATCATTCCCGCTTCAGAAAGAACAGGAAGGATTTTTTCCATGACAGAAAGTTCAAATTTCGCTTCTTTATCGCCACCTTTGGCACGTTTTTGTAAACGTTGAATGGCACGCTCGCAACTATCCAAATCGGCAAGAGCAAGCTCGGTATTGATGGTTTCAATATCATTTAACGGATCGATTTTTCCCGCCACGTGAACAATATCGTCATTTTCAAAACAGCGAACAACATGACCGATAGCATCGGTTTCACGAATATTGGCTAAGAATTTATTGCCTAATCCTTCGCCTTTACTGGCACCCGCCACTAAACCTGCGATATCCACAAATTCCATCGTTGTTGGAAGCACACGTTCCGGTTTAACGATTTCCGCAAGGGCATCAAGGCGGGGATCCGGCATCGGTACAACACCGGTGTTAGGTTCGATAGTACAGAACGGATAATTTGCCGCCTCAATGCCGGCCTTGGTGAGCGCGTTAAAAAGGGTCGATTTACCGACGTTTGGTAAACCTACGATACCACATTTGAATCCCATAATTTTTCCTTATATTGAATCAAAAAAGTTGCGAAAATGACCGCACTTTTAAATTTTAAAACTATTTAAACGGTTGGTGGCTTTCACCATGCCGTCTTTAAAAATCATCTCCACGCAATCTGTGGCTTCATCAAGGGCTTTTTCAAGGGCTTGACGATCGGTCGGTGAGGGTTTGTTAAGCACATAACCGGCAACCAAATCCCGATGCCCCGGATGACCGATGCCTAAGCGTAAACGGTAGAAATTGTTGTTATTTCCCAGTTTTGCCACAATGTCTTTCAAGCCGTTATGTCCACCGTGTCCGCCGCCCAATTTAAGTTTTGCGGCTCCGGGCGGTAAATCCAGTTCATCGTGAATCACCAGTATTTCTTCCGGTTGAATACGATAAAATCCTCTCAAGGCAGCCACTGCTTTACCGCTCAAATTCATAAAGGTAGTGGGTACAAGCAAGCGGACTTCTTTTCCATTGACTAAAGTGCGGGCAGTTTTACCGAAGAATTTGTTTTCAGGATTAAGTGTGGTATTGAAACGATGTGCTAAACGTTCTACCAACCATTCTCCAGCATTATGGCGTGTCTCGGCATATTTATCCCCGGTATTGCCAAGTCCGACGATGAGTTTTATTTCAGACATATTGTGTAATGATTAAAAAATAGTGGTGTATTGTAGCGAAATGCAGGTAAATTCTCAATCTATAACGCCAGTACAAGGACGCCCGCTAAAATCAAGAGGCCTCCTATGATGAGTTTCAAACTCAAGGGTTCGCCTAAGATGACAACGCCTAAAATAATGGCGATGACAACACTCAGTTTATCGATAGATGCAACCCAAGAGGTGGGGGCGAGTTGCAATGCACGGTAATAACATAACCAAGATAACCCCGTTGCGATACCGGATAACACTAAGAACGTGAAAGGCTTTGTGGCGATATGTTGTGGCAATTGCCGTTCATTACGGGCGGAAATAATACCGGCGGTGACGAGTAATACTACAATGGTGCGTATAAAAGTAGCAAGATTGCTGTTCATTCCTTCCACGCCAAGTTTGCCTAAAATAGCAGTGAGTCCTGCAAAAAATGCCGAACCTACGGCAAAAAATATCTAATTCATTTTATTCCCTTATTTTATCGTTAAAATTATTCACAAACTCGCTTACTCATTTGTTCATCCCTATCGGGGCAAAGCCAACATTCAAAAAACGTTGTTTTTTGTGACCGGTCTTTTCCGCTATAATAGCCCAAAAAATTTTTAGATGAAGAAATCATTGATGAGCCAGATTAATATTGAAATCGCCTATGCCTTGCCGGAACGCTATTATTTAAAAACTTTTCAGGTAGAAGAAGGCACGATGGTGCAAACTGCCATTTTACAATCCGGTATTTTGCAACAATTTACCGACATTGACTTGCGTGAAAATAAAGTCGGGATTTTTAGCCGTCCGGCAAAATTAACCGATATATTGAAAGAAGGTGATCGGATTGAAATTTATCGTCCGTTATTGGCCGATCCGAAAGAAATCCGCCGTAAACGCGCAGCAGAACAAGCCGCTCAAACTAATAAAGAAAAAGGAGCCCAAAAATGACCGCACTTGCCCAAGCCGATTTTTGCTTACCCGAGCATATTACCCCTGAAATTTTCTTGCGGGATTATTGGCAGAAAAAGCCGCTGATTATCCGCAACGGTTTGCCTGAAATCGTGGGACAGTTTGAACCGCAAGATATTATTGAGTTGGCGCAAAATGAAGATGCCACGGCACGTTTGGTGAAAACCTTTTCAAGTGATGATTGGAAGGTGTTTTTTAGCCCATTGACGGAAAAAGATTTCAAAAATTTGCCGGAAAAATGGTCGGTGCTGGTGCAAAATTTGGAACAATGGTCGCCGGAATTGGGGCAGCTTTGGAGCAAATTTGGCTTTATTCCCCAATGGCAACGAGATGACATTATGGTGTCTTATGCGCCAAAGGGTGGCTCGGTGGGCAAACATTATGACGAATATGACGTGTTTCTGGTGCAAGGCTATGGTCGCCGCCGTTGGCAACTGGGAAAATGGTGTGATTCAAGCACTGAATTTAAACCGAATCAGCCTATTCGTATTTTTGACGATATGGGGGATTTGGTGATTGATGAAGTGATGAATCCGGGCGATATTCTTTATATACCGGCAAGAATGGCGCATTATGGCGTAGCGGAGGAGGATTGTTTGACCTTCTCTTTTGGTTTGCGTTATCCGAATTTGACCCATTTAATTGATGGCATTAGTAAAGGTTTTTGTCATCAAGATCCGGATTTGAATTTAAGCGAATTTGATTTACCGCTTCGCTTGACGCAATCAGCGCAGCGTACAGGAAAACTTGCCGATGAAAACATTCAGGTGATGAAGCAACAACTACTGGATAAACTTGCCCATTCTGAAGCCTTTGATAAATTATTCAAACAAGCGGTGGCAACAGCGGTGAGCTCACGCCGTTATGAACTCTTGGTGTCTGAAGAAATGAGTGATCCGGAGGAGGTGCGTGCCGATTTAGAAGAGGGAGCGTTACTTTGTCAGGATAACAATTGCAAGTTGCTTTATACGGAAAATCCCCTTCGCATTTATGCTAATGGTGAATGGTTAGACGAATTAAATTTGATTGAAACGGAAGTCTTGAAGCGCTTAGCAGATGGTGAATCCTTAGATTGGGCATTTTTAATGGATTTAACGAATGAAACAGAAGATCCGGAAACAGCGATGGAATTATTGTTAGATTCAATTTGTAACTGGCTGGACGATGGCTGGGTGTTGTTAGATGAATATGTCTGAGAATATTTATTCCGTATCTCAACTCAACAATGCGACACGCCAAATGTTGGAAAGCCATTTTTCCCAGATTTGGCTGATGGGGGAAATTTCTAATTTTACCCAACCGGTATCGGGGCATTGGTATCTCACCTTAAAAGATGAAAATGCGCAGGTGCGTTGTGCTATGTTTCGGATGAAAAATTTGCGTGTGGCGTTTCGTCCGCAGAATGGTATGCAGGTATTGGTGCGGGCTAATGTGAGCTTATACGAGCCGCGTGGTGATTATCAGATTATTATTGATTCTATGCACCCGGCAGGTGAAGGCCTGTTGCAACAGCAATTTGAAGCTCTGAAAATGAAGCTGGCAGCAGAGGGACTCTTTGCCCAAAATCTCAAGAAAAATTTACCGCACTTTAGTAAAGCCGTGGGGGTGATTACTTCATCTACCGGTGCGGCATTGCAAGATATTTTGCATATTTTGGCACGTAGAGATCCAAGTTTAAAAGTGGTGATTTATCCTACGGCTGTACAAGGCAAAGAGGCTGTGGCTGAGATTGTACAGATGATCGAACTGGCAAATGCACGGCAAGAAGTGGACGTGTTGATTGTGGGGCGGGGTGGTGGTTCGTTAGAGGACCTGTGGTGTTTTAACGAGGAATCTGTTGCTCGTGCAATTTTTTGCTCCACGCTGCCGATTATTAGTGCCGTAGGCCATGAAACGGATGTCACCATTGCGGATTTTGTTGCTGATCTTCGAGCGCCTACGCCTTCTGCAGCGGCAGAATTAGTCAGCAGAAACCAAGAGGAACTACTACTACAACTCCGCCATCAGCAACAGCGTTTAGATATGGCTTTCGATCGCTTATTTAGCGAAAAAAGCCAAGGATTAAAACAGCTTATATTTCGGTTGCAAAATCAGCATCCACAGAATCAATTGCATATTCAGCAAACGAAGAATGAACAACTTGCACAGCGTTTACAATTTGCGATGCTGCGTCAGCTGGAAAAAATACAGCAAAAATTGACCGCACTTTCCCTTCGTTTGGCTCAAAATCCCTTACCTTACTGTATCCAGCGTCATCAACAACAATTAGTGCAATTACAAGGGCGATTACATTTTAGTGCAAACCGTCAATTAACAGAGCGACAAAACAGGCTTGCGACATTATGTGGAAAACTAGATGGATTGAGCCCGTTGAAAGTTTTGGCTCGCGGTTATTCCATTGCAACAACAGTGCAAGGAAAAGCAATCACAAGTATGAATGACGTTAAACCCGGGGATGAGATCACGACAAAAGTCGCTGATGGAAATATTCGTAGCAGGGTTGTGTGAAATTAGATGAAAGTGGTTGATAGAGTTATTTTAGTGTTTTTTCAGAAAAAGTGCGGGTTATCAACCGCACTTTTTTTATAATTCCTATTTATTCTTCTGCCGTACGGTCTTTAATACTCGCTTTGCTATCCTTTCAAAATTCAGGGAGTAGAAAATCATTGTACTGCGCACTTTTAGCGTTTGTTTTATTGTTCTCTGGAAATAGCATCAAGCCAGTTGATCAAAGCTCGTTTTTGTTCACTATTCATTTGTTGCCAATGGTAGTCAAGACGAAAACGTAAGGCATCATTATGTATGGGAACGTAGAGCTGTTTGTTGTCTAGGTTGAAGGTTTTGCTATCACTGAAAAACCAATCAATGGGGGTATCTAAAATAATAGCTATATCCACCAAATGATTCACATTCATTTTGGTTGCTCCTCGTTCATAACGGGAAAATTGTTGTTGTGATACGCCGATTTTTTCAGCTAATACTTCAGCGCTGATGCCCAGTTCCTTACGGCGAAGTTGAATCCTTTTGCCGATAGCGATATCTGTTTCCGCTGCGGTAAATCTTGCCATGTTATCTCTCATTGTATGAAATCAGTATTATTTCCATTTTTTGTGACAATATGATTTCAAGTTACTCAATGATTGATATTTTTTATTATTTTTTAAAAATAGTTGATTGTCTTGAGGTTGTAATATTATAATTTAACTCAACCAATGATTTTTCGTTGATTCATAACCTTACATTAGGAGATTTAATGAAAAATAGCTATTGCTCTTGCATTGGGAGTTTTATCAATCACAAATAGTAATTTTGAAGCCAAATCCGGTGGATATTGCCGAGCCATTTAAAACGATAACGATGTTTTTAGGGGGGAGGAGAGCCATGGGAATATTGTGGTGAAAAGATAACTAAATTTTGTGGGCTAAACCTCAGGCTAAAAATATCGACAAAATCGATCTAGAAATGGGTAAACGTATATAACTTTACTGTTTTGGAGATGAGTTTGCTGCGCCGTTATATCAAAGGGTATTCGGTGTGGCATTTTGTGCATGATTTTTTAGCAAAGGTAAAGCTATTTTTACTCGGTTTATACGCTTTAGGCTGAAAATTTGCTCGTAGTTGAGCATTTAACTTACGACTAAAAGCCAACAAATTAAGAAATGAACATCGTGACAGGTAAAATTTCTGTTAGTGATGAACAATAATTTTAGAGGTTTATATTTTAGTCTGAAGGACTCGCTCTACTATACTATTGGTAGCCAAACATATACTAAGATAAACATATGGACAAACTTATTCAAGTCCAATAGTTACCAATGTCTGAGAGAGCGATAAACCACGATTATTTACGCTGTATAGGGAAATTTTACAGATGGTTCCATTCCTGAAGATAACCCTGAATTTAAAGGACAAACAAATATATGAATAAGATTTTTAAAGTCATTTGGAATCATGCGGCTCAAACATGGGTTGCGGTCTCAGAACTTTCTAAAGTCAAGGCAATTTCCTCTTCTTCTACTTCAACTAAGCCTGACTCATTGAGTACCAATTTAATCAAAACAATTGTAGTTACACTGCCATTTGTGGTTACACCTACTGTAGCTAATGCGTATGTTGAGATTCCTGGCGTAGCAAGATCGGGACAAGCTAATCCTAGTGCAAATGCTAAACCTGCCGATAAGGCTTCTGATACAAGGGTATACGATTATAAAAACCCTGGTAATAAGTCTTACCACGATGCCGATAAAAAAGGCGACTTGTCCGGTCGTTATTCAAATGAGGGAGAATATGCATTTGGTATCGCAATTGGTAATAAGAGTGATGCTGTTAGAAAAGATGGTGTCTCAAGTGGTATTGCAATCGGTGATTATTCTCAAGCAAAAGCCGGGTTAGCTACTGCTGTTGGTGCATTCTCAAATGCAGAGGATGTAGGTTCAACGGCAATTGGTACTGCTGCTCGAGCAAAAGGTTTTAACTCTCTTGCAGTGATGCGTCAATCTGCTGCGATTGGTGACTATTCTGCAGCAATCGGTTCTGTCGCCTATGCAAAAGGGAATGCAAGTTTTGCATTTGGGGCGTCCGCGACGTCAAATGGTAATCAATCTATTGCGATTGGTAACGTAGCACCTAAGACTCTTGATGGTTTACCTGGAGGTGGGGATGTGAACAGAACCCAGTATGATGGTTTAAGTAATACTCAATCAAATGGTGATCGTTCTGTGGCAATAGGTTCAGGAGCGAAGACAAATGGTAATGATTCCTTTGCATTTGGCTCATTGGCCAGCACCGGTGAATTTTATTCAGAACATGATAGTTACTTAGGTGAAAAAGTAACTAAACCCGGTTCTTCGAGTGCAGAAAAAGCGATCGCATTTGGTACAAGTTCAAGAGCAACAGGTAATTCATCTATTGCTTTTGGTTACAATTCATTAGGTGCTAAAACCAATTCTATTGCATTCGGTATAGAAGCTAAAGCACGTAAGAATGATGCTGTCGCATTTGGTAGTAATGCTAATGCAAGCGAGGCTAATGCGATTGCTTTTGGTAGTAATGCCCAAGCGTTACATGAAAATGTAATAACTATCGGTAAGGATTCAAAAGCGACTAAAAAAGGTGCGATGAGTATTGGTGAGAGTGCAATATCTAATGCCAAGAACTCGTTGTCTTTGGGTAACGGTACTGTTGTTAATCAAGAAGACATTAAAAACAAAAATGCAAAATATACAAATGATAATTTTGATATCGAGTACGGTGTTGTTGCTATCGCAAATAAAGGTTCAGAGCGTCGTTTAGTTAACTTGGCAGCGGGTCGTGAAGACACTGATGCAGTAAATGTTAAACAATTATCTGAAGTTAATGATAATTTAGCAAAATCTATTGCTGGAGACGGTTATATTGGTTATAGCATTGATAGTGCTACCGGTCGCTACACTTATAAAGCGCCTGAGTTTGATATTAAAAATCAGAAACTGAATAATGTAAAAAAAGCGGTAGAACTCGCACAAACTAACTACGTAAGTGTTAATGCTGATAAAAATAAACAGAAAGAAACAAATAGTAATTATGATAATTTAGGCGCTAAAGGTACAGGATCGATTGCATTGGGTGAAATGACCGGTACAGGAGCAAGTGCGAAAGATTCAATTGCAATCGGACGTAATACTAATGTAACCGGAGCTAATACTATTGCTATTGGTGCAAATATTAGTGCGGGTACGAGCGGTTCGGTCATTCTTGGTGATAATTCTACAACTACGGGATCACATGCAACGGAGACGGTAGCAAGTAAAACGATTGGTGGACATACTTACAACTTCAGTGGCTCTGTTCAGGATGCTGGTCGCTTTGTAAGCGTTGGTGGAAAAGGTAAAGAGCGTCAAATTAAAAATGTAGCAGCAGGGCATATTGAGGCCAATTCGACTGACGCAATTAATGGTTCTCAGTTGTATGCTGTTGCATCACGAATTGAACAAGGTTGGAAAATTACAACTGATAAGACCGGTTCAGGTGAAGTAAGCGGCAATAAAGAACAAAAAATTGCAATGGGTGATACTGTTAAAGTCATTGCAGGTAATAACATTAATATTACTCAAAATAATGCTAGTTTAACAGTTGCTACTAAAGAAAATGTTACTTTCACAAAAGTAACAAGCGGTAACACAACTTTAGATGATAAAGGTTTAACAATTAAAGATGGACCTAAAATCGCTAAAGATGGTATTGATGCTGGTAGTAAAAAAATTACCAATGTTTCAAATGGCACGATTAATGCAAATAGTAAGGATGCGGTAAATGGTTCGCAACTTTTTGCTACGAACCAAAATATTACAAATAATGCCAATAATATTGCTAATAACACTCAAAATATTTCTAAAAATACAAGTGAAATTGCTAAAGGTTTAAATTTCCGAGGAGATAATACAGGTGTAACTGTAAATCGTAAATTAGGAGAGACATTAAATGTAACCGGTGGTGCAGCAGAAAATAATTTATCCGATAATAATATTGGTGTTGTTGGAACAGCAGGCTCAAGTTCGGTCCAAGGCAGTTTGGCAATTAAATTAGCAAAAGATCTTAAAGGTTTAAATAGCGTTAATACCAAAGAAATTAAACTTGGTGATCAAACAAATAACACGACTATTAAGCTCGATGGTAATCGTATTAAATATGGTGACAAGAATATTGCTAATTTAGGTGATGAAAAACATATTACAAAAGGTGAATATGCTGTTCAGAATGATGGTTCTGTAACAATGACTTATACCGATGGTAACGGAAAAGTAGTCACAAATGAAACTGCAAAAATCACGGGTATTGCCAAACAAGATCTTTCCAATATTAATAATAGTGGTGAAACTAAGATCAAAAACTTAGCGAAAGCTACAATTAATATGGAGGATGGTAAAAATACTAAAGTATCGTACCGTGATGTGAATGATGTTAAAACATTTAAGGTAGATGTTGAGGGTGCTTTAGCGAATATTACTTCAATTACTAACGGTAATAGCTCAGGTAAAGTTGAGTTCAGACCGGATGGTAGTGTAAATATTAGCGGTAATAATTCAATCAGCCTAAATGGTAAAGACGGTCACATTACAGGCTTAACCAATACCGATTGGAATGTAACCAACCCAACTCCGGTATCTGGTCGTGCTGCTACGGAAGATCAGTTAAAAACGGTATCTAATGTAGTAAACAAAATTGGTGATAACAATATCAAATTAGGCAGTAATTCAGGTACAACTGAGGAACAAAAGCTATCTAAAACGGGTGGTTTGCAATTTAATGTGGTAGGTGGAGATAGTGCTAAATACATATCAACAACCGCTGCAGGTACGAATGTTACTATTGATTTAACGAAAGATACAAAAGACAAAATTGATAATGCCGCGGGTAAAAGCCTAACCAATATTACTAATGAAGGTAAGAAAGTCATTACCGGATTAGGTACAGTTGTTGAAGCCGGCACTAACGTAGTGGTAACCAATACAACTGATGCTACAACAGGCCAAAAAACTTATACTGTTAGTGCAGTAGCTCAAAACTTAGGTGACGCAGAGCTATCATACAAAGCTAACGGTGCGAATTCACAAAAAGTTAAAGTATCACAAGGCTTAGATTTCACAGATGGTAACTACACAACCGCAACAGTAGGGGCAAATGGTAAAATTCAATACGATGTAAACGTAGGTAATATTACAACCGGAGCAGATGGTAAAGCAGGTATTGATGGCGTAAATGGTAAAAACACTGTTGCAACAGTGAAAACTGTAGTTGAGGCAATTAACAACAGTGGTTGGTTAGCTAACGCAACAAAATCAACAGGTGAGCTGGATGGTACATCAGTAGCAACTAAAGTAGCCCCAAGTGCGGTCGTAAATTTCGATGCCGGCAAAAACTTAACAGTTAAACAAGATGTGACGGATCCTAATAACCAAACTTATACTTATTCTTTATCAAATGATATTGCGATTGGTGAAAAAGGTGAACCGGGTACACCAGGTAAAGATGGTGTCGATGGTAAGATCGGCATCAATGGTAAAGACGGTTCGGCTGTGGTTATTAATGGTAAAGACGGTTCAATCGGCTTGAATGGTACAAACGGTCGTAATGGTTTAACTATCAAAGGCGATAAGGGCGCTGTTGGTGTTGATGGGACTGATGGGGCGAACGGTAAAGATGGTATGACTCGTATTATTTATAAAGATGATAAAGGTACTAATCACACTGTTGCAACATTAGAAGATGGACTAAGATTCACCGGTAATAATGAGTCTGTTGAAAATAAACAGAAACTGAATACTTTAGTAAAAGTACAAGGTGAAGGTGTTAATGAAACCACAGCTAAAACCTTTGAATCTGCTGCAGGCAATATTAATGTTGTCGCAGATGGTAGCAATAAGTTAGAAGTTAAGCTTAACAAAGATATTAACTTAACTGATAGAGGTTCTATAAAAGTAGCCAATACTACTGTAAACAATAGCGGTATTACTATTACTAACCCGACTGATACAACTAAAACAGTATCTTTAACAAACTCAGGGCTGAATAATGGTGGAAACCAAATTAAAAATGTAGCCAATGGTACGAATCCTACAGATGCAGTTAACTTAAGCCAGTTGGATTCGGTGAAAGCAGCAGAACGCCATATCAAACCAGGTGAATACAAAGTAGATGACACAGGCACAGTAACCATGAACTATGTTGATGGTGATGGTAAGGATGTTGCGGGTGAAGCTAAAATCACAAATATTGCAAAATCAGATTTAAAAAATATTACTAATGACGGTAAGAAAGTGATTACCGGTTTAGGTTCGATTGTTCAATCCGGTAGCAAGAATGTTACGGTAACACCAAGTGAAGACCAAACAACAGGTCAGAAAACCTATACGGTTTCTGTTGCAGAGCAAAATCTTGGTGATGCGCCATTAACCTATAAAGCAAATGGCACAAATGACCAAACTGTTACTTTATCAAAAGGATTGAATTTTACAGATGGTAACTATACCGCTGTATCTGTAGATAAAGATGGTATTGTTAAATATGAGGTTAAGTTAGGTGCAACTCCAACCACCCCAATGGATGGTAAGAATGGTAAAGACGGTGAAAATGGCATAGCAACAGTTCATCAAGTTATTGATATCGTAAACAACAGCGGATGGAATGCAAATGCAACCGGCAATGTAAACGGTAGTTCCGTAGCGAAAACTGTAAAACCTGGCGCAGTAGTTAATCTGGATGCAGGTAAAAATTTAACTGTCACTCAAAGTGGTACTGATGAAAATCAAACCTATAGCTTTGCGCTGAATAAAGACCTAACTAATTTAGATAAGATTGTTGTAAACGGCAAAAATGGTGCTGATGGTAAGGATGGTGTGACAATCACGGGTCCTAATGGACAAAATGGTGAAGATGGTAAAGTCGGAATCAGCGGTAAAGATGGCAAAGATGCAATTTCTATCTCTGGTAAAGATGGAGTTGGTCACATTGGCTTAACTGGCCCTAAAGGTGCTGATGGCAGTGATGGCGTATCAGCTGATATTTCTGTAAAAGAAGGCAAAGCTGGCGTTGATGGTAAAGATGGAATTACCCGTATTGTTTACAAAGATAAAGATGGCAAAGAACATGAAGTGGCAACGCATGATGATGGTATGAAATACTATGGCGATGCAATTGCGAGTACAAATGTCATCAAAAAACACTTAAATGAACAAGTAAACATTGTAGGTGGGATTACGGATAGAAACGAACTTTCGGAAGAGAATAACATAGGGGTTATTTCCGATGGCTCTAATAACTTAACCGTTCGTCTAGCTAAAAATCTTAGCGGTATTAATTCGATTGGTGGAAATAACTCATCAATTGTCTTTACTGGTAAAGATAATAATGATCCTACCAAATCGGCTGTAACCATTAAGGGCGGAGATGTAAGTGTTGATGGTAATAAAATTACGAACCTTAAAGATGGTGATGTAAGTGCAACATCTAAAGAGGCTGTAAATGGTTCACAACTTTATAATGCAACCAATGCAATCAACACTAAAGGCTTAGATTTTGGCACTCAATCAACAGGTAACGATTCGGTTATCCATAAAAACTTAGGTGAAAAACTTGAGATTGTGGGTAAAGGCGAAAAAGCAGATACCGAGTATGATGCAACTAACATTAAAACCATCACTGAAAATGGAAAAGTTGTTGTCGCTTTAGCGAAAGATTTAACAGCAAATAAAGTCACAGTTGGCGAGAAAGGTGCTAACGGTAAAGATGGCATTGACGGTACTATCGGCGTGAATGGCAAAGATGGTTCATCAGTAGTTATCAATGGTAAAGACGGCTCAATCGGCTTAAATGGTAAAGATGGGGCAAATGGTTTAACTATTAAAGGTACTGATGGAAAAGCGGGTGTTGATGGAAAAGATGGCGAAAGTAAAACACGTATTATTTATGAAACCAAAGATCCAAAAGACCCGAGTAAAACTATTACCGAAGAAGTGGCAACGCTTAACGATGGCTTAAAATTCAAAGGTGATGACACTACAGTTATAGCTAAAAAGCTAAATGAACAATTAGAAATCGTTGGTGGCGCGGATAAAGCTAAGCTAACAAAAGACAACATCGGAGTGAACAGCAAAGATGGTAAGTTAAGTGTTCAACTATCAAAAGACCTTAACGATATTGAGACTATTACAAATGGCCAATCAAGTGTTGTGTTAAATAAAAGTGGTGGTACAACCATCTCTGGTGGTGATGTAAGTGTTGATGACAATAAGATTACCAATATTAAAGCTGGCGATGTAACTGAAACATCTACTGATGCAGTGAATGGTTCTCAGTTATATAACATTCAGAAAAACCTTACTGTTAAAGGCTTAGATTTTGGAGCGCAGTCCGGTGATGATATTCACAAAAATTTAGGTGAAAAACTTGAGATTGTGGGTAAAGGCGCACAAGCAGATGACCAATATGATGCAACAAATATCAAAACCATGACTAAAGACGGCAAGATCGTTATTGGTTTAGCTAAAGATTTAACAGCAGATAAAGTGACTGTGGGTCAAAAAGGCGAGAACGGTAAAGATGGCATTGACGGTACTATCGGCGTGAATGGCAAAGATGGTTCATCAGTAGTTATCAACGGTAAAGACGGCTCAATCGGCTTAAATGGTAAAGATGGTGCAAATGGTCTAACTATTAAAAGTGCGGATGGAAAAGCGGGTGTTGACGGAAAAGATGGTGAAAGCAAAACACGTATTGTTTATGAAACCAAAGATCCGCAAGATCCGAGTAAAACCATTACCGAAGAAGTGGCAACACTTAACGATGGTTTAAAATTCAAAGGTGACAAAGGTGACTCTATTGCTAAAAAACTCAATGAAGAGTTAGAGATCTTAGGGAAATTAAATGCGAATGCTAATGTTACAGATAAAAACTTACGTGTTGATAATGAAGGTGGTAAGTTAATTCTTAAAATGGCTAAAGAGCTACAAGATTTAACAAGTGCGCACTTCATTGATGAAATGACAGGTAGTAAATCTGTTATCAATGGCAGAGGTTTAACCATTACACCAAAAGATGCTCCTGCAAATAAAACTGTTAGCGTGACAGACAAGGGGTTGAACAATGGCGGAAACCAGATTGTTAATATTGATAGTGGTTTGAAAGATGCTAATGGTAATAAAGTATCTTTAACAGATGCTAAAGGTGATACATTAAACAATGCTGTTAATGTTGGTGATTTAAAAGAATCCATTAACAATATTACTGATCCATCAAAAGGCGGCGGATTTGGTTTAACGGATGAAAATGGTAATGACGCTAAAGCAAAACTTGGTGAAACAGTAACCGTAAAAGGTGATGGCAGTGTAATCACTAAAGTTGTTAATGAAAATGGCAAAGCTAAGTTACAAGTCGGCTTAAATAAAGATGTCACTATTGGTAATGATCAAGAATCAGGTGTTATTACTGTTAAAGGTGAAAATGGTCAGGATGGAGTTTCTATCAATGGTAAAGATAGCTCTATTGGCTTAAAAGGGGCCGATGGTAAAGATGGTATATCCTTGAATGGGAAAGACGGAACTATTGGTATTAACGGTAAAGATGGTTCGAAAGGTGCAATCACTGTTGTTCAAGGTCAAGCTGGTCTTGCTGGTAACGACGGTAAAGATGGCAAAACTAAAACCCGTATCGTTTATAAAAAATCAAATGGTGAAACTGAAGAAGTGGCAACACTTAACGATGGTTTAAGATTTACCGGTAATAACGAAGTCGTTAATAACAATAAATTAAATTCTGTTGTGACCATCAAAGGTGAAGGTATTGATAAAAATGCATCTGATAACTTTGAATCAGCAGTGGGCAATATTAATGTTAAAGCTGATGGCAAGGGTACCTTAGAGGTTCAATTGGCTAAAGACTTGAAAAATGTTGATTCTATCTCGAATAAAGATGGTCAAAAAATTGAGTTCAAAGCAGGTGGAACAACGATCTCTGGCGGTAATTTAAGTGTTGACGGTAACAAGATCACTAACGTGAAAGCGGGTGAAGACGATACTGATGCAGTTAATGTGAAGCAGTTAAAAGATGGTATTGCACAAGCAACGACAAAAGTTGATGCAGGTAAAAATATCGAAGTGGTACCAACTAAAAATGCCGATGGTAGCACGACATATACTGTGAAAACCAAAGATAATGTTGATTTCACTTCTGTAACCACAGGCAACACAACGATGAATGATAGTGGTATCACAATCAGAGCATCTGACAATGGTAAAACCAATGTGATATTAACCAATAAAGGGCTAGATAACGGTGGTAACAAAGTTGTAAATGTTGCTGATGGTGAAATTAGTTCAACATCTAAGGATGCTGTAAACGGTTCGCAATTACACAACGTTAAGCAAGAACTGGCTAGAGAAGGCTTGAACTTCAAAGGTCAAAGCGGACAGAGTATTCATAAAAATCTTGGTGAAACACTTGAAATAGTCGGTAAAGGTCAGAAAGCTGATACTGAATACGATGCAGTGAACATCAAAACTTATGAAGAAAACGGCAAAGTTGTTGTCGCCTTAGCGAAAGACTTAACGGCAAATAAAGTCACGGTGGGTGAAAAAGGTGCAAATGGCAAAGATGGTGCCGATGGTTCCATCGGTGTCAACGGTAAAGATGGTTCGGCAGTAGTTATCAACGGAAAAGACGGCTCAATTGGCTTAAATGGTAAAGACGGCAAAAATGGCGTATCTATCAAAGGTCAGGATGGTAAAGTTGGCGTTGATGGGAAAGATGGTGAAACTCGTTTGGTTTATGTGGAAAAAGATAATCCAAATAAAACTCACGAGATCGCTACTACTGATGACGGCTTGAAGTTCACTGGTAATAATGAAGTAGTGAATAACAACAAACTTAACAGTAAAGTTACAGTGAAAGGTGAAGGGGTTTCTAAATTACAATCTGAAAACTTCAAATCCGCAAAAGGTAACATCAATGTTAAGGCCGATGGTAAAGGTACTTTAGAAGTTCAGCTTGCAAAAGATATTGATCTTGGTAACGATGGCTCTGTAAGAGCTGGTAATACCGTTGTAAACAATCGTGGTGTTTCTGTGAAAAATGGTCCAAGCATTACTCAAGAAGGTATTGATGCTGGTAGCAAACGTATAACTGACGTTGCACCTGGTGTGAAAGGTACGGATGCCGTGAATGTTAACCAGTTAAAAGGTGAAACAGTGGACATCCGTAATGATATGAACAGACTGGATAAAAACCTCCGTGCAGGTATTGCAGGTGCGATTGCAACAGGTGGTTTATACCATGCAACATTACCGGGCAAATCAATGGTGTCTGCAGGTGTTGGTACCTATAAAGGTGAAGGTGCAATTTCTGTAGGCTACTCACGCTTATCGGATAACGGCAAAGTGGGAATTAAATTCTCTGTGAATACCAATTCTCGCGGTGATGCTGGTGCAGCAGCAAGCATGGGGTATCAATGGTAATTAGTTCTTATAACTAATAAAATATTGTAAAGCTCAATCTTTATTTAAAAGATTGAGCTTTCTTTGTAGCTATGTAAGTATCTATTTCTGAACTAAAATAATCAGACACATCTGAAATTAATCTGATAGATCTTGTTTAAAATTTCGAGCCTGTCAGATTAACCTAAGTTTGAATCCCTTTCTACGTAAACTTATTTCCCGTTTTGCTACAATATCAAAAGCAGAATTATAAGTAAGCTGTACTACCTATTTATCCATATTTTATTGAAATGTTTTTTTAGGTTAAAAATATGTCGGTTTAATTTATTGTGGTGACAAATTTCATTTTATTCGACAAAAAATAAACTATTATGAAACACTATGAAATAGAAAAGCCCTGATATTACAGGGCTTTGAGCTATTTTTGAAATGGATTGAAAGGCTATGAAAAGCGGGATTTTTATTCCCACTCAATCGTTGCAGGTGGTTTTCCACTTACGTCATATACGACGCGGGAGATACCATTCACTTCATTGATGATTCGGTTAGAGATTTTGCCCAATAACTCGTATGGCAAATGTGCCCAATGTGCAGTCATAAAGTCAATCGTTTCAACCGCACGGAGAGAAACAACCCAATCGTATTTACGTCCGTCACCCATGACACCCACGGATTTTACTGGGAGGAATACGGTGAAGGCTTGGCTGACTTTGTAATACCAATCTGCTTTATGTAATTCTTCGATGAAGATCGCATCGGCACGGCGGAGTAGGTCACAGTATTCTTTTTTCACTTCGCCTAACACACGCACCCCTAACCCCGGACCCGGGAATGGATGGCGGTTGAGCATTTCTGCCGGTAAACCTAGCGCCAAGCCGATTTTACGTACTTCGTCTTTGAAGAGTTCACGCAATGGCTCAACCAAGCCGAGTTTCATATAATCCGGCAAGCCACCCACATTATGGTGTGATTTGATTACATGGGCTTTGCCTGTTTTGCTGGCGGCAGATTCGATTACATCAGGATAGATAGTGCCTTGTGCCAACCATTTTACATTTGGCAATTTTTTCGATTCATCATCAAACACATCGACGAATACTTTACCGATGATTTTACGCTTCGCTTCCGGTTCATCCACTCCTGCCAATTCGCTTAGGAAACGATTTTCTGCATTCACTCGGGTGATATTTAAGCCAAATTTATTACCGAACATTTCCATTACTTGATCGCCTTCATTTAAGCGTAACAAGCCGTTATCTACAAATACGCAGTGTAAGTTTTTGCCGATAGCGCGGTGTAATAATAAGGCGACAACAGAGGAATCTACCCCACCTGATAAACCTAAAATCACCTCATCATCGCCCACTTGTGCTTTAATACGGGCTACAGCATCTTCAATGATATTTTCTGCCGTCCATTTGGTTTCACAACCACAGATATTCACCACAAAGTTTTTCAATAATTCTAAACCGCTTTTCGTGTGGGTGACTTCAGGGTGGAATTGAACGCCGTAGAAGTGGCGGTTTTCATCAGACATTGCTGCAATCGGGCAGGTTGGTGTTGTACCGGTGATTTGGAAGTTTTCCGGTAAACGAGTGACTTTATCGCCATGACTCATCCAAACATCTAATTTATTATCGCCATCGTTGAGGTTCGCAAAAAGTGCGGTCGAATTTTCCAATGAAACGGAGGCATAACCAAATTCACGGTGATTGGAGGTTTCCGTTAAACCGCCCAGTTGCATTGCCATAGTTTGCATACCGTAGCAAATGCCAAGCACAGGCACACCTGCATTAAATACATATTCCGGCGCACGCGGACTGTTTGCTTCCGTGGTGCTTTCAGGTCCGCCGGAAAGAATAATCCCGGTTGGATTAAACTCACGGATTTGTTCTTCCGTGACATCCCACGCCCAAAGTTCGCAGTAAACCCCAATTTCACGCACACGGCGGGCAATCAGTTGGGTGTATTGTGAACCGAAGTCGAGGATGAGAATTTTATGGTGGTGAATGTTTGTCATGTTGTTCCTTTATGTTGTTAGGAAATTGTTTCCATAATGTGGATATAATTGAAGTTAATACATTTAACAGTTTGCTTTAATTGATTTTATTAGATAATACCCATTTTGATTTTCTAACGTGACTAATGCTGTTGCTTTACATTGTGTTTTTGTCGCTCTAAATGTGTAATTTACCTGATATTGTTCAGTATTTATAGGGGTAATCTTTTGCACTTTTAAGGGTTCTTTTAGTGAGGAGTAAAAGCGATATATATTAGTTTGGTTAAATGGACCTTTACCACGTTTTGCTGGAATAACATAGGCAACAGCCAAATCACCATCAGCAATAGATAACGCATCGTAGAATCCTTTTACCACATCGTAAGCTGATTGAATATATTGAGTATCCGTATTTTGAATGTCTCTAACTCTGGTCTGATTTAAAGATTTTAAATCAATATATTGAATGTTATATTGATACGCAGTATTACTATTTAAATAGCTAAATTGGCTAGGTGAGGCAATTGTCATAAATTCTATGGCATTATCAGAATATCCCCATCGACCTAAAACAGCACCTAACTTTGCGTTTGCAAACCCTGTTTGTTGACCCGTGTAACCATTATATATTGCGTGAAATCCTATCACAGAACCTGGTAATTGTGCATATTTTTCGGCACCAGCAGCCCAAATGATCGCACAAGATGAATAGCATTCACTATAAGGGAGAACGGCCGTTGCAAATCCTTTTTTATTAATGTACTCACCGATAGACATACCTTCATAGGCTGCTCCGCCTTGACTATTGAGTAAAAACAAGCCTTGTCCATAATTAAAGTTTCTACTGACATAGCGAACTTTATCAAAGTCACCCTGAGTAATTGGACCTGCAATTACCACTTGGTAGCCATCTGGAGAATATATATTAGCTGCATTAGTTGAAAAACTAAATAAAGCAGAGGCACTTGTGAAAATGATGTTTTTTAGAGGTTTTTTCATTGTTTTACCAGTGTCATGATGATATATAAAAGACGGTACACAGATAAGTATACTTTCCCCTTGTTTCTAATTGTGTCCACACACACATTGTGGGCACAATTTTATTTTGAGGTGGAAAAAGTCAAAATCGACAGCACTTTTCTTTCATTACCCCATCCGATAATTCGGGGCTTCTTTAGTAATCGTCACATCGTGAACATGGCTTTCTTTAATACCTGCACCGCTGATTCGTACAAATTCCGCTTTGGTGCGGAGTTCGTCAATGGTGGCACAACCGGTTAAACCCATACAGGAACGCAAACCGCCCATTTGTTGGTGGATGATTTCTTTTAAGTAGCCTTTGTAAGGGATACGTCCTTCAATACCTTCCGGCACGAGTTTGTCGGCGGCGTTATCCGATTGGAAATAGCGATCTGATGAACCTTTTGACATTGCTCCCAAAGAGCCCATACCGCGATAGGATTTAAACGCACGCCCTTGATAAAGCTCAATTTCACCAGGTGCTTCTTCCGTACCGGCAAACATTGAACCCACCATGACACAATTTGCACCGGCAGCGAGTGCCTTGGCGATGTCGCCAGAGAAACGGATACCGCCGTCAGCAATAACCGGAATGCCACGATCTTTCAAGGCTTCCGCCGCATCAGCAATCGCGGTGATTTGTGGCACGCCCACACCGGTGACGATACGTGTAGTACAGATTGAACCCGGTCCGATCCCCACTTTTACGGCACTTGCTCCTGCATCAGCCAATGCGATGGCACCTTCAGCTGTGGCAATATTACCGGCTATGATAGGAAGGTCAGGGTATTTCGCGCGGGTTTCACGCACACGTTGTAGCACACCTTCGGAATGACCATGCGACGAGTCAATAAGTAAAACATCGACACCGGCTTTGACTAAAGCATCAATACGTTCTTCGTTCCCTGGACCAGCACCCACTGCCGCCCCCACACGCAAACGCCCAAATTCATCTTTACAGGCGTTCGGTTTACTTTCGGCTTTTTGGTAGTCTTTTAGGGTAATCATCCCTTTTAATTTGAAATTGTCATTGACCACCAATACTTTTTCCACACGATTTTCGTGCATTAAGCGGAAAATTTCTTCACGGGTCGCCCCTTCTTTGACAGTGACTAATCGCTCTTTAGGGGTCATGAAATCCGCCACTGTTTTGTTTAAATCTGAAATGAAACGGGTATCACGCCCTGTAATGATTCCGACTAAATTTTTCTCTGCATCAACCACCGGATAACCGGCAAAACCGTTTTTCTTGGTGAGTTCAGCCAGTTCCGCAAGCGTGAGTGTAGGGGACACTGTGACCGGTTCTGAAACGATACCGCTTTCAAATTTTTTCACCTTGCGCACACGATCTGCTTGGCGTTCAATGGACATATTTTTATGAATAAAACCAATACCGCCTTCTTGAGCAAGAGAAATTGCCAATTTGGTTTCGGTTACCGTGTCCATTGCCGCAGAGAGCATAGGGATATTCAGGCGAATGGTTTGAGTGAGTTGGGTTGAAAGATTAGCGGTGTTTGGAAGCACGGTAGAATGTGCCGGGACAAGAAGAACATCATCAAAAGTGAGGGCTTCTTTTTTGATTCTAAGCATAGCAATATTTCCGTCGTTAAAAATGAATGTTAAAAAATATTGCGGCGGGATTATACAGATTTTGTACCATTTTGAAAATGAAATTTTTAGGTTTTATGCTATGATCAGCAAACGTTTTCGTGATGGGAAAAAGTATGAATTTGGCATTGCTAAGCTGTTTGTCTGATTGTATGCCTAAAGTGCGGTCAGAATTGGCGAAATTTTCACAAAATATCGCTTTTGATGTGCAGCAATTGCGGGCATTGGGGCTAAATATTGAAGAAAATAACGCATATTATCAACTCATACCGCAATTACCTTTATTAAATTTTCACCAAATATCAACCGCACTTTCACCTTATAGTGTGCATTATTATCCAGTCATTACTTCCACAAATGAGTGGATTTTGCAGAATATTGCCCGTCTTCAAAAAGGCGATCTTTGCCTTGCGGAATATCAAACCGGTGGTCGGGGACGGCGGGGGCGTCAGTGGTTGTCACCTTTTGCAGGTCAAATGATATTTAGTTTTTATTGGACGTTTGATCCGAGAAAATCCATTGAAGGGCTCAGTTTGGTGGTTGGCTTGGCGATTGCAGAAGCCTTCGGCGTGCAAGTGAAATGGCCGAATGATATTTTATTTGATGGGCGAAAGCTGGGCGGTATTTTAATTGAGATTGCGAATGTAAAAAACGATGGGTTAAACCTGGTGATTGGTGTAGGAATTAATGTGTCCTTACCGGAAAAAACAGCCATTAACCAACCCTACGCGCAATTGTGTGAAATCGATCCAAATGTGGATCGTCAGACGTTATTCCCTAAATTAATCCAACATCTTTATATACGCTTAACACGCTTTGAAAAAGAAGGGATTGATGAGGAATTTCAACGGGCGTGGCAGAAACACAATGCATTTTCACACCAAGCGGTGAATGTGATCACTGAGCAGGGTATCGTCCCCGGTATTGAGCGGGGCATTGATGAGAGAGGGTATTTGCAAGTGCAATGTGGAAATGAACTGCGTACCTTCAATGGAGGGGAAGTTTCCCTTCGTCGAAAATAAGTGCGGTCAAAATTTTCGCTGTTTTTAACCGCACTTAATGCTAGATCACTTTTTGCACCAATGCAGAAATATCATGCTCGAACTGCTCTTTTTCTGCCATTTCAGCGATTTGACTGTGGGTGTAGCGCTTGGCGTTATACACCGCGACAATACTGGTATCACCAATTTGTAGAAAATGATGCTCACCAAAATCGGTGTAACGTGTTGCACCAATGCTGATGATCGCTTGTTTCGGATAATTCGCAGCTTCAAGTAAGGCGGAAATATTATTCATCGGACCTTCATCAGGCTGATTATTCATCCGATCGATAATCCAATCTAATAATTTTTGATGAAAATAATTATACCCCACCGCAGGGCTATCAATGCCATACTCATTCATCATACCATTGCGCTTGTGGAAACAGGCGATGTGGAAATCATTCAATACACCGCCTTCGTTGAAATGATCTAATGCCAACCAATTTGTCGAAATACCTTTGGATTTTTCGCCCCAATTCTTTTTCTCACAAATTTTGCGAGCATTTGGGCGGCGAATGGAGCAGTCGTTATAGGCTGCGAAATGGGTTGGCAAAAGTGCGGTCACTTTTCCGTGAGAATATTGAATATCACATATTAATGCAATTTCCGGTTCAATTTGTAAATTATCTGCATCATTCGGGAAACGGATCTCTGAATATGAAAGGGGATAAGTGGACAGAAATTGATATTCACCCAAATTTTCACTTGGCACATAAAAGGGGAAAATCGCTTTCGGTTGCATAGCCTCTACTGTTTTTACTTGCAAAAAATCTGCCGCCTCCCCAGCTTGTTCCAAATGCCCTGCAAAATTGCCCGCTACGCCTAAGCCGATAAAAGTGTTGTTCATTGAGTTCTCCTTTTGTAACACTGCTCGAATTTTACAGTTTCTATCTTAGAAAATCATTAAAGAGCAGACTGAAATTTATCCAATTAGAGCGATATTTAACCAAAAGCTCATTTTTTTAAATTTTTTTATAAAAATCACTTGCGTGGTGTAAAAAAATCCCTATAATGCACGGCACACAACGACGCACTGTTGTGAACCTTTAAGATTAGCAGTGCGTCGTTATTTTTTGCTCTTTAACAACGAATCAGACAATCTGTGTGGGCACTTGTTGATTGACTTATTAAAAATATTTTAATTTTGAAGTCTTAATAGGTGCTGAAACTAGAAATTCATATTACTTTAGGTCATATTACTTTAAGTAGTGTTTTATTATAGCGAAGCAGTTTATTGAGCGATTGAA
>NZ_KB904047.1 GCF_000379905.1 Rodentibacter pneumotropicus DSM 21403
AATCTTAAAGGTTCACAACAGTGCGTCGTTGTGTGCCGTGCATTATAGGGATTTTTTTACACCACGCAAGTGATTTTTATAAAAAAATTTAAAAAAATGAGCTTTTGATTAAAAGAAAAACGGTTTGAATAAAATTTAGCTGAATTTCGACTATTTCTCCAACGCATTAATACGTTGCGCAAATTGTTTAACTTTTTCCCAATTCGTATATTCGACTTCTTTGCTGATGTCGGTTTCACCACCTGTGATTTTCATAATAAATTGGATCATCACACGATCAAACCATTTATAGCGAGGATATAATAATGCCCCTGCAAATACTGCTGCCAATTTAGGCTGCCATTTTGTACGTTGCAAAAATTTGCGTACATATACGTTAGTTTCCGGATTATCTTTCCCTTCTTTGCGTGCGGTTAAATTAACACAAAAAAATACCGCTCTTTTTTGCTCCAAACGAGCTAGGTTACGCACAACAAAACGATCGAGCGTTTTACTAAAATGACCATAACGTATGGACGCACCAATAATCACTCGATCAAAGGTTTCAATATCATAATCCTCTCGTAAGGCATCAACGATCACTTCTCCATCTAAAAGTGCGGTTAAAAATTCAGAGATTTTTTTGGTTTGCCCATCATGGCTTGAATAAAGAATTAAGGTTTTCATTAAGCTTTCCAAAATGCAGGGGTGAATAAAGCTAACAGGGTAAAAATTTCCAGACGTCCGCATACCATCGCAACGGTTAAAATCCATTTTGCACTATCGGGAATCGCCGTCATATTGCTACTGACAGAACCTAGCGCAAGCCCAAGATTGTTCAAACAGGCCAAGACAGCATTAAACGCATCGAAAGGTTCTACACCACAAGCAATTACACCTAGTAAACAAACTAAAAAGACCAGAAGGTATGCGGAAAAAAATGCCCAGATACTCCCAATAACCCGTTCATCTAATACAGTTCTTCCCCATTTTATGGGATAGACTAAATTCGGGTGAACTACACGTTTTAGTTCCCGTTTTCCTTGTAAGTAAAGTACCAATACCCGTGCCACACGTACCCCCCCTCCCACAGAGCCGGCGCAACCGCCCATAAAAGAGGCAAGAATTAATAGCACCGGTACAAACGAGGGCCATGTAGTAAAATCCGATATGGTATATCCTGTCGTGGTAGATATTGAGACGGCTTGAAATAGGACTTGTTCAAAATCTTGCCAAGAAGATGAAAAATAACTCTGGTTCCACATCACGAAAGAACATAGCGCCACTAAAATAATCTGAGTGCTGATAAAAAAGCGGAATTCAGGATCGCGCAAATAAATTTTGACAAAATTTTCACGCCCAATTATCGAAAATGCACGGAAATGCAAACCAAAATTGCAGGCTGAGATCAATAAAAATAAAACGGTAATACCGTTAATCAAGGGACTATTGAAATAGCCCATACTGGCATCATGTGTCGAAAATCCCCCGATAGATACGGTAGAAAAACTATGTGTCAACGCATCAAAAGGATCCATTCCTGCTAGCCAATAAGCTAACGCGCAAGAAATCGTCAGTGAAAGATAAATCACCCACAACATTTTGGCTGTTTCCGCAATCCTTGGACGAATTTTTTGTTCTTTCATCGGACCAGACATCTCTGCGCGATAAAGCTGCATACCGCCAATACCTAATAACGGAATAATCGCAATCGCCAATACAATAATTCCCATTCCCCCTAGCCACTGTAATAATTGGCGATAGAATAACAATGCCTTAGGCAGATTATCTAATCCTGTCATTACGGTTGCGCCCGTTGTGGTCAAACCTGAAAAGGCTTCAAATACTGCGGATGCCACCGTTAAATGAAGCTTGTCAAGTAGCAATAATGGCAACGTTGCCAAACCGCCAAGCACAAACCAAAACGCCACCACAATCAAAAAACCGTCTCGTGAACGCAATTCTTGTTTATGATGATGACAAGGCCACCACAACAACGCCCCAAACATTAAACTTAAGGTAAAGGCTTGCATAAAGGCTTTTCCGCCACCATCACCATAGATTAATGCGACAAAAGCAGGGATCAACATCGCGCCGGAAAAACACATCACGAGAATACCAATAATTCGAATAATAGATAAAATATGCACAATTATTCACCTGTTCCCAAAGGTTGAATTATCAATCTTCCTGCAGATTTTTCCGTCAGTTCTATTGAAAACGGTTCAATCATTTTTTCACTAATGCCTAAAGTTAAATGAATTTGCACTTGAAAATCCTGCGACAAAATCTCAATTTGATATTTCTCACAAAGTAACTGTACTAACCCCATTTGCCCATAATCACAATCTAAATGAAAAGAAATACGTTCCACTTTGATTTCTGTTTCCAGCTGTTTTAATGCCTGTTGAACGCCATTACCATAAGCACGGACCAAACCGCCTGTTCCTAACAAAATCCCTCCATAGTAACGAATAACTACCGCACTAATTTCTCCTACATTACTTCCTAATAGGGCACTTAACATCGGCTTTCCTGCCGTACCTGCCGGTTCGCCATCGTCTGAAAATCCTAATTGTTGTGAATCTGTCGGTTTACCCGCCACCGCCGCCCAACAATGATGTCGAGCGTTCGGATGGGCTTTTTTGAGCTCAGCCCAAAATGCTCTGGCTTCACCTAAACCATTCGTGTGTTGCAAATAAGTGATGAAACGGCTTTTTTTAATTTCTTCTTCAAAAATAACCGCACTTTTAGGAACAAAATATTCCGTCATTTCATTTTTTCAAGTAATTTCAATGGCACTAGTCTATCACTGATGGAGGGGATTTGTCGAAATTTCCTAACAAGTGGTATCATACGTATTATTTTTTGGAAAGAGAAATCAATGTCTGAAATTTCTATTACTCAAACTCTTGATACTCAAGGTTTACGTTGCCCTGAGCCAGTGATGTTGGTACGTAAAAATATACGCCATCTAAATAACGGTGACGTGTTGTTGATCATCGCTGACGATCCAGCCACCACGCGCGATATTCCAAGTTTCTGTCAATTCATGGATCACACCCTAATACAAAGCGAAATGGAAACACCCCCATTTAAATACTGGGTGCAAAAAGGAAAATAAATAGGCATAAATCCTCAATTATCCAACAATTAAGAGAAGAGCTGGAGAAAGAAAATTCCCCACATTAATTTAAAATCTCCACTCAAAATTCAGCTGTATTTCACTTTGTTTATAACTATAAACATAATCTGCATTACTCTTATTACGGGTGTGTTTCAGCAGTAGATAAGGCGTGATGTCTTTAAAATTCCAGCTTGGTATTTTTAATATGGCTAAATAAATTTGTTGTCTATCTTTACGTTTCAGCTCAAGAGCCGCGTGATAGACTTGGTAATTATAATTTCGCCATAATGCGAGAACCGTTGCATTTAAACCAAAATCAAACTGATAATTTAATCCCAAACGGGCACCTAACATACGGTAGGATTGCGTATCATCCGGTGTATGTCGATATGACAAATCTGCGCCGGCAAATAAGGTTGTTTGCGGAGTAAGTAGATAATACCAAGTACCGAATAATGTACTGACATCAGTTTTATCAAATGCACTGTAATGCTTGCTGTAACGCAGTTTTTTATATTCAAATTGGGTATTCCAACTGTGGCGTGGTGAAATGTTTTGCGTCCACTCAAGATGAGTTCCCCAACCGTGATAATAACGATGATCACCAAAGGTGCTATATTCCAGTATCGGTGCAGCAGTGATCTCTGTTTTAGCATTGCGAAAGCTGTATCCACCATAAAGTTTAACGGTATTCTCATCATAGTCGTGATGACGGGGATAAAATTGTCCGTAGCCGTTAAAATAAAATTCCAAACCATGATGATTCTGTAAAGAAATACGTCGTTGAGCAGTGAAATCATAACGCCAACCATAAGTATTTATGGCATCAGGCGAACGGCGGTTAATAAAACATTGCCCCTCTTTTTCCAATAGGCATAGCTGGCGTTGCGAAGATTGGTTCAAATTTTTATGATACAAATAACCTAAAGTGAGCGAGCTATTCCAATTTTCCCGTTCTTTGAGCGCTTGTTGGTAATCCTGAATGGTTAATAATACGCCATCCGGTAAGGGGTGGTGTGAAAGTTGGCGAAAAAGTGCGGTCGATTCTGTGTTTTTTTTGTCTTCAAACAAAATTCGGGCTAAATCCAATTGACCACGCAAGAAATCCGGTTCGCTTTGTAATAATTTGCGGTAATAACGTTCCGCTTCGGGTAAATCGCCTTGTTCTCTGGCTAATGCCCCTTTGGCAAACCAAGCTAATTGGACTTTGTGATCGGGAAATTTTTCATATTGAGCCAAAAATTGCTTGGCATATCGCCATAGTTGGCGATTTAATGCGATGTAGAGCGCTTGCCCCACAGATTCCACGTTGTTTTCAACCTGAAAAGATTCGCCCTCTAGGGTGATTTCGTTAGTCGGTTGTTCACTATCAATATTTTGTTCCTGCCGTTGTTGGGCGGATTGCTGACTATACAGTCGCCACAATCTGAGTGCGTCCTGCTCTTGCATATTGGCACTTGCCGACACGCTTGAACCGCCTACACAAAACAAGATGCCTACCAAAATAGAATAATATTTTTTCATAAAAACCTGCTTTAACTAAAAGGAAAGGGGAGAGAGTCCTCCCCTAAACCCCTAACAACTATTTTTTGGTACCGCCGAACGCCGTATCAAATTGGTTGTTGCCGTTAAATTTGGCATAACCGGCTAAAGCAGCAGCATCTTTACCGAAGAAGTGTCCTTTGGTTGTACCATCCACTTTACCATTAGCAAGAGCAGTCCCAGAGAAGCTGGCATCTTTTTTATCAATACCTGCATCAACCTTAACGGTTAATCCTGTTTTACTGATTGAACCGTTCAGTTTATTTTTAGCAAAATCAGCCTTGAATTGACCCTTTAACACCTCTCTGTCCATATCGGTATTTTTGTTGATACCGGTTACCTCATAAACCGCTACACCACCGATAGGCATTTTTTCGGTTTTATTGTTTCCGGCGTAATACACTACACGGTCTTTGTTGATATTGCCGTCTCTTGCCAACCACTCACCATAATATAGCTCTTCCGCCCCCACTTTTTTGAAAGCGAAATTACCTAATTGATTATGGAAACCCGGCACCCATTTCGGCATATTGTTCATTTTCAGTACCACTACGCCGTTTTTATCCACGCCACCAAAGGTTTTTAACCATTGGGTGTTTTTCGTGATTTTAGTCAGGGATTGGAAGCTGGTGACTTTTGTGCTTACACCTTTAACATCAACACCCGGTAATCCACCCGGATCTTTATGGAACCAACCATCATGTTTTGCAGAACCTTCTTTAGGCAAGCTCAATTTTGTATTACCTTGACTCACGGCTGAAGTAACAACTGCATTAGCAGGGGTTGTAACAAAAGCAAATGCCGCTAAAAGTGCGATAGATAAAATAGATTTTTTCATGTTAAAATCTCCGTCTCTTGTGGGGATATTTCCCCGTTATTAATGTTTATCCCCTTTCTTTACAATTGAAAGGAGACTGTTGATGCGGTAAAGCGGTTGTTTGGTTGCAAGGTTTTACCGCTTTTTTTAGAAGATGAACATTCACCCTCTAAAATCTTGCTGTTAGTCCTAATTTAAGGGTTCTACCTGGTGCCGGAATCATAGAACGGGTCATTGGGTCTAAATAGTAACGATCCGTTAAATTCGTGCCGGTTAATTCCATGGTTAGGTTCGGTGAAAACTTATATTTAACATAAGCATCTAAGGTGAGCACCGGCTGCCATGACATTGGACGATTCCAAATGCCGCCATTCAGCACTTTTAATTCCCATAAACGATCTTCGTCTTTATTTTTTGCCTTGCTGTGATATAACCAGCGGGTACCGATCTCTAATTTATTATCCAAGAAACGGGCGCCTAGATTAGAGGTGATGGAATATTTCGGTTGGAGTTGGGTGCGTAAATAACCCCAAGCAAAACCTCCTGTCATACAGGTTGGCACACGAAGCTGCATGGGATCCATTTCCACGGCGGTATTGGCATCACAAACCTTATTTTTCAAATGATATTCGATACCTAAATCGGCAAAATAATCGCCGTTATCATAACGGGCTTGTAATTCAATACCTTCAAGCAGGCGTTTATCAAGCTGAACAAAACGGAACTCTGTATCACGGTCGATCACATTTTTGGTTACATTGTGGTAATAGCTTAGTTTTATATCCGCTTTGGTTGGTGAATTGAAAACATTGCTAAAATCATAGACATAACCCAATTCAATATTCTGTGCTTTTTCCGGTTTCAATTTTGCATCTTTAAAGCGTTTGGAAATATTCGGGCTGGCAGAAAAACCTACGGTGGTTTCAAAAATACTCGGCATTCTGGCATATTGGGTATAGCGTAAATAGACACGGGAATGATCGTTTAAAAATGCCGTTGCGGAAAATGCCGGAGAAAAAGCATGCCCTCTTCTTTTTTCCACTTTTTTAATTCTATCGCTCTCTTCTAATTTTTCTGAAAAATAACCGCTGTGATACTCTTGATACTTATCCTCTATTTCACCACTAAATGGGTTTTTTACCTTTTCATTTTTTAACGTACCATTGTAAAAAGGATTATCTTCTTTATGTAAACGTCCATCAGAGCGGTAAGGGATATCAACACTAAGATGACGACGATAACCCTCTTCAATCCAATCAGCCCCTCTTTTTAATAAAACCAATTCATCCGATAATTGATTTCTTTCTTTAATAGTTTCTTCTTTATCCCAATCCCAATCCTTATCCAATTCCGTCCGAATTTCCTGATAACGATCCCAATCCTTTTGACTCACAACTTCTTGATAAGTGATGGATTGTCCGACAACCACCGTATCACCATTAGAATCGTAGAGTCGGTTCGTTTTTATCAAATGATCTAAATAATCATCAAAAGACCAATATTCATTATAACGTGCGCCCGCGGTGAGCATTAGCCAGTTGGTCGGGCGGTAATTAAAATTAAATGCGATATCCCATTCCTGACGGCGACCGGCACGAGGCGGGCTTTCATAAGTGCTGCTTGGGTTTGGCGTGGCGTTGAAATGGCTGCTGGTTAAACGTTCTTTTTGAAATGCGCCTGAGATAGTGAGATCTAATTTATCCGTTAAATTCATTGTATTGCTTAAATTCAATCCACGTCGGGTGTTATAAGCATTCACTTGTGCCGCATTAACATAGCTGTATTTGCCCCCAATATTCGGATTGGCTTTAACCAGCGGATCACCGATTCGGGCTAAACACGCACGATCAGGCACAATATACTCATGAGGATTGGTCGCATCAGGGTTTACAATGACACATCCACTGGTTGCCAATGTCCAATCAACGTCCATTGATTTCGCCTCACGGGGATTTCCGCCGGAGGTGTTGGTATCGCTCACGGTGCGGGTGTACCAAACGCCGGCATTGAAATTAATCCAAGGATTATCGGGGTTATAGGCATAATCTAAATTAAATGCTTGTTGCTTCACAGTGGCTAACGGCCATTGCGGGATATAACCGTGAAATTCACTGAAATCAAGACGGGAAGGCATAATTTCACCATAAGTGATTTTCGTATGGCGATAACCCATTTTTAAGGTTTGTTTATCCGTTAAGCGAACAGTATTTTTCAGTAAATAGGATTCCATTACACTGGAGGTATTCGGTATTTCCGTACGCGGTCGATAAATGGAGGCGGCAAAAGGCAGGTTTGGTTCAATTTGTTTTAAGTCTCTTCCTGATTTCTCATCAATAGCCCCTTCATACTTATGCGCACCACCTTTGCCAGCCAAGTAATTTCCTTTACTGCGATAACTATATGCGGCGAGCAAATCAAATTTATCTTCTTTTACACCGACTGCCAAACGCATTGAGTTATCTTTAAAATATTTCCCTTTGGTATTTGGCTTAACTAAGGTTACCGAGGAAAAATCACCGGGCGTGCCATCGCCCACTACACGATAATCCTGACCCCATTTAAAATCTGGAATACGTTCTTTCACAGAGTTATTACTGGTTTCTAATTTTAGTTCTACACCTACACGCCGACCGGGATTGACAATATCATCGGCATCAATAGTACGCATTTTCACTGCACCGCCGATACCCGAGCTATTACCCGATGCCAACTCAGGCCCTTTCTCTACCGTAATACTGCCGATCAAGTTTGGATCAATATAATTACGATTATTCGCACCGTTATAGCCCCGCCAAGTGGTTAATGCTTGCTCCGTTCCGTCAATCGTAGTCGGAATCCGTCCTTGCCCTTGTACTCCCCGAATATTCGGGTCAATCGCCCCACTGTTACGCGCATCCCCACTATACACACCGTTAAATTCTTGGAATAAATCTGCAGGAGAAGAACCTTTGTAACGTTCTACCGTTTCTTTGCCGGCATACATATTGGTGATGTTACGTTGGTAAACTTCATCTTTACCCTGTTCATCTTTTTGCTCTGCCGTTGCGTTTACATTAATTGCCTCTAATTGTTCTGTGGTTGATGCTTGAACAAAATAGACATAGGTCAAACCATACACACTCAGCAGTAATTTTCGATAGACATCTTTATTTTTCATTTGAAGCTCCTTTAGGCTGTAAAAATATAAATAAAAATCATTATCATTAATTCCGGTAAATATTACTGAATAACTTATTTAACTTCAATAAGCCATAATGAAAAATTTCAAACTGTGTATCTATTTGATTAGGCTTGGAATAATGATTGAGAAAGGAAAATAGCTACCTGAAATTAAGAGATGAATAGTAAATAATGAATAATTATAAAAATGAACTACGTATTTTTGAGACGCGGTATTATGTAGTAAGTGCACAAAAGCAGGAATTTCAATGAAATGTAGGGACACACTGAGTGTGTCCCTACAAATGAACCCCAAATGAGGTTTGGGCAGCCTGCTAAATAATACCGAAAATAATAAAAAATGCGGCGAAAAATCACCGCACTTTCTATTATTATGACTTCACATCCTCGTCAAATTTAACATAGTTTTGTTGTTTAAACTCCGGTTTTAACAAATCCTTTAATTGCCACCAATTCAGCGTTAAATCCGGCTCTCCTGCCGCATAAGGCGCAATTTCATAGGCGCTATAAATAAAATGCACGCCTTCAGCATCTAAATAAATATTACCTGATACACTAAAATCAGTTTTTTTCGTAAAAGTTTCGTCATCTTTTATTGCACCGTCTTGCGTATAATTCGCCCACAACAGCTCTTTTACCTGTGATAACGATTTCTCATCAAATAAATCATTGAGTTTTAAGATTTTGTGAGAGGTCAGATCAAGGGTGAAATAACGATTACCGCCCATTCCGTGCGCCCCACCGGTGTAATCATGATAACCGACAGCAAAAGTCGCTAATTTCTCTTTCTGACCGATAAAATCAACCCAACGGCTACTTTCAAAAGCAATACTCGGTTCTTCCATCATACCTTTGCGGGTCTCATCAAAATGTTTCTGGTAATTTGCCACCAACTGCTCACGGCTAGGAACCTTGCCTTCTTCTTGAGTCAATTCGTCCCATAGCAACGTATTTAACCAATCGATATTTGTTTTCAATATAGAAATCGAATAGGTAACGCTGCCTTCTTCCGGTGCATAATCTCCTTTTGATTGGGGATATTTAAAGGTTTCTGTCTTGTCAAATATCACATCTTTTTCGGTAAAAATCGCAGGAATAATCTTCTCTACCCGCTCTTTTTCTGCGGTTAAATCCGCTTTTAACTGAGTATTTTCAGCGGTGAGCTGTGTTACCGTTTGATTAAGCTGCTCAATTTTTGCTTGTGCCTCTTTATCTTGGCAACCTGTGGATAAAAGTGCGGTTAAAATTACAGCTGAAATGAATGTTTTTTTCATGTTTTCTCCTTATAAATCAAAGATATTTTTATCACGCAAAATGTGCTCATTACCTTTACGGCGTAAAAAACCGATGCGATCAAAATATTCCATGAGTTGCACAGTGAGCTTGCGACCAAAATTCAGGCGGTCACGCACTCCATTGACAGAAGCTTTCCCTTCTTCTTCAGCAATTTGTTTAATAAGACGCGCATAAGCGTAAATAGTTTCCGTTAAAAAGAAACGATCTTTTACAATAGGTGTAAGATAACCCAGCTTACCTGCTTTATACATAAAATTACGCATCTCGCTCTCGTCCGTCCCCAACACATTCGCCATATCGCGTACCCAAATCGCCTGCCCATTAGCCTTTTCAAATTCCTTCAACACCCATTGCCAACGAGTTTGTTCTTCCTCATTGAAGCGGATTTTATGTTCAGGTAAATGCAACCACCCTCGGGTTTGTTGAAGTTTACCATTCTCCAACATTTCATCTATCAAGTGGTAAATCAAATTTTCCGGCTGATTAAGTGCCGCCATCCGATACAAACGTGCTTTGCTCACACCCAACTGATCATCATTCTGTTTATGATAGGTGGCAAGTGCGGTTAAAATTTGCTGTGTTTTTTCTGCCTGATAATCTGCATTAAAGCACCAATCCTGATAGCGCATTGCCCCTCGTTGTGCCAACGCCTCGTCTAATTGCGAATCACTGATCTGCTCCCCCCACATCAACTGATTCGCTGCGACCGCTGTATGTTTAAGGGTAAGTGCAATACGTTCTGCCTCATTTTCTGTTAAAGCTAAATTTGCCAAGAAATTCAACCGCACTTCCGTACGCTTATGACGTTTTGGTGAGTTAATTTCCAACACCCAAGCACCAGCTACAAGCGCTTTCGCATCGCCACTACGCAAAATAAGTTTATCGCCAAAGGCTAAAAACAGTGGGGAATCCAGAATAATCTCCGCCAAAGTGCGGTCATTTTTGGCAACATTTTTACTTTGTAATAGGCTGAGTTTGCCCGTAGTACGAGTGGCAGCGTGATAAATATGCACAGGCTGACTTTCATTCAACGAGGTTTCCGCCCAAATTTGCACACTGACACGTGTGGTTGGCGAAGGTGGAACATCTTGTAATAACCAATCGCCACGTTTTATCGGGATGCGATCTAAATCCACATTGAGGTTTAACGCTAAACGTTGGCCCGCCAATCCCAGCTCACTTGGCGTATTTTGCGCATGGATAGCTTTCACCCGCACTTTTTGCCCTTTGGAAAGATAGAGTTCATCTTCCACTTGTACCGTTCCGGCAAAAGCTGTACCGGTTACTACTGTGCCTGCACCTTTGACGCTAAAAACCCGATCAATGGCATAACGGAATGGTTTTTGTGTTTCCGCCAGTTCCGGCAGTTGTTGTAAATAATCACGCAATTCCTCAATGCCCTGACCGTTTTCTGCGGAAGTAATGAAATATTTTGCCTGACATAAAAACGGGTAGTCCTGCTTAATTTGCCGGATTAATGTGTCGATTTGCACCGAATCTACACGATCCGCTTTGGTGATCACCAGTATAATTTCATGAAATTGTAACTGACGTAAAATCGCCAAATGCTCTTTAGTTTGTGCCGCAATGCCTTCATCTGCCGCTATAATCAGCATGGCATAATGAACACCGCCTAATCCCGCCAACATATTTGAAAGGAATTTTTCATGCCCCGGTACATCAATAAAACCAAGGGTTTTCCCACCCTCACCGAGAGGTAAATAGGCGTAACCAAGATCGATCGTCATTCCGCGCTTTTTTTCTTCCGGCAAATGCGTTGTATTCACGCCGGTTAGCGTTTTGAGTAACGCTGTTTTACCGTGATCGACGTGTCCTGAAGTGACAATAATCATAGTTCATCTACCACCTGTAATAAAGTTTCCATATCTGCAACGCTGCGAACATCCAACCATAATTTGCCGTTTTCCATACGTCCGATAATGGGCCGGGAAAGTGTCTTGAAACGCTCGGAAAGTGCGGTTAATTTGATTTTTGTTTTTTCAGCAATCGTGACCGCAAAGGAAGGAATACGTGCCATCGGTTGTGAACCACTGCCGATTTGTGCGTGGCTTTCTTCAATTTGAATATCAAACTGTGAATTTAACCGTTTTTCCAACCGCACTTTAAGGTGTTCTGCTTTCTCTTGTAACACTTCGAGAGATTGAGTGAGCAAATGTAATGTTGGCAAGTTTTCCGTTAATTTTTCCGGATTCAAATACAAGCGCAATGTGGCTTCCAAACCGGCTAGGGTCACTTTATCGCAACGCAATACCCGTTTTAGCGGGTGGGCTTGCAAGCGTGCAATCCATTCTTTTTTTCCCACAATAATACCGGCTTGTACACCACCCAATAATTTATCGCCGGAGAAAGTGATCAAATCGACCCCTTGAGCCACTTTTTCTTTCACGGTCGGCTCTTTTGGTAGGCCGTATTGAGTTAAATCAATTAAGGCGCCACTACCGAGATCAGTCACTACCGGCACATTCATCTCTTGTCCAAGTTCAACCAATTCCTGTTCCGAAACCGATGAGGTAAAACCTAAAATTTGATAATTACTACTATGAACTTTCATTAATAAAGCGGTATTTTCACTGATTGCATTTTGATAGTCTTTTAAATGCGTGCGGTTGGTCGTGCCGACTTCCACTAAATGACAACCCGCCTGAATCATAATATCCGGAATACGAAATGCACCGCCGATTTCAATAAGTTCACCGCGAGAAATCACCACCTCTTTTCCCTGTGCGAAAGTTGCCAACATCAAGAGCACCGCTGCCGCATTATTATTCACCACACAAGCCGCCTCTGCCCCGGTTAAACGGGATAACAGCGTACTAATGTAATGATCACGATGACTCCGTTTGCCTTCTTCCAAATCATACTCCAATGCAACGTTTCCTTGCATTGCGGACAATGCTGCTCGCCGTGCGGCTTCCGACCATATTGCACGACCTAAGTTAGTGTGTAATATCGTTCCGGTAAGATTATGCACTGTTTTAATTTGCACAGTATTTTGCTGGTTTAAACGAGCTTGAAGTTCGGCAAAAGTACGGTCAAAATCATTGAAATATTCAGGGAGTTGATGATTTTTTTGAATATATTGACGTGCCTGCATTAATAATTCCCGACACATTGCCACCATGGAGGAATGTCCAAATTCAGCGATCAGTTGTTCACCTTGTGGCATTTTGAGAAGTTTATCAACGGCAGGCAGCTGTTGAAAAAGTGCGGTCATTTTTGAATCCGTTTAAAATAACGTTGAGTTGGCGGCTAATTTACGCTAAAGTACCGCCAATTTCAACCTTGGAAGGTCGTCATCTCCGGTGAGGTGGCAGGACTTCAAATCCTGTTGAGGACGCCAGCGTTCTCGGGTGGGTTCGACTCCCATGACTTTCCGCCAAAAAATCTCAAAAATCCCCCTAATTTCAACCGCACTTTCCTTATTTTTGTGAACTATATCAAAGTTTTTTTTATGGAAAAAAGCTAATATATCCCGTATTTTCAATTTTCTTAGGGGTAATTATGACAGGTTCAGAACTCATGTTTGAAGGGATTAATTTAATGTTTGCGGGAATGGGGTTTGTTATCTTTTTTCTATTCCTGCTTATCTACGCCATTGAGTTTGCCTCAAAAATTATCAATCGATTATTTCCCGAAAAAACTCCGCCGATATCATCACACGCCAACCAACCGCAATCACCTGCGGTGTCCGGTGCGGATGATGTCGTTCGATTGCATCCGGTTATTGTTGCGGCGATTGCACATCACCGTCGCCAACAAGGTTTAAAATAATATATTTAATAGGCTAAGGAAGAGGTATTTTATGACTGCTCAACATAAAAAAATTGCTATCACCGATGTAGTATTGCGTGATGCGCATCAATCGCTTTTTGCTACCCGTATGCGCCTTGAGGATATGCTTCCCATTGCATCTGCATTGGACGATATCGGTTATTGGTCATTAGAAGCATGGGGTGGCGCAACCTTTGATAGTTGCATCCGTTTTTTAGGTGAAGACCCTTGGGTACGTTTGCGTGAATTGAAAAAAGCCTTGCCAAAAACCCCTTTGCAAATGCTTTTACGTGGTCAAAATCTGTTGGGTTACCGTCATTACGCCGATGATGTTGTTGATCGCTTTGTAGAACGTGCGGTCACCAATGGTATGAGTGTATTCCGTGTGTTTGATGCAATGAATGATCCACGCAATATGCAACAAGCATTGAAAGCTGTTCGTAAGCAAGGCGGGCATGCGCAAGGAACGCTGAGCTATACCACCAGTCCGGTTCACACTTTAGAAACTTGGTTGGATACCACAGAACAATTATTAGAAATCGGTATTGATTCTCTTGTGATTAAAGATATGTCCGGTATTTTAACGCCGATGTCCGCCTATGAATTGGTCAGTGAAATCAAAAAACGCTATGACATTCGCCTTCATTTACATTGTCACTCCACCACCGGTATGGCTGAAATGGCATTACTGAAAGGTGTTGAAGCGGGGGCTGACGGCATTGATACCTCCATTTCCTCCATGAGCGGCACTTACGGCCACCCAGCTACGGAAGCATTGGTCGCGACCCTACAAGGCACAGGGTATGACACAGGTTTAGATATTCTTAAACTGGAAAAAATTGCGGATTATTTCCGAACCGTTCGAAAAAAATATGCGAAATTTGAAGGGCAACTAAAAGGCGTTGACAGCCGTATTTTAGTGGCACAAGTGCCGGGCGGTATGCTCACGAATCTTGAAAGCCAGCTCAAACAACAAAACGCGTCGGATAAACTCGACCAAGTGTTACAAGAAATCCCTCGAGTTCGTGAAGATCTCGGTTTTATCCCTCTCGTTACGCCAACCTCACAAATTGTCGGTACACAAGCCGTGATTAACGTGTTAATGGGTGAACGCTACAAAACAATAGCAAAAGAAACTGCGGGCATTTTAAAAGGCGAATATGGCCGTACTCCGGCTGCGGTGAATACGGCGTTGCAAGCGCTTGTATTAGAAGGTGCACAACCTATTACGGATCGTCCGGCAGATCACCTTGCCCCAGAAATGGACAAACTCACTGCAGAAGTGAAGCAGCTTGCGAAGGAAAAAGGTATTAGCTTGGCTGAAAATGAAATTGATGACGTGCTGATTGTCGCGTTATTCCCACAGGTCGGCTTGAAATTCTTAGAAAACCGTGGCAATTCTGAGGCATTTGAGCCTGCTCCAACGGCAGATCAAGCAGCTGAAAAAACGGCCGAAAAACCAACCGCACTTTCAACCGTAAAATCCGGTGGTGCAGCAGTTTACACAGTGGAATTAGAAGGTAAAGCCTTTGTGGTGAAAGTCAGTGAGGGTGGTGATATAACCAATATCACACCAAGCGTGCCTCCCGCTCAAACAGCCTCAACACCTCCCCCAACACCATCCTCACCGGCACAATCAGCCACAGGCACGCCGGTTACTGCACCAATGTCAGGCAATATTTGGAAAGTGGTTGCCACAGAAGGGCAAACTGTCGCAGAAGGCGATATATTACTCGTGCTTGAAGCCATGAAAATGGAAACCGAAATTCGTGCGGTGAAAGGCGGCATAGTTCAGAATATCGCCATTAAAGCCGGCGATACCGTCACCGTGGGTGATACCTTAATGACCATCGCATAAGTAGTAGGTGGGAAATATGGATAGTATTATTGCATTATTTAAGGGCATGGGAATCATGCATCTGGAATGGGGGCAAGCCGTGATGATCGGAGTGAGCCTGCTCCTGCTCTGGTTGGCAATCTCCCGTAAATTTGAACCGTTGTTATTATTACCTATAGGGTTTGGAGGGCTTTTGTCCAACATTCCCGAAGCCGGAATTGCCATGACTGCCCTGGATAACCTTATCCACTCAGGCACGACGCAGCAGCTTGCTATCGTTGCTACAAAACTTAATACCTTGGCTGATCCGGCTGCTATTAAGGACGCGCTGAATAGTGCGTTACCATCGCAGATTGCCGAATTGGAAACCTTAGCCGGTGATATGGGGTATAGCGCAGGTATTCTCGCCTTATTCTATAAAGTCGCTATCGGTTATGGTGTCGCGCCACTTGTCATCTTTATGGGCGTGGGCGCAATGACGGATTTCGGTCCGCTTCTTGCCAACCCTAGAACCTTACTGTTAGGCGCGGCAGCTCAATTTGGTATTTTTACCACCGTGTTAGGCGCATTGGCGTTAAACTGGCTCGGCATTATTCCCTTCACCCTTCCGCAGGCAGCTGCGATTGGAATTATTGGCGGTGCTGACGGTCCAACAGCGATTTATCTCACCAGTAAACTCGCACCGGAATTACTCGGTGCTATCGCTGTGGCGGCTTATTCCTACATGGCGCTAGTGCCGCTAATTCAACCACCGATTATGAAAGCCTTAACGACAGAAGAAGAGCGGAAAATCCGTATGGTACAGCTTCGTCCTGTCAGCCAACGTGAGAAAGTGTTGTTTCCAATCATACTCTTGTTATTGGTTGCCTTGATCTTACCGGATGCCGCCCCTCTATTGGGTATGTTCTGTTTTGGTAATTTAATGCGTGTCAGCGGTGTTGTGGAACGGTTAAGTGATACCACTCAAAATGCCCTAATCAACATTACCACAATTGTTCTTGGTTTATCTGTCGGGGCTAAATTGGTGGCGGATAAATTCCTACAACCACAAACCCTAGGGATTTTGTTACTCGGTGTTGTTGCCTTTAGTATCGGTACGGCAAGTGGAGTATTGATGGCAAAACTGATGAATAAATTCAGCAAAAACAAAATCAATCCGCTGATTGGCTCTGCCGGTGTTTCTGCCGTTCCTATGGCAGCAAGAGTATCAAATAAAATAGGGTTAGAAGCGGATCATCAAAACTTCTTACTGATGCACGCCATGGGGCCGAATGTGGCAGGAGTGATTGGTTCGGCTATCGCCGCCGGTGTGATGTTGAAATATATAGCAGGAATGTAATGTTTTAACGTAAAAAAGTGCGGTCATAAATTCTCTCGAAAATATGACCGCACTTTTCAAACCAATTGTTAAAAATTATTTCTTTTCACCAATTGGCAATACCGTTCTGCCATAAGACTCGTTTAATACTTCAGCAGCGGCTAAATAGAATGCACAAAGTGCCGTGATTAAACCTAAATATCCCCCAACATTCACAATGGCGTGGTTGCCTGTCGCATCACCAATGGCTAATGCATAAAAAGTTAAGGTTAAAAAGAAGAAAATCGCTTGCAATGCACGTGGTTTTGGGAAAGTCGCTAAGAACATCATTAATGTGAATGTTCCCCAACAACCTAAATACCAACCTACAAATTGCGCTGAGGTTTCGCCTTTAAAGAACGCGACAAATAATGCCCAAGACCACCAGAACGCACCATAACTGATAAATGCGGTAAATCCAAAGGTGTTGCCTTTTTTAAATTCAAACATCCCGGCAATCATTTGTGCTGTTCCACCAAAAGCAAATGCCATGCCGAATACCAAGCCAAGGTTTGAACTATCAAAAATACCCGCATTGATTAAACATAATAACCAAGTGGTTAATGCAAAACCACATAATCCTAATGGACCCGGATTTGCTAAACTGTCTTTTGTTGCCGACATAAAAATTTCCTCAAAAATAATAAAGTGATAAGGCGCGCGATTATGGCTGAAATTGATGAATAAATAAATAGTGTAATGAAGAAATTTTTAATAATGATGACGAAAAGATGAAGTGCGGTCAATTTCAAAAATATTTTGTAAACTGACCGCACTTTTTTATGCTTTTACTTACACAAATTTTAATCTTATATTATCGTAAATCCAGTTAAAAATCAGAGCGTAAATCATAATTAGTATAGAGAGTCCGATATCCACCACCAATGCTTGCCATAAAGTGAGTTGCAAAAAGTAGGCGATCATTGGCACAGTAGCAATCAGAAGACCACATTCAAACATCACCGTGTGAAGAATCCTTATACTAAGCCCCCGTGTTTCACGTGAAGCGGTAAAGATTTTGTCAAAAATACTGTTAAAAACAAGATTCCAAACCATTGCAACCAGTGACATTAATACCCCTACACCGAGTGCATCACTGCCCTTTTCCGGACTGTTCCAAAGCACTGCAATAGTGGAAACACCTACAGCGCCGATTTCAAATAATACTGAATGTAAAATTCGCTCCTTTAGTGTCATCATAATAAATTCAAGAATTGATCACACTTTTATTTAATTATGCACCTTTTGTCGGCGAGGTAAAAATAATGCAAGCCCTAATCCAATTAATGCCGGTATTAGCCAGGGTAAGGAAATAGTGGCAAAAGGAAGATAATTCACCCACTCGGTGAGTGCTGAAATTTGAAATTGTTCTCCCAATACACTTACCACCGAAACCAACGTTACCAATACAACGGTTAATTGCATACCGATTTTTGACAGGGCAAGCCACTTATTAACAACCACCAACATTACGATAGCAATGGTAATCGGGTAAAGAATCAATAACACTGGCAATGAGAATTGGATAATGGCATTCAATCCTAAGTTCGCAACCGCTAACCCAAGCAGGGTAAAAATTGTCGCATACACCCGATAGGAAAAACGGGGGAAACGATCAGCAAAAAACTCAGAAGTGGAAACGATTAATCCTGCGGTAGTGGTAAAACAGGTTATTGCCACCATCACCGCTAAAAACCATTGGGCGGATTCACCGAAAATCGCTTGTGTGGCTTGAGATAAAATATACACGCCTTTATTGATATTACTATTCATCACCTCCGCCGGTACAGGGAAATGATTACCGAAATAAGCCAGTCCGATATAAAGTACGCTAAAACCTAACACCACCACAATGCCGACCAGCCAAATTGTCGCCACATATTCTTTTCGGGAACTAAAACCAAGCTGTTTTAGGGTTTGAAGCGCAACAACGCTAAATGCGACGGAAGCCAGTGCATCTAGGGTGTTATACCCTTCAATAAATCCCGTGCCAAATGCGCTTTTCGCATAATCCCCTATTGCCGACTGAGGAGGATTCGAACCATATTTTGTAATCCCGAGTACCACCAAAATAACAATTAATAAGGCAAAAACCGGGGTAAGAATGCGTCCGATACTATCTAAAATTTTAGAGGGATTAAGGGCGATAAAATAAGCCGCAGCAAAATACAATAGAGTGAAAACGACTAATCCGATTCCACTCATTCCTTCGGATAGCATAGGGGAAACGCCCACTTCATAGGCAACCGTAGCGGTACGTGGAATTGCGAAAAAAGGCCCGATTGAAAGGTATAAAATCACCAAGTAAAGGGTCGCAAACCAAGGGGAAATTTTCTGCGAAATTTCATCAACATAACCTTTCGGGTTTAACATACCGATGATTAAGGCAAGAACAGCAATTCCGACACCGGACAGCACAAAACCTAAAATCGCTTCCCAAAACTGCTCACCCGATAGCGCCCCTAGGCTCGGAGGAAAAATTAAATTGCCGGCACCAAAAAACATACCGAATAATAGAAGACCTGTTAAACCTGCTTTTTTAATCATAATAATTGTTTCTCTGTAAATGATGGGCGGCGAGTATAGCATGATAGCGAGAACCTGTAATTAGTATGAAAAAATAAAGTGCGGTCAATTTTATGAGCGTTTTCCTATTTGACGATTATTGCAAAGCTTCTATAATTTTCTTTATTTGGAGGGGACATGTTTTTTATTTATATTTTAATTGCATTCGTCGCTGGGATGGCGCTTGCCTCCCAATCCGCGATTAATACCCAGCTTGCCAAAGCGGTGGGTAACGAACCCATTATCGCCACATTTATTTCCTTTGCAGTAGGGACAATCCTGCTCTTTTTTATTGCCTTATTTAATAAAGCGGATTTATGGCAAGGTTTGACCGCACTTCCGCAGCAACCTTGGTGGAAATTATTAGGTGGTGCGTTAGGCGCATTAGCGGTGTTTACCACGATATTACTTGCCCCTAAACTCGGTATTACCGCGATGTTATTTTTTATTATCATAGGGCAATTACTGGCTGCCGGCACGATCGACCATTTTGGTTTAATAGGTATGCCCGTACGGGAAATCAATATCACGAAATTAATTGGTTTGCTGATTGTTGGATTCGGATTGGTTTTCTACTTTTTTGGCGACAAACTGCTCGCTTTAATAAAAGGGTGAAGTGCGGTTAAATTTAAAGAAAATTTCACTAATAAAAAAGCCAAACTCCGCAAAGAGTTTGGCTTTTTAGTTACAGTTCCAAATTAAAATAATCAGCTAAAATTACATTCCTACATTATGCGAAGTATTTTTCTAAATCTTCGCTACCACCGATGTAGTCGCCACCGATAAAGACTTGTGGAACACTGGTTTTGCCAGTAATTGCACGTACGGAAATTGTGCTTGCATCACGACCTAATACAATTTCTTCAAAAGTATAGCCTTTTGCTTTTAATAAGGCTTTTGCTTTCGCACAGAACGGACAACCCGGTTTTGTGATAACAGAAACAGACGGTTTTGCAGTCCAACCCGATACTAAATATTTCATCATCGTATCTGCATCAGATACTTTGAACGGATCGCCCGGTTCTTCCGGTTCAATAAACATTTTTTCTACAATGCCGTTTTTCACCAGCATTGAATAACGCCAAGAACGTTTACCAAATCCTAAATCTTCTTTGTTTACAAGCATACCCATGCCTTCGGTAAATTCACCATTACCATCCGGAATGACGGTGATATTTTCAGATTCTTGATCGGCCTTCCAAGCATTCATCACGAAAGTATCATTGACAGAAATACAGATAATCTTATCTACACCGGCAGCCTTAAATTCACAGGCTAATTCATTATAGCGTGGTAAATGTGTTGACGAGCAAGTTGGAGTAAATGCTCCCGGAAGTGAAAATACAACGACAGTTTTGTTATCAAATAATTCGCTTGTCGTGACATCAACCCAAGCATCGCCCTGGCGAGTATGGAATGTAACGTCCGGTACTTTTTTACCTGTCATATCGGTTAAAGCCATATTTTTCTCCTTAATTTTTTAATATGAATTTTATTTGCCTCTGGATTATAGCCAAAGTTGTGATATAGTTACAACCAATTAATTCTATTTTTTTAATTGACTTTTTCTATAAGGAAAAATTCCCAATGAACATTCGTGATTTAGAGTACTTAGTGGCCTTATCTGAACACAAACATTTTCGTCGTGCAGCAGACTCTTGTAATGTGAGTCAACCAACATTAAGCGGGCAAATCCGCAAACTTGAAGATGAACTTGGCATTATTTTATTAGAACGTACGAGCCGCAAAGTGCTTTTTACCCAATCAGGAATGCTTCTTGTAGAACAAGCCCGCACTGTTTTACGTGAAGTAAAATTACTACAAGAGATGGCTAGCAATCAAGGCAAGGAAATGACCGGCCCATTACATATTGGTTTAATCCCAACTGTCGGACCTTATTTACTTCCTTACATTGTGCCAACCTTAAAAGAATCCTTCCCTGATTTAGAAATATTTCTTTATGAAGCACAAACACATCAGCTATTGGAGCAACTTGAAACCGGGCGTTTAGATTGCGCAATTTTAGCTCGCGTTCAAAAAACAGAAGCATTTATTGAAATCCCTATTTTTGAAGAGAAAATGTTACTCGCCGTTTCCGAAGATCACCACTGGGCGAAAGAAGAAAAACTTTCCATGAGGCAGCTTATCGGTCAAGAAATGCTCATGCTGGACGATGGCCATTGCCTACGCCATCAAACATTAGATTATTGTTTCACCGCAGGGGCAAAAGAAAATTCACATTTTAAAGCAACCAGCCTCGAAACACTAAGGAATATGGTTGCAGCTAATGCAGGTATCACATTTATGCCTGAACTTGCCGTGCGAAATGAAGGTCTACGCAAAGGGGTGAAATATATTCCATGTCATTCTCCTGAACCCACGCGTAATATCGCATTAGTATATCGTCCGGGTTCACCGTTACGCAATCGTTATGAACGTGTCGCAAGTGCCATCAGTTCTAAGGTTAAATCTATTCTTGCCGGAGCAAAATAATGGCGGGTATTCGTGCAATTCAAAAAGAAAAAACCCGTCGGGCACTGGTTGATGCCGCATTTAACCAGCTTAGTGCGGAAAAAAGTTTTTCTAATTTGAGTTTGAGAGAAGTCGCACGTGAAGCGGGTATAGCACCCACATCCTTTTATCGCCATTTTAGCGATATGGACGAACTAGGATTAGAAATGGTGGATGAAGCAGGCTTGATCTTACGACAGCTTATGCGCCAAGCCCGTAAACGTATTGATGCCGGTGGTAGCGTGATTTCTGTTTCTGTGGATACTTTTTTTGAATTTATCACAAACAGCACAAATGTATTCCGCTTATTACTACGGGAAAGCTCGGGGACGTCCCAAGCATTCCGTACGGCTGCCGCACGTGAAATTAAACATTTTGTGGATGAACTTACGGAATATATTGCTTATAAGCACCAATATCCGCAATATATCGCTTATGTTCAGGCAGAAGGCATCGTAACGATTGTATTCACTGCCGGTGCAAATGCCTTAGATATGAGCAAACAGGAACGCGAACAGCTTAAACAGCGTGTTATTTTACAATTACGCATGATAGCAAAAGGTGCCGATTTCGCAGCCCAAAAAGAAAAATACGCACATCATAAAGAGAAAAGGTAACAAAAATCGACCGCACTTTTTTCTATATAAAAAGCGTTGCGATTATCCGCAACGCTTTATTTTTAAACGCAGATTAAGCTATTTACCGTCCCATGCTTGGATTGCGTCCAAACGTGCCTTAATTTTACTTTGGGTATCCCCTTTGAAGTAATCTTTTTTCAGACCACCTTCCCAACCACCATAGTTTGCATTTGGTAACACAATATAAGTTTTACCAAATTTTGTTTTATTTTTTGCCACAAAATCACGACGTTCTGCATTAAGTTTACCATGAACAGCATTACCAAAATCATCCAGATTGTCACCCACATAAAGCACGATTTCATAACCTTGTTTTTCAATTTCAGCAAAACGTTCCGCTTTGGATGATTTATCTTTTCTTAAATAAAATGCGGATTCATCAATACCATTAAAGCCCAAGCGTTTCATATCATCAATGGTGCCTGCCTTTTCCGTGCTGTCTTTACGGTTAGTAACATAGAATACTTTACCTTTATGAGAATTTACGTAGTTATTAAATTCAACTGCACCGGGTATTGCACGAGATTGACGAGCCTCAACCCAACGAGTCCAATCTTTGCCATCAAAAGGTTTATTATTTTGTACCTGCCAACCTGCATAAGGGCTGTTATCTAACATGGTTTCATCTAAATCTACGACAACGGCTTTTTTCTTGCCTTTTGCCACTTTTGCCTGATCAAAAGCCACTTTTGCGGCATTGTATGCTTGATATGCTAAGGCCTGATATTCACCGGAATCTTGCATCCAGTTTAATCCTAATACTGCTTGTTGCTGTAATTGAGCGTTTGCGTGTGCTTCTTTATCAATTGTGTGCGCACATCCGGCTAATACAAAAGCGGAAATTGTAGCAAGTGCGGTCAGTTTTAACGTTTTTTTCATCGTATTCTCCTCAAAAAGATAAATTAAAGTGGAAAAAGTATAGCAAGTTTTATGAAAAGTTTGCTGGAATTTCAGTTCATCGCGAAGGAATTCTCATAGATTTGTGATTAAGATCACATAGAAGATAAAACAAATCCAAAAACGTAACAGAAATTGACCGCACTTTCCCATCGCCTTTCTGATCATTTCAAGATAAACTATGGGCATTTCTCACAATCTTTCAGACAAAGTTTATGCGTATATTTATTGCGATTCTTGTAGGCATTCTTGCTATCTTTCAATACAACCTCTGGTTTGGCAAAAATGGTTACGTTGATTACAAAAAAGTTTCAACACAGATTACTGAAAATAAAGCTGAAAATGAAAAGTTAGTGCAGCGAAACCAAATGATCTCGGCAGAAATTCAAGGGTTAACAAAAGGCTTTGAATCCATTGAAGAACGTGCCAGAATGCAGCATGATATGGTGAAAGAAAATGAAACCTTCTACCACATAGTGAAAGAGCATAAATAATCATGTCACGAAAAATTATTGCCATTATTCCGGCAGCGGGTATAGGCTCTCGTATGAAAGCGGGAATGCCTAAGCAATATTTAACTATTTTAGGAAAAACGATTTTAGAGCATACGTTGAGTATTATGCTCAATCACCATGCGATTTCTCGGGTTATTGTCGCTCTTGGGAAAGGTTATACTTCTTCTCCCTCGCTCTCGATTCTATCTCATGAAAAAATCCAACTTGTAGAAGGCGGAAATACTCGGGCAGAATCAGTTTTAAATGCACTGAATGCTATTTTTGAAGAAAATGCTTGGGCATTAGTACATGATGCGGCAAGACCTTGTTTAACGGAGTCAGATTTAAACAAATTATTGGAAATCAATGACGAACATGGTGCTATCCTTGCGACTCCCGTAACCGATACAATCAAGCGGAGTGATGAAATCAGCACGATAATAACAACAGAAGATCGTTCACAACTTTGGCAAGCTCAAACACCACAATTTTTCCGTGCAGATTTATTAAAAAACTCAATCTATAACGGATTAGCAAAACAACAGATTATTACGGATGAATCTTCAGCAATGGAACTTGCCGGATTCCGACCGCACTTAGTAGCAGGAAGAAGCGACAATATTAAAGTAACGCGACCTGAAGATTTAGCTCTCGCAGAATTTTATTTAACAAGGAAAATTGGATGATAAGAATTGGACACGGTTTTGATGTGCACGCCTTTGGTGAAGACAGACCATTAATTATTGGTGGCGTTACCGTCCCTTACCACACCGGATTTATTGCCCATTCTGATGGCGATGTTGTCCTTCACGCATTGACAGATGCCCTGTTAGGGGCTGCTGCGTTAGGGGATATAGGAAAACTTTTTCCCGATACTGATATGCAATATAAAAATGCCGATAGTCGAGGTTTGCTACGGGAAGCCTTTCGTCAAGTGAAGAAAAAAGGCTATAAAGTGGGTAATGTGGATATCACCATTATTGCCCAAGCCCCGAAAATGCGCCCTTATATTGATGATATGCGAGCAGTAATTGCCGAAGACTTAACCTGCGATATTGAACAAATCAATGTGAAAGCGACTACGACAGAAAAATTAGGCTTCACAGGGAGAAGTGAAGGCATTGCCTGTGAATCCGTTGTGTTACTGATGAAATAAATTTAGTAGGATAAAATAAGGCGCAATTAATATTGCGCTTTTTTATTATAGGCAAATACACACAAGATGGAACGGTAAGTATCATATAGTCTTTATCCCGAAGTATCAAAGAAAGAATATCTAGACCCCAAAGGGGTAAGCCATAGAGTTATTGTACGGTTGTCAGTCTTTTCACATGCCCCTTGAGGGGCATGTGAAGTACTAGAAGGCCCTTATAGGGTAGCCTAAAAACCGCCCGTTTTACGGGCGGATTGTTATTTAGATTAATTTTAAAGCTCATCATTGATTCACTGCCTCGGTCGGTCAGAATACGCACATCGGTCTTGGTTTTCGAAATTAAGACAACACGTTGAGCATATCTGCCGCCGTAATCGCAGTTTTCATCGTGTAAAGCTTGGCGAACGCCACTTTGCTGTAAGTATCAATAAAGGTTTGTTGATAAATTCGCCCAACACCGTTGAGATTCCCCACATAGATGGTATCTTGAGCACCAAGATAACCCGGGTGAGACGTTTCAATTTCACCATAAGCAAGCTCATCTTCTTTTTACACTCTAAGGATTCATGGAGAATAATGCCTTGTTCAGCAACCAATTTCTCAAGTGCGGTCAATCTTTGTTTGAAATTAGCAAGATTATGTCTTAACCAATAGAGCTGACACCGCCTGCTGAAACAAAAATACCTTGTTTACGGAGTTCATTGCTCACACACACCTGACCAAAAGCGGATTAGAAGGAACATAATGACATATTACTTAGGTATTGATTGTGGTGGAACCTTTATTAAAGCCATACTAGTAAGTAGATAGTGCGGGAAATATTCTTTCGTCATCAAGACAAAACGCCACCATTCTAAGTGAAAAGAGGGTTATGCTGAAAGGGATATGACTAAATTATGGCTAGACTGTGTAAAAGTCATTCCATACCAGACTCTGCATGCACAACGAAAGCATTTATTGCAACTTCTGGTGTTGATAAACAACATGGGCTAACTTGTTTTAGATTCAGTGAAGCTCAAGTAAAACAAAAAGCCATGGCAAAAACACAAAAGAAAATCCTTATTTTTGACCATACTAAGCCTAAACAAATTCATTCCACCTACATTAGTCAACTTGACGAATTTGATCTGATTGTTTGTAATAGAGCAATTTCTGAAGACTTCAGAATACCAAGTGAAAGAATTTGGAGAAAATAAATAAATTAAGTAACGAGATCTTTCGGTTAATCAGGAAATTAAAGAAAATGAGAGCTTCTTTTTTTAGATTGATTTTGATGATCCTATTCTAAATAGGAAGCACTCACTTATTTGTAGTTTAATAACTAAAGTTCTACGCCTTCTCCTCCAAAAGAGCGATTGGATTTTCTTCGTTTTTTTCCATCTCTTCAGGCTGAATCGACATCGCATTACGTAAACTTTCTTGACGAATTTGTTCAGCAGCTGCTTTATCTCCGGCTTGCTCAAACACATAAGCCGCCATCATAGCATCGTTAGATTCAAGCTGTTTCGGACAAGCAATAACTTTCTTAAAAACTTCCGCTGCTTTAGCAAATTCATTATTACGCACATATAAATAACCAAGCGCACGATTAACACCACATTGCTGGCTTTCATCAGTATGTTTAGCACGTTTTTCCATTATCTTGATCAACTTCGTATTATCAATCGGTTGTAAACGGGTTATTTGTGTACAGAGTGTAGGGCTTAATGGCGTATTATCCCCCCATTTTTTCAATGCTTCGAGAGTAAATTCATAAGCTGATTCGTGATCATTACAATCAATTAAACGTTGAATCAACGCCACTTTTAAATTCAAATCGTTACGGCGGCGGCGAGGCTGTGCTTCCCACCAAGCAAGTAAACCATCCACGCCTTCTTCATTCATTTTTTCATCAAGTAAACCGTTTTCAGTTTTAAGCTGTACTACTTTAAATTCATCTGGAGAATATAAACCCGAACGCTGAATTAAATCCAAAATATTATCAAGCGCTTGGTAAGCTTTAGACTGCATATAAATTTCGACTGCTAATTTTAAGACTTCTTTATTTCGATCAGTCATCTCCAATAAGCTATCCACAGAGCTACGCGCCGCCGGTAATTTATTTTGTTGTAATAAAATTCGGGTACGTGCAATTTCAACGAGTAAATTATCTGAACCAGCCAATTCGGTTGCTTCAATTAAATAACGATTTGCGCTAAATTCATCACCACGTTGTTGCGCCGCTTCAGCAGCTTTAATTAAATTTAAAATAGGTTCATCAGAATGTTTAGCATTCTTACCGATAAGTTTCTCTGCTTTAGTATAATCCCCTTCGTCCATTTTCATTAAACCTTCAAGGGTTTGTTTTTGTGCTTTTACACGTTTACGGCGAGAAAACCAACTGTAAGTATTATTACTTAAACGCAAGAAACGGCTAACCGCCCACTCTATGGCATAAATTACTGCAAGGGTAGCAATAAATAAAATAACGAGTGTCGTGATAGACATTTCATAAATATTGCCCGCTGTTTCAATACGAACATAGCCTTGCTGACCTGAAAGATACGGACCGGCAATCAGTCCGGCAAGTAAAGCCAGCATTAAAAATAGTGTTCTAAACATAATCTATCCTTATTGTTGAGGCTCAACTGGTGGTTTTTCATCTGTGGAAGAAGCATCCGGCTTAACTTGATTCTCATTCACATCATGTGATTTTGTTGATTCATCAAGATACTTTTCAGATTCAATCTCAACTTTTTTTACTTCCACTGGTGTACGATTGAGATATTTATCAAGTAAGTTCAAGCTTTGTAATTGATTCGGTACATCAACATAAACTGATAATTCCATTAATTCATCAATAGATTTTAAGAAAGTCTGCGTTACTTCCGTGTTTGTATCAAAATAGCTACGCACCCAAGTCGCCACTGCATCTAAAGATTGTTTATATAAATCATTTTGTTGACGCGATACCGCCATAATAGCTAATTGTAAACGTAAGCGAATATTTTCACGTAAATAAATATCTTGATTCGGTGCAAGTAATTCTTTTCTATCAGTACCTTGTTTCGGTGTTATTCGAATAAAATGATTCAAAAAAGAAACCGCACTTTTTTCTACATTAGCTTGCCAATCGTCTAAAGAATCGGATAGTTTGGTCGAATCAGGGGTATCACCAAAATTAACATTCAGCAAAGGTAATTCGTCTACTGAATTAGCTAGCTGGGAAAGTTGCTGCATTACTGAATTTTGATCGACATTATCGACTGAGAGTAGCTGTTTGAGATCTTGGTTAATTGCTGTGCGAATCGCCATTGACTCAGAGCTATTTACCTTCATTAAGGTTTCATTAGCCAACTTCAATAACGAAATTCCGGTATCTACATCATTATCTAATACTAACTTACGTAATGCATTGTTAAGCAAAAAATCGGCTTCTGAGAATAACCAATCGTTAGGCTGTTGAGCCGATGCTTGTTTACTCACGACTTCAAGTTGATGACGCAGTGTACCAAGGTCTTGTTCTTTTGCTAAAACCAATTGCTCAAATTGATTCAATTTATTTTGTGTAGCGGAAATATTTTTTTCAAGAGCCGCAACCTGTTCAGATTGAACACTCTCAGAAGAAGTTGATGATGAGAGATTAGTGATTTTTCCTTCAAGTGCGGTCAATTTTTGCTGAATTTCACTCACTTGTTGCTGCCCTAAATAATAACCAGCGCCCCCAACACCTAGGGCAATTAAAATAGCCAACAGGCTCAAGCCAGTCCCACTTTTCTTCACAACAGTTTGAGCCGGTTGAGAATTTGTTTCGGCAGGAGTTTCAGTTGAGGTTTCAATGGTACTCTCTACAGTATCATCAAGGTTTTCTGCTACCTCATTTGATTTATTTTTCGCCATATTCATTCCTTATTAGGTCATTTAGCTAAGTAATGTTTTCAACAAACTTTGGTTATCCGCTTTTGAAGAGAGGATGACAGTTTGCCACCCTTGAGATTTTGCAATATCCGCAATACGGGAACTCACCGTGACTAACTTACAATTTTTCAGCCAATCCTGTTCACTTTCAGGGAGAAATTCAATTAACGCATATAAAATTTCTAAACTCGTCACCACTAACGTATCCACGCCGGAACGTTTAATACTGCTTTGTTCATCACTATTATAAATTATAGGCTCTCGACGGTAGCATTCCACAATTTCCACCGTTGCCCCTCTTTTTTTCGCTTGTTCGGTAAAATATTCACGTCCACCATTACCGCGTAAAATTAAAATCTGTTTTCCATTAAGTTGTTGCATCTGTGGAAGAGCAAGCAAACCTTCACTATTTTCTTGTTCAATGGGATAGCGTATAGATTGTTCGCTTCGACAGGAAAAATGCTGTGCGGTTCTTTGTCCAACAGTAAAGTATTGTAAATCTTCACGCCAATGGAAACCGACTTCTTTTAGTGTTTTGACGGAAAAATCAACTGCACTTTTAGACACAAGAAATACATAATCACCGGATTTTAAACGATTAAATTTCCCCGGTAGGCTTTTCAGCTCCTTACCACTTTCAAAAGTAAATAAGGGCAAATGCAGCGCCACCCGACCTGCTTGATTGAGTAAATCAGTCAGCTCTTTTCCACGCTCATCGGGGCGGGTGACAAGAATCGCCATTATTTATCTCCTAATACATAAACTTTTGCAAGAATACTGTCGGCACCTTGTGCCAGTAACTGCTCTGCGATTTGAACGCCTAATTCTTCTGCTTTTTCAACCGCACTTTTACCTTCTGCTCGAATAATTGACGAACCATCAAGTTCACCAACAAGAGCACGTAAACGAATCTGGTTATTTTCAAGAACAGCGTAGCCCCCAATAGGCACTTGGCAACCGCCTTGCAAACGTGCGTTCATGGCTCGTTCCGCCTTCACGCAAACAGTTGTCTCTTCATCCGCAAGCGGTGCGAGCAATTTCTGAACGAGGTGGTCGTCCATACGACATTCAATACCAACGGCCCCTTGTCCCACTGCAGGTAAAGAGGTTGCCACATCAATAAAGGAAGCGATACGTTCTTTCATACCTAGACGAATTAATCCGGCTGCGGCTAAAATAATCGCATCGTATTCACCATTATCCAGCTTACTTAAACGAGTCCCAACATTGCCGCGTAGCGAGCGAATATCCAAATCCGGTCGTAACTGTTTTAATTGACACTGACGGCGTAAACTTGATGTACCAACAATCGCACCTTCCGGCAAATCATTGAATGAAACATAATTATTTGAAACAAAAGCATCACGTGGATCTTCACGTTTACAAATTACACTTAACCCAAGCCCTTCAGGAAATTGCATTGGCACATCTTTTATTGAATGAACCGCAATATCAGCACGTTTTTCTAATAGCGCATTTTCTAATTCTTTTACAAACAGCCCCTTTCCACCAATTTTAGCCAGTGGAGTATCAAGAATTATATCCCCTTTTGTAACCATTGGAACAAGTTCCACCGTTAGGGTGGGATGAATATTTTCTAAACGCTCTTTTACAAAATTCGCTTGCCATAATGCAAGAGGGCTTTGGCGTGTCGCTATTTTTAGAATAGTCGGTGTTGTCATAACTATATTAATATGTCAGCAATTTGGCCACTATCCTACCATTCTTAGGAAAAAAAGTCAGTTTTCATTTAGCTTTTCTATCCAGTTAAATCATATTTATACGGTATAAGAAATGATACGAAAAAGGCAGATCTTTCGATCTGCCTCTATCTTCATTTAATTCATCAAATAAATTATTTAATGATTTTCGCAACAACGCCCGCACCTACTGTACGACCACCTTCACGAATCGCAAAACGCAAACCTTGGTCCATCGCAATTGGGTGGATTAGGGATACTGTCATTTTGATATTATCGCCAGGCATAACCATTTCCACACCTTCCGGTAATTCAATAGTACCGGTTACGTCTGTTGTACGGAAATAGAATTGTGGACGGTAACCTTTGAAGAATGGCGTATGACGACCACCTTCATCTTTTGATAATACGTACACTTCTGATTCGAAGTCAGTGTGTGGCGTGATTGAACCCGGTTTCGCTAATACTTGACCACGTTCGATTTCTTCACGTTTAGTACCACGTAATAATGCACCGATGTTCTCACCCGCACGACCTTCGTCAAGTAATTTACGGAACATTTCAACACCGGTTACGGTTGTTTTAGCGGTATCTTTGATACCTACGATTTCTACTTCATCACCGGTACGGATAATTCCACGCTCAACACGACCGGTTACTACAGTACCACGACCGGAGATTGAGAACACGTCTTCAATCGGAAGAAGGAACGGTTGGTCAATCGCACGCTCAGGCTCTGGAATGTAAGTATCTAAGTGGTTTGCTAACTCAAGGATTTTTTCTTCCCATGCCGCATCACCTTCTAACGCTTTTAATGCAGAACCACGCACGATTGGGGTATCATCACCCGGGAAGTCATATTGAGAAAGAAGCTCACGCACTTCCATTTCGACTAATTCTAATAACTCTTCGTCATCAACCATATCGCATTTGTTTAAGAATACGATGATGTAAGGTACACCTACTTGGCGACCTAATAAGATGTGCTCACGAGTTTGTGGCATCGGACCATCAGTTGCCGCTACTACAAGAATAGCCCCGTCCATTTGTGCCGCACCGGTAATCATGTTTTTAACATAGTCGGCGTGTCCCGGACAGTCAACGTGTGCGTAGTGACGGGTTGGTGTATCGTATTCAACGTGTGAAGTATTAATGGTAATACCACGCGCTTTTTCTTCCGGTGCATTATCAATTTGGTCAAATGCACGAGCTGCACCACCGTAGTGTTTTGCTAATACTGTGGTGATTGCTGCTGTTAAAGTTGTTTTACCGTGGTCAACGTGGCCGATTGTACCCACGTTTACGTGCGGTTTTGTACGTTCAAATTTTTCTTTAGACATTACTAATGTTTCCTAAAAGTGCGGTATAAAAACTAAGAATTTTACACCGCTATTATGTTACAAAAATATTATTTTTTACGTGCTTCAATTACTGCTGCTGCAACACTTGTTGGCGCTTCAGCATATTTTAACGGTTCCATTGAGTATGATGCACGACCTTGAGTTTGTGAACGTAGGTCTGTTGCATAACCGAACATTTCAGAAAGTGGAACTTCTGCATCAATTTTAACAACAAATTCGTTCGCTTCTTGACCGTTAACCATTGCACGACGACGGCTTAAATCACCGATTACGTCACCCACATACTCAGGTGGCGTTTCAACTTCTACTTTCATGATTGGCTCTAGTAGAACTGGGTTTGCTTTAGCGAACGCTGCTTTAAATGCTAAAGAAGCCGCCAATTTAAACGCTAATTCGGATGAGTCCACATCATGGTATGAACCGAAGTGTAAACGCACACCAAGGTCAACTACCGGATAACCTGCTAATGGACCGGATTTAAGCTGCTCTTGGATACCTTTGTCGACAGCCGGGATGTATTCACCAGGAATTACACCACCTTTGATTTCGTTAACAAATTCGTATCCTGGACCTTCTGGCTCTAATGGATACAAGTCAATAACAACATGACCGTATTGACCGCGACCACCGGATTGTTTTGCGTGTTTTCCTTCTACATCATTAACACAGGTACGGATAGTCTCGCGGTAAGATACTTGTGGTTTACCGATGTTCGCTTCCACTTTGAATTCACGTTTCATACGGTCAACGATGATATCTAAGTGTAATTCACCCATACCTGAAATGATGGTCTCTCCAGATTCTTCATCAGTGTGAACACGGAATGAAGGGTCTTCTTGAGCCAAACGACCCAATGCAATACCCATTTTTTCTTGGTCTGCTTTAGTTTTCGGTTCTACCGCAACAGAAATTACCGGCTCTGGGAATTCCATACGCTCAAGGATAATTGGTGCCTCAATTGCACATAATGTATCACCTGTAGTGACATCTTTTAAGCCGATTGCTGCAGCAATATCACCCGCACGAACTTCTTTGATTTCTTCACGTTTGTTAGCATGCATTTGAACGATACGACCAAAACGTTCACGTTTTTGACGTACTGAGTTCAATACAGTATCACCTGAGTTAATTACCCCAGAGTACACGCGGAAGAAGGTTAAGTTACCCACAAATGGGTCGGTTGCAATTTTAAATGCTAATGAAGAAAACGGCTCTTCATCGCTTGCATGACGTTCACCTTCGGTTTCATCAGGGTTAATACCTTTAATCGCAGGAATATCTGTTGGCGCAGGTAAGTACTCAACCACAGCGTCAAGCATTGCCTGAACACCTTTATTTTTGAATGCAGAACCACAGGTTACCAAGATAATTTCATTCGCTAATACACGTTGACGAAGACCAGCTTTGATCTCTTCTTCAGTTAATTCTTCACCGCCAAGGTATTTTTCCATTAGCTCTTCAGATGCTTCAGCTGCGGCATCTACAAGGTTTTGACGCCATTCTTCACAGTCAGCAACCATATTTGCCGGAATATCTTCGTAAGTGAAGGTCATACCTTGATCAGCTTCGTTCCAGTTGATTGCTTTCATTTTGATCAAATCAACAACACCGGTAAAGTTTTCTTCCGCACCGATTGGAAGTTGAAGAGGAACAGCGTTAGCACCTAAACGGGTTTTTAATTGCTCAACTACACGTAAGAAATTTGCACCGGTACGGTCCATTTTATTAACGAACGCAATACGCGGAACTTCATATTTATTCGCTTGACGCCACACGGTTTCAGACTGAGGTTGAACACCACCTACAGCACAGTAAACCATTACCGCGCCATCAAGAACACGCATAGAACGTTCTACTTCAACAGTAAAGTCTACGTGTCCCGGAGTGTCAATAACATTGATACGGTGTTGTGGGAATTGTTGAGACATACCAGACCAGAATGCGGTTGTTGCCGCAGAGGTGATGGTGATACCGCGTTCCTGTTCTTGTTCCATCCAGTCCATTGTTGCCGCACCATCGTGTACTTCACCGATTTTGTGGCTCACACCTGTATAGAATAAGATACGTTCAGTAGTAGTCGTTTTACCCGCATCAATGTGCGCACTAATACCGATATTGCGATATCTTTCAATAGGAGTTGTACGTGCCATTATTATAACCTTGTTTAGTTTAATATCTGTTTATATAAGGGTAAGGCTTCATCAATGATGAAGCCCTTTAAATTCAAAAGCTTATTACCAACGATAGTGAGCAAATGCTTTATTCGCTTCAGCCATACGGTGAACGTCTTCACGTTTTTTCACTGCTGCACCTTTGTTATCAGAGGCATCAGATAATTCGTTTGCAAGGCGTAAAGCCATTGATTTATCACCACGTTTACGTGCTGCTTCTACGATCCAACGCATACCTAATGCATTACGACGAACCGGACGAACTTCAACCGGTACTTGGTAGGTTGAACCACCAACGCGACGAGATTTAACCTCAACGGTTGGACGCACATTTTCAAGTGCGATTTCAAATGCTTCTAAGGGTTCTTTACCTGTACGCTCAGATAAAGTTTCTAACGCACCATAAACGATTGATTCGGCAACGGATTTTTTACCGTCCACCATGATTACATTAATAAATTTTGCAAGTAATTCTGAACCGAATTTCGGATCTGGAAGAATCTTGCGTGGTTCAATACTACGACGACGTGGCATTGTGAATTTCTCCGTATTTTAATCTTCAGGATATCCAAAACTCATCAGCAATCCTCCTTTATTGAGGAATTTTGCAGCGCAATGCGCTTTTGACTGGAGTTTATGGTTTAAATTGTTTTGCTAATTTAGACGTTTGGCCTTACTTAACGGAGAACCATTAAGCTTTAGGACGTTTAACGCCGTATTTAGAACGACCTTGTTTACGATCTTTCACGCCTGCGCAGTCTAACGCGCCGCGTACTGTGTGGTAACGCACACCCGGTAAGTCTTTAACACGACCGCCACGGATTAATACAACACTGTGCTCTTGAAGGTTGTGACCTTCGCCACCAATATAAGAAGTTACTTCAAAACCATTTGTCAAGCGGATACGACATACTTTACGTAACGCTGAGTTTGGTTTTTTAGGAGTTGTAGTATATACACGAGTACATACACCACGTTTCTGCGGACAAGCCTCTAATGCAGGAACGTTGCTTTTTACAACCTTTTTCACACGCGGTTTGCGTACTAGCTGGTTGATAGTTGCCATTAAAAAAGCTCCAGTTTAAATGTTATTCAATAATAGAATGTTGTTCAAAAAATCTACTTCAATATAGAAATAGACGCCGAATTCTAATGATTTTACTAGTCCTTGTCAATAATTAAACCTGAGGGGATCGTGAAAGGATCGCGAATCGTAAATATAGTAATATTCTTAAATTAAAGGATTATTTCAATCTTTAGTTTTTATCACACCGCCTACTACTCTTGATTTCCTAAACCGATATCGCCATAATCCCACGCCAATTTACATAAAGATCCTTCGCTAAATCGGGATCAACAACCAGAGAAATAAAAATGCCTCAAAATCAACCGCACTTTTATCGTGGTCGCTTCTCCGTTGCACCAATGCTGGATTGGACGACACGTCATTGCCGCTATTTTCATCGCCAATTTTCTAAACATGCACTACTTTATACGGAAATGGTCACCGCACCGGCAATTATCCATGCCAAATATGATCTCTTGGGTTTTGATCCCCGTGAAAATCCCGTTGCGCTACAATTAGGCGGAAGCGATCCCGAACAGCTCAAATATTGTGCAAAACTGGCAGAAGATCGGGGGTATCATGAAATCAATCTTAATGTAGGTTGTCCTTCCGATCGCGTACAAAACGGAATGTTTGGTGCGTGTTTAATGGCAAAAGCGGATTTGGTGGCGGAATGTGTCGAAAAAATGCAACAAGCGGTGAATATTCCTGTAACGGTTAAAACCCGTATCGGTATTGATGATCTCGACAGTTACGAATTTTTATGTGATTTTATCGAAAAAGTGCAAGATAAAGGCTGCCATGAATTTATTATTCACGCACGTAAAGCATGGCTTTCCGGATTAAGCCCGAAAGAAAATCGTGAAATCCCCCCTCTTGATTATGAACGCGTCTATCAGTTAAAGCGCGACTTTCCCCATTTGAAAATGGTCATTAATGGCGGAATCAAAACCGTGGAAGAAATGAAACAACATTTGCAATTTGTGGATGGGGTGATGGTAGGACGTGAAACCTATCAAAACCCGAGCTTACTCGGCACGATCGATCAAGCTTTGTTTTATGCCAATATGCCGATTGTTACCCCACGAGAAGCCGTGTTAGCAATGCTGCCTTATATTGAACAACAACTGAGCCAAGGTGTTTACCTCAACCATATTGTTCGCCATATGCTGGGAACATTTCAATGTTGTAAAGGCGCACGCCAATGGCGTCGTTATTTAAGTGAAAACGCATTCAAACAGGGAGCGGGGATTGAAGTTATTGAAACAGCGCTTAGTTTCGTTGAAAATTAAAAGTGAGAAATGTGACGCATTTCACAAATTTCAATTTTTTTCTTTCTATCCATCCTCACTTATACTATAATCGGTCTCAAGATTTGAGAGGGAGCTCATTGTGTTTCTTGACGTATCAAGTCTTACACTTCTTGGTATTTCAAGTTTACTCCCCCTGTATTTATGTATAAATCTCCGATTTAATCCTGTTTTGTTTTTTTGAATTGGTCTTAACTGCGTTAGTGGTTTGATATGGAAGTTAAAAAAAACAAAAGTGCGGTTAGAAATAGCCGCACCTTCTTACTAACATATCACTAATTTTGTTTTAACACTCTGTAAGTATTGGCTGATAGGAAACGGCACTTCATCTGTAAATAAGTATTCCACATCCTCCAATTCCCCTAAACGTACAATCGCTTGTCGGGTAAATTTTGAATGGTCCGTCACTAATAACGTTTGGCGTGAACTCTCCATAATAGCCCGTTTCACTTGTACTTCATGGTAATCGTAATCCAACAAAGAACCATCCGCATCAATAGCACTGATACCAAGAATGCCAAAATCTAAACGAAACTGAGAAATAAAATTTACGGTAGCCTCACCAATAATCCCCCCATCTGTCCGTAGCGAACCGCCCGCCATAGTAATATCAAAACTTTCATTTTGACGGAGCAAATGGGCTGCATTCAGATTATTCGTTACAATGCGTAAAGATTTATGACCTAGTAACGCATTTGCCACAGCTTCCGGCGTTGTACCAATGTCAATAAATAATGATGCGCCATTTGGAATAAGTTTTACCACTTCTTGGGCAATACGGTTTTTTTGTGAAGAAAATAACTGCTTACGATCAGCATAATCGGAATTTTCTGCAGAAGAAGGGGAAGCAGCCCCTCCGTGATGACGACGAATAAAATTCAATTCTGCAAGAACATTTAAATCCCGTCGGATTGTTTGCGGACTTACATCCAATCGGGTAACTAAATCTTCTGTACTTAAATAACCATGCTGATTGACAAGCTCCATAATTTTTTGATGGCGAATGGACTGTTTCATATCGTATCTCTTTAATAAATAGCATTTCTACTGTAAATGATTCAAATAAATTTTACTATCAATAAATCCCCATAATAATCCAACTAACAGCCCCGAAACATGGGCAGCATTACCAATATAAATATCAAATAAAGGGCTAATAAATCCAAATATCAATCCCACGAGTAACATAGTAAAAAAGCCTTTCGGCAAATTGAAAATATTAGCATTCAGTTTATCTACGACAAAAACATAACCTAACACCGCATACACCACACCCGATAATCCAAAAAAACCTGCGCCTGAAAAATAATTTTGTACGATACCGCTAACCATGGCAGAAACTAAAAAAATAAAAAATAGTTTTCTTCCACCAAAATAGCGTTCAATCACACTTCCGAATAACCAAAACCAAGATAAGTTCGCAATAATGTGAATGTTCGACAAATGCACAAAAGAATGTGAAATATAACGCCAAAGCTCCCAATCCTGATCAAAATAAACCGGATAATGAAAGGCATCCATAATACTTTCTTCAAAACCGATTTGTTGCAATAAATATACGATGACACAGATCGCAGTAATAATGTGTAACGGTGTAAAATAACGGGATAAATCAGAATTTTTCATAAAATAATACGTCTCTCTTAATCAACTCTCAGCATAGTAAAAAATTATTATCGTAAATCGTCCAAGGAATTAAAATTCATAAATCGACCTTCACTTGTTGTAAATTTTACCGGAATCCCTTTATTTTCCCGCATAAATTGCAACAGCCTCCGCTCTCCGGCGGCAAGGTAACTCCGTAATGCCTCTTTTAATTCTACCGACATTAAACAAAATGTAGGATGCGCCCTTTCTTCATCACAGGCATAAACAATCAAAGTGCGGTCATTTTCCACCGCACTTTTGAGTTTTGCGAGTAAATTTTTAGGAAAAAAAGGACTATCGCAAGGTGTGAACAAAACAAAATCTGTCTTGGCTTTTTCAAGTCCACTCAGCATACCGCTTAACGGACCTTGGAAATCTGCTAATTCATCGGCAAAAACAGGAAAACCGAATTTTGCGTATTCGGCTTGGTTTCTATTGGCGTTGATTGAAATATCAACAATTTGCAACTGTAAACCTTTAATCATATGCTGGATTAAAGGTTTACCATGTAAAATCTGTAAACCTTTGTCATGTCCATCCATTCTCCGGGCTTTACCACCCGCTAAAATCACCGCACTTATCGTTGTCATATTTTATTCTGTGAGAATTTGCAGTATCATTCGTGTATTTTTTACGATTAAACAGAAAATAGCAATGAAATGTAAGCGTTTAAATGAAGTTTTGGAACTTTTACAACCTTATTGGTCTAAAGCCCCGGATTTAAGCTTGATGGAAATCTTGCAAAAAATCGCAGATGAATCCGGTTTCAAACAAACATTAAATGAATTGACCGATGAAGTGATTATTTATCAACTCAAAATGGATGGAACGGATAAACACGAGCCTATTCCCGGTATAAAAAAAGATTACGAAGAAGATTTTAAAACCGCGTTGTTAAAAGCACGTGGCATTATTAAATAAGGAAAAACAAATGAAAAAATTTTTACTCGCCTTAGGCGCGTTAATTTCTATCAATACCTTCGCCACTGACTTACAAGAAGGTAAACAGTATATCCAAGTCAGCCAACAACCGGCAATGCAAAAAGAAGTAATTGAATTTTTCTCTTTTTATTGTCCTCATTGTTATTCCTTTGAAATGGAATATAAAATTCCTCAGCAAGTCAAAGATAGCTTACCTGAAGGTGTCGCATTTAAACAATATCATGTGAATTTTTTAGGACGTCAGTCTGAAAATTTAACTCGTGCGTGGGCATTAGCCACGGCACTAGGCGCAGAAAATAAAGTAAAAGCCCCTCTATTTGAAGCTGCACAAAAAGAGCGTTTAAAATCAATGGACGATATTCGCTCAATCTTCTTAGATAACGGCGTGACTGCAGAACAATTCGATGGCGGAATTAATAGCTTTGCGGTAAACGGCTTAGTAAACAAGCAAGTTAATGCAGCTACCCAATTTGGTGTACGTGGCGTGCCAGATTTTTACGTAAATGGAAAATTCCGCGTGAATCCTGAAGGATTAAATTATGATGATTTCGTTAAGGATTATGTGGAAACCATAAAAGGCTTATTGCAAAAATAACAAAAAATTGGTTTAATGCCTGCCCTTTTAGGCAATCAAAAACAAAAAGAGAGATAATCATGGCTGCAAGTTTCAGTATTACCCGTCGTTTTTTTGACGATAAAAACTATCCGCGCGGATTTTCGCGTCACGGTGATTACACCATCAAAGAATCACAAGTGCTTGAACAATACGGTCAAGCGTTCAAAGCCTTGGATTTAGGTGAACGTGAACCGGCAACAAAGGAAGAAAAAGAGTTTGTTGCATTCTGTCGTGGAGAACGAGCACCGGAAACTTTCTTTGAAAAAACATGGCATAAATACCGCACCCGTATTAACACAACCAAACGTGTTTACACCCTCTCAGGTGATGTGAGCGAAGCCGCTTCCGGTAGCGATGATTATTCCGGCGAATAAGATGAGATAAGGCAGGCAGACGTCTGCCTTTGTTTATTCTATAAATTGCTTTGACCCTATACAGCTGGACTCAACGAATGCAACTCCCCGTTTCTCAATACACCGAATTACTACAAAAAAAACAGGAAAAACTGACCGCACTTCTACGCCCATTTAATGCGCCAACAATTCAAGTGTTTGATTCACCCATCAGCCATTATCGTATGCGGTCTGAATTTCGCATTTGGCACGAACAGGATGATTTTTATCATATTATGTTTGATCAAAACACGCGTAAACCTTACCGTGTGGACCAATTCCCTATCGCAAGTAAACTCATTAACCAAATGATGCAAACCTTGCTTCCCTTGCTCAAACAACAAGAAATTTTACATAAAAAACTGTTCCAAATTGATTATCTCAGCACCTTGAGTAATCAAATTATCGTTAGCCTTTTGTATCACAAACCGCTTACGGAAGGATGGCAACAGGCAGCGGAAAAGTTAAGAGGGCAGCTTATTGAGCTGGGTTTTGATGTTCAATTGATTGGCAGAGCAAGTAAACAAAAAATTTGTCTGAATCAAGATTATGTGGACGAAATTCTACCTGTCGCCGGGCGAAATTATGTGTATCGCCAAGTGGAAAACAGTTTCACCCAACCAAATGCCGTGGTGAATTGTAAAATGTTGGAATGGGCAATAGATTGCACAACAGGGAGTGAAGGCGATTTGCTTGAACTTTATTGTGGTAATGGTAATTTCTCGATTGCCCTGGCACAAAATTTCCGCAAAGTGCTTGCCACGGAAATTGCGAAACCGTCCGTGGCTGCCGCACAGTTTAATATCGCAGAAAATAACGTGAATAATTTGCAAATTATTCGAATGTCTGCCGAAGAATTTACCCAAGCCATGAACGGTGTTCGGGACTTCAATCGACTAAAAGGCATTGATTTAACCACTTATGAATGCAACACGATTTTTGTGGATCCGCCCCGTGCCGGGCTTGATCCTGACACAGTAAAATTAGTGCAGGGCTATGATCGTATTTTGTATATTTCATGCAACCCTCACACCTTATGTGATAATTTGCAAGAACTGTCAAAAACACACTGTATTGAAAAAGCAGCGTTGTTCGATCAATTTCCTTACACCGAGCATATGGAAAGCGGCGTATGGCTGATTCGCAAGTAAGGATTCGATTGGTTTCCGAATCAACGGAAAAAACGCTCGAAAATTTAACCGCACTTTGCGGCTCAATGGGCATTATCCATGACGATCAAAGCCCCCTTGCATTGGTACAAACGAACGACCATTTGGAATTACGCAAATTAGACGAACCCAAACTGGGTGCGGTATATGTGGATTTTGTGGGCGGAGCGATGGCTCATCGACGAAAATTTGGCGGTGGTCGGGGTGAAGCAGTGGCAAAAGCGGTAGGCATTAAAGGGAATGAATTTCCTACAGTCATTGATGCCACCGCAGGATTAGGGCGTGATGCCTTTGTCCTAGCCGCTATCGGTTGCCAAGTACGTTTGGTAGAACGCCATCCCGTTGTGCATTTACTGCTGCAAGACGGCTTAACTCGAGCCTACCAAGATGAAGAAATTGGGGAAATGTTGCAGCAAAATTTGCATTTATTAAAGGTTCGTCATATTCATGAATTAACCTCTGAAACGGACTGTGCAGACGTGGTTTATCTTGACCCAATGTATCCCCACAAACAAAAATCCGCCTTGGTAAAAAAAGAAATGCGAGTGTTTCAGCATTTAGTCGGGGCGGATTTGGATGCGGATGAATTACTTACCCCGGCCTTGCGGCTCGCCCGAAAACGCGTGGTAGTAAAACGCCCTGACTATGCGGAATTTCTCGCAAAAAAACAACCGCACTTTTGTCGCGAAACGAAGAATCACCGCTTTGATATTTATTTGGGAGAAGCGCAATGTTAAAAGAAAGTGCGGTCGTCATCAGCTACGAAAATGGCCTTGCAAAAGTGAAATGCCAATCCCAAAGTGCCTGCGGACAGTGTGCAGCAAAAAACAGTTGTGGCACGTCAAGCCTTTCCGAACTCAACGGCAAACGTGGCGAACATATTCTCACCGTAGAAACCATCATGCCTTTACGTGAAGGACAAATAGTAGAAATTGGTTTAGAAGAAAAATCCATGTTGTTTTCCGCCTTATTGATGTACATCGTGCCGCTTGCCATTTTGCTTCTGGCGACGGGGTTATCCCATTACATCAGCGAAAATGAATTGAGCCGTGCTTTGGTTATTTTTCTTTTTACCACCACTTCCTTTGTTTTCATTAAGAGATACACTAAAAAACTAGGGCAACAAACAGAGTTTCAGCCGGTTTTGTTACGTGTGCTTTCTTGAAAATGTGGGAAAATTTAACCGCACTTTTAATTTTTTCTGCGAAACTCCTCGCAAATTTGAATACTTGGCGAAGTAAAGAAACATAAAATCAAACAAAATCCCGTTTTTATTTAAAACGGAGAAAATCATGTTTAATTTATTCCGCTCCCCCATTGAGAAAAGCTCATTATCAGCTTGGTCAAAATTAACGGATGATATTGCAAAAGTTGCCATTCTAGCGATGCCTGTTATACTCTCATGGCGAAAATTCCCTTGCTTTTAAAGGGGCTAATATTGCTTTTTTACTTATCATTGCTTATATTTTTTTAGTAATGGGCCGGTTTTTTCGTCAACTATCGGAGAAAAGATAATATGGAACTTACAATTGGTCTTGGCATTATTGCATTGATTGGTATCGCTGGCGCTATTTGGGCAAATCATCTCTTAAAAAATTCCCGATAAATATCATCAACCCCGATTTATCGGGGTTTTTACTGTTTGAAAATCGTTAAAGTGCGGTCGTTTTTAAGGTTATTTTTATGCGTATTCAAATTCCCCTTCTTGGTATCACCGGTTATAGTGGTAGCGGTAAAACCACTCTTTTGGAAAAACTCATTCCCGAACTTATCGCACGCAGAATTCGAGTGTCTGTGATCAAACACAGTCATCATAATGCACAGGTGGATAAAGAAGGGAAAGACAGTTGGCGAATGAAAGAGGCAGGCTCTGCCCAAGTGATAATGGCATGCGATAACCGCTGGGCGATGATGACAGAAACACCCTCACCGGTTTCGATAAATTATCTGGCTCAACAATTTGATCGCACATTAACGGATTTAATTCTTATAGAAGGGTTTAAACAAGAGCCGATTCCGAAAATTCTTTTACACCGTCAGGAAATGGCACAATCCTTGCCGGAAATAGACAACAATGTCCTTGCCCTCGCTACCAATTATTCCCTTGAAATCGACCGCACTTTGTTAGATATTAACCAAATTCCACAAATAGCTGATTTTATCGAAACTTGGCTCCGTTCACAGGAAAGAAAATGACGGATACCCGCACTTATCAAGGCTTGGCTTGGGTAGCGGCAATGGCGCTTTTTATGCAAAGCCTTGATGCCACGATCTTAAATACCGCATTACCGACAATTTCTGTCGATTTGCATAAATCGGCGTTTGAAATGCAAATGGCGATCATCACCTATTCTTTAGCAGTCGCCTTGTTTATTCCCCTCACAGCATGGGTGACGGCAAAATTCGGTACACTCACTGTTTTTCGAAGTGCTGTCTTCACATTTGTATTAGGATCTGTAGCTTGTGCCGCTGCACCTAATTTAGAAATCCTCATTCTCGCACGCGTTATTCAAGGCATTGGCGGGGCATTTATGATGCCGGTCGCCCGTTTAGCCATTATTCAATCCGTTCCTAAACATCAACTCCTTAACGCTTGGAATTTAATGGCAACAGCCGGTTTAATCGGACCGATTTTAGGACCGATCTTAGGGGGATGGTTGGTGATTCATGCAACTTGGCACTGGATCTTTTTAATTAATATCCCTATTGGTATATTGGGTATTTGGGCTTCTAGTAGGGTAATGAACAATATCAAGGGCGATGAAGAAAAGTTGGATTGGATAGGCTTTTTATTGTTCGCGCTAGGTTTGGTGGGATTAACGCTCAGTTTAGATTTACTGGGTGAAACTCGTCAAAATCCATTACCCACTTATAGTGCACTTATTCTCGGCATCTGCTTATTGGCTATTTATGTGATTTATGCGAAAGGAAATGAACGGGCGCTCCTACCACTTTCCCTATTTCGCACTAGAACATTTAGCTTGGGCATACTGGCTAATTTATTTATTCGTTTGTCCGCTTCCGGCGTACCATTTTTATTACCGTTAATGTTTCAACTTTCTTTTGGATATAGTGCTGAAATGTCCGGTTGGTTACTTATGCCCATTGCCTTAATGTCAGTGATATTCAAAATCTTCATCGGACATATTCTGAATAAATTCGGCTATAAAACTACGCTGATTTCATCCGCACTTTTTATGGCTATGGGGATTATCTCAATGGCATGGCTCAGCGCTCAAACCTCACTTGGCTGGATTATCTGTAATTTAATGTGGTATGGGGCCTGTATGTCAATGATTTTCACCGCTGTGAATACATTGGCTGTAGGCGATCTTTCTCAAGCACAAGCCAGTGCAGGAGCAACAGTGCTCAGCATTGTCCAACAAGTGGGCATTAGCTTTGGGATTGCCGTCTCATCTATTATTTTGAATGTTTATCGTCAACTTTTTGGTGATGAAGGGGAGCTATTGCAACAAGCCTTCAGCTATACATTCTTAACCTCATCTATTTTTGCTGTTTTATTGCTCTTGATCTTAGCCAAACTACACAAAGGAGATGGAAATCATTTACGCAAGAATTGTAGTTAGCCCTCATTACGTCGAAGAAAAATTTTATTCTTGGCTTATTTTTTCGTGTTCTTTATTTTTCTATACTCTATTCAAAAATTGCGTTATTATTCGACAATATTTATACCGAGTAGCTAAGTTGGTTTTTACCCGACACTTTTTATGAAGGGTAAAATTATACTAATTCAACCTATAGGGATACTATCATGAACAAAATCTTTAAAGTAATTTTCAACCACACCACGCAAACTTGGATGGCGGTATCTGAGTTAGCAAAAGGGCATTGTAAATCCTCCTCTAATAGCACCGTTGAGGTTTCGGATAAAAGTGAAGTAAAAGGGAAATCTTTTGCCGGTATTAAGACTATTGCTATTACATCTGCAGTGATGATGGCAGTGGTGGTACCAAATGCTTTCGCCATACAAGCCGGTAGTGGGGAAATTAAACACAAATCGGGGCAAGGTACTGCAATTGCAGGTGGTGAAGCAACTGGTGATAGTAATGCAATTGCTATTGGTATAGAAAATAATAAACAGTGGGGTGAAACTCGAGCAAAAGCCGCAGCCCCAGGAGCTATCGCAATTGGTACCGGCTCGAATGTAACAACAAGAATTGGGGTAGCACTTGGTTATCGGGCAAGTGCTACGGGAAGTAATAACGGTGATCAGGATTTCCCTTCAGTAGCAGTTGGTGGATATACAAATGCTAATGGTTTGGAAGCTACTGCAGTTGGTGGTCGCTCTCAAGCAGACGGAAGAGGTACTGCATCCTTCGGAGCCAACGCTACAGCAAATGGTGAAGGAGCAACAGCTGTTGGTTTTTTATCTAAAGCGACAGCGGCAGGTGGTACAGCTATTGGTACGAATACTACCGCAGGAACAGGTGTTGCGATTGGTCAATATGCCTCTGCATCAAATGGTCGTACTGATAAAGCCAGTGTGGCAGTAGGGGTAAAGGCAACTGCAAATGGTGAATTAACAACCGCTATTGGAACAGGGGCTACTGCTAAGTCAGGTGAAACCGTAGCGTTAGGAGCGAATGCTACGGCAGGCGCTCCTTGGCAGAACCATGCAACTGCGATAGGGGCTAATTCTAAAGCCGTTCATCAAGGTGGTGTGGCATTAGGCTTTTATTCAGAAACTGAACGAGCTGGAACATCAACAAACTTTACAGTAAAGAATGATTCTGGCAACAATATTAACACTGATAATTTTGCTGGAGCAGCCAAAACAGGGGATCCTAGCGATAGTAATGATATTACTAGGGTTGTATCTGTTGGCAATGGAACAATGAAACGCCAAATTATTAATGTTGCAGCAGGGCGGGTTTCAGCAACATCAACCGATGCAATCAATGGTAGCCAACTTTATCAAGCAATGAAACATACGGGTTTTAATATTCAACAAAACGGCAGTACAAAATCTCGTATTAATAATGATGGTTTAGTGAATTTCACTAATGGCGACTATACAACAGCAGTGGTTACCGATGGTGATAATAGTTCATCTGTCAAAATGAATGTGGTGACACAAAATATTTCTACTGATGCAAAAGGAATGACCAACGTTTCAGGCACATCAGGTTTAACAACCGCTAAAACCGTATCAGATGCAATTAATAATGCACTCAATAATTCTAGTTTCTTGCTTAAAGTTAATGATGATGCTGGTGAGAAGATCACACGAAATAGTTCAATCAATATTGCTCAAGGAAAAAATATTAATGTAGAGCGTAACGGTAGCACAATTACAGTCAAGACCGTTGATAATCCGAAATTTACTCAAGTCGATGTGGACAAGAAATTGAATGTAGCCGCCGGTGGTTCATTAACAGTATCCGGTACATCAAATTTACGTGGTAACATTCTACTTGGAGGTGAAGGTAAAAATATTACTTTCCAAAGTGGTTCCACTGTACACATGGGTGATAATAAGATCACTAATGTTAAGAATGGTACAGAAAAAACAGATGCGGTAAATAAAGGACAGTTAGATGATGTAAGCAAGGTTGCTAACGCCGCTAACACGACGGCAAATACAGCTAATACGACTGCGAATGCAGCTAATACAACGGCAAATGCAGCTAACACAACTGCAAATACTGCTAATACGACTGCGAATGCAGCTAACACAACTGCAAATACTGCTAATACAACTGCAAATGCAGCTAACACAACTGCAAATACTGCCAATACAACTGCAAATGCGGCTAACACTACGGCAAACACCGCCCTAAATAAAGTTAATCAAGGTTGGAACATCAATACAGGAAAGGCCGAAGGCGGTAATGTAGAAGGTAATAGTTCGACCAATGTTCAGATGGGCGATACTGTAAAAGTTATTGCAGGAAAAAATCTTAATATCACTCAAAGCGGCAAAGATATTACATTATCTGTTAATGATTCACCGAATTTCACCAGCATTACAACGAGCAATGGTGCAACGATTGGCGGAGATTTAACTGTTAATGGTACAACCAGAACTAAAGACTTAAATGTCACCAATAATGCTACCGTTAGTAATTTAACAGCAACCAACGGTACAATCACTAACTTGAATTCTACCAACGGTAC
>NZ_KB904048.1 GCF_000379905.1 Rodentibacter pneumotropicus DSM 21403
AAACTCTTCAATTCAAAAGCTCAATCGCTCAATAAACTGCTTCGCTATAATAAAACACTACTTAAAGTAATATGACCTAAAGTAATATGAATTTCTAGTTTCAGCACCTATTAAGACTTCAAAATTAAAATATTTTTAATAAGTCAATCAACAAGTGCCCACACAGATTGTCTGATTCGTTGTTAAAGAGCAAAAAATAACGACGCACTGCTAATCTTAAAGGTTCACAACAGTGCGTCGTTGTGTGCGATGCATTATAGGCATTTAAAAATACTTTGCAATGAGTTTTTTACATTTTTTATTTAAAAGATTAATTTTTATTCATCATCAATCTTTCTATATCTTCTAAATCCAGCTTCATATAAGACTTCATTTAGCTTCCTTAGTAGTATTTCTTTTTGTTGTCTATTTAACATTTCGCTATTTTTGTTCAATAATGCACAAGCTAACTTCCAATAAGTATTTAACGTAGCAGGTATCCCAGATTTCCTTAGCCTGACAATCGCATTCTCAGCGCCCACTATCTTTAGTGTCTTGACATCATGAATACCTACCTTTTTTAACATTCTCTCATACTTTATAGAGAGGTTAGGAAGGTCTTTCAAGCGATTTGCTTTTGACAATGCAATCTCATTCTTTCTATCCTGAATTTGTTTAATAGAAAGCATAAGCAACTTACGCAATAAAACTCTATCACTTAGAATATCATTGGTAAGGCAATAGTAGTCCGACAAAACAAACTTAGCATCAACTTCATTTTTTGTGAAAGCTACACACCCTGAATTTACTAATTGACTAGATAATTCATCTTTTGCCTGAAGATAAAATTTTCCATTCAAACACAAACCGAACATAAGTTTCTTGTTGTAAAATAATCCATAACCAGTAAACAAATTCTTTGATGTCACATTTCCAATTAACTCATTAATCATCATGCAAAGGTCATCAACATGTTTATCTTTAACATTTAATATTGTCATAAGTCCTCCAGGATTCAATTGTAGTTATTCATAAATAAGCAAGCCTCCCCATCTTTATAACATCAGATTTACTAAATTGAAATAATTTGCTTACAAATCTGTGACATAGATCGTAAATTTTAAATTTATTGTAAAAAATATAATAGTATAATGAGAAACTTCATGTAATAACTTGCACTTAGAAAACACAGAGACTCTGAGCAACCTCACACAGAAAACAAATCAAATAAATTTCAGCAAATTAATTTACAAGGTTCCTATTTCCTTTAGATCAAAAAAGCCTAAGTTATTTATCAAGAGTCCTTGTACAAAATCCAAACTTATTAAGTATCAACAAGCAAAACGTTTTTATAAACACAGGTTTTACTCTTTTTTCTTTCAAGATACCAAAACCATATAAATCACTTATAGTTAGGTAAATCCTTATTCTCTTTTCCCCCTCTTATATTTCTCCACAATAGCCAAAATTTCACTTGATACTGTACATCAACAACAGATACAATTTTAAAATGCAATGATTAAGTGATATAAAAGGTGAAAAATGACCACTCACGAAGAAAAACAAAAGGCACTTGCTGCAGCATTAGGACAAATCGAAAAACAATTTGGTAAAGGCTCTATCATGAAATTAGGCGATACCAAAACCCTAGATGTAGAATCTATTTCAACAGGCTCAATCGGCTTAGATATTGCATTAGGTATCGGTGGTTTACCTATGGGGCGCATTGTTGAGATCTTTGGTCCAGAATCTTCCGGTAAAACAACCCTTACTTTATCTGTCATTGCACAGGCACAAAAAGCGGGTAAAACCTGTGCATTCATAGACGCAGAACATGCACTCGACCCTATCTATGCAGCAAAATTAGGTGTGGATGTAAAAGAATTATTAGTTTCCCAACCTGATCACGGTGAACAAGCATTAGAAATTTGTGATGCTCTTGTACGCTCAGGTGCGGTTGATGTTATTATTGTAGACTCTGTCGCTGCTCTTACGCCAAAAGCTGAAATTGAAGGTGATATGGGGGACTCCCATATGGGCTTACAAGCACGCCTAATGTCTCAAGCATTACGTAAACTGACCGGTCAAATTAAAACAGCCAACTGTTTGGTAATCTTTATTAACCAAATTCGCATGAAAATCGGGGTCATGTTTGGCAACCCAGAAACCACAACCGGCGGTAATGCACTTAAATTCTATTCTTCCGTTCGCTTAGACATTCGCCGCACAGGCTCAGTAAAAGACGGTGAAGAAATCATTGGTAACGAAACAAAAGTAAAAGTGGTGAAAAATAAACTCGCTGCACCATTCCGCCAAGTTGATTTCCAAATCCTTTACGGAGAAGGCATTTCCAAAATGGGCGAATTAGTAGAGTTAGGCGTAAAACATAAACTTGTAGATAAATCCGGTGCGTGGTATGCCTACAACGGTGAGAAAATTGGTCAAGGTAGGACAAATGCAATGAAGTGGTTGCGAGAAAACTCGGAAAAAGCACAAGAATTAGAAACTAAACTTCGTGCTGAATTGGTTGCAAATCCTGAACAATCATTAATGGCAGACATTGAACAATCTGAAAATAATTCTTTGGATGAGTTATAAGCTTTAGGACAAACCAAGTGCGGTCAAATTTCTCTTTAGATTTTGACCGCACTTTATGGAAAGAAAGTATGTCTTCAATTGTGCTAAATTATATTATGAATTTATTCACAGACCGAGGATATGTATAGTGAACTCAGTCTTCGTAAGAAAATACAAGAAAAAAGTGTTTTCAGAAAAAAACTGAAAATATACTAACATCATATTAGTAAAAAACTGGTAATATATGCTTTCTCATAGATTTTACAGTGAAATTTTGCCGATATTATCAGCTCTACTTCTGAAGAAAGTTTCTAACCTAAGACCTAAATAGTAGTTTATACAATAAAATACCTAACATCGTACTCATTACTCCACCTATTAAATGGAAAGCAATAATGCCGAGCGCACCAAACCATTTATCTGACATTAGAAGCTCAACCACTTCAATCGAAAAAGACGAGAATGTAGTAAACGCACCAAGAAAACCGGTCACTAAGAACAATTTCCATAAATTATTAACTTGTGGATGTTGCCAAAAAAATGCCATCAATACACCGACTAAACAACAACCGACAAGATTGGCAACTAACGTTCCCAAGGCAAAAGTAGAGAAAAGCGAGTTAAAGCTGTAAGTTAATCCCCATCTTCCTAAGGCACCGAATACAGCACCACAACTAATACATAATATGGCTTGGAACATTACTTGATTCCGAATTGAAGTTGAAGATATTTTGCGACCGACTCATTTTGATTTGAACCGATCTGTTCTAATTCTGGACAAGCCTGTTTCAATCGTTCATCCGCATTCTCCATGATACAACCTTTTCCAACACTAGAAAGCATTTCTACATCATTCATCCCATCTCCAAAAGCTATACAATTTCCCAAACCATAATCTCGTTGCTCTAGTACATGTTTTAAAGCCTCACCTTTTGAGACATTTTTGTTCATCACTTCCAAACACGCTAATGCAGAATAAACAATCGTTGTTTTATCGCCAAAATGTTCACGTAAATATTTTTCCACTTCTATTAAATCTTCAGGCGTTTTTCCAATAAAAAATATTTTCTCCACGTTACGGGCATGATGTTTAGAAAAATCAACTATCTCATACATAAAACCTGAATCTTGATGAAATTTTTGCAATGCCGGGACATCTTTATTAATAAACCATCCTTCATCTTGATAGCTATTCAAGCAAACTTTAGTATCATCAAATGGTGTTTTATAAAGATCAAATACGATATCTTCCGGCAAACTATTACTATAAATCAGATTTCCAGCCATATCCCGAACTCTTGCGCCATTTGAAGTAATCATCACCGCACGTTCTGCACCAATTTTTCCAAGAATAGAAGCAACATCAGTATGGTTTCTCCCCGTAGCAAGGATAATATCAATGCCATTTTGTTCAAGACGATTCAGCGTATCAATGGTAAAGTCTCCGATGATATGATTCGTGTTTAATAATGTACCATCCAGATCAGAAACAACAGCACGGAAAAGTTGTTTAGACATAAAGAAACCCTCTAAAAAAATTTTTTTGATCATATCAAAAAATGAAGCATATAATGACCCCACTTTTTGACTGAACTCTACTAAATAGGCGAAATTATAAAGTAAAAAGGCAGATCTTCCGATCTGCCTCTATATTCATTTAATTCATCAAATGAATTATTTAATGATTTTCGCAACAACGCCCGCACCTACTGTACGACCACCTTCACGAATCGCAAAACGTAAACCTTGGTCCATCGCAATTGGGTGGATTAGGGATACTGTCATTTTGATGTTATCGCCAGGCATAACCATTTCCACACCTTCCGGTAATTCAATAGTACCGGTTACGTCTGTTGTACGGAAATAGAATTGTGGACGGTAACCTTTGAAGAATGGCGTATGACGACCACCTTCATCTTTTGATAATACGTACACTTCTGATTCGAAGTCAGTGTGTGGCGTAATTGAACCCGGTTTCGCTAATACTTGACCACGTTCGATTTCTTCACGTTTAGTACCGCGTAATAATGCACCGATGTTCTCACCCGCACGACCTTCGTCAAGTAATTTACGGAACATTTCAACACCGGTTACGGTTGTTTTAGCGGTATCTTTGATACCTACGATTTCTACTTCATCACCGGTACGGATAATTCCACGCTCAACACGACCGGTTACTACAGTACCACGACCGGAGATTGAGAACACGTCTTCAATCGGAAGAAGGAACGGTTGGTCAATCGCACGCTCAGGCTCTGGAATGTAAGTATCTAAGTGGTTTGCTAACTCAAGAATTTTTTCTTCCCATGCCGCATCACCTTCTAATGCTTTTAATGCAGAACCACGCACGATTGGGGTATCATCACCCGGGAAGTCATATTGAGAAAGAAGCTCACGCACTTCCATTTCGACTAATTCTAATAACTCTTCGTCATCAACCATATCGCATTTGTTTAAGAATACGATGATGTAAGGTACACCTACTTGGCGACCTAATAAGATGTGCTCACGAGTTTGTGGCATCGGACCATCAGTTGCCGCTACTACAAGAATAGCCCCGTCCATTTGTGCCGCACCGGTAATCATGTTTTTTACATAGTCGGCGTGTCCCGGACAGTCAACGTGTGCGTAATGACGGGTTGGTGTATCGTATTCAACGTGTGAAGTATTAATGGTAATACCACGCGCTTTTTCTTCCGGTGCATTATCAATTTGGTCAAATGCACGAGCTGCACCACCGTAGTGTTTTGCTAATACTGTGGTGATTGCTGCTGTTAAAGTTGTTTTACCGTGGTCAACGTGGCCGATTGTACCCACGTTTACGTGCGGTTTTGTACGTTCAAATTTTTCTTTAGACATTTAAAGAGTCCCTCTAAATAGACACGGTTATCGATGGGTAAATAAACCACATTAACCAATAAAATTGTTTACTATTTAATTTAAAGGAAGAGAATTTTAAGGCTGGTGCTGATAGGCGGATTTGAACCGCCGACCTCACCCTTACCAAGGGTGCGCTCTACCAACTGAGCTATATCAGCGTTTGGAGCGGGCAGCGGGAATCGAACCCGCATCATTAGCTTGGAAGGCTAAGGTAATAGCCATTATACGATGCCCGCAAGTCCTAAATTCATCTGTCCCATCAGAATTCATCTAAAAGATGGTGGAGGGAGAAGGATTCGAACCTTCGAAGGCTGAGCCAACAGATTTACAGTCTGCCCCCTTTGGCCGCTCGGGAACCCCTCCACGCTAAATGAATGCTTGTTTACGAAAGAATGGTGCCGACTATCGGAATCGAACTGATGACCTACTGATTACAAGTCAGTTGCTCTACCTACTGAGCTAAGTCGGCGTGTCGTAAGCAAGTGAGGCGTATTATATGGAAAAAAGTTTGCCTGACAAGTCTTTTTTCTAAAAAAGTTTATTTTTTTACTTGTTCGTTTAATTTGCAAGCAAAACCACCAGTTTTTTGATGTCATTTTCATCAAGTTAGAGAAAAACAATGCATAACAAGGCGTTATAGGGTATATTTTCAGCAATATTTCAACAACATTACCGTTATATAGTGGAAATTTCAAACCAACTTACGCCATTTTTGAGTTTTAGCCGGGAACAATGGGCAAACTTGCGAAAATCGGTGCCATTAAAACTCACTGAACAAGATCTTAAGCCGTTACTTGGCTTTAATGAAGAACTTTCCCTTGATGAAGTGAGTACCATTTATTTACCACTCACCCGTTTAATTAACTATTATATTGACGAAAATCTTCGTCGCCAAACTGTACTCAATCGATTCTTAAGCGGCCAAAGCCCTAAAGTCCCTTATATTATTAGCATTGCAGGCAGCGTTGCTGTGGGAAAAAGCACTTCTGCACGAATTCTGCAATCTCTTCTTTCCCACTGGCCAAATGAAAGAAAAGTTGATCTTATTACTACTGACGGATTCCTCTATCCGCTTGAAAAACTGAAACAGGATAATCTACTGCAAAAAAAAGGGTTTCCCGTTTCTTATGACACTGCAAAGCTCATTCGCTTTTTAGCGGAAATTAAATCCGGTAATAAAAATGTTAAAGCACCGATCTACTCACATCTCACATACGATATTATTCCTGATGAATTTAATGAAGTGAATCAGCCCGACATTTTAATTTTAGAAGGATTGAATGTACTACAAACAGGCGGAAACAAAAGTAATCAAATTTTCGTTTCTGACTTTGTGGATTTTTCAATTTACGTGGATGCAGAAGAAAGTTTACTAAAAGAATGGTATATCAAACGGTTCTTAAAATTCCGCCAAAGTGCCTTTACCAACCCTGATTCCTACTTTAAACACTATGCGACGCTTTCGCAGGAAGAAGCTATTTCTACGGCCTCCCAAATTTGGGAAAGTATTAACGGTTTAAATCTACGGGAAAATATTTTGCCAACCCGCGAACGGGCAAATCTCATCTTGACGAAAGGTGCGGATCACGCAGTGGAATTAGTAAAACTCAGAAAATAAAAAGAGCGGTTAAAAATCACCTTGTTTTTTAACCGCTCTTTTTATCAATAATGTTTCACATCTTCTGTTATTTGCTGAATCTTCTCTACTATCGGAGCTGCCTCATCACTCATCAAAAAATCAAAGGTACTTTGTGGCACAAATTTTTTGACTTCCGACCAATTTTTATCCTTAATAGCCTGCCGAACAGCCGATGCGCTAATAACATTTTCGTCCGTTTCTTTACGAGTCACCACTATACACGCCACGCCATATTCCGGTAGTTTTTGTTGCATTGTCTGATTATACAGGTTCGTCACGTGGCTAAATGGTTCATCCCCCACATAACGACATTGAATCCCCAATGTTTGTGCGATACGTACAAAAATCTGTAAATCTACCTCCACGTTACTTTTGATGGCGGCATCATCACTTTTTTGGAAGTAGCTCGGAAAGGTTGCCTGACTGATAATATAAGAACCGCTATCATGCAATACGACATTGGGTAAATGCGCGATACCGGCTTGAATCAATTTTTTACGTACAGAATAAGGGAATAAACTGCAATCTTCACTTAGGATAAAGAGATGAACAATGTCATTTTCGCCCGCAGCCTTTTCCACCAAATATTGATGTCCAAGGGTGAAGGGATTCGCATTCATCACGATGGCTGCCGTTCTTTTTTCTTTAAAAATTCCCTGATTTTGTACCGCACTTTTTGCCGTCTCATTTTTCAGTTGGGTTAAATAATCTTCAAATCCATTGCGTTTGTTTTCCATAAAGACGATCTGATTCGGAATTTGCACGATTTCCCGAAAGCCGAGATCATGGAAAAATTTTGCGGACTCACATTTTGTATAGAGAAATAAATGAGAATGCCCTCGGTCTATCTGAACATTAACCAAATGCGTAATGATTTGATTCATTAACCCTTCACCTTGATGATCGCTAGATACGGCCAAACAGCGCAAAGTATTACCAAAACAAGCTCCCGTTGCAATAATATTAAAATCTTCATCAAACATCGCACAAAGATAATCTAAATTGGGATCTCGGCGAATCCCCTCTTGCTCAAGTAACTTGTCAATTTGCGTAAGGCTGCGTTGATCTGAAAAAGCAACCTTTCCAATAGAATAACCATCCATACTGCTACACATTTAACCAAAAAGTGACCGGCCCATCATTAGTTAGGCTGACTTGCATATCTGCGGCAAAACGCCCGTTTTCCACCTGAATTTTTTCAGCACATTTTTGTGAAAAATAGTCATAAAGTTCCTTTGCCAATGTTGGATCTGCGCCTTTAGAAAAACTCGGGCGCAAGCCTTTCTGTGTATCGGCGGCTAGGGTGAATTGCGACACCACCAATAACGCGCCATTGGCTTGCTGAACATTCAAATTCATTTTGTCGTTTTCATCGCTAAAAATGCGGTAATTTAACACTTTTTCCGCAAGTTTATCCGCTTTGGCGTGATCATCGTCTTTTTCCACGCCAAGCAGTACTAGTAACCCTTTGCCAATTTTTCCGACCGTTTCCCCCTTCACATCCACTTGAGCCTGTGTAACACGTTGTATTAATGCAATCATAGTATTTCCTTAATTTCTTCATTTTCTAACCGCACTTTTTCTCGCTTTAATTCTGCTAACACGGCAGCAAGTTGCGCACCAACTAACACAACCGTCCAACTTAATTGAATCCAGAACAACATAATCGGTAGTGTTGCCATCGCACCGTAAATCAATTGATAAGAAGGGAAAGTCTCAATATACCAAGCAAAAGCCTGTTTACCTAAGGTAAAAAAAACGGCAGCAATCAGTGCGCCGGCAGCAGAATGCTTAATACTGACTTTTTTATTCGGCACTACCGTATAAAGTACAGTAAAAATAAACCAAGTAGAAAGAAAAGGCACAAAACTGAGTAATTTTAAACTCAAAGAAAGATGCGCCGAACTTTCAAACATGGCTTTGACATAAGCACTGGCGGCAATACTTGTGCCGATGAGCAAAGGTCCGAGGGTTAAAATCAGCCAATAAATGGCAAAAGAGGTAAAAATCGGGCGAGAGCTGGTATCTTGCCAAATACCGTTTAAAGTACGATCAATGGAATTAATCAACATCAACGCCACGGCAATTAAACTCACGATCCCCACTGCACTCATCTGTTTGGAATTATTGACAAATTCATCAATATATTGCCCCACCACATCACCAGCAGAAGGCGCAAAATTGGTAAAAATAAATTCTTTTAATGCGCCTGTTACTTCGTTAAAAACAGGAAAGGCGGAAAAAATAGAAAAAATCACCATAATTAACGGCACAATCGCCAACATTGTGCTATAAGTGAGCGAGCCGGCAGCCTGCGTCAATTTATTTTCATTAAAACGCAGCCAAAATTGTTTAAAGAAAGTGAAATCCGTCATAACCACGCTCCACAGCAATGTTTAAATTTTTTACCTGAGCCACAAATACAAGGTTGTTTCATCGTTGGCAGTGCGACTGTCGGATCAACAAAATACCAACGACCTTCAATTTTGACAAAAATTGACCGCTCTTGGTGGGATTGTTCCCCTTTTTCGCTTTGAAAAACCGCATTAAATTCCACCGCACTTTGGATTTTCGTCAATGTTTCCGTTTTTAGAATTTGCAAGCCAAGCCATTGTGTGTTGTCCGCCCAATCTTGTAATGCTTGAACATTTAAGTAGGATTGTTGATTTGGCACAGTGGTTTCCACAATGTAGGGAATGTTTTTCAGTACATAGGCAGAATAACGAGAACGCATCAGCTGTTCTGCTGTTTCCGGTAAGGCTTGCTGATGATGAAATACACCACAACAATCAGCATAATTTTTTGTGGATTGACAAGGGCAAAGTGCGGTCGTTTTAGTGGTCATTTTGGAATACCTTTATTTTACTTAATTGCGAGTTCAACGAACGTTTAAATGCCACGGCTAATTCCTCAATAGCCAACGCTTGTTCCAATTCTTCCACTGTCGGTTTTCCTGAGAGTAAACGGTTTAAATGACGGATAGTGAATTGTGGATAAGGGCGATTTTTCAAAACCAATTCATCACCTTGCACAATCTCCCCTTCTTCAATTACCCGCACATACCAACCGGTCCAGCCTGAAAGATAAATCGTTTTTTGTGTTTCTGGATTGTTGGTATTTTTCGATAAACGTTCACAAGGTTTACGCGGTTGGGATACTTCCAAAAGTGCAGTGCCGATTTTAAAACGATCCCCCACACAAACGGAATCCTCATCAAACCCTGATACCACAAAGTTTTCACCGTATATTGCCGTTCCGCTATAAGAAAAATGCTCATCTAATAATTCGTTTAAAGCGGGAAATGACACATCAGACATAAAAAATAGTGCTTTATCTACCCCACCATGGTGCTTTTTTAATCCCACATCATTGCCATATGCGCCAAGTTTGTGGATTTTTACCGATGACACGGGCTGTTTGCGGATTGCACTCTCATAAGTTGAACCGTCCGCAAAAGTCAGTGGCTCAACCTCCCCAATTTTGATCACCAAAATTTCCGCTTTGGACATTTTATTTCCCCCTTTCATAAAACACACAAAATTATACCGTAAAATCACTTAAATTTTGACCGCACTTTGTTTTTTCCTTATTATCTCGTTCAATCAATACACAATAAAAAAGGAATATTTATGCAATATGATCTCGCCCGAACAGAACAGGGCAAAACACTTGGCATTACGGCAAAAATGGCAAACCGGCACGGATTAATTGCCGGAGCGACAGGTACGGGGAAAACGGTCACTCTACGCAAAATTGCGGAGGCTTTTAGTGATGATGGAGTGCCTGTTTTTTTAGTGGATGTCAAAGGTGATCTTTCAGGTTTGGTTAAGCATGGGCAATTTAGCGGTAAAATTGCCGAGCGTATTGAACAATTTGATTTAGGCGGTGAAAATTATTTGAACGGCTATCCTGTTTCCTTTTGGGATGTGTTTGGCGAGACAGGCATTCCGTTACGCACCACCATTTCTGAAATGGGGCCTTTATTGCTTTCCCGTCTGTTAAACCTCAATGCAACACAAGAAGGTTTGTTAAATCTCGTTTTCCGTGTAGCAGATGATAAAGGCTTATTACTTATTGATTTAAAAGATCTCCGTGCGATGCTGAAATACGTAGCGGAAAATGCCAAAACATTCCAAGTGGAATACGGCAATGTCTCCGCGGCAAGTGTCGGGGCAATTCAACGTGCCTTATTGACACTTGAAAATGAAGGGGCGACAAATTTATTTGGTGAACCGGCACTGAATCTTGAAGATTGGCTACAAACCCGTGATGGACGTGGTGTAATCAATGTGCTTAATTCGGAAAAACTGATTAACTCACCAAGAATGTATAGCGCCTTCCTGTTGTGGTTGATGTCTGAACTGTTTGAACAATTACCGGAAGTGGGCGATCCCGATAAACCTAAATTTGTGATGTTTTTTGATGAGGCGCATTTATTATTTGATGGTGCGCCAAGCGTGTTGGTGGAAAAAGTAGAGCAGGTTGTTCGCTTAATTCGCTCTAAAGGCGTAGGGATTTATTTTGTTACGCAAAATCCGTTAGATTTGCCGGATACGGTACTGGGTCAGTTAGGTAACCGAGTACAACACGCATTGCGTGCATTTACACCACGGGATCAAAAAGCCGTCAAATCTGCCGCTGAAACCTTCCGTGCGAATCCAACAGTAAACGTGGTAGAAAGTATTTCTACTCTTGGTGTGGGGCAAGCGTTAGTATCGTTCTTAGATGAAAAAGGGATGCCAACACCTGTTGAAATTGCTTATATTTACCCGCCAAAAAGCCAACTTTCGCCACTCTCAGCCGACGAACAAGCTGCGTGGGTGAAAGATGACGAGCTTTATTCCTTCTACAAAGATTATGTGGATAATGAATCTGCCTTTGAAGTATTAAATGCACAGGCTGATCTTGCCGCCATTCAACAAAAACAAGCAGAACAAGCACATGAGGAAGAAGAAAACGGTATTTTAGGCAGCCTCAGCCGTATGATTTTCGGCACGAAAAAACGGGGCGATAAGCTCAGTCCGACAGAGCAAATGGTGAATAGTGTGGCGAAATCCGTAGGGCGTAATATTCGTAATCAGGTAACAAAGCAGATTATGAGGGGGATATTAGGGGCATTGAAAAAGTAGATTTTTGTTTAATCACTTTTTCTTAGGTATCTATATCATCAGGTTTCACCAATGGCGAAATACGATTTATATAAAAACTAGAGGAAAGTTTCTCACCAATAAGCAAAACCCGATATAATTCAAACAACAAAACATAATAAACAAGGAGACAATTATGTCTGACGTATTTCATTTAAATTTAACCAAAGCGCAACTAAAAGGGGCAACCATTGCCATTGTTCCCGGCGATCCGGCACGCAGTGAACGTATTGCCAAACACCTTGATAACCCTGAATTTCTGACGAGTACCCGTGAGTTTACCTCTTGGCTCGGTTATCTCAATGGCAAACCTGTGGTGGTTTGCTCAACAGGGATTGGCGGTCCTTCTGTTTCCATTTGCGTCGAGGAATTAGCCCAATTAGGTGTGCGTACTTTTATTCGTATTGGCACAACGGGGGCAATCCAACCTCATATTAATGTGGGCGATATTCTTGTCACTACAGGCGCAGTACGTTTAGATGGGGCAAGCCGACATTTTGCACCGCTTGAATATCCGGCTGTGGCAGATTTTGAATGTACCACAGCTCTAGTCAATGCAGCAAAAGAGGAAGGCACCGAGCCGTTTGTTGGCATTACAGCGTCCTCAGATACCTTCTATCCGGGGCAAGAACGTTATGACACTTACAGCGGAAAAGTTTACCGTGATTACCAAGGGTTACTGAAACAATGGCAAGATCTCAATGTGATGAACTTTGAGATGGAATCCGCAACATTGTTTACTATGTGTAATGCCTTAGGTTTACGTGCTGGTATGGTTTCAGGTGTGATCGTGAATCGCACGCAACAAGAGATTCCTAATGAGGCGACAATAAAAGCAAGCGAAGAAAAAGCCATTTCAGTGGTGGTAGAAGGGGTGAGAAAATTATTAGCCTAATATGATAAAAAGGCGTTTTTGGAAATTCAAAAACGCCTTTATTTTTAACCGCACTTTTAATTAACTATTTGCTCTCGCAAAGGCTGCCGCTTCATTAATTAATTCCTCACTTGGACGCCGGAGGGTGTAAAGTTCAAACTGTTCCAAAGCCTGTAAAACAATAACCTCTGCACCGGAAATAGTTTGTTTGCCTTGGCTTTCTGCATATTGAATAAATGGAGTTTCTGCAGGAATCGCCACCACATCAAAGGCGACATTTACCGTATCAATCATCGCTTTAGGAAAGGCGAGATCCGCCTCTTCTTTTCCCCCCTTCATCCCAATTGGGGTAACATTGACTAAAATATCTGCCTGATGATTTTCCAAGCTATTGATGTATTCATAACCGTAAAGTGCGCTCAAATATTTGCCTGTTTTTTCATTTCGAGCATATACCTTTAAATGATCAAAACCACTATTTTTAAATGCGGCGACAACTGCTTTTGCCATTCCCCCACTACCATGCGCAATCACCCGTGCATTTTTATCTAAACGATATTTTTCAATTAATTTCACAATCGCAATGTAATCAGTGTTATAGGCACGCAAAAAGCCATTGTCATTTACAATAGTGTTCACCGATTCAATGGCTTGGGCGGAAGGATGGATTTCATCTAAAAACGGCATACAGCTTTCTTTAAAGGGCATGGACACTGCGCAACCTCGAATCCCCAAGGCTCGCACACCTTTCACCGCATATTCAATATCCTGTGTAGTAAAGGCTTTATAAATAAAGTTAAGCCCAAGTTTTTCATATAAATAGTTATGAAACATTGTGCCAAAATTTCCCGGTCTGCCGGAAAGGGACATGCAGAGTTGGGTGTCTTTGTTGATCATATTTATTTTCCTATTTAATTTCATAAAGGCACTTTTTATCGCTCAGTAAAGCTCTCTGAAAAGGTCGATTGTAAAGGACTTAATAAATAACTGATGACAGAACGCCTGCCTGTCTTAATCTCAGCATTAACCAGCATACCTGCTGTTAAATTAACCCGATGATTTTCTATAATTAAATAATCTTTGTCTAGCTCAATAATTGCAGCAAAAGCAAGTCCGCTTTTTTCAGTTTCAATGGCATCAAAACTGAGAGATTTTACTTTGCCTGTTAAATAACCGTAACGTGTATAAGGAAATGTTTCTATTTTTACTGTCACTTCTTGCCCTTGATGAATAAATCCAATGTCCTGATTGTCAATTATCGCCTTTACTTCTAGTTTATCGTGCTTAGGCACAACGACCATCAGCGGTTGTGCAGTAGTAACGACGCCACCAATGGTATGCACGGCTAATTGTTGAATTGAGCCTGTAACAGGTGCTTTAATTTGTGTTGTTTTTTGACGCTCAGCATATTTTTCTTTTTCAAAAACAAGTTGCTTAATTTGTTCGTTCGCCTGTCTTAGAGCATCTTGAGTATCTCTGGTAAAGGTATTTGTTAAAAGTTCTTTTTCATCTTTTGCTTGTTGAATTTCTGCATTAATTTCATTTAACCTACTTTCTAATGTTAAAATCTCGTTATTTATATCAAGAAACCTTGCTTTTTGTTCCAAATATTGATGTTTAGAAATGGCATTTGATTTTAATAAGTTAGCGAGATCATTAGTTTTTTCTTTTTCTAATTTTTGTAAAGAGCGATATTTGTTAATTTGCATTTTTATCGTGATATATTCGGCTTGTTTTTGGTCTAGTAATGCTGCTGCTTTTTGTTGTTGAAGAAGGTAAGTATTAAATTGAGCTAAGATTAATTGCCGCGATTGTTGCAGTTCAACAGAAGAAATTGATTCATCATCAATTTTTAAATAGGGAGGTGTATTAGAGTAAATGGAATTTAATAACGCATCTGCTCGAACTTTAGCTAATTTAGCACTACTTAATGCTTGATTTGCTTTTTGTAATTCTTCTTTTGCCCCTAATGAGGTCAGTTCTAACAACAATTCACCTTTTTCAACCGATTGCCCATCATTAACATAAATTTTCTCAACAATTGCATTTTCAATCGGTTGAATAATTTTACTATTTCCACTATAAGCGATTTTTCCGGTGGCAGTAGAGACAATATCTACCTTACCGAAAATAGCCCAAACACAGGTTATTAAAATAAGTACCATAATCAAATGACTTGACCTACGGGGTAACACAGAAACCGGTTTTTCTATTAACTCCAAATGAGCCGGCAAAAAATCATATTCATTTTCTTCACGAACAGGTGTATCTAAACTCTTACGAATTTTCCAAACTTCGCAAAAATGGTGAATATAATGATGTAGAAAACTTAATATTGCCTGAAAGTAGGTTCTCATCTTAATGCCCTAATTGCAAATGGTATAAATATTGATATAAACCCTGAGGATTATTAAGTAATTCTTCATGTGAACCAAATTCTATTTGTTTCCCTTTTTCTAACACGAGAATTTTATCGGCAATTTGGACGGTAGAAAGACGGTGAGCAATAATGATGACCGTTCTATTTCGGCAAATTTGTCGCATGTTTGTCATAATGACTCGTTCGGATTCATAATCCAAAGCGCTGGTTGCTTCATCAAAAATTAAGATCTTAGGGTTTGTAATTAAAGCACGGGCAATCGCAATCCTCTGCCTCTGTCCACCCGATAATCCGGTGCCTTGTTCCCCAACAATAGTGTCATAGCCATTATCTAACTCACAGATAAAATCATGAGCCCCGGCAAGTTTTGCTGCATAAATAACCTTTTCAATAGCTATCCCTGGGACACTAATCGCAATATTATCTCGAATACTTCGATTTAATAAAATATTGTCTTGTAATACCACACCAATTTGTTTACGTAACCAATTAGGCTCAAGTAAAGTCAAATCTTGCTCATCAATTTTTATTTTCCCTCTGGTTGGAATATATAAGCGTTGAATTAACTTAGCAATAGTGCTTTTCCCTGAACCTGAACGCCCTACAATACCAATAATTTGACCTTCAGTAATAGAAAAAGATAAATCATCAATTATTGTATTGCCTTGTAATTGATAACGAAATGATACTTGCTCAAAAAGAATATTACCTTTAATTTTCGGTAAAGAAAGATTGTTCTTCGATATTTCAGTTGGCGTATTTAAAATATCACCTAAACGTTCCACCGAAATTCCCACTTGTTGAAAATCTTGCCATAATTGTGCAAGGCGAATAACAGGCATTGCCACTTGTCCTGCAAGCATATTAAACGCAATAAGTTGCCCTATACTTAAATCGCCGCTTATCACAAAGTGAGCCCCTAGCCATAAATTAATGACCATCACCATTTTTTGAATAAATTGAACACCTTGCTGCCCAATTACAGCAATTTTGGTAACCTTAAATCCGGCTTGAGTATAGGCTGCCAATTGCTTATCCCAACGATCTGTCATTTGTGGTGAAACAGCCATTGCTTTAATCATATTGATTGCCGTAACGGACTCCACTAAAAATGCTTGATTATCGGCATTGCGGGCAAATTTTGTATCAAGGCGTTTACGTAAAATAGGCGTAATAAAAATAGACCAAATAATATAACAAGGTAAAGAAAGTAAAACGACTAAAGTTAGCCATTTACTGTAAAACCACATAACTGAAAAGAATAAAAAAGAAAAGCATAAATCTAAAACAGAGGTTAATGCTTGCCCGGTAAGAAAATAACGAATTTGTTCTAACTCACGTATTCTTGCTATGGTGTCGCCGACTCTACGGGTTTCAAAATAAGCCAGGGGTAGTTTTAATAAATGCCGAAATAATCTTGCACCAAGTTCCACATCAATCCGGCTGGTTGTATGGGAAAAAATATAAGTCCGTAAACCGCCTAAAATAATCTCAAAAAATACGGTAACAACAAGAGCAAAAGTCACAACATTTAAAGTATTAAACCCTTGGTGAACCAATACTTTATCCATCACAACTTGAAAAAAGAGCGGTGTAATTAGGGCTAGAAATTGCAAAACAAGCGAAATGCCGATAACTTCTAATAAAATTCGGCGATATTTAATTACGGCAGGAATAAACCAAGTAAAATCAAATTTAGCAAGTTGCCCGAAAACAGAGGCTCTAGACGTTATCGCAATAATCTCGCCACAATAACGTTGTTTAAATTCTTGTTCAGATAGAATTGTTGGTTCCGATAAGGTTAAATCTTGAATTAAATAGCGATGATGTTGTTCATCTATACGGGCGAGAATAAAGTGTTTTCCCTCAGTTTTATCCCATACTAAAACCGGTAAATGACAATAAGGTAAACGAGAAATTGGCTTAGAAAGTAACCGCACTTTTAACCCTAAAGATTTTGCCGCCAATAACCAAGCTGTTTGGGTTAAACCTCTTCAATATCAAATTGATATTTAATGCTTTCTTCCGTTACTGCAATATCGTGATATTGAGCTAAAAGAATTAATCCCCTCAATGCGGGATCAAAATCTTGATTATCTTCCATTATTATTTCCAATTACTTTCCGTTTTTTCGTTTGTTTTTCATTAATAAGCTAATTTTAGCTTTTCTATCATAGGTAAATTTATATTGGTATTTAAGGAAATTAATAGGGTGTAGAAATAAAATAATAAGAAACATCATTAATAAAGTTGAGCAGCCATAAAAAACATAAGGTAGAAATATTAATGTTGCTAAAGAATCCCTAAAAAATGCTGTTTTTATTGCCACTTCATCTAAAGGGGCATAATCAATATAAATAAAAAATATACACATAAAAATAGAAAGTGATAAAGCTAAAATCCCACCAATCTTTATTAAAATTATTTTAATAATATTTTTTTCTATAGTAATTCCTAAATCATTGAGCTCCTTTTCTAATAAGTAACTAAATTTAATTTTTTTTGCAAGAAAAAAAGCTGATACAATAGGCAAAATCATTAATAAATTTGATAAGACCTGAGATTGGAATGGGTAAATTTTAGAATAAACCCCTATATCTTTGATTAAAAATCTATCTAAGAATTTTTCAAAATTTGTTTCAGGTATATCATTAAAAAAAACAACCACAAATATAAACAGTAGTAATGCACCAATCAGGTTATATTTTATCGTCTTTTCATCAATATTTACCCTTGGGTATTTTTTTTCTTTTTCCATAATAATATCTCCATCTAGCTTAATATAGATTGATAATTAGGGTTGTGGAGATTCTCTAGTGTGTCTGCAACTCTTAATTTCCCTTCAGTTACATTAACAGCAAAAGAGGACATCTCGTCCACTAACTTAGCAAGATCAACAATGACATCATTTCCTATTTGTAAATTCTCTATTTTATTGAACTTCCTAGTTTCATATCTTCGCTTAAAACCACCTCTCCAACGAGTAGTCATTTTGTCAAATTCTTTTATTAAAATACTCTCATTACTTTGAGAAAAAGAAATGCGTAAATCCATGTTTACTTTAGCAAAGAGAATATCTCTTCCATAAAAAGATTCATCAAAATAAATTTTATCATTGCCAGCTTCATCGTAGATTGTATCATTGCCAATAGCTCCAGAGAAATAATAAACATCACTACCACTTTTTCCCTCAAGATGATTATTTTTACTGTTTCCTTGTAAAAAATCTTTTCCAATATCTCCTATAAGTGTTGTACTCTCTGAAGAAGACAATACTTTTTTATCATACAATTCATACTTAACAATATTCTTCACTTGATTATTTTTAATAATATCAAGAATATCATCGTAATTTAAGTAGTGACCACTATGAAAATTAATATTAATGCTTTTATTAAAATAATCATATTTTTTGGATAACCTTCTTTTTTTATAACCTCGATCTATAGAAACTGAGGCATTAGTATCAATGAAAGATAATGTTAGTTTATTATTTTCTAGTTTAAAGTAGGTTTTTTCAAGTTCAATTCCCTTTCCAAGTATAATTTTATCACTTCCTTTGCTATCTATAATGGTGTCATTTCCATCATTAAAATTGAATTTATAAATATCATCGCCCTCTCCTCCTTCTAGATAATCATCGCCTTTTCCTCCTTCTAATATATCATTACCCTTTCCCCCAAAAAGTTTATCGTTACCTAAATCACCAAATAAGGTATCATTTCCATTATTACCATAAAGAATATTATTCCCACTATTTCCCTTAAGAATATTATCACCATTATTTCCAGTAATAGTCGAATTCCTATTCCCTGATAATTGGGCGTTTCTAATATATTCTGGTAAATTTATATCACCACTTGCTGATAAATAATGATCTTTAGTCAGAGCATAAAGTTCTCCATATTTGTTAAATAGGCTTTTATCTGTAAGTAATTCAGATATATTAAATTTATCAGAAAAGTAACCTGTGGCTGTGGATAATAGAACAGAGGCGATTTTAAATGCTCTAGGTGCAGGAGATAGATTAAAAATTATAACCACTAATTTGGAAATAATTTGTGCAGCTTTGAAACCAACTAATTCTTCTAATGCATTTCTAGTAAAACTCTCTAACTTTGACCAATCACCCTCAACATAACCTTTTTTAAGATCATCAACAAATTCAGAGTAAGTGAGTGTTTTACCAATTAATCCTAATCTTGTTGAAAAAATATTTTTTATTTCCGTAGCTGTTTTTAACGCTTCAGCTTCAGAAAGTCTGCCTGCTTTTTGTAGGGCTTCTCTATATTTGTTGTCATCTTTTATGATACCCTTTAGCACATTTTCTGAAATACTTATGGTATCTTTAATTTTCCCAATAGAATCTGTATTTTGGTTATTTGATGGGGTATTCTTTACTGTTTTTGATAGTTCCTCAACCACACGAAAACTGCCTTTTAAACTATCCAGATTTCCATTGTTGGCATTTAATAACTCTTGAGCAGTCATAGTTCTCGCTACAGTACCCGGATTATCATTTTTGAGAAATACGTCATCAGCGACATCAAACCCAATAAAAATATAGCGTTCACCTGTTTTGCTATCATAGCCTCCGACAATAATTCCATTGTTATCCCGACTATCAAAAATAATTGTTTTCCCTTCTCTCACTTCAGCTAAGAGATATTTCTTTCCTTTAACTAAATAAGCAATATACGTGCGATCTCCTTTAGATAAAGTCCAAAACTGAAATGTATCTCTCGTTGATAATGTGAGCTCCTTAAATTTTATTTTTCTCCGACTACGGTTAGTATCATAGCTATCAGAATCCCTTCCATCAGAACCTCTTTTGATATCAGAATCCCATCCGGTATAGCTATTACTATCCGCCGTGACGGTAATTTCATCTAAATATTCAGTGCCCATATTTTTCTCCTTAATATAAGAAATTTTTTCAATTTTGAAAAACTATCTCCCATAACTTGGATTGATAGCTTCTATTTAGATAGATGATTAAGGTTAATCATTTATCAGGAAATTCATTAATACGACAATTTACAGACATATTTTGTATACCTGATTTCCTTTGTTACAAAAAATTAGCAATAATATATTACTGCTTTATTTACTCAGCAACAATCCAAAACCCGCAGAGTACCCACAAAATAAGAAGAGAAGAATCTTTGTATAGAAACAAAGATAAAAAGAATAGAAATATAAAACTAGGAGCTGACTATAAATCTATTGTTAATTAAATCAATTAAATTTTCATAAAACTGTGACTCTCATCACAATAAATTTACATCCACGTAACATTTAATCCCTCTCATTTAAATATTCAAATGCATCCCATCGTCAATGAAATATTGGTTCATTTCAAATGCCGGTTTAGCGGCTTTGTCTTTGCCGATAATGCGTGCAGGCACACCGGCGGCGGTGGCATATTCCGGTACAGGTTGAAGCACTACGGAATTTGCGCCGATTTTGGCGTATTTGCCTACTTCAATATTACCGAGGATTTTTGCTCCTGCACCAATCATTACGCCTTCCCGCACTTTCGGGTGGCGATCACCGGATTCTTTGCCCGTTCCGCCTAAGGTAACACCTTGTAGAATAGAAACATCATTTTCAATCACCGAGGTTTCTCCTACCACAATGCCCGTGGCATGGTCAAACATAATACCGTGACCAATTTTTGCGGCGGGGTGGATATCCACATCAAAAGCCACGGAAATTTGGTTTTGTAAATAAAGAGCCAATGCCTTACGATTTTGTTTCCATAAATAATGGGTGATTCTATAACTTTGAATGGCGTGGAATCCTTTCAAATAGAGTAATGGTGTGGACCACAATTCCACAGCAGGATCGCGTTGTCGCACAGCTTTAATATCACAAGCGGCGTAATCAATTATAGACGGTTCTGCTAAATAGGCTTCTTCAATGATTTCACGTAGAGAAATCGCCGGCATAATTGGGTTGGCTAGTTTATTGGCGAGCAAATAACTTAATGCACTTCCCAGATTTTGGTGTTTTAAAATCGTAGAATGAAAAAAGCTCGCAAGCATGGGCTCGTGCTCTGCCAATGTTTTCGCTTCTTGACGAATATATTGCCATACTTCTAATGTCATTTTTTCTCCTTATTCGCCTTTTCGCTCACGCCCAAGTAAACTGCGAACTACATCTTGTGCATTTTTACCACAAAAGAGAATTTGATAAATTTGCTCTGTAATTGGCATTTCAACACCTTGACGTTGAGCCAGTAAATAAGCCTCTTTTGTATTGTAAAAACCTTCTACCACCTGCCCGATATTTTCCATTGCCGTTTGTGCATTCAATCCTTCGCCCAACATGAGCCCAAAACGGCGATTGCGTGATTGATTGTCGGTACAGGTTAAGACGAGATCTCCCAAACCGGACATTCCCATAAAGGTATTGGGATTCGCTCCTAACGACACCCCTAATCGGCTGATTTCTGCAATACCTCGGGTAATTAATGCGGTGCGTGCGTTAGCACCAAATCCCATACCATCAGAAATACCGGCACCAATTGCAATCACATTTTTAATCGCCCCGCCAAGTTGCACACCTATCATATCTGTATTGACATACACGCGAAAATGTTTGCTGCAATGAATCCGAGCCTGAAACTCAAGGGCAAATTGTTCATTATTGGAGGCGAGGGTAATCGCTGTTGGTAAGCCTTGCGCAAGTTCCTTGGCAAAGGTAGGACCGGAGAGCACAGCAAGGGGATAATTCGTTCCCAGTTGCTCTTCCGCAACGGTTTGTAAAAGCCGTCCGGTGTTTCGTTCCAGCCCTTTGGTTGCCCAAATGAGACGATGATGAGGTTGTAAGTGCGGTCGAATTTTAGTGAGAATTTCATTAAAGGCATGGCTTGGCACAACAATTAAAATATCTTGTGAACGATGGAGCGCTTGTGCCAAATCAGGTTCTAAGTGTAATTCTTCAGGAAAAACAATATCGGGCAAGAAACGGCGATTTTGACGCTCAAGCTGCATTTGCTCAATGTGTGTAGGATGATGCCCCCAAAGATAAGTCGGGGATCCATTACGTGAGAAAGAAATTGCCAATGCCGTGCCATAGGAGCCGGCACCAAGTACAGTGATAGGTGATTGAGGTTGCATTATTTCCCCCAAAAATAAAGGGCAAGCCTAAACTTACCCTTTTTTATCAAGAATTAATGTTGAGTTTCTTTCGTTTCTTCAGCTTGGGCATTTCCTGCTTCTTGCTGACGATTCATATATTCAATGAACAAGGCATCAAAGTTCACCGGAGAAAGATTTAATGCCGGGAATGTACCACGATTCACTAAGCTTGAAACCAATTCACGAGCATAAGGGAACAACATATTCGGGCATTGTGAGGTTAAACAATGTGCCATTTGAACATCTTCTAAACCGCTAATGGTGAATACGCCGGCTTGTTTTACTTCACAGATAAAAGCAAGATCACCGGAATCCTCCATAGTGGTTTCAACGGTGATATTTAAAGTGACTTCGTATAAATCATCACCTAATTGCACGGTTTCTGTGTTTAAATCGAAACCTAATTTTGGTTTCCATTCTTGATGAAAAATATGGGGAAGATTCGGTGCTTCAAAAGACACATCTTTGACGTAAATACGCTGAATCTGTAATACGGCTTGAGATTCTTCCGCTGCCACTTCAGGTTGTTGGTTTTGTTCTGACATAATGTTGTTCCTTTATTTATGTTTTTTAACGATAGGTAAATTTGCGCCCATCCAAGCGGAAATCCCTTCTTTTAATATATAAACGCGTGCAAAGCCTTGTTTCACGAGTAATGCTGCGGATGCCGGAGCCGAAACACCATTGACATCCACCAAAACTAATGGTTTTTCTTTATGTTGTTCAATTTTACCGAGGTTGGCATTTTTGATATCGCTTGGAAGTAAATTGATGCTATTAATGATATGACCGCGTTGGAATTCATCTAAGGTACGAAGATCGATCACAACGGCATCTTCATTGTTGATTAAACGAATCACTTCAGGGTGTGGGATGACTTTAAATTTTTCTGTTGCAGATTTGAAAAAGGTGTAAATCACCATAGCCAAAATCGCAAACCAAGAAACGGTTAATAAGGTGTGTTTTTGTGCAAATTGAATTGCATCAGGCAGAAACTCTTGCATTGTTGTCTCAATATAATGTTAGTTAAATTTAGGCTGAAATAGGGCTTAAGTATAACCGCACTTTAGTTTTCTTTCAAAAAAATTCTAAAAAGAATAAGAGGCTGTTGAAAGCTTATTCAATTACAAATTGTTTTTGTGATCGTGATCATAAATTTCTCTTTTTATGATTCCATCCTATTTAATTTAGTTGGAAGATAACAAGGTGTTTTATTTTTATTATTCCTATGGAGTTTCCTATGAAATTAAACAAATTGGTGTTTTCTTTGTTACTAAGTTTTGGAGTTTCTGCAGCGGATGCGACAGAATTGCCAAATATTACTATTCTCGCGACAGGCGGTACGATTGCCGGCAGTGGGCAAAGTGCGGTTAATTCTGCCTATAAAGCCGGACAACTTAATATTGATACATTAATTGATGCGGTACCGGAAATGAAAAATATCGCCAATATCAAAGGTGAACAAATTGTGAAAATCGGTTCACAAGATATGAATGATGAGGTCTGGTTAAAGCTTGCTAAGGCGATTAATGCGCAATGTAAAGATACCGATGGTTTTGTGATTACACATGGTACCGATACCATGGAAGAAACCGCCTATTTCTTAGATCTCACGGTAAAATGTGAAAAACCGGTTGTTCTTGTAGGGGCGATGCGTCCAGCTACAGAAAAAAGTGCGGACGGTCCATTAAATTTATATAACGCCGTCGTTGTTGCAACAGATAAAAAATCTGCCGGTCGTGGTGTGCTTGTTGCGATGAATAATGAGGTTCTTGGTGCACGTGATGTCACGAAAACCAGTACAACCGCCGTGCAAACATTCCATTCACCAAATTTTGGTGCATTAGGCTATATTCATAACAGTAAAGTTGATTATGAACGTTCGCCGGAAAGCAAACATACGGTAAACACACCATTTGATGTGGAAAAATTAGACAGTTTACCAAAAGTGGGGATTGTTTATGCCTATTCTAATGCGCCAATTGAGCCGCTAAATGCATTGTTGGACGCGGGCTACCAAGGTATTGTTACGGCAGGGGTCGGGAATGGTAATCTGAATACCGCCCATTTGGAACGCTTAGAAAAAGCAGTAAAAGATGGCGTGTCTGTTGTGCGTTCTTCTCGAGTGCCGACGGGCTATACTACACGTGATGCAGAAGTGGATGATTCTCAATATGGTTTTGTGGCTTCAGGTACCTTAAATCCACAAAAAGCACGCGTGTTATTACAACTCGCTTTAACACAAACCAAAGATCCAAAAGTTATTCAGCAATACTTTGAAGATTTCTAACTTGACAAGTGAAAAGTGCGGTGGAAAATAACCGCACTTTTCGTATAAGAGACAGCGTTTCTTGATCTAAATTATAGAATCCGTACCTATTTGTTGCTATATTGGCGGCGGTTTCTATAGCAATATAACAGTTTATTCTTTAACTTAGGGGGCAATATGTCTGCAATGTTCTTATTACAATTTGCCATCGTGCTATTGTGTATCCTTGTGGGTGCACGTGTAGGTGGTATCGGTCTTGGTGTATTCGGTGGTTTAGGTCTTGCTATTCTTTCCTTTGGCTTTGGCTTGAAACCGGCAGGTTTACCCATTGATGTGATGTTTATGATCATGGCGGTAGTGGCTGCCGCAGCGGCAATGCAAGCGGCTGGAGGCTTAGATTATATGATCAAAATCGCAACGAAAATTTTACGTCGTAATCCAAAACACATTACTTTCATCGCACCGGCTGTGACCTGGTTATTCACGTTTTTAGCAGGTACCGGTCATGTGGCTTATTCAGTATTGCCGGTTATCGCAGAAGTGAGTCGCCAAAATGGTATTCGCCCTGAACGTCCGCTTTCAATGGCAGTGATCGCTTCACAATTTGCTATTGTTGCAAGTCCGATTGCAGCGGCAGTTGTTGCAGTGGTTGCTTATCTTGAACCGCAAGGTATTCATCTTGGGGATGTGTTAATGGTGACGGTTCCTGCAACCCTTTTAGGTATCTTCCTTGCATGTATTTTTGTCAATAAAATAGGTAAAGAACTTAAAGATGATCCTGAATATCAACGTCGTTTAAAAGATCCGAAATATGCTGATGCCTTTAATTCTACGACGGATGTCAAAGAATTAGAAATCGGCAAAACGGCAAAAATTTCTGTTTCTCTCTTCTTATTCGGTGCATTACTTGTGGTATTAATGGGAGCAATACCTTCTTTACGTCCTGTGTTTGACGGAAAACCGATGGGAATGGCACATACCATTGAAATTATTATGTTATCAATCGGCGCATTAATCGTCTTAACCTGTAAACCGGATAGCACAGAAATTACTAAAGGTTCAGTTTTCCATGCCGGTATGCGTGCGGTTATTGCAATTTTTGGTATTGCCTGGTTGGGCGATACATTAATGCAAGCTCATATGGCAGAAGTGAAAGATATGGTAAAAGGTTTAGTCGAAACCGCACCGTGGACATTTGCCTTAGCATTGTTTGTGCTTTCCGTATTAGTTAATAGCCAAGGCGCCACCGTGGCAACCTTATTCCCACTAGGTATTACACTCGGTATTCCTGCCCCAGTATTAATCGGGGTATTTGTAGCTGTAAACGGTTATTTCTTCGTACCAAATTACGGTCCGATTATTGCCTCTATTGACTTTGATACTACCGGCACAACTAAAATCGGTAAATATATTTTCAACCATAGCTTTATGTTGCCGGGCTTATTAAGTATGGTATTTAGCGTGGTGATTGGTTTATTACTCGCTAATGTTCTTCTCTAACCAGCTATGTTAGCGAATAAAAACGGTGCGTGTTGCACCGTTTTTTATATCCGCGAACTTATCTATAAAACCTTGCTCTAAGTGAACATATTTATTTTTTATAAGGAACATTGATGAAACTTGTTAAAATTCTTTTTATCACGCTTGCGGCTTATATTCCCAATGCTTGGTCTGCTACGGATTACAATATCAAATACAGCTCTAACTATTTAATGCCGGCTTATGTCCATTTTAAAGCGGATGGTACACAATATTCAGTGAGCGCCAAAATTAATATCCCACTTTATAATATCGTATTCCACTCGCGCGGCACACAAACCGTCAATCAATTTAACATGGTAAATTACCAAGATAGCCGTAATGGAAAAATTTACTCGGTTTCTAAAATTTCCCCAACAACGATTGAATACGGCAAAATAAAAGACGACTTAAAAACCGAGTCGCTAAAATTACCGACTTTCGACTTATTCACTATGGCTTTCCAGCTGAGTTACTACGATAAACTACCAAACAGTTTCCAAATTACCAATGGTAAAAAACTCTATCCAATGGAAAATGTGAAGGTGAAAAAAAGTGAAAAACAAATTGAATACAATAAACAAAAAGTGACCGAAATCACTTACACATTCAAAACCGGTAACAAAGACATTATGGTGAAAAAATTTACCGGAGAGCAATTCCCTCGCTATATTAAATATTCTCGAGATGGCGATGATTATGAATTGGAATTTAGTGAATTCGTAAAATAAAAACGAACAAAAAAATAACCGCACTTTTAGATTAAGTGCGGTATTTTTTACCTTGTTTTTAACGCAAGAAATAACGATAAGACTTACTTTCGGTTACATCTTCATAGACATAATTGAGCTGAGCAAGGGTTTGTTCAAACTCACTTTGTGCAGTTTCTCCTAACTGAAAGCCGGCAAGAATATTGCCGTAATCCGCTCCGTGGGCTCGATAATGGAACAAGGAAATATTCCAACGGTTTTGTAAGGTTTCTAAGAATTTCAATAACGCCCCTTTTTGTTCCGGAAATTCAAAAGTATATAAACGTTCGCTCGGATTAGCGGCTCGTCCCCCCATTAAATAACGCACATGAGTTTTCGCAATGTCATCATCAGACATATCTTCCACATCAAAACCGTTTTGTGTGAGATCTCTGATGATGTCTGATTTTTCCGTTTCATCTAATGTGCGTACGCCAACAAAAATGCACGCACGTTTGTCATCCGCGTAGCGATAACTAAATTCTGTCACCGCACGATTACCCAACACTTGAACGAATTTTAAGAAGCTCCCCGGTTGTTCCGGCATAGTGACGGCAAGTAAGGCTTCACGATTTTCCCCAATTTCACAACGTTCGGACACATAACGTAGCGTGTGGAAATTCAGGTTCGCACCGGATAAAACCGCCGCCATATTTTTGTTTTCGATATGATGTTTTTTCACATATTTTTTCAACCCTGCTAAGCCCAATGCACCGGAGGGTTCGGAGACGGCACGTACATTTTCAAATAAATCTTTCATCGCAGCGCATACTTCATCACTATCGACAAGAACCATATCATCAAGATATTGACGACATAATCGAAAGGTTTCATCACCAATACGTTTAACTGCCACACCATCGGCAAATAACCCGACATGGGCAAGATCCGTAGGTTCACCTTTTTCAAGAGCGGCATTCAAGCAAGCAGAATCTTTGGATTCCACGCCGATCACTTTAATATCAGGCATAAATTGTTTTAACAGAATCGCCACACCGGCAGCCAAACCACCACCGCCGACCTGCACGAACACATAATCCAAGTCCGCCACCTGCTGTAACATTTCCATTGCCAGAGTGCCTTGTCCCGCAATCACGAGCGGATGATCAAAAGGTGGAATAAAAGTCATATTTTTTTCTTTGGAAAGGGCAACAGCCTTGGCTTTCGCTTCATCAAAATTGGCACCGTGCAATAACACTTCGCCACCGAAACCACGCACCGCATCCACTTTAATGCTTGGTGTATTCTGTGGCATCACGATTAACGCTTTTAAGCCGAGTTCTTTCGCTGATAAAGCAACGCCTTGGGCGTGGTTACCCGCTGAAGCGGCGATCACACCCGCCGATTTTTGTTCCGGCGAAAGGCTGGAAATCATCGCATAGGCACCACGCAATTTAAAGCTGTTCACCGGTTGGCGATCTTCCCGTTTAATCCAAATGTTGTTGTGAAGGCGTTCGGACAATTTATCCATTTTTTGTAATGGCGTGACCGTTGCCGCTTCATAGACTCGTGAGCCAAGTTTGACGATCGCATTGATATAATCGCTTTGGCTCGGTTGTGGGTTAGTGAGTAAATTTTTCATAATCTTATTTTATTGACTTCATATTTCCCCCTCCTATAAAAGAGGGGGATAGAGGGGAGATTTTGTTGGTTATTTTAAAAGGGATTTATCTCGCACCGCACCTTTATCGGCAGAGGTGGCAAAATGCCCAAATACTTTTAAGGCAAAAGAAACTTCACGTTGGCGATTTGCCGGCACCCAGCCTTTTTCATCCTGCGCTGCACGACGGGCTGCGAGTTCTTCATCACTAACTTGAAGATTGATAGCACGATTTGGAATATCAATATTGATAATATCCCCATCACGTACTAAGCCGATTGCGCCGCCTGAGGCAGCCTCTGGAGAGGCATGACCGATTGAAAGCCCTGATGTGCCGCCGGAAAAACGCCCGTCAGTTAATAAAGCACATTTTTTGCCTAATCCCATGGATTTTAAATAGCTGGTCGGATACAACATTTCTTGCATACCCGGGCCACCTTTCGGGCCTTCGTAGCGAATTACCACCACATTACCTTCTTTCACTTTTCCACCCAAAATTCCGGCAACAGCATCTTCTTGGCTTTCAAATACGATGGCAGAACCACTGAATTTCCAAATGGATTCATCCACCCCAGCGGTTTTCACAATGCAGCCGTCTTCTGCAAGGTTACCGAACAATACCGCCAATCCTCCTTCTTGTGAGATGGCGTGGGCTTTATCACGGATACAGCCATTTTCGCGATCATCATCTACGCTATCCCAACGACAATCTTGTGAGAACGCTTCAGTAGTACGAATTCCGGCAGGTCCTGCACGGAAGAATTTGTGCAATGTTTCATCTTGGTTACGAATAATATCGTATTGATCAAGCTGTTCACCCATGCTCATTCCCAACACTGTATGAGTATTTTTATGAATTAATCCTGCACGGTCAAGTTCACCTAATAACCCCATAATGCCCCCTGCTCGGTGAACATCTTCCATGTGATATTTGTTAGTATTCGGTGCGATTTTGCTCAAGCAAGGCACCACGCGGGACAGGCGATCAATATCCGCCATTTTGAAATCCACACCCGCTTCTTGTGCAGCGGCTAATAAATGTAAAACCGTGTTGCTTGATCCACCCATGGCAATATCCAAACTCATCGCGTTTTCAAAGGCTTCAAAAGTACCGATTGAACGTGGCAACACGCCCTCATCATCCTGTTCGTAGTAGCGTTTACACAGTTCCACAATTTGACGACCGGCTTTTAAGAATAATTCTTTACGATCGGCATGGGTGGCAAGCATTGAGCCGTTACCCGGCAAACTCAAGCCAAGAGCTTCCGTTAAGCAATTCATTGAATTTGCTGTGAACATACCGGAGCAAGAACCGCAAGTCGGGCAAGCACTGCGTTCAATGACATCAATGCGTTCGTCAGAAACTTTCGGATCTGCCGCTTCGATCATAGCATCCACTAAGTCTAAACGAATCAGTTGATCGGAAAGTTTGGTTTTACCCGCTTCCATCGGACCGCCGGAAACAAAAATCGTCGGAATATTTAAGCGCATCGCCGCCATTAACATCCCCGGTGTAATTTTGTCACAGTTGGAAATACACACCATGGCATCGGCACAGTGGGCGTTCACCATATATTCCACGGAATCGGCAATGAGATCCCGTGAAGGTAAGGAATACAGCATACCGCCATGTCCCATCGCAATACCGTCATCTACCGCAATGGTGTTAAATTCTTTTGCCACACCGCCTGCTTTTTCAATTTCTCTTGCAACAAGTTGGCCTAAATCTTTTAAATGTACATGCCCCGGTACAAATTGCGTGAAGGAATTGACAACCGCAATAATGGGTTTTCCGAAGTCATTTTCTTTCATTCCTGTGGCACGCCATAAGGCTCGTGCGCCTGCCATATTACGACCTTGTGTACTGGTCGCTGAACGTAGTTTTGGCATAATCTCTCCAAGTTTTAAAGTTATATTAGACCTTTTAAAAAATCGAATTTGAAATCAGATGTTATTATAGGGTTGAAACAATTGGACTCAACAATCATATTCCTATCTATTTTCATCATATCTATTAATAACTCTCTTTTATAAGATGGCATTCGAGGATCGAAACTTATTTCTTCTATAAAAGAAGGGGAGGAAATATCAATAAACTCCACTGTTTTAAGCTCATTATTTTTGTTGTGCTTTATAGGAATACTCTTTGCTTCGGCAGATTTACTCCACTCTTCAAAAGAAGAAAATTGATCTGCATAACTTATACCAACATTTAACTCTCCTCTTATTTCTTTTTCATGTTGGAAGGATATATCTTTGATAAAGAAATTTAATAGCTCTATATCTTCATCAAGTGTCTTTCTAAAATTAATTTGATCTTTAAAGTTTGTAATTATCTTCACATATTCTTGCTTATATATTTTATCTATCTTGTGAATGTATTCTCTTAAATCTAGATATTTAGCTTTTTTAATATATCCACATAGAACAACTAATTTTTCATCTTTTCTCTCCCATTGAGTATCAATAGAAAATTTTTCACTAAACTTTGTCAGTTCACTACTTAATTTCTTAATGCTGGTTCTAACTTTTATAAATTCTTGATTTACTGAATATAATGACCACATGGCTACGGAATCCTTTGTTTCAGACCAGCAAGTCATATATTTATTTTGTCTAAGGTTTTGTAAAAGATTTAGTGCCTCATTATTTTTTTCAAAATGTCCTAAAAAGAATAAGTAACTAAAAAAATGCTCGATTCCATCATTTTTATCTTTTTGGATTGAAAATAGAGAAAGTTTAAGTTTTTTATTTACGTATAAATCATAAAACTCATAAATAGACATAATTCTATATATAGGAAAGTCTTCATCATCGTCTTTAATAATCATTTTTGAGCCTCATCACATCCGGTAATTTCACCAACTGGTTCACCAACAAATGCAAAGTGCGGTCAGATTTTACGGTGATTTTTAACCGCACTTTATCTTCGATTAATGCCATTTGCATGGCAGTCACCGTGAAACCACGGTGGCGAACGATACGCAGAATACGTTCCAATACTTCCGGACGGTGGCGGGCGGTTAATTCAATTTGATATTCGTTCATCTTACATTTCCTCCACCATATCCGCATTACACGCACCCGGTGGCACGAGAGGCCACACGCAATCTTCGGGCGGAATACATACTTGTAATAAATAGGCAGTGTCGCTTTCGAGCAACCTTGTGAGTGCAGCATCCACTTCATCAGCATGATCAATGCGTTCAGCCGGAATATCAAAAGCATTAGCGAGCATCACAAAATTCGGATTGTCTTCTAAAATCGTTTCGCTACGGCGTTTTTTCCAAAACAAATCCTGCCATTGGCGTACCATGCCTAAACGTTGGTTATCCAATAATAAAATTTTTACCGGTAAATTACCCCGTTTAATGCTGCCCAGCTCTTGAATATTCATCATCAAAGAACCGTCTCCGGTAACTAAAATCACCTCATCTTGCGGACGGGCTTTTTTCGCCCCCACTGCTGCCGGTAAGCCAAATCCCATCGTGCCGAAACCTGCGGAGGTGATGTAGTTTTCCGGTGCAAAATGTTGCATATGCTGCGCCGACCACATTTGATGTTGCCCTACATCGGTACAAACAACCGCATTTTGTGGTTTACGCTGAGAAAGGGTGTTAAGCAACGCCCAAGGATCAATCGGGCGATCGCCGGCATTATCCACATAAGTGAAATCTAATTTTGCTTTGAGTTCCCGAACGTGCGTGCGCCAAGGTTCAATATCAAGCGGTTGTTTCAGTGCATTCAAAGCTTGAATTAAATCACCTTGTAAAGCCACATCGGCATGGCGCAGTTTATGAATTTCAGCCCCATCAATATCACAATGAATCACTTTGGCATGGGGGGCGAAGGTATCCAGTTTTCCCGTTACACGATCGTCAAAACGTGCGCCACAAACCAGCAATAAATCACAATCTTGCACAGCAAAATTTGCCGCTTTCGTGCCGTGCATACCGATCATTCCCATATAAACATCATCTTCAGGATGAATTGAACCCAATCCTTTCAAGGTGGAAACTGACGGCATATTGGTTTGCGCTAAAAAGTCACGCAACGCCGGCACGGCTTTTGCCATACCCACACCGCCGCCCACATAAAGTACAGGTTTTTTCGCGGCAGATAAGAGCGCTTTCGCCTGCTCCAGATTCTCATTAGAAAGTGCGGTCGGTTTTTTTGGTGTTTTAACATAAGCCTTGATATGTTCCGGCACGTCGCCCACCTGAATATCACGAGGAACATCAATTAATACCGGTCCGGGGCGGTCACTCTGTGCAATTTCAAAGGCTTGTGCAAAAACATCGGCTAATTCATCCGCACTTTGCACAATAAAACTATGTTTTGTGCAAGCCAAAGAAAGCCCTAGCACATCAGCTTCTTGGAAAGCATCGGTACCGATTAAAGGGGAAGAGACTTGACCGGTGATCGCAATCACAGGAATGGAATCCATCATAGCATCGCCAAGACCGGTTACTAAGTTCGTTGCACCGGGGCCGGATGTCGCAATACACACGCCTACTTTACCTGTGGAGCGTGCATAGCCAATGGCAGCCATTGCTGCACCTTGTTCATTGCGACAGAGGAGATGATCGAGACCTGCATCATAAAGAGCATCGTAGGTGGGCATGATCGCGCCACCGGGATAACCGAAAAGAGTAGTGACATGGTGTGCCTTCAGGCACGCCATAATGAGTTGTGCGCCTGTCATAGTGTTTGCATCCTATACTTGTTGTTTTTTTGACAAGGCTTTCATTGTAGCGAAATTTTGTCGCATTGGTAGAGCCGAGGGGAGAAAAAAATAAAAAAGCACGACAAATTACTTTATCCTGCTTTATTAAAATATAAAAAGTGCGGTTAAAAACCGGCTTGTTTTTCCAACTGTTCTACCAAGGCATCATCTAGACCTAATGCTTCAGCAAGGTTTGCAAGGAAAATAATTTCTTTACGGGATAAATCTTTGCTCACTAAACGTGCCGCAAGATAAACATTTGTGGCTAATGCAGTGTCGTTCCCCACTTGGCGGGCAATATCACTCAGACTAATCGGGTTTGCCATTTCTTGCTCAATCCATTGCGCTAATTCTGCATTGTCGCCAATTTCATTGGCAATGGTTTGTTTTTCTTCTTCCGTAATTTCACCGTCTGCCGCAGCCGCCGCAATCATAGTACGCAAAATCAGCGCACTTGCATCTTGTTGAGAAGCAGAATTTAATACGTCAAATTCATTGGCAGACATTACCGGTTGTGCTTGTTGATTTTTTTGATAATTTTGATATGCCTGATAAGCAAGATTACCCAATACGGCCAAAGAACCTAATTTGGCTAAACTTGCCCCGCCGGAACGCCCTAAAATCATAGATAAAATTCCTGTAATAGCCGCGCCACCACCCACTTTGGTGATGTTATCCAATGTCGGATTACCGGTTTGCAAATTGCTCGCCGAATTTTTAGCGATATTGACAACTTGATTTAAAATTTGATTAAAATCCATAACTTGTTCCTTTTTGTTAGTTGTGAGAAAAACCGTTTCATAGACCTATTTTTTACCGAAAAATTCCGCAAAAATGATTGATCTTTTATCAATTTAATTGACTAGGCTAAAGATTTCATTATAGTTGGATTCTTTCACATTTTTTCAATAGGAACAATTTATTTATGGCGCAATCCACTCCAAAGCGAGAGACCTTCTCTGGCCGTAAAGCATTCATTCTTGCCGCAATTGGCTCAGCCGTTGGTTTAGGCAATATTTGGCGTTTTCCTTATACCACCTATGAAAATGGCGGTGGTGCATTTATTATTCCTTACCTTGTCGCATTATTAACCGCCGGGATTCCTCTATTATTCTTAGACTATGCAATCGGACATCGTCACCGCGGTGGCGCACCATTATCTTATCGTCGTTTCAGCCCGCATTTTGAAGTGTTCGGCTGGTGGCAAGTAATGGTGAACGTGATTATCGGATTATATTACGCCGTTGTATTAGGTTGGGCTGCAAGCTATACCTACTTTTCCATCAATGGAGCATGGGGCGATAAACCGATTGATTTCTTTATCGGTGAATTTTTAAAAATGGGAGACATTACTAACGGTGTCAGTTTTGAATTCGTTGGTATGGTAACGGGTCCGTTAATTGCCGTATGGGTGATTGCATTAGTTGTACTTTCCATGGGAATCCAAAAAGGGATTGCAAAATCATCATCTATTTTAATGCCAGTACTTGTCGTAATGTTTATTGCCTTAGTGATCTATTCCCTCTTTTTACCGGGTGCAGAAAAAGGGTTAAATGCACTATTCACACCGGATTGGTCAAAACTTTCCAACCCAAGTGTATGGATTGCGGCTTATGGTCAAATTTTCTTCTCTCTTTCCATCTGTTTCGGGATTATGGTGACTTACGCTTCCTACCTGAAAAAAGAATCTGATCTCACCGGTAGCGGTTTAGTCGTAGGATTTGCAAACAGTAGTTTTGAAGTATTAGCCGGAATCGGGGTTTTTGCCGCATTAGGTTTCATCGCAACTGCGCAAGGACAAGAAGTCAGCGAAGTAGCAAAAGGTGGGATTGGCTTGGCGTTCTTCGCTTTCCCAACCATTATCAACAAAGCCCCATTTGGTGAAGTGCTTGGCGTGTTGTTCTTCGGTTCACTCACCTTTGCGGCGCTCACCTCATTTATCTCAGTGATTGAAGTGATCATCTCGGCCATTCAAGACAAACTACGCATTCGCCGTGCAAAAGTAACGTTTATCGTCGGTATTCCAATGATGTTTATTTCCGTGATTTTATTCGGTACCACAACGGGTTTACCGATGCTTGATGTATTTGATAAATTCGTCAACTATTTTGGTATCGTTGCCGTGGCGTTTGTTTCTTTAATTGCTATTGTGGCAAACGAAAAACTCGGTTTACTAGGCGATCACTTAAACGAAACCTCCTCTTTCAAAGTCGGTTTCTTCTGGCGTTTGTGCATCGTGCTTACCACAGGAATCCTTGCCTTTATGCTATTTAGTGAAGGTGCAAAAGTATTCTCTGAAGGCTACGAAGGCTACCCAAATTGGTTTGTTAATATTTTCGGTTGGGGCATGGCAATTAGCTTGCTCGTGGTCTCATTTATCCTTTCCCGCTTGAAATGGAAAAACGAAACCAAATTAACCATGGAATCAAAAGGAGAATAAAATGAGCTCTAGTGCAATTATTATGATGATCATCGCCCTCGGCGTGATCTGGGGTGGTTTCTTTTTTGCCCTTATCAGATTACCAAAAGAAAAATAATTAAATTATCGACCGCACTTTGTCAAAGTGCGGTTGTTTTTTTATCTCCTTTTAAGTCTATTATTAAACAAATTTCTCTGACACTTGAAAATTTTGCAAAATTTAATAAAAATCGACTTCAGCCCTTTGGGTCTTTATCATTCAACGATTAACTTACAACAAATTCAGTTATACTAACCGAGTTTGAAACCTCAAATTAAGGAATAACCATGGCAACCCAATCCGACTATCGTTACACCCTCAATGCAGGCGATAAATATCACTTTGATGTGGTGGGTTTTAAATTGACCGAAGGACTTTCCGAACCCTTTAAATTGGAGTTGCAGTTATCAAGTTTTAACCCAAATGTGTCGTTTTCNNCGNTGATTGATACCCCGGTGACCTTCACCTTTTGGCTGGGTGATAAAGCGGTTCGGTATGTCAATGGGATTGTCACGGGCTTCGGTTTGGGGAAAAGCGGTTTTGTGCGCACCTCTTATCAGAT
>NZ_KB904049.1 GCF_000379905.1 Rodentibacter pneumotropicus DSM 21403
CTTGTGAAAGGTAATGCAACGATTGAAGGTACAACCACCACTCAAGATCTTTTGGTGAATGGCGACAGTACCACGAAGGGGAATTCAACGATTGGAGGAAGTCTAACCGTTGAAGGCAATACTGTTTTACAAGATGTAACGATTAATAAATCTTTAACTCTTGCGGATAATGCGAAAATTGATTTAGGTAATTCTGATATTGAAGGTAGCTTTAATATTTATGGCAATACCGACAAAAAAACGCTTAGTCAGGCATTGGATCAATTACAAATGACCGGACCACTCGTTTATGTCGATCCTAAAACAAACAAAGATGTTCAACATCGAACAGATGTTGTAAGACTCAATAGCGGCTCGGACAAACCTGTACGGGTAACAAATGTCGCAGATCCGAAAGAAGCCAGCGATGCAGTAAATCTCGGTTATTTTGACAAGAAATTGTCGCTAAATATGCGCGATGTGCATAGTCGTATTAATCGGGTTGATCGTCGCTTACGCAGTGGTATCGCTTCCGCTGTTGCAATGAGCTTACTACCGCAATCTTATCGTGCAGGTGAAAGTGTTGTGAGTGTTGGTGGTGGTACTTACCGTGGTGCATCGGCAATCGCAGTGGGCTACTCCAGAGTGACCGACAACGGTCGCGTTATTATCAAAATCGGTGGTAGTGCGAACAATTCAGGAGATTATGCCGGTGGTGCAGCGGTTGGTTGGAAGTTCTAATTAACCTAAAAGTGCGGTCAAAATTAGTAAAGTTTTTAATCTTTACCCTGACTGCACAAAATCTGATATAAATAATGAGCGTACTTAAAGTACGCTCATTTTGTAATATCTAAACGATAATGCAGTGATTTTACGAAAAATTCGGTATTCACTGTTGCTAAACTTAATTATAAATTGCTATTTATGAGCTGCTCATCGAGAACCATACCTTTTACCAATCTAATTTAAAATGAGGACACAACTATGAAATTAAAAACAAGCCTAACATTTATGGCTGCTTCATTACTTTTAGCAGCTTGTGATCAATTCGGTTCGTCCGATAAAAATGCTCAAGCAGCAAATGTTTCATCATCGAACAATACTTTTGTGTATTGCACGGCGAAAGCACCATTGGGTTTTAGTCCTGCACTTGTGATGGAAGGCACCTCTTATAATGCGAGTTCACAGCAAGTATATAACCGATTGGTGGAGTTTAAAAAAGGTTCGACAGATATTGAGCCTGCCTTAGCGGAAAGTTGGGATATTAGCGAAGACGGCTTAACTTATACGTTTCATCTCCGTAAAGGGGTAAAATTCCATACCACCAAGGCGTTTACGCCAAGCCGTGATTTTAATGCCGATGATGTGCTTTTTTCATTCCAACGTCAGTTAGATCCAAATCATCCTTATCACAATGTGTCAAGAGGTACTTATCCTTATTTCAAAGCAATGAAATTTCCTGATTTATTAAAATCCGTAGAGAAAGTGGATGACAATACTGTTCGTATTACCTTAAATAAAAAAGATGCGACGTTCTTAGCAAGTTTAGGGATGGATTTTATTTCCATTTATTCTGCAGAGTATGCGGATGCAATGCTAAAAGCAGGTAAACCGGAAACCATTGATAACCGCCCTGTGGGTACGGGCCCGTTTGTCTTTGTGGACTATAAAATTGATCAGGCGGCACAATATGTGGCAAATGAAAATTATTGGAAAGGACGCACACCGCTCGATCGCTTAGTGATCAGTATCGTACCGGATGCTTCCACCCGTTATGCAAAATTACAATCGGGAACTTGCGATTTAATTTTATTCCCAAATGTGGCAGATTTGGCAAAAATGAAAACCGATCCGAAAGTACAGCTCTTGGAACAAAAAGGCTTGAACGTAGCCTATATCGCATTTAACACAGAAAAAGCACCTTTTGACAACGTAAAAGTGCGTCAGGCATTAAATTATGCGGTGGATAAAAAAGCCATTATTGATGCGGTGTATCAAGGCGCCGGCACACCGGCAAAAAATCCGTTGCCACCAACTATTTGGAGTTATAACGATGAGGTTCAAGATTATCCATATGATCCCGAGAAAGCGAAACAACTCTTAGCAGAAGCAGGCTATCCGAATGGCTTTGAAACTGATTTCTGGATTCAACCGGTGATTCGCTCATCAAACCCAAATCCAAAACGTATGGCTGAACTGATTATGGCTGACTGGGCAAAAGTGGGGGTAAAAACCAATCCGGTAACTTATGAATGGGCGGATTACCAAAAACGGGCAAAAGTCGGTGAATTAACGGCAGGTATTTTTGGTTGGTCAGGCGATAACGGTGATCCGGATAACTTCCTGTCTCCATTACTGTCGAGTGCTAATGCCGGCAATTCAAACCTTGCCCGTTTTAAAAATGCTGAATTTGATGCATTGTTAGATAAAGCAATCGGATTAACGAATAAAGAAGAACGTGCAGCATTATATAAACAAGCACAAGTTATTGCTCACGAACAAGCACCTTGGATTCCGGTTGCTCACTCCGTCGGATTTGCACCACTAAGCCCACGTGTTAAAGGCTATGTTCAAAGCCCATTCGGCTATGATGCCTTTTATGGCGTGAGTGTTGATGGCAAATAATGACTAATGAAAGTGCGGTTAAAATTGACCGCACTTTTTTCTTACCCCGATATTATGTAGCAAATGAAAAAAGTCGGAATTTCAACAAAATGCGGGAACACACTGCGTGTGTCCGTTATAAAACCAACTTATTTTAGTATGTTATAAACAGACACACGCAGTGTATTCCTACAAATAAATCCTAAATTAGGTTTGTACAATTGCTACCAATACTGTATTAGTCGCCTATTTACCTCCCACCACAAATAAGAATAATTATATTTTGCAAAAATTCTATAAAATCCTTTTTTCTTCCGTATAATGGTTTGGACTATTTCTTTTATTTGTAAATTCGTGAAATGGTGAAAAAATCACTCACAAAATAGGAGCTAAAATGGATTTCAATCGAATTATCACTCACATGAATGATCATCATCAAGATGATATGAGCGCTCTCTGCAAAAAATTTGGTGGAGAAAGAGAAGTTAGTGAAGTCAAACTGCTTAATGTTGATTTTGGTGGTTTGGATTTTGAATACAATAACGGCAAAAAACTACGGGTAGAATTTCCTCACCCTGCAGATGAAAACTCAATTAAACAATCCATCATCACACTTTGCGTAGAAAGTAAACCCGTGGAAAACTATGGTCGAATCAAAACAAAAATTGATGAATTTCGCCAAAGTGTAAAAAGTTGTGTACTTGCTACGCTTGATGCTAAGGGCACACCTATTGCTTCTTACGCCCCGATCATTTCTCTTGATGGTAAAAACTATATTTATATCAGTGCTATTGCGGAACATTACGACAATTTAAAGCGAAACCCGAATCAAGTTGAAGTCATGTTTTTAGAAGATGAAAGCCAAGCCAAATCAATTATTGTACGCACCCGCCTTCGCTACAAAGCCTCTGCTAAGTTTATACCAAGAGGAGATCCGATCGTAGAAAAGGCCCTTGATAAATTAGCCGAAACCATGAACGATGTCGGCGGTATTAAAACCATTAGAGATTTTACAGATTTTGATCTCATTGAATTAACGTTTGGAACAGGGCGCTTCGTACGTGGTTTCGGTCAAGCCTACTCAATTAGTCCAAGCGGTGAAATTTCACATATCGGCGTTAAAGGCAACCCGCACGGAAAAGCTGCCTCTAATCAATCTTAATTGACGAACCTTCTTGCAAGATCTATCCTAGCCTCAATAATTTTCACTGGGGCTTTTTCTTGCAAAGGAGACAAAAATGGATTTGCATAATATTCGAGAAGAGTACCGCAAACGGGTACTGTCTCAACATGATTGTCATAAAGATCCGATTTCACAATTTGAATTATGGATGAATGAAGCCATAACAAGCCAAGTCAATGAACCAACAGCAATGAATGTTGCGACGGTGGATGAAAACGGCAAACCAAGCAGCCGTATGGTATTACTCAAAGAAGTTAATCAACAGGGTTTCGTTTTCTTCACCAACTACCACAGTAAAAAGGGACTGGCTATTGAACATAACCCCTATGTTGCACTGACTTTCTTTTGGCCGGAGCTGGAACGCCAAGTTCGTATTGAAGGCAAAGCTGTTAAAATTTCAGATAAACAATCCGATGAATATTTTGCCAGTAGACCTTACACAAGCCGAATTGGTGCTTGGGCAAGCAAACAAAGTGCGGTCATTTCCGGCTATAAATCTTTATTGGCAAAAGCAGCACTTGTCGCCGCGAAATACCCTATTAACGTACCGCGTCCCGCACATTGGGGCGGCTATTTAATCACACCGAATTGTGTAGAATTTTGGCAAGGTCGCCCAAGCCGTTTACACGATCGTATTCAATACCGTCTCGAAAATAATATTTGGATTCGAGAACGTCTTTCACCTTAAAAAAACAAAGCTCCTCTCCATTTAATGCTCATAAAAAGTAAAGGGAGCAAATCCTATGCTCCCCTTTTGTTATATTTTGAACAGTAAATTATTTACCCTGTAATGCCTGTTTTATGATAAAGAAAATATCCGTTTGATCCAGCAACCCTGAAAACTCATAGGCTTTTGGTCCGTAAGCGGCAATACGGAGCTGACTTCCTGTGTGTTGTTGCTCGTCAGCTTCTTTTCCTGTACCGTAACTAATCGTCATGATTGAATTATCTTTTGCTTTAAGCGTTTGAGTTAAACCTGCCGGTTTCGCTTTATTCGGCACTAATTGGCTGGTGTGAGCGTGATCTGCAGTAACAATCACTAAAGTTTGCCCGTCTTTGCGAGCAAATTCCAAGGCAGATTGTACAGCTTCATCCAAATCAACGGTTTCACCGATTTGTCCGCAAGGGTTCGCTTTGTGATTCTGCTTATCAATAGATGCGCCTTCAACTTGTAAGAAAAAGCCATTCGGATTTTCTTTTAGCAACTCAATAGCTTTTTCTGTCATCTGAGCTAAATTTGGAATTGTTGCATCACGTTCCGGATTGGCTTGACACGTTATTGGGTTATCATGATTTCCCTCAAAAGTGGCTTGTCCGCCTAACCAACGAACCGGCATATTTCCACTGGAAAATAATCCTAGAATAGGAAACTTATTGTTTTTATCCAATTTATTTAAATCTTCAGCATTATTCACTAGGCTAAACCCTTTATCAACCGCTTGTTGCCATAAAGTGCGATCTTTAAATTCTCCCGCATTAGGCTTTTCATCAAAGGTTTTACGCCCACCACCAAAAACAACATCCGGAGGATTGGATAAAAATTGTTCGGTAATAGAACCCAGACCACCATTTTCTAACGCACTTTCTGGGCAACGTTCAGCAGTTGCAGACGGACCGTAACATTTTCGGTGACTAATATGGGCTAAGAGTGCAGCCGGAGTTGCATCTTGAATTTCAGCTGTCGTGACATTACCCGTACCTTTCCCCAATTTTTTAGCAATTTCCGCCAAGTTTATTACAGGTTTTCCGTAAACATCTACACCTATCGCACCGTTATAAGTTTTAATTCCCGATGTCCAAGCTGTCGCCGAAGCCGCAGAATCCGTAACCTGTTCAATAAGTTTTGTCTCTTTATCAAGCGCATAAGTCGTGATATGACCGGAAAAAGGCAAAGCATCAATTCCTTTAAACGCACCTGCTGCACCTTCCGCATAATTTCGAGCAATGGTAATTTCAGAATCGCCCATTCCATCGCCAATTAATAAGATTACATTTTTAACTTGATTTTTTTCCAATAACTCACTTAATTGCGATTTTTTACTTTCAGCTAAACGCTTTGCTCCCCCTTGTTGGGAAATATCCTTATTGATTACATTTAGTTCAACCGCATTTACCGATAACATGAAAGCATTCAAAGATAAACCGAGTAATGCTTGTTTGCCTATTGATTTCAATTTCATTTTTTTCTCCTATCATATGAATTGAACGAAGGCATTCTAAAAAAGCATTATGACATTTTAATGACATGAAATTGGCATCCATAATATTTCAACAATCGGTTAATTTTGCACCTAATAAAATAGAAAAGTATGGTCATCTTTTATAAAGAATTTTATGTTATTCCAAATACATATCAATAAACCTACAATGCAAAAATGTGGTATCGATCACAAATTGACAATTTACTGATCATTACATGACTTTTTTGGGAAAAAATTCACACGATTTACCAAAAAAACAGTAGAATAACGGGCGAATTTTTATCTTTAATAATTGAGGTTTACTATGGACGTTTTAATGAGCATTCTTGGCATAGTGGTATTAATTGCCATCGCATTATTATTCTCAAATAATCGTCGTGCGATTAATTGGCGAACAGTACTAGGGGCGTTTGTAATCCAAATTGGATTTGCCGCCCTTATTTTATATGTACCAGCAGGTCGAAAAGTATTAGGCGCAACCGCCGATGCCGTAGCTAACGTAATTGCTTACGGTAATGAAGGGATTAACTTCGTCTTTGGCGGATTGGCAGATCCAAGCAATATAGGCTTTATTTTTGCGGTGAAAGTATTACCGATTATCGTCTTCTTCTCCGGATTAATTTCCGTGCTTTATTACTTAGGCATTATGCAATTGGTGATTAGAATTATTGGTGGTGCTTTGCAAAAACTATTAGGTACATCAAAAGCAGAATCTATGTCCGCCGCCGCCAATATTTTCGTTGGACAAACAGAAGCACCATTAGTGGTGAAACCTTATATCAGCCGTATGACAGAATCCGAATTATTCGCCATTATGGTAGGCGGATTGGCTTCTATCGCCGGCTCGGTTATGGCAGGCTACGCGGGCATGGGCGTACCGCTTAATTATTTGATCGCAGCATCCTTTATGGCGGCTCCGGCAGGATTATTATTTGCCAAAATTCTTTATCCGCAAACCCAGCAGTTTATTGATTCTCAACCTGAAGCGGACGACAGCGAAAAACCGTCCAATGTGCTGGAAGCTATGGCAAGTGGCGCAAGTGCCGGTATGCAATTAGCACTCAATGTCGGTGCAATGTTAATCGCTTTTGTGGCCTTAATTGCCCTAATTAATGGTATTTTAGGCGGTATCGGCGGCTGGTTTGGTTATGGCGATTTAACCTTACAAACCATCTTCGGCTGGATTTTTAAACCGCTTGCCTACTTAATCGGGGTGTCTTGGGAAGAATCCGGCATTGCAGGACAAATGATCGGGATGAAATTAGCCGTGAATGAATTCGTTGGCTACCTTGAATTCACAAAATATTTACAACCGGATACACCTGTCGTATTAACTGAAAAAACCAAGGCCATTATCACTTTCGCGCTCTGTGGCTTTGCAAACTTTAGCTCCATCGCCATCCTAATTGGCGGCTTGGGCGGTATGGCACCGAATCGCCGTGGCGATATCGCCCGTTTAGGCTTAAAAGCCGTTATCGGAGGAACATTAGCCAACTTAATGAGTGCCACCATTGCCGGTCTTTTCATCGGATTAAGTGGCGCACTATAATAAGTGCGGTCAAATCCCGCCACATTTTGCACCACGATTAACGTGGTGCGTTTCTTTTCATTATTGTCAAAAAAGAGGTAAATACAATGACTCCACATATCAACGCACCTGAAGGTGCATTTGCTGATGCAGTATTAATGCCGGGTGATCCGCTTCGTGCGAAATATATCGCAGAAACATTTTTAGATGATGCTAAAGAAGTCACCAATGTACGCAATATGCTTGGTTTCACAGGCACTTATAAAGGTCGTAAAATCTCAGTGATGGGACACGGTATGGGGATTCCGTCTTGCTCAATCTACACTAAAGAATTAATTACCGAATATGGCGTGAAAAAGATCATTCGTGTCGGTTCTTGTGGCGCAGTAAAAATGGATGTCCAATTGCGTGATGTAGTGATCGGGTTAGGGGCTTGTACGGACTCTAAAGTAAACCGTATCCGTTTTAAAGATAATGACTTTGCCGCTATTGCCGATTTCGGTTTAACAAGTGCGGCAGTTGCAGCCGCAAAAGAGAAAGGCATTGCAGTGAAAGTCGGGAATTTGTTCTCAGCGGATTTATTCTACACACCGGATGTTGAAATGTTTGATGTGATGGAAAAATACGGCATTCTTGGTGTGGAAATGGAAGCTGCAGGAATCTACGGGGTAGCGGCTGAATTCGGCGCCCGTGCATTAACCATCTGTACGGTTTCCGACCACATTCGAACTCACGAACAAACCAGTGCGGAAGAGCGCCAATTAACCTTCAACGAAATGATTGAAATCGCATTAGAAAGTATTTTAATTGACGATAAAAACGCCTAATTCAAGACTAAAAAAGAGCGGTCAATTTGACCGCTCTTTTACCTTATAGGCTCAATATTTCCTCCGCCAATTTCCTCGCCCCTTTAAAATCCACTTTTCCACTGCCGAGAAGTGGAATTTCATCGACTAAGAACACTTGGCTTGGGAGCATAATTGGTGGCACGTTGAGGGATTTAATTCGGGCGTTAATTTCCTCAAGACTGAGTGGCGATTTCACCAACAAGACAACACTTTCCCCTTTTTTCTCATCGTTTACTGCTATCGCGACAAATTGGTTTTCATCGCTCAACACTTGGGCGATATTTTCTTCCACACTACCAAGACTGATCATCTCGCCGCCGATTTTGGCGAAACGGGAATAGCGATCCACAATAGTGATAAAGCCGTTTTCATCAATATGCCCTTTGTCGCCTGTTTTGTAATAGCGCACGCCGTCAAGTTCGGCAATGACTTCACTGGTTTTTTCAGGATCATCCAAGTAGCCTTTCATCACTTGTCCGCCACCAATGAGAATCAACCCGTCTTCACCTGTTGGTAATTCTTGTAACGTATTCGGATCAACGATTTTAATAATCGTGCCAGGCAATGGCATACCCACTGTACCCGCTTTGTTGAAGGTAAATTCTTTTAGACTGTCAGGATCTAAAATATTTGGCATATTGACGCTTGCAACCGGTGCGGTTTCTGTCGCACCGTAGCCCTCGTAGATGTCTAAACCGAATTTTAAACGGAAAGCCTCTTTCACGTCCGCTTTCAATTTTTCCGCCCCGGCGATCACCATTCGTACACTTTGTAGCATTAACGGATGCAATTTTTTATTGCGGGCATATAAACGGAAGAATGTCGAGGTGCCAAATATAATGCTCACGTTATGGCGGGCGCACATTTTGCCTACTTCGGCGCCATCGGTCGGATCTGCCACACTCACCATTTTGATGCCTTCACACAATGGCATTAAGGTAGTTACCGTTAAGCCGAAAGAATGGAAAATAGGCAAAGAATTTAAAATCACATCATCTTCTTGGAAGTTGAGCAATTCACTTACTTGTTTAATATTGGTGAGCAGATTTTTATGGCTCAATTCAATGCCTTTTGGGGTGCCTTCGCTACCGCTGCTAAACAAAATCGTTGCCGTATCATCCAAACGTACATCCGCAAAATGCATCAATTTAATCCACCAACGAGGAGCAAAAAACGCTGTTAAAAGTGACCGCACTTTCTCACTTTTCGTGATTTTTTTGCCTAGTTCTTCCGCAAAAATTGTTTTTCCGGCTAACACCTCATCAAAGGCAAAACCTTTGGCATTCAGTTTATTTAAGAATTTTTCAGCGGTAATGACTTTATTAATATTCGCCTTGACGAGGGCTTTTTCCATTACTTCCGGGCTGAGAGTATAGTTCAAATTAACCGGCACTTTACCCATTACCATCAACGCCATATTCACAATGGCACCGATAGCCGAGCTTGGTAACAAGACTCCAACATTCCTCTCATCGCCTAACGCTTTTTTGAGCTGTTTGCCGAACATCAGCACAGCAGCAATAAACTTGAGGTTATTCAGTTTCATACCTTGTCCGTCCACCACGCATTCCTTGAACAAGTTGGATTTTGCACTGTTCAACCAATGGTGCGTGAGCGGTTTGCGTTTGGCAATCACTTTTTCCCACACTGAGAAGGAAAGTTCGAGCACTTTTTGTTTCATTGCTGTGGCATCAATAAAGCCGTGAATCGGTTTGCCAAACGCGACTAAAATTTCACGTTTGCCTTGTTTTTTCGTAAGGTTTTTATAGAAATTATCAGCACGGGAAAAACTGCTGCCCCATAAACCCCTCAAATAAAATGGCACAGTCGTTACGTTATCCAAATCTTTCAATACGTGTTCAAAGCCTTTTTTAAATTCATTGATCTGACCGTTGTAGCTGATATGACCTTCCGGGAATAACGCCACCACTTCACCACGTGCCAAATATTCACGAATCGTTTCAATGGACTCACGGCTTGAACCTGCACCAATAGGAATCACACGGAAAATACGCAAGAACCACGTCAAATACCACTTATTGTAAATGGGGCGGAACATCACAAATTTAATGGCGCGTGGACTGGCGGCTTGCAACACGAGCCAGTCAATCCAACTAATATGGTTACCTAATAATAATGTGCCGCCGCTTTGCGGAAGATTTTTTAATCCCTCCACATGGAAACGGTAATTGGTTTTCAGCAAAGGTAAGAGTAACAAGCGGACGAATAAATGCGGAAGTTTCCACATGGCATAAAGGCTGCCCAATAAACAAACCACAGAAATCGTTAAGAAAATACCAATGGTGGAAAGGCTAAGTTCGATAAATACAATGCTCAGTAGCAAAAAGCCAACCATAAAGATATTTTGGATAAAGTTGTTGCCTGCCATAATTTTGCCACTGCTTTTTTCAGGGGCGAAATATTGAATGGTCGCATTGAGTGGCACGATAAATAAACCGCCAAAGAAACCGAATCCGAAAGAAAAAAGCATCAGCGAGAAATTGGTACTGACCAAAGTTAAGCCAACGAGCGAAACAAAAATTCCTAATGCTCCAACCGGTACAATCCCCAATTCGATATGCAAACGGGAAACTCGCCCGGCAAGGTAAGACCCGACAATTAACCCTAAACCGCTAACCGCAAGAATGGCTTGAATAATCACGGCATTATCTACATTAAACAAGGCTTTGTAATGCGCCGGAAATGCCGCCACAATCACTTGTGATACACCCCAGAAAAGACTCAAGCCAATCACACTTAGCCAAATATTTTTATCGCTACGCAAAGTGCGGAGATTATCTTTCAAATAACCGAAAGATAAATATTTTCCCGCAGAGAATTTTTCATTTCCTTCTTTTTCTTGTGGAAAGAAAGGAATTTTGAAGGCAAAGAACGCTAAACACAACTAGTGCGATACCAATCATCCAAACACTTTGTAGCACCTCATTCGGATTATCAGAAGGCACATAATAGCCTTCAAAGAAAATGGAGAAGGCAAAAGAGCTAAACAAAATCGCCACAATGGTTAAGGCTTGAATCACACCGTTGGCAAGCCCGATGTTTTCCGTGCCGACAATAGATTTGATAAGGCTATATTTAGCCGGAGAATAGACCGCACTTTGCGCCGCCAAAATCAGCGTTAAGGCAAAGGCGAGATAAAATTCGCCAATCACATAACTGAATAAAATCGCCGTTGAAATACCTACCGCTGCCAAGCTGCTCCAGCGAATTACCTTGATACGGCTGAATTTGTCGTTAATAAATGCCGAAGGCGAAAAAAGAAAAATAAAGGGCAATAAAATCATTGCGTTGATTAACGCTGTTAATATTACTAAGGTATTGCCTTCAAAACTTTTCAACAACACATTTTGAATCGTGATTTTATGGGCTAAATCCACGCCCGCATTCAAAAAAACAATCGCCAAATAAGGCACAAAACCTGCATATTTTAAGAGTTTCATTTCACCCTCTCCGTTTGATAAATTTTTAAGGTTTGCATATTTAATACATAAGGTTTCAGCACTAACAGCAAATCAAAAAGATGTTTAAGTTTTTCGTCTTTTTGCTCATTATCTTTTAACGCCGATAAGGTAAGATTCACCTCTTGTGTCGCAAGCGTTTTCGCCGTTTGTAAATAGGTTTTCACCATTTCACGTTCTATCTCATTACAACGGCAAATAATGGCTAAAATATCCCGTTCTTTTGCGGTAAAAATTCCCTCGCGCGGATTAAGTAAGCCCTCGCCTACCATTTCTTGCAATTCGCTCTCAGAAATGGAAAATTCTTGACAAAGTTCTGATGGTAAAAAGGTTTCATTTTCCGCCCCCATAATAATGCCAATCAATGAAATCAAACTTTCATAGGGATTTTGCCAGTCAAAATCAGGGTGAGAAAAAAGTTGTTTAATTTGAGAAATGCTCGCATTGAAATTGGTTTGCAGATATTTAATAAATTCCAACAAACCAACACAGCGATCATCATAGAGATGAAAATTCGGTTTATCTTTCAACGGCTCAGGCAACAGCCCCTCTTTCACATAATACAGTACTGTCGATTTTGGCGTTTGGCTGAGCTTCACCAAATCATTCATTTTTAACATAAGGTTTCCCTCTTAATTAAATTTGAAGAGGATTCTATACTCTACACCATAAAAAGTAAACAGTGCCGCTTTACAGTTTTCAAGATAAGGAAAACGTAACCATATTTAAAAACACTTAGAAAACCAACCGCACTTTAGAATTAATACGCCACCCAGATTTTTTCTAACTCCATTTTATCGGGGTGGTAGCGGTAAACGTTGATACCGCCGTGAACCGCTTGTCCGGTAACTAAGATATTTGCCTTGGGAGCTGAATCAACACTATTTGACTTTTCAAAGGCATTGGTTGAAATTGCAGGATAAAAACCAATGTTCACATAGGCTTTTATCCATGGGTCACCGACAGTATATAAATTCATATATTCTTTTCCCGTACCATCCATCATGCCTGTTTCTTTTAATTGTACAAATTCTGAATCTGTAACAAACGCATAAGCGATAGTGTCCGGTGTCGAAACCCCAACGGCTTCAAAAATAGGTTTATTGCCACTTACGTCATACTTTCGGGTATTTTTATCGTAGATACCATAAATGGATGCCAATTCTTGGCGGTGGTTTAAATTTTCAACCGACCACATATAATCTCGCCCATTTTCCCCTCCCCCAACAATCCACTTTCCATCAGGACTAAATAAGGCATCTGAGCGTCCGCCAAAGCCAAAAAGCTCTGCTGCCGGTTTTAACGTATTCCGATCCCATAAAACGACACCATTATAGCTACTTTTTTTATAAACGCTGGGCTGCACAGGATCGGCTGTAGGATTAAATTGAACGACCGAGCCATCTTCTCGTGTGCCTCGCCCTGATGAGGCTGTTAAAAAATATTTATCCGATAAGGCAAAATTATAGTGTCGCCATGTCGGCGTATCCGTATAAATCGGCACCATATCATCGCCATAACCTTTATAAATTTCCCCCGTCCGATCTGCACTGATATAGAGTGTTCGGTCTTCACTCATTAAATGCCGTTCGACTTTATAATGCTTAAAATGGGCAATCTCTTGCCCCTCTACATTTTGAATATGCACAACATTATTTTTATCCTGCCACATAAAATCATGGCTGTTCGGAATAAAATAAGGGCTGTTTGTATTGACTCTTTCTGCCAGCACTGTCTTCGTTCGTTTTTCTATATCCCAAAGTACCAGTTTTTTTCCATAATGCGCACTTACAACATATCGACCATCACTGGAAATACTTAAATTTCTGACGCCTTTCGTACTGGAAAAAACATCATGGCGGTTTTCATACACATAATATCCCCCCCAACCTAAGGCGATAAATAAAACTAAAAAAAAGAAATTTTTCATTGTTCACCTCCCAAGTTTTTAGGGTATCGCCCAAATTTTGAATGTTCCTGAATTTTTCTATCCATAATCCATTCTTTATAACTGTATTCGTAAATTAATGGAAATACCTGATGTCTATCCAAATCTAACCACTCCCAGGTTCGCATCGCCGAATGGGAAATAAAATAATAACGTTGCGAACCATCATCTTCGTCAATTACCTGACCAAAATATCCTAGTTTTTCCTCATTTTTACCTAATTCAGCAAGAAATGGATCGTGTAACATTTTTTTCCGTTGTAAAGATAACTCCTTTCGATTTTTATCCAATCCGAGTACAGTTTGCCGATTCCCTTGATGCCCCAACGCTGCCCGCACTTTAAAATAATTGTCCCTTTTCTCCCAATCCGATAACGCATTTCCGATTAACACCTCAATAATGTGATTTAACACCTCTTCAGGGAAACATTTGAAATGGCTCCAAGGCTTCAAATAGGTTAATGGCGGAATAAAAGTCGGGCTATTTGCCGGATCATTCACTCTCGCCGCTTCCTCTCGAATCAATGCCGCTATTTCTTGTTTATAACGGTTAACTTGATAAGCATGAGGCAGTTTCGCACATTCATCGGGGCGGTATTGTTTCTCTGCACCGGCATACAGCAAATCGCAGGTGTGTTTGATCTGGATAACCGATTTCTCATAATCATAAATTCGCGTATCTTTATAATATTCTTTTAGTGCCGAATTGCCTGTGGTAAAAGACAGATATTTGCTCGGATAAGCCCCGCCGATTAACGCAACCGGTTCGTAATCGCTATAACTATTATCGCTGCCTAATACACCGTCTTCTTGTGAATATAATACGGTAATATGTTTCGGCACTTTATGGGCATAAGGGAAAATTTCCATAGCGAGCGGATTGAATACTTTCTTCGCATCATAATTATCCAAATTCGTTAGCGCATTATCTGCCACCGCAGGCTCCCATAAAATCAGGTTATCAATCCGATGATCATATTCACCCGCCATATCGCCTAAGATATTCATAGCGGAAAGTGCGACCCTTGCCCCTAAAGAATGAGTGATGATGTTGATTTTTAGCCCTTGCTCAATCAACTGTTTCAACACGCTGGCAAGTTTCCGTCCGGCTTCATTAGCGTACATTTCCGCACGAAAGAAATTTAAATCCGGATCGACACTGCCCGACCAAGTAACGCCAACAATCCGACTATATTTATCCCATTGATCAAATTCCACCAATTTCTTTTTCCCCGAAGCAGCAAGATTCAAATGAAATTCAACATGAGGAAACCAAGATAAAGCTTCTTTACCATTCAGGCTCGGTGACAATTTATCATAGCTTTTTTTTACTTCAGCAAGAGCAAAAACATCCCGATCCCCCACTTTTGTATAACTCACGCCTTTGGCTAAATAATTTTTTTCTAACTTCCTATGTAAATCGACATTAACCGCCTGTTTCATCAATTTATTGTCATAGTACAGATAAGGTTTTTGAGCTTGCTCCGGCGATAATTGGCTCCTATACTGCACTTGTTCGCCAAGTTCTTCACTTGAAGCAAAACGCCCTAAACGCCCCAAAGGGACGTTATAACCATGGATAAATAATGTTGTATGTCCGCCATCATCAATAAGCTGCTGAATAACCTTCTCGGTTAATTGAACCGCCGGCTCATTCTGTCTTAAGCGTAAATTCACCAAAATCGGTGGCGGTAAATACACCGCTTCTACTTTGTTTTCCGTAAAACTCACTTGTACTTTTAAGGGATCAGCAAGTTGTTTCAACGGTTCTTTTGATATTGTAAATTCATCTTGACCATCGGAAATCTGATTTCGTGCTTTGATTAGTACATACCCATCCGAAGCCTTAAAAGGCGTATGTTCAGTCTGTTCCGTTAAGCGCCGATTATCTTTTTTCGTATAGGTTGAAGACACAGCTTCACCACCCGATAGCTGCCAAGAAATTTCACCGCATAGCACACCATTATGCTTGCTTTCGCCGCTCTCAATCTTAGCCGGATATGCCTTGCCGGAGCTATCAAACACCGTCACCATAATACCATCCGGCAGCTTACGGTATTTATTTAAGCTGTCACGATGATAAATTGTCACATTAGCACGACACATATTTGTCGGGCGGTCAATTTGTTCCGGCTGATGAGATACTATCATCTTATTAAGTGCGGTATCTACACTAGACATAATATACTCCTGTTGGTTGTAATTGGTGGCGAATGCGACCTTGTTTTTCGAGTTGATCAAAGCGCTTTTCTAAATAAAATTGTTTCTGCTGTTCCGTTAAATCACTCATTAAAATATTATTCAATTTGTTTTCCGGGTCGAGATAATTCACCGAATCACCATAAATAAGGTTTGCCAATGCAAATTGTAGAACACTGATCGTTCCTTTCATTTGTGCGGCTTTTGCCAAACGATAAGCATGATTGACCGTTTTTTCTACGATATCCTTGCCATAAGCGTTAGCAAATTCAGGGTGTTGTTCCATAATTTCTTCAATAATTTTTTTGCATAGCGATCTATCGTGAAGTTTGGTAAAGGCTTCAATTTCAAATTTATCAAATTGTTTTTTGGCTTGTTTAAACGTCGATAAATCAACAATGGGTTCATATTCGATCAACTCATCGCCATGTTTAATGCAGAATACCTTTTTAATCATCTTTCCATTAAAAAATGCAGCTAATTTGGTGGGATAAGTTTGCAGACGATCAAGGTATTCTTCTAAAGCGATAGGATCGAGGAAACGAAGGTAATAATAATGTCCCGTATAATCAGGCAAAATGAGCCATTTACGGAAATGGTTCAATAGTTCCTCAAATTCTGCATCAGAACGAAAAAATGTGCCGATATTGCGTTCACCATAATTAATTCCTTCTACATAATTTTCACCATTACGGCAAAATAGACGAGGCAATATTTCATGCCCTTTAGGAAGTTCAACCAAATAAGGCGCACTTTTAGCGTAGGTTTCGGCTTTTTCACCTTGGAATAAACAAGCATAACGAATGCCCTCACCGTGAAATAACCTCGGGAAGAAAGGGGATTTTGATGCCTTAATGACTGCATAGCATTTATCACTCGGTTCGTTATCCCATAATCGGGTCTCAATAATGGGAGGCACTTCAAATAATGCAAATGTCGATACCGCACATTGTTCCACCCAAGAAGGAATAGAATAAATTTGTTTTTTGAGATTGAGTGTCGTTGTTTGATGAAGAAGATTACGATCCGGATAAAACAAAAAGAGCGGTTGATTTTTCGAGAGTTTTTGAGCTTCCGAATAAAGTATTTCTCTCAAATCCTCATCTGCGTGATGTTGCACGTAGGTTTCTAAAGGCAAGATATTGAATGAGAAAGAAAAACGAAGTTGGTGTTTCATCTGATAATACTGAATATAGCTTCTTGCAATATTCTCATTCTCACCGAGAACCAAAATCAATACTTTATCTTGGCTTTTATCTGTAATTTGGAAAGCATCTTGAACCCAAATAGAAGGTAAATTGTCGAGCATAAAATTGATCTCCAAATAGTATAAAAAATCTTCACTATTATACTGAAAAGTAAGCATATAAAAATGAGAGGGTAAAAAAAGAGCGGTCAAATTGACCGCTCTTTTTATATTCATTATCGTCTTGGTAAGTAACGAATCGGATCGATCGATTTACCTTTATAACGAATTTCAAAGTGAAGTTTTACGCTATTGGTACCTGTGCTACCCATTTTAGCGATTTCTTGCCCTGCTTTAATTTCCTGCTGATCACTCACGAGGATTCTGTCATTGTGCGCATAAGCACTCAAGAAATCATCATTGTGTTTGATAATGATAAGGTTGCCATAACCACGCAATGCATTGCCCGCATATACAACCCGACCCGCAGCAGCGGCTTTAACTGATTGTCCGCGAGAGCCTGAAATATCAATCCCTTTATTTCCACCATCTGAGCTTGAGAAACCTTGGATAATATTTCCGCTTGCCGGCCATGTCCAAGCAACATTAGATGCAATAGGTGCGGCGACATTTGCATTTACCGGTGTCGTATTTCCTGTTGCAACCGGAGCACTTGGTACATTTGTAGAAGTCGGTGCAGCAGAAGGAACACCTGCACCTGATTTCACCGGACCAATAATCGTACCGTCAGAACCAATTTGCGTGCCGTTTGCACCCGCTCTGTAAGTAACGGCAGGTTCAATCGGTTTCACAGGTGCTGAGGCTGCATTTGCCGGCACGGTTGTCGTCACGGTTTTAGTAACACACTTGCCGATTTTTAAGGTTTGACCGACACTTAAACTATAAGGCTCAGACATATTATTCATTGCTGCAAGCTCTTTCACGTCCATACCAGCCAAGTAAGCGATTAAAAACATGGTATCGCCTTTATTGACTTTATAGGTCTCTCCTTTATACGAGCCTTTTTGGATTTGGCTGTAATCCGGTGCATTGGTATTTGGATTGCGTGGCACGTTAATTGAGCCTGAGCTCGTGCAGTCTGACACAGTTTTTGTTACCGTCTTTGTCTGAGGCTGTATAGGGGCAGATACGACAGGTTGTACCGGTTGATAAGTCGGTTGAAAATTCGGCTGTGGTGTTTGAGTTCCAACGGGCACACCTGTTGCATTGGTTCCCATATTATTCGGCATGGTATTTTGTTGAATCTCAGGCTGCCAAGTACCGCTACTGTTATTATCTACCGGTTGCATAATGCCCGGTGAAAGTGTACCGCCTGCATTTTCAATCGGTGCTTGCGTATTAGATGAACAAGCACTTAAAATTGCAACACTCAGGGGTAACAATAAAAACGATTTTTTCATTTATTTTTCCTTCTTATTTCATTGTATTTGGCATAGTTTGTTGTTCTATTTCCGGCATAAAACTGCCACCGGCAACGGCACCTGTTCCTTCAACCGGTTGCATAATACCATTCGGTAAAGCATCAGGATCGCTCACTTTCGGTGAATTCGGTGAAGAACAGGCGACTAAAACTACCGACATAGACAACGCAAATAAATATTTATTCATAATATATCCTATTATTTCAAAATAAAGTAAGCCACTACCGCAAGTGCAACGACTGACCAACCAATAATTTCAATAGACTTACGCAATTTTGCTGCAAATTTTTCTCCGCCCCATGCGGCGAGTTTTGCAACCAGTAAAAAACGTGCCGCACGGGAAATAAATGCGGTCAAGACAAAAGGGAAAAATGCCATTTGCATCACACCGGCACAAAGCGTAAACACTTTATAAGGAATCGGGCTAAAACCAGCAACAAAAATAACAAGTACGCCCCATTGCTCAAACCACTTTATCGCCGTTGCCCAATGCTCTCCATAACCCCATTGTTGTACAATACCTTGCACCCAATCCGTCGCAAAATAACCAATAGCATAGCCGATTATTCCGCCTAGGATGGAGGCAATGGCAGTATAAAGGGCAAATTTGACCGCACTTTTTGGCTTCGACATCGACATAGGTATCAACATCACATCCGGAGGAATAGGAAAAAAAATCGCTTCAATAAAACTCACAAAGGACAGCCAAAACATGGCAAAACGATGTTTCGACCATTCCATGGTTTTATCATACATTGCCCCAAAAATATTCATTTCCTTCACCTTTTAATTGTCGCCGAGCAAAGTGTCGCATTATTCACGTTCCAACCAATCTTGTAAAGCCAGAATTGAATGATGGGCTGTCATATCGGCTTGAATAGGGGTAATGGAAACATAACCATTCTTCACTGCATGAAAATCCGTACCTTCTTGCTCGTTCTCCGGTAAACCCGCAGGACCAATCCAATAGATAGCTTCACCACGGGGATCTTCTTGTTTTATCACCTCTGCCGCAGAAGAACGGTAACCCAAATGGCAAACTTTATAACCTTTGAGTTCTTCGTAAGACAAATCCGGTACATTAATATTAATAATTTCACGAGAATTTAATAATCGGTTATGCAATTTCGGAATTAAATCCGCCACCACCCGTGCCGCTGTTTCATAATGCTGACGACCATCTAAGGAAACCGCAATGGAAGGCAACCCTAAATGACGCCCTTCCAATGCCGCCGCCACTGTACCGGAATAAATCGTATCATCACCCATATTGCAACCTGCATTAATGCCCGACACCACCAAATCTACTTGACCGGATAAAAAACCATTTAATGCTAAATGCACACAATCTGCCGGTGTGCCATTAATACAATAATCACCGTTATCTAAATGACGAGGGCGTAAAGGCTCGACTAAGGTTAATGCACTAGACGCAGCACTCCGATTACGATCCGGAGCGACAATTACCACCTCCGCAAATTTGCGTAATTCTGCCGCTAAAACTTGAATCCCTTCCGCATGAAAACCATCATCATTACTTAATAAAATTCGCATTATGCTTCCTTATAATTTACTAATTCCCTAATAAGTGCTGTGGCATAGCTGCCAGCCGGCAAATAAAAAGAGAGTTTTAATCCTTCCTCAACAAACTGCCATTGAAAACCTTGTGCCTGCATTAACAACGGACGGCGTGCCGCTTTCATTTTTTCCTGTTTCATTAAAGGAGAAAACGCATTATGTTGTTCCACAATGTCATTTTCGATCGCTGAAGCCACAAGGTTTTCTTCACCGATTAGAGGGGCTGTAAGCAAAATATCCTGTTGATTTAACCGCACTTGTAAGGCGTTCAAATCTTCTGATTCATCCGCTTTAAACCAACTGTGTGAACCTTTTAATTGCACGATATCATTTAGCAAAACTTGTTGTGCAAGATTTTGCTCAATCCGTGCCGCCGCTACTAAATTGAAAATCTCACTGCGTGCGGCGGAAAGGTAAAAGCTACGTTTTTTGCGATCTTTCACCTTAATTTCGCCTTGAGCCCAACGCAGTGCCTGTGTGAGGTTATGACCATCACGCCCAAAGCGTTGTTCCATAAAATAATTGGGAAACCCAAAATTTGCCACAAAGTTTAGGCGAGCCTTTAATTCATCGGTTTCTTGGGCATCACGTAACAAAATTTCAAAATAGTTGCCTTGCAAACTTCCCGTGCGAATTTTGCGATGATGGCGGGTTACCTCTAAAATTTCTATGCCTTCCAATACAAATTGACTGAAGTCCGGTGTTTCCTGTCCCGGCATTTGCAGGCAGAACCATTGTTCCGTAATAGCTTGACGATCCTTTAAACCGGCATATCCCATATTGCGTTCCGACACACCGGCAAATTTTGCCAGCTTCTCACCGACAAATAAGGTGTTACAAGCTGTCTTTCGTACTTTTAACGCCACAAACTCCCCTTCGCCCGACATTTCATAGCCAAGGTCTTCCTTCACTACAAAATCCGCACATTGTTGCTTTAAAAGTGCGGTGGATTTTGGCGGTGTTTTTAAGGTGAGGTAAGGGAGTTGTTCAAGCATGGTTTAATAAGTTTGGGTTGATAGTCCGCGAAATTCTATGCGACTTTTGAGGATTTATCCACTAAAATAACCGCACTTTTCACGCCAACTAAGGAATTAACTATGACTGATTTTGCCGAACTTCAAACGGAAACACGCGAAATTATCACTGATTTATTAAATGATGGTAGCGACCCTGCCGCCCTCTATATTATTGAACACCACGTTGCACACTATGACTTTGATACATTGGAAAAAATTGCGGTGGATGCCTTCAAAGCCGGCTATGAAGTATCAGAAGCGGAAGAATTTGAAGATGATAATGGGAAAACCATTTTCTGTTTTGACATCATTAGCGAAGTGGAATTAAAGGCAGAAATTATTGATGCCCAACAAAAGGAAATTTTACCTCTAATTGAGAAACACAAGGGCATTTATGATGGCTGGGGAACTTATTTTGAAGATCCGAACGCCGATGAAGACGAATACGGAAACGACGGTGAATTTTTTGATGACGATGAGGTCGAAGAACCGCATTTACACTAATTGTCTGACCGCATAAATAAAAGTGCGGTCACAAATTTGAACGTTGGCTTTGCCAACGGCACCAAAGGCGTGAATAAATCACTTTAGTGATTTATGAATAATTTTTGGAGAAATTTATGAAATTAAAAGCATTCGGTCTTGCCCTGTTAGCCTTACCACTTAGCCTGTCTGCATTGGCAGAAAACAGTGCAAATCCGCCAAGCAATATTGTGTCATTTAGCACTGAAGTGGAAAAAAACATTGAGCGAGATTTATTGAATGTACGCTTGTTTTATCAAGTAGATGGAAAAAATTTAGCGGATTTAAATAAGACCATTTCAGAGCGCTTAAATAAAGCCGTGAACATTATCAAAGAACAAAGTGCGGTAGAAATTAAAGAAAATTTTCGCAACACTACTGTACGTTATGATAATGAAGGCAAAAAAAATGGTTGGGTTGCACGGGCAACCTTAGTGTTGGAAAGCAAAGATTTCCAAGCCTTATCCAACGTAATAACGTCCCTTGACGGCATTCTTGCTGTGGAAGAAATGAATGCAACATTATCCTCTGAAAAATTAATGGGTATCGAAAATGCATTAACCCAAGAAACCATTGAAAAATTCAAAAAGAAAGCCACATTAATCCAGCAATCATTGCAGATGAAAAACTACCGAATTCTTGATTTAGAGATTTCATCAGCAAATGAAGCAGCACCGATTCGCGCCTATGCCTCACCGAGAGCAGCAAAGGTGGCGATGCTATCCGCTGAGGCTATGAGTGGTGCAGATAATGCCTTTTTAGAAAATGGAAAGGAAACAGTACGAGTGCGTGCAAATGCCCGAATTGAATTGCTTAAAGATTAATTTTCTATACAATTCTTTTTTCTTCTATAGAATGACAATGACTTTTACACAATAAGGAAACCTCATGAATGTAGCAAAAAACGTAGTGGTGAGCATTGCTTACCAAGTTCGCACCCAAGATGGTGTATTGGTGGACGAAGCTCCGGCAAATCAACCATTAGAATATTTACAAGGTCATAACAATTTAGTCATTGGTCTTGAAAAAGCTTTGGAAGGCAAAGCCGTAGGCGATAAATTTGAAGTTCGTGTTCAACCGGAAGAAGGCTATGGCGAATATAATGAAAATATGGTGCAACGAGTACCAAAAGATGTTTTCCAAGGTGTCGATGAGTTAGTGGTGGGAATGCGTTTCTTGGCTGATACAGATATCGGTCCGGTTCCAGTAGTGATTACCGAAGTTGATGGCGATGAAGTGGTGGTGGATGGTAACCATATGTTAGCCGGTCAAGAATTACACTTCACTGTTGAAGTAGTGGCAACCCGTGAAGCGACCCTAGAAGAAATTGCTCACGGTCACGTTCACGGTGCACATGGTCATCATGACAATGATGAAGAAGGTCATGGCTGTGGTTGCGGTGGTCATCACCATGATCATGGACACGGCGGTTGCTGTGGCGGCGGTGGTCATAAACACGATGAGCATCACGGACATGGCGGTTGTGGCTGCGGCGGCCATTAATCCTTCTAGCAAGATACAAAGGGCAACATAATATTGCCCTTCTTTTGAAGTTGAGTATGTTTTTATTGTTCTGATATCGTAATCAATAGATATTAACAATAATATCAATTTTTGATTATTAAAACGTCAGTTTCTCTTGAATTTTAATTAAAATCCAGTATCATCGCAGACTGTTGTAATCTTATAGCCAACGAGAAATAAATCTTGACTTAATGTGCGAATAGGTGCAAAATGAGAGTAGCAAACAGCAAACAGCAAACAGCAAACAGCAAACAGCAAACAGCAAACAGCAAACAGCAAACAGCAAACAGCAAACAGCAAACAGCAAACAGCAAACAGCAAACAGCATAGCTAGCTGCCAGCCCCTTCTTTTTATCATAAAAACTCAAGACACAGTGGTCTTTAAATCAAGTTCACTGTGTCTTGAGTTTTTTAGTTTTCTCAAGATCTCTCAGCGTTATCTAAATCTAAAATAGGTGCGCTGAGTTTATTTTTAATGACCATTTTCTTTTTTCCCCCTTTTTTTAAGGTTTAAGGCGTGTGTACGCTTGCCAAGAAATTAAAAAGTAGTTTTCCGGAGGATAAATAAAATGAGTTATTTTAATTCACTTATCATTTAATTATTAAGAGGTTTTATATATGAATAAAACATTACTCTGTTTGGGGATCATTGCTACCCTAACCGGTTGTGCACGTGATGTTAATCAACCGTTAGAAGTATGGAATAATTTCAGGGATAGTAACATTTCTACCCAACTAGGTGAGAATCAATCCCTAGCTGTGTTCTATCGTCAGGATGACGTTCAAGGCCCTGCTATTAATGTTTATGTAGATGGTAACTATCAGACATCATTGTTACCTAATGCCTTTACTCCGGTTGCGCTTTGTGCAGATAAACATACATTCACTTCATCTTTCACAACAAACGTACAATTTGGTAATCGTACGCACGGCGTAAATTATACATTGCCGGTTAATGAAGTAACTTATATCAAAATCACTCAACAAAATGGCAAATTGAGCTTTACTCGAGTAGAAAGTGCGGTTGCAGAACAAGAAGTTTCAAAATTACCAAAAGAGAATCAAACCTTATCCCGCGTACCGAGCCCGGCAAATTGTGGTGCGGCAGTACTTGCGGTGGAGTCTTTGGATGCAAGTGCATTATTCGGTTTCAATAAATCAGGTTATAACGATATCTTACCAAATGGTAAGGAAAAAATTAGGGAATTTGCGGATAAAGTAAAAGAAATGCCATCCATTAGTAAAATTCTTGTATCCGGTCACACCGACCCAATCGGATCTACAGCTTATAACCAAACATTATCACAAAAACGTGCCAATACGGTGAAATTAGCGTTGCAAAAAGCAGGCGTTTCCACACCAATTGAAGCTGTTGGCTATGGCAAAGCTGAACCAGTTGTAACAACCTGTGATACCTATAAAGATGCACAACGAAATCAATGTAACCAACCTAATCGTCGTGTTGAAATTGCAGTTTACGGTAAATAATTTATTAGTAAGGAATAAATATGTCGACTACATTAAAAGTATTAAGTGCAAAGAAAGTAATTGCATCTCACCAAATTAATCAAGGTGATACATTAGTCATTGATGCAAGAGATAAATCTAACTATCAATTAATTGACGATCAAACAGGTTTTGGTCCACAAAATATTATTGCTAAACGTGAAGGGAAAGATTTAAAAATCTTCTTAGAAGATGGTGATATGAATCCGGATGTGCTAATTAAAGGCTACTACGGTGATGAAAATTCTGAAGAAGTAACCAATTTAATCGTTGGGCAACACGAAAACGGCGGTATCTATGCTTATGTGCCGGAATCCGGCTTAAAATCGGATGCGGTTAGTATGTTAGCGGAAGAGGTGGCTGCACCACAAGCCTTAGGCGGCGAAGAGCTAGCGAGTGCCTTCTGGGCGTTTAACCCTTGGTGGTTATTAGCGTTAGTTCCGTTAGCAGCAGGTATTGCGATCGCAGCAAGTAGTGGCGGAAGCAACGGTGACAGTAATAATGGTAATGCCGATAACACAGCGGATAAACCAACATTAGATGCCAAATCAGACGGTTCTGTAACGGTAGCACCAGGTGCAGACAACACCAAAGTTGTGGTGAAATATACCGATGAAAGTGGTAATAAAAAAGCAGCAACCTTGACGAAAGATGCAAATGGTAACTGGTCATCAGATAATCCGGATGTAACCCCGAATGCAAACGGAACATTTAGCATCCCGGCGAATAAAGTTAAAGACGGTTCTAAAGTAACGGCTACCGGTACAGATGATAAAGGCAATACCGCTAATGTAGATGCAACAGCAGCTAATAATCCAACTACGTCACGCGTACCAGGCGATGTTGATGGCAATGGCAATGCAGATGCGAATGACAATGATGCGACTACTGAGAACGGAGGTCCAAAAGTCAGCGTTCCTGAAGCAGCAGATGGTGTAAACAAAACAGAAGCGTCTGACGGCGTACAAGTGAATGTCACTTTACCGAAAAACACCAAAGCAGGTGATACAGTAACANTAACGGTTACGAAACCGGATGGCTCCACAGTAACAGTCGATCACGTTGTAACCGATGCGGATGAAACTGCCGGTAAAGCAGCTGTAACGATTCCAACAACAGAGATAACCGCAGACGGTGATTACAAAGTGGTAGCAAAAGTGAC
>NZ_KB904050.1 GCF_000379905.1 Rodentibacter pneumotropicus DSM 21403
ATAAATAAAGTAATCAGCTTGTGACCGAGAGAACAAAGAACTAAAAGAAAAGACAAATTAGACGTTATTGAAGAATTATCTTGGCGGCGAGAGTGCAGTGGACCCACCTGAATCCATCCCGAACTCAGAAGTGAAACGCTGTAATGCCGATGGTAGTGTGGGGTTTCCCCATGTGAGAGTAGGGCACCGCCAGGTTTTATTATTAAGGAATCCCCTGAATCGAGAGATTTGGGGGATTTTGCTTTTGGCTATATGTGTGTGGAGCAGAGGTAAAGAGCTTTATCGTGACATTAAATTGATAAAAAGTGCTGTTGAAAATTTGGCTGCCCTTTTTATATCCACTTGTTTAAGATTCTATCCTAAATAAGTTTTTCCAAAAACTTTTAATAAATTCTCTTTTTTCTACAAAATCATTTTTAGGGACAACAGGTGAATAACCTATTAAGTTAAGATGATGAATTTTATTTCTTAAATCAACATAGCATTGTTTTAATCGTACAGAATCTTCTTGATGAATAATACCTGCGTCAGCCATTGATTCAAAAATTCTGACATTGTCGGACCACTTGGTTAATGCAGGGTTTTGAGGAGCATGAGCAAGCATTAAATATTGTGCAATAAATTCAATATCCGTTATGCCGCCACGATCTGTTTTAATGTTAAATTCATTTTCTTGAGAATGGGATAAGTGCGCAAACATTTTCTCACGCATTTCCGATACATCTTGTTTTAGCGTTGTCATATCCCTTGGGGTTGAAAGGACCCGTTGGCGAATATTTTCAAATTTTTCCCGCAATGATTGTTCACCGAAAACTGGGCGACTTCGTACCAACGCTTGTTTTTCCCAAGTCCAAGCTTCATTCAGTTGATAATTTTCAAAGGCGGATAGGGAACATCCGAGCAAGCCGGCATCACCGGAGGGGCGTAATCGCATATCGATGTCATAAAGCACGCCGGCACTGGTATTCAAGCTAAAAATACTCACGATTTTTTGGGCAAGTTTAAGGTAAAACTGATTACTATCAATGATTTTTTTCCCCCCTACCGTTTGACCTTCCACTGCCTCATAAAGAAAAACGAGATCAAGATCGGATTTATAGCCTAATTCGAGTCCCCCTAGCTTTCCATACCCCACAACCAAGAAGTTTTTTTCGCCATTCTGTAAATGTTGAGGAATACCAAAACGGGCGGAAACCTGTTTCCAGGCTAAATTCACCACAGATTGAATAATCGCCTCCGCTAAATAGGTGAGGTGATCGCTCACTTTCATCACAGGCAATGCCCCTAAAATATCCGCTGCGGCTACTCTTAATAAAGTGGCTTGTTTGAATTGGCGTAGTGCATTGATAAATTGTTCCTCATCATTAGGAGGCAATCGCAATAAATATTGCTGGAGTTCATCAGCATATCGGGTGAAAGGTAAGGGATTGCGTAAACTTTCCGTGTTGAGGAGTTCATCGAGTAAAATAGGGTGTTGCGAAAGTTGATCGGAGATGAGTTGAGATTTCCCACAAAGTTCGATCACTTGACGTAACGCTTGTGGGTTTTCAAGTAAGAGTTCTAAATATGTAGTTCGGCTGGAAATTTTCTCAATCAGGTGCAAAATTCGTGGTAATAAAGTGCGGTAGCTTTCTTGTTTAAAAATCAGCGAAAAAACCATTGGCATTAATTGTGTCAGTACTTCGCGTCCACGTTGCCCGATCGCTCGGCGATTTAAACTTTCCTTAAATTGTCCCAGTTTATTTAATATTCCATCAACATCGTCAGACTGAATTCCACTTTCTTGCAGCATTTGCTCAATCTCATCAAAATCCGCCTCTAAAAAATCCAACCATTGATTTTCTTCACGATATTCATTGTTTTCTTCTCCGATGAGTTGATTGAAAACCGCACGTACATTTTCTTGCATTTGCTGTAAAGTGCGGTAGAAATCTTGCCAGTTTTGAATGGCATAGTTGCACTCAATCAGATGATTTTGTTCATCTAAGCACGTGAAATGTCGACAAGCCTCAATTAGTCGTAACTGGTCTGTCTGATTGGTTGGCAGAGTTTGGGTTTGTTGATCATTTATGGCCTGTAATATATTTTCAACCCTGCGTAGAAAAATATAACTTTCCCGTAAATTCTGATATTGAGTTTGAGTGATAATCCCCAGTTTGGCAATTTCAGGCAAGATTTTAAGCAAACTATGTTGTTGTAAGGCAATTTCCCTCCCTCCACGAATTAATTGGAAAACTTGGGCGATAAATTCCACTTCACGGATTCCGCCCGCCCCCAGTTTGATATTATCTTTCAGCCCACGGCGACGTACTTCTCGTTCAATTTTTCCTTTCATTTCACGCAATGATTGAAGCACACTAAAGTCAATATAGCGGCGGTAGACAAAAGGGTGGAGCATTTTTTCCAAGTAGGTGACATTCGGATCATGAGTTTGAGCCCCTAAAATACGCCCTTTAATCATGGCATAGCGTTCCCAATCCCTTCCTTGATCTTGATAATATTGCTCCATTGCGGAAAAACTTAATGCTAACGCACCACTTTCACCAAAAGGGCGTAGGCGCATATCCGTGCGATAAACAAAACCATCAGCAGTGAAATCATCCAATGCACTGATTAAACGCTGCCCCAAACGAGTGAAAAATTTGGCATTATCCACGGGTTTTCTTGCGTTGCTTCCCTCAATGTGAGTTTCTCCCTGAGCAGGATAAGTAAAAATCAGATCGATGTCGGAAGAAAAATTGAGTTCAAATCCGCCCAGTTTTCCCATGCCCAAAATATAAAGTTGTTGTGGTTTACCTTGTTCGTCCAGCGGTGTCCCCATTTCCGTACAGGCTTTGCGGTAAAGCCAATCTCGTGCACTGATAATGAGGCCTTCAGCCAGCTGTGAAAGGCGGATAAAAATTTCCTCTACGCTGGCAAGATTGAGGCTTTGGCAAAAACTTAATTTCGCCATTTCTATGTTACGAAAAACACGCAGGACTTTATAAAATTCAGCCTCATGGAAAATGTCCGATAATTGATTGTTCAAACGTGCCGAATATTGCTCACAATCGGCAAAAGTCGGGCTTTTTTTCCACCATTGTGCGAGTAAGTGCGGTTGTTTTTGTAAGACTTTTTCCACAAAATCAGACATCGCCACTGCATAGCCTAATTCTCCGATTGGGTGGCTTTTATCTTTTTGATATTGTTTAATTTGTTGGGAAATAGCATGGGCATCCATATCGGGAAAGGATTGGCACATAAGGGTGCCAAGTACGGTAAGTTTTTGTTCTATGAGAGAGGAAAGAGCGGTCATTTTGCTAACTTTTTATATGTGCTTCGATTTGGCGTAAAACTGTTTCTTTGGCTTGGTCTGGTTGCAAACTATCCAACCATTGAACCGGCGTTTTCCAGCCTCGTAACCAAGTGATTTGTCGTTTAGCGAGTTGGCGGGTGGCGCAGATGCCACGGAATACCATTTCATCGTGGTCATAATCGCCTTGCAAATAGTCCCACATTTGGCGATATCCCACGCAACGGATTGAGGGTAAATCAGGTGTTAGGTCACTCCGTGCATAAAGTTTTTCTACTTCTTCTTGAAAACCCAATTCAATCATTTTGTGGAAACGTTGTTCAATACGATTATGCAATATATGGCGATCTTCAGGGGCAATGGCAAATTGAATAATATCATAGGGCAATGCTTCCCCTTTTTGTTCGGTCAACTCAGTGAGCGATTTCCCCGTAATATAGAACACTTCCAATGCTCGATTGATCCGCTGAGAATCATTGGGATTAATTCGTTGAGCAGAGATAGGATCAATTTTTGTCAGTTCATTATGCAACATTGCCCAGCCCTGTTGAGCGGCTTTTTGTTCAATATCGGCACGGATTGTTTCATCAGCGGAAGGTAAAGGGGAAAGCCCTTCAAGCAAGGCTTTGTAGTAGAGCATTGTGCCTCCCACGAGAAGGGGGATTTTTCCTTGTGCGGTGATCTTGGCCATTTCACTTAGGGCATCGTCACGAAAGTTCATTGCCGAATAGCTTTCAGCTGGATCTAAAATGTCGATGAGGCGATGGGGTGCTAAAGCCAATTCTTCTTTGGAGGGCTTTGCCGTGCCAATATCCATTCCTTTATAAATTAATGCGGAATCCACGCTAATCACCTCTACCGGTAACTGTTGATGCAGTTGAATAGCTAAATCGGTTTTACCGGATGCGGTGGGACCCATTAAAAAAATTGCGGTTGGTTTCATTTAGAGTTCGTCTAATAAAGGCTGCCAATTAATAGGCTTAAGTAATTGATTAAATTCATCCCGATTGGGGTTATTGAGCAAGCGTTCCAAATCGCTTAATAATTTGACCGCATCGGCAAATACATTGAATGTTTTACTCTCTAATTGGCTGCAAAGTGCGGTTAAAAATGGCGTTGAATTTTCAGTATCGTTCAGAAGTCCCATCACGCATTTTTGCAGATTTTGTGTGCGTAAAATCATCGGTACTCGGTTGAGGGTTAAGCGTAATTGTGTTTTGTTTGCGATAAATTCAAAACCGACTTGTGCAAAATTCTCTGCCTTTTTCTCCCACTCGCTAAATTGGTTTTCCGTTAAACGAAATACGATAGGAATTAGCAGAGATTGTTGTTCAATCTGTGACTGTTGCAAAGCTAGTTTCCATTGCAAATGTTGTAATTTTTCCAAGGAAAGTAAAAAATATCTTTGGTTTTGTTGGAGCAAAAGGGCGCAATTTTCTATGAGGGACAAGGCACGCAAATACGATGGATTTTCGCTCATGTCCGTTGGCTCAATGATTTCATCTGTGAAAATTGCGGTTTTTTTACTATGTTTTGGTGTATCTAGCAGCTCTCCATAGAGTTTCTGTTCGGTTTTACTCGGTTGTTCGGCACGATAATTTTCCCGATAATCACGATATCCTTGGTTTGATGAAGGAACAGTGTGGGCGGAAAAGTGCGGTGGATTTTGCGCTGATTTTTCCATAGAGGCATTTGGTGCGAACATATTTTGTCCGGCTGCCGCACGGTTGGGCTTATGGTTCCAACCTTTTTGACAAGTAGGGATAGGCTCACGCATTTCATTTTCTTGTGGATTTTCAACCGCACTTTCTTTCGGATAGGCGAGCGGGACAGAGAGTTGGCTTTCTAATGCGTGGCTGATGCCTTCATAAATAAAATCATGAATGAGGCGTTGTTGATGAAAACGCACCTCGTGTTTTGTCGGGTGAACGTTTATATCCACCTCATGAGGATTGAGATCAATAAATAATACAAACGCAGGGTAGTTTTCGCTAGGTAAATGCTCCGCATAGGCTTGGCGAATCGCATGAGTAATGACTTTGTCACGTACCATCCGCCCATTGATATAGCAATAGCTTAAATCATTTTGTGCGCGGCTAAAGTTGGGTGTAGCAATCCAACCGGAAAGGTGGAGATCATTGTGTTTCCAATCAATACGCAGTGCATTTTTAACAAATTCTTCTCCGCAAATTGTCGCTACCCGTTTGAGTTGTTGGGAAAGTTCTGAGGCGGGACGATATTGACGAATCACTTTGCCATTGTGGGTGAGGGTAAAAGCGATATTAAATTTTGCCAGTGCAATGCGGCGGATAACCTCATCAATATGGGCAAATTCGGTTTTATCGGTTCGCAAGAATTTACGACGGGCAGGGGTGTTGAAAAACAAATTTGCTACTTCTACCGTGCTGCCGACAGGATGTGATGCCGGTTTGATAGTAGTTTCCATATCTCGCCCTTGGGCATATACCTGCCAAGCTTCTTTTTGTTCGGCAGTGCGTGAGGTGAGGGTTAAACGGGAAACGGAACTGATACTTGCCAACGCCTCGCCACGAAAGCCTAAACTTAGAATTGATTCAAGATCTTCTAAATCCGCAATTTTACTGGTTGCGTGACGGGCAAGAGCAAGGCTTAACTCCTCTTTTGGGATACCGCTGCCGTTGTCACGAATACGGATAAGCGTTGCGCCGCCATTTTCAATATCCACTTGGATTTTATTGGCTCCGGCATCCAAACTATTTTCTACCAATTCTTTCACCACCGAAGCAGGACGTTCCACCACTTCACCGGCGGCAATTTGGTTTGCAAGTTGGGGGGAAAGAATTTTAATCGCCATTATTTTTCCCTTAATTTAATTTTCTGACCGGTAACAACTTTACCGTCTTTTAATGTCGGATTGAGTTTCAAAATTTGGTTTACCGGAATATTATATTCCCGTGAAACCGCGTAAATTGTTTGATCTTTTTTGATGGTGTGATAGCGCGGAATATCCGCTTTTTTTCCATCAGTTTTGCTGTTTTTCTTGTCGTCTTTATCAGTTTTCTTATTGTCTTTTTTATCCGCTGATTTTGTTGTTTTTTCAGCTTTCTTGGTTTCTACCATTTTTTGATTTTTACCGTTATCCGGAATTTTGATAGTTTCCCCAATCCATAATTCTTTACGTTTCAATTTGTTAAGCGTAATAATATCCGATATTTTGACCTCGTATTTATTGGCAAGACTACCTATACTTTCACCGTTTTTCACTTTATGGCGAATGCCGCTGTCTTTGATTTCCCCTTTTGTGGATAAAGTGCGGTCGGTTTTTTCCGTGTTTTTTTCATTTATTTTTTTATCGGTAGAACCTGTTTCTTCCGGTTTTTTGTGTTTTCCATTGTCTGGAATCTTAATGGTTTCCCCCACCCATAATTCTTTTCGTTTTAAATTATTGAGCGCCACAATGTCAGCAATTTTCACCTCATATTTATTGGCAAGGTTACCAAGACTCTCACCCTTTTTCACTTTGTGGCGAATTAAGCTGTCTTTTATTAATAAAGTGCGGTCGGTTTTAGCGTCATTTTCTTTATTGTCTTCAAAGGCTATAAGGGATTTCAAATTGCCGTTGCGATAGGCTACTAATCCCTCATAAATCATATAAGCGATACGGCGGCGATAAGCCGGGGAATTAAGTTTTTGTTCTTCCTCAGCATTTGAAAGAAAACCGGTTTCCACTAAAACAGAGGGAATATCAGGTGAACGCAATACACCAAGACTTGCGTGCTGTGGTGTATTGCGGCTTAATGTGGTGATTTTTGAAAAGCGACGTAAAATATTTCTGCCGATTTCATAACCGGTACGCTGGCTATGTCCAAATTGTAGATCGAGTACGGTTTGATCTAAATATTTGTCGTTATTATGAGAGAGAACCTTTCCCGCTCCCCCTAATAATTCGGAGCGTTTTTCATCATCTTCCAACCATTGCCCCATTTCATCATTTGCCCGACGATTTGAAAGCACCCAGACAGACGCGCCTCGTTGGCTTGGGTTAAGAGAAGAATCCGCATGAATGGAAACCAGATAATTAGCTTTAAATTTGCGGGCGATTTCTGAACGTTCCGGCACGGAAATGTAATAATCACAGTTACGGGTGAGAACACCACGAAAATTGGGATCTTTATCCAGTAAGGCTTTGAGTTCACGGGCGATGGAAAGGGTCACGTTTTTTTCGTAAATGCCGAGATTACGTCCGATCGCACCGGGGTCTTTGCCACCATGACCGGGATCAATGGCGATCGTCCATTGTGCGGCAAAAATGCTAGAAGAAAAAAGAGAGAGTATTATTCCTAAAAAAAATGAAAATTTTGTGTTCATTGTAAACAGATAAAAGATTATAGTTGTTGAAGAATTTGCTCGCCTAAGGCATTTTGTGCGACTAATGTCATATTTCTTGCATCATCATAGTAATCAATATTCACCAGTAAATCAGCCGATGGAAGGATGCCTTCCCCTTTTTCAGCCCATTCGATAAGGCAGATGGCATCTTTGGCAAAGTAATCCCTAATGCCCATAAACTCCAATTCCTCTGGATCGGAGAGGCGATATAAATCAAAATGGTAAACCATTTTTCCTGCAATATCATATTCTTCCACTAAGGTGTAAGTCGGGCTTTTTACCTTGCCTTGAAAACCTAAACCTTGCACCATACCTCGTGTTAGCGTGGTTTTCCCTGCACCTAAATCACCGTTTAAATATAAAATCACGGCACGTTTGGCATGACAGTTTAAAATAGTGTCGGCAAGTTTTTTGCCAAAACGTAACATTGTGGATTCATCAGGAATATATTGGGTTAATTCGTTCATTGGGCTATGATTCTTGAAGTCAAAAACTGGCTGAAATTCTACCGCACTTTTGTTTTTTTCGCTAAGGGGATTTTACCCGTATTAGAGGTTGTTTTGTAGGAAATGTTCCATTGATTTGAAACAAAAATCCATCGCCTTTCAGCAATGGATTGAAATTTGGAGCGGGAAACGAGGCTCGAACTCGCGACCCCAACCTTGGCAAGGTTGTGCTCTACCAACTGAGCTATTCCCGCAGAGAATGTGAAATTGGAGCGGGAAACGAGGCTCGAACTCGCGACCCCGACCTTGGCAAGGTCGTGCTCTACCAACTGAGCTATTCCCGCAATTCATATCTGTGAATGGGGTGGCATTATACGAATATTTTGATCACTTGCAAGGTCAAATTTGTCAAAACCACTTACCTGACGAAGTTTTCGTCAATCTAATTGAATGAAATGATCACGATAATAAGCAAGTTCTTTAATGGATTCACGAATATCATCCAATGCTAAATGGGTATTCGCTTTTTTGAAGCCTTCTAAAATTTCAGGTTTCCAACGTGCAGCCAGTTCTTTTAAGGTGCTGACATCTAAATGACGGTAATGGAAATAATCGGCTAAGTCCGGCATATATTGGTAAAGAAAGCGTTTATCCTGCGCGATGCTGTTACCGCAAATGGGTGAGACGCCTTTCGGTACCCAACGTTTCAAAAAATCCAAGGTTTGTAATTCGGCGGCACGCTCGGTGAGCTTACTGGCTTTTACCCTATCCACTAAGCCGTTTGCCGTGTGGGTTTTTACGCACCATTCAGACATTTTTCCTAATAATTCATCGCTTTGATGAATGGCAAGAACAGGACCTTCAGCGAGAATATTCAAGTTTTTATCTGTGACAATGGTGGCGATTTCAATAATACGTTCTTTTTCCGGATCTAATCCTGTCATTTCCAAATCGATCCAAATCAGATTTTCTTTATCTAATTGCATAATATAAGGTATCCTATGTGAAAATTTTTTCCATTTTATCAAAATCACAGTAAAAAACGACCGCACTTTTATGGCTAAACCTAAACTCACTCAAAATCAAGCTCGCCGAATTGAATCCAATCATACCCGCACCCTTCATCGCCACAAGAAAAAAGAAATTGAATGGCAGGATGAGATGTTGGGGGAATCGCAAGAGGGGATTGTGGTGACACGTTATTCTGTACACGCAGATGTAGAAAATGCACAGGGGGAAATTTGTCGCTGTAATTTACGTCGTACCCTTTCAAGTTTGGTGGTGGGGGATAGGGTAATTTGGCGGAAAGGAAACCGGCAATTACAAGGTGTAAGCGGGGTGATTGAGGCGATTCAGCCGAGGGTGAATGAGATTAAGCGTCCTGATTATTATGATGGTCTAAAACCTATTGCTGCAAATATTGATCGTATTATTATTGTATCCGCCGTATTACCAACACTCTCGCTCAATATTATTGATCGTTATCTTGTAGTGTGTGAAATCGCTAGTATTGAACCTATTATTGTGGTGAATAAAGGGGATCTCCTGACATCAGAGCAAGAAAAAAAAGTAGAGGAACAGTTACAAATTTATCGTGATATTGGCTATCAAACCTTGATTATTTCCGCTAAAAATGGAAAAAATATGGAAAAATTGACCGCACTTTTAAGTGAAGGCACATCCATTTTTGTGGGACAATCCGGTGTTGGAAAATCAAGTCTCATTAATCATATTTTCCCTACAGTGAACGCTCAAGTGGGGGAAGTGAGTGAAACTTCGGGGTTAGGGCAGCATACCACAACATCCTCACGTCTTTATCATTTACCTCAAGGTGGGAGTTTAATTGATTCACCGGGCATTCGTGAATTTGGATTATGGCACTTAGATGCAGATCAAATCACGAAAGGATATCGTGAATTCCAATATGTATTGGGAACTTGTAAATTCCGTGATTGTAAACATTTACATGATCCGGGCTGCGCTTTACGTGAGGCTGTGGAGGAAGGACGAATTTCTCCGATACGCTATGAGAATTATCACAAACTTATTGCAAGTTTATCGGAAATAAAATCGCAAAGGCATTTTTCGGCAACTTAGTTAAATTTGAAGTATTGTTTATTTACAAGTAGAATGGTACGGGTTTTTATAAGTGAAAGATAATTTAATAAATTACTTTTTTGTATCAGAGTGATGGAGTTACAATCTTGACTACAGACTACAGACTACAGACTACAGACTACAGACTACAGACTACAGACTACAGACTACAGACTACAGACTACAGACTACAGACTACAGACTAGCTAGATTAAGCATAGGCTTTCATAAATTTTGGGGTCAGCCGAAAAGAGGGAATATTATTCCCTCTTTTCGGCTGACCCTATTTTTATGGAAAAAAATAAAGTTAGTGACATTTTAGACTAGCAAAAGTTGTTCAATCAGTAATAGGAGTTTTTTATGAAAAAAATTTTTTTAAGTACAGCTATGGGACTTGTACTTTCAGCCTGTTCTTCTCCCCAAGGATCTAATCAACCGCTTGAGATATGGAGCAATTTTGAGCAATCAACGGTAAATAGCCAAAAACTCGGTGAAAACCAGTCTTTAGCGGTATTTTACCGTCAGAATAATATTCAGGGACCTGCTGTTAATGTGTATGTGAATAGAGAGTATCAAGTCTCATTATTACCAAATGCTTATAGCTCGGTTGCCGTATGTTCTACGAAAAATCTATTTGCTTCATCTTTCAGTTCAACGAAAGATTTTGGGAACAGTACTCCGGGAGTTAGTTACACGATGCCTGTAAATTCGGTGACATATTTTAAAGTGATTCAAGATGCTAAGGATAAAGTGAAGCTTGTACACGTAGATAATGCAGTGGCAGAGCAAGAAGTTGCTCAATTACCGAGAGAGAATCAAACCCTTTCTCGTGTAAATGTACGAGATTGTAACAATGCGGTTTACAGTAAGAAATAAAGTTAAAAGAGGGACTAAATTATGTCAACGACCTTAAAAGTATTAAGCGCAAAAAAAGTGATTGCAAACTATCAAATTAATCAAGGCGAACAACTGATTATTGAAGCAAGAGCCCAATCAAATTACCAATTGGTTGATGATAAAACAGGTTTTGCACCAGATAATATTATCACTAAACGTGATGGTAAAGATTTGAAAATCTACCTAAATGATGGTGATATGAGTGAAGATATTATCATCAAAGATTATTACGGCGATGAAATTGGTGAAACAACGAATTTATTAGTTGGGAAACACGAAAACGGCAGTATTTATGCCTATATTCCCGAATCAGGTTTGCAACCGGATGCAGTAAGTTTACTTGCCGATCAAGCTGTTGCACCACAAGCACTAGGTGGCGAAGAATTAGTTTCTGCGTTTTGGGCATTTAATCCATGGTGGTTATTAGCATTGGCACCCTTAGCCGCAGGTATTGCTATTGCAGCACATGATGGAGGTAATAATAGTGGTGGTGGGGATTTAAATACTCAAGCGGACGGCGCGGCCAAATTAGTCGAAGACGCGGAAGTGAAAGCCAAGGCACTTGATGATAAGATTAAAGAGCTGGAAGCGGATGGCAATATTTCCGCGGAAGACAAAGCGACGTTAGACGCGTTAAAAGCAGACGCTGATGCCGCGAAAGCCAAAGCGGATGAAGCGATGAAAGGATTACCGGCGGATAATGCGGCGAAAGAGGTCTTACAAGGTCGCGTGGATGCAATAGACAACCGCGTACCGGATGTGACGCCGGATCCGGCGGACGGCGNGATCAAATTAGTCGGAGAAGCGGAAGCGAAAGCCAAGGCACTTGATGATAAGATTAAAGAGCTGGAAGCGGACGGCAATATCTCCGCGGAAGACAAAGCGACGTTAGACGCGTTAAAAGCAGACGCTGACGCCGCGAAAGCCAAAGCGGATGAAGCGGTAAAAGGGTTACCGGCGGATAATGCGGCAAAAGACGGCTTACAAGGTCGCGTGGATGCAATAGACAACCGCGTACCGGATGTGACGCCGGATCCGGCGGACGGCGCGACCAAATTAGTCGAAGA
>NZ_KB904051.1 GCF_000379905.1 Rodentibacter pneumotropicus DSM 21403
ACCCTTCCAAAAACACTTGAGCGTTGTATAGTTAAGCCTCTCGGGCAATTAGTATGGGTTAGCTCAACGGCTCACACCGCTTACACACCCCACCTATCTACGTCTTAGTCTCAAACAACCCTTACAAACATAATGTCTGGGAGAACTCATCTCTTGGCAAGTTTCGTGCTTAGATGCTTTCAGCACTTATCTCTTCCGCACTTAGCTACCGGGCAATGCGTCTGGCGACACAACCCGAACACCAGTGGTGCGTCCACTCCGGTCCTCTCGTACTAGGAGCAGCCCCAATCAATTCTCCTACGCCCACGGCAGATAGGGACCGAACTGTCTCACGACGTTCTAAACCCAGCTCGCGTACCACTTTAAATGGCGAACAGCCATACCCTTGGGACCTACTTCAGCCCCAGGATGTGATGAGCCGACATCGAGGTGCCAAACACCGCCGTCGATATGAACTCTTGGGCGGTATCAGCCTGTTATCCCCGGAGTACCTTTTATCCGTTGAGCGATGGCCCTTCCATACAGAACCACCGGATCACTATGACCTACTTTCGTACCTGCTCGACCTGTCCGTCTCGCAGTTAAGCTTGCTTATACCATTGCACTAACCTCACGATGTCCGACCGTGATTAGCAAACCTTCGTGCTCCTCCGTTACGCTTTGGGAGGAGACCGCCCCAGTCAAACTACCCACCAGACACTGTCCGAGAGCGTGTTTCCACTCTTCGTTAGAACATCAAACGTTAAAGGGTGGTATTTCAAGGTCGACTCCATAGAAACTGGCGTTCCTACTTCAACGTCTCCCACCTATCCTACACATCAAAATTCAATGTTCAGTGTCAAGCTATAGTAAAGGTTCACGGGGTCTTTCCGTCTAGCCGCGGGTACACCGCATCTTCACGGCGATTTCAATTTCACTGAGTCTCGGGTGGAGACAGCCTGGCCATCATTATGCCATTCGTGCAGGTCGGAACTTACCCGACAAGGAATTTCGCTACCTTAGGACCGTTATAGTTACGGCCGCCGTTTACTGGGGCTTCGATCAGGAGCTTCTCTTTCGATTACACCATCAATTAACCTTCCAGCACCGGGCAGGCATCACACCCTATACGTCCACTTTCGTGTTTGCAGAGTGCTGTGTTTTTAATAAACAGTTGCAGCCAGCTGGTATCTTCGACCGGTTCAACCTTCAGGGGAAAACCCTTACAATCTACGCCGGCGCACCTTCTCCCGAAGTTACGGTGCTATTTTGCCTAGTTCCTTCACCCGAGTTCTCTCAAGCGCCTGAGTATTCTCTACCTGACCACCTGTGTCGGTTTTCAGTACGGTTTAGATAAACCTGACGCTTAGTGGCTTTTCCTGGAAGTATGGTATCAGTTACTTCAACGCCGTAGCGTCTCGTCATCATCTCTCAGTGTTTAATAGGTGCCCGGATTTGCCTAAGCACCCCACCTACCAACTTAAACGTGCATGTCCAACAGCACGCTAACCTAACCTGCTCCGTCCCCACATCGCAGTTTATCCAAGTACGGGAATATTAACCCGTTTCCCATCGACTACGCTTTTCAGCCTCGCCTTAGGGGCCGACTCACCCTGCCCCGATTAACGTTGGACAGGAAACCTTGGTCTTCCGGCGAACGGGTTTTTCACCCGTTTTATCGTTACTTATGTCAGCATTCGCACTTGTGATACGTCCAGCAAACCTCTCAATTCACCTTCATCCGCTTACACAACGCTCCCCTACCCAACAGAATAAATTCTGATGCCGCAGCTTCGGTGCTATATTTCAGCCCCGTTACATCTTCCGCGCAGGCCGACTCGACTAGTGAGCTATTACGCTTTCTTTAAATGGTGGCTGCTTCTAAGCCAACATCCTAGCTGTCTAAGCCTTCCCACTTCGTTTCCCACTTAATATAGACTTGGGGACCTTAGCTGGCGGTCTGGGTTGTTTCCCTCTCCACGACGGACGTTAGC
>NZ_KB904052.1:0-181458 GCF_000379905.1 Rodentibacter pneumotropicus DSM 21403
GAAGCCAAAGTCAAAATGAAGCGAATAAAGACTAAACAGAATTAAGTAAGATAAATAAAGTAATCAGCTTGTGACCGAGAGAACAAAGAACTAAAAGAAAAGACAAATTAGACGTTATTGAAGAATTATCTTGGCGGCGAGAGTGCAGTGGACCCACCTGAATCCATCCCGAACTCAGAAGTGAAACGCTGTAATGCCGATGGTAGTGTGGGGTTTCCCCATGTGAGAGTAGGGCACCGCCAGGTTTTATTATTAAGGAATCCCCTGAATCGAGAGATTTGGGGGATTTTGCTTTTGGGGCTATATGTTATATGTGTGGAGCAGAGGTAAAGAGCTTTATCGTGATTTACGGATAGCCTACTGAGCTAAACTAATTCCAGTCCATGATATCTACTATCATTTAAATCATAAAAAACTCAACATGGAGTTAAAGCACTCTATAAAAATTAACTGCACTTTACTTTTTACGTTTGGCACGGGGATGTGCTTGATCGTAAACATCGGCAAGATGTTGAAAATTAAGATGCGTGTAAATTTGTGTGGTTGAAAGGTTACTATGACCAAGTAATTCTTGTACCGCTCGGAGATCGGAGCTGGCTTCTAGCATATGAGTTGCAAAGGAATGACGAAGTTTATGTGGGTTTAGATGGCTGTTTAGCCCTTGGCGAATTCCCCAAGTTTCCAACCGTTTTTGGATGGCGCGATGAGAAATTCGATTTCCCAGTTGACTGACAAACAGCGCCTCATCTTTTGGATTAAATAATAACCGCACTTTTAACCATTGTTGTAGGGCGTGTGAGGCATAACGTCCAAAAGGTACAATGCGTTCCTTGTTGCCTTTTCCTAATACACGAACTTCACGCGTGCGTGTATTAATACTGCTTAAATCCAATCCTTGTACTTCTGATAAGCGTAATCCGGAACTGTACATTAATTCTAAAATGGCACGATCGCGGATATCAATTGGTTCCTTGCTATCATTGGCAAGGAGTTGTTGGATTTGGTCGCCGTCAATATTCTTGGGTAAACGTTTATTTTGTTTGGGAGCTGAAATACCCGTGGCAGGGTTGGCTTTTAGCTTACCTAGCTGAACGAGATAGCTGAGGAACATCCGAAGCGCGGATAAACGTAATGCCAGACTTTTTTCTTTAAGTCCTTCTTTTTTGCTTTGAGCCAATATAAAACGCACCACACTAGGAGTAATTTGTTGCCAATTTTGGATGTCCTGCTCTGCAAGCAATATTAATATTGCCTCAAGCTGACGTTGATAATTTCTGACAGTATGAGGACTAACTTGGCGTTCAATACGCAAATAATCCAAGTAAGATTGTAGATCTGTAAGCATTATAACGTTAATTCAAATAGACTTTTTTTCGGATTTAATTTAAAACCCTCTTGCTCTAATAATTCATGTTGTGCTTGTCCTAATTCAGCAACTAAGCGATTTGATTGAGTATAAAGTACAAAATCTTTTGCTTTGGAGATGAGGGCTGTATAGATTTCAGTTTGTAGAGAGCAATTCACAACGTAGATGTCGGTCAGCTGCCAATAGCGTTGTAATTGGAGGGAGGATAGGCGTGGGGAAAGTTGAACAAATCCTACGGCTTCATCTTGTGAATTGACAGCAATAAAAAAGAGGCTTTCATTAAAACGGATACGGTTGGTTAAGAATGTTAAAGTGCGGTCAGGATTTTCTGTCATTCCATTGTTGAGACGGTAACGCTCAAAAAGGGGCAAAAGCACCTCAATGTTCCATTGTTCAGCTTTAAAAATCTTCATTTTAATAAAACCGGTTACTTTCTATTGATTTCTATGCAATAGATTGTAGCTTTTTCAGGTTGAAGAATCACGCATTCAGGAAAAAATTTTTAAAATTTATGATTTTGAGCAAAGAATCAAGGCGAAAATTTGGTATAGTAACCCCATTTGTTAATTAATATGGAGAAACACAAATGGCACGTCGTCCTTTAGTTATGGGTAACTGGAAATTAAATGGTAGTAAAGCTTTTACCAAAGAATTAATCGAAGGTTTAAAAGCTGAATTAGCTAATGTGAATGGTTGTGATGTCGCGATCGCTCCTCCGGTGATGTACTTAGCAGAAGCGGAAACAGCACTAGTCGGTAGTAAAATTGTGCTTGGTGCACAAAATGTAGATGTGAATGTAAAAGGCGCGTTTACCGGTGATATTTCAACGGAAATGTTAAAAGATTTTGGTGCAAAATATATTATTATTGGTCATTCTGAGCGTCGCACTTATCATAAAGAAAGCGATGAGTTTATTGCGAAAAAATTTGCCGCATTAAAAGAAGCAGGTTTAATCCCTGTATTATGTATTGGTGAATCAGAAGCGGAAAATGAAGCAGGTAAAACCGAAGAGGTGTGCGCTCGCCAAATTGATGCAGTAATCAATGCACTAGGTGTGGAAGCTTTTAACGGTGCTGTGATTGCTTATGAGCCAATTTGGGCGATTGGTACCGGTAAATCAGCGACTCCAGCACAGGCACAAGCCGTTCATGCCTTTATTCGTGGTCACATTGCGGCTAAATCTCAAGCGGTGGCAGATCAAGTGATCATTCAATATGGTGGTTCTGTTAATGATGCAAATGCAGCGGAATTATTTACTCAACCTGATATTGATGGTGCATTAGTAGGAGGTGCATCACTTAAAGCACCGGCATTTGCGGTGATCGTCAAAGCGGCAGCTGCTGCAAAAAATTAGTTTTTTTATCGTTGAAAATGGAAAGTGCGGTTAATTTTAACCGCACTTTTTTAATGTTGTTCCCTTTCCCACAAATCGGCATACTTCACGAAGGTGGAATGGGCAGAAAGTACCGCCAGTAAAAAGCCTTGCTTTCCGTCTAAGAAACCTGCTTTTAAAAAGTACATTTTCATAAAACAGCTGATCCCATGGCTTATCCCTTGCCAAAGGGTTGCTTTTTTGTCTCTTGCTTGGCGTTGATCGGCCCAAGCTTTGGCGTAACCGGCAGATTTCACCAAGTAATGATGAAGATTTTTATAAGTGAAATGTTCTAAATCGCCAGTTAATTTCTCAACACGGGTATTGCTTGGATAACAGACTTTCTCATGGACTAAAGAATCATTGTAGCCGGCATAATCGGTGCGATATAAACGAACGACATAGTCCGGATACCAACCGGAATGACGAATTTTACGCCCGAACACCTCACTTATGCGTGGAACTTCAAATACTGTATTTTCAGGGGATTGTTGCACAGCACGTTGGATTGATTGGCGTAATTCGGGTGTCACCCGTTCATCGGCATCCAACCAAAGTACATAGTCGGAAGTCACATACTGTTGTGCAATTTGACGTTGTTTACCAAAGCCGGGCCAGTCAATATTCTCATAGAATTTTGCTCCATAGCTTAGGGCGATTTCTTTCGTGTTATCGCTACTACCGGAATCTAAAATGACGATCTCATCTACCCAATCTTTCACCGTATCTAGACATAATGCGAGATCTTGAGCTTCGTTTTTCACAATCATCGCAACGCTAATTGTTGGCATATTTTGATCCTTTTTTTGCTATACTACTGGAAATTTTACCCAGTATAACCGAATTTAATCTATGTGGCGTTTTTTTTATACCAGCCTAATGTATTTGATCCAGCCATTGCTACTATTCTTTATATGGATACGGGGCTTCAAATCACCGAATTATCGTAAAAGAATAGGCGAACGTTATGGTTTTTATGCCAATTTGGCTCTCCCAAAAGCAAAGGGGGTGATTATTCATGCGGCATCCGTTGGTGAGGTAATCGCCGCCACACCCTTGGTTCGTCGTATTCAACGGCATTACCCCGATTTACCCATTACTTTTACCACAGTCACGCCAACAGGTTCTGATCGTGTGAAAGCAGCCTTTGGTGATACGGTGATGCACTATTATTTACCCTATGATATTCCCTTTGCGATCAATCGTTTTATTGATTTTATTCAACCCAAACTTTGTATTGTGATTGAAACAGAGCTTTGGCCGAATTTAATCAAACAACTGCATCGGCGTAATGTTCCGTTTATTGTCGCTAATGCCCGTTTATCGGCCCGTTCTGCGAAACGTTATGGCAAGGTGCGATTGCGTTTGCAGGGAATGTGGTCACAAATCAGCTTAGTCGCCCCCCAAGATCAAATTAGTGAAAAACGTTTTATCGACTTAGGTTATCCAAAAGAAAAAATTACCCTGACCGGTAATATTAAATATGATTTAACCATCAGCCGATCTTTACTTGAAAAAATTCAAATACTGCATGATCAATGGGTGAAAGAACGCCAAATCTGGATTGCAGCAAGTACCCACGAGGGCGAAGAGGAAATTATTTTACAAGCTCATCGCCGATTGTTGAGAAAGTATCCTCATTTACTTTTATTACTCGTACCACGCCACCCGGAGCGCTTTAATTTAGTGGCAAAGTTAATTGAAAAAGAAAAATTTCAATTTATTCGCCGTTCTTCCGGTGCATTACCGAATGCGAATACTCAAGTCATTTTGGGCGATACCATGGGCGAAATGATGCTGATGTATGGTATTTCTGACATTGCTTTTGTAGGAGGAAGCCTTGTTAAACATGGGGGGCATAATCCTCTTGAGCCGTTGGCGTTTAAAATTCCCGTGATTAGTGGAAAACATACCTTTAATTTCCCTGAGGTTTTTAGAACACTTGTTGAAATGCAAGGGGTGTTAGAAGTTAATTCAACCGTTGCAGCATTAGAGCGAGCGGTAGAGGCATTGCTTAATTCAAAAGAGGCACGTTTGCGTTTAGGTTACGCGGGTTATGAAGTGTTAATGGAAAATCGAGGTGCACTATCGCGTTTATTTGATTTATTGAAGCCTTATTTGGAGCGTAATGTATGACAACGGTGATTTATCCCGGTACTTTTGATCCCATTACAAACGGACATATTGATATTATTGAGCGAAGTGCGGTCATTTTTCCCAAAGTTTTCGTAGCGGTGGCGAATAGCCCAAGTAAAAAGCCGTTATTTTCTTTGGATGAACGAGTGGACCTTGCCCGGCAGTCCATTGCACATTTAGCGAATGTTGAAGTCTTTGGTTTTTCCGATTTGTTGGCGAATGTTATTAAAGCCCGTAATGTTGCTGCGATTATCCGTGGTGTGCGAACGACAACAGATTTTGAATACGAACTCCAGCTCGCATCCCTTAATCGATTGCTCACAAACGGCGTTGAAAGCCTTTTCTTCCCGCCGACTGAAAAATGGGCATTTGTCTCATCCACTATCGTGCGTGAAATTTATTTACATGGTGGCGATGTGGCTGAGCTTGTACCAACGGCGGTATTAAATGCCTTGCAAGCACGATGCAAAAAATAGCTTTCATTTTAACCGCACTTTTTGCCTTATCCGGCTGTGGCACTGTAGTGAAGTTGGTTGATCCCTCGGAAGACTATACTGCCTATGCGGGGATAGCATATGATCTGGAAATGGCGCAAAAATGGGGCTTACCGATTTTGGATTTGCCTCTGTCTTTTTTACTCGATAGCATTTTACTGCCCTACGTATGGGCGCAATGACAATGATGAAACTTAATCTCCAACAACAACAGGCTGTGGAATATGTAACCGGCCCTTGCTTGGTTCTTGCCGGTGCAGGTTCCGGCAAAACCCGTGTGATTATTAATAAAATTGCTCACTTGATCGCAAAGTGCGGTTATTCTCCGAAACAAATTGCGGCGGTCACTTTCACCAATAAAGCGGCGCGGGAAATGAAAGAGCGGGTGGCGCATTCCATCGGAAAAGAACAATCCAAAGGGCTGACGGTTTCCACCTTTCATACTCTCGGTTTTGACATCATCAAGCGGGAATACAGGGCGTTAGGTTTCAAAGCTAATATGACATTGTTTGATGAACATGATCAATTTGCTTTATTGAAAGAACTCACGGCGGATATGCTGAAGGAAGATAAAGATCTACTGCGTGAATTAATTTCCGTTATTTCTAATTGGAAAAATGATTTAGTTTCACCTCAGCAAGCCTATGCCTTAGCTCGGGATGCGAAATATCAAACCTTTGCCAAATGTTATGAACGTTATGCTACGCAAATTCGCGCCTATAATGCGTTGGATTTTGACGATTTGATTATGCTCCCCACATTATTGTTCAAACAAAATGAAGAAGTGCGGTCAAAATGGCAGGAAAAAATTCGCTATTTGTTGGTGGATGAATATCAAGACACCAACACCAGCCAATATGAGTTAATCAAATTGCTGGTCGGGGAGCGAGCCTGTTTTACCGTAGTGGGGGATGATGACCAATCCATTTATTCATGGCGTGGGGCGAGACCGGAGAATATGGTGCGTTTGCGTGATGATTTTCCGCATTTGCAAGTCATTAAATTGGAACAAAATTACCGCTCTACCCAGCGTATTTTACATTGTGCCAATATTTTGATTGATAACAATGAACACGTGTTCGACAAAAAATTATTTTCTCATATCGGTGAAGGTGAAAAATTGCTGGTGATTGAAGCGAAGAATGAAGAACACGAAGCCGAACGGATTGTTGCCGAGTTGATCGCCCATCGTTTTAGTCGCAAGACTAAATATAAGGATTACGCCATTTTGTATCGAGGCAATCATCAATCCCGTTTGTTGGAAAAAGTGTTAATGCAAAATCGTATTCCCTATAAGATTTCCGGTGGCACCTCTTTTTTCTCTCGATCGGAAATTAAAGATATGATGGCGTATTTACGTTTGGTAGTAAATCAAGATGACGATGCGGCGTTTTTACGTATCGTGAATACGCCAAAACGTGAGATCGGCACGGCAACCTTGCAAAAACTGGGCGAGCTTGCACAGGAAAAACATATTAGCCTATTTGAAACGATTTTCGAGTTTGAGCTTATCCAACGGCTGACACCAAAAGCCTATGATGCACTTCAAAAATTTGGACGCTGGATAGTAGAATTAAATGACGAAGTGCAACGTTCGGAACCGGAACGTGCTGTTCGTGCAATGCTGTCTGCAATTCATTATGAAGAATATTTGTACGAATATGCCACAAGTCCAAAAGCAGCAGAAATGCAAAGTAAAAATGTTGCCACATTGTTTGACTGGGTGGCGGATATGCTGAAAGGTGATGAAACCAATGAACCGATGAATCTCAATCAAGTGGTCACCCGTTTAACCTTACGTGATATGTTGGAACGGGGGGAAGATGATGAGGAGAGTGACCAAGTCCAGTTGATGACTTTGCACGCCTCGAAAGGGTTAGAATTTCCCTACGTATATTTGATAGGCATGGAAGAAGGCATTTTGCCACATCAAACCAGCATTGATGAAGATAATGTGGAAGAAGAACGTCGCTTGGCTTATGTGGGGATCACCAGGGCACAGAAGGCGCTGACTTTTTCCCTATGCCGCGAACGCCGTCAATATGGCGAGCTTATCCGCCCGGAACCGAGCCGATTCTTAGTCGAATTACCCGGCGATGATGTGCTTTGGGAACGGGATAAACCTCAGCTCACTGCAGAACAAAAACAGCACCAAACTCAAAGTCAGTTAGATCGTTTACGTTCTATTTTGAATGGTTAAAAGTTCGGTCGGAAAAACGAAAATTTTACTCAGCGCACTTTATTTGCACAATCTGAAGATAAAATATTCAAATGCATTGCCTTTTTCAAAAAAGGGTTTGACATATTTTCAAAAAAACGTATTATACCGCCCACACACCGATTGTGGTGAGATGGCCGAGAGGCTGAAGGCGCTCCCCTGCTAAGGGAGTATGGGGTCAAAAACTCCATCGAGGGTTCGAATCCCTCTCTCACCGCCATTTGTGGTTTTATTTATTCTGCACCCGTAGCTCAGCTGGATAGAGTACTCGGCTACGAACCGAGCGGTCAGAGGTTCGAATCCTCTCGGGTGCGCCATTTTAAAGCGGCTCTATCTTCTTAAAATGGTCAAGGATAGCTAAAACATCACTACGCACCCGTAGCTCAGCTGGATAGAGTACTCGGCTACGAACCGAGCGGTCAAAGGTTCGAATCCTTTCGGGTGCGCCATTTCTCTTTTGTCTCTCGTTTTTAATAATTTCCACAAATAATTTAATTAGACGGTATTTTGTCTTCCTTCACGATCATCAATATTTTTCAATAAATAATTTCCACCGACATCTGCAAGGCTACGGAATCCCACATTTGTAATCTTGTAAGAATGCTGGGTTTTATAAATAAAATTATCGTGATGATGCCCATGAAAGATATGCTGCACGCCCATTTTTTCTGCAAGTTCATTAATGACCTGAAAACCCATCGGGTGAGGTTTAGGTGCCTCATGGCAGATTAAAATGTCTGCTTTTTTATTTTCCAGTATCTCTATATCAGAAGGAAAAATAGAAGTGCGATGATGCAACGGCAAACCGCCACGCCAGATTTTTTCTTGTGAGCTATATTGGCAATAATGAATAGGATCAAAATACATCGGACGATTCGGTGGCATCCAAATTTGACCTCGGAATACGCCCCCTAATCCGGCAATACGGACACCTTGAATTTCCTCTACACGATTATGTAAATTGCGATGTTTCCATTCCGATCCCCAGATAGCATCAAAAGCTGCGACGGTTTTGCTATCGTGATTACCGTGAATAAACCAGATATCACAGTACTGCGCTAATTTTTCTAATTCATCAGGTGAAGAAAGCTGTAAGTCACCCAAAATAATCAGGGCAACGTTGTTGTTTTCTTGTAAGAAGGGATAGAGATGTTCATAACTTCCGTGCGGATCACCTGCAAATAGAATCATTTTATTTACTCTTTAGTGTTCTCGGACCGTTCTGTAAATTGTCCAATTCTTCTTCATTTAATATTTTTTCAATCACCGATTTAACTTGATTGTAACGTTCTAAATAGCTTGGTGACTCAATTTCAATGTAAGGTACTTTATATTTATCTAACAATTTTCTAAGAAGTTGTTGGAATTGTTGACGTTGCTTTTGAGAACCTAAACTCCGTAAGCCATCGTCCACCCACTTGGTATTATTTTTTAGCAAAATCGTGACATCAAAAGGATATTCTTTAATCATCGAATCAAGGAAAGGATGGGCTTTACCTTCATATTGAATACAAAATGCCTGTGTAGTAATAAAATCCGTATCAATAAAGGCGATTTTATGAGCGTGACGAACTGCATAATCAATGTAATGCTGGTGTCCCAATGCCATTTGTGGATAGTCTGAATACTGCATGGCTTGCTCATCGCCACCCAGTTTTTCAAACACAAATTCGCGCCCATATTCCCATGCAGATGTAGTATTAAATACCGCCGCAAGTTTATTTACCAACACACTTTTACCGCTGCTTTCACCGCCTAGAATGGCGATGGTTTTGGCGAAAAACGGACGGACTTCTTTCGGAATAAATTTCCAGTATTGAAAAGGCGTTGTACGAATTTTGGTTGCCGACACATTAAAAAATGTACGGTCAGGATCCACTAAAGAGACCTCTAAACCTAAATATTTTTCGTAAGGGATTTTATCCTGTGGTTCACTACTGAAAACCACGGAGGGATCAAATTCTTTTTCTTTGAACAGGTTTTTTACTGCCTCGCTCCAAGCCAGCCAACCATTAGGATAACTCGGAATACCGTCCTCGATTAAATGGTGGATAAAAATCTGATTTTTTTGATATTTGAAGATTTGCTGCATCCAACGTAAACGATCTTGCACAGTGGGCATGCGTTTCATTTTGCTATCATAAAAGAGCTTCAAATCACGTTCGGTGTCGCTACACACAATCACGTGCAATTCATCGACTTTACTAAACGCCTCATAAATCATATTAATATGACCGGTATGAACGGGATAGAACTTCCCAAAAATAACACCGATTTTTTTCTCTTGGATTGCTGACATGGTTTACCTGCCAATCGCATAAGGACTAACTGGGCGTATTGTAGGATAAATACAAATATTTTTCACGTTCTGATTTTTTACTTAATGATTTTAGGCTATACTCTACGCGCATTCTCAGGGCAGGGTGAAATTCCCTACCGGCGGTAAAGCCCGCGAGCACTTAAAAGTGCGGTCAATTTTTAGTGAGAATTTTTTGACGTATTGGACGCTTTTTAAGGTTAGCAGATTTGGTGTAATTCCAAAGCCGACAGTAAAGTCTGGATGAAAGAGAATAAAGCGGGTTGGATTTCCAAACCGTTCTTTTTATTTGCATTTCTCAGCCCTGATTCTGGTTAATTTTAATCTAAGAAATAAAGGAAATTACGATGAATCAGTCCATTTTATTCCCATTCGGTACAACCGCCGAAGAACGTGTACTTAACGCCATCCAAGCATTTAAAAACGGCAACGGTGTATTGGTATTAGATGATGAAAATCGTGAAAACGAAGGTGATTTAATCTTCCCGGCAGAAACCATCACCACCGAGCAAATGGCAAAATTAATCCGTTACGGTAGCGGTATCGTGTGTTTATGCATTACGGAAGAACTCTGCCAACAACTTGATTTGCCTCCGATGGTGGAAAACAACAATAGTGTGAATAAAACTGCTTTTACAGTGACTATTGAAGCCGCGAAAGGCGTATCCACAGGCGTATCCGCTGCAGATCGTGTTACCACGATTCAAGCCGCTGTTGCAGACAGCGCCGTGCCGACCGATTTACATCGTCCCGGTCATATTTTCCCCCTTCGTGCGGTAAATGGCGGTGTATTGGTTCGTCGAGGTCATACAGAAGCTTCAGTGGATTTAGCCCGTCTTGCCGGATTCAAACCAGCAGGAGTAATTTGTGAAATCACTAACGATGACGGCACCATGGCGAGAGCACCGGAAATTATTGAATTTGCACAAAAATTTGGTTACGTCGTGCTGACGATAGAGGATTTAGTCGAATATCGCTTGGCGCATAATGTGTAGTTGATAAAAAGTGCGGTTAATTTGACCGCACTTTTCGTTGTGGAAATTATGATTCAACACCGGTAATTACTTTAAAGGTTCTCACCTCTTTCGGTTTCATCATGATTAAACTGCCTGTATTTTTAACGGCAAGATAGCCTTCCGGACGACAAGTGGCGGGAAGCACAAAGGCACCGACTTGCTGATCGTCATTGTATAAAATCCAACGTGTTGCATAATTAAAATCTTTTGATGAGAATTTCGTGAGATAAACATTTCCATCGGGTGAGATCATTCTGTATTCTAAATTTTCCTGATATTGCTGTAAATTATCCATAAAGAACACAATTTCAGGATTATACATTTGATCATTAATCAATGAATTTAATGTGTGCTTACCTTGTTTGATTTGTTCATTAAAAGCGAGCCATTCAGGTGTCGGTTTAACATGTGCAGGAATCGTTTCTCGTAAACGAATCGCTTCTGTCGGAATATTTTGAGTAAAGTTCGCACCATGTTCATAGCAGTAATTCATATGGCACATATACTGTAACGGCATGTCTACATTGGCTAAATTAGTCACTTTCATTTGAATTTCAAACAATGAACTTTGAGCATTCAGGGTTAATTCCGGTTCGGCAAGATAATGATCACCAAATCCTTTGACATATTCAACTGAGCCCCCTATTGATAATGAATTTTCACTGATGCTTAACCAAGCCTTATCTATGATGGCGCAAGGCATTTCACCATGTAATGGATGATCGTCTTCGGGACTTGGGCAACCGTTACGGATTAATCCTGAATGGAACGCAAAGCAACCGTAGGTATCAATAATTGTTTCTCCCCATTTCGGTTCGTTAAACATATTTTTCATTTTTAGATTTTTACCACAGAATTCTGCATCCCAAATGATTTGTCCATAAAATGGAAGCACGGTAACAAAGCCTTTGCTGTTTTCTAATCTGATAGCTTCAATACCTGATGGGTATTTAAACGTTATCGCTTTGAACTCTGGATTTTCAAATAAAATGTATTCTTTTTCAGTGAATAATGCTTTTGTTAAATAAATGTAGCTTTTCATTTTTAGCTCCTTATTTATGTGCTTTGTATTTATCAAAGAAGTAATATCCTACATAAGCAAAGCAAAATAGCGGTACGATAAATGCGGTTTGTAATGAACCAATCGTGTCTGACACATAACCGTGAATTGCCGGTACAACTGCGGCACCAATAATAGACATAACGACAACCGCACCGGCGACTTCGCGATGTTCTTGTTCAACGGTATCTAATATGGAAGCATAGATTGTTGCCCAACAAGGTCCAAATAAAACACTAGCAAAAATGGCGGCATAAACAGCGGAAAAATCATGCACAAACGCGGTATAAGCAAGCGTAAAGACACCCAATATAGAGTAAACAAATAATACGAGATCAGATTTAAATTTTGTCATTAAGAAATTCGCAACAAATTTCCCGACAAAGAAACCGATAAAGCTATATACCATAAAGTTAGAGGCACCACGTTCATTCATTTCACTTAAGTTTAATGCCAAACGGATAGTAAATGACCAGACGGCAACCTGCATACCTACATATAAAAATTGAGCCACAATCCCTTTTTTGAACGCACTGTTTTTAGCTAGATATTTCAGTGTGTCAATAAAATGCACATTGTTATGCTTGGTTGAATCATTAACGGATTTACATTTTGGAAACGGTGTGATTAAGAACAAGATTGTTACGGCAATTAACACAAAGATAAGGTATTTATACGGTTGCAATGTATGTTCTAAGGTTGCTAATTTAAACGCGTGTAATTGCTCCGGTGTCATTGTAGCAATCTGTTCATGTAAACTGGTGCCTTCTTGGAAAATTAAATATTTACCAAGTAAGATACCTGCAATCGCGCCTACCGGATAGAATGTTTGGCTGATATTTAAACGTAATGTCGCGTAATCTTTATGACCAATCATTGAACTATAGGTATTTGCAGAGGTTTCAAGAAAACTTAACCCTATTGCAATAGAGAAAATAGCAGCGAGGAACATGGTATAGGTTGCCATATGTGAGGCCGGATAAAACATCGAACAACCGACAATATATAAAGTTAAACCAACTAAAATCGCAATTTTATAACTGGTTTTCTTAATGACTAATGAGGCTGGAATCGCGATAAGGAAATACCCACCATAGAATGCGCTTTGTACTAATGCACTGGCAAAATCGCTAAGTGTAAACACACTTTTGAATTGTGTAATCAAAATATCGTTTAAGCTTGCTGCTGCACCCCATAAGGGAAATAGACAAGATAGTAGAATAAATTGAAATATCGGTGTTTTATTTAAGTAGCCGTCAGGCATTTGTTGAATGTTTTTCATACTATCTCTCCTTTAAATATAGTATTTTTTGAATGTATCAAACTGTTCTTTGGTCGGGTAGGACGATTGAGTGCCTTGACCTGTCACGCTATAAGCAGAAAATAATGATGCCATTTTCATGGACTCAACAATATCTTGCGATTTGACATAGTAATAAGCAAAACAACCAATAAAGGCATCACCGGCTCCGCTGGTATCAACAGCATTTACTTTATATGGCTCAATATAGGTGACTTCCGAACCTTGTAACCAAACAGAACCTTTTTCACCTAAAGTAACAATAAGATTTTTTAGTCCTTTAGAAAGCAAAGTATTTGCAGCTATACGAATTTGTTCCATATTTTCAACCGGTAAACCGGTTAAAATTTCTAACTCCGTTTCGTTCGGCATAAAGAAATCGCATTTGCACGCATAATTAATATCAAGTGCTTTACTGGCGGGAGCAGGATTGAGAATGACGGGAATATTATTTGTGTTGGCAAAATCAATTGCGTAATAGACTGTTTCTAACGGTATCTCTAATTGTAGGATAAATAACTTGCAATTTTTTAACCGCTCTTTTGCATTATCAATATCACTTGGTTTCAGATGAGCGTTTGCTCCCTTAATAATTAAAATGCGATTTTGCGATGATTTATCTACAAAAATAGGCGCGACACCACTCGATACACCCGGGACTTTTTCTACATAATCCGTATTAACACCATATTGTTGAAAATTACGAATGGTATTCTCGGCAAAAGCATCATCGCCTACTTTGGTCATCATCATGACATTTGCGCCTAATTTTGCTGCGGCAATAGCTTGATTCGCACCTTTACCACCGCATCCCATTTGGAAGTTAGGCGCTTCAAGTGTTTCGCCTATTTTAGGCATATCATCAATATAAGTGATTAAATCCACCATATTTGATCCAATAACTGCAATTTCCATAATGTCTCCTTGGTTTGAAATGTTAATATATTAACAAGTTTAATTATTTTTATATTAATATAAATAAAATGTTAAGAAAGTGACTTTGATCACAAATCTCAACCTTTCTTTGTGTATAATACAAAAAGATAAAAAACCAAACAGGAGAAAACCTAAATGAAACCAAATGAAATTGCTCAATACATTGATCATACCTTATTAACACCGGAAAAAACTGAAAAGGATATTCTCACTCTATGTAATGAAGCCATGGAAAACCACTTTTATTCTGTATGTATAAACCCATGCCATATTCCCTTAGCTAAAAAAATATTACAAAACTCAAATGTTAATATTTGCACAGTGATTGGTTTCCCGTTAGGAGCTAATACTACAGCGGTTAAAGTATTTGAAACGGAAAATGCGATTGCTAATGGGGCGACAGAGGTGGATATGGTGATTAATATCGGCTGGATTAAGTCAGGAAAATGGGATGCTGTGCGGGATGAAATCAAACAAGTTCTTAATGCTTGTAATGGGATAGTGTTGAAAGTGATTTTGGAGAATTGTCTTTTAACAAAAGAAGAAATAGTCAAGGCTTGTGAAATTTGTCGAGATTTAAATGTGGCATTTGTGAAAACCTCTACCGGCTTTAGTAAAGGTGGCGCAACGGTAGAAGATGTTAAATTAATGCGCCAAACAGTGGGAGATAAGATCGGTGTTAAAGCTTCTGGTGGGGTAAGGAATACACAAACCGCTATAGCCATGATTGATGCCGGAGCAACACGTATTGGTGCTAGCGCAGGAATTGCAATTATTAAAGGATTAACGGATAGTAATAGCCAATATTGAGCTTGGAGATAATGTTGTGGATAGTAAAATCAATACTCGCATTCAAAAGTTAGAATTTTTATTAAAACAAATGGATAAGTTGCATCTGCGAGATGCTGCAGAAATTTTGAATGTTTCTGAAATGACGATTAGGAGAGATTTAAACGCCACGGTATCTTCTATTGTTTTACTCGGGGGATACATTGTGCGAGATCCCCAGTTACAATCATCAAATCAATATTTAATTACGGAGCAACAAAATAAGAATATTGCAGAAAAAATGCAGGTGGGAAAAATCGCTGCCGCACTTGTAGAAGATAATGATGTAATTTTCTTTGATTGTGGCTCAACTATTCCCTTTGTTGCTTCACAAATTCCAAATTCTATAAAATTCACCGCACTTTGTTGTTCGATTAACACGTTTATGGTTTTACAAGATAAACCAAATTGTCGCTTAATCTTGTGTGGCGGGGATTATTCAAGAGAAAATTCTTTCCTCACACCTGTTCAAAATAATACTGAAATTGATAGGATTTGCACCACAAAAGCATTTATTTCTGCTGCCGGTGTTGATATTAAACAAGGTGTAACCTGTTTCAGATTAAACGAAACACAGGTCAAACTAAAAGCAATGGCGAAAACACAATGTAGTATTTTAGTTTTTGATGATAGCAAAATTGGAAAAGTACGACAGTCGTATGTTGGTGAGCTGAATCAATTTGATCAAATTATTTGTAATGTGCCTTTACCAGCAGGGTTTACTATGGCAAGTTAGTATTATTTGAAATAATCAAGAGAAAAGAGCGGTTAAAATTCTCTTAAATTTTTAACCGCACTTATTCTTTCTAAATTCTCTTGGGGTCATGCCAAATTCTTTCTTAAATACAGAGTAAAAGTATTGAATGGAAGGATAGCCGCAAATCTCGGAAATTTCTTGAATGGAAATATCTGTTTGTTGTAATAAATTCTTTGCGCGCGAGATTTTTTCTTCGTGAATAACTTGATGAATGGTTTTATTCATCAAATTTTTGAAACGCTGCTCAAGATTAGAGCGTGATGTTTCAAGATGATCCAATACCTGTTCTACTTTTATTCCTTGGCATGCACGATGGCGAATATAATGCATCGCTTGCATTACGAGAGGATCGTGTAGTGAGCGATAATCGGTGGAGTTCCTCGCATGTATAGTGACAGGTGGAATTAAAATCGGCGTATGCGAGACTTTTTGCCCGTTTAGCTGCCGATGTAGCAATTTGGCGGCTTGGTAGCCAATTTCCCGAGTACCTTGTTCGACAGAGGAAAGGGAGACTCGAGATAAATACTGAATCAATTCCTCATTATCAATACCCACTACGCAAAGTTCTTCCGGAACGGCGATTTTGCTGTATTCACAGGCTTGCAATAGATGTCTCGCTCGTGCATCGGTGACGGCAACGATGCCTGTATGAAGCGGTAAAGTTTTTAACCAATTGATGAGTTTTGCCTGTTCAGCCTGCCAATTTTGTGCATCAATTTGTCCACATTCATAGAGGTGGAGCGGGTAATGATTTTTCTCCGTTAATTCAATAAACGCATTCTTTCGTTCCCTCGACCAATGCTTTTCGGCTTCTACTTGTATTCCGTAAAAAGCAAATTGAGACAAGCCTTTTTGTTGAAGGTGTGAAAGGGCGAGTTCAACAAGGGCGAAATTATCGGTTGCAACATAGGGAAAGTGCGGATAAAAATGAGGCTGTTTATAAGAACCGCCAACGGCAATTGTCGGAATTTGGGTATGTTCAAGTAACTCAGCCGTTTTTGGATCATCAAAATCGGCAATAATACCGTCAATAGATAAATGGTTTATGCTGTCGGCATGGTAAATAAATTCATCTTCTACAAAAATATCCCACATACACTGCGAAGCCTGAATATATTGCCCAATACCTTCCACTACTTGCCTATCATAGACTTTATTGGCATTAAATAAGAGTGCGATTTTGTAGTATTGTTCCGCCATTGTTTTGTCCGTTGATTGGGTTGTAAGAAATATAGCGGAAAATGGATTTTTATAAAAGTGCGGATAGAAAAATCGCCATTTTTCAATGGCGATAGCCTGTTACATTTTTTTCTTGCTACTGGTATCAATCCATACGGCAAGTAATAAAATTGCACCCTTGACGATATATTGCCAGAACGTTGGGACATCAAGCATACTCATGCCGTTATCTAATAATGCAATAATCAATGCACCAATGACGACACCGAAGACACTCCCGACACCTCCTGCCAAACTCGCACCTCCAATGACACAAGCAGCAATGGCGTCTAATTCGGCATTTTGTCCGGCAGAAGGTGAGCCCGCCCCTAAACGGGCACTTAAAATTAATCCTGCGATGGCGACCAATACCCCATTCATAGCAAAGATGATGAGCTTAGTTTTTTCTACGTTAATACCGGATAATTTGGCTGCATCAATATTTCCCCCGATGGCGTAAACGTGGCGACCAAAGGCGGTTTTACGGGAAAGAAATAACCCAAATATAGCGAGAATGGCAAGTACTAATACGGGAAATGGAATGCCGCGATAATCGTTTAATAAATAAATGGCACCTAATACAATGATGGCAAACAAGGCATATTTTGAAAAATCTTTTGATAATGGAGGAACGTTAAGTTGAAGCTGTTGACGACTTTTGCGTTGGTAATTCCCCCAGAGAATAAAACCAATGACCGCTATTCCACCAAGTATGAATCCGGTTATATCGGAAAGGTAGCCTTGTCCGATAACGGTCATTGAACTACTAATCGGAGATACGGTTGTTCCATTGGTTAGACCAATTAAAATTCCGCGGAACGCGAGATAACCGGCTAGTGTGACGATAAATGAAGGGACTTTACGGTAAGCAATCCACCAGCCGTTCCAAATACCGAAGAGTAAACCTAAAGCAAGAGTAGCAATGATTGTGACCGGTAATGGCAATCCCCACCACACATCTGCGATGGCGGCAAATCCCCCTAATAGTCCCATTAGAGAACCAACGGATAAATCAATCTCGGCAGAAATAATGACAAATACCATACCAATGGCAAGAATACCCGTGATTGATGTTTGACGCAGTAGGTTAGAAATATTTCGTGCACTTAAATAAGCACCGTCCGTTGTAATAGTGAAAAATACCATAATCACCGCTATGGCAATTAACATAATATAAACTTGTAAGTTTACGGATTTTAACTTAAACATAGATTACTCCTTAAGTGCGGTTTCCATGACTTGTTCTTGAGTGAGTCCGTTATTAACCAGACTGGCTTTGAGTTTACCTTGGTGCATTACGAGAACTCGGTCACTAATGCCCAACACTTCAGGCAATTCGGAGGAAATAACAATAATTGCCATCCCTTCTTTAGCTAATTGGTTGATTAATTTATAGATTTCGTATTTTGCGCCAACATCGATTCCCCGTGTCGGTTCATCTAAAATCAGAATTTTAGGATTAAGTAATAAGCATTTTGCCAGAATGGCTTTTTGTTGGTTTCCACCGCTTAACCGCCCGATAGGAAGAGCTGGGGAAGAGGTTTTTACTTTCAATTGTTCAATTGCAGAGTCAATAACCTTTTCCTCTTTTGCATCATTGATGACGATTTTGCCAAAACAATATTCTTTTAACGATGAAAGTGTAATATTTTTGCCCACGCCCATAATAGAGACGATACCGTGTTTTTTCCGATCTTCCGGAACCATCATCATTTTATGTGCAATAGCTTGAGCACAATTTTTGATCTGTTCCTGTTTCTGATGAATAAAAATATTTCCTTCATATTTACCTTGATAAGAGCCGAATAAGCATTGCACCATTTCGGTGCGACCGGAACCTACGAGCCCTGCAATACCAAGAATTTCTCCGGAATGAAGGTTAAAACTCACATTGTTCACACGTTTAATGTGCGTATTGATAGGATGCCAAGCAGAAAGATTTTCAACACGTAAAATTTCATCTTTAATTTCGTGAGGTTCGTGGGGGTAAAGGGAGGTGATTTCTCTTCCCACCATCATGGTGATAATGTCATCTTCGCTCATTGTGTCGGCATCCTTTGTTCCGATATGTTCGCCATCTCGAATGACACAGATTTTGTCAGAAATTTCTTTTACTTCATTTAGTTTATGGGAAATATAGATACAGGCAATATTATGTGCTTTTAAATCTTTAACAAGCGTTAATAGAATGGCAGTTTCTTTTTCAGTTAATGAGGCGCTAGGCTCATCAAGAATTAATAATCTCACTTGTTTGTTTAGTGCTTTTGCAATTTCAACCAATTGCTGTTGACCAAGCCCTAATTCCCCTACACGCGTATTAGGATCAATATCTAATTGAACCTGTTGCAGTAATGTTTTACAGCGTAGATACATTTCATTATCTGCGGTGATACATTTATGTGTCACTTCGTTACCCAAAAAGATATTTTCTAACACCGACATATTCTTAACCAATGTGAGTTCCTGATGAATAATGGAAATGCCTTTTTCCTCAGTCTCCTTGATATTTTTTGCCTTTAATTCACTTTCTGAAAAATAAATATTGCCACTGTAATCACCATGAGGATAAATGCCACAAAGCACTTTCATTAGTGTAGATTTTCCTGAACCGTTTTCACCACATAAGGACAGGATTTCCCCGGCTTCAAGCTCAATGGAAATATCGCGAAGTGCGGTCACATCACCAAATTTTTTTGTGATGTTTCTCATTTCTAACAATGCCATAGCTATACTCCCTAAAGAATAGGGGAAGATACTTCCCTTTTAAGCCTATTGATAAATGCTTTCTTTTGTGTGGAAACCGTCTTTAATAATCGTTTCATCAATATTGGTTTTATCAACGGCAATCGGATCAAGTAAATAGGCAGGTACGTTTTTAAGTCCGTTATTCAGTTCTGCATTAGATTCAACTTTTTCGTTTTTGCCTAGCTGTACTGCGATTTGAGCAGCTTTATCTGCGAGTTTTGTAATAGGTTTATAAACGGTCATTGTTTGTGAGCCGCTAACGATGCGTTTAATTGCGGCTAAATCCGCATCCTGACCTGAAATAGCGACTTTACCTGATAATCCCTGTGCGCTTAATGCTTGAATCGCGCCACCTGCGGTTGCATCATTTGATGCGACAACGGCATCAATATTATTTTTATTGGCGGTGAGTGCATTTTCCATAATTTGCAATGCTTTTTCGGCGAGCCAAGAATCTACCCATTGATCGCCAACCACTTTAATTTTTCCTGTTTTAATTAAAGGGTCTAAGACTTTCATTTGCCCTTTTCTAAATAATTTTGCATTGTTATCGACCGGTGAACCGCCCATCAAGAAATAATTACCTTCCGGTTTTACTGCTACAATGTTTTTGGCTTGTAATTCCCCCACTTTTTCATTATCAAAAGAAACATAGAAATCTAATTCGGCATTGTTAATTAAGCGATCATAAGCCAATACTTTAATGCCTTCTTTTTTCGCTTCGGCAATGACATTGCTCAATACTTCACCGTTGTGTGGAATAATCACTAACACATCAATATCTTTATTGATCATATTTTCAATTTGAGAAATTTGTGCCGAATCATCACCGTTGGCGGATTGTACGAAAACTTTGGCACCCATGGATTCCGCTTTTTTGACGAAAATATCGCGGTCTTTTTGCCATCTTTCTAAGCGTAAATCATCAATAGATAAGCCGATTTTAAGATCTTTGGTATAGGCAGAACTACTCAATGCCGTTAATGCCGCTGCAAGGGTGAGTAAAACTGATTTAATTTGCATACTGATACCTCAATAGTTAATTGAATAGAAGGTAGAGCGCTTGCTCCAATTGCTAGTTTTCCTACTTTAACCTACTCTTTCAATTATAAAATCTTTCACTATCATTACGTTTTTTCACAATTGTGATCTATGCCACAATTGCAAATTATCGCCATTGGAAAACAAAATAACGTAATTGATGAATAACCTGTTTTTCATAAAAATACAGAAAATTTCATCATTCAAAGAGGAAAATCCTATGGCAAACTACTTCGATAAAATTGAAAAAGTCACCTTTGAAGGCGTACAATCAACCAACCCTTTTGCTTTTAAACACTATGATGCGAATCAGGTCATTTTAGGCAAAACTATGGCGGAACATTTGCGTTTAGCTGTGTGTTATTGGCATACTTTTTGTTGGAATGGAAATGATATGTTTGGGCACGGTTCTCTTGATCGAAGCTGGCAAAAGGAGGCTGATGCGCTTGCAGGGGCAGAACAAAAAGCTGAGATTGCCTTTGAGTTTTTCCGTAAATTAGGCGTGCCTTATTATTGTTTTCATGATGTGGATGTGGCACCGGAAGGTCATTGTGCAAAAGAATATTTACAAAATTTCCATCATGTAGTGGATATTTTAGAACGCAAACAAGCGGAAAGCGGTGTAAAACTGCTATGGGGAACGGCAAATTGTTTCACCAATCCGCGTTATATGTCCGGTGCAGCGACAAACCCGAATCCTGAAGTGTTTGCGTGGGCTGCGATGCAGGTATTCAATGCGATGAATGCCACAAAACGCTTAGGAGGAGAAAACTATGTATTGTGGGGCGGGCGTGAAGGCTATGAAACCTTGCTTAACACGGATCTTAAACGTGAGCGTGAACAACTTGGCCGTTTTATGCAAATGGTGGTGGAACATAAGTATAAAATCGGTTTCAACGGCTCGTTATTAATTGAGCCGAAACCGCAAGAACCGACAAAACATCAATATGATTATGATGTGGCAACCGTTTATGGTTTCCTAAAACAATTTGGATTGGAAAAAGAAATTAAGGTGAATATTGAGGCAAATCATGCGACACTTGCCGGACACTCTTTCCAACATGAAGTGGCAACTGCTTGTGCATTGGATATTTTTGGTTCTATTGATGCTAATCGTGGTGATCCGCAACTTGGTTGGGATACGGATCAATTCCCGAACAGCATAGAGGAAAACACTTTAGTGATGTATGAAATTTTGAAACACGGCGGATTTACCACGGGTGGCTTTAATTTTGATGCAAAAATTCGTCGTCAAAGCACTGATCCTTATGACTTATTCCATGGTCATATTGGGGCGATTGATGTACTAGCGCTGTCTTTAAAACGTGCAGCAAAAATGATCGAAGAAGAAACTTTACACAAAATAGTTGAGGCGCGCTATGCCGGTTGGAATGGTGAACTCGGTCAACACCTTTTGCAAGGTCAGCTCTCTTTGGAACAACTTGCCCAGCTTGTTCAAGAGAAAGGATTTGATCCAAAACCGGTGTCCGGTCAGCAAGAATATTTAGAAAATATCGTGAATCAAATCATTTATCGTTAGGTTTATTTCAAAAGTGCGGTTATTTTTCACCGCACTTTTTAGCTTTGGAGGCAGTATGTATATCGGCATTGATTGTGGCACGCAAGGCACAAAAGCGATTATCGTAGATTATGCGAGGAAAAAAGTGATTGGGGTGGGGTATGCTGCACATGATTTGATTGAACAATCAAATGGACGGCGTGAACAGCATCCGAGCTGGTGGATTGAGGCATTCAAGCAATCATTAAGCATAGCGTTAAAACAAGCGCAAATTTCACCGCACTTTTCTCCACGCTTAGTGAAAGCCATTGGGATTTCTGGTCAGCAACACGGTTTAGTTTTGTTGGATGAAAACGATCAACCTTTATACAACGCAAAACTTTGGTGTGATACGGAAACGGCAAATGAAAACGCAGCGTTGATTGAACGCCTAGGGGGCGAAGAGAAAGCATTTCATCAACTCGGTATCATGTGCCAAACAGGCTATACTGCCTCTAAATTGTGCTGGTTTCGCAAGCATTATCCGACACTTTTTGAACGAATACGAAAAATTATGTTACCGCACGATTATCTTAACTATTGGCTTACCGGTAATTTTTGTACGGAGTTTGGCGATGCTTCCGGTACCGGTTATTTTGATATTGTGAAACGACAATGGAATCCAACAGTATTTGCGCAAATTGCACCGGAATTAAATATGGAGGAGGTATTGCCAACCTTGCTTTCTGCGGAAACAAAATTGGGTGTGATAAAACCTGACATTGCGGCTCAATTCGGTTTTAACGAAGATGTTATAGTTTCCACCGGTGGTGGCGATAATATGATGGGCGCAATAGGCACAGGGAATATTCGTGAAGGCATTGTTACTATGAGTCTCGGTACATCCGGCACTCTATATGCTTACACACATAAACCGTTGCAAGATTTACCTCCGATGATTGCTAATTTTTGTTCAAGCAATAATGGTTGGTTGCCGCTCATTTGTGTGATGAATATGACTTCATCAAATAAACAAGTGATGAATTTACTCAATATTGATGTGGCTGAATTTAATCATCTCGCGCAACAAGCGCCGATTGGAGCGGAAGGGATGACGATTTTACCATTTTTTAATGGCGAGCGGATTCCGCCTTTACCGAATGAAAAGGCTCGTATTTTAGGTTTGGATTCAAATAATTTCACGCAAGCCAATCTTTGCCGTGCCATGATGGAAAGTGCAACTTTCACCTTGCGTTACGGGTTGGATCTTTTCCGACAAGCGGGCTTGGCAACGTCACAAATTCGTTTGATTGGCGGAGGCGCGAAAAGTGTGTTTTGGCGACAAATGATCGCCGATGTGATGAACACCGAAGTAGTGTGTTTGCTGGAAGATGAATCGGCGGCACTTGGAGGCGCAATTCAAGCAATGTGGGCAAATGGCGAAGGTGAGTTAGGCACATTATGTGAGGAATTTGTGCATTTAGATCCGGACTCAAAATGCTTTCCTCATCAAGAAAATGTTGAATCCTATGAAATGATTTATCAACGTTATCTTATTTCTCTTGATTCTCTCCATTAAGCAAAAAGTGGGTGAACCCACTTTTTCTTTCAGGCTATTTATCTGCCAAATTGACCGCACTTTCATAGCCCAGCTGCCGCCATGCCTCGTACACGGTGACGGCAACGGCATTGGATAAGTTCATACTGCGACTATTGGCGGTCATCGGAATACGGATTTTTTGTTCCATTGGCAGGGTATCTAAAATTGCCATAGGAATACCACGGGTTTCGGGGCCGAACATTAAGTAATCTCCCTGTTCAAATTTCACTTGGCTGTGAGCCGGTGATCCTTTGGTGGTGAGGGCAAACAACCGTTTTGGTTCTTTGCTTTCTAAAAATGCCTCAAAAGTTTTGTGGCGTTTAATATTGGCAAATTCGTGATAGTCCAGTCCCGAACGGCGCAGACGCTTATCATCCCAAGTGAAACCAAGCGGTTCAATTAAATGTAGGCGAAAACCGGTGTTGGCACAAAGACGGATGATATTACCGGTGTTTTGGGGGATTTCCGGCTCGTATAAAACAATGTCTAACATAATTTTTCTCAATTTTGATATAAACGATAACTCACCATTCCGGTGGTTTTCTCTTTTAATAATGTCCAATTTTCAGGGGTGTTGAGGGGATTTTCTTTTTCCGTTTCCACATAAATGAGGGCATTCGGATGCAGCCAGTTATTTTCAATAAGCAAACGGATCGCCTGTTCAGCCAAGCCAAAATGGAAAGGTGGATCGAGAAAAACCACATCAAAGTGCGGTTGATTTTGCGGTTGTTTTAAAAAATCCAAACAATTTTGATTCAGTACCTGAGCTTGTTCCTCGGTGCATTTCAAGGTTTGCAGATTTTTTTTCAGTTGATGGGCAACGGTTTTGTCTTTTTCTAAAAACGTCACTTTTTCAGCTTGGCGGGAAAGCGCTTCAAGCCCCAACGAACCGCTACCGGCAAAACCGTCTAAACATTTTGCTTGGTGAATATAGGGCATTAACCAATTAAATAAGGTTTCTTTTACACGGTCGCCGGTAGGGCGTAATCCCTCTGCGTTTAACACGGGTAATTTCCGACCACGCCAGAGTCCGGCGATAATGCGGACTTCACCTTTTGGAGATTGTCCTTGTGATTTTTTCATAAAGAAGCGGATTTTTAGTGAAAATTCTGCTTAGTTTAGACGATTTTTTGCTAGAATGAACCACATTTTTATCGGACAGCAGTTAAGAGAACAATTTATGGCAGAAGAAAATAAAAAGGGCGGATTTTGGGCATCATTATTTGGGCGTAATAAAAAACAAGAAAGCACGCAAATTGAACCAATAATGGAAGAAGAAAAAATCAAGGAAACAGCTGTTGAAAGTGAAATTATCGAGCCTTCTGTTGAAAAGGTGAAAGAACCGTCAGATGAAGCAGAAAGTGCGGTCAATTTTGCCCCTGTTTTAACTGAAGATGCTCAAAAAGATGAGGTGGAACAAGCCGAAATAGAAGAAAAAAATTCAGAAATTTCAACCGCACTTGAGCAGCCTGACGCGATTATTGAACCTGAAAATGTAGAAGAAAATAGCACCGTTGAAGGGACAGAGATTGAAACCGATATTGTCGAAGAGGTTAAACAAGAATTTCATCCTGCATCACAAGCGGAAGTACAGAGTGAAACACGTGAAAAACCGAGTGAAGGTGGTTTTTTCAGCCGCTTAGTGAAAGGGCTACTCAAAACAAAACAGAATATCGGTGCCGGTTTCCGCAGTTTTTTCTTAGGTAAAAAAATTGATGATGAATTGTTTGAAGAGTTGGAAGAGCAGCTTCTCATCGCAGATATTGGCGTGCCGACCACCACGAAAATCATTAAAAACCTCACCGAACACGCAAGCCGTAAGCAATTGCAAGATGCCGAATTGTTGTATCAACAGTTAAAAGTAGAAATGGCAGCAATTCTTGAACCGGTGGCTCAACCTTTAGTCATTGATAGCACGAAAAAACCTTATGTGATTTTAATGGTCGGGGTGAATGGCGTGGGAAAAACCACCACTATTGGCAAACTCGCGCGTAAATTCCAAAGGGAAGGAAAATCCGTGATGTTGGCAGCGGGCGATACCTTCCGTGCGGCAGCGGTGGAGCAGTTGCAAGTTTGGGGTGAGCGAAATAATATTCCGGTTGTGGCACAAAGTACGGGAGCAGATTCTGCCTCCGTAATTTTTGATGCGATGCAATCTGCTGCGGCACGCAATATTGATATCTTAATTGCCGATACGGCAGGGCGTTTGCAAAATAAAAACAATTTAATGGACGAGTTGAAAAAAATCGTTCGTGTGATGAAAAAATATGATGAAACCGCCCCTCACGAAATTATGCTCACTTTGGATGCCGGCACCGGGCAAAATGCCATTAGCCAAGCAAAATTGTTTAATGAAACCGTCGGTTTAACCGGTATTTCTCTCACCAAACTGGATGGCACGGCAAAAGGTGGAGTGATTTTCGCCATTGCTGATCAGTTCAACTTACCGATTCGCTATATTGGTGTGGGCGAAAAAATTGAAGATTTACGTGAATTTAACGCTAAAGAATTCATTGACGCATTATTTATCCATGAGGAAGAATAAGGACAGATCGTGATTAAATTCTCTAATGTATCCAAAGCCTATCATGGCGCGACCCAACCGGCATTGCAGGGGCTGAATTTTCATTTACCGGTGGGGAGTATGACTTATCTTGTGGGGCATTCCGGAGCAGGGAAAAGTACCTTGCTCAAATTGATTATGGGTATGGAAAAAGCCAATGCAGGACAAATTTGGTTTAATGGTCATGATATTACCCGCCTCTCAAAATATGAGATTCCTTTTTTGCGTCGTCAAATTGGAATGGTTCACCAAGATTACCGCTTGCTGACTGATCGCACCGTCGCAGAAAATGTGGCATTCCCGCTTATTATTGCCGGAATGCACCCGAAAGATGCGCATTCACGTGCTATGGCGTCTCTTGATCGCGTAGGGCTGCGTAATAAGGCTCATTATTTGCCGACACAAATTTCCGGAGGGGAACAACAACGGGTTGATATTGCCCGTGCTATTGTGCATAAACCGCAACTTTTATTGGCGGATGAACCAACGGGAAATCTCGATGATGAGCTATCTTTGGGGATTTTTAATCTCTTTGAAGAATTTAATCGTTTGGGAATGACCGTATTAATTGCCACCCACGACATTAATTTAATTCAACAAAAGCCAAAACCTTGTTTAGTGCTTGAACAAGGCTATTTACGTTATTAAGGAAAAACCATGGGCCGATCAACTGATGCCTCTTTTTTTGTGAAAACGGCTTACACCTTACGTGCGGTGTGGGCGGATTTGTGGCAACGCAAATTCGGTACGTTGCTTACGATTTTGGTGATTGCCGTTTCGCTCACTATTCCGACGATCAGTTATTTAATGTGGAAAAATTTACATTTAGCTACCACACAATTTTATCCGGAAAGCGAACTCACCATTTATTTACACAAAAATTTAACTGAAGAAGATGCCAATTTAGTGGTGGAAAAAATTCGCCAACAAGAAGGGGTTGATTCCCTGAATTATGTTTCTCGTCAAGAAAGCCTGAAGGAATTTAAAAGTTGGTCGGGCTTTGGTGAAGAGCTGGAAATTCTTGATGACAATCCGTTACCGGCAGTGGTGATGGTGAAACCGTCGAAAGCTTTTGAAACCTCCGAAAAACGTGAAACATTACGCACAAATCTCGATAAAATCAAAGGGGTACAAGAGGTTCGTTTAGATAATGATTGGATGGAAAAATTGACCGCACTTTCATGGCTGGTGGCACACGTAGCGATTTTTTGCACCGTATTAATGGTAATCGCTGTATTTTTGGTGATTGGCAATAGTATTCGTTCCGATGTGTATAGTAGCCGGGCAAACATTGATGTGATGAAATTACTCGGTGCAACGGATCACTTTATCCTCCGTCCTTATCTTTACACCGGTATGATTTATGCTCTGCTGGGTGGTTTTGTTGCCGCCATTTTTAGTAGTTTTGTCATTGGCTATTTCACCTCTGCCATGAAGTATGTCACCGATATTTTCGCCGTACAATTTGCCCTAAACGGCTTAGCCGTCGGAGAATTGATTTTTCTCTTAGTCAGCTGTTTAACTATGGGCTATGTTGGTGCTTGGATCGCTGCCAAAAGACATATTGCCTTGATTGATAATCGAGTTTAATTGTTGATATTGAAAAGTGCAGTTGTTTTCCATCGTGTTTTGATTTTGAAACAATATGGAAAACAACTGCACTTTTTATATTAGTAACAGTCTTTCCATTAGAAAGTAAAAAATACAGTTGCTAATGAGATGCGATTTTTTCGACAGAGAGCTCTAGTGGACAATATACATTATCATCTCTTAGTTATGTTTTAGTTCATAAGCAAGCTGCACTTTTTTGATGAATATTATTTATCCTAATATGACGATTTTCCTCTCCTGCAATACCATTTAAATCCATTCTTCTTTAAAAAAAGAGCAATAATAACTATTGTTAAAATAATCAAAACCCACTAATAGCAGGATGTAGCTGTATAATGTGTAAAAATTAGTTGAAACAACTAATTTTTCATTGGTTTTTAAGATAAATGTTGGGCAGGGTAGATAGTTGAGATATTTTTCACTGTTCTTTAAACTCCTCCGATCAGTGTTAACTAATTGATTTTATTTGTTTTTCTCTCTGTCATATAATTTTTATATTTGTCTTTGTTGAGAATTATTTCCTTTTTTATTATAAGTATGCACCTCACATGCATAGATATGTGAATAAATAAAAATTGAAAAACTTATTTTTGGAAGAAAAATTATGAAAAATTTAACTACAAATAAAACATTGTCATTAGCCTTACTTGCAGGTCTTACTGCAAGTTATTCGGTTGCACAAGTCACAGATCAACGAGTACAAGAGATTAACAATAAAGTTGAGAAAAATACTAAGGATATCAGTGTGTTGAGTGCTAAAATGGAGAATATCAATAAAACATTGGACCTAGTCAATTACGATGTTGGACGAAACGTTGGTATGGTCGATCTATTGACTGCTAAAACGGAGGATATCGATAATACATTGGACCAAATCAATGAAAATATTAGACATCACTTTGATGCGATCGGAGGATTGTTTGCTAGAACAAACGGTATTAATGATACATTAGGCTCAGTTCAATCTACAGTCAATTCTCATGAAGTGCAGTTTGAGGCGTTAAATAAAATAACTCAAGGTCATGAATTAAGAGTTAGTGGGAATGAGTTTGATATTAAAACAAATAAAGCAGATATCGCACAGAATAAATCTGACATAGCCACAAACAAAGCAAGTATTGCACAGAATAAATCTGACATAGCGACAAATAAAGCGGGTATTGCACAGAATAAGTCTGACATAGCGACAAATAAAGCGGGTGTTGCACAGAATAAATCTGACATAGCGACAAACAAAGCAGGTATGGCACAATATAGATCTAGTATTGCTAAAAATATTGCTCGTATCAGTAATTTGGAAGGGCGTGTTGATCGACTTGAAAAAAGTGTAAAACGTTCTTTTGCTGCACAATCGGCATTAATCGGTTTATTCCAACCGTATAATGTGGGCAAATTTAACTTGAGTGCTGCTGTTGGTGGTTATAATTCAGAAACGGCTTTTGCTATTGGTAGTGGTTATCGCTTTAACCAGAATGTTGCAGCTAAAGCAGGGATTGCAATGGCACCGAGTAGTAGCAGTGTTAGCTATAATGCTGGCATAAATTTTGAATGGTAATGAATAAAGCATAGTTTTCTACAGGTTGTTAGATTGTTATTTAATACCGTATATAAATACAGTCTCTCATTAGGCTTTTTTACGATGGTGTATGAATGCCTTAATGGACTGTGGTGCTTGGATCACCACCAAAAGACATTGATAACTGGATTTAGGTGTTGATATTGAAAAGTGCGGTTATTTTCCACATTGTTTCAGAATCAAAACATGATGGAAAATAACAGCACTTTTTGTATATTTTTAAATAAATACCTTGCAATCCGCTTTGCTTTTATGTAGTATTTGCGGGCTCTCAGTTCGAGAGAGTCGTTTAATGTAATCATTTATTAGACGTGCGCAACGATATGTTGCGTTAAACAATGTTTCCGATTTGGAGACTATATAACAGGTAACTTGCACCTCCTTTTCTATTTTTGAAGTTAGAATTGTGATTGGTGTTGGTTTTTTATTAGCTAAATTTTATTGGAGCTCTGGTCTAATGCAGAACCAAAGAATCCGTATCCGCTTAAAAGCGTTCGATCACCGTTTGATCGACCAATCTACTGCGGAGATCGTAGAAACAGCTAAACGTACCGGTGCGCAAGTTCGTGGTCCGATTCCTTTACCAACTCGTAAAGAACGTTTCACCGTGTTGATTTCTCCACACGTGAACAAAGATGCTCGTGACCAATACGAAATTCGTACTCACAAACGTTTAGTAGATATCGTAGAGCCAACAGAAAAAACTGTTGATGCATTAATGCGTTTAGATTTGGCTGCCGGCGTTGACGTGCAGATCAGCCTAGGTTAATTAAGAGGTTATTACAATGATTGGTTTAGTCGGTCGTAAAGTTGGTATGACCCGTATCTTCAATGAAGACGGTGTGTCAGTACCAGTTACCGTTATCGAAATTGAAGCCAACCGCGTAACTCAAGTTAAAACTCTTGAAAACGATGGCTATACTGCAATTCAAGTTACTACAGGTTCTAAAAAAGCGAATCGTGTAACTAAGCCTGAAGCAGGTCATTTCGTGAAAGCAGGTGTTGAAGCTGGTCGCGGTTTATGGGAATTCCGTACTGAAGGTGAAGAATTCACTTTAGGTCAAGAAATCAATGTTGACATCTTTGCTGATGTTAAAAAAGTAGATGTTACCGGTACTTCTAAAGGTAAAGGTTTCCAAGGTGGTGTTAAACGTTGGAATTTCCGTACTCAAGATGCTACCCATGGTAACTCCTTATCACATCGTGTCCTTGGTTCTATTGGTCAAAACCAAACTCCGGGTCGTGTGTTTAAAGGTAAAAAAATGGCAGGACATTTAGGTGCTGAGCGTGTAACCGTTCAATCACTTGAAGTTGTTCGTGTAGATGCTGAGCGTAAATTGCTATTAGTAAAAGGTTCTGTACCTGGTGCTATCAATGGCGATGTTATCGTTAAGCCGGCAGTTAAAGCATAAGTCTAGGAGATAGAGATGGAATTACAAGTTGTAGGTGCAAATGCACTCACTGTTTCTGAAACTACCTTCGGACGTGAGTTTAACGAAGCGTTGATCCACCAAGTTGTTGTTGCTTATGCAGCAGGTGCGCGTCAAGGTACTCGTGCGCAAAAAACTCGTGCTGAAGTGTCTGGTTCAGGTAAAAAACCTTGGCGTCAAAAAGGTACAGGTCGTGCTCGTGTTGGTGATATTAAATCTCCAATTTGGCGTTCTGGTGGTACAACCTTCGCGGCAAAACCACAAGATCACAGCCAAAAAGTGAACAAGAAAATGTACCGTGGTGCAATTAAAAGCATTCTTTCTGAATTAGTTCGTCAAGACCGTTTAATGGTTGTTGAGAAATTTGAAATTGAAGCACCAAAAACTAAAGTTTTAGTACAAAAATTAAAAGATTTAGCAGTTGAAGATGCATTAATTATCACAGCAAGTTTAGATGAAAATCTATTCTTAGCAGCACGTAACTTATATAAAGTTGACGTACGTGATGTACAAGGTATCGATCCGGTAAGTTTAATCGCTTTCGATAAAGTGATTGTTACTGTTGATGCAGTGAAACAAATTGAGGAGATCTTAGCATGAGTCAAGAACGTTTGCTGAGCGTGCTTCGTGCACCGCATATCTCTGAAAAAGCAACCAACAATGCTGAAAAATCTAACACTGTTGTACTTAAAGTTGCTTTAGATGCGAACAAAGCTGAAATTGCTGCTGCAGTTGCTCAATTATTTGAAGTAAAAGTAGATTCTGTTCGTACCGTGGTTGTTAAAGGTAAAACTAAACGCCGTGGTACTAAAATGGGTCGTCGCAGCGACTGGAAAAAAGCTTATGTAACTTTAGCCGAAGGCCAAAACTTGGACTTCGTGGACAGTGCAGAGTAATCGGAGGAGAATAGAGAATGGCTATCGTAAAATGTAAGCCGACCTCCGCTGGTCGTCGTCACGTTGTTAAAATCGTGAACCCTGAATTACACAAGGGTAAACCTTACGCACCATTACTAGATACTAAATCTAAAACCGGTGGTCGTAACAACTATGGTCGTATTACAACTCGTCACATTGGTGGCGGTCATAAACAACACTACCGTTTAATCGATTTCAAACGTAACAAGTTAGATATCCCAGCGGTTGTTGAGCGTTTAGAATATGATCCAAACCGCTCTGCTAACATTGCTTTAGTGCTTTATAAAGATGGTGAACGCCGTTATATTTTAGCACCTAAAGGATTGTCTGTAGGCGATCAAATTCAAGCTGGTATTAACTCACCAATCAAAGTGGGTAATGCATTACCAATGCGTAATATTCCAGTTGGTTCAACAGTACATAATGTTGAATTAAAACCGGGTAAAGGCGGTCAAATTGCTCGTTCTGCCGGTGCATATGTACAAATCATCGCACGTGAAGGAAACTATGTAACTTTACGTTTACGTTCAGGCGAAATGCGTAAAGTATTGGCTGAATGTGTTGCGACAATTGGCGAAGTCGGTAACTCAGAACATATGCTTCGCGTATTGGGTAAAGCCGGTGCTAACCGCTGGAGAGGTATTCGCCCTACAGTTCGTGGTACTGCAATGAACCCAGTAGACCACCCACATGGTGGTGGTGAAGGCCGTAACTTTGGTAAACACCCAGTAACACCTTGGGGTGTTCAAACCAAAGGTAAGAAAACTCGTCACAACAAACGTACCGATAAATATATCGTACGTCGTCGTGGCAAATAATAGATTAAATTAAAGAGGATTAGCCATGCCACGTTCTCTCAAGAAGGGTCCTTTCCTTGACCTACACTTGTTGAAGAAGGTAGAGAAGGCGGTGGAAAGCGGGGATAAAAAACCAATCAAAACTTGGTCCCGTCGTTCAATGATCATTCCATCAATGATCGGATTGACCATCGCAGTCCATAATGGTCGTCAGCACGTTCCAGTTTATGTATCTGATGAAATGATCGGTCATAAATTAGGTGAATTTGCACCGACTCGTACATACCGCGGTCACGCGGCAGATAAGAAAGCTAAGAAATAAGAGGTAAAGAGATGGAAACTATCGCAAAACATCGTTACGCTCGCACTTCTGCCCAGAAAGCTCGCTTAGTTGCCGATTTAATTCGTGGTAAAAAAGTTGCGCAAGCATTAGAAATCTTAACTTTCACCAACAAAAAAGCTGCGTCTTTAGTGAAGAAAGTTTTAGAATCAGCTATTGCAAACGCAGAGCACAATGATGGTGCAGATATTGATGATCTTAAAGTTGCTAAAATCTTCGTAGATGAAGGTCCTAGCATGAAACGTGTTATGCCACGTGCTAAAGGTCGTGCAGATCGTATTTTAAAACGTACTAGCCACATCACTGTGGTTGTGTCGGATCGTTAATCAGTAGGAGAATAGCAATGGGTCAAAAAGTACATCCACATGGTATTCGCCTAGGTATTGTTAAACCTTGGAGCTCTACTTGGTTCGCGAATACACAAGACTTCGCTGACAATCTTGAAGGCGATTTCAAAGTACGCAAATTCTTAAATAAAGAATTAGCAAATGCTTCAGTTTCACGTATTACTATTGAGCGTCCGGCTAAAAGTATTCGTGTAACTATTCACACAGCTCGTCCTGGTATCGTCATCGGTAAAAAAGGCGAAGATGTTGAAAAATTACGTAACGCAGTATCTAAAATTGCTGGCGTTCCAGCTCAAATTAACATCGCTGAAGTGAAAAAACCTGAATTGGATGCAAAATTAGTTGCAGAAAGCATCGCTTCTCAATTAGAACGCCGTGTAATGTTCCGTCGTGCAATGAAACGTGCGGTACAAAGCGCAATGCGTTTAGGTGCGAAAGGTATCAAAGTTGAGGTTAGTGGTCGTTTAGGTGGTGCAGAAATTGCACGTTCAGAATGGTATCGTGAAGGTCGCGTACCTCTCCATACTCTTCGTGCAGACATCGATTATAACACTGCAGAAGCACATACAACTTACGGCGTAATCGGCGTAAAAGTGTGGATCTTCAAAGGTGAAATTCTTGGTGGAATGGCTGCCGTTGCGCAATCAGAACAACAACCTACCGATAAGCCTAGAAGAGCGCCACGCGGTAAAGGTCGTAAGTAAGGAGAAACGCTAAATGTTGCAACCAAAACGTACAAAATTCCGTAAAGTTCATAAAGGCCGCAACCGTGGTATCGCAAACGGTACTGAAGTGAGCTTCGGTACTTACGGTTTAAAAGCTGTTGGTCGTTGTCGTTTAACTGCTCGTCAAATTGAAGCAGCACGTCGTGCGATGTCTCGTGCGGTAAAACGTCAAGGTAAAATCTGGATTCGAGTATTCCCGGATAAACCAATTACGGAAAAACCATTAGAAGTCCGTATGGGTAAAGGTAAAGGTAACGTTGAATACTGGGTAGCCTTAATCCAACCGGGTAAAGTGCTTTATGAAATGGATGGTGTGTCTGAAGAAGTGGCAAGAAACGCATTTGCATTAGCAGCAGCGAAATTGCCTGTTAAGACCACTTTCGTAACTAAGACGGTGATGTAATGAAAGCTCAAGATTTACGTACAAAAAGTGTTGAAGAGCTGAATGCTGAATTATTAAACCTTCTAGGTGAACAATTCAAATTGCGTATGCAAACAGCCACCGGTCAGCTTCAACAAACCCATCAGGCTAAACAAGTGCGTCGTGATATTGCACGTGTAAAAACTGTATTAACCGAAAAGGCGGGTGAGTAATGACTGATAAAATTCGTAGCGTACAAGGTAAAGTTGTTAGCGACAAAATGGAAAAATCTTTCGTTGTTGCAATTGAACGTAAGGTAAAACATCCGTTATACGGTAAGTTTATCCGTCGTACAACAAAATTACATGTACACGATGAGAACAACGAAGCCAAAGTTGGTGATACTGTAGAGATCCGCGAATGCCGTCCTCTATCAAAAACCAAATCTTGGACATTAGTTCGTGTTGTTGAAAAAGCGGTTATCGCTTAATTCATAATCGTAGAAAATAAAAGCCAATGGTATGATGCCATTGGCTTTTTTAATGATTAGATTTCAATTAATTTACTCCATTCACTCCCCCCTCTTTATTTATTTTTTCTTGTTAAAAAAGTGCGGTCAGTTTTCCTCTTGTTTTTTTAGTTTGTCCAAATTTTAGGCGTGTTAATGTGACATTCTAATTGTTGTTTAAATGTAAATTTTATGTAAATGTAAAGTTGTACAAAGATAGGAAAATTTATTTGTTAGAAATCCTGAGCTTATATAAACTTCGGAAAATCCTCAACTTGTTGTTTTTAGGGGAGAATATTATTTGTTTTTTTGAATAGTTAAAATTGATAAACAAGGATGGGAGTTCTTAAATGAACAAGATTTTTAGAGTAATTTGGAATCATGCGACTCAATCTTGGGTGGCAGTCTCCGAATTAACGAAAGCGAAAGGCAAAACGAAGTCAAAAACAGAAAAGAAAATTTCAGTTTTTGCTGTATCGCTTATCACAGTTGGAGCAACCGTAATTGGAGGTTCAGCCGTAGCTGCCAATGTTGAGTATAACGCTGGTAGAGTTTGGGGAGGACAAGGTGCGTCAGCAGGAGGTAATAGTGCAATTGCATTAGGTTGGGCAGCTAAAGCTCCTGGAGAACAAGCTGTTGCTATTGGTAATGAAGCAACGACATCTAATGGCTATTCAACCGCACTTGGTGCACAGACGAAAGCTACAGGTAGTTATTCAACAGCACTTGGTGCAAAGGCAAATGCTGCTGGTAATGATACTATTGCAATTGGTAATGCCTCGCAAGCAACTAACAGACGTGGTGTTGCCATTGGTGTGCAAGCAAAATCGGTTGAAATTTCATCAGATCCTGGGAAAGGTAAATATCATAATTTCACTAATGTTGTTGGGGGAACAAGTTCTGGTGGAGTAGCAATTGGCTCATTTGCGGCAACTTTACCAACCGGGGTTGCGATTGGTTCAAGTGCTTATTCGATGTTTGATAGCCTCGCGTTTGGTAATGGTGCAGTGTCTCTAAGCCAAAATTTAAATGGGTCTTCTGCACCTGGTATAGCGGTGGGTAATGGTGCTTGGTCAAGTGGACGTTATGCGACAGCTATTGGAGCCTCTGCCAATGCAACAGGGATATACTCAATTGCACAAGGAGCTGCAGCCACAACATCTAAACCGGGTTCTATTGCAATAGGTTGGATGGCCGGAGGTGATAGTCAAGTGGGTAGGAGAACGCTTGATAATGGTGAAGGTATGCCTATTATTACTCAAATAAAATCTGAAGGTGCAGGTTCAGTTTCAATAGGACATGGTACTCATGGTTATGCGGAGGGAAGTGTTGCATTAGGGAGAAGTGCTAAAGTTGACGATAATCAAACCCTTTCAGTTGCGTTGGGGGCAGGCTCTTCAGTGACGGAAGGTTTCCATAATGAACAATCGTCCACGAATGTAACCTTCAAAAAAGCAGATGGTTCAACGATCACTCAAAATTATTGTGGAACGTTTAGTGCTCTCAAGGGGATAGAATATAATGTTTCTACAAATGCTTTAGCTAATATTACAAAAGCAACAGGAACAACAGTCCTTTCAGTTGGTAGAAAAGGATTAGAACGTCAAATTCAACACGTGGGGGCTGGACGTGTTGCAAGTGATTCTACTGACGCAATTAATGGTTCACAGCTTTATAATGTTTTAAATTATATGGGCTTCAATGTGCATAATAATGCAGATCAATCAGTAGCGCGTATTAATAATAACCGCCATATACAGTTTAAAGATGGTGAATTGACTAAAGTTGTAGTTGTTCCTAAAAATAATGGTACAGATGTATCTATTGCTATTAATGTGACAAAAGGTGTTATTAATAATACAACGACTACGGGTATTATTTCACAACCGACTACACCTGGCGTGGCTACTGTAATGGATGTTGTGGATGCAATTAATAGCGCTGGTTGGTGGACTAATGTCGGTGGTAATCTTGCAGCCGGTTCTGCAAGGAACAATACACTTATTAATCCAGGAGCTGCAGTTAATTTTAAAGCAGGTAATGGATTAACGATTAAACAAGAAATTACTAAAGATAGTAAAGGGCGTGCAATAGTAACCTATACTCTCAATGCTAACGTAACGGGCGGTTCGACAGGAGCCACCGGTGCAACAGGTCCTCAAGGACCTAAAGGTGATACTGGTGCAACAGGAGCGAAAGGTGATACAGGCGCGACGGGTGCTAAAGGTGCTACCGGCGCAACAGGAGCGAAAGGTGATACCGGCGCAACAGGAGCGAAAGGTGATACCGGTGCAGATGGTAAAAACGCGGAAGCCGATGTAAAAGACAATGGTGACGGTACTCATACGATTACGATCAAAGATGGTAATGGTAATACCACCACCGCTATCGTGAAAGATGGAGCAACGGGTGCGAAAGGTGATACCGGTGCAGATGGTAAGAATGCGGAAGCCTCAGTCACAGATAATGCGAACGGTACACACACGATTACGATCAAAGACGGTAATGGTAATACTACCACCGCTATCGTGAAAGACGGAGCAACCGGTGCAGACGGTAAAAACGCTGAAGCTGACGTAAAAGACAACGGTGACGGTACACACACGATTACGATTAAAGATGGTAACGGTAATACCACCACTGCTATCGTGAAAGACGGAGCAACGGGTGCGAAAGGTGATACCGGTGCGGATGGTAAAAACGCGGAAGCTGACGTAAAAGACAATGGTGACGGTACTCATACGATTACAATCAAAGACGGTAACGGTAATACCACCACCTCTATTGTGAAAGATGGTAAAGATGCTAAAGCTACTGTTACAACAGATACAGCTAATGGTACACAAACTATTACCATTACCGATGGAAGTGGTAACACAACTACTGCAACCGTAAAAGATGGTCATCACTTTGTTAAGACTGAGAAATCTCAAGATAATATTTCCGGTCAACCAAATGATAAAGGAAGCAAAGTAAATACCGGTGATAACGTGACTTTTGTTGCGGCGAAAAACTTAGAAATTGCTCAAGATGGTAACAAAGTGGCTTATGGTTTATCTGATCAAGTTGAACTTGGTCAAAAAGGTGAACCAGGTAAAGATGGTCAATCAGGCAAAGATGGTGTTGATGGTTCTATCGGAGTGAACGGTAAAGACGGTTCAGCTGTGGCTATCAATGGTAAAGACGGTTCAATCGGCTTGAATGGTAAAGATGGTAAAGACGGTCTAACCTTCAAATCGGCTGACGGTGCTCAAGGGGTTAATGGTGAAGATGGTAAAGATGGTTTACCGGGTGCAAACAGTACAACACGTATTGTTTACCAACCGACCAATCCGGATGGTTCATCAAAAGGTGATTCAGAACAAGTGGCAACGTTAAATGACGGGCTTATCTTCACTGGTAATAACGAGGAGCTAAACCGCCACAAGTTAAATACCGTTGTGAAAGTTCTAGGTGAAGGTGTAGATAAAGCAGCTTCAGAGAAATTTAAATCTGCAAAAGGCAATATCAATGTTAAAGCCGATGGTACGGATAAATTGGAAGTTCAAATGAACAAAGATTTAGACCTCACATCAAATGGTAGCGTGACTATTGGTAATACAGTTATCAATAACGGTACGGTTTCAGGTTTAAATGATCACCTTAAAGATCCAGTTACTGCTTCAACAAGCAATGTAACCAATGCAACACAAACAGCACCTGCTGACTTGTCTTTTGATGAGAAAAAACAAGCAGCAACAGTTGGTGATGTCTTAAATATAGGCTGGAACTTAAAAGCAAATGGCCAGGCAGTTGGTGCAGTAACACATGGTAAGGCTGTGGACTTAACTAGCAAAAATGGTACTGTAACCATTAAACCAACTACAGATGGGAATATTTCGACAGTTGATTTAGCTGTTAATACGGGTAATGTCTCTGCAGATAAAACTACTGGTAAAGCAGTTGTTGGTAAAGATGGTAAAGCTGATATCTCACCAGATGCAGCTAATGAAGTAGCAACAGTAGGTGATGTAGCAGATACTATTAACAATACCGGCTGGGCAACGACCGCTAGAGACAGAGATGGTAATACCGCAAATGTTGTTGTAAATCCAGGTGACCAAGTGAATTACACTAATGGTACAGGTACAACAGCGAATATTACAGTTACAACTGATCCAGTTACAGGTAAGGATACAGTTAATGTGTCTTATGATGTGAAAGCTGGTGATAACACCATTACTGTTGATAAAGATGGAGTGAAAGTTAATACCGGAAATATCACAAAAGCGGGTAATCAATACGTGAAAGATTCAGCGGGTAATGTAGTCATCCCTGCAGGTCAAGTAAGTGTTAAAGGTACACCTGTTGGCAATGAAACTCAAGTTGATGCAGATGCTCGTGAAGGCAATAAAGTTGCTACAGTGAAAAATGTAGCTGATGCGATCAACAGTGCCGGCTGGATTGTGAATACTGGTAAAGCCGAAGAGCAATCTTCATTTACGACTGAAGCTGGTACAGCTCAGAAAATATCTGCAGGTGATAAAGTTGACTTCCAAGCAGGTAAAAACGTGGAAGTTAAACAAATCATCGGTGAAGATGGTTCTGTGAAGATTGTTTATGCAACCTCTGATAATTTTTCTTTAGGTGAAAAAGGTAAAGATGGCAAAGATGGTGTTGATGGCTCTATCAGTGTAAACGGTAAAGATGGTTCTGCTGTTGTAATCAACGGTAAAGACGGCTCGATTGGCTTAAATGGTAAAGACGGTGAAAACGGTCTAACTATTAAAGGTGGAAAAGGTTCGGTCGGTGTTGATGGTACAGATGGTAAGGACGGTAAAGATGGTATGACCCGTATCGTTTATACAGATGATAAAGGTACTAAACACGAAATTGCTACCCATGATGATGGTTTGAAATTTACCGGTAATGATAATGATACTGTAAACAACCATAAACTAAACTCTGTGGTAACAGTGAAAGGTGAAGGTGTAGATAAGGCAGTGTCTAAATCATTCAAGTCAGCTTTAGGCAACATCAATGTGAAAGCTGATGGTCAAGGCACTTTAGAAGTTCAACTTGCAAAAGACATTGATCTTGGTAACGATGGATCTGTAAGAGCAGGTAATACCGTTATAAACAATCGTGGTATTTCTGTGAAAAATGGTCCAAGTATGACTGTTGATGGTATTAATGCAGGCAATAAGAAAATTACCAATGTCGCACCTGGTGAAGTTTCCGCCACTTCAACTGAGGCGGTGAATGGCTCCCAGTTATACGCAGTTAATCGAAATATTAGCAATAATGTTAATCGCCTAAATAACAAGATTAACAAAGTTGATAAAGATCTGAGAGCAGGTATTGCTGGGGCCGCTGCGATTGCCGGTTTACCGCAGGTTCGAGGAAATGGAAAATCAATGGTTGCTGTTGCAGCGAGTAATTATCGTGGTGAAAATGCGGTAGCCTTAGGTTATACTAGAGCCAGCGATAACGGAAAAGTATTGCTGAAATTAAGTGGTAGTACTAATACTCGTGGTGATGTTGTAAGTACAGTTGGTCTTGGCTATGAATGGTAATTAGTATTTATAGCTAATCAGATGTTATATAAAGCTCAATCTTGTAGATAAAGATTGAGCTTTTTTATTTCTAAACTAAAAAACATCTTCTGTGAAGGTGATTAACGGCTTAAAAGGTTTTGTCTGAATAAATCGCGTGTGATTTGGCATTGTCAATATCATTTAATATGGGCCCCGAAATGTCATTTTAGGATATTAAAAGATAAAGCAGGTCGGAAGTTTATATTCATTAAGGATGTTACGTGAACAGTTGAAAATGAAGTAATAGAATTAAATGTCCAAATGGCTCACGTTCATTTGTTAGTCAAAATCCCACTGAAATTATTAATTTCAGCAGTAATGGGAGATTTAAAAGGTAGGACAGACATAAGGTTGTTCAATAAGTTTCCCTATTTAAGGAAACATAAATTATGGGGTGTTAATCAAATCTGCCTTCTATGAAGGTGGATTTTTACTGGAAGAAAATCAATAAATGATAAAAAAATAAGGGAAAATTTGACCGCACTTATTATTAAGTAGGGACATATCTAAGTGAGGTTAAAAACGGAGAAATTATTTATATGCTTTCAATCTCAATTCTAGCTAACCCTTTTTTGAAGGCATAAGCATATCGTCGCGGGATATTATCTGCAATTTCCCCATTTTTTACGGTAGCTTTATAACTACAAACTTTAAATTCAGGAACGATAATAGGAGAATAGTCTGTATTTAGTACCGGTGAAATAGACGAATATAGTGTCCATTTGACTTGTGAGCCTTCTTCGTTGTTTGTTTTAGCAATAAAACCGGCACCACCTTCAGAAAAAGCAATTTGATATTCACTATTAAAAGGGAGTTCAGGAAAAGGCTTAGGATCGTAGAAATTAAAAAGTCGATCATGGGCCCAAAGATCTTGACGAATATAGCCCCATAATTCATCGGCTAAAAAATCTTGATCAGCAAAGTGAGCACTATCGTAGCCCTTATTAATATAATTTTGGATTCTTTCTTCCATATTGGAAATTGAATTTGCTTTGGCACCCCACATTCCAGCTAAAATGAGGGCAGTGTGTGATCCTGAGTCCCGCATAGTATGAAATGATCGTCCACTTTTGATCCATTCTGCAACGGCAACGGATTCTCTAGGAGAAATGACGGAATCCGCATCACGAAAAATAACATATTCTGCCTCAGGATCATTGATTGCAAGGAAGCGCCACATTGTGCCCGGCCATGCTTTTAAATGAGGTGCAATTTTAATCATTTCAGCACCATTCTCTTTTAAACGTTGCACTGCGTTTTCTGGAACGGTTTCATCAATATAAAAACGACAAATCCAATTTGGGAAGAGTGTCGGTGCAATCTGAACATTTAATATTGCTGTTTCGATATATTTTGAACGTTTTCCAAACAATGAAAATACAATCAATCTTTTACCGTTTTTAGGAGAGGATAGCACTGGCATTGGCGCAGAAGGAGGAGAGACTTTTGCATTACGTATTGTTAAAGCTTGGTGTCCGTAATGACCGGATTTTTCCCAATCACTTATCGCTCCGTAAGCGTGAGCTAATAAATCAAGTGTCGCCACATACTGGTTATCCAATGAAATAGCTTGTAAGCCAGTATCAATAGCTTCCTGCCATTTTTCTTGTTTTAAATAGATATAGGCAAGTTTATGTATATTCTCAACATCTTCGGAAGAAAGTAAACAAAGCATCTCCGCATATTTTTTAGCTTCTTCATAATCTTCTTTATTTATAAGATTAATATAAGTGTTTGTTAATGCACTAAGAGTGAGTTCATTGGAGGAATTATTCATTTTTATTATTAATAGCTTTTAACAGGACACTATTATATCAGATGATATGTTTTCTTTTTATTTTTGATTAATAAAAGTTATAAAACAAGAGCGAAAATAACCGCACTTTGCTTTATAATAGACTGCTAGTTGGTTATTAAAATTTAATATAGGTTATGGCAACAAAATCTGATAAAAAAACCATTTGTCTCAATATGATTGTGAAAAATGAGTCGGCAATTATTCGAGAAACCTTAGAAAATATTCTGGCTTATATATCGCTAGATTACTATGTTATTAGTGATATGGGTTATGATGATAATACAGCTGAAATAATAGAACAATTTTTTACTGAAAAAGGTATCCCGGGTGAGATTCACCATGACCAATGGGTAAATTTTGCCCATAACCGTAATCTTGCTTTGCAATACGCTGAAGATAAAACAGATTATGTATTGATTTTCGATGCCGATGATCGTTTTAGTGGAGAATTTGTATTTCCTGATACACTCGTTTATGACCGATATACGTTTCGTATGACAAATGATATTTCGGGAACAAATGTTTATTTTCGTCCTTTAATGTTTATCAATGATGGCTCATTCTACTGGCGTGGTGTTTTACATGAATTTGTGGAGCAACGAAAAAAGACAATTGTAGAATATGCTATTAAAACTGGAGACTATTACATTATCAGTGGCCGTTTTGGTGCCAGAAGCCTTAATCCGAGAAAATATTTTCAAGATGCGCAAGCTTTAGAAAAGGCTTTTTATGCACCTGAAGATAAAGATCTTAAAAATCGTTACGCATTTTATACGGCACAATCTTATCGTGATGCTGATATGCCGGAAAAAGCGATTGAATGGTATTCTATCCGAGCTAATTTGGGAGGGTGGTCTGAAGAGGTTTATAACTCGCTTTTACAAATCGGTTTATTAAAAATAGAATTGAATGCCTCATTAGATGAAATTCAACAATCTTTACTTGCTGCTTACGAATATCGTCCTCATCGTGCAGAAAGTCTTTATTTCCTTGCCCGCCATTTCCGTCTTAATGATAAGATTAAACTAGCTTATATTTATGCCAGTGCAGCGGTTAATATTCCATTGAGTAAAGATATTTTATTTGTGAATTATTCGGTTTATGACTGGAAAGCAAAAGATGAATTAGCTGTTGCCGCTTATTGGGTAGAAAATTATCAACTTTGTCATGATTTATGCGTAGAATTACTTAATAATTCTTCTATTCCTGAAATGGATAAACAACGTTTTAGAGAAAATCTTAAATTTGCAGAAGATAAATTAAATAATTAATCATTAATGGATAATAAATATGAATAAAAAATTGGTTACATATTGTTATGAGTGATCATGTTATTACGCCATCTTTTATTCCACCCACATCATTTAATAAAGGTAAATGATATGGAATGCAGTATGTTGATAAGGACTATGTTCGTCAAACAAAGGAGTTTTACGTATTAAATTCAGGCTTATTTGTTATCAATGATTTAGTTAAAGTAAAGCCTATTATGGACAAAGTTATACGGCATAGATTTATGGAAGATAGACATAGCGCTCAACCATATTTTTAATATTGCTTTATACAACTCAGATATTGATATTAAGATTTTGAATCATATAGATCATTTAGGATTCTCCCATTTAAATTATGACTCATTTAAAATTTAGATAAAGTGTTAATTCATTGCAATATTGGTGTCGGTTACATCTCTAAATTGGATTTAATAAAAGAAACTTGGGTATATATAAATCGAATGTAATTAATAAAAAAGACGAACATAGTTCGTCTTTTTTATTTAAAGTATTAAAAATTAACCCATACCGTATTTTTTCAATTTTTTGCGTAAAGTACCACGGTTGATACCAAGCATATTGGCCGCACGGGTTTGGTTACCGCGAGTATATTGCATAACCATATCTAACATTGGGTGTTCAACTTCCGCTAATACTAATTCGTAAAGATCATTCACATCTTGACCATCTAACTGTGATAAATAATTGCGCAATGCTTGTTTGACAGAATCACGTAATGGTTTATTGGTTACTTGTGACTGAGAGTTTAAAACTGAAACGGTTAATGCTTCAGATGGATTACGTTGTTGTTCTAACATTTTTCTTTATCCAAAATTGAATTTAAAAAATCCTCTAACACAATAAGTTGCTCTTTGGCATCACTAATTGTGTTAAAAGCCTGTCTAAAAACGGAATCGGGTTGAATTCCCTGTAAATACCACGCCACGTGTTTGCGTGCAATGCGGTAACCTTTTTGTTCACCATAGAATTGGTGTAATTCTTGAATATGACGCAAAATTTGACCGCACTTTTCACTTAAACTTGGCGTTTGTGTTATCGAATCATGCTCAATTAGGCTCTCTACAGCTTGGAATAGCCATGGATTACCTAATGCTGCACGACCGATCATAATTGCATCAGCACCTGTGTAATCAAGTACTGCTTTTGCTTTTGCTGCGGAATCAATATCACCATTTGCAATTACAGGAATGGAGATAGCTTGTTTAACCGAGCGGATATTGTCGTATTCTGCTTTCCCTTCAAAGAAGCATTCTCGCGTTCGACCATGAATAGTTAAAGCCTGAACTCCAGATTGTTCAGCAATTTTGCCGATTTGTACGCAATTTCGATTGGATTTATCCCAGCCTGTGCGAATTTTTAAGGTGACCGGCACATCAACAGCATTGACGACTTCCCGTAGAATTTTTTCTACTAAGTCGGGAAATTGTAATAGGGCAGATCCAGCCAGTTTACGATTGACTTTTTTGGCGGGGCATCCCATATTGATATCAATAATTTCTGCACCGTATTCCACATTAACGGCTGCGGCTTGTGCCATTTCTAGCGGATCGGAACCTGCAATTTGCACGGCATTCATGCCTAAGTCGTTACTATGTGCTAAACGAAGTTTGGATTTCTCTGTATGCCAAACTTGTGGATTGGTTGACATCATTTCTGAGAATGTGAGCCCCGCACCATAATGCGCACAAAGACGACGAAAAGGTTTATCGGTAATACCTGCCATCGGTGCGAGTAAAACACGGTTTTTTAATTGGTATGAACCGATTTGCATTTTACCTTTACCACCTTCAAGCAAGCCTAAATCCTATTATTGTCGAATTAGGGCAACAACCGACAAGGCGTGCTATGATACGCATTTTGTCCTAGTTTGCAAAGTGAAATTTGTTCAAAAAATACACTTTTTTTGATTGACAAAAGGAAATTAATGGATTTTTAACTTGCCTGTAATTCGACTCCATTCCTCACGCACTTCTACGGGATCTAAAGTAAAGGTTTGTGCGTAGGTTTCGCATACAGATTGAGCTTGAGTTTCCAAAATACCGGATAAACCGAGCTCACCATTTTCTTTTACGAGCCGACTAATCGCCGGATAAAGCTCTTTTAACGGACCTGCGAGAATATTGGCGACAACCACATCGGCTTTGAGAGCCGTTGGTTTTTCATCAGATAAAAATAATTGCAAGCGATCCGCCACACCGTTTTGTTCCGCATTATTACGGCTGGCAAGGATTGCTTGCGGATCGATATCAATTCCGACCGCACTTTTGGCACCGAGCTTTAATGCTGCAATAGCTAAAATGCCTGAGCCACAGCCAAAATCAATCACCGTTTTGCCTTTTAAATCTAAGCCGTCTAACCATTCTAGACAAAGTGCTGTTGTCGGATGTGTACCGGTGCCAAATGCGAGACCGGGATCGAGCATGACATTGACGGCATTTTCATCAGGCACTTCACGCCAACTTGGGCAAATCCATAAACGTTTGCCAAATTGCATTGGGTGGAAATTATCCATCCATTCCCGTTCCCAATCTTTGTCCTCAATTTGTTCAATCTTATAGGCGGTATTTTCATCCAAATGGCCCATCTGATGAAGCAGATCGACAATTTCTATCATGTTGGTTTCTGCATCAAACAGTGCCATCACATCTGTATTACCCCAAAGGCGGGTTTCACCGGGTAGCGGTTCAAAAATTGGCGTATCTTGACTATCCATGAAGGTAACGGAAACGGCACCGATTTCTTCGAGAAAATCGCTCATTTTTTCTGCTTTTTCATTTGTGCTGTTTAGGCGAATTTGAATCCAAGCCATGTGTTTTCCTTAATTCTATAAAAATGGGACATTATACCGATTTTTTCAAAAATTTCGGCAGTAAAGTCGAGCCAAGGGTGGCAAGCATGATGAGTGTGATACCAAGTGCGGTGGAAAATGAGAGCGTTTCACCGAGTAAAACCACTGCAAATAAAATACCGAATAAAGGCTCAAGAGAAACTAAAATACCTGAAAGATTAGGATCCACACTATTTAAGCCTTTGTTCCATAGCCAATAGGCAAGCCAACTACAACCGATGGCAAGATAAAATAGTCCGGCGATACCGTAACCGCTTAGGTTGATTTCCCAGCTTTCTGTCAAAATCAGCGTGAAGGGCAGTGTGGTCATTGTTCCTAATACAATAGTCACTGCGGTGTAGGCTTGTGTGGAGACTTTTGCCACGACAGCACGTGTCCAACGCAATACGCTAGCAAAAACTACACCGGCATTCAGCACTAATAGGCAGCCGAATAGGCTGATTTCATTGATTCCTTCATTGTTTTGTCCTCCATTGATCATCACTGCAACTCCTAAAAATGCGATAGCACCGAAGAGCCAATGAAACCATTTGGCTTTGTCTTTGAAAAAGAAATGTCCCACAAAGACGACGAGCAGGGGTTCTAGCCCAATCATCGTTACCGCACTAGAGGCAGAAGTATACTTTAAGCCAATAAATTGTAATAAAAAGACTGCCGTATAGTTAAAAAAGGCAAGCCACCATAATTGTTTACGTGTGGGCTTATCAATTTTTTTCCAGCGACGTAAAAAGAGAGGAAAGACGAGAATCATCGCAATCACTAACCGCACTTGAACCACAAGGACAGGATCCATCATAGAATACGTGAATTTGGCAGCGATTAATGAACTGCTCCAAAGGAACAGTGCGATAATTTGATAGATCACAGAAATTCCATTATTTTCCAAGTGCGGTCGATTTTTCACTTGTTTTCACAAGGCGACCTTCTCCCCATTTATTTCCCACCAAGAAGGCGATTAAGCCGAATGTTAATGCCGGAACGATCTGATGGAACCCAAGTAGTTTCATACTGAGTTGCGTGAGTAAAATGTAACTGCCTAAGCCGACGATCATTGAGCTTAATGCGCCGTAAGCATTGGCTTTATCCCAGTAAATCCCCAACACGATGACCCATAAAAATGCGGCTTCTAACCCACCAAAGGCGAATAAGTTTAACCAAATAATCATCTCCGGTGGATTGAGTGCGGCAAAGATTAAAAGTGCGGTCAGGATCAGGGTAATTATTGAAGAAATATAACTGATTTTCTTCTCATTTTTAGCCGCATTCGGTTTGGCGGAAAGATACAAATCTTTTACAAAAATTGAGGAAGATTGAATAAGCTGCGCATCAATGGTGGACATAATAGCAGACATCGGGGCGGCTAAGAAAATTCCCGCCACAATAGGCGGAAGAACCTGCAACATTAGGGTTGGGATAACCTGATCTGCAATGGTTAAATCCGGAATAATCGCGCGCCCTAATGCACCGGATAAGTGCATACCAAACATAATTAAAGAAAGAACAATGGTGCCGATCAACATACCACGGTGCAACGCCTTGCTGTCTTTAAATGCCATAGCCCGCACCGCTGTGTGAGGCAATCCTACTACACCAAAACAGACCAATACCCAAAATGATGCCATAAACTGAAAACCGAGCATATCGTTCGGTCCATAAGGGCTGACTAATGCCGGATCAATTTCGGTTAATTTATTGACCGCACTTTCCACCCCGCCAAGGGCATAGATTGTGCCACCAAGTAAAATAACGGTGCCAATAATCATCACTGTGCCTTGAATCGTATCGGTCAGCACCACGGCACGGAAACCGCCGATGAAAGTATAAATGCCAACGGTGAAGGCGAAAAGTAAAAGAGCCTGCGTGTAAGAAATCCCAATAGTCGTTTCAAGCAATCGTGCACCGCCGATAAATTGTACCGTCATCGCAGCAAAGAAAGCGAGTAATAACGCAAGGCTTGAAAGCCAAACAAGGTATTTATTTTTGTAACGATAAAGAAAGAGATCATTGATAGTGAGGGCGTTGGTTTCCCGTGAAAGCAGGGCGAACTTTTTGCCTAATACACCTAAGGCGAGCCATACCGCAGGTACTTGAATCATCGCTAACAATACCCAACCCAGCCCATATTTATAAGCGGCACCGGGTCCACCCACAAAAGAGCTGGCACTGGCATAGGTGGAGGCTGTCGTCATGGCAAGCACAAAACCGGTCATAGAGCGATTTCCCACATAATATTCTGTTAAAAAATCACCTCTTGTGCGTTTCACATAAGCATAGATCGCTGCACCAAACACAAAAGTAAGGTAAATGATTAAAGGGAGAATAATGCCTAGATTCATTGGTTATCTCCTTTCTCCTTGATTTCTAAGGAAATATCTTGATAGACGATTTTGATCAGCCAATAGCCGACTACGATAAACAAAATCGGTAAATAGATGCAGGAAAGCTCAAACCAAAGGGGAAAACCGACTGGACCTAAAGTCTCTTTCGGTAGGTAAGCACATAAACACCAGCCCACCACATAGACGAGCGTTAGTCCTAATGCCCATTTTGCTTCTTTAGCTGCTTGTTGGTATCGTTGTGTGAGTGTCATAAAGTAAGGCCTCCTTAAAATATTTTGCTCATTTCTAAATAAATGCGGTTTTTATCATAACGATAAAAAGGATGATTGCTTTTTATTTTTTGATAAGTCCACGTCAGTTTTGGAGTAATCCCCAAAAAATAGAAATCGCGATGCCATAAGGTCAATGCAGTAAAATACTCATTATTTTTCTGACGAATCTGAAAGAAATCAATATCCTTATATGTTCGCCTTGCATAAGCAAGATTTAAACGGGAGGAAATACCTAATGACCATTCTTGTCCCCAAGCGAGACGAATATTTTTGCGTTGATAAGCGTTATCATGGTCTCGTGTATTTTCACGGTTATAATCTATGCCTATAAGCCAGTATTGCCCGCTTTGTGGAGTATAAAGTAAGGTGTTTGACCAAAGGTAATTATTGCCATTTAAATGTTTTCGCCAGTTATAACGTTGTTCACCATACTCAAGTGCGGTCGAAATTTGCCATTTTTCATTTAACCAATAGTTTGTTTCTAATCGTATACCGGAATTTTTAGCATATTGTTTTAATGCATCACCACCCGATGAGCCACCGCCATACCAACGTTTTTCTGTAAAGGGGGTGAGTAAGTTTTCAAAACGTGCAGTTTGATAACCTAAACCTGCTCCTACGCGAAGATTTAACTCATTGTATTTTCTGTTATTCCAAAAATATCGACCTTGCCCTTCAAGTTGCAATTTTGTGAATACATTATTCGCCCAAGACCATTTTTTCTCTCCATTCAAATAGTAGGAAAAACCTTGTGCACTTTCTTTTTCCCAAGCGTTCCAATTACCAATTTTTGTGCCGGATTTAGGGGCGTTATTGATGTTTGATTCATTTAAATAACTGATCCCGCCATTTACTTTCCATTGATTACGTTTGTTTAAGGCAGATAAATATTGATCAATAATTTGAATGCTTTCCGGAGAGATATCTTCCGCACGTAATTTTTGAAATTGATCTTTTGCTGCTTCATTATCATTGTTTAAAAATAAGGCTTGTGCTAACTGATAACGTAAGGCGATGATATGCGAATGCTGACTAAATAAAGTTCGATAACGCTCGGCTGCCAGAGAAAAATTTCCTTGATGACGTGCTAGAATTGATTCAGACCAAGCTAATAAAGTGGGATCCTGATTAGGTAAGTTTTTATAAAACGGGAGTAAAATTTCTACGGCTTTCGCATTATTTTGTAAGACGGCTGGAACTAATCCACGAATGATTAAATTGGGATGCTGCTGTAGTTCGGCACTGCTCATTGAAATATTTTCTCTCTTTGGTGTAGAAATTTGTGCCTCTGTTTGTGGAAGTTTTGGTTTTGCCATATTAATGCGATCGTCCAGCCCATCACTTTTAGATTGAGCCACTTCTGCCGAAGCATTGATAGCAAACAATATATAAAGGGTAGAAAGAAAAATCTTACCGGATTTCATTAATTTTAATTCTCTTAGATATGAATTATGAATAAAGCAAGCACTGTGGCTTGCTTTATAATTCTAGGTTTTTATTTTATTGTTGTTTTGCTGCACCAAAAGCGGCACCCCAAGATTTATCGTTACCTTGTGCAAGACCGGCCATCTCTTTTGCATTACTGCCATAGAATTTACCTTCTACTTGACCATCCTGTAGTGTGGTTGAATTTGTTGTACCTGTAAATGCATTACTTGAAATTTTGGCATTAATTTCTACTTTTACAGGTTGGCGATTCCCATTTGGGATACTGAGTGAACCTTCTAAGGTTTTATTTCCAAAATTGACATTAAATTTAGATGAGCCACGGTAGTAGTCTTTTGGATCTAGTCCATAAATGTTTTCTGCAGAAATAATCGCATCACCGGAATAAGTTGCGGTACCTGATGTTGGCATATTTTGAGTTGGATTTCCATTGTAGAACATATAGCCATTGCTACTTTCATTTAAAGAATCACTCACACCAAAGCGGATATCCGAATAGCGACCGCAACATACTTCAAGTTTTCTTCCCCTGAAGCCCGTAAGCGTCCAATCTTGAATATCAAGATCTTGCAATCCAATGATAATATCGACTCCATCTATATTTATAGAGGTTGTGTTGTAATGATTTAATGTTGAGGTTTGTGCATTAACATTATCATTACTTCCTGATATTACAATTGCCGTACCTGTTCCGTTTCTCTCCTGTTGGAGTTGATTGTTAGATGTTTTGTTATCAGATGTTTTGTTATCAGTCGTTTTGTTATCAGACGTTTTGTTATCAGACGTTTTGTTATCAGACGTTTTGTTATCAGACGTTTTGTTATCAGACGTTTTGTTATCAGACGTTTTGTTATCAGACGTTTTGTTATCAGATGTTTTGTTATCAGATGTTTTGTTATCAGATGTTTTGTTATCAGATGTTTTGTTATCAGATGTTTTGTTATCAGATGTTTTATTATCAGATGTTTTGTTTGTTTGTTGACTTATTTGAGAATTGTTTGACGCATTATTTTGTTGCGGCTGATTATCACTACTGCTGCCACCGCCGCTACTTCCACAAGCTGAAACAATTAACGCAGCCAGGGCAGTTAAACCAAATCTTGTCAATGAAATTTTTGTTAGTTCCATAAGATACCTTGTACAATTAATAAATAAAATTAAGATGAGCCAGAGTTAAAACGCTGGAGAGTCTATCAAAACTCGTGTAGCTTGTTAAGTGAATAAAAGATGAATTTTTAATAACTTAAAAAAACAAAAGTGCGGTCAAAAATGTATAAGATTTTTTGACCGCACTTTCTTTCATAGATGAAATTATTTCACTCGAGAGACATATTCGCCTGAACGGGTATCTACCTTAATGATTTCACCGATTTGCACGAACAGAGGCACTTTCACTACTGCTCCGGTGCTGAGGGTTGCCGGTTTGCCGCCGGTCCCTGCGGTGTCACCTTTTAAGCCTGGGTCGGTATCCACGATTTCTAATTCGACAAAGTTTGGTGGAGTAACGGTGATCGGCGAACCATTCCATAGGGTAACGATACAATCTGCTTGGTCTAATAACCATTTTTCTGCATCACCTACTGCTTTTGCATCGGCAGAATATTGCTCAAAGGTTTCAGGGTGCATGAAATACCAAAATGCCTCGTCTTTGTATGAATAGGTTAAGTTTAGATCCATAACATCAGCGGCTTCAACGGAAGTACCGGATTTGAAGTTCACATCCAACACTTTGCCTGAAATTAACTTACGAATGCGGGTGCGGGTAAATGCTTGACCTTTACCCGGTTTTACGAATTCGTTTTCAATGATTACGCAAGGCTCGCCGTCTTGCATAAATTTTAGACCCGGTTTGAAATCACTGGTAGTATATGTAGCCATATTAAATATCCTAAAAAGAAAGATGGTTTAAAAAGTGTGTATTTTAACTCAAGATCCGGTGATTAGAGAAGAACAAAATTGGCTCGCTATTTTAAAAAATGCGATTTCTGATCCTCAAGTATTACTAAAAATACTTGATTTACCGAAAAAGGATTTTGAATATGCATTAAATGCCCGAACACTTTTTGCTCTTCGTGTCCCTCAACCTTTTGTCTCAAAAATGGAAAAAGGTAATCCGAATGATCCGCTCTTTTTGCAAGTGATGTGTTCCGATTTAGAATTTGTGCAGGCTGAAGGATTTTCAACAGATCCCCTTGAGGAACAAAATGCCAATGCCGTACCAAACGTTCTACATAAATATCAAAACCGCCTTCTATTTATGGTAAAAGGCGGCTGTGCGGTGAATTGTCGTTATTGTTTCCGTCGCCACTTTCCTTATGATGAAAATCCGGGTAATAAAAAAAGCTGGCAACAGGCATTGAATTATATTGCCGAACATACTGAAATTGAAGAGGTGATTTTTTCTGGTGGCGATCCGCTAATGGCGAAAGATCATGAATTGACATGGTTGATAAAACGTCTCGAAAATCTACCGCACTTACAACGCTTACGCATTCATACCCGTTTGCCGGTGGTCATTCCACAGCGGATTACAGATGAATTTTGTGCTATTTTGGAGAAAAGCCGCTTGCAAACCGTGATGGTGACACATATTAATCATCCTAACGAAATTGATGAGCTTTTAGCCTATGCGATGAAAAAACTCCGCAATGCAGGGATAACGCTCCTTAACCAATCGGTTTTGTTGAAAGGCATTAATGATGATGCACAAGTTTTAAAAAATCTGAGTGATAAGTTATTTCAAATCGGTATTTTACCTTATTATCTGCATTTACTGGATAAGGTACAGGGAGCGAGCCATTTTTTAGTCGGCGATAAACAAGCCATGGCAATTTATAAAACTTTGCAATCGCTCACATCCGGCTATCTTGTGCCTAAACTTGCCCGTGAAATTGCGGGTGAGCCAAATAAGACTTTATACACTGAATAAGATCCGATAAAATGCTCGAAATTTTTACCGCACTTTTGTGCTTATCGTTAAGACGACAACGGGCAATAATAATTAACTGAGGTAATTCTGTGGATTCTATGAATAACAATCAATCAAACGAAAATAAATCTCAAAACGAGCTTGATCTTGGTTTAAACCAAGCGGATACCGTGACACCAAGAAAACCGGTTCAATCGAATGAATCTTTATTAGATAAAGCAAAAGGTTTGAAAGATTTATTTGGGCGTAAAGAGCAAGCCGGAACGCAATTCCATGTGCGTAAAGAACCGACATTTGGCGAAAGCCATACACAGCAAACTGCGCAACCACATCCGCAGTCAGGTTTCACGGAAAGCGTTAAGGTGACGGCTGAAAATGTTGAACAAAAGCTGGAATCTGCCGTTGAAAAGGTTGAAACAAAAGTAGAAAATGCCGTAGAAAGTACGGTTTCAGCAACAGAGCAGGCGAAGGAAACTCTAGCTGCAGGAGCAACTGCCGCAGCGACAGCGCTGAAACGCCCCGAAAAGTGGAAAATTCTTCAAATTTTACCGGAAAAACACCGCCGTCTCTTTATTGCAATTTTAGCCTTGGTTTTACTTTTAATTGTATTTTTTGCGTTAAAACCGAATTCCGATACGGTGGAATCTTTTGAGCAACAAAATAGCAACGAAATTCCGGTGCAATTTCAATCTTTAGATCAATCCCAACCGGTTGAAACAACGGTGTTAGATAATGTCCCTGCGCCACAAGAAAACGCACCATTAGCGGAAAATCAAGCGCAGACAGAATCTGCGAATACGGCTGAACCAGGTAAAATGGAATATGTTGGCGATCAAAAAGAGACAACAGGTTCACCAAAATCAACGGGAGTCGCCTCATCCGTTAATGAAACGGTTTCTCAACCGATTCCTGTCGCCCCTGCTCGTACTGAATCGGTTAAACAAGTTGAACGTACCGTTGGAAATGTCCGTGAAACCGTAAAACATGAAGCGGTTAAACCTGTTACTCAAGAACGTAAAATCGTAGAAAAACCGACGGTGAAACCGGCTCAAACAAAAACCGAAACGGCACGAAAAGCACCAGTTCAAGAAACAAAAGCGGCAGCGAAAAATGAGCGTAAAGTTCAAGTTGTTGAGGCAAAGTCTGCGGTCAATACAGCAAAAGTGGTATCAAGTGGCGCAAGCAAAACCTTAACAGTACCGAAAGGCGTTTCTCTCATGCAAGTATTCCGTGATAACAATTTGAATATTTCCGATGTGAATGCCATGACAAAAGCAAACGGGGCGGGTAACGCATTGAGCAGCTTTAAGCCGGGTGATAAAGTTCAAGTTTCCCTGAACGGACAAGGGCGTGTAAATGAGCTACGTTTATCTAACGGAGCGAAGTTTGTGCGTCAGGCTGACGGTTCATATCAATTCAAAAAATAATTCTAAGGGCGAATATTCGCCCTTTTTGTTTCCTTTTGGTGAAGGTTTATGTTAAGAAAAACATTGTTTATTTTGACCGCACTTTTGCTTGGCGGTTGTACTCAAAGTACGTTATTAAATGAACCGCCCCAGCAAAAAATGGTGGTGCAGAAGGTTGATAAAACCTCACAAATAGGCTCGGCAAAATTGTATCGTTGCAAAGGTGGTAAAGAAGTTCGAGTTGTGCATAGTACACAAAAGCGAAATAAGAGAATGTTGAAACGAGTTTCTGTCACTTTTAATCATGTCACGGAAAGATTAACACTGATGATTTCAGAAAGAGGAAATAATTACGGCAATATTCGTTGGACGTGGTTGGAGCGTAATGATTTTAGTACCTTGAAAACCAGTGTCGGTGAAGCTTTGGCTGAGCAATGTGTGTTGAAATCTTCCGACCCGTCATTGAGTAAATAATACGTGCAAACCGAACTCCAACGTGGCTTTGTTCTACACCGTCGCCCTTATAGCGAAACCAGTTTGTTAGTGGATTTATTCACGGAAGAAAGCGGCCGTCTTACCGTGATTGCAAAAGGGGCGAGAGCGAAACGTTCAATTTGGAAATCCGTCTTGCAACCCTTTACTCCCCTGTTATTACGTTGGGCAGGAAAAGGTAGTTTGAAAACGCTAACCAAAGCAGAACCTGCTGCAATCACCTTACCTTTACAACAAACTGCACTTTATAGCGGTTTTTATGTGAATGAATTGCTCACACGTGTTATTGAGCCGGAAACGGCTAATCCCCAATTATTCCAACATTACCTAAGATGCTTAACGAGCTTGGCGACAGAAACCAATGTGGAACCTTGCTTACGTTTATTTGAATTTAACTTGCTACAAATTCTCGGCTATGGTGTGGATTTTCTGCACTGTGCCGGCTCGGGTCAGCAGGTGGAGCCTACAATGACTTACCGCTATCGTGAGGAAAAAGGCTTCATCGCTTCATTGGTGAAAGATAATCTCACTTTTTACGGACGTGATCTGATCGCCTTTGCTACTCTTGATTTTTCCGATGAGGCCGTACGCCAAGCGGCTAAGCGTTTCACGCGTATCGCGCTTAAACCTTACCTCGGCGATAAACCTTTGAAAAGCCGAGAATTATTTAATCAAAATATTTTATTTTTAAAATAATGGTACTTCTTTATTCCCCACAGAAAAAATTAAACAAGCCACAACAGATCACGGCAACGATTATTGAGCTGGATTACCAAGGGTTAGGCGTGGCAAAAATTAACGGTAAAACTTGGTTTATAGAAAATGCGTTGCCACAAGAAAAAGTGGAATGTACCGTATTGGAAGAAAAACGCCAGTATGGTCGGGCAGTGGTGAAAAAATGGCTTGAGAAAAGCCCGTTTCGTGTTTTGCCACAATGTAGCTATTATGGGCGTTGTGGCGGCTGTCAAGCCCAACATATCCCCGTTGAAATGCAGCGTGAAGCCAAACAAATAGCATTGTTCAAACGCTTGGCAAAACTCCAGCAAGAACCTATTGATTTCCAACCGATGATTTGTGACGAACCTTGGCAGTATCGCCGTCGGGTGCGTTTAAGTTTATGGTTTAATCCGAAAACCAAGCAAGTTGAAATGGGGTTTCGCCAAAAAAATTCTCATGATTTGATTGTAGTTGAAGGCTGTGAAGTGATTGAACCCGCCATCAATAATTTACTGCCAAAATTGACCGCTCTTTTGGCGTGTTATTCCACACAAAAACAACTCGGGCATATTGAGTTAGTCGCGGCGGATAATGGGGTGGCGATGTTGTTGCGTTACACGGGAAACCTTGCGGATTTCGACCGCACTTTGTTGTTGAATTTTGCCGGTCAGGAAAATTTGATGTTGTTTTTACAAAGCGATGAGGGCATTGAGCAGGTTTATGGTAACTCTCCTTACTATCAATTTTCTTGTGGTATTCGATTGTATTTTGATATTCGTGATTTTATTCAAGTCAATCGCAAGTTAAATGAGAAAATGGTGCAAACCGCATTGGATTGGCTTTCCCTTGAATCCTCGGATCATGTATTGGATTTATTCTGCGGAATGGGAAATTTTACCCTTCCTCTGGCAAAACAAGTGAAACGTGCGGTTGGAATTGAAGGTGTTTTTGAGATGGTACAAAAAGCGGTACAAAATGCTGAATATAATCAGCTTAATAATATTGAATTTTTTCAAGCGAATCTTGACCAACCTTTTGTTAATCAACCTTGGGCAAATCAGCCTTTTAACAAAGTGTTGCTCGATCCTCCTCGTAGTGGTGCGGCTTTTGCATTGAGTGCACTTTGTCAGTTAAAGGCTGAGAAAATGCTTTATGTTTCTTGTAATCCTGCTACCTTGGTGCGTGATGCAGAAATTTTGCTTAAGTTTGGTTATAAAATCGAAAAAAGCACGGTGATTGATATGTTCCCTCATACGGGGCATTTAGAATCCATTACGTTATTTTCTACAAAATAAGTAGGTTATTCTGTTACAATGAAGCGTCAAAATGGAGTGACAGGGAGCTACGCTTTCTCATAAACAAGGGGGTATTATGGTTGCTGTTCGCAGTTCTCATTTGTTAAATCCGCAAGATTTTGTGATTGAACAATGGTGTATAGGGCTAAAACTGACAGAACAAACGGAAAAAACGTTGGTTGATGCCTGGTATTATTCGCGTGAGCTAATAACCACCCACCCCGATGAAATGAAAAGTGCCACTCTAACACTCCAATCCGGTGTGGAAATGGTGGAAATTCTACACGAGCTTAATATGGACGCGGAAAGTCTTGTCACCGCTATGCTTTTCCCTATTGTGGCGAATCGTTTGATAGATTGGGAAGCACTGGAAGAGAAATTCGGTGCGAAAATCATCAAATTACTTAGAGGTGTTGAGGAAATGGATAATATCCGCCAACTCAATGCCAGCCATTCTGCCAATGCCTTACAAGTAGATAATGTCCGCCGTATGCTACTTGCTATGGTCGATGATTTTCGTTGTGTCATTATCAAACTTGCGGAACGTATTACTTTTCTCCGCGACGCAGAAAATCGTTGTTCTGAAGAAGAAAAGGTTCTTGCTGCCAAAGAATGTTCTAATATTTATGCTCCCTTGGCAAATCGCTTAGGGATCGGGCAGCTTAAATGGGAGCTGGAGGATTACTGTTTCCACTATTTACACCCTGAGCAATATCGTGCTATTGCCAAATTATTGCAAGAACGCCGCCTTGATCGTGAACATTACATTGCGGATTTTGTGGAAACGATCAGCCGCCATTTACGTAAAAATATTGATCATGTCGATGTGTATGGTCGCCCAAAACATATTTATAGCATTTGGCGTAAAATGCAGAAAAAACACTTAGAATTTGGTGATTTATATGATGTAAGAGCGGTTAGAATTATCGTTCAAAAATTGCAGGATTGTTATACCGCATTAGGTATTGTTCATACTCATTTCAAACATTTACCAAAAGAGTTTGATGATTATGTGGCAAACCCGAAACCTAACGGGTATCAGTCTATTCATACTGTTGTGTTGGGAAAAGGCGGTAAGCCGATTGAAGTGCAAATTCGCACTCGGCAAATGCACGATGATGCAGAATTAGGTGTTGCGGCACATTGGAAATACAAAGAAGGCACGACAGGCACGATGTCGGCGTATGAAGAAAAAATCGCCTGGTTACGTAAATTGCTCGCATGGCAGGATGATATTACCGATTCCGGTGAAGTGATGGCTGAATTACGAAGCCAAGTATTTGATGATCGTGTCTATGTATTTACCCCAAAAGGGGAGGTGGTGGATTTACCGACAGGCTCGACTCCCCTTGATTTTGCTTATGCCATTCATAGTGAAATCGGTCATCGCTGTATCGGTGCGAAAGTATCAGGGCGAATAGTACCGTTTACCTACCAATTACAAATGGGTGATCAAATTGAAATTATCACTCAAAAAAATCCAAATCCGAGTCGGGATTGGCTCAATCCAAATTTAGGTTTTACCCATACAGCAAAATCTCGGACAAAAATTCAGGCATGGTTTAAAAAACAGGATCGTGATAAGAATGTACCGGCAGGAAAAGAATTGCTGGATAATGAATTAGCCCGTTTAAATCTCAGTCTCAAACAGATCGAACCTTACGCATTGCCACGTTATAACTTGAAAAATATCGATGATCTTTATGCGGGAATTGGCAGTGGCGATATTCGTCTCAATCACTTGGTGAACTTTTTACAAAATAAGCTTATCAAAGTGAACGCTGAGCAAGTTGATCAAGAAATTTTGCGTCATGTGGCAAACAAAAGTGCGGTCAATTCTCAGCAAAAAAATGCGGAAAAGGGCGGCTGTGTGATTGTGGAAGGTGTGGGCAATTTAATGCATCATATTGCCCGTTGTTGTCAACCGATTCCGGGTGATGCCATTGTGGGTTACATCACGATGGGGAGGGGAATTTCCATTCACCGCAGCGATTGCGAACAGTTTTTAGATTTACAAGCAGCACATCCCGAACGTGTGGTAGAATCCATTTGGGGTGAAAATTATGCCCGTGGTTTTCATATTAATATCCGCATTGTGGCTAGTGATCGTAATGGTTTATTGCGTGATATTACGACAGTATTGGCGAATGAAAAAATCAGTGTGTTGAGCGTATCCAGCCGTACCGATACGAAAAAACAACTGGCGACCATTGATATGGAAATCGAGCTTCATAATGTAGAAAGTTTAAGCAAAATCTTGGCTCGCGTTTCAAAATTGAATGATGTAATCGAAGCCAAGCGCTTATAAAATAGGAATCTTTATGTATAAAACGACGGGTTTAACCCATCTAATCAATTCCACAAAATATTCCCTTCAAGGCTTAAAAAGTGCATTTAAGAATGAAACCGCTTTTCGCCACGAATGTTTTCTTGCGGCCATTTTAATCCCGCTCGCCTTCCTTTTGGGTGAGACCAAGATCGAAATCGCTTTAATGGTTTCATCCGTCTTACTTGTGATGGCCGTGGAGCTGTTAAACAGTGCCATTGAAGCGGTGGTTGATCGTATTGGTAGCGAACGCCATGAGCTTTCCGGTCGGGCTAAAGATCAAGGTTCCGCCGCCGTATTTATCGCACTTTGTATTGTTGGTGTAGTATGGGGAAGTATTTTATTCTTCTAAAGTGCGGTTGATTTTAAACAAAATTTCGGCTTATGCGTTGGCATAAGCCGTTTTTTATAGGGCTAATACTAGACGGTGACTAATTCAACATTGAGCTCTTTGATGGCGTGTTGTACCGGTTCAACAAGATTTTTGTCACAAATAATGCGATCAAAGCGTGTTAAGGGGCAAATATGAAATGTCGCCACTTTGCCATATTTTGAGGAGTCTGAGACTAAGATTCTTTGATTGCTGGCATCAAGCAAGGCTTTTTTTACCGGTAATTTATTTTCGTCAGGGGTGGTTAAACCTTTCAATGTCCATGATGAGGTGGAAACAAAGGCGATATCGATAGAAAGCTGTCGAAGGAATTGACCTGCAAGCTCTCCAACGGAAGAATGATTCAATTTATTCACGCTTCCGCCGATATGAATCAATTCACACTGCCCATTCGTCATAAGAAAATGAGCAATGGAAAAATCATTTGTCACCACTAAGAGATCATCTCGTTCAATTAAACGGTAAGCAATTTCTAATGTTGTGGTGCCGGCATCAAGATAGATCGTGGTATTCGTTGGAATTTGTTGTGCGGCAAATTTGCCGATTTGCTCTTTTTGAGTATGAAAAAGAAGTGATTTATCTTGATGGGTTGGCTCAAAAGACAAATGCTCTTGCATTTTTACGCCGCCTGATATGGATACTACCTTTCCCATTTCTTCTAATTTTTGAATATCTCGACGGATAGTCATGTGTGAAACATTCAGTGATTCAGCTAATTGTGTGATGCTTACCACATCTTTTTGATTGATTAAATTGAGTAACAGTTTTTGACGTTCTGCTGGAATCATAAAATCCTCCCCAAAATTTTTTCCATTATATCGTTTTTTCCTCTCCTTTGTTTTCTTTCTTTTTTAACAAAAAATAACATAAATGTTAATATTTGTGATCTTGTTCACGTTTTTTTACTTTGAAACCTGTCAGAATGATCACCATAAAATCAAAATAACCTTATTGGAGAAAGCGCAATGATAAATAAACCTTATTCAGTTGCTGTGATTGGGTTAGGTGCAATGGGAATGGGCGCAGCACAATCTTGCGTGAAAGCAGGATTAATCACCTACGGTGTCGATCTTGATGAGACCGTACTTGAAAAATTAAAGAAAGACGGTGCTTATGCCGTTAGTCAAAGTGCGGTTGATTTTGCCGATAAATTAGATGCTGTTGTATTACTTGTAGTGAATGCCGCACAAGTCAATGTGGTGTTATTTGGTGAAAATGGTTTGGCTGAAAAACTTAATCAAGGTACCGCCGTGATGGTTTCTTCAACCATATCAGCGCAAGATGCGAAAGAAATTTCACAAAAATTAACAAGTTTAGGGTTGGTTATGTTAGATGCACCTGTTTCCGGTGGCGCAGCAAAAGCCGCTGCGGGAGAAATGACGGTTATGGCATCAGGTTCAAAACAGGCATTTGATAAATTACAGCCTGTACTCGATGCTGTGGCAGGCCAGGTGTACAACATTGGCGAAGAAATTGGCTTAGGGGCAACAGTGAAAATTATTCATCAATTACTCGCAGGCGTACATATTGCCGCTGGGGCAGAAGCGATGGCTCTAGCCGCCAAGGCAGGCATTCCCCTTGATTTAATGTATGACGTGGTGACGAATGCGGCAGGTAATTCGTGGATGTTTGAAAACCGAATGAAACACGTGGTGGAAGGGGATTATTCTCCGCTCTCCATGGTGGATATTTTTGTGAAAGATTTAGGCTTGGTGAATGATACGGCAAAATCTTTACGTTTCCCGCTTCACCTTGCAGGCACTGCCTATTCTATGTTCACAGAAGCCAGCAATGCAGGCTATGGAAAGGAAGATGACAGTGCAGTGATTAAAATTTTTAGTGGTATTGAATTACCGAAAAAAGGAGCGTAGCGATGTTAGGTGTGATTGCAGATGATTTTACCGGTGCGAGCGATATTGCCAGTTTCCTTGTTGAAAATGGCTTGAATACGGTGCAAATGAATGGCGTACCCAATATCACATTAACGGAAAAAGTAGATGCCATTGTCATCAGTTTAAAATCCCGTTCAAATCCGGTGGAGGAAGCGATCGAACAATCATTACTGGCACTTGATTGGTTACAAAAGTGCGGTTGTTCTCAGTTCTATTTTAAATACTGTTCGACATTTGACAGTACCGAAAAAGGCAATATTGGTCCGGTAACGGATGCTTTGTTGGCGGCACTTAATGAAGATTTTACGGTGATTACACCGGCACTACCGATTAATGGAAGAACGATTTTTAATGGATATTTATTCGTTGGTGATGTGTTGCTGAATGAATCCGGTATGCGCCATCACCCGATTACTCCGATGAAAGATGCCAACCTTATGCGTTTAATGGATGCGCAAGCCAAAGGAAAAACAGGCTTGGTGAGCTATGCCGATGTGATTCAAGGGGCAGAGTATGTGAAATCTTGTTTTACCCAATTAAAACAAGCGGGATTCCGTTATGCGGTGGTGGATGCGGCAGATAATCGTCAGCTTGCTGCCCTTGCGGAAGCCGTGAGTGATTTGAAATTAGTGACCGGCGGTTCCGGACTGGGTGCTTATATGGCGGCGAGATTAAGCGGTGGTAAAAAAGCAGAGAAGGCATTTGTACCGAAAAAAGCACGAAGCATCATTCTTTCCGGTTCTTGTTCCGAGATGACGAATAAGCAAGTGAACGCCTATAAAGAAAAAGCCACCACGATTTACTTAGATGTAGAAAAAGCGGTAGCAAACGCCAATTATGCCGACATCTTATTTGAACAAGTTTTGCCGCATATTGATGAACCGCTTGCGCCAATGGTTTATGCCACAGTGCCACCTGATGAATTAAAACGAATTCAGGCGCAATTTGGTGCGGAGCAGGCAAGCCAAGCCATTGAGCGAACTTTTGCGAAATTGGCACAGCGATTAAAAGAAAAAGCCAATGTAGAAAACTTTATCACCGCAGGTGGTGAAACCTCCAGTATTGTCGTGCAAAAACTAGGATTTAGCGGTTTTCAAATTGGTAAACAAATTGCACCGGGTGTGCCTTGGTTAAAAGCGTTGGGAGAATCGACCGCACTTGCTTTGAAATCCGGTAATTTCGGGAAAGAAACCTTTTTTATTGATGCGCAGGGAATGATGTTATGACTGATTCAGAATTAAAAACACTTATGGTGCAACTTGGTCGTTCTTTCTATGAACGGGGTTATACCGTTGGTGGAGCAGGGAATATCTCCGTTCGGTTAGATGAAAATCGTATTTTAGTGACACCGACAGGATCTTCCCTAGGGCGTTTGAAAGCGGAACGACTTTCCGTGTTGGATATGGAAGGTCATGTACTTGAAGGTGATAAACCCTCAAAAGAATCCGTATTCCATTTGGCGATGTACCGTAAAAATTCTGAATGTCGGGCAATTGTACATCTTCATTCTACCTATTTGACGGCACTTTCCTGTTTGGAAAATCTTGATCCGCAAAATGCGATAAAAGCCTTTACACCTTATTACGTTATGCGGGTCGGGAGTTTGCCGGTCATTCCTTATTATCGTCCCGGTTCTCCTCGTATTGCCGAAGAGTTAGAAGCCCAGGCATTATCCGGAAAAGCTTTTTTACTGGCGAATCATGGGGTGGTGGTAACAGGGGCGGATTTGCTGAATGCCGCTGACAATGCGGAAGAGTTGGAAGAAACTGCCAAACTTTTCTTCCTTTTACAAGGAAAACCGATTCGTTATCTCACCGATGATGAAGTGAATGAATTAAAAAATAGGGGGAAATAGCAATGCCAAAATTTGCTGCGAATTTAACCATGATGTTCAACGAAGTTCCTTTTATTGAACGTTTTGCCGCGGCCGCTAAAGCGGGCTTTAAGTATGTTGAATTTCTTTGGCCTTACGATTACGACATTGAAACCATTAAGCAAGAATTAGATAAACATAGTTTACAAGTGGTGCTATTTAACACTCCGGCGGGTGATGGTTCTAAAGGAGAGTGGGGTGTTTCGGCTATTCCCGGACGTGAAGCGGAAAGTCACGCGCATATTGATATGGCACTGGATTATGCCTTAGGTCTAGGTTGCCCCAATGTGCATATCATGGCGGCTGTTGTACCCGAAGGAGCGGATAAAGAAGAATATCAGCAAACTTTCATTAACAACATTCGTTATGCGTCAGAGAAATTTAAACCTCATGGTGTGAATATTTTACTTGAAGCCCTAAGTCCGGAAGTCAAACCGAATTACCTGTTAAAGAGCCAATACGACACCTTGGCAATCGTGGAACGGGTTGAACGGGATAATGTCTTCGTTCAATTAGATTATTACCATGCACAAAATGTGGACGGTAATTTATCTCGTTTAACAGATAAATTAAACGGCAAATTTGCTCATGTACAGATGGCTTCCGTACCGGATCGCCATGAGCCGGATGAAGGTGAAATTAACTACGACTATATTTTCAATAAACTTGATGAAATCGGTTATCAAGGTTTTGTCGGTTGTGAATATAAACCGCGGGGAGGGACATCAAGCAGTTTGGGATGGTTTGAGAAGTACAAATAAGTCATAAAGTGCGGTTGTTTTTTGCGATGTTTTTTAAATATGAAAATAGCCGCTTTTTTATACCCTAAATTTACCTTTTTAAAGGTTCAAGGAGCGTTTTTTATGAAAATTGTGATTACCGGCGGACAAGGATTTCTCGGTCAACGCCTTGCAAAAAGATTACTTAATCAAACAAAAATTGACATTGATGAGCTTACCTTAATTGATGTGGTGAAGCCTGTCGCACCGGATAATGATCCGCGCGTAAACTGTTTTGAAATGGATCTTCGCCATCCTAAAGGATTGGAAAAGATTATAACGGCTGAAACGGATGCCATTTTCCATCTTGCAGCGATTGTAAGTAGTCATGCGGAACAAGATCCTGATCTCGGTTATGAAATTAATTTCTTGGCAACCAGAAACTTGCTTGAAATTTGTCGCCAAAATAACCCTAAAGTACGTTTCGTTTTTTCCAGCTCGCTTGCCGTATTCGGCGGTGAATTACCTGCAGTCATTCAAAATGATACTGCCGTTACCCCTCAATCTACATATGGCACACAAAAAGCAATGAGTGAATTACTCATCAATGACTACACAAGAAAAGGTTTTGTTGATGGTTTTTGTGTTCGCTTACCTACCATTTGTATTCGTCCGGGAAAACCGAATAAAGCAGCTTCTTCTTTTGTGAGTAGCATTATTCGAGAACCATTACATGGCGAGCAAGCCATCTGCCCGGTATCGGAAGATTTGCGACTTTGGTTATCCAGCCCGAATACAATTATTGAGAACTTCATTCATACATTAACGTTACCGTCGTTACCATTACGTAGCTGGCATGTTATTAATCTTCCGGGCTTTACAGTCAGTGTTAAACAGATGCTTTCCGATTTAGCTGGTATAAAAGGTGATCAGATTTTGGAAAATGTCAAATTTGAATTTGATCAAAACATTAACAATATCGTGGCAAGTTGGCCGGCTGAAATTAATTGTTCACAAGCTTTAGCACTGGGATTTTCTGTTGATCAGAATTTTAAAGATGTGATTCATCAATTCATCCAATTTGATATGTGACCTATTAACGATAAGGAGTACCTATGCTTGGACTACCTACGCCAATTATTGGCTTAATTATTGCTGTATTCGTTCTTGTTGTTTTGGTGTTAAGAACACGTGTTCACGCTTTTATTGCGATGTTAATTGCATCATCTATTGCCGGTTTGATCGGGGGAATGAGCGTTAATGATACCCTTGGTGCGATAACTAAAGGTTTTGGGGGAACATTAGGGGGAATCGGGATTGTTATCGGTCTCGGTGTCATGATGGGAAGCGTTTTGGAAGTGTCCGGTGCGGCTGAAAAAATGGCATTTAGCTTCATCAAATTCTTAGGTAAAAAGAAAGAAGAATGGGCTCTCGCAATAACCGGTTATATTGTGAGTATTCCTATTTTTGTGGATTCAGCCTTTGTTATTTTATATCCCGTTGCTAAAGCGCTGGCGAAAAACGGAAAACGTTCATTACTGACCTTGGGCGTTGCTCTTGCCGGTGGCTTAGTTGTTACTCACCATACTGTGCCTCCAACACCGGGTCCATTAGGGGTTGCAGGTCTATTCGGTGTGGATATCGGTGCAATGTTGCTTGTCGGTATGTCATTTGCAGTATTACCGGTGATTGGCATGGTTTTATATGCGAAGTGGTTAGATAAAAAGTATCCCACTTTCAACCAAGAATCGTTTTCTACGGAGGAATTAAAGCAAAAATATGATGATTATATTGAGAAACACGAGAAGAAAAATCTTCCAAGCCTAGGGTTATCTCTACTTCCAATCGTACTGCCAATTTTACTTATTTTTATCAAAGCGATTCTTGATTTAGCGATTAAGAGTAGCCCGGTAATTGCAGAGATGAAAATCTACCATTTCTTTGCTTTTATTGGTCATCCGATGATTGCATTAGCATTAAGTGTTTTAATTTCTGTTTATACCTTGTTGCCTAAAATAGATAAAAATACGACCGCACTTCACCTTGAAGAAGGGGTAAAAACGGCCGGTATTATTTTATTGGTGACCGGTGCCGGTGGCGCATTAGGTGCGGTATTGCGCGATAGTGGTGCAGGCAAACAATTAGCGGAACAAATTGCCGGTCTCCCAATTTCGCCTATTTTAATTCCTTTTATCGTCTCTACACTTGTCCGTTTTATTCAGGGCTCAGGTACGGTGGCGATGATCACTGCCGCATCAATTTCTGCGCCTATTCTGGCTCAAATTCCGGGCGTAAATATGCTGCTCGCTGCTCAAGCTGCAACAATGGGTTCACTTTTCTTCGGCTACTTTAACGATAGTTTATTTTGGGTGGTAAACCGGATGATGGGAATCAATGATGTGAAGAAACAAATGATCGTTTGGTCCGTCCCAACCACAATCGCGTGGGCAATTGGAGGAAGTCTGGTGATTATCGCCAATTTGATTTGGGGTAATGACGGTTCAATAACGGATTTAATCTTTCCACTAGGCATTCTTGCGTTAATTATGGGGTATGTTCAGATTCAGCGTAAAAAGCTATAACCGCTAATTTGTTGAGTAGGGGATAGTTTGGCTTTTCTTACTCAATATGAATAATTTTCGGTATTATGTAGCAAATGCACAAAACAGGCGTTTCAATGAAATGTGGGGGCATACAACTGCTACATGATGTCGATAAAAAATCCCTACTCCTCATTTTTATTCAGATAAAAGTTCATTGACGAATAAGCTTGTTGGTTATACCGTGTATTCATCTTTTTCTATAAAAAAACCAATATGCAACTTGATACAACTATTGCACAAAAAATCGTTAAACGTGCGATGCAAATTATTCATTATTCCGTGAACGTGATGAATGATGATGGTGTGATTATTGCCTCTGGAAATCCGAAGCGGTTATCGCAACGACATACCGGAGCAGTATTGGCATTACGGGAAAATCGGGTAGTGGAAGTGGATCAATTATTGGCTCAAAAGTGGAATTTTGAAGCCCAACCGGGGATTAATTTACCTATTCATTATTTGGGAAAAGTGATTGGCGTAGTGGGGATTTCCGGTGATCCTACGCAGGTGAAACAATATGCGGAATTGGTAAAAATGACAGCGGAATTGATTGTGGAACAGCACGCATTATTGGAGCAAGAAAGATGGCGTCATCGCTATAAAGAAGAATTTATTTTGCAGTTGTTGCATGGTAATTTGAATTGGCAAGAAATTGAACAACAAGCTGAATTTTTTTCGTTTGATTTAACCAAATCCCGTGTGGCCATTTTGATCAAACTGTTACACCCGAATTCTGATTCATTACAGCATTTGATCAATTATTTAGAACAACCTGAATTTGCACAAGATGTAGCGATTTTATCACTCGATCAGGTTGTTGTGCTAAAAACACAGACTATGCCAACCGTACTTTCTCAGCAAATAAAAACTTTACTCCCGACAGATTACACAAGACAGGACTATAAAATGGCGGTAGGCGCAAGTTTGAATATGCCCTTATCCGAACAACTTCCCCTTTCTTTTCAAAGCGCACAAAGTACCTTGTCTTACGGTATGAAGCATCATCCGAGAAAAAATATTTATCGCTTTGAGGAATATCGTTTGCCAGTATTGTTGACCGGTTTATCCTCTTCTTGGCAAGGTAAGGAACTGTTAAAGCCGGTTGTCCCTTTATTTGCTGGGGAAAACGCCACGCTTTATAAAACGTTGCAACAATATTTTCTGGCAAATTGCGATCTTCATCTCACAGCCAAAAAACTATTTATTCACCCCAATACCCTGCGTTATCGGCTTGCTAAAATTGAACAATTAACTGGCTTATCTTTCAATAAGATAGATGATGTGTTGAGTTTTTATTTGAGTACGATATTAGTTGTAAATGGTAATAATGATTAAAAGTCATAAACTTTTTAAGTTTCTAAGCGATGATAGCTTTTAGTCAAATAATAAATAAAAAAGAGCGATGAAATACTCATTACAATAATATTCACCCATTGCCACCCATTTGGAAAAGCCAATGTAAATCCCGCAAGAAAGGAAAATGTTAAGTTGCCGGAATAGGTGAATATTGAACTAATACTTTGCAATTTATGCTTAATGTCATGATTCATTTCATTAAGATAAAATGTTCCGCCACTAAACATTAATGCCCAACCTATACCGGAAAAAAATAGAGAAATAACATAACTATAATATGGGGATAATAGAAAAATACTTATTGAACCAAAAGTAAAACATAAACTACCCAATAAAATTAGGGTGCCGGTTTTAATTTTTTCAATTAAAAATGGAATGAATAGGGCAAGTGCATACATACCAATAAAATGTAATTGTAATGCAAATACATTTTGTGACACAGGATAGTGATTATTATGCATTGATAATGGTGCAGAATTCATCATTAAAGTCATTAATGAAAATCCAATAGTACAACTTAGTGTTCCAATAATAAAATTTCTGGAACGATATATCTGCTCTTTATTTAGTAAACCTATAGATTTAGGTAGTGAAGACTCTTTTTCAATAAAAACAAAAAATTGGCTAACAATCAATAGGGAAAATATTATGATAATAAAAATAAAATTACCCATTAGATCATGATTTGAAATGAAATTAACGCCTTTTCCTGCCAGAAAAGGGCCTAATATTCCTCCAAGAATGCCGGAACCAATAACTAATGAGGTTGATCTTTTTTTCCATATTCCATTATCAAAAATTTCTGCCGATGCAAATCTATAAAATTGATTGAATATAGTCGCATTACCAAGAATAAATGTTGAAAATAGAAAAAGCATAAAGTACTGATAATATAATGCAAATATAGCTAAAATTGCGCCTGAAATACCAATAATACCACTTATGATAAATGAGCTTCTTCGACCGTATTTTTTCATTAATAAACTTGCATAATAAATCATACAAAATGAACCTAGAACCGTCATTGTCATAGGAAGGGTTATCAGTATTTCTGTCGGCGCTAGAGATTTACCCACAAGAGCAGAGGTTAATGTCAGTAAAGAAATTACCGTTCCGCTTAAACCTTGACCCAAACAAAGTGCTATTAAAGTAATATATTTTTTCATAAATATACCCCTAATTTATTTTTGACTATCAATTATTCTAGTTCATATGATTGAGCTTTATTTTGATGAATGATAGAAGAGTTTATTAGAAAGTTTATTCTAGTTAAGAAAATTACAAAAAAGCAACAAAATAAAAACAATTATTCAAGAGCGGAAAAAACTTTATTTTAAAACTGTGATCATCCTCACATCACTGAAAAACTATTTATTCATCCCAATACCCTATGTTATCGACTTACTAAGATTGAACAAATAATAGATTTATCTTTCAATAAGATAGATGATGTATTGGACTTTATTTAGGGACATTACTGGAACATTGATTTGTTCAAAGTTACAAAGTAGGGCGGGTTTAACAGCACTTTTTTGTTGATATGAATAAAGCAATTTTTTGTTAAACGGGAAATAATCTTTCATATCTGATTATTTGAGAGGAGAGAAATTATGACAACCGTATCTGCTTTTGGGGCATTGGTAGCGTTGATCGTTGCCATTTTCCTGATTTTGAAAAAAGTATCGCCTGCTTACGGGATGTTAGTGGGGGCATTGGTGGGAGGTTTGGTTGGCGGTGTGGATTTATCGCAAACTGTGACCTTAATGATTGGAGGCGCACAGGGGATCACCACTGCTGTGATGCGTATTTTAGCCGCCGGTGTGTTAGCCGGTGTATTGATTGAATCCGGTGCGGCAAATAGCATTGCGGAGAGCATTACTAATAAACTTGGTGAAACACGAGCATTATTGGCGTTGGCATTAGCCACGATGATTTTAACGGCAGTTGGGGTATTTGTTGATGTTGCCGTGATTACCGTTTCACCGATCGCCTTAGCTTTGGCTCGCCGTACCGATTTATCCAAGGCAGCGATTTTACTGGCGATGATTGGTGGGGGGAAAGCAGGTAATATTATATCGCCAAACCCCAATGCTATTGCGGCGGCAGATACTTTTCATTTGCCACTGACTTCCGTGATGATTGCTGGCATTATTCCGGCAATAGTTGGTTTAGGGCTCACTTATTTTTTGGCAAAACGACTTATTAATAAAGGCTCGAAAGTGACGGATAAAGAAGTGGTGATGGTTGAAAGTCAAAATTTACCTTCATTTTCTACCGCACTTGTAGCCCCGTTGGTGGCGATTTTGTTACTTGCCCTTCGCCCTTTGTTTGATATTAAAGTTGATCCGCTTATCGCCTTACCGTTAGGTGGCTTAATCGGTGCGCTTTGTATGGGAAAATTACGTCAAGCGAACAGTTATGCCATCAGTGGTTTAGGCAAAATGGCGCCGGTAGCGATTATGCTACTTGGCACGGGCGCATTAGCAGGCATTATCGCTAATTCAGGTTTGAAAGATGTGTTGATTCAAGGGTTGGAACATTCCGGATTGCCTTCCTACATTCTTGCACCTATTTCAGGAGCGTTAATGTCTCTTGCTACCGCTTCCACTACCGCAGGCACGGCGGTTGCCTCTAATGTATTCAGCAGCACCTTATTGGAATTGGGCGTGAGCAGCCTTGCCGGTGCAGCGATGATCCATGCCGGGGCGACGGTGTTTGATCATATGCCTCACGGCTCTTTTTTCCACGCCACCGGTGGCAGTGTAAATATGGAAATGAAAGAGCGTTTAAAATTGATTCCTTACGAAAGTGCGGTCGGCTTACTCATGACCATTGTTTCAACCTTAATTTTCGGTGTATTTAACTTATTCTAATCAAGGAGTTCAAAATGAAAATTGTGATTGCCCCCGATTCTTTTAAAGAGAGTTTAACCGCACTTGAAGTGGCAACTGCCATTGAAATCGGCTTTAAACATGTTTTTCCTGATGCCGAATATGTGAAATTGCCTATGGCAGATGGGGGAGAAGGCACCGTTCAATCTTTAGTGGATGCCACACAAGGTAAAATTGTAGAAGCTGAAGTCACCGCACCCTTGGGGGAAAAAATCAAAAGTTTCTTTGGATTATCCGGTGATGGTAAAACCGCTATCATTGAAATGGCGGCGGCTTCCGGGTTGCATTTAGTGCCACCGGAAAAACGTAATCCACTCATCACCACCAGCTATGGTACAGGGGAATTGATTAAACATGCCCTTGATCTTGGTGTGGAAAAATTCATTCTTGGTATTGGCGGCAGTGCTACCAATGATGGCGGTGTGGGAATGTTACAAGCCTTAGGTATGCAATGTTTAGATGCGCAAGGCAAGCAAATTGGATTTGGTGGTGCACAGCTCGTCAACCTCGAAAGAATTGATGCGAAAGGCTTAGATCCACGTTTGCAAAATGTGCATATTGAGGTGGCTTGTGATGTGAATAATCCCCTTTGTGGTGAACGTGGTGCATCAGCCATTTTTGGTCCGCAGAAAGGGGCGACACCGGAGATGGTGCAACAACTTGATCGTGCATTAGCACATTTTGCAGAAATCGCTAAACAGGACTGTGGTAAGGATATTTGTGATCATGCCGGTGCTGGGGCTGCTGGCGGAATGGGTGGCGGTTTGCTATTGTTGCCACAAGTGCAGCTCAAAGCAGGTGTACAAATTGTGTTAGATACACTAAATCTTGTTCACTATGTTCAAGATGCGGATTATGTGATCACCGGTGAAGGACGAATGGATGCACAAAGTATTATGGGGAAAACACCAATAGGTGTGGCTCGAACAGCAAAACAATTTAACAAACCTGTCATTGCCATTGTCGGTTGCTTACGTGAAGACTATGACGTGGTATTTACTCACGGAATTGATGCGGTGTTCCCGATTATTCGTCAATTAGGCGCATTGCCTGACATTCTCAAACAAGGTGAACAAAACTTAATTTCTGCTGCACAAAATGTGGCAAGATTGCTGGCGTTGGAATAGTGTTGTGAGGTTTCTACACAATGATATTGCGGTATTTACCAAGTGCATAAAAGTAGGGCATTTCAACGAAATGTAAGGGCACACGTAATGTTCCCCTACAATGGGCTCCAAATCAAGGTTTATGTAAACTGCTACATAATGCCGTGATATTACAAAAGTGCGGTTATTTTTAACCGCACTTTTTTAGCCTCTTGGGTGGAATCGTTCATGCAAGCGTTTCAAACGCTCTTTTGCAACATGTGTATAGATTTGAGTAGTGGATAAATCACTATGTCCGAGTAGCATTTGCACCACCCGTAAATCGGCGCCGTGGTTCACTAAATGAGTCGCAAAGGCGTGACGAAGCACGTGGGGGGAAAGAGTATCACCATCAATATCCGCCAAAATCGCATAATGTTTAACGCGGTGCCAAAAAGTTTGTCGGGTCATTTGTTGGGCGCGTTGACTGGGAAACACAATATCCGAACTTTGCCCGTTTAATAAGATAGGGCGACCATAAAGCATAAATTGACGAATCCAATAGGCGGCTTCTTCCCCCATAGGTACAATACGTTCTTTATTCCCTTTACCAATCACCCGTACCACTCCTTGCTGAACATTCATATTTTCAATCGTGAGTGAGACCAATTCCGTGACACGCAACCCCGTAGCATAAAGTAATTCCAACATGGCTTTATCACGTAGTTCCAAAGGAATGTCCACATTGGGGGTATTCAATAAATCACCCACTTGCTGCTCGCTTAAATATTTTGGCAAACGGCTGGGTAATTTAGGTGAACGGAGGAGTGCAGTGGGATCATCGGTGCGATATTTTTCACGGTATAAATATTGAAATAATTTTCGCATCGCACTCAGCATTCGAGCGGTACTCGTGGCTTTGTAGCCTTGTTCCACACGTCCGCCGAGAAACCCTTGTAAATCCACCGCATCTAAGCTTTCCAAGGAAAGGTTATTCTCATCTAACCAATCGCAAAGTGCGGTTAGATCTAAGCGGTAAGATTGTACCGTATTTTCCGAAAGCCCTTTTTCGATCCAATATTCGTTGAGGAATAAATCAACTAATGCCGTGTTTTTCATTATGTCGTCTTCTATATGGTTAGTTGGTTTTCACCAAAAAAGCATCCAATTTGCGTGGAATCACGAAGAATGATACTGCAGCGATACCACTCATCAGCAAGAATGTCATTGTCGGTGAAATCGGGTAAATCAGACCTGAAATTGCCGTGAAAAGGGCAATAAGCGCGCCATTTGATAAACCGTTATATAAGCCTTGTAATTTGGCGATATGGCTTTGTGGTTGTGTGGTGATATAGCGCACAATGGCATAATGGCAAGCGGCATAGGTTAGGCTATGTGCCAGTTGGAGCGGTAAAATTTGCCAAAAGGTGTTTGTGTAAGCCAAGCCAGCCCAACGCAAAATACTCACGAATGCGGACAGAAAGAAAATACGGCTCACCGACCAATTTTGAAATAAACGGCGTGAAAAGAAGAATAATAAAATTTCTGCTAATACACCAATCCCCCACAGCAGGCTGGTCTGAGGCACGGAAATGCCGATGCTTGTCCAATAGATTGTGCTATAGACATAGTAAGCAGCGTGAGCTCCTTGGATGAGTCCCACTGCAAGCATAATGCGTAAGGTGGTTGGATTTTTTAATAAGGATAAAAAGCTGATTTGGCTTGACGCGCCTTCTTCTAAAGGTTCATCTTTTGGGGGGATTCTTGGGGTTAATAATTGAATAAAGGAATAAAATAATAAAAGTGCGGTTAAAATCCACACGATATTGTCTTCTCCCAGCCAACCAATCATTCCGCCAAAGACAACCACGCCCAAAATGAATGCGATGGAACCGATTAACCGAACCTTGCCGTAGTCCAGTCCGATTTGACGTTGCCATGTGGAAGCCAAGGAATCACCAATCGGCATACCGGCGGAATTGAGCATGGCAAAAAGCCCAATAGCAGAAAACAGCAGCCAGAAATTGTGGGCGACCAAGCTCATTGTCGCCATAATGATGGCCGAAGCTAATGCCAGTAAACGTAAAGAATTGATGATGTGATCGGCTTTTTTGATTAATGAGGAGAAAAATAATCCGCCAATAAAACGAAAAATATAGGCACTGCCAATGATAAGCCCGATCATTTCTTCCCCATATTGTTGTGATTTCAACCAAGCGGGAAAGAACGGTAAGAATACACCATACGCGCAGTAGTAGCCGAGAAAGCTCAGTGCGAGCCAGTAAAAGGGACGAATTTGCATCAGAATAAGGTTTCCATTTCTTGTGAACGTGCAACACAGGCTTGCATAGCTTCCGTCACAGTTTGATCAAATTGCCGCATATTAAATACATCCAATGCAGCGGCGGTAGTTCCACCTTTTGAGGTGACATTTTCTCTTAAGGTGGAAAGGGCGGTTTGCGGGTTTTCCACCACCATTTTTGCAGCGCCCAACATGGATTGTTGCACAAGCTGACGGGCAGTGTCAGCATTTATATTCATTTCAATCAATGCTTGCTGCATGGCTTCCAACATTAAAAAGAAATACGCCGGACTGCTACCGGATGCCGCAGTAACAGCATGCATTTGGTTTTCATCTTTCACCCACAGGGTTTTGCCTATCGCCTTTAATAAGGCTTGGGCAAAAGTGCGGTCGGTTTCTGCCGTATTTTCGGGGGCAAATAATCCCGACATCCCTTCTCCCACTAATGCCGGTGTATTTGGCATTACCCGTACAATGGATTTTGCACTGGGAATAAGAGTTTGTAATCGGGTTGTGGAAATGCCAGCTGCAATAGAAATGAGTAATTTATTGGAGAAATCCACCTCACTTAATGGGGAGCAAACTTCAGCCATCATTTGTGGTTTCACCGCCAATAATACAACCTCTGCTCGAGCCGCACTTTCCGCATTATTTTCTGCTGTTTGCACGCCCAATTTGGCGAAATATGCCCGTTTTTCTTCATTGGGATCGTTTACAATAATTTGTGTCGCAGGATAACCTTGTTTCAATAACCCCAGCACGATAGCTTGTGCCATATTACCGCCACCAATAAAGGTAATTAATTTTTGTTGCATCGTTTTTTCCTATGAGTTTATGGGCTACAATGTTGCCCATTTTACCCGATTATGAAGGAGCTGTACGATGTGGTTTAAAAATTTAATGAGTTATAGGCTCACCAAGCCTTTGGAATGGGATCGCAATCAACTTCAAACTCAGCTTGAAAGCTGTCAATTTCATCCTTGTGGCGCACAAGATCAAAGTAAATTCGGCTGGGGTTATCCGTTGCGTGGCTCGGATTTATTCTATTTTTCCGTGGGCAATCACATTTTATTAGTTGCCAAAAAGGAAGAAAAAATCCTACCGGCAAACGTGGTGAAGCGTGAGTTGGATGAGCGCATTGAAAGCTTGGAACAGAAAGAAAACCGCAAATTGAAAAAGGTGGAAAAACAAACCTTAAAAGATGATGTGGTGATGAATCTCTTGCCGCGCGCCTTCAGTAAAAATCAACATACCGCTCTATGGATTGATACGGAAAATCAACTGATTCATGTGGATGCTGCATCAAGTAAACGTGCGGAAGATGCTTTAGCCTTATTGAGAAAATCCCTTGGCTCTTTGCCGGTCGTGCCTTTAGCCTTTGCTAATGAGCCTAGCACGGTAATGACAAATTGGATCTCACAAGATAGTTTGCCACACTGGCTGATTGCCCTTGAAGAAGCTGAATTGCGTGGCAGTCAAGAAGACAGTGTGATTCGTTGCAAGAAACAACCCCTTGAAAACGATGAAATTCTTGCTCTTTTACAAGAGGGTAAAAAAGTCGTGAGCAAACTAGCCTTGGAATGGGAAGAGACTCTCACCTTTGTCTTTAATGAGGATTGTACCCTTAAACGCTTAAAATTTGCCGATACGGTTCGTGACAAGAATGACGATATTTTAAAAGAAGATTTTGCCCAACGATTTGATGCGGATTTTGTCTTGATGACAGGCATTCTTAGCAAACTCACTGAAAATTTATTAGACGAATTCGGTGGCGAAAAGGCGAGGTTATAGTAGAAAAGTGCGGTTAAAAATGACCGCACTTTATTTCGTTTATTCTGACTTTAGGTTAAATGAGACACCTCGTTTTGACCGCTCAGAGTTTGAAGTTTATGCAAAATAAAGTTTAATACTACGCCATAAGCCGGCACAAATAACAAGATACCAATAAATAATTTGAATAAATAATCCACAAAACCAAGTCGCATCCAATGTTCTGCCATAAAGGTATCCGTACTTTGATAAAATGCCACGCCGAAAAATACGAAAGTGTCTGCTAGAGCTCCGAAGAGCATAGAACTGCTTGGTGCAACCCACCATGTTTTAAGTTGTCGTAATCGGTTGAATACTGAAACATCCAATAATTGCCCCACTACGTAAGCTAAGAAGCTGGCAAGTGCGATGCGGAAGACGAACATATCAAAATTTCTTAATGCACCTACACCCTGATATTGAGCATCGGAAAATACTACTGAGATGACATAACTCACGATTAACGCCGGAATCATCACGATAAAAATAATCCAACGGGCTTCTTTTGCACCGAATACACGTACGGTTAAATCCGTAGCGAGGAAAATAAAGGGAAAAGTAAGCGTTCCCCAAGTGCTGTGAAAAGAAAAGTTTTCTGCGGCACCAAGTGCGGTCAGTTTTAGAGTAATTTCAAAGGGAATTTGTACTAAATAATTGCTTGCCGCAATGATTAGAATATGGAAAAAACTTAACCAAATAAGAGCGGTGCGCTTTTGTTGCGCATTAAAAATAGAATGTTGGATTTTCATGTTATACCTTTTTAATTTAATGGAAAATCGGGGTGAGGGAACCCGAGTTAAAATAAGGACTCGAATCTTACTAAGATTTGCTGGAATTGCAAGTAAAGATAGGAAAAGAGGGTATTCAATTTATAGATCTGTGTTAGCTGATAGTTGAGGTAATGTAATAGCAATAATCGAATTGATTGTTTTTTGTGCGTTTGCTACATAAAAGTGAAGAAACTTGTTCTCCTCCCTTTGTAAAAGCCTCAAAAAAATAAGGCTAACTTTTTGGGTTAGCCTTCATATTGTCAATTATGGAGTGATTACCACTGATAACCTACGCCAACAGAGCCGCCAAGATCGCCACGGGTATTGGCATTACCTTGTAATTTCAAGATAAGTTTACCATTATCACTTGCACGGGAGTAACCCACTGCAACTGCACTTTGACCTTTGAAAGTACCTGCGGATGCCGCTACCATTGATTTACCTGGAATGTAAACTTGTGGTAAGCCTGCCGCTGCATTCGCTCCCGCGATACCACCACGGAGATCTTTGTTCATCTTATTCATACGGTTGTTGATGTTGCCAACAGTGCCTTTCAATTGACCGACATTGACTGCATCAGTACTTGCGGTACCGGCTGCAACATTTGTTACTTTTGTTGGTGAACCATCTGCTTTAGACACTTTCACATCGCCGTTTGCATCTCCACCAACGATTGGACCTTTGTCCCCGCCAACCTGAACATTTTCAAATACAGGTTTTGCTGATGTCGCAATAGTAATATCTTTTCCGGAACGTGTAATCACAACGTTTTTACCTGCATTGATATTTACCTTGCTACCAGGATTTACACGGGTAGGTGCTGTATCACCGATAACTTCACCACCAACACTGGCAGAGTTTAGCTCCCAACCGGAACCGTTAATTGCACTTGCAACATCTTCAACAGTTGCAAGTGGTTTCGAACCGTTTGCATTGTTAAATTCAACTTTACCGGTTGTCGTATTCGCATACACATTACCGGCTGCGTTATTTGCCATCTGAGTTGCATTAACTTTCACCGTGATATTGCGTGTACCGTTAGCATCGGTTGAACCCGTTACTGTAACAGCACCATCACCACTGAATTTCACATGATTTGCATTTTTCACCGTATCAACGTAACCGTTACCGCTTGTTTCAATAACCCACCCCATGTTTTGTAGGTCACGCACTGTTGCTGCTGAATCCGGTGTTGTTGCATTAGTTAAGTCAACTAATGTTTTATTTTCAACCGGTGTTGATGCATTACCATCCGGGTTGGTTACAACATTTGTTGTATTCAGTGTAGAGCCTACGCCTGTGATTTGCGTTGGTTTACCGTCTGTTGTGATATTCAGCGCATTTTTCGGAGCCTCTTGGTTGTTAGTTGCCGGTTTCGCCTGTTCAGCATTGAAATCTACTTTCGGTGCTGTCGGGTTCGATACATTGCCTACAGTTAATGTCGTTGCATTGGCGTGGTTCACCGTAATGTTGTTATCTAACGCATAAGTGAATGTGCCGTTCTCTTGTTTCACACGAAGGTTTTTACCCGCATTGAATGTGATAGTATCACCAGCTTTCACTTTATAGTTATCTTTACCGGCTTGATCAACAAAGTCTGTATCATCTCTGCCAATCGTTGCGTTAAATGACGAATTGTTCACTAAGTTTGCCACTTCACTTGCGTTTAATAACAAGTCAGGTTGCGCAACTTTTACCGTACCATTGTCATTTACCGACCCCGTTGTAGTGTTCACTTTCACGCCTTCCGGAGTTACCGCAATGGTGTTATCCGCCGATTTGATGTCATAAGTTACATTGAAGGTATCCGGTTGACCATTTGCACCTTTTGTGACGGTCACATTCGCTTTCGTACCATTGCCATCAACGTAGTTAACTGTATCACCTGGATTTACCAGTGCTTTCTCACCAGTGGTCGTATTCATGAACCAACCTGTGTTATTAACCGTTTTGGCAACATCTTCTACTGTTGCAAGTGGTTTGGTATTGTTGTGGTTATCAAACTCTGCTTTACCGGTTGTACTGTTCGCAGACACATTACCTGCTGCATTATTTGCTACTGCGGTCGCATTCACATTAAATGAGATATTCGCACCACCTTTGTCATTCGCAACAACCGTTGATGTGATCGTATTAGAATCTACAAAGTTTACTTGTTCATCAGGTGAAATACGTTCAACCACAGCACCACTTGCATTACCTAGTTTCCAACCTGCATTTACATAATTGTTTAATTGCTCAAATGCTTCTGTGATGTTAGTTGCTGCAGCTGGTATTGTATAGTTCTCACTAGGTGCTAAGCCCGTAGTATTTAATACACGCTCAAATCCTTCAACTTTACCTGTTGTTGTATTAAACGTTGTATTACCACCAAAAATGTTTGTAATGGAATCACCCAAGCTATACAACTGGCTACCATTTACAGCATCAGAACTATTGTCAGAAATAGTACCATTTGCGACACCTGTAATCTTATCACCATTCACATTTAAGCCTTCAGGACCTGATGTGATATTCGTTGAGTGATTTGGATCAGAAACATTACCTACCGTTAATGTTGTCGTGTTTGTATGAGTAAACGTTACATTGTCCGTGGTCGAAATATTAAAGGTTTTACCATTTTGTTCAATTTTAATATTTTTACCTGCGTTGTAAGCCACTGTATCACCAGCTTTGATTGGCTCTGAACCGGTACTACTAAACTCACCATTTGTACCAGTTACATTACCTGCAGTCGCATTCCAATGTACATTATTGATAGTATTAACAATATCACCTACGGTTGCAATTTTATTACTGTTATCAACTTGGTTACCCGCTTGATCTACAGTGGTCGCATTTGCTCTACCATCAGTTACGGTCGAGTTACCTGTTACTTGATTAACAATGTTAGTTGCATTTGCAACTAATTTACCGTCAACGACTTTAATGGTGTTGTCATCTACGTTCACATTATACGTCACGTTGCTTACCGTACCGTTTGCTTCAGTCTCAACAACCGCTGTGGTCGCAGTACCATTCACAAAGTTTACTGAGTCATACGGTTTCACAAAATCACGTGCTTGACCATTATTTTGTAAGTTCCAACCTGAATTCAGGATATCGCCTACTGTCGCTGCGTTCGTAATATTCAAGGTTGACGGTAACGTTTGTGATTTAGTAATCTCATCACCAACTTTGTACTCATCATTGTTATTTGTATTCGGCAAATTAGGGTTTAAGCCACTAATTGTACCGTTAGTAATAGTAGTGTTACCCACAGTGACATTGTCCGCTGTGATATTACCTACGTCAATATCTCTAGATAAGCCAAACGCAATCGTCTTGTCTGTTTGGTTAACCACTAAGTTTTTACCCGCAACAAAATTAAGCGTATCACCCGCTTTTACTGTCGTTGTGCCGTTAGTTGCTTCAATTTGCTCATCTTTGTTTGTTGCATTCACTGTGTGGAATACGTCATTCACTAAGTTAGTGATTGTGGTTGCATTTAACGTATCACCACCTTTCGTTGCATCCGGTAATTCCGCTTTACCTGTTGTGGTATTTGTAACTGCGTTGGTTGTATTCACATCGTAAGTCACATTAAAGACATCTGGATTACCTCTTTCACCTTTAGTTATTGTGACATTCGCTTTCGTACCATTGCCATCAACATAGTTAACCGTATCACCCGGGTTCACTAATGCATCTGGTACATCTTGACCGTCTTTGTCTTTTGCGTTTGTTTTCCAACCGCTATCGTTGATTGCACCTGCAACATCTTCTACTTTCGCAATCGTACCGTTAGTAGTATTGAACTCGGCTTTACCTGTGGTGCTGTTTGCAGTGACATCACCGGTTTTCACACTTACTGTGCCGTTGTTAGCTTCTGTCGTTGTGTTATCGCCGTTAATGATATTGCTGACATTCGCTTTTAAGTTGCCGTTCTCATCTAATACGATGGTTGAGTTATCGTATTTCGCTGTTACGGTAATTTTGCGAACAGCGCCGTCATTCCAACCGATTACAGTAATCGCATCACCACCCACAAAGTCAACTTTGTTCGCATTTTTCACAGTGTTGGTGTAGTTGTTGTCAGACGCATTCACCACCCAACCTAAATTGGTTAAGTCACGTACTGTTGCAGCTGAATTGAGAGTATTATCCGGTAGGTTGGTAAGATTAACTAACTGGTCGTTACCTGTTGTACCAGCTTTCGTAACATTACCTGACACATCTTTCTCATCACCTGTATTGGTTGGTGCATCACCCAAATTCAATACTGAGCCCACACCGGTAATTTGAGTCGGTTTGCCCGCTGTCGTGATATTCAACGCATTTTCAGGCGCAGTTGCATTAGGATTCACATTTGCCAGTGTTGCTTTCTCTGCATTGAAATCTACTTTCGGTGCACTAGAGTCAGAAACATTACCTACCGTCAACGTGGTAGCATTTGCTTGGTTCACTGTGATGTTTTCACTTAAACCATAGGTGATATTATGACCATCTTGGTAAACCTCTAGGTTTTTTCCTGCTTTATAGGTCACTGTATCACCCGCTTTCACTTGCTTACTTGCGTGTCCTCCGCTTGTAACTTGATTATTGTGCTTCTCAGTGGTGACATTAAATGACGCATTGTTCACCAAGTTTGCCACTTCACTTGCGTTTAATAACAAGTTAGGTTTCTCAACTGTCACCGTACCATTGTCATTTACCGAACCCGTTGTGGTGTTCACTTTCACGCCTTCCGGTGTTACCGCAATTGTCTCATCCGCCGGTTTGATGTCGTAGCTTACGTTTACCGTATCTTTACCATCTTGACCTTGCGTCACAGTTACATTCGCTTTCGTACCATTACCGTTTACGTAGTTTACTTGGTCACCCGGATTGATGAGTTGGTCTGTAGGGTTGTTTACTTCATTTCCGTCTTTATCAAATACTTTTGTTGGGGTAGTTTTCCAACCGCTGCCATTGATTGCGCCTGCAACATCTTCTACTTTCGCAATTGTACCGTTAGTAGTATTGGATTCAGCTTTACCTGTGGTGGTGTTTGCTGTGACATCACCGGTTTTCACACTTACTGTGCCGTTGTTGGTTTCTGTCGTTGTGTTATCGCCGTTAATGACATTGCTTAGATTCGCTTTTAAGTTACCGTTCTCATCTAATACGATGGTTGCGTTATCGTATTTCACGTTAAACGTGATATTCGACGTTTTACCATCTGTACCAATCACAACATCTGTCGCCGTACCGTTAGCAAAATTCACTGTATCATACGCTGCAACGAAGTCTTTCGCTTCACCATTACCTTGTAGGTTCCAGCCTGCGTTTAAAACATCTTTTACTGTTGCTGCTTCGTTACCTTTGTTAGCAATATCAGTCGGTGCAGTTTGTTCATTTTTATTGTCACTACTTGGGGTAGCTACTTTACTTGTATCCGGTAAATGGCTGGTTAAGTTCGATAATGTACCGTTTGTTAACACAGTATCACCCACAGTGACATTACCCGCTGTGATATTACCTACGTCAATATCTCTAGATAAGCCAAACGCAATCGTTTTGCTTGTTTGGTTAACCACTAAGTTTTTACCCGCAACAAAATCAATCGTATCACCCGCTTTTACCGTCGTTGTGCCGTTAGTCGCTTCAATTTGCTCATCTTTGTTCGTTGCATTCACTGTGTGGAATACGTTATTCACTAAGTTAGTGATTGTGGTTGCATTTAACGTATCACCACCTTTCGTTGCATCCGGTAATTCTGCTTTACCTGTTGTGGTATTTGCAACTGCGTTGGTCGTATTCACATCGTAAGTCACATTGAAGGTATCCGGATTACCGTTTTCACCCTTAGTTACTGTGACATTTGCTTTTGTGCCATTACCATCGACATAGTTAACCATATCACCCGGGTTCACTAATACATCTGTTACATCGTTACCATTTGCATCTTTCGCGTTCGTTTTCCAACCGCTGTGGTTGATTGCATTAGCAACATCTTCTACTTTCGCAATTGTACCGTTAGCAGTATTGGACTCAGCTTTACCTGTGGTGGTGTTTGCTGTGACATCACCGGTTTTCACACTTACTGTGCCGTTGTTAGCTTCTGTCGTTGTGTTATCACCATTAATGATATTGCTTAGATTCGCTTTTAAGTTACCGTTCTCATCTAATACGATGGTTGAGTTATCGTATTTCACGTTAAACGTGATATTTGATAGCTTACCGTCTTTATTATCAACAACAACATCTGTTGCCGAGCCATTAGCAAAATTCACCGTATCGTATGCAGCAACAAAGTCTTTCTCCACTCCATTACCTTGGAGGTTCCAACCTGTATTTAAGACATCTTGCACTGTCGCTGCTTCTTTACGATTGTCGTCAGTTAAAGTAGTCGGGGCATCTTGTTTGTTAACATCGCTACCATTCGGGTTAGCCACTTTGCTTGTATCCGGTAAATGGCTGGTTAAGTTAGATAATGTATTTGAATCCAATGAACTAATTGTAATTGAACCATCGCTGTTAGTCGTCAGGTTAATATTATTACCAGCTGTATAAACTGGGCTTGAAATATTTACTAACGTTTTATTATCAGCTGTCTTGCTCACATTAACTGTGGTTGCACCACTACCTATAAAATCAACACGATCCCCAAAGCGAACATTATTTACACCATTGCCCGAGTGATCTGTTTGATCACCTATCGTCCAGCTCCCTGCTGCCAAAACGTGATATAACTGGCTACCGTTAATAGCATCTGTTGAATTTTCAGTAATACGACCCGCAGCAACATTTTGAACTTGTCGTTCTCCCCCATTCTTACCCACAGAGACGACATAGTTAGTATCATTATTCACACCTGCAAAGCCACTGTAATTTATCCCATTTACACTGGCACTATTTGTTGGTGTCGCTGCGGACGTTATTGCATCAGCACCAAGTGCTACAGAGTCAGCCAAGGTAGCATTTGCACGAGCCCCTAGAGCTGTAGCATTTGCTGCTCCTGATATAGTAGCTCCCACACCAAGAGCGGTTCCGTCTTTACTGTTTTCTACTTTCGAATTACGACCACCAGAAAATCCACCTTCACTATTTAGAACGTTTGCACCAGGTCCAACCGCTGTCGCTGAAACGGAGCCATTAACTACAGCAAATGTACCTAAAGCCACACCGGATCGACTGCTATCTACCTTAGCATTACGTCCTAAAGCTGTTGCCTGTTGTGAACCTAAAATATTCGTATATGGACCAACTGTGACACCGAATTCGCTATTATCTACATTAGCATTACGTCCCACTGCAACAGAATTGTTACTAACATTTGCTTTTGCATATGTACCAACGACCGTAGAAGCAACACTATCTAAAGCTTTGGCATTACGTCCCACTGCAATCGCCTGTTCTGAGCGATTTATTTCAGACCAAGGACCTACATTAGTAGCAAGTTGAGAATTATCAACTTTCCCATGAGGACCAATATTTATTGCACCATAACTCTGATTAGTAATCGTATTTGTACCAACACTTGAACTATAACCACTATTTGTTACATTTACACCATAAGATCCTATGGCACTTGCATAATCACTGTTAGTTACATTACCGCGATTCCCCACCAAAATACCACGAGCACTCGCATTTACATTACTACGCGAACCGACCTGAACACCTTGCTCTGATTTCGTCACATTAGATTGAGAACCAATAACGTAACCTTCTAAACTTGCATTATCAACCTTTGAGAAACGCCCTAATGTAACAGACTGCATTGAACCAGCCTCTGAACTTTGACCTATTGAGATACTATAACGCCCAGTTGGTCTCGCAACCCACTCGCCACTATATTCAAGTCTGGTTACCTCTGTGTTATAGGTTTTTGATAATGATCCCCCTATAGGGACATAATCTAATAATGCACCGGTGTTACTATCGTAAACATAGAGCGGCTTAGTTGCATTAGTTACATTAACCTCTTTATCCTTACCCTCACCAAGGAATTTTACTTGCCCTGGTGCAATGCCTATTGAATATTCCCCCATTGGGTTACCAAATGGATCTTTTTGCACCACGATTTCTGGTGCTTTTGTGCCTGCTGAGTTAGAACCCCATATCACAGCATCACCGGATATTGCAGCCTGAGCCGTACTCCCTAATAACGTTGCACCTGCTGTTGTCAAAGAAATAGCTAAAAGGGAAATTTTTTTTCCGGAAGAGGATTTTGATTTTCCCTTAGTCTTACTTAATTCAGACACAGCTATCCAAGATTGTGTAGCGTGATTCCAAATGACTCGGAAAATTTTATTCATAAATGTTCACCTATTTAATGTAATATTGTAACTTTTCTTTACTTTGGAAAGTAATTTATATGTGACTTCCTCACGTTGGTGTAAAAGCCTCATCCGACACCGAGTGAAAATTAATGATATCTTCCACTCAACCTTCCACTGTGTTATAATCCAACCGATTTTAAGGGCTCTTACAACAAGGAGCTTGTGGGAACAGTGTATCTATCCATGATTGCCTTAGATAACTTGCTATGCATCCTTTCCATGTTGCCACTTGCTTTATCTGTCTTAATCCAAACTCCACAACTGTATTGGGAACAAAAACATTGACACGGCAAATGTGCCCGTTGAAAGTATTAAGCCTAAAAGTGTCAATAAAGTATGTTTTTCATCACGTAGTCCTTTTGATTTTGATACCAATAGCAAATATGATACGAAATAGAATTGGCATAATGTAGCTACTGCAGGTGGTTATTGCCCATACTATTAGTGGGTGTTTCAACGACAAACAAAGAAAATGAGTGTAAACGAGAAGATTCGAAAAATCCGAGAAGCAAAGAAATGGTCTCAGGAGCAAATGGCAGAAAAACTAAATATGTCGCTAAATGGCTATGCGAAAATTGAGCGTGGAGAGAGTAAAATTTATTTGTATAAGCTTGAACAAATCGCCCATGTGTTTGGTATTGATATAGTAGAGCTAATGCAGTTTGATGGTAAAAATATTTGTTTTCAGATAAACGAGAACTCATATTTGAGTACGAATTATTACGGTGATAATGAAGCTTTAATGATTGAAAATGAGAGGCTAAAATTATCGTTATCGTACAATCAACAGCTATTAGAGCAGAAGGATAATGAGATCCAACTTCTTAAGGAGATGGTTTCTCTATTAAAACAAGATAAACAATCATAATTTGATCTTCTACAGATAAATTGATTAAAGCAGTCTTTATAAGAGTGTTATTAGAATAAAATATGAGTGTTTTCTTTATTTTGTTTAGGCTGAATTTGATGTTCATATTTTAAACGGAAAGCACTCGCTGTTGTTATAACTTGTTATCTCTAGTTTATCTTCTGCCTATCATTCCTACTCGAACCGTTTTAAAGTCCGATTCGATTTATCAAATATTCCCCTTTTCTTAATCTTGTAATGCAGATTTTTTCTTTTTATTCAATTATTTCTTGATTATATAGTTTATGCAGTACATTTCCCGTTGTCTATTTGTGCTGCATCATAATCTTTTCTAATCGCTTTAAAATCAAAGTTAGGATCGATATGTCCTCAAGAAGATGTCGCAAATAGATAACCTGTGTATTTAAAAACTTTCGACTAGTTCCTTCAACTTGTAAGAAACGATAGTACTTCCTTAAACAGCTCTAATATTTTCAAAATACGGTAGGTTTCGACATACATAATAAAATTTTCTACTAAATAGTTAATTCAATGGAGATTGTAGAGTTTCCAAGTTATTAGGCCTTGCAACTACTACATAATAACGTGGAGGTGTCAAAATACGATAAAAAATGATCGCACTTTTATTTTGATATAGACATTTCCAATTATACTAATTTATAGCTTTATTTATGAAATTTCGGCAGAATGTAGAAAATTTTTATATTCGGAATAAAGGATAAAATGATGACTAAACATTATGATTATATTGCTATCGGTGGTGGCAGTGGTGGCATTGCTTCAATTAATCGTGCGGCAAGCTATGGCAAAAAATGTGCGATTATAGAAGCGAAATATTTAGGCGGAACTTGTGTAAATGTGGGCTGTGTGCCGAAGAAAGTAATGTTTTATGGAGCACAGATTGCAGAAGCCATTAATCATTATGCGCCGGATTATGGTTTTAATGTGGATGTGAAAAAATTTGATTTTGAGAAACTCATTGAAAGTCGTCAGGCGTATATCAGCCGTATTCACACTTCTTACAATAATGTGTTAGCGAAGAATAATGTTGATGTGATTAATGGATTTGGGAAATTTGTTGATACACATACTATTGAAGTCTCGTTAGCGGACGGTTCGGTCGAACGTATAACAGCTGATCATATCCTGATTGCAACAGGGGGAAGACCTTTCCGCCCTCATTCTGTAAAAGGGCAAGAATATGGCATTGATTCAGACGGTTTCTTTGCGTTAAAAGCATTACCAAAACGTGTTGCGATTATCGGGGCAGGATATATTGCGGTAGAGATTGCGGGAGTATTAAATAGTCTTGGCTCGGAAACTCATTTAGTGGTACGTCGCCACGCACCGATGCGTAATCAAGATCCGTTAATTGTTGAAACTTTACTTGAAGTGCTGGAGCAAGACGGTATTGCTTTACATAAACATACAACGGTTCAGGAAATCGTTAAAAATGCAGATGATTCTCTCACAGTAAAATTTGATCACGAACGTAGCGTGACGGTAGATTGTGTAATCTGGGCGGCAGGTCGTGAACCGGCAACGGATAAAATCGGCTTAGAGAATGCCGGAGTAGAAACGAACGAACGAGGTTATATCAAAGTCGATAAATATCAAAATACCAATGTGAAAGGCATTTATGCTGTGGGCGATATTATTGAGGGTGGGATTGAATTAACACCGGTTGCCGTCGCTGCAGGTCGTCGTTTATCCGAGCGTTTATTCAATAATAAACCTAATGAGCACTTGGATTACAATCTTGTGCCTACCGTTGTATTTAGCCATCCTCCGATTGGCACTATCGGTTTAACTGAGCCACAAGCCATTGAACAATACGGCGAAGGAAATGTGAAAGTGTATAAATCCTCCTTTACTGCGATGTACACGGCTGTTACTCAGCATCGTCAACCTTGTAGAATGAAATTAGTGTGTGTAGGAAAAAATGAAAAAATTGTCGGCTTGCATGGAATTGGATATGGTGTTGATGAAATGATTCAAGGTTTTGCTGTGGCAATCAAAATGGGTGCAACAAGGGCAGATTTTGATAATACGGTAGCGATTCACCCGACCGGTTCGGAGGAATTCGTTACAATGCGTTAATTTTATCGAGAACAATAAAAAGTGCGGTTAATTTTAACCGCACTTTTTGTTTTTGAAGCGTGAACGGGTTGATGTAACTCCAACGGGTATGTTATAGAGTTCCATCGTCAGTTGCTTCTTTTGCTACGCCGATGATTTCTGCCACTTTATCCCCTTCTTTGAAAAAGACGAAACCGCCGTTTTCCATTTTGGTCCAAGATTCATCTTTGGTTAGAGGAAAGGTAGTGATGATGGTAACTTTATCTCCATCTTTGGCATAATCGTTAAAATCAATTACCCCCTCATCATCAATACGGTGAGCTTTACCAAAAGGCGCTTTCCGAGTGAGATAATGCAAATTGGTTGCACAGTGGGCGATCATCCATTCACCATTAGAAAGGATAAAATTAAATGTACCATGTGTCGCCAATTTTTGGGTGATATCTTGAATCGCTTCAAAAATTTGCATTTCTGACGGTTTTTTACGAAAACGATTTTTTAAATATTCAGCCATGTAACAAAATGCAGCTTCAGAATCTGTTGAACCTATTGGTTGGCAGAAACTCTCGGACATATCCGGTAAATCTTTCAAATTACCATTATGTGCAAACACCCAATTTTCACCCCAAATTTCGCGAATAAAAGGATGGGTATTTTCAATATTTACTTCACCTTGTGTAGCTTTACGAATGTGTGCAATCACATTAAGTGATTTTATTTGATATTGTTTTACACAATCGGCGATAGGAGAATCGGAGGCAGGGCGATTATCTCGGAAAATCCGTACTCCCCGTCCTTCAAAAAAAGCGATACCGAAACCGTCGGAATGACGTCCTGTTAAGCCTGCCCGGCGACGGAAACCTTCAAAAGAAAACACGATATCTGTTGGAGTGTTACAGTTCATGCCAAGTAATTGACACATAAAACCCTTCTAAAATATAACTAAATGAATAACCCTATAAGAGGGGTAGATTTAACACCATTATAGGGTTGATTTCAAGAGAGATAAGGGAGGATTTTTAGACAAAAATATTACATAAAATAGCGTAAAATTATTTATACAATTTGTGATACATTGTTCTTAGCTCAGGTAGCTCGCTGAGCTTTTCTTTAGCCTCATTTAATTTATTCTGTTTCGCCAGAACCGAGGCTTCCGTTGCAACGTCAATGACTTTTTGTAACCCTTGTTGATAGCCTGAAAATTGTGATGTATCTCCGTTCCATTTAGGCGGAACGGTCGCTTTGGATTTTTCTGCTGCGTCAATAAATTTTGCCATGCTGTCTTGAAATTCTTCAGAAGAATTTGCACGGTTAGCAAAATTTAAACGTTGCGCCATAATGGTCATTTCATCACGAAGATTGACAAGTTCTTCTGATGAAGCAAAAGTAGAGGTAGCAGTGATTGCAATAGCAATAAATGTAAGAAGTTTTTTCATAGTATGTTCCGATTTTGTTCCTATATAGAATTGATAACGTTATTTAAAAATCAATATGATAAATAACAAGACAGATTTTATCCTATCAGTAAAAATGCGGTCAAATTTAACCGCACTTTCCGTTTTATTTTGCCAAAGCTTTCCGCAAATGCCCTTTTTCTTTGTCTAATAATGCCTGGGCTTCATTTTTATCTAAGCCGCTTAAAATCATCATGATCGCCAATTTTGCGTTTTGTTCGGCAAGAATAAGGTTTTTTTCTGCGATGGTTTTATCACAATCGGTTGCTTGCATTACTATTCTAATAGCGCGAGCTTTAAGCTTTTCATTACTGGCTTGCACGTCCACCATTAAATTTTCATAGCATTTACTCAGTAAAATCATCGATGCGGTAGTTAGCATATTGAGTACTAATTTTTGAGCAGTACCTGATTTTAAACGGCTAGAGCCGGTCAGTATTTCTGCGCCGACGACGGTATCAATGGCAATATCGGCGATTTGAGCCATTGCCGAATGTGGATTGCTGGCAATAGAGATCGTTATCGCACCTAACTGTTTAGCATAATTTAAGGCGCTTAAAACATAAGGCGTACGCCCACTGGCGGCAATGCCGACCAAAACATCTTGAGCTGAAAATTTGATTGCGCATAAATCGTCAATTGCTGCGGTTTGATTATCTTCAGCGCCTTCTACAGGATAGCGAATAGCAACTTCACCACCTGCAATAATTCCTTTTACCATCTCATTGCTGACACCAAAAGTCGGCGGACATTCAGAGGCATCGAGAACACCTAAACGTCCGCTTGTGCCGGCACCTATATATATCAATCTTCCACCCTGCTGAAATGCAGTGACAATCGTTTCCACTGCTTGTGCGATTTGAGGTAATATCCGTTCAATGGCAAGGGGAACTTGGCGATCCTCTTGGTTCATTAAGGTGACAATTTCTAAGGCAGAAAGCTGATCGATATTCATAGAACGTGGATTACGCTGTTCGGTAATTAAGGTTGAAAGCGTTTGCAAGAGTTGTTCGTTCATAAGTGTTCCGATTGAAATAGTTAGGATAGAAACTCGTGTATTATGTTTTACTCATTTTATACATTTCGATGAATAAAAGAAAACGATGAAAGTAATCGTTATTGGGGCTACCTATGTGACGAGGAAAGTGCGGGTTTACTTGGCGGACGATACATACAGTAAAATCCGTATTTACTAGGAAAAACCTTATTAATCCTGTCACTTACAAATTAAAAAGGTGGGCTTACCCTCACTTACTTTCCTACATAAAAGTATGCTACCATCCGCCCGTTTTACGTTCACTTATAAAAAGGAAATCTTTATGAAAAAGACCGCACTTTCCCTTGCATTAGGGCTAATCACATCGACTTTTGTTTTTGCTAAAGCCGGCGACATATTTAATACCCAACAATCAGAACCATTCAGCGGTAAAGTATTGGTGGAAGGTTTGCAAAGCCCTTGGGATATGGCGATCGACCGCAACGGGCAGCTTTGGGTCACGGAAGTGGGCGGAAATATTTTGTTGGTGGATGCGGAAACGGGAAAACATCAGGTGATTCATCATTTTGATGATGTGGTGAATGGTGGTCAGCAGCAAGGTTTGTTGGGCTTGACGCTTGATCCGAATTTTCTATCCGGCAACGGTGAAAACGTACTTTATGCAGCTTATGCCTATAAAGGAAAAGACGGGCAAGAGTATACTAAAATCGTCAAGCTCACCTTAGATAAAATCGCCCGTAAAGTAGAAAAAACAGATATTGTGCTGGATCACTTGGCTTCTTTTACCGATCACCAAGGCGGTCGCTTACGTTTAGGACCGGATGGAAAATTGTACTACACCATCGGCAACCAAGGTGCAAACCAATATTCCCGTACTTGTTATGCGGATCGTGCGCAACGCTTACCGACTCAACAAGAAGTGGATAACAAAGACTTTGCCGCTTATGAAGGCAAAACCTTGCGTTTCAATGTTGATGGCTCGATTCCCGAAGATAATCCGGTTATTAACGGCGTGAGAAGCCATGTTTATACCTATGGACACCGCAATCCACAAGGTATTGTATTCGTGGGTGATAAATTATTCCAAGAAGAACAAGGACCGGGTTCGGATGATGAGGTGAATTTATTAGAAGCGGGGGCTAACTATGGTTGGCCGTATGTGGCAGGTTATCCCGATAACCAAAATTACGTTTATACCAGCTATGCTACGGCAGAAAAATGTAATACCCTACCGGAAACTATCGGCGATACGAAATTTGAAACCTCTGGCGGTGCTGCGCCGAATAAAATGGTGGCACAAAAAGAAACCGACTTTAAACAGGAAGAAAATTATCGCAATCCGTTAAAAACTTTCTTCACGGTGCGTAACGGACATAATATGTTCGATCCGAATTGTCCTGATTCCAGTTATTTATGTTGGCCGACTGCGGCACTCTCGAGTATTACTTATTACCCGAAAGATGGCAAAGTGAAAGAATGGCGCAATTCTATTTTAGTGTCAGGGCTAAAAAGTGGTGGAATTTACCGTATGCCATTGAATGGTAACAGCGATGATGTACAAGGTGAACTCTATAAACATTTCACCAGTCCAAGTCGCTACCGCAATGTAGAAGTCAATCAAGACGGCAGTAAAATTTACGTGATGACCGATACTGCAGGAGCCTCACTTGGATTAGACGGCAAACAAAATATGCAGATGCAAAATTCAGGTGCAATTTTGGTGTTTGAGGCTAAGTAGGAAAGATAGGGCATGTAGATTGACACAATTACATGCCCTTTAATATATTTTTTAATAATGTTCAGACATATGAGAAACCAGCACATTCCATTATTTTGTTTGTATTAGCTTAAGCTATGGTACAAAATAGTGCGGCACAAAATGACTATCGTTTCCTGTCACAGCTGTGAAATCCTCACGTAACCCCATACCACAAGCCACATCACCGATGACCCAAGAACCAATGACCGGATACATCCCGTAAAAATTAGGCAGTTCAAATTTTTGTTGGTAAATATAGCCTGATGTATCATAGAAGGCCGAATGTTCACTCCCTTTAGCGGCAAATTCTACGCCATTACTTTTTTCATAATAGAATAGGTTAGCCCCTTCTCGACCAAGCATCGGTTTTTTTACCCAGATTGTGTTGCGATCGGTAATATCGAATTTGTTAAAATAAGCCGGCAGTAAATTCGGGTGGTTCGGATAACGTTGCCATAATTTTGCGAGTAATGCTTTGTTACTTAATAACATTTTCCAAGCAGGCTCAATAAAGTGTGTGTTCGCAGTAGGGACATATTGGGCAAATTCTGCACCGCTTAACCATTCCAAAGGGTAAAGTTTGAAAAGCATCTCAATAGGCGCATCGTTTAAATCGACAAATTCTTTACCTTCCTTGTTATAGCCAATGTCTTCCACCGCAAGTTGGTGGATATTCCAGCCTGCATTGTAAGCAACGTCTGCGAGATAATCTACATTTCCCCAATCTTCCCGACCGGCTTCTTGCATTGCACTGAAATAGAAATCGTTTTTTCCGCTTTGCTGTTTGAGAAAGGTGAAATGTTTAAGTAATTCTTCGTGAATCCAATTAAATTGATCACGATGTTGCAAACCTTCAATTTGTTCTAACCATTGCCATTGTACAACGGCAGCCTCCAGTAAAGAGGTGGGCGTATCGGCGTTGTATTCAAACATTTTTAAATTTTCACCATCATAGCCAAAATCAAAACGTCCGTATAAATAGGGTGCTTGCTTGCGCCACGAGTTTTCAATTAATTGTTTTTGCAAATCGGTAAAACGATAATGGGCATAATCACCTTGTCTGATTTCATCGGCGACAAAATCTAAACACATTGTGTGCAATTCATTTGTTGTATCTTCAATCCGATCAATCTCCGCTAAGGTAAATTCATAAGCGACATTATCCGACCAATAATGAGAACCGTCACTGGAAGGCAAATTGTAATAATCAAATCCGACATCAAGCAGTTGTTGCACCATATCGGGACGGGTTGGAAAACCGGTTATGCGTTTCATTTTAACCTCCGCTACTACGGTTTGAATTGCTTGGGCTGCTAAAACCGCCTCGTGAAACCGGTTTGCTGTTCATACTTCCTGCATTGCCTTTTACGAGCATTGGTTTGCCTACGGAACGGTTGGTTTGAGGCTGGATGACTTGCCCGCTTGGGGTGGAGACGGCACGATTACTTGGATGATAGCTCGGACCTAAAAAGTTACTAATGGCACGGGCTGCTATATATCCCATCACACCACCGGCAACCGCTGCGCCTAAGGAAGGATCGCTACTTTCAGCATTAGCAGTGGTTTCCCCGTTTACATTGTTGGATTCAGATGCTGCAGGATTGTTTTGGTTGGCGTTTTGCCATTCACCATTGACGGCATTGGCATTTTCACTGTTATTGCGTAAACCTAAACCGGAGAGAGAAGCGCTGTTTTGTTGTGCCTGAGTATTCACATTAGTCGGTGCTGCTTGTGCATTTTTGTCTGCTTCGCATAACTCAATTTTTTTCCAATCGGCGAGGCAATCTTCAAGGGAATGGTACACATCCCGTTGTACTTCTTCTTCCGAACAGCCACCAAGTAATGCGACAATGGAAAGAGTAACGAGAATTTGGTTTTTCTTTTTCATATTCATAGTAATAAGAGTTTAGTTAAGTTGTTGATTTCTAAAGTAGGTAAAAGAGTTGCTTGTGGAAAATCAATGAGATGTTTATCCGATAAATTAATCCACACCGCTTGGCAACCTGCTTGAATCGCCCCTTGTACATCTGTCGTTAAGTTATCGCCCACATGCAAAATTTCTTGTGGCGAAACATTAAAATAGTGTGCGGTTTGTTGGAACAGATCTTCATGAGGTTTCGCCCTGCCATGTTCGCCACCACGTAAAATAAGGTCAAATTGTGATAATCCAATACGTAAAGGATCCACATTGCCATTGGTGATGGCACAGAGTTTATAGCCTGTTTTTAAATGATTTAATACCCTTAGCGTGTCTTGGGGAACATCAATTTGATGTCGCCAATGTAAAAATTCATTCATTGAGCGTGCTAAAGTGCGGTCAATTTCAACCGCACTTTTTCCCTGTGCATTTAAAAATTGGTGTAATGCTTCTTTTCTCCACTCTGTTACATCTTCGCTTAAAAGAGGATTTTCTTGTGCAACACGTTCTTTCCAATCCAACCACTCTGTTTCAAACGTTGGGCATTGAGTTAGGTCTTGCGTGAATTGCACAAAGCGTGAAACAGCGGTGCGAATCACATCATGGTTATCATAGAGAGTGTCGTCCAAATCAAAGCTAATGACTTTGAAAGGCTGAAGATTGCGATAAAATTTCATTTATTTGATGGTTTTTACGCCAAGCCATTGCTCGGCTTTATCGTTGCTGAGTTGTTCTCGTGTCCACATACTCATTAAATTCGGTTGTGGATATTTATTGCTGTTATAACCGACTAAGCGAGCAAAATCAAATACTGCGTGTGGATAACCGTTAATTAAGAGCAGGGCTAAATAGCCGTTTTTATCCCAACAAATTTCCAATTTACGGGCTTCGTGGTGATTTGAGGTGGAATCCACATTGTAAACGTGCAATACATCCACAATCGGTTGACCGTTTTGACGCATATCAAGTGCGTAAAAATAACCGGTTTCACCATCATCTTCAAACATCACTGCAAGATGATCATGCACGGTTGAATGAGTCCCTACTTGTTTTGGCTGACCGAGAAAGAGTTCGTCTTCAAGGGTTAAATGTAACATTTTCTTTCCTTAAAAATTCAATAGAAAAACACCGCACTTTCTTCCAAAAGTGCGGTGCGATTCAGTTTAAACCAACCGAAGATTATGCTTGACCTTTAACTGCTTTTAAACCTGGGAATGCAGCCGGCGTACCCGCACGTTCTAATGCTTCTTCAATACGGATTAATTGGTTGTATTTTGCAATACGGTCAGAACGGCTCATAGAACCGGTTTTGATTTGACCTGCTGCCGTACCTACCGCTAAATCTGCGATAGTCGCATCTTCAGTTTCACCTGAACGGTGAGAGATGACCGCAGTGTAGCCCGCATCTTTCGCCATTTTGATTGCGGCAAGCGTTTCTGTTAAAGAACCGATTTGGTTGAATTTGATTAAGATTGAGTTTGCGATACCTTTTTCGATACCTTCTTTTAAGATTTTGGTGTTTGTTACGAATAAGTCATCACCGACTAATTGCACTTTGTCACCTAATACTTTAGTTTGGTATGCGAAACCGTTCCAGTCAGATTCATCTTGACCGTCTTCAATAGAAACAATCGGATATTGTTTGCAAAGCTCTTCAAGATAATGAGTGAACTCTTCAGAAGTGAATGAGCGACCTTCGCCTTTCATTTCATATTTGCCGGTTTCTTTGTTATAGAACTCAGAAGAGGCACAGTCCATCGCTAAGGTCACATCTTTACCTAATTCATAACCGGCTTTTTCTACGGCTTCTTTGATACAAGCCAAGGCATCTGCGTTAGACGCAAGATTTGGTGCAAAACCACCTTCGTCACCAACAGCCGTGCTCATGCCTTTTGCTTTTAATACTTTTGCAAGATTGTGGAATACTTCCGCACCGATACGAAGTGCTTCACGTAATGTTTTCGCACCAACCGGTTGAATCATAAATTCTTGAATATCAACATTGTTATCTGCGTGCTCACCACCGTTGATGATGTTCATCATTGGTAATGGCATAGAATAGACGCCCGGCGTACCGTTGAGTTCCGCAATGTAAGCATACAGCGGTAAGCCTTTAGATGCTGCGGCTGCTTTAGCATTTGCTAATGAAACCGCTAAGATTGCATTTGCACCAAAGTTAGATTTGTTTTCTGTACCGTCTAAGTCGATCATGATTTGGTCGATCTCAGCTTGGTTTAAAGCATTTTTACCCACTAATGCTTCAGCAATCGGACCATTTACTGCCGCCACCGCTTTTAATACACCTTTACCTAGGAAACGTGATTTATCGCCATCGCGTAATTCTAATGCTTCACGAGAACCGGTTGAAGCACCTGATGGCGCAGCAGCAAGACCCACGAAACCACCTTCTAAATGAACTTCTGCTTCTACAGTTGGGTTACCGCGTGAGTCGATGATTTCACGACCAATCACTTTAACGATTTTTGCCATTTTAGCTTTCCTCTATTTAAGATTAACATTAAAAGATACTGGGGCATATATTAGAATGAATTTTAAAGTTTGTCTCTTAAAAAATATGATATTGATGAATAAACACTATAAATACAACAAAAACGAAACAATCTTGATACAAGTTTGAGTCATTTGATTGTCACAAATCTTTTTTAGAATAAATTGAGTGATATATCACTTAATTTATGGGAGATTCTTATGTTTATTTATCGAATTTTATTTGCCACATTGGTAATTACATTAATACCGAAAATATTGCTCGCAACCGAATCATCTTTTTCAAGTGTTTCTCAACAGTTACAATTAATTGCTCATCGTGCAGGAAAAGACGATGCGCCGGAGAATACTTCATTTGCCATTAATGAGGCGCTGAAAAATAAAGCGGATGCAATTTGGATCTCCATTCAACTGTCAAAAGATCACATTCCTGTTCTATATCGTCCTCAGGATTTATCGGCGAATACTAATGCTAAAGGTTTTGTTTCAGAATATTCTGCGGCTGAATTAAAAAAATTGGATGCGGCATATTATTTCAAACCGAATGATGGTTATCCCTATCGTAATAAAGATATTGGTATTCCCAGTTTAGATGATATTTTAATGTCTTATCCGGAAACCTTTTTCTATTTGGATCTAAAATCGCCCGATGCCGATCCTATAAGCATGAAAAATTCTTTGTTACAAGTACTGACCAAAAATAAGGCGTTTAACAGAGTGAGAGTGTACTCTACAAACAAGGCATTCACAGAGATTTTATCGCCGGAAATAGCGACTTTTGCTACACGGGATCTTACTCGACAATATTTAGTCGAAACGGCATTAAACAGTAATCATTGTCCGACACCATTAAAAGAGGAATATTGGCATGGATTTGAACTTTATCGAAAAGTTAAAGTGGTTGAAACCTTTACATTAGGGGAAGGGGTAAGTGAAGCGGTATTAGCTTGGTCACCGGAAGATATAAAATGTTTTAAACAAAAACCTCAGCATATTATTTTATTCGGTATAAAAACAAAAGAAGACTTGGAGCTGGCGAATAAATTAGGTGTTGATGGTGTGATGGTTGATTCTCCTAAATACTTTTCTTCTTTGGCTCATTAATACTCTGTTATTCATAAGTGCGGTCAAAATTCTCATAGAATTTTGACCGCACTTTATTGTGTCAAATTAGAGCTTTTCTACCAGATCAACTGCCGCTCCGATATAAGTAGCAGGGGTGAGTTGTTGTAAACGGGCTTTTTCTTCAGCCGGAATCTCCAATTTTTCTACAAATTCGCGCATGGCTTGCTCGTCCACACGCTTGCCTCGCGTTAATTCTTTCAGTTTTTCATACGGTTTTTCAATACCATAACGGCGCATAACGGTTTGAATCGGCTCTGCCAGTACTTCCCAGTTTTGATTGAGTTCATCACGTAAATGTTGTTCATTTACTTCTAATTTGCTGATACCTTTTCGGGTCGCTGCATAAGCGATTAAGCAATAGCCCACGCCCACACCAAGATTACGCAACACGGTGGAATCCGTTAAATCCCGTTGCCAACGAGAAATAGGGAGCTTTTGTCCTAAGTGGGTCATCACAGCATTGGCAAGACCAAGATTGCCCTCGGAGTTTTCAAAGTCAATCGGGTTCACTTTATGCGGCATAGTGGAAGAACCGATTTCGCCGGCAATGGTGCGTTGTTTGAAGTGATTTAACGCAATATAGCCCCAAAGATCACGGTCGAAATCAACAATAATGGTATTGAAACGCACGATAGCATCAAAATATTCGGCGATGTAATCATGAGGTTCGATTTGCGTAGTGTAGGGATTCCAGTTCAAACCCAGTGAGGTAACAAATTCTTCGCTGAATTTATGCCAATCAAGGTTTGGATAAGCGGAGAGGTGTGCGTTATAGTTACCCACCGCACCATTGATTTTGCCGAGAATCTCATTTTGTTGCAGTTGTTTGAATTGGCGACGTAAACGATAGACCACATTCGCCATTTCTTTTCCGACAGTTGTTGGAGAAGCCGGTTGACCGTGCGTGCGAGAAAGCAATGGGATTGTTTTATATTCGTTTGCAAGGCGGGTGATTTCATCAATGAGTTTTTGCCATTCCGGTAAAATCACGCTATCACGCGCTGTTTTTAGCATTAAGGCGTGAGAAAGATTGTTAATGTCTTCGGAGGTGCAGGCAAAATGGATAAATTCTGAAACCTTTGCCAGTTCCGGCAACGCTTCGCTTTTTTCTTTTAAAAAATATTCCACCGCTTTTACATCGTGGTTGGTGGTGCGTTCGATTTCTTTAATGCGTTCGGCATCTTTTAAACTAAATTCACTGACAATTTTATCTAGGTAATCGTTTGCTTCTTTAGACAGCATAGATACTTCAGGAATTTCGGCAGTCGCTGCTAATTTTTGTAACCAACGAACCTCAACGGTAACGCGGAATTTAAGTAAACCGAATTCGCTAAAAATATCGCGAAGTGCGGTCGTTTTATCTTGATAACGACCATCAATTGGGGAAATCGCAGTAAGTGCGGAAAGTTGCATAAAATACTCCGGTGTATTAAGGAATGTTGATAAATTAAGAATAAATCGTTGAATAAATTTCTTTCGCTGCATTAATTATTTTGCTACGGAAGAATAATAATCGCCATTTATTGCCACCTACTTGTCGCCATAGCACGGTAGCACGAATGCCGGCAAGCAAACAGGCTCTAACTTTGTCTTGCACAAATTGTTGTTGTAGATAATTTTCGTTACCAATAATATGAATTCTTCGCCCCAAAGGACTGATGATATCAACATAAATATTAGCCATAATGGAAATCATCTGTGCATCAAGTGATTTGTGATATGCCCGTTGTTCCTGCAAGCGTTGAATACGTTGAGCCAGTTCGGATTTTGCTTCAGGGTTTTTATTCAGAATACCTTCTAAGCCCAATAAACTGCTCCAATAATTTACGATATTTTTATCATCAAGGGTGGACAGTTGTTCAATAAGTGTTTCCAAACCCAGTTTTAGAGGATGAATTTGCCCGCCAAAAACGGCAAGCGTGTTTTCCGGTCGGGTTTGAAAAAGGGAGTTGATGGTAGCGTGAAAAGCCTCCTGATTTTCCACTTTGCCTTTCATCGCAAGTTGATTGACCAATGCTGTGGATTGATAAATGCCGGCAAGTGCCAGCACCATGTCATGGTAATTTGTCATATAAAAACGTAATAGGCGTGATAAACAGGCTGAAATTGCACGCAATATAGCATTTTTACCGCCTGTTTTGAACTATCTCATTAAAAAAGAAGCGATCTTTTGATATGATACCGCCAATTTATTTTCAAGATGAGAAAGGATAAGTTATGGCAAAACCAATCGTATTTAGCGGTGTGCAGCCTTCCGGTGAATTGACTATCGGGAATTATTTAGGCGCACTACGTAATTGGGTGAAAATGCAAGATGATTATGAATGTATTTTCTGTGTGGTAGATTTACATGCGATCACGGTTCGCCAAGATCCGGCGGCACTGCGTAAAGCGACCCTTGATGTGGTGGCGCTTTATTTGGCATGCGGTATCGATCCTAATAAAGCAACGATTTTCGTACAATCTCATGTGCCGGAGCATACACAATTGGGCTGGGTGTTAAATTGCTATACTTATTTTGGTGAGATGAGCCGTATGACGCAATTTAAGGATAAATCGGCACGTTATGCGGAAAATATTAATGTGGGCTTGTTTGATTATCCGGTGTTGATGGCAGCGGATATTTTACTTTATCAGGCTAAAAGTGTGCCGGTGGGCGATGATCAAAAACAACATTTAGAAATTACGCGTGATATTGCAAACCGTTTTAACGCTCTTTATGGCGATATTTTCACCATTCCTGAGATTTTTATTGGTAAAGCCGGTGCACGCATTATGTCGTTGCAGGATCCTGAAAAGAAAATGTCAAAATCTGATGATAACCGCAATAATGTGGTGACGCTTTTAGAAGATCCGAAATCCGTGGCGAAAAAAATTAAACGTGCGGTGACTGATTCTGATGAGCCGCCTGTTGTTCGTTATGACGTAAAAAACAAAGCAGGGGTATCGAATCTATTGGATATTCTTTCTGCCGTAACGGATAAATCCATTGCTGAACTTGAACAAGAATTTGAAGGTAAAATGTACGGCCATTTAAAAACTGCGGTGGCTGATGAAGTGTCTAATTTACTTGCAGAGTTGCAGGCACGTTTTCATGAATATCGTAGCAACGAAGCCTTGCTTGATGAAGTTCTTCGCCAAGGTGCCGCAAAAGCACGGGCGAAAGCGCAGGAAACTCTCGCAAAAGTGTATGAAGCCGTGGGGTTTGTGGCGGCAAAATAGCGATTAATTAAAAAGGAGAGAAATATGGCAATTCAAACAGAAAGACCGGTTGAATGTGTCGGTTGTAACACCTTTGATATGAAATCATTGTTTGATAATCGGGATTGTACACAAGAGATCAACTATATCTATGACACCCAAGAGCAAGCGCAAACCGCTTTAGATTTTTTTACTCAGAAAGCTCGTGAGGTTGAAAGTGAACCTTGTGAAATTCAGGCGGAAATCAGTAAAGTCGATGACGGCTATTTATTAAAGGCAAAATTTGCTTTCTGTTGTCAGGCAGAATTGGTGATCTTCCAAATGAAGACGGCATAATATGGAAAAGTGCGGTTGAAATTCTCAGAGAAAATTAACCGCACTTTTTTATTTAGCAAGTAAAATTTTTATTAATAGCCACACGGCGGCCGCATCATCCACTAAACCCAAAGGTCCGAGTACGGCTTCCGGTAGAATATCGATAGGGCTAAACAGATAAATTAAAATCACCACGATTTTGAGTAATTTTGTTTTAGTCATTCGAGAAAACATGGCTTAACCTTTAAGTTTATCGGCATGATGGATCATCACAAAACGCTCCCAAAGTTGTTCTTCCGTTTCTTGATTGTCAGGATCTGGTTTAATACAGTTCGTAATCGGGCAAACTTTTTGGCAGGTTGGCGTATCATAATGTCCGACACATTCGGTACAAAGCACAGGATCAATGACATAAATTTCATCACCGACAGAAATCGCCTCATTGGGACACTCCGGTAAGCACATATCGCAGTTCGTGCATTTTTGCGTGATGAGTAATGCCATAATAATCCTTTACAATGTCTGAAATAGAAGGTGGCGGATTATAGCCGACAAACACAAAATTGACAAAAAAACAAACGTATTTTATGAAAAAACAGCTTTCTACACTTTCCATGATTGCCCTTGCTGCATTCAGCATTTGGCAATATTTTAGCGAAAATCAAAAGTTTTCTTCTCAAGCAGAATCTTCCACTCCCCAAAAAGGTAAAAGTGCGGTTAAAAATACAGATATTTTTGCCGATTACGATGTGATTATGCGTGATGATCCTATCGGACAAAATGCTAATGCGTCGGTGGATTATTATATGCTGGTGCTTTCTTGGTCACCGAGTTTTTGCGCTTCTCAGCGTGAAAAATATGGCAATCAGTTACCTTCGTCAGCGCAATATCAATGTGAAAATAACCGCACTTTTGGCTGGGTGGTGCACGGTTTATGGCCACAAAATGCCAAAGCTCGCTCTGTGGCGGATCATCCCCGTTTTTGCCAAGGGGATTTACCGGTGTTACCGAAATCAATTGTTGAACCTTATTTAACCTTATCGCCGGGGGCAAAACTATTGCAAGGAGAGTGGGAAAAACACGGTAGTTGTGCTTTTAATTCCGCAGAGCAATATTTTGCGAAAGAACAGGAATTATTTAATGGGCTGCGTTTACCGAAAGAAAATTTAAGCCGAAGTGAATTATTCCGTTGGATGAAACAAAACAATCCGCAGCTTAAAAACACCTATCTTGGTGCAAGCCGAAATGAATTATTTATTTGTTATAACAAGCAGTGGCAAGTGATTGATTGTCAGAAGTAATAAGGATTTCTTTGATCTAAATCGTTACAACCTAGCGAGATCTAGGTATAATAGGCGAAGTTTTAATTTTAACTAACCAAGAGGATAGATTATGTCAGTAATCAAGATGACCGACTTAGATTTAGCGGGCAAACGAGTGTTTATTCGCGCAGATCTTAATGTACCGGTGAAAGACGGCAAAGTGACTTCCGATGCACGTATCCGTGCAACCATCCCTACTTTGAAATTAGCTCTTGAAAAAGGCGCGAAAGTGATGGTGACTTCTCACTTAGGTCGTCCGACTGAAGGTGAATTTAAGCCTGAAGATTCTTTACAACCGGTTGTTGATTATTTGAACGAACATCTTGATGTTCCTGTGCGTTTAGTGCGTGATTACCTTGATGGCGTGGATGTGAAAGAAGGCGAAATCGTTGTTCTGGAAAACGTTCGTGTAAACAACGGTGAAAAGAAAAACGATCCTGAATTAGGTAAAAAATATGCCGCACTTTGTGATGTGTTTGTGATGGATGCATTCGGTACAGCACACCGTGCGCAAGCTTCAACTTATGGTGTTGCTGAATTTGCGCCGGTTGCTTGTGCGGGTCCGTTGCTTGCGGCTGAATTAGATGCTTTAGGTAAAGCATTGAAAGAACCTGCTCGCCCAATGGTGGCAATAGTGGGGGGTTCTAAAGTTTCCACCAAATTGGAAGTATTAAATTCTCTTTCAAAAATTGCAGATCAAATTATCGTGGGTGGCGGTATTGCAAATACATTCATTGCTGCCGCAGGTCACAATGTAGGCAAATCTTTGTATGAAGAAGATTTAATTCCAGTGGCAAAAGAATTAGCTGCAAGTACGGATATTCCTGTTCCTGTTGATGTACGTGTGGGAACAGAATTTTCTGAAACCGCACCGGCAACAGAAAAATCTGTGACTGAAGTGAAAGACGATGAATCCATTTTTGATATCGGTGATAAATCAGCAGAGCAATTGGCGGAAATCATCAAAAATGCGAAAACCGTTTTATGGAACGGTCCGGTAGGCGTGTTTGAATTTCCTAACTTCCGTAAAGGAACTGAAGTGATTTCCCATGCCATTGCCAATAGCGAAGCATTCTCTATTGCCGGTGGTGGCGATACCCTTGCGGCGATTGATTTATTTGGTATTGCAGATAAAATTTCCTACATTTCAACCGGTGGTGGTGCGTTCTTAGAATTTGTAGAAGGTAAAGTGTTACCGGCAGTAGAAATTCTTGAAAAACGTGCGAACGGTTAATTAACCGAATATGATGATGGTGTGTGGGTTGAATGATCCATGCACTGTGCAAAAATTCTCAACACTTAAAGAAGGAAACAATAAGATGGGTTTATTAAATATCGTAAAACCGGGTGTATTAACCGGTGAAGATGTTCAGAAAGTATTTGCTTATGCGAAAGAACATAATTTCGCAATCCCTGCGGTAAACTGTGTGGGTTCTGATTCTGTGAATGCGGTATTGGAAACGGCGGCACGCGTAAAAGCGCCGGTCATTGTTCAATTTTCTAACGGTGGTGCGTCTTTCTATGCGGGTAAAGGTCTCAAACCGGAGTCAGGTGCACGTGCAGATGTGCTAGGCGCAATTGCCGGAGCGAAACATGTACATACCCTTGCAAAAGAATATGGTGTACCGGTTATCCTTCATACCGACCACGCAGCGAAAAAATTACTTCCATGGATTGACGGTTTATTAGAAGCAGGTGAAAAACACTTTGCCGAAACCGGTCGCCCGTTATTCTCTTCTCATATGATCGATTTATCTGAAGAGCCAATGGAAGAGAATATGGCAATTTGCCGTGAATACCTTGCCCGTATGGATAAAATGGGTATGACCCTTGAGATTGAAATCGGCATCACAGGCGGTGAAGAAGACGGCGTAGATAATTCAGATGTTGAAGAATCCAAACTCTATACCCAGCCGGAAGACGTATTATACGTTTATGATCAATTAAATCCGGTAAGCCCGAATTTCACTGTTGCAGCGGCATTCGGTAATGTTCACGGTGTTTATAAACCGGGTAATGTGAAATTAAAACCGTCCATCTTAGGTGCATCACAAGAATTTGTTTCAAAAGAGCGTAATCTTTCGGCTAAACCAATCAACTTCGTATTCCATGGCGGTTCCGGTTCTTCTCGCGAAGAGATCCGTGAAGCAATCGGCTACGGTGCAATCAAAATGAACATTGATACCGATACGCAATGGGCGGCTTGGAACGGTATTTTAAACTTCTATAAAGCGAATGAAGCCTATTTACAAGGTCAATTAGGTAACCCTGAAGGTCCGGACGTACCAAATAAAAAATACTATGATCCGCGTGTTTGGTTAAGAAAAATGGAAGAATCTATGTCTAAACGCTTAGAACAATCTTTCGAAGACTTAAACTGTGTTGATGTTTTATAATCCACAAAAATAGCATAAAATACGACCGCACTTTTTAGTGCGGTTTTTTATTTTTGGTGATTATCTATGCAAATTTCAAAACAAAATTTATTGCCTTTTCTCGCAAATTTTAGCATCAGTTTCTTTTTTTTATCTGTGTTGGCATTTAAAGGCGGACATAATGTTGCACCGTTCTTTTTAATCACTTTAGGGATTGGCTACGGTATTTACGGATTAATTAAAAAGTTTAAATGGAACTTATCTCAAGAGGATAAATGGCTAATTTATAGCTATATTTTTTATTTTTCGGTATTTGTACTTTCGTTGTTTATAAATGAAGGAAGGGGAAGGGAACTGGATAATCCAAGCCGTGCTATTTTATTGATTCCTGCGTTAATTTTCCTATTAAGAATGTCCTTAAAATTATGTTCGGTCGTTTATGCTATCCCATTAGGCTCACTCATTGCCGGATTGGTTGCTCTTTATGATAAATTTATTTTACATAGTGCTATGGCTTATTCACCCAGAACTATGCAGATTCAAGGCGGTGATATTGCGATGTCATTAGGATTATTTAGTATCGTGGTCGGGCTTTATTACTGGCAAAAATCACAGAAAAAAATCAGCGCACTTTGTATTTTTGCATCCTTCTTTGGCATAGTGGGAAGTATTCTTTCAACGGCACGTGGAGGCTGGATTGTATTGCCTATTGTGCTGATTGTGATCTTGCTGATTTATAGTCGGTCATTATCAAAAGGTTTTTTCCTTAGTTTAATAGGCGTATTTGCGGTGGTAGCGGTGGGTGTTACCCAAATGCCAAATAGTCCTGTGATGGCGCGTCTCTCTTTAATTCAAAGTGATATTGCCGGATATGAGAAAAATAATGCGAATACCTCACTTGGATTACGTTTTGAAATGTGGAAAAGTGCGATTCAAATGATAAAAGAAAAACCGATTTTAGGCTGGGGAGAGCAAGGGGCGACAGACAAGCGTAAGCAAGATGTGAAAACCAAGGCAGTAATAGGGAATATAGGACGATTTACCCATGCACACAATCAATATCTTGATGATTTATCTAAGCGGGGTATTGTTGGATTCATCGCATTTTTAGGTATTTTACTTGTACCGTTTTATCAATTTAAACGTCGTTTAAACAGCACTTCTTCAGAAACAAAATTAATTGCCGCATTAGGAGTGGTGCATATTTTATCGGTTATGATTTATTGTTTGAGTCAAGGTTTTTTTGCGCATAATTCCGGTAATATTTTCTATCTTTTCTTAACAACAGTGTTTTATGCCATGTTAAAACAAAGTGAAAAAAGACAATCTTTGGAGCGAGTGTAATGGAAAAAATTCTGGTTATTCGTAATGATAAACTGGGTGATTTTATGCAGGCATGGCCGGCTTTTGCTATGCTGAAAGCGTCAAATCCTTCACTAAAATTGACCGCTCTTGTGCCAAGTTATACTGCACCGCTTGCAGAAATTTGTCCTTATTTGGATGATGTGATTGTTGATAGTAAAAAAGGCGACAAAGCAGATTTTAACCGCCTTATTGGTGAAATTAAAATAAGAAACTTTGATGCGATGATCAGTTTTTTTTCCAATACGCATAATGCTAAATTAGCGTGGAAAAGCGGAATTAAATACCGCCTTGCACCAGCGACAAAGCTGGTTCAATTTCTTTATAATCATCGTCTTACACAACGCCGTTCCCGTTCGGAAAAATCGGAAGCAGAATATAATCAGGATTTAGTTCGGGCTTTTTTAAAAAAATACAATATGCCGATTGTTGAACCCAAACCGCCCTATCTTGCATTTGATAAAAGTGCGGTTGAAAATCAGCGTGTTTTTTTACAAAAAAACTTAGGACTTTCAACGGATAAAAAATGGATTTTTGTGCATAGCGGTTCAGGGGGATCGGCAACCAATCTTTCGCTTGCTCAATATGCCGAATTAATTCAAGGATTACTCGCCGAGTTTGATTGCCAGATCGTGCTCACAGCCGGCCCCGATGAAAGTGAAAAAGCGCATGAACTTGCTCAATTAGTGGGGGATTCGCGTCTTGTGATTTACGATAAAAATAAAGGTTTGGTTGATTTTGCTCATTCCCTAGCTTGTGCGGATTTATTTATAGCGGGATCAACAGGACCTTTGCATTTAAGTAGTGCCTTTAATCTTCCAACGGTGGGGTTTTATCCTAATAGCCGTTCCTCTCAACCAAGGCGCTGGAAACCGATTAATGATCCAGATAAGCACCTTGCATTTTGTCCGCCAGCCGGTAAAGAAACACAAATGAATTTAGGCCTGATTTCAATTAATCGTGCTTTAGTTGGAATTATTCCTTTTATTCGTCGGATATGGCACATAAGGGATGAATTCAATGTTTAGAATTTTCCATAAAAATTGTTGCTACGAGACAGAATGGAAAGGAAAATTTAATCGCCACTTTAGTAGGTAAGCAAAAATTAAACGATTTTTGACCACACTTTAGGCTTATTTAAAAATAAATTCCCTTTAAAGGTTGAAAATTAAGGTGGTTTATTGCGATAATCCCCATTATTTTTTGGGTGATCTTTTGGCAGCCTTCATTTCATGGTTTTGCTTAGTGTTAAGAAGATCAATTTGAGTAAATTTATCATTAGAAAAAAGAGTAATGGCAGAAAAACGTAATATTTTTTTAGTAGGCCCTATGGGTGCGGGTAAAAGCACAATTGGTCGTCAATTAGCACAACAGTTAAATATGGATTTTTTAGATTCTGACGCAGTGATTGAAGAACGTTCGGGCGCAGATATCGGTTGGATTTTTGATTTAGAAGGCGAAGAAGGTTTTCGTAAACGTGAAGAACGTATCATTAATGAATTAACCCAAATGCAAGGCATTGTTCTCTCGACCGGTGGCGGAACGGTGCTTTCAAAGGACAGTCGTAACTATTTATCAGCACGTGGTATTGTGATTTATCTGGAAACGACCGTAGATAAACAATTCCAACGTACACAACGGGATAAAAAACGCCCTCTCTTGCAAGATGTGGAAGATCCTCGCCAAGTATTGGAAGATCTTGCGAAAATCCGTAACCCATTATATGAAGAAATTGCGGATATTACTCTCCCGACCGATGACCAAAACGCCAAAGTGATGGTGAATCAAATTATTGATTTAATTGATAATATGAATGGACTCAATGGCTCTCTTTAGCTTTATTAGCTGTATTTAATCATTATTGTAAGGATAAATTATGCAGTGCATAAATGTGGAATTACAAGAACGTCGTTATCCGATTTTAATCGGTAGTGGTTTGTTACAAGATAAACATCGCTATCCGGTTGAAGATGGGGAACGAGTGATGATTGTGAGCAATCCAACGATCGCACAATTTTATCTGAAAACAGTGACCGATACTCTTGAAAAGCGAGGTTGTGTTGTTGATTATATTTTGCTACCTGATGGTGAAAAGTATAAGACGCTTGATTCTCTCAATCTGATTTTTACCAAACTTTTACAAGGTAACCACGGTCGTGATACAACCATCATCGCACTTGGTGGCGGCGTTATCGGAGATGTTGCAGGTTTTGCTGCGGCAAGCTATCAGCGAGGTGTCCGCTTAATTCAAATTCCGACTACCTTACTTTCCCAAGTTGATTCCTCCGTAGGGGGCAAAACAGCGGTCAATCATGAATTTGGTAAGAACATGATTGGTGCGTTCTATCAACCTAGCGCAGTGATGATTGATACGCTTACGTTGAATACCTTACCAAAGCGTGAAGTCAATGCTGGTCTTGCGGAAGTCATTAAATACGGTGCCATTCTAGACGATGAATTTTTTGAATGGTTAGAAAAGAATATTGATGATCTTGTGGCGCTGAAACAAGAGGCACTTCAGCATTGTATTGCCCTCTGCTGTCAAATAAAAGCGGATGTTGTGGCGCGCGATGAAACGGAGAAAGGCGATCGTGCCCTATTAAATCTTGGGCATACTTTTGGTCATGCTATTGAGACACATCTTGGCTATGGCAACTGGTTACATGGTGAAGCGGTTTCCGTGGGAATGATGATGGCAGCCGTACTTTCGGAGGAATTGGGCAATATTTCCGTAGAAAATGTCGCCCGTTTAGAAAAATTACTTGCCCGCGCCAATTTACCCACTGTATCACCGGATGGTATGCAACCGGAAGACTATCTGCCCCATATGATGCGCGATAAAAAAGTACTCGCCGGTAAATTACGCCTTATATTGCTTAAATCGCTAGGACAAGCTTATGTGGCAACAGACACGGATCATAAGCTTGTGCTAAATGCTATCTGCCGTTGTTCTCAAGCGGACTAAAATGTTACGTCCGAAAAAACAAATTAAATCTAAAATAAAGCACCGCCCGTTTTTGAAATGGGCGGGTGGTAAATTTCGATTAACGGACGATATTAACAAAGCCTTCCCAAAGAAAAAGCAATGTTTGATTGAGCCTTTTGTAGGTGCAGGAGCCGTATTTTTAAATTCTAATTTTGAGCGCTATATTCTGGCGGATATTAACCCTGATTTGATTAATTTATTTAATATTGTTAAAGATAACGTAGATCAATATATTGACGCTTGTAAACCGATTTTCTTTTCACCTCATGCCAATACGCCCGAGTACTATTACGCGAAACGCCAACAATTCAATGAATCCCGCGATCCCTTTGAACGTTCTGTCATTTTTCTTTATCTAAATCGATTTGGTTTTAATGGGCTGTGTCGTTATAACAGTAAAAATGAATTTAATGTGCCTTTTGGTGATTATAAAACCCATTATTTCCCGGAGGATGAACTGCGTTATTTTGCGTACAAAGCTCAAAGTGCGGTTTTTTTATGTAGTGATTTTAAACAAACTTTTGAATTGGCGGATAAAACATCGGTGATTTACTGTGACCCACCTTATGCGCCGTTGCAACAAACGACTAATTTCACCGGCTATGCAGGCAATGAATTTGATTTGGAACATCAACGAGCCTTAGCAGAACTCGCTAAAAAAGTACAAAAGGAACAGCAGATCTCAGTTTTGATTTCTAACCACGATATAAAATTTACCCGAGAAATTTACAAAGGCGCGAAATTTAAACGGGTCAAAGTGCAGCGTTCAATTAGCCAAAATTCAGAAAAACGGGTGAAAGTGAAAGAGTTGATTGCGATTTTTAAGGCATAGCTCTGTTAAATTCAGGACTGATCTTCAAATCAAGTTTTTTTATCTGTGGGTAATCTTTTTGAATCAATGTTAATAAATCCAGTTGGCGAAACAGCATTCCTTGTCTAACAATCGCATTTGCTACTTCAATAAATATTGTATCCCCGTTTATTTGACCTATACGAAATAAACCTTGAAATTCTTGGGGGAAAGTGCGGTTAAATTTTTGGTTTAATTCATGTATTGCCAAACCTTTTTGCATTATTTGAGCAAAGGATGACTGTTCCATTATCTCGACAATATTCACGGCTTTTTGATAACGTTCTACCTTGTTTTTCATGAAATAACCCCAATAAATGACATCAGTTTCGATTTCCGCTACAATACACGCAATTTTTGTAATAAACAACGAGATGATGATTTCAGGCAAAACCAAGCAGAATTTTTGGTCGCGATTACTTTTAAGTATGATCGCCATCTTTGCCTTGCCTAATGCTCAAAGTTTAGAAAATCAGCCGGCGGAAAACTATTTATCCAATGTATCGGTTCAACAAGTGTTGGAAACGGTAAAAGTGTTGCGCAATGAGCAACATCAACAATTCCAGCAACCCTCTATTTCCCACTCAACAAAAAAACAACTTGAAATTCAACCGCACTTTATCGCGGAAGTATTGAATTCTCAAGCCCCTATTCGTGCAGGCCCTTTACTTATTTAATTTCTGATTTTCTATAATCGGTACGAATTTGGAAAATTCGTATTATAAGATCATTGTGATATGCAAAATTTAAGAAATTTCACATATTGATCATTTTAACCTATTATTTTTTAAAGAGAAATTATGAGTATTTTAACAAAAATCTTTGGTAGTCGTAACGACCGTATTTTACGTAAACTTAAAAAACAAGTTATCAAAATTAATAAATTGGAACCGGAATTTGAAGCTCTAACCGATGAACAACTTCGTGCTAAAACTGATGAATTCCGTGATCGTTTGAATGCAGGCGAAACCTTACAAGATATTTTACCGGAAGCCTTCGCTACGGTGCGTGAAGCGAGTAAACGTGTGTTGGGTATGCGCCACTTTGATGTTCAGCTTGTGGGTGGGATGGTACTCACCAACCGCTGTATTGCAGAAATGCGTACCGGTGAAGGGAAAACCTTAACCGCAACGTTGCCTTGTTACCTTATCGCCCTTGAAGGAAAAGGCGTACACGTAGTTACCGTAAATGATTACTTAGCACGCCGAGATGCAGAAACCAATCGCCCATTATTTGAATTTTTAGGGATGAGTGTAGGGGTGAATATTCCGGGCTTGCCGCCGGAAGCAAAACGTGCCGCTTACGCAGCAGATATTACTTACGCCACCAATAGCGAGCTTGGTTTTGACTATTTACGCGATAATTTAGCTCATTCGAAAGAAGAACGTTTCCAACGCACCTTAGGTTATGCGTTGGTGGATGAAGTGGATTCTATTTTAATTGATGAAGCCCGTACTCCGTTAATTATTTCCGGTCAGGCGGAAGACAGTTCGGATCTTTATATTGCTGTTAATAAGTTGATTCCTAGTTTGATTAAACAAGAAAAGGAGGATACCGAAGAATATCAGGGGGAAGGCGATTTCACGCTGGATCTTAAATCTAAACAGGCACACCTCACCGAACGCGGGCAGGAAAAAGTCGAAAATTGGTTAATTGAACAAGGGTTAATGTCGGAGGGGGACTCGCTTTATTCACCGGGTCGTATTGTCTTATTACATCACGTTATGGCGGCATTACGTGCGCATACTTTGTTTGAGCGTGATGTGGACTATATTGTAAAAGATGGTGAAATCGTGATCGTAGATGAACATACCGGTCGAACCATGGCTGGGCGTCGTTGGTCTGACGGTTTACATCAAGCCATTGAAGCCAAAGAAGGGGTGGAAATTAAGAGTGAGAACCAAACCGTTGCCTCTATTTCTTACCAAAACTACTTCCGTTTGTATGAAAAATTGGCTGGGATGACGGGAACGGCGGATACCGAAGCCTTTGAATTCCAGCAAATTTATGGTTTAGAAACTGTGGTGATTCCAACAAATCGCCCAATGATTCGAGATGATCGCACTGATTTGATGTTTGAAAACGAAGAATACAAATTTAATGCGATTATTGAGGATATAAAAGATTGTGTCGCTCGCCAACAACCGGTATTAGTGGGGACAATCTCTGTTGAGAAATCGGAAGAATTATCGAAAGCCTTGGATAAAGCGGGTATCAAACACAATGTATTAAATGCGAAATTCCACCAACAAGAAGCGGAAATTATAGCTGAGGCTGGTTACCCTGGGGCGGTAACTATCGCAACCAATATGGCAGGACGTGGTACAGATATTATCCTAGGTGGTAACTGGAGAGCGCAGGCAGCCAAATTAGATAATCCGACTCAAGAACAAATTGATGCTTTAAAAGCAGAGTGGGAGAAAAATCACGAAATTGTGATGAAAGCAGGAGGATTGCATATTATCGGTACGGAGCGTCACGAATCACGCCGTATCGACAACCAGTTACGTGGTCGTTCCGGCCGTCAAGGTGACCCCGGCTCGTCCCGTTTCTATCTTTCTTTGGAAGATGGTTTGATGCGAATTTACCTCAATGAAGGCAAGCTCAACTTAATGCGTAAAGCCTTCACTGTGCCGGGAGAGGCGATGGAATCTAAAATGTTGGCGAAAGTGATTGCTTCTGCACAAGCGAAAGTCGAAGCATTCCATTTTGATGGTCGTAAAAATCTCCTTGAGTATGATGATGTCGCCAATGATCAACGACACGCCATTTATGAGCAGCGTAATCACTTGTTGGATAACGATGATATTTCAGACACCATCAAAGCAATTCGCCATGATGTATTTAACAATGTGATTAATCAATATATTCCACCACAATCTTTGGAAGAACAGTGGGATATCAAAGGGCTTGAAGAACGTCTTACGCAAGAGTTCGGTATGGAATTACCGATTGAGCATTGGTTGGAAAAAGATAGTAACCTTCACGAAGAAAACTTGCGTGAACGCATTGTAGAAATTGCAGAAGAAGAATACAAAGAAAAAGAAGCGCTTGCCGGTGAAGAAACTATGCGTCATTTTGAAAAAGGCGTGATGTTACAAACGCTAGATGAGCTTTGGAAAGAGCATTTGGCGGCGATGGATTATCTTCGTCAAGGGATTCATTTACGCGGCTATGCGCAAAAAGATCCGAAACAGGAATACAAAAAAGAGTCTTTCCGTATGTTTACGGAAATGCTCGATTCTTTAAAACATCAGGTTATTACGACTCTCACTCGTGTCCGTGTCCGTACTCAAGAGGAAGTTGAGGAAGCGGAACGTTTGCGTCAAGAAATGGCAGCACGTGAAACTCAGAGTCATAAGCCTGTAGATGAAAATAGTTCGGCAGAACAGGCGGAAGATTATTCTGATCGCCATGTAGGACGAAATGAGCCTTGTCCTTGCGGTTCCGGCAAGAAATATAAACATTGCCATGGTAGCCGCGCTAAGTATAATTAATGGCACTCACTAAAAGTGCGGTTGTTTTGACCGCACTTTTTTCATATTGGATTTAACAAAATGGAAAAACCAGTAATACAAGTTGCCGCAGGTATTATTCGTAATGAATTCGGGCAGATTTATTTAACTCAGCGCCTAGAAGGGCAGGATTTTGCACAATCTCTCGAATTTCCCGGTGGTAAAGTGGATGCCGGTGAAACGCCGGAGCAGGCTTTAAAGCGTGAATTGGAAGAAGAAATCGGTATTGTGATGCTAAATGCCGAGTTGTATGAACGCTTTCAGTTTGAATATCCCACTAAGATTATTTCGTTCTTTTTTTATGTTGTGGATGAATGGATTGGTGAACCTTTTGGGCGTGAAGGACAGGAGGGGTTTTGGATTGAACAACACTCACTGGATGCAGGATTATTTCCACCTGCCAATGCAAAGCTTATTCAGCGTTTAATTGCGGAAACTGATGTTATGAGCAAATTTTGACGGATAAATCCGCTAATTTTTCCCATACATTATTGCTAAATTCTTGTTTCGCAAGGCGCTCAATATTAGCTAATTCTTGGATAATTTCATAGAGTTTTTGATAGGTTAATCGTTGTACCGCAGTTAAAAAGAGCGGTCGGCGATTTTGCCAGATTTTAAGACGATCAAATTCCGATTTAATTTGTTGAATAGGTAAGGCATTGATTATGCAAACTTGTTGTTGGGGTTTTGTAAGCTCAAGTATTGTCAATAATTCACGTTGTAAGGTACGAAGTAAAATTACTGGTTGAATATCCTCCGCCTGTAAACCACTTAAAATTCGTTTAGCACGATTTACTTTGCCTGCAAGAAGTGCGTCAATCCATTGAAAAGGTGTAAATATGGAAGATTGCTCAACCACCTCAATCACTCTGTTGTAATTGAGTTTGTGATCAGGATGAAGTAAATCTAAGAGTTGCAAAGTTTGTTTTAATGCAAGTAGGTTATTTTCATAGCTATAACAAAGCTGCTGAATGGCTTCATCATCAGCCGTTAATCCCATTGATTGGATGCGATTTTTTACCCAACGGGGAAGATTTTCAACCGTTGGGGTTTGGCAATTAATCAATATCAAATCAGGTTCATATTGACTAAGTGCCAAAAACCAAGCTTGTTTCTCCATTGTTTTGGGGAGTTTTGTTATGCTGAGAACGAGTAAAACATCTTCGGTCAATGAAACAATGAATTCTTGTAAATTTTTCTGCAAAGGTGCAGCCAAGTTTTCCGGTAAATTGAGAACCAGCATTTGTTTGTTAAAAAACAAGCCCATAGAGTGGTTCGCTTCAATAAGTTTTCCCCAATAGGTTTGGTTATCAACTTGTACTATATTTTTTTCATCAAAGCCTTGCTGAATGGCTGTTTGATAAATAGTATCTTCACTTTCACTGAGTAACAGCGGATCTTGCCCGACTAATAAATATACTTTGGCTAGACGTTGGCTGAGATGATGGACTAGTTGCTCAGGAAAAAGACGATTCATTACTTACCCTTTACTTGCTGCTGTAATGCCACCATTTTAGTAATGAGTTGGCGTGCAGCTTGATCACGCATATCACTCCAAATGACATCCTGCTCTGCCGCTTTTGCCAATGCAGCCCGTGAATTATCAAAGAAAGTGCGGTTTACTTTTGCACTAATTGGATAAGTTTCACCATTGGCTAAACGCACACTTGCCTCCACTTCCAGCATTAAGACTTTTTCCGCTTCACGCCCACGTTTAAAAATAGAAGCAACCTGATTATCACTGGTTTGCTTATTGATACGTAGCACAGCTACACCTTGCGTTGGTTTAACAAGATTGACGTTATTGATTTGTAATTGGCGACGGACTGCCATTGACATTTCACTATAAGGGTCATTACTTTCAAAAGTTAGCGTTTGTAATTCTTGGGGAATTAATGCACCATTTTGAAGGTGCCACCCGCAGGCTGAAAGTGTCGCTACTATTGCCGTAAGAAATAAGCTCTTGATTGATTGAATCATAAAAATTACCTTTAAAATCAACCGCACTTTTGGTAATAAGTGCGGTTATTTCTATGGATTATTGTGGTTTCACCACGACATTTAATAATTTACCTGACACGTAAATCACTTTCACAATTTGTTGCCCATCAATAAATTTCTTCACATTTTCATCGGCAAAGGCAATGGTTTTTACTATTTCCTCGTCAGCGTTCGAGGCAACGGTAACCTTACCACGCACTTTACCGTTCACTTGAACAACAATGAGTTTTTCATCTTCCACCATCGCCGCTTCATCGGCTTTCACCCATTCTGCGGTATCGATAGTATTTTCATTGCCTAAGGCATACCACAGCTCAAAACAAATATGTGGTGTAATCGGATAAAGCATACGTACTACTGCACTTAATGCTTCTGCCATTACAGCACGATCTTGCTCGCTATCCAACGGCGCTTTAGTGAGTTTGTTCATCAACTCCATGATTGCCGCTATCGCAGTATTGAAAGTTTGACGGCGACCAATATCATCACTGACTTTTGCAATGGTTTTATGAACTTCACGGCGAAGGGCTTTTTGAACCGCTGAAAGTGCGGTCACATCCAACGCAGTTTTTGCCGGGTTTTGTTGATATTGATACACCAAGTTCCACACCCGACCTAAGAAACGTTTTGCCCCTTCAACACCGGATTCTTGCCATTCAAGGGTCATCTCCGCAGGGGAAGCGAACATCATAAACAAGCGAACCGTATCTGCACCGTATTTTTCCACCATCTCTTGTGGGTCGATACCGTTATTTTTCGATTTCGACATTTTTGTCATACCGGAATGCACAAGTTCACGCCCCTCAGGATCTGTCGCTTTGATAATACGACCTTTCTCATCACGCTCAAGAGTCACTTGCGTTGGGCTGACCCAAATACGCTCGTTAGTCGGACTGGTGTAATAGAACGCATCGGCAAGCACCATCCCTTGACACAATAACTTGGTGGCTGGTTCATCACTTTTCACAAAACCTGCATCATGTAAGAGTTTGTGGAAGAAACGGAAATATAACAAGTGCATCGTGGCGTGTTCAATACCGCCGATATATTGATCCACCGGTAACCAATAATTCGCTTCCTCCTTATCTAGCATTGCTTCAGCAAATGTTGGTGAGGTGTAACGGGCGTAATACCAAGAAGACTCCATAAATGTATCGAAAGTATCCGTTTCTTTTAACGCCGGTGCACCGTTAAAGGTGGTTTTTGCCCAGTTAGGATCCGCTTTAATCGGGCTTTTCACACCGTCCATCACCACATCTTCAGGCAGTACAATCGGTAAATCTTCTAATGGTGCTGGCACGACATCACCGTTTTCAAGGGTCAGCATTGGAATCGGTGCGCCCCAATAACGTTGGCGGGATACGCCCCAATCACGCAAGCGATAATTCACTTGGCGTTTCCCCACTCCTAATTTTTCAAGTTTATCTGCTATACCGTTAAATGCACCCTCGAAATCTAATCCGTCAAATTCGGCTGAATTGACCAAAATACCGTGTTCTGTGAAGGCTTCTTTACCTAAATCAATTTCTTGATCGGCAAGCGGCGCGATAACCTGTTTTAGTGGCAAAGCGTATTTTTGTGCGAACTCATAGTCACGCTGGTCGTGGGCAGGGACAGCCATCACAGCGCCGGTGCCATAGTGCATAAGAACGAAATTTGCCACCCAGATCGGCAATTTTTCACCGGTTAACGGATGAATAGCAAACAAGCCCGTTGCCATGCCTTTTTTCTCCATTGTGGCAAGATCAGCTTCGGCAACTTTGGCATTTTTCGCTTCTTGAATGAATGCTGCCAATTCTGGATTATTTTGTGCCGCTAGGCTCGCCAAAGGATGAGCGGCGGCAATGCCTAAATAGCTCACGCCATAGCAGGTATCAGGGCGTGTGGTATAAACTGCGACTTTCTCATTGGTGTCCGCCACCTCAAAGATAATTTCCACCCCTTCAGAACGCCCAATCCAGTTTCGTTGCATGGTTTTTACCATATCCGGCCATTGCGGAAGATTATCCAGCCCGCCTAATAATTGCTCTGCATAATCAGTGATTTTAATAAACCATTGAGGAATTTCCTTTTGTTCCACAGGGGTATCACAACGCCAACAGCAACCGTCATGTACTTGCTCGTTCGCAAGCACTGTTTCATCATTCGGACACCAGTTTACCGTTGAGGTTTTTTTATACACTAAGCCTTTTTTGTAAAGCTCGGTGAAAAACCATTGTTCCCATTTATAGTATTCAGGTTTGCAAGTCGCAATTTCACGATCCCAATCATACCCAAAGCCCAATATTTTGAGCTGATTCTTCATATATTCAATGTTTTCGTATGTCCATTTTGCCGGTGCGGTTTTGTGTTTAATTGCTGCTCCTTCCGCAGGCAAACCAAAGGCATCCCAACCAATTGGTTGCAACACATTTTTGCCGTTCATATGTTGATAACGTGAAACAACATCACCGATGGTATAGTTACGCACATGTCCCATATGCAGACGACCTGACGGATACGGGAACATAGAAAGACAATAATATTTCTCTTTATTGGTATCTTTAACGGCTTTGAAAACCTTATTTTCTGCCCAATACTGCTGAACCTTAGGTTCAATCATATCGGGACGATATTGTTCTTGCATAAAATCACCTTAAATTTTGACCGCACTTGGGCGGGATTCTTACATGAGAAAATTGATTCATAGAATATCGTAAAACGCTATAAATTGGTAGGCTAAGAGGCGTAAAGTGCGGTCATTTTTACTTGTTTTATAACAAATTCTCAATTTCTTGAGGGATTAATTTAGGATTAGGAATCCAAATTTGTTTATGCCGATTTAATTCGCCTTTCTCCAGCAGGATACTGCTTTTCGGAACTTTAAAAATTTTGCTTAAGAATTTTAATAAGTGAGCGTTTGCTTGTCCTTCTATAGGTGGGGCGGTGATGGTGATTTTGAGCTCTTCATTATGTATTCCAACAATTTGATCTCTGCTGGCTTTGGGTTGTAAAAAAATTTTCAGACGAATACCATCAGACATTTTTTCGATTGCTGACATATTATAAATCTCATAAAGAAAAGCCACGTGGAACGTGGCTGAAAACATATTATTTTATGACCGCACTTTTTATCCTGCAATCAACCAAAGTCCTTGTAGCATATCAATCATAAAGTTATTGATAAATAATAGGATAAATACAATCACCATAGGAGAAAAATCAATCGCACCGATCGTCGGCAAAATTTTTCTAACAGGGCGTAATAGTGGCTCTGACAGCTGATAGAATGCGTAGAAAATAGGATTATTGCCACGATTAAACCAACTTGAAATCGCACCGATAAATAACACATAGAAAATGGTCATTCCGATTGCTTTTAAGATGCTTAATATGCCTAAAAGTATCATGACATCAATGGCTAATCCGAAGTAAAGTAAGGATTTTAGTGCACCGAGGATAAAGATCACAAGGACAGCCGAAGTGTCAATGTTTTTGACGATCGGCATTATTTTACGAATGGGTTTAAGTACAGGTTCTGTAATTTTTACCACAAACTGTGAAAGGGGGTTGTAGTAATCCACTCTAGCCAACTGCAACCAAATGCGTAAGACCAACACGAGCGCATAAAGATTGATGATTGAACCGACAAATAATGCAGTTTGAGATAATTCCATTATAGCCATCCTTTTCGTTTAAAATAAATATATGGGGTGAGTGCGGCAGCGATCATTAAACCGATAGCCATTGGGTAACCATATTTAAAATGTAGTTCCGGCATAAACTCAAAGTTCATTCCATAAGTAGAGGCAACCAATGTTGCCGGTAGGAACATAACGGATACCACAGAGAAAAATTTCATAATTTTATTCTGCTCAATATTAATATAACCCATTGCCGCTTGCATAAGAAAGTTCACTTTTTGGAATAATGATTCGTTGTGCGGTTGTAGGGATTCAATATCCCGTAGGATTTCTCGAGCCTGTTCTAACTGGTTTGCCGGCAAGCGGGTTTTGCGCACCAAAAAACCGAGGGCGCGTTGGGTATCCATCAGGCACAGACGCACTTTAGAACTGGTGTCTTCCTGCTCTGTGAGGGTGTTTAAAGCTTCATCAAAGGCTTCGTCTTGTGTGCCATTTAAGATCACACGACTTAATTCTTCTAAGTCGGCGTAAACATTTTCGATTACATCGGCAAGTTGCTCGATTTTGGTTTCAAATAAATCAAGCAATACTTCATAAGCATTGAATTCCAATAAACGCTGACTGCGGGAGCGCATACGATATAAACGAAATGCCGGGAGTTCCCGATCACGCAAGGTAAATAAACGTCCATCGCGAATGGTAAATGCGACACTGGCGAGATCGGCATAGTTATTTTCATCTTCACAGTAAAAGAATGAGTGTAAGTGTAATCCGTCTTCGTCTTCAAAGAAACGGGCGGAGGCCTCAATATCTTCTAATTCCAGAAAAGAAGCGAGGCTTTGTCCCAAGCTTTCTTGTAGCATTTCACGCTCTTCGCCGGTAGGTTCGAGCAAATCAAGCCAGATTGCGCTATTGAGATCTGTTTCATTTTCATCGATCCGAAATAAACGGGAATCGTTGATAGTAAAAGCATTGATCATTTCATACTCCTTTTGGGATTATGAACAGTTAACCGTGAACAAAAGAATGTCAAACGAATAAGTGCGGTGAAAAATTGCGTTATTTTCGTTTTGTATAAGGATGCCGAAAGCGGTAAATCTACCGACGAACTCTCGCCGATAGCCATTTTGACATTAGGCGGGAGTCTAAAGCGATATTCGGTATCGACTATGACTGTCCAAAGTGTGTGTCCTTCTCGTTAAAAAATCGGGCGAATGTTACGCTTGAAAGGGGGATTCGTCAAGTTTTTATAGAAAAAAGGGGCATAACGCCCCGAATAGAATTAACGGATATATTGATTGATTGCCGTAGCGACTTCTTGATCTTGATAGATGTTATTAACAATGTCTTTGAAGGTTTCGCCAAGCACTTTTTGAATTTCGTCATTATTAGCGTTAAATACACCGGATTGTGAACGGCTGACGTTAAAGTCTTTGTTATATTTTCCGCCTGCACCCTGTATGTGTACGGTAACTTGAATTTTGCTATTTAGATTGTAGCGTAAATTGCCCTGATCCACCTGAGTGAAAAAATCTTTTACTTCAACGGTAACGCCTGCATTTGAATTATTGACCTGTCCGATACGGAATCCTTTGCTTACCAGATTTTGTTGCATCACTTGTTGAAATAGTTGCGTTACACTCGGAGAAGCATTGAGTTTTAGTAATTCCCCGTTTTTTACATAGCTGGCGATATCTTGTTTTGAACGGGCATCGGTTGTGGTGACATAAACAACGGCGGATTGATTAACGTTCATGGACGCATTGGGGGCTGGCGGTGTGAATGTTAGTGTATTGGATTGAGCTTGGCAGCCGGTAAGAAAGATTGTTGCGGCAGCAAGAGTAACAGCAGATAATGTTTTGATTTTATTTGCAAGTTCCATAATTTCCTCAATTAAAAATTAGTTAATTTGTGCTATTCTTGCAAACTTAATGATGGATGTATAGCCCTTCAGCAAAATTTTATTGGAGATGAATAATGTCAAAACAACAAGAATTATTAGATAAAATTCACACTGAATTTCAACCGCACTTTGCGACGGTAGAAAATGAAAGCCATATGCATAGCTCCGGTCGTGGTGCAAATTCTCACTTTAAATTGGTGATTGTCAGTGATGTTTTTGACGGTATGAGTAAGGTTAAACGCCATCAAAAGTTATATCAATTATTTTCCGATGATTTAACAAACGGTATCCATGCCTTAGCCCTTCATCTTTACACAAAAAAAGAATGGGAAGAACGTGGTGAGGTATTTCCAAATTCACCAAACTGTGCCGGAGTTGGGTTGTAGTTTGATTATTTTCCATTCATAACTCTTTGTGTGTATCTTTCAAAAAGTTCACAATTTTTTCACAAAAAGTGTGGGTTAAAGTGGAATGAAACACAGATTTTAGCTAGAATAGGTCGCTTTAATTTTTATATTTTCAATTTTTTGATGTTGTAAAAGCTCACTTACTTTGTCAAAAAATTAAACCAATTTGAGTTTTTTATTTATGTGTCAGTAGTTAATACTTTGATGGTTTAACGTATTCTCTGTCACGCTCAAACACGAGATTGCATTTAATTTTAGTTATTTGCAATTGTATTTTTAACCTTGAAAAGTAGTGCAAACAATATGATTACAATTAAGAAAGGCTTGGATCTTCCTATTGCAGGAAAACCGGCACAAGTAATCCACAGCGGCAACGTTGTGAATCAGGTTGCGATTCTTGGTGAGGAGTATGTGGGGATGCGTCCTTCTATGAAGGTACGTGAAGGTGATGTTGTTAAGAAAGGTCAAGCACTTTTTGAAGACAAAAAAAATCCCGGTGTGGTTTTCACAGCCCCAGCAAGCGGTACTATCACAGCAATAAATCGTGGCGAAAAACGTGTATTACAATCTGTGGTCATTAAAGTGGAAGGCGATGAACAAATCACTTTCGCGAAATATAATGCAGATGAACTTAATACGCTTTCTCCTGAACAAGTAAAACAAAATCTTGTGGAATCAGGTTTATGGACCGCATTACGTACGCGTCCTTTCAGCAAAATCCCAGCGATTGAAAGCGAACCTTCTTCTATCTTTGTAAATGCAATGGATACTAATCCTCTCTCGGCTGATCCTGAAGTCGTATTAAAAGAGCATTGGCAAGATTTCACTAATGGGTTAACCGTATTAAGCCGTTTATTCCCAAGCAAACCATTACATCTATGTAAAGCGGGAGATATTAAGATTCCGACTGTGGATCTATCAAATCTTCAGGTTCATGATTTTGGTGGCGTTCATCCGGCGGGTTTAGTGGGAACTCACATTCACTTTATCGATCCTGTCGGCATACATAAAACCGTATGGCATATCAATTATCAAGATGTGATTGCCGTTGGTAAATTATTTACCACGGGTGAACTTTATGTTGATCGCGTCATTTCTCTTGCCGGTCCACAAGTGCAAAATCCACGTTTGATCCGTACAATGATCGGTGCAAACCTTTCTCAATTAACAGAAAATGAACTAAGTACGGGTGAAAATCGCGTCATTTCCGGTTCTGTATTTTGCGGTAATACGGCGAAAGGTGTACATGACTATTTAGGTCGTTATGCTTTACAGGTTTCCGTGATTGCTGAAGGGAACAATAAAGAATTCTTTGGTTGGATTACTCCGCAGCCAAATAAATATTCGATTACCCGTACTGTATTGGGTCATTTTGGCAAAAAATTATTCAATTTCACTACTGCTGAAAATGGTGGTGAGCGTGCAATGGTGCCAATCGGCAACTATGAGCGAGTGATGCCGTTGGATATTTTACCAACTTTACTGCTACGTGATTTAATCGCTGGTGATACTGATAGTGCTCAAGCATTAGGTTGTTTAGAGTTGGATGAAGAAGATTTGGCGCTTTGTTCATTCGTGTGTCCGGGTAAATATGAATATGGTTCAATCTTGCGTCAAGCTTTAGAAAAGATTGAGAAGGAAGGTTAGAAATGGGTTTAAAAAATCTTTTAGAAAAAATGGAACCCGCGTTTTTACCTGGTGGTAAGTACAGCAAGCTTTATCCGATCTTTGAATCGATTTATACCTTGCTTTATACACCGGGTACGGTGACGCACAAAAACACGCATGTTCGTGATGCGTTAGATTCAAAACGTATGATGATCACAGTGTTTCTCGCACTGTTTCCTGCGATTTTCTATGGTATGTACAATGTGGGTAACCAAGCGATTCCCGCATTAAATCAATTAGGCAATTTAGAACAATTAATTGCAAACGACTGGCATTATGCGCTCGCCAATGGTTTAGGGTTAGATCTAACCTTAAATGCAGGTTGGGGAAGCAAAATGGCATTGGGTGCAATTTTCTTCCTGCCAATTTACTTAGTGGTATTTACGGTTTGTACAATTTGGGAATTATTATTCTCCGTGGTTCGTGGTCACGAAGTCAATGAAGGGATGTTTGTTTCTACGATTCTTTTCGCTTTGATCGTTCCGCCAACGTTACCTTTATGGCAGGCTGCACTCGGTATCAGTTTTGGTATCGTCGTGGCAAAAGAGATCTTCGGTGGTGTAGGGCGTAACTTTATGAACCCGGCACTGGCAGGTCGAGCTTTCTTGTTCTTTGCCTATCCTGCACAAATTTCCGGTGATACAGTATGGACTGCGGCTGATGGTTTCTCCGGTGCAACTGCACTTTCACAATGGTCACAAGCAGGTCAAGGTGCGTTGCAGCATACTGTAACAGGTCAACCAATCTCTTGGATGGACGCATTTATTGGTAATATCCCTGGTTCTATGGGAGAGGTTTCAACCTTAGCCATTTTAATCGGTGGTGCAGTTATCGTCTTCACCCGTATTGCGTCATGGCGTATTATCGCTGGGGTAATGATCGGTATGATTGCGACCTCAACATTATTTAACCTAATTGGTTCTGAAACGAATCAGATGTTCTCAATGCCTTGGCACTGGCATCTTGTTTTAGGTGGTTTTGCGCTAGGTATGGTATTCATGGCAACGGATCCTGTTTCAGCGTCATTCACCAATACAGGTAAATGGTGGTATGGTGCGCTAATTGGTGTCATGGCCGTATTAATTCGTACTGTAAACCCGGCTTATCCGGAAGGAATGATGTTAGCAATTTTATTTGCAAACTTGTTTGCACCAATTTTTGACTACATCGTTGTTCAAGCAAATATCAAACGTCGGAGAGCAAGAACAAATGGCTAAGTTTAATAAAGACAGTGTAGGCGGCACAATTCTTGTTGTGTTGTTACTGAGTTTAGTTTGTTCCATTATTGTTGCTGGTTCCGCTGTGATGTTAAAACCTGCACAAGAAGAGCAAAAATTACTCGACAAGCAAAAAAATATTCTCAATGTTGCAGGGCTTTTACAAGAAAAAGCGAATGTAAAAGAAACCTATGCAAAATTTATTGAACCACGTTTTGTTGATTTAGCAACTGGTGACTATGTTCAACAGCCTGATGATTCTCAAGAAGCGATTCCTGCAGAACAAGATAAGGCTAGAATCCGTACTCGTGGAAAAACCGCTGAAATTTATCTTGTTAAAAATGAACAAGGTCAAACTCAGCAAGTGATTTTACCTATTTACGGTACCGGATTATGGTCTGTTATGTATGGTTTAGTTTCTGTTCAACCGGACGGCAATACGATTAACGGTATCACTTATTATCAACATGGTGAAACTCCAGGATTAGGTGGTGAGATTGAAAATCCAAATTGGGCAGGTTTATTTAAAGGTAAAAAACTTTTCAATGAACAATATCAACCGGCTATCCATATTGTGAAAGGTCAAGCACCAAAAGATGATCATAGTATTGATGGTTTATCTGGCGCAACACTAACCGGTAATGGTGTTCAAGGTACTTTTGATTATTGGTTCAGTGAAAATGGCTTTAGTAAATATCTTGAAAAATTTCAAGCAGGAGCGAACTAATGTCTGGAAAAACAAATTTAAAAGATCTGTTATTAGCTCCTATTGCTAAAAACAATCCAATTGCGTTGCAAATCCTTGGGATTTGTTCTGCATTAGCGGTAACAACGAAATTAGAAACTGCATTTGTTATGGCTATTGCGGTAACTTTAGTAACGGGGTTATCAAACTTCTTTGTTTCCTTAATCCGTCACTATATTCCTAACAGTATTCGTATTATCGTACAACTTGCGATTATTGCTTCATTGGTAATTGTCGTTGACCAAATATTAAAAGCTTACGCCTATGGTTTGTCTAAACAGCTTTCAGTATTCGTTGGCTTGATTATTACAAACTGTATCGTTATGGGGCGTGCAGAGGCTTTTGCAATGAAATCACCTCCGCTTGAAAGTTTCGTAGACGGTATTGGTAACGGTTTAGGGTATGGCGCAATGTTAATTATTGTTGCTTTCTTCCGTGAACTTATCGGTTCAGGTAAATTATTCGGTATAACTATTCTTGAAACTATTCAAAATGGTGGTTGGTACCAAGCAAACGGTTTATTCCTACTTGCACCAAGTGCATTCTTTATCATCGGATTTGTCATCTGGGGATTAAGAACTTGGAAACCAGAGCAACAGGAGAAATAATCAATGGAACATTATATTAGCCTATTTGTGAAGGCCGTCTTCATTGAAAATATGGCACTGTCCTTTTTCTTGGGGATGTGTACATTCTTGGCGGTATCAAAAAAGGTTTCTACGGCTTTTGGTTTAGGGATTGCAGTAACCTTCGTATTAGGCGTTGCGGTACCTGTTAACCAGTTAATTTACGCTAACATACTAAAAGAAAATGCGTTAATTGAAGGTGTGGATTTATCATTCTTAAACTTCATTACTTTTATCGGTGTGATTGCAGGTTTAGTGCAAATCCTTGAGATGGTATTAGACAAATTTATGCCGTCTCTTTATAACGCATTAGGGATCTTCTTGCCGCTTATCGCAGTAAACTGTGCGATTTTCGGGGGCGTATCCTTTATGGTTCAACGCGATTACAATTTCCCTGAATCTATCGTATATGGTTTCGGTTCCGGTTTGGGTTGGATGTTAGCCATCGTTGCTCTTGCCGGTTTAACGGAAAAAATGAAATATGCGGATATTCCAGGTGGTTTGAAAGGCTTAGGCATTACTTTCATCACCGTTGGTTTGATGGCGTTGGGCTTTATGTCCTTCTCCGGTATTCAATTATAAGGAGTGTAATCAATGAGTGATTCAGTAATTCTTGCACTCGGTATTGCTGCATTTACGGTTATCGTATTGGTGTTAGTAGCAATCATCTTATTTGCGAAATCAAAACTCGTAGATTCCGGGGATATTACAATCGGTATTAATGATGATTCCGAAAAGGCAATCACATTACCTGCCGGTGGCAAATTATTAGGCGCATTGGCAAGTAAAGGTATCTTCGTTTCCTCTGCTTGTGGTGGCGGTGGCTCTTGTGGTCAGTGTATTGTAAAAGTGAAAAGCGGTGGTGGAGAAATTCTCCCAACCGAACTTTCTCACATCAATAAGCGTGAAGCAAAAGAAGGTTATCGTCTGGCTTGTCAAGTGAATGTGAAAGGCAATATGGAAGTTGAACTTCCGGAAGAAATCTTCGGCGTGAAAAAATGGGAATGTACCGTTATTTCTAACGACAACAAAGCGACATTCATCAAAGAGCTTAAATTAGCGATTCCTGAAGGTGAAGAAGTCCCGTTCCGTGCCGGTGGTTATATCCAAATCGAAGCGGAGCCTCACACGGTTTACTATAAAGACTTCGATATTCCTGAAGAATATCACGAAGACTGGGATAAATACGATCTATGGCGTTATGTGTCTAAAGTGGATGAGCATATCATTCGTGCGTACTCAATGGCTTCCTATCCGGAAGAGAAAGGCATTATTATGCTTAACGTGCGTATTGCAACGCCTCCACCACGTCAACCTGAGGCGCCTCCGGGTCAAATGTCCTCTTACATTTGGTCATTAAAAGAGGGTGACAAAGTGACAATTTCCGGACCATTCGGTGAATTCTTTGCAAAAGATACTGATGCGGAAATGGTCTTCATCGGTGGTGGTGCAGGTATGGCGCCAATGCGTTCACATATTTTCGATCAGTTAAAACGTTTACATTCCAAACGTAAAATTTCATTCTGGTATGGTGCACGTTCTAAACGTGAAATGTTCTATGTGGAAGATTTTGATTCCCTTCAAGCGGAAAATCCAAACTTCAAATGGCATGTAGCACTTTCTGATCCGTTACCGGAAGATAATTGGGACGGCTATACCGGTTTTATTCACAACGTACTTTATGAGAACTACTTGAAAAATCATGAAGCTCCGGAAGATTGTGAATACTATATGTGTGGACCTCCTGTAATGAACGCTGCGGTTATCAAAATGTTGAAAGATCTCGGCGTTGAAGACGAAAATATCTTATTAGATGACTTCGGTGGCTGATTTTAATTAGTTAAAACACCATGAAAATTGACCGCACTTTATGGTGAAGTGCGGTCAAAATTTAAGGCGTTTTCTATGGGCGTATTCAGTACGCCCTTATTGTTATTCAGATTACAGGCAAGCTGATTGAAAAGTCAGTTTGCCTATAATTCATCTCATTAGGAAAAAATAAATGAAGAAAATATTGAGCGGACTACTTGTTGTTGCTTTTGCTTGCTCATTGGCAGCTTGTAAGAAAGATCCTGAGGTGATCTCGCTAAGTGGTAAAACCATGGGTACAACCTATCATGTTAAATATATTGATGATGGTTCTGTGAGTGAAAATTTACAAAATACCCACGAACAGATTGAATACATTCTAAAAGATGTCAATGCAAAAATGTCCACCTATATCAAGGATTCGGAATTGAGCCGTTTTAACCAAAATACGCAGGTAAACACACCTATCGAAATTTCGGCAGATTTTGCGAAAGTGTTGGCAGAAGCAATTCAATTACATCAAGTCACGGAGGGGGCACTTGATGTTACCGTTGGGCCGGTCGTGAATTTATGGGGATTTGGTCCGGAAAAACGCCCTGAGCGTCAACCGACTGCGGAACAACTCGCCGAGCGTCAAGCTTGGGTCGGACTTGATAAAATCACACTTGATATGAGTGGTAATATCCCAACATTAAGTAAATCAGTTCCGCAAGTCTATATTGACCTTTCTTCCATTGCGAAAGGCTTTGGCGTGGATCAAGTTGCAGAGAAGTTAGAACAGCTTAATGCACAAAACTATATGGTAGAAATTGGTGGTGAAATTCGAGCTAAAGGAAAGAATGCAGAAGGGAAACCTTGGCAAATTGCCATTGAAAAGCCTAATATGACGGGAGAAAGAGCGGTCGAAAATGTGATTGGTTTAAATAATATGGCAATGGCAACGTCCGGCGATTATCGTATTTATTTTGAAGAAAACGGTAAACGTTTTGCCCATGAAATTGATCCGAAAACCGGTTACCCGATTCAACATCATCTTGCCTCTATCACGGTGTTTTCTCCAACAACTATGACGGCAGACGGTTTATCAACGGGGTTATTTGTACTCGGGGAAGAAAAAGCCCTTGAAGTGGCAGAGAAAAATGATATCGCAATATATTTAATTATCAAAACCGCAAATGGCTTTGAAACGAAAATATCATCTGCATTTAAAAAACTAATGGAAACAAAGGACTAATCATGCAAACTTTATTTTTTACCCTCATCGTATTTGTTGCGATTATTTTATTGATGTCTATTGGTTTTATCATCAAAAAACAGAGCTTAAAAGGTAGCTGTGGCGGTTTATCCACGTTAGGCATCGCTAAAGCCTGTGATTGTGATAAGCCTTGCGATACGCTTCAATCAAAACTTGATTCGGGGGATGAAAAAGCGAAAGCGGAGTATGAACAAAAATTCGCAAAGAAAAATGATGATTCGTCATTTTATGAAGTGAAATAATTTTGGAGAAATTAATGTGCCTTATGTCAATATTAAAGTAACCGGAGGGAAGGAAGCGCCGACGGCACAGCAAAAGGCGGAAATAATCGAAGGGGTAACACAGTTATTACAAAAAGTGTTGAATAAAAACCCCGAAACAACGGTCGTGATTATTGATGAAGTTGATATGGATAATTGGGGGATCTGTGGAAAAACGGTCACTGCCAGACGGACAATGAAATGATCATGAATATAACCATAAATGCCCGAAATTCTTGGGCATTTTTACTCTTAATTGATTTGCGGTAGAATGCCCGAATACTTAATTTAGCGAAATTTTTACTATCACATTATGAAATCACAAACTTACGAAAATCATTTCCCGCAACTTACGGCGGAGCAATTAACTGAGAACGCCGCTAAAAAAGTCATTGTCGGTATGTCCGGTGGAGTAGATTCATCCGTATCTGCTTTTATCCTTCAGCAGCAAGGTTATCAAGTAGAAGGCCTGTTTATGAAAAATTGGGAAGAGGATGATGATACGGATTATTGTACCGCAGCAGCAGATTTAGCAGATGCGCAGGCGGTGTGCGATAAGCTCGGAATTAAACTGCATAAAATCAATTTTGCCGCAGAATACTGGGATAACGTATTTGAGCATTTTTTAACGGAATACAAAGCCGGTCGAACACCGAATCCTGATATTTTATGTAATAAAGAAATTAAATTTAAAGCATTTTTAGAATATGCGGCAGAAGATCTCGGCGCAAACTATATCGCCACGGGGCATTATGTTCGTCGCTCTGGTGATGACAATCAAGCCAAATTATTACGTGGTTTGGATACCAATAAAGATCAAAGCTATTTTTTATATACCCTAAGCCATCAACAAGTGGGGCAAAGTCTCTTTCCTGTGGGGGAAATTGAAAAACCGATTGTGCGTGCGATTGCCGAAGAGCTAGGTTTGATTACGGCAAAAAAGAAAGATTCAACTGGAATTTGTTTTATAGGTGAGCGTAAATTCAAGGATTTTTTAGCACGTTATTTACCGGCACAACCTGGGGATATTCGCACAGTGGACGGCGAGGTGATTGGTCGTCATGAGGGGTTAATGTACCATACCTTGGGACAGCGTAAAGGCTTGGGTATTGGTGGATTGAAAAATGCCGGTGACGAAGCTTGGTATGTGGTGGATAAAGATGTGGAAAATAACGAACTCATTGTGGCTCAAGGTCATGATCATCCACGTTTATTTTCCAAAGGGTTAATTGCCAAACAGCTCCATTGGGTGGATCGTCAAGCGATTTGTGAATCTTTACGTTGCACAGTGAAAACCCGCTATCGACAAACGGATATTCCTTGCGTGATAGAACCTATTAATGATGAAACCATCCGTGTTGTTTTTGATGAATCTCAAGCTGCCGTAACGCCCGGACAATCCGCAGTATTTTATCTGGATGAGGTATGCTTAGGTGGGGGAATTATTGAAGAACGGATATAGGTTTTCTTTCAAGTGCGGTGGAAAATGTCAGTGTTTTTTCACCGCACTTTTAATTGTCAATATCCACTAATTTGAAATAATCATCATTTTTTGATAGACTTCACCCCGTTTTTAGAAACAATCTCTCAATGCCTACTGAGTGTTTCTACCAAAATCGCACTTCTATGTGCTGTCCATTGTAGTGATTCCACTACACACTTTTTTGCTTAACGGCAATGTTTTGAATAAATCGAATTTTTAATTTATAGACTTTATTTTAAGGGGAAAAGGTTTGTCTTTATCTCAATTTATGGAAAAGCGAACGTCATTTAATCCTTTTGTAATCGGATTAACGTTATTTTTTGTTTTATTACTGGTGGCGATGATTTTAATCGCACCGGATCACACTCAAACATTATTAAACCAAGCGAAAGCAGGCATTTTTGCAAATTTTAGCTGGTTTTATGTGTTGGTATTCTCAGTTTTTTTAGGATTTTTGCTCATTTTGTCCGTAAGTAGTTTGGGGAATATTAAACTTGGTAGTGATGAGGAAGAACCTGAATTTAGTTTCCTCTCTTGGCTTGCTATGTTATTTGCTGCCGGTATGGGAGTGGGCTTGATGTTCTTTGGTGTCGCTGAGCCATTAGCCCATTATCTTTCGGAAATTACCAGCGGACCGGCAGAGCATCGACAACAAGAGGCGTTATTACATACTTTATTCCATTGGGGCATTCATGCGTGGGCGGTATATGGCACAATTGCATTAGCCTTGGCTTATTTCGGTTTCCGTTATAAATTGCCGTTAGCGTTACGCTCTTGTTTTTACCCGTTGTTGAAAGATCGCATCAATGGGAAAGTAGGCGATCTCATCGATATTATGGCATTGCTTGCTACCTTATTCGGTATTATTACTACTTTAGGTTTCGGGGCATCCCAGCTAGGTGCCGGATTACACCAAATGGGATGGGTGAGTGAAAATACGTTTACGTTACAAATTATTGTGATTGCAGTGGTAATGAGCCTAGCAGTTTTTTCTGCTATCTCAGGTGTGGGAAAAGGAGTGAAAATGCTCAGTGAATTGAATTTAACATTGGCATTTTTATTACTCATTTTTGTACTGGTTACCGGACCAACACTTTATTTACTCTCGGCATTTAGCGACAACATTGGCACTTATTTCAGTAATTTAGTACAACTTAGTTTTAAAACCTATGCGTATGAGCAAGAACATACAGCTTGGTTTAGTGGGTGGACGGTACTTTATTGGGCGTGGTGGTGTTCATGGGCACCATTTGTAGGGTTATTTATCGCCCGTATTTCCAGAGGTCGTACTATCCGTGAATTTATTTTTGGGGTATTGGTCATTCCAAGTGTATTCGGTATCCTTTGGTTTACAGTATTTGGTAACACGGCTATTTGGTTAAATGATGGTGAGGCAGCCGGCGCGCTGGGAAAAATGATTTCATCACCGGAAACGCTACTATTTAAGTTTCTTGATTATTTACCATTGCCTGCTGTTAGTAGTTTGGTGAGTTTGATCGTTATTTCGCTATTTTTTATCACTTCGGCGGATTCGGGGATTTATGTTTTAAACAATATTGCTTCTCGTGATAAAAGTCTTATTTCACCGAACTGGCAGACAGTAATGTGGGGTGTCCTAATGTCTGTTGTGGCGATTGTATTAATGAAATCAGGTGGTTTAGCAAATTTGCAGACCATGACATTAATGGTGGCATTACCTTTTGCTGTATTGATGTTAGTGATGTGTTTTAGTCTGTGGAAAGGGTTAAATGCAGATAAAAAATACTTTACGACTAAAGTTAATCCAACCAGTATTTTCTGGACGGGGGAAAAATGGAAAGACCGCTTGGAACAAATGATGAGCCAAACACAGGAAAAAGATACTTTACGTTTTTTAAAACATATCGCGTTACCGGCAGTGCGCGAACTACGCCAAGAGCTTATTGGCAAATATAATCTAAGCGTGCAAGTTAATACATTGTTTGAGCAAGAAGAACCAGCAGTGGAGCTAGTCATTCAGAAAGAATCCATGCGTGATTTTATGTATGGGATTAAGTCTGTGGGGCGTGAAGTCTCCGAACAATTAATTAATGATGAAAACCTTCCGCATATTCAACATAGTACGACTTATGAACCTTACACCTATTTCTTTGATGGTCGTGTCGGTTACGATGTGCAATATATGGATCAAGATGAGCTGATTGCTGATATATTGAGACAATATGAACGTTATCTCACTTTACTTGATGATGTCGGGCAAGAATTAATGGCTCATGAGCAAGTGGAATTAGCAGAATAATTTTCCTATTCCTCAAAAAACCGACATTATGTAGCAGTTGCACAAACATGATTTTGTTACATAATACTGAAAAAACCAAGAAGTGCGGTCGAAATTGACCGCACTTTTTAATATCTTAGTTAGAGTGAAATATAAAAATTCATTTAATTTTAACGACTAAAGCTTAAAAATAAAGTATAGTGTGCGGGTTTCATAATGTATTAGTAAATATATTCGATATTTATAAAAATTATTTAATAATATAAAACTAATGGGAGAATCTCTTATGTCTAGTTGGTCAGAAGGTTATGTTAGCGATATAAACTATACTTTTGGTTATTATTCGGAACTCAATCCTAATAATGCCATTATTCCTTTTTTAATGGCGGGAATTGCGTTACCGGAGTCAGTTTCAACTTCTCAGTATAACGCTTGTGAGCTTGGATTTGGGCAAGGTATATCGGTTAATGTACATGCGGCCGCTGGTCATGCTAAATGGTATGCAACGGATTTTAATCCATCTCAAGCCAATTTTGCCCGCTATCTTTCTGATGTGACGAATAACGGTGCGTTAATTGCTGATCAGGGTTTTAATGAATTTTGTAAGCGTGATGATTTACCTGAGTTTGATTTTATCGGTTTACATGGCATCTGGTCTTGGATTTCTGATGAAAACCGCGCCATTGTGGTCGATTTTATTCGTCGCAAACTAAAAGTCGGCGGCATCTTATATATCAGTTATAATACCTTGCCTGGGTGGTCTGCGCCATCGCCACTACGTCATTTATTACTTCAACATCACAATACAATGACCGCACATTCCAATAGTCGCCAACAAAATATTAAGGATAGTATAGAGTTTGTTGGTAAAGTGTTCGCTCAAAGCCCCCATCTAACACAAAAATCACCGGAATTACTTTCTCGAGTTGAACGACTTAAAAACCATGATCCACATTATGTAGCCCACGAATATCTGAATAAAGATTGGCAACCGATGTATTTTGCCGATATGCAAAAATGGTTGGAATCCGCCAAATTGACTTTCGCTTGTTCCAGTAACTATTTAGACGATTTTCACGAAACTCTCTACAACCAAGAACAACGAGAGTTTATGGCTGGTTTTAGTGAGCCGTCATTTGCTCAAACGGTTAAAGACTTTATCTTAAATAAACAATTCCGCAAGGATTTTTGGGTAAAAGGTACACGTCGATTAAATGGTTATGAGCAAAAACAGGCATGGAAAAAATTGCGTGTCTTGCTACATACTCCTCGTAAGCAAATTGAAATGAAAGCTTCAAGCCATTTGAGTGTTGATTTGAACGTGGATTTATTTAATCCAATATTGGATATACTGCAGGATCATAAAATCCACTCGGTTAAAGATATTGTTGAAGCACTAAAAGATCATTTTAATGAAATGGATATTTTTACGGTTTTAGCTATACTTGCCGGTAAAAATAATTTGGTTGTAGTGCAATCAGAAGAGGCAATTGAGCAAGCGCGTCCACATTGTGAAGCCTTTAATCGTTACGTACTGGAGCAATCCCGTTCTTCGCAATTCAGTATTAACTATCTTGCTAGTCCAATTACAGGCGGAGCGCACAACCTTGATATGGTACAGCGTTGGTTTTTACTTGCCCATATTGAGGGGCTTACGAAGAAAAAACAATTGGATTTCGCTTGGAGTTTATTAAAGGAAAACGGTTTGTTTATGGCAGAAGATGGGAAAACCTTGGAAAAGGACGAGGAAGGCAAAGCCAGAATGGAAGTAATTTACAACGGATTTGTAGAAAATCAACTACCACAGTTAAAATGTTTAGGGATTATTTCAACTAACTAAAAACACCATTAATAGCTTAATATTTTTTATTAACGATGAAATAAAGCTCGATCTTGTTGAAAGTATCGGGCTTTAAATATATTTCTAATATAGAAACATTTTATGGAAATTAAATCGGCACCGAAAGGTGCCGATATTCATATAAAGTGCGGTTAAAATTTGATTATTTTTCTGTTTTATCCGATGTTTCTTTTTTAAACCCGGATTCTACATTACTCATATCAGGTAGCTGGTGGGCAATACCTTTATGACAATCAATACAGGTTTTCCCCTCTGTTTTGATTTTTTCGTGCATTTTCGCGGCAACAGAACGTTGTGCATTGAAATTCATTCGCTCTACATTATGGCAATTACGACATTCTTGAGAGTCGTTGGCTTTCATTCGTGCCCATTCGTTTTCTGCCATTGCTAAACGATGTTGATTAAATTTCTCCAATGTATCCACTTTGCCGGTGTAATGGGCATAGACTTCTTTTGCTGCAATGATTTTGCGTTTCATCTTCGGCCCGAATTCGTGTGGTACGTGACAATCTGGGCAGCTCGCTCCCACACCGGTACGGGTTTGGTAATGTACACTGTGAAGATATTCCGGATAGGCATCATTCATATGGCAGCTTGCGCAGAATTTTTCAGTATTCGTTTGCTCTAAGCCGTAATTAAAACCTACCCAAGATAAAATACCGCCGATAAAAGCAAGAGTAATGATTGTTCCCACGGCTAGACGGCTTGGTTTACGAAACCAACGCCAAAAGCGCACAATGAAATTTGGTTTTTTCTCTGACATAATCCTTCCTTCTTAGTTACCGTAACCTTTCATCGGTTTGAAATCATTTGGTACGATAGGATCGACATTTGATTGAGAAACATGGCATTGTAGGCAAAAATAACGGCGTGGCGATGAGCTGGAACCAATATTTCCATCACGATCCATAAAGTGTGTCGGACTGATTCGGGTTGCACCGCTTAAACGTGAATTTTCAGGGCTATGGCAGTTTAAGCATTGATTCACATTTTTGGTCACTTGATAATTAGCTACACTATGCGGCACCATTGGTGGTTGGTTTACATAATTTAATGCGGGTAACTCACTTTCACGCGGTGCGGTATGGAATGCCGGCGTAATATTGTCCGGTGATTGAGTTAAATCTTTACCTATAGGTTGAACATCGTTTGCCATTAAGTAACCGGCAAAAAGTGTGGTCATTAATCCCACTAAAATTTTAGATACCTGATTGGTCATATTAATCACTCCCCTGAATGATTGAATCGAGTTGAAAATTTAAAAACTTTTTCAGCGCAAACGTCAATACAACGTCCACAGCTGATGCAATCTTTAGAAAGCACAAGTAGGCTATCATCTTTTTTTCCGTGTAACGGTGAACGTAACACTTGTGCTTCCGGACAGACGTTATAGCAATCCATACAATTGTCACATTTGCTGCGATCAATAACTTTAATTCGAAGAATACTTTTGGCACCAATAATGCCGTAAGTCGCACCGATTGGGCATAAATGTCCGCACCAACCGTGTTCGACAATCAACAAATCAAAAAGAAAAATTACCGCGATTAACCAAGCTGTCGCGCCAAATCCAAAGATAAAAGCGCGCCCTAATGCTGCAACGGGATTAATCCATTCCCACAATAACATTCCACTTACAGCACTGCCGATTAAAATCATTGCTAAAATACCGTAGCGTAATCCTCGCGAGAGTTTCGCCGTTTGGCGAATGCTAAGTTTGCGACGTAACCATGCTGCAGTATCTGTCACGATATTTAATGGGCAGACCCAGCCACAAAATACTTTACTTCCCAGTATTGAGTAGCAAAGTACAATAATTATGGCTCCGATTAATGTCAGAACATTGGGTAAATGTCCCGTAGCAAGGCTTTCAGCAGTGATTAAGGGATCACTTAAAGGAATCGTATCAAACAGCAGGCTGGCACTGTAATTACCTTTTAAGAACCACACATTTAAATAAGGACCACTTAAAAACATTGCAAGAATGCTGAGTTGACTTAAACGCCGCCAAAACAAAAAGCGGTTGGCATACCACCATCCCCATTTTTGACGGGCTTCTCTGCCTGCATGCTTAGGTGCATTTACTGCCATTATTTGGTTACCTCTAAAATTGGTGCCAAAACAGGTTCTGCTGCTTCCGGTATTGTCGTCTCTGCTTCAGGCGTACGAGCGGGTAGAGAAATGATGTCTTTCGGCGCAAGAGAATGGCCGGCTTTTTCTTTTTCCTCCCAGCTCAAACGATAGTGTTGGCCTAACATTCCTTTGGCAAGCTCCATCGGTAAGACTTTGATTGCCGCTTCTTCCAATACACAGGCTTGTTCACATTTACCACAACCGGTGCAAGCATCGGAATGTACTGTGGGAATGAATAACGCATGCTTACCCGAACGCGGATTGTGCTGTTTTTCCAAAGTAATTGCTTTGTCGATTAACGGACAAACACGATAACACACATCACAACGCAGACCTTGCCAGTTAAGACAGGTTTCATGGTCTAACAATACGGATAATCCCATACGTGACTCGTTGATGTCTGTTGCATTACGATCTAATGCACCGCTTGGACAAGCATGAGCACAAGGAATGTCAGGACACATTTCACAGGGTTTATCACGCGCAATGAAGTATGGTGTACCGGCTTCTACCGGTGACAGAAGTGATGCCAGATGCAACATATCATAAGGGCAAGCCTGTACGCATTGACCGCAACGAATACAAGCAGCAGAAAATGCTTTCATATCTTGCAGTGCAAATGGCGGACGTAGCGGTACCCCTTCACGGGCTAAGCTTTGATTTTGTTGTAATCCCAGCAAAATTCCCACGCCAACAAGCCCACCCGCAGTGCGGGTAGTCTCTTTTAGAAAACGTCGGCGTTCAGGATTTAGCGTGAGCTTTTTCATTTCTCTTCAAATATTGACCGCACTTTTTAATAGGAAACGAAATATTGACGAATACGTAATACTTCTTTTCCTACATTCTAGTGATAAGTGCGGTTGGTTTTCATGTTGTTTTTACGCAGCCTTTTCCACTTTTACTGCACATTTTTTGAAGTCGGTTTCTTTTGAAATCGGATCTGTTGCATCAAGTGTTAATACATTAGCAAGCTGACCGGCATCAAAGAAGGTGGTGTAAACTAAGCCACGAGGCGGCTTATTACGTCCACGTGTGTCTAAATAAGAAACCATTTCGCCACGGCGGGATGAAATTTTAATTTTATCTCCATGACGCAACCCTCTCGCTTCGGCATCTAGCGGGTGCATCCACACTAAATTATTTGGAAATGAGCGGTGTAATTCTTGCACGCGACGAGTCATACTGCCTGTATGCCAGTGTTCGAGAACACGACCGGTTGATAACCACAAATCAAATTCTGCATCCGGTGATTCTGCCGGCGGTTCATAAGGTACGGCAAGGATAATCGCTTTTTTGTCCGGATAGCCGTAAAATGCCACGCTCTCGCCTTCTTTCACATAAGGATCGTAACCTTCACGATAACGCCACAAGGTTTCTTTTCCATCGACGACAGGCCAACGTAAACCACGGGCTTTATGGTACATATCAAACGGCGCTAAATCATGGCCATGCCCACGACCAAATTCGGCATATTCTTCAAATAGCCCTTTGTGAACGTAGTAGCCAAAGTGTTCGGATTCGTCATTTAACTGACCTTCAGCCAATTCACTTAATGGGAATTTATCCACCTGACCGTTTTTAAACAGAACGTCATACAAGGTTTTTCCGCGATATTCCGGCATTTCTGCAAGCAGTTCTTCCGGCCACATTTCATCTGTTGTGAAGTATTTGGCAAATTCCATTAACTGCCACAAGTCAGATTTTGCCTCTCCCGGTGCTTTAACTTGCTGACGCCAAAATTGCGTACGGCGCTCTGCATTACCATATGCGCCCTCTTTTTCCACCCACATTGCCGTTGGAAGGATTAAGTCGGCAGATAATGCGGAAACTGTTGGATAAGGATCAGAGACAATCACGAAGTTGCCTTCTTTACGCCAGCCCGGTAAACGGTCTGCATTGATATTTGGTCCCGCTTGCATATTGTTGTTACACATCTGCCACAATACGTTCATTTTACCGTCGTGCATTGCGCGATCTTGTGCAATGGTATCCAAACCTACTTTTTCAGAAATCGTTCCTTTTGGTAATTTCCAAATACGTTCGGCTGTTTCGCGGTGTTTTGGGTTCGTCACCACTAAATCTGCTGGTAAACGATGTGGGAAAGAACCAACCTCACGCGCTGTACCACAAGCAGAAGGTTGACCTGTTAATGAAAACGGACCGCAACCCGGGATAGAAATTTTGCCGGTTAATAGATGGATATTGTAGATCAGGTGATTTGCCCAAACTCCGCGAGAATGTTGGTTAAAGCCCATTGTCCAGAAGGACACCACTTTTTTGTTTGGATCTGCATAAAGTTTTGCCAAATTCTCAAGTTGGGCTTTGTCTAACCCTGACATTTCTGCCACTTTTTCAAGGGTATATTCCGACACTAATTGTTTCAATTCTTCAAAGGACGAATCATGCATTTTGCCTGCGGTTTTGCGATTAGTGTCTTTCTCTAACGGGTTTTCAGGACGTAAACCATAACCGATATTGGTTTCCCCACGTTTAAATTTGGTGTGTTTATTAACAAAATCCCAGTTGATTGCATTATTTTGAATGAGATAGTTAATAATGTAGTTCATAATCGCTAAGTCGGTTTGCGGTGTAAACACTAAACCGTGATCGGCAAGTTCAAAACTACGATGCTCAAAAGTAGAAAGAACCGCTACTTTCACATCTGGATTGGAAATACGTCGATCCGTGATGCGGGACCACAAAATCGGGTGCATTTCCGCCATATTGGAACCCCAAAGCACAAATGCATCGGCACGTTCAATATCATCATAGCAGCCCATTGGTTCATCCATACCAAAGGTACGCATAAACGCAACAGCAGCAGATGCCATACAATGGCGGGCATTCGGATCGACATTGTTTGAACGGAAACCGGCTTTCCAAAGTTTATTCTTTGCATAACCTTCCCAAATGGTGGATTGACCGGAACTGAACATACCAACCGCATTTTGACCATTTTTTTTGAAGGCTTCTTTAAATTTTTCTGCCATGGTTTTGAAGGCAACATCCCAAGAAACAGGCGCAAAATCCCCATTCTTGTCGAATTTACCGTTTGTCATACGTAGCATCGGTTGTGTTAAACGATCCTTTCCGTACATAATTTTTGGTAAGAAGTAACCTTTAATACAATTTAAACCACGGTTTACCTCCGCATCCGGATCGCCTTGCGAAGCAACAACACGCCCGTCTTTAGTTCCTACCAGTACGGCACAGCCGGTACCGCAGAAACGGCATACTGCTTTATCCCATTTAATTTCGGATTCTGCCGCAACCACATTTTTGACCGAGATGGTTAATCCCGCTGCCGTTGCTGCTGCCATAGCTGCATTGGCTTTCATAAAGTCTCGACGACTTAACCTCATCGCGTTTCCCTCACATTACACGTTGATTTTAAAAATTTGGTTTATATTTTTAGGGGGAATTTATGTCACCCAAGATTAATCAATATACAAAATGGATTATTTTTTCTGCTCGTTTTGTTCGTGGTAGATAAGTGAAACATTAATTACGCCGTCAATGTTATTCACGCTTTCCATATTATCGAGCAGAATATGCTGATCATGAGACTGCATCACTACGACCAATTTACCCATTTTTTCATCAAATGTTGGTATTTCGGTATGCTCAATTTCCAAAAGTGCGGTCTGAATTTTCGCTATTTTTTTAGGATTTCCCTGTACGATTAGTCCGACCACGTGCCAATTCTGAGTATCTTCAGCGGTTAAGTTTTTTTTATTCATTGTAATTTAACTGATTGATTTTTATTGCATTAACAGGACACTTTTGTAAGCAGGCACCACAACCATTACAAGTATCTATATTTACAAAAGGTTGGGCTACACCGCCCATTTGGAGACGAAAATAAATGGAACTTACAGGGCAACTGTCTTGACATGAACGACATTCAATATTCCGTTGCGTTAAACAATTTGCACCGATTTCAACTTTATGTGTCCAAGGCTGCTCATTTGACGGGCGAAAAATCGGCTGTTGACAAATTTCAACACATTTTCTACAAAAAGTGCATTCACTGTTCTCAAACTGAACTTCCGGAAAACCGCCATTACCTTTTACTAAAATTTTAGTTTCACAAACCGATAGGCAATCACCACAGCGCGTACATTTTTCAATGAATTCATTATCGGTGATAGACCATGGAGGTAGAATTCCTTCAACTCCTTGTTTTTGTTCGTTTTCAGTATGTAATGATGTTAAAAATTTACCTCGTAAAAATTGCCTGCGTGGTAAGTTTTCAACGCTCATTTAGTTTGCCTTTGTTAATAGTATATAGCCTACATTGGGTAGCAAATTATCTAATTGTGATCGTAATATATAAACTACTAAAAAGAGGTAGATTGATAAAGAGTTGAGCTTTTATTGTGTTAGATCAAGATAAAGGTGGTTACTAATTGATTTTTTAATAATATTTTTATAGGGGAGGATGATATTCTTCATGGACCTTAATTGAAAATGGTGAGTATTGGTAAACTATAGAAAATATTTTTAAAAATTATTAAATAATAATAATTCTTATTGACGGTGTTGGGATAACCTTTTAGAATCTTTGTCGAATAATAAACCTACCCATATGGAGAAAGTCCAATGAAAAAATCTCTTACCGCTATTGCATTATCTTTTTCAGCATTACTTTCAGCTTCTGCATTTGCAGCAAATGAAGTGAATGTTTACTCTTATCGTCAACCATACCTCATTGAACCAATGCTCAAGGAGTTTGAAAAAGAAACCGGCATTAAAGTGAATGTTATTTTTGCCGATAAAGGTTTGGTTGAACGAGTCAAACAAGAAGGCGAATTGAGCCCTGCTGATGTGTTATTGACAGTGGATATTTCACGCGTGATGCAAATTGTCAATGAAGGTTTAGCACAGCCGTTTACTTCTAAGCACTTAGACGAAAATATCCCTGCACAATATCGTGATTCTGATGGAAAATGGTACGGTTTAACGACACGTGCACGTGTTATTTATTCATCTAAAGATCGAGTAGGGAAATTACCTGCTGATTTTGATTATTTGGATTTAGCCAAACCGGAATTCAAAGGTAAAGTATGTGTACGTTCAGGTAAAAATTCCTATAATGTCTCACTTTTTGCTTCAATGATTGAGCACTACGGAGAAGCAAAAACCAAAGCCTTTTTAGAGGGTTTAAAAGCGAATCTTGCTCAAAAACCTCAAGGTGGTGATCGCGATCAAGTGAAAGCGATTAAAGAGGGAATTTGTGATTATTCACTGGGTAACAGTTATTACTACGGTAAAATGCTAGATGATGAGAAACAAAAAGTATGGGCGGAATCTGCAGTGATTAATTTCCCTGCAGGCAAGTATGGTACGCATGTTAATATCAGTGGTGTTGCACTGGCGAAATATTCACCAAATAAAGAAAATGCGGTAAAACTTGTGGAGTATTTAAGCGGTGAAAAAGCCCAAAAACTTTATGCGCAACTCAATCATGAATATCCGGTAAAACCGGGTGTTGAACCTTCTGAATTGGTTAAAGGTTGGGGTTCATTCACACCGGATACCTTAAAATTGGAGACTATTGCAAAAAATTATGAGAAAGCGTTGAAATTAGTTGATGAAGTGAAATTTGATGAATTTTAATTATTAGGCTTTCTTTATTAAAATAGAACGAGCTTTAACAAAGAATGAGGTATTACCTGAAAATCTGTTAAAGCTCGTTTTAGTGTCTAAAATAATTTATTTTAATAAAACACTCCTTTTAGTGCTAATTATGTTAGCTAGGCTTACTAAATCATACGGTCCGTATAGGAAAATAATTTAAATAAAAATGACCCGTAACCTACCCTGGAAATTTTTTGCGATTTTAACCGCACTTTTTATTCTGTTACCGTTATTAGCGATTACTTATCATGCGCTGAACGGTGAGACGGATAATCTTATTCATCTTTGGAACACGATGCTTGGTCGCTATGTGATTAACTCCTTATTGTTAGTGATCGGTACTGTCGTACTGGCATTATTTTTTGCACTCCCTTCTGCGTGGTTGGTGGCAAATTTTCAGTTTTGTGGGCAACGTGCATTACAGTGGTTGCTTTGCTTACCTCTTGCTATGCCGGCTTATTTAATCGCTTATCTTTATACGGATTTACTTGATTATTCGGGGGCGTTTCAATCGTTATTGCGTAGTATTTTCGACTGGCAAACGCCACAGGACTATTGGTTTCCACAAATTCGAACGCTTTACGGTGCTTGTTTCGTTCTTGCCTTAGTGCTGTATCCTTATATCTTTCTTCTGGTGCGAGTTGCGTTTTTGGAACAGTCAGAAAATTTGCAGCATAGTGCTAAAATGCTTGGCGCAACACCTTTCCAAATTTTTCGCCGTGTGACTTTTCCACTTATTCGTCCTGCCATTGTGGTAGGGATGGCATTGGTCGCAATGGAAACCTTGGGAGATTTTGGTACTGTTGCCTATTTTGCCCTCCCTACATTGACAACTGCAATCTACGATTCGTGGCTCAGTTTTCACGATCTTGGCACGGCAAGCCGTATCTCAATTTTTATGCTGATGATGATTTTCCTGTTTATCAGCCTTGAACAATATAGTCGCCGTAAGCAGAAAAGCTATCAACGTGGTTATGAAAAGAAAACGAATTTTAGAACGCTGACAGGATGGCGTTGTGGTTTAGCGTTGTTATGGTGCTGGAGTCTGTTGGCAATGGCATTTTTTATTCCGTTTGGACGATTGATTTTTTGGTCGATAGACTACTTTGAGCAGTCATGGAATTTAGATTTTGTCAAATTTGCCTTAAACAGTTTAAAAGTGTCCTCGATTGCTGCCATTACTACGGTATGTGTAGCACTTTTGTTGCACCTTGCTCATCGGTTATCTCGGAATACGCCATTTTTTGGCAAAATGACCCGACTTTCACTTGCCTTATCGGGTTTTGGTTATGCTATTCCAGGCACTGTGTTGGCGATTGGCCTGCTTTCTCCCCTTACTTTTGCTGATCATCAACTGCATAATCTACTAAAATCTTTAGAATTAAAACCTATCGGACTGATTTTTTCCGGTTCGATATTTGCATTAGTATTGGCTTATACTATTCGTTTTTTAGCTATGGCAATCGGAAGTCTTGGTGCTTGTTTAGAAAGGGTTTCCCCTACATTAGATATGGCAAGCCAAACCATGGGGAAAAACGGGGCGAAAATGTTTAAGCATATTCATATTCCATTGGTTTCAAAGGGGATTATTACCGCCGCTTTAATGGTATTTATTGAAAGTATGAAAGAGCTAAATGCCTCATTGTTACTTCGTCCTTTCAATTTTGATACGCTTGCAACTTACGTTTTTACTTTTACTTCGGACGAACAGCTAGAGCGGGCCGCGATGCCGGCTATTGTCTTAGTGCTGGTTGGGCTAATCCCGGTGATTTGGCTCACTCGTTCGCTGATTTCCCAATCACAAAAAGAGCGTTAAATGAAATTACTTGAAGTGCAGCAACTGAGCTGCAAGTTTGAACAGAATCAGATTTTAGAATCCCTTGATCTTGATGTTGAAGAAAATGAGATTGTTTGTTTACTCGGTGCAAGCGGTTGCGGTAAGACAACCCTCCTTAAAGCGATTGCTGGTTTAATTCCAAGCTCGCAAGGCTTAGTAAAACTGGCAGGGAAGGTAGTTAACCAAATACCTGTAGAACAACGTAAAATCGGTTTAATTTTTCAAGATTACGCGCTTTTTCCACATTTAACTGTTGCGGAAAATATTCAATTTGGGTTGAGTAAATTTACAAAAAATGAGCAACAAATCGTTATTCGGCGAATGTTGACCGTAGTGAAATTGGAGGGCTTTGAACAACGCTTCCCACACGAATTATCCGGTGGGCAGCAACAGCGGGTAGCCATCGCTAGAGCCTTAGCTTGCAAGCCTGAATTGCTTTTGTTGGATGAACCTTTTTCCAACATTGATAGCCAAACTCGCTATGCAATGATCCAAGAAATTAAACAAATCTTGAGAAATCAAAAAGTGCCGGCAATTTTTGTAACACATAGTAAGGAAGAGGCCTTTGCTTTTGCGGATAAAATTGCCGTTATGGATCAAGGTAAAATTGTACAAATTGGTACGCCAACTCAGCTTTATCACAATCCAATCAATCACTTTGTTGCAGATTTTCTCGGTAGTACAAATTATCTCAATTGTGAAATTCAAGCCGAACAAGTTCTTAAAAGCCCGATTGGAACTTACCATCTTTTTCCTGAAATGGGCTATGCCACCGGTCGTTATCAATGGTTACTTCGTCCCGAACAGATTTTGCTCAAACTCGATCAATTCGGACAGGGAACAGTGATGGATAAACTTTTTTTAGGGCAGTACTATCGTTATCAAATTACCATTAACGGTATCAATCTTATTGCTTATGAAAGTGCAGACCTACCCTTACAATCTACCGTGAGTGTCACTTTTCAGTGCAGAGAATTTGTTTTTTTCCCCACTCTATAATGGGGAGTAGGGATTAATAAAACAAAGAAATTCTTTTGCAAAGTGCGGTCGATTTTTTATTAGTTTTGAAAAAACAGCATGAAAGATAACCGTTTCATACTGTTTTTTTAGCGAGAAGGAATTAAGCTTTTAAGGTCGGATAATCCCACCAAATATCAAATAATTCACTGATTTCGATTTGTTGTAAGCCGTTGCTTTCAAGCCATTTTTTAACGGTTTCACGGTGACTTTCATCACATTTACCGATTTTTTCCAAGCATACTAAACCTTCCCAGTGTAAATAGCCGCTACCTTCATAAGCGAGTCCATTTGGTTGAATGACTTCGCTAATAAAACGATCAACAACTTCATCCACGGTATCAATTGAGGTGCCTTCGGCAAATTGGAAATTGACCAAAAAGCCTAATTCTTGGAACTCGGCAAGATGAAGTTTTTTACGCTGGCGTTGATTGTAGGATTTAGACATTTTGAGGTTCTCCTATTTGGATTGTTGTGAGAAATTAATGGGAGGCATCAGAATTTTACTGATGCCTTTATAAAATAAAAATTATTTTTTCGTAAAGAACAAATCCCAGACACCATGACCTAGTCGTTGTCCACGAGCTTCAAATTTTGTTAATGGACGAAAATTCGGGCGGGGAATATAGTTACCCTGTGCTGATGTGTTGGATAAATTGGTATTGGCACTAAGCACCTCCAGTATTTGCTCTGCATAGTTTTCCCAGTCCGTTGCCATGTGAATAAAGCCATTTTCACCCAGTTTTTTAACCACTTGATCGACAAAGTGAGGCTGAACAATACGGCGTTTGTGATGTTTTGCTTTATGCCAAGGATCGGGAAAAAATAGCTGTAACCCGCCCAACGTATTATCCGCAATACTATCGCGTAAAATTTCAGTGGCATCGTGGCAGAGCACACGGAGATTTTTCACGCCTTTTTCTACGGCATAGGCAATACAGGCTCCGACACCCGGTGTATGCACTTCAATACCGAGATAATTTTTATCAGGATTGGCATACGCCATATCCACGAGGGATTTTCCCATACCGAAACCAATTTCCAAAATCACCGGATTGGTATTACCATAAATGGTGGCGAAATCAAAAGGAGCGGTTTGATAATCTAAGCCGAGTTCTCCCCAATGCTCGTTCATCATATTTTTTTGAAATTCACTTAAACGTCCCGTGCGTAGCACAAAACTACGTACTTTGCGTTTATAACGACCATCTTCGGTAAATTCGGCCGTTTCTACGGTTTTACGTTTTTGATCGGCAAAGGTATGTGTCATAACGTTTATATTGCAAAATGAATATGTAAAAATTGCCGGCGATTATACACGAAATCATCGTGTTTTCTCGTATAATAAGCCAAATTTTTTCCTGAAGGTGATTATGAAAATTGTCCGTGTCGCACTTCCTGTGCCGCTTCACCATTTATTTGATTATCTTGTTTCTGATGATGTGCCATTGGTTGTGGGCGCGCGCGTACTTGTCCCTTTCGGCACGCAGAAAAAAGTCGCGATTGTGGTGGAATTGCCGGAAACCACAGAGATACCAAAGGATAAGTTAAAGGAAATTATTGCGCCTTTAGATTCAGCCTCCTTATTTTCTTCTGCCACTTGGGAATGGTTGTTGTGGGCGGCGAATTATTATCAAGGTGCATTGGGAGACGTGCTATTTCAAGCATTGCCGGTGAAATTACGTCATGGTGAAAGTGCGGTGAAAAATGACCGCACTTTTTGGCGTATCACCGATGAGGGAAGAAATGCACTTCGCAGTGGTGAATTAACGCGTTCTAAAAAACAGGCGGAAGCCTTGCGATGTTTGTCGGAAAAGGATTTGGAAAAAGGGGAGGGGAATTTTAGCCCCTCTGTTTGGTCTGCATTAAAAAGTAAACATTTTGTTCAAGAAATCCATGTTCAAAAGGAACCAAAAAGTTGGCAATCTGTTTTGGGTGATAACTCCTTAGTGAATATTGATAATCGTCTGACTTTAAACAAACAGCAAGCCTTAGCATTTAGCCAATTAATGTTTCAACGTGAATTTAACGTGTGGTTGCTGGACGGCGTAACGGGCTCCGGTAAGACAGAAATTTATTTGCAATATATTGAAGAAATCTTGAAATCAGGTAAACAAGTGCTTGTGTTGGTACCGGAAATAGGGCTAACGCCGCAAACTGTTCAACGTTTTGAAGCGCGTTTTAATGTGGAAATTGATGTTCTCCATTCTCATTTAAATGACACCCAACGGCTTAATGTATGGGCTCGGGCAAAAACAGGGCAAAGTGCGGTGGTGATTGGCACGAGATCCGCATTATTTACACAATTTGCGAACTTGGGGGCGATTATTTTGGATGAGGAACATGATGCTTCTTTCAAACAACAGGACGGTTGGCGTTATCATGCCCGTGATTTGGCGATTGTGTTAGCGCAAAAACTGAATATTCCAATGTTAATGGGATCGGCGACGCCAAGTTTAGAAAGTCTCAATAATGTAAAAAACGGTAAATATAAACATCTGACTTTGTCAAAAAGAGCCGGAAATACGACCGCACTTCGTCAGTTTGTCATTGATTTAAAAAATCAGCCTGTGCAACAGGGATTATCGCAGCCGTTGTTGGCACGAATGAAAAATCATCTTGAAAAAGGTAATCAGGTTTTATTATTTCTCAACCGGCGTGGATTCGCTCCTGTTTTGCTTTGCCACGAATGTGGTTGGATTGCCCAATGTTCCCATTGTGAAAAACCTTATACCTATCATCAACATCAACGTGTGTTGCGTTGCCATCATTGTGGCTCACAGAAAACTATTCCTCGTCAATGTGGAGATTGTGGTTCAACTCATTTAGTCACAACAGGGCTTGGTACGGAGCAGTTGGAAGAAACTTTGAAAGCCCAATTTCCCACTTATTCTGTGGCGCGTATCGACCGAGACAGTACATCCCGAAAAGGCTCCTTGGAAGGCTATTTAGAGGATATTCAACAAGGGAAAAGCCAAATTTTAATCGGCACGCAGATGTTGGCAAAAGGACATCACTTTCCTAATGTCACCTTGGTTGCCTTGGTAAATGTGGACAGTGCGTTGTTTTCATTGGATTTTCGTGCAGAAGAACGATTGGCGCAGCTTTATGTGCAAGTGGCAGGTCGTTCCGGTCGGGCGGAAAAACAAGGAGAAGTGGTGTTACAAACACATTATCCGGATCATCCGTTATTGACAACGTTATTAGCGAAAGGCTATCAGGCATTTGCGGAAGAAACCTTGCATTTACGCCATACAATGGGATTGCCACCTTTTAGTTTCCAAGCCTTGTTTAAAGCGCAGGCTCGCTATTCTGAGCAGGCAGAGGAATGTTTAATTCGGATCGCAGATTTTTTTCATACAAAGCAAATTGAAGGGTTACAAATTTTAGGACCCATACCCGCGCCGTTTAGCAAAAAAGCAGGGCAATTCCGTTGGCAGTTGCTTTTGCAGCATCCCTCTCGTAGAGAATTACAAAAAGCATTACGTGATTATCAGCAGGCGAATTTAGAAAAAAATAGCCAAGTGCGGTTGATTTTAGATGTAGATCCTCAGGATTTAAGCTAGAAAATCACGATATTTTTCAGTAAACTTGGACAGTTTTATAAAATTTTTAGAAATCATTTAAAGTTTAGGATTTTATTGTGGCACATCGAGATTTTGCCGCCCGTCGCGGTTCAAACAAGAAAAAGAAGACGACAAATAAAAATGTACTGATTGGTATTGCTTTAGCGGTATTGATTGGCCTTGGTGTCGGGCTTTATTTTTTAAAAAGCAAAACCCCTAAGCCGGTTTCTCCTATGGTGAGCCAGCCTGAAAAAACACAGCCGAAAAGTGTATTACCTAATCGACCGGAAGAAGTATGGAGCTACATTAAGGCGTTGGAAACCCGTACTGTACCGGTAGATGATAAACCTTCCAGTGTAGAAAAAAATATGCGTTTAACGGAAGAGCAGCGTCAGGTTTTAGCTCAAATGGAAAAAGAGCAGAAAGAGGCAGAAGAAGCCCGAAAATTGGCGGAGAAACGCAAAGCGGAAGAAGCTGAAAAAGCGCAACAACAAGTCGTGGAAACGGTGAAGGTTGAGATACCCAAACAAGAAGTGAAGAAACAGCCGGAAACAGCAAAGAAAGCAGAATCGGTTAAAGTTGAGGCAGCAAAAAAAGCGGAAACGAAAACAGAGGAAACTAAACCGGCAAATACAGCAGCTACAACTGGTAGTAAGCGTTTTGGTTTACAGTGTGGTGCTTTTAAAAACCGGGCTCAGGCAGAAAATTTACAAGGTCGTTTAGTGATGGCTGGTATTAATGCGCAGGTGATGGTGAATGGTGAATGGAATCGTGTTCGCGTAGGGCCATTCGCAAACCGTGATGTGGCGGTGCAAACGCAAGATAAAGCAAAATCTGTGACAGCTTGTGTGATTATCGGTATGTAGGAGCGGTGATAATTTTTTGACAATATAAGTAAAAAACAAAACGTCAATAGATTGATGATGAAAGAAAAAGTGCGGTGAAAAATGACCGCACTTTTTTATTTTTTAACTTGCCAAAAAATGAAAAATCACTAAAATGAACGCTCGTTCATTTGGTGGGCGTGAGCCCTCTTTTTTACTTTCAAACCTAAGACTTTTTTATGCGGCACTCTTCTAAAACAGATCTTGCCGAGCAAATTTTTATGGCAGTAGATTGCTTGATGGCAAAAGAAGGTTTAAATCAACTTTCGATGCATAAATTGGCAAAAGAAGCCAAGGTAGCAGCAGGAACGATTTATCTTTATTTTAAAAATAAAGATGAATTGTTAGAACAATTCGCTCGGCGTGTGTTTGCTATGTTTATGGCAGCACTGGAGAAGGATTTTGATGAATCAGAATCCTTTTTTCAACAATATCGACGAATGTGGTGGAACATTTGGCTGTTTTTGCAAGATAACCCCACGATTTTATCAAACTTGAATCAGTATCAGTCTTTACCTAATTTTGCCGAACTTTGTCGGGAAATTGATAATAGTCGTTGGGATCATTTTTGTTTTCAAGCAAAGGCGGCAAATGAATTAGCAGATTTACCGGATGAGGTTCTTTTTCAGTTAAGCTTAAAAACAGCAATGACGATGGCATCGGATATTAAGTTTTTCAGCGTGGAACTCACCAGTGAAATTTTAGAATCTGTAGTTGAACGCTCTTGGCGGGCAATTCAGAAATAATCATTGTTTTTATTTTTTATCGGAGCTTTTATAAAATGAGTCAAACTCAAACCAACCGACCGAAACGCTCGCATGTTTTCTATATGAAAATTATTTTAGTAGTGTTTGTCTTAATTTTTGCCGGTGTTATCGGTTTTAATGTGTTACGAGGCATTATGATCGGTAAGGCAATTGCTAATAGGCCGGAGTCTTCAAGCCCTGTTACAGCATTGGAAGTAAAGGCAAGAGAGTGGACACCGGTGATTAATACCACAGGGCTTGTGCGACCAAATCAGGGGGCAATGTTAAGCGCACAGAATGCGGGAACCGTTTCCAATGTATTTGTTCAAAATGGACAAATTGTAAAAAAAGGTGATCTTTTAGTTGAACTTGATAGTTCTGTTGAACGGGCAAGTCTTAAAGCTTCTCAAGCACAACTTCCAGCATTGCGTCAAACCTATCAGCGCTATGCAAATTTATTAGCAAGCAATGCGGTTTCCCGCCAAGAGGTGGATAATGCGAAATCCGCTTATGATGCGCAGGTGGCGAATATTGAATCCTTAAAAGCAATGATTGAACGTCGTCAGATTGTTGCTCCTTTTGATGGTAAAGCCGGTATTGTAAAGGTTAATGTCGGTCAATATGTGAATGTGGGGACGGAAATTGTTCGTGTAGAAGATACCAGCTCAATGAAAATTGATTTTGCTATTTCACAAAATGAATTAGATAAGTTACATCTTGGGCAACGTGTTACTACAACTACGGATGCCCGCCAAGGGGAAACCTTTTCGGCGCGTATTACGGCAATTGAACCGGCAATTAATTCATCAACCGGGTTAGTGGATATTCAAGCGACTTTCGATCCTGAAGACGGGCGTAAATTGCTTTCCGGTATGTTCTCACGTTTACGTATTGCATTACCGACAGAGACGAATCAAATTGTCGTGCCACAAGTAGCGGTGAGCTATAACATGTACGGTGAAATTTCTTATTTGTTAGAGCCTTTATCCGAAGAAGATAAAGCGAAATTTGCCAATAATCCAAAATTAGATTCACTCTATCGTGCAAAACAAATCACGGTATTTACTAAAGATCGCCAAGGGATTTACTCTCAATTACAAGGTGATGAAGTCAAAGTGGGTGATAAAATCATTACTGGTGGCCAACAAGGTATTGGTAATGGCAGTCTTGTTGAATGGATTAAGAAAGATATCGTTGGTGGAACCGAACCTGCGATGAAAACCAATTTGTAATAGTCTAGGAAGTACGAATGAAATTTACTGATATATTTATTCGTCGCCCTGTCTTAGCGGTTTCGATCAGTTTGCTTATCATTATTTTAGGTTTGCAGGCTATTTCGAAATTGGCAGTGCGTGAATATCCTAAAATGACAACAACCGTGATTACCGTTACTACCGCTTATCCTGGGGCTGATGCCAACTTGATTCAAGCGTTTGTTACCTCTAAATTGGAAGAGTCTATTGCTCAAGCGGATAATATTGACTATATGTCTTCTTCAAGTGCACCTAACGCTTCAAGCATTACCGTAAAAATGAAACTGAATACGGATCCTGCTGGTGCATTGGCTGATGTGCTGGCGAAAGTGAATGCGGTACGTTCGGAATTGCCAAGCGGGATTGAAGATCCGACAGTGGCATCCTCATCGGGCGGTTCGGGAATTATGTATATTAGTTTCCGCTCTAAAAAGTTGGATTCCAGCCAAGTAACGGACTATATCAACCGAGTAGTGAAACCACAATTTTTTACAATTGAAGGTGTGGCGGAAGTACAAATTTTTGGTGCAGCTGAATATGCTATGCGTATTTGGTTAGATCCGCAAAAAATGGCGGGACAAAATCTTTCGGCTTCGCAAGTGATGTCCGCACTTTCAGCCAATAATATTCAAACTGCAGCGGGGAGTGATAACGGTTATTACGTGAGTTATCGTAATAAAGTAGAAACAACCACTAAATCCGTGGAGCAGTTAGGTAATTTGATTGTTGCTTCTAATGGCGATGATTTAGTGCGTTTGCGTGATATTGCTACAGTTGAATTGAATAAAGAAAGTGATAATTCACGGGCAACCGCAAATGGTGCGGACTCTGTTGTATTGGGTATTAACCCAACTTCTTCGGCTAACCCGTTAACGGTGGCTGAAAAAATCCGTCCACTCTACGAAAGCATAAAAAAACAACTTCCGGACAGCATGGAATCGGATATTCTTTACGACCGTACGATTGCAATTAATAGTTCCATTAACGAAGTTGTCAAAACTATTGTTGAAGCGACAGTCATCGTACTTGTTGTTATTTTGATGTTTATCGGTTCACTCCGTGCGATTTTGATTCCGGTATTAACCATCCCTATTTCCTTGATCGGGGTGTTAATGATGTTACAAAGTTTAGATTTTTCTATTAACTTAATGACATTGTTAGCATTGATTCTCGCCATCGGTTTGGTGGTGGATGATGCGATTGTAGTGTTGGAAAACGTTGACCGCCACATTAAGGAGGGTGAAACCCCATTCAGAGCAGCGATTATCGGTACCCGTGAAATTGCGCTACCGGTTATTTCCATGACCATTTCTTTGATTGCGGTTTACTCGCCAATGGCTCTAATGGGGGGAATTACGGGAACACTCTTTAAAGAGTTTGCCCTCACCCTTGCAGGCTCCGTATTTATTTCAGGTATTGTGGCATTAACCCTTTCACCAATGATGACCAGCAAATTGCTGAAATCCAATGCCGAGCCGACGTGGATGGAACGTAAAGTTGAGCACACACTTTCTAAAATGAATAAGGTGTATAACTATATGTTGGATATTGTGATGCAAAATCGTAAATCTATGGTAGCGTTTGCCGTGGCTATTTTTGTCACATTACCTTTCCTATTTAATTCGCTTTCAAGTGAATTAACACCGAATGAAGATAAGGGAGCATTTATTGCTATTGGTTCTGCACCTTCTAATGTGAATGTGGATTATATTCAAAATGCAATGAAACCTTATATGAAAACGGTGATGGATACTGAGGAAGTTTCTTTTGGAATGAGTATTGCGGGAGCTCCAAGTTCTAATCAATCTTTAAATATTGTGACACTAAAAGATTGGAAAGAACGTTCACGCAAGCAACCGGCAATTATGAATGAGCTAAATGCAAAAGCAAAAGAATTACCGGAAGTTTCGGTATCTGCATTTAACTTCCCTGAAATTGATACGGGGGAACAAGGACCGCCGGTCGCTATCGTGTTAAAAACAGCGCAAGATTATAATGCGTTGGCAAATACGGCTGAGAAGTTTCTGGAAGGGATGCGGGCATCAGGTAAGTTTGTTTATACCAACCTTGATTTGAAATACGATACCGCACAAATGACGATCTCGGTGGATAAAGAAAAAGCGGGAACCTATGGCATTACTATGCAGCAAATCAGTAATACATTAGGAAGTTTCCTTTCCGGTGCAACCATTACTCGTGTGGATATTGATGGACGGGCTTATAAAGTGATTTCACAGGTAAAACGTGATGATCGCTTATCGCCGGAAAGTTTCAAAAACTACTATCTCACCGCAAGTAATGGCGAATCGGTGCCGCTAAGTAGCTTAATTAGTATGAAATTGGAAACCCAGCCCACTTCTTTACCACGTTTTAGCCAGTTAAATTCCGCCACGATTCAAGCCGTACCAATGCCGGGAACCTCCACAGGGGATGCGGTGGCATGGTTACAACAACACGCCGATACCTCCTTGCCACAAGGCTATACTTATGATTTCCGTTCGGAATCCCGTCAGTTAGTACAAGAAGGTAATGCTTTGGCGGTTACCTTTGCATTAGCGGTGGTAATTATCTTCTTAGTATTGGCGATCCAGTTTGAATCAATACGAGATCCGCTTGTGATTATGATCTCTGTACCATTGGCGGTGAGTGGTGCATTATTGACACTGAATTTCTTGTCTTTCTTTAGTATTTCAGGCACAACCTTAAATATTTACTCACAAGTGGGATTAATCACCTTGGTGGGTTTGATTACAAAACATGGTATTTTGATGTGTGAAGTGGCGAAAGAAGAGCAATTATTGCACGGCAAAAACCGCATTGATGCGATTACTACCGCAGCTAAGGTGCGCTTACGTCCGATTTTAATGACAACCGCCGCGATGGTAGCCGGCTTGATTCCACTACTTTATGCAACGGGTGCCGGTGCGGTATCACGCTTTAGTATTGGTATCGTTATCGTCGCCGGTTTATCTATCGGTACAATCTTCACATTGTTTGTCCTCCCGGTAGTTTATAGTTATGTGGCAACCGAACATAAACCATTGCCGGAATTTGAAGAAAATGAAACCAAATCGGCTCATTAATAAAAAACCTTAAAATTTAACCGCACTTTTGGAAACGAAAGTGCGGTTTTGTTTTGTGTTGGGGCTATGACAAAGACAAAATTTCCACATTCCCTGGTATGAACCAATAAAAAACCGCACCTTAAAGTGCGGTCAATTTCATAAACGTTTTTTATTTTTTTGAGGCTTCGTAAAGTTTCATCGCCTCTGGGAGTAAACGGCGTAAGTTTTCTTGGCGATCTTCATCTGTCGGGTGAGTAGAGGCTAAGGCATCTAATACGCCTTTTGAACCGCCAGAGGCTTTTTTCATTTTATCCCATAAACCGGGGGCGAATTGTGGATTAAATCCTGATTTTGCCATAAGCAATAAGCCTACTTCATCGGCTTCGGTTTCCGCACTACGGGAGTAAGGTTTATCTAATGCAAAATCTTTCGTTAAGCTAATCGCCATTCCGCTTAAATCAGAGCCAACCACGGTAGAAAGGGCAATATGGCCTAATTGTGCGGCAATGCCTGTTGCCATCCCGAAATTCGCTTTTGCTTTACCGTGCTCCTTTAGGGCATGTGCCATTTCATGTCCCATTATGGTCGCAATTTCATCATCATTGAGTCTTAATGAATCTACTAAGCCCGTATAAAATGCCATTTTTCCACCCGGCATTGCCCACGCATTTAATTCTTTAGACTTGATAACCGTGATTTGCCAGTTAAAAGGCTGACCGGTTTGATTTTCTTTGTTAGCGTAAGGCACCATTTTGTTGAAAATTCGGTGAATACGTTTTGCCGTTTGAGAGGTGGTATCCACTGCACCTTGTGTGCGAATTCTGCCCATTTCCTGAGCATAGCTTGATGCCGCTTGCTGATTGATGGAAGCGGAATCTGCACAAGCGTTTAGTACAAAAGCCGCGACGGAGGCAAAAGCAAAAGATTTGATGTATTTTTTCATTTAAGATTCCTATTGTGAGTACAACGGTTTAGAGATAGTGGGATTATAAGGAAAGTCGGATTATATTGTCTAATAAAAAACAATTGAGTTTTGAAATTGTACTACTATAATAGTGCAAAATTAACCCTTCAGGAATCAATTATGAAACAACAAAAATCCCCTTCGTTATTGGGTGGTGCGATGATTATTGCCGGCACCGCAATTGGTGCAGGTATGTTGGCAAACCCGACATCAACCGCAGGTGTGTGGTTTATCGGATCTATTCTTGCGTTGGTTTACACTTGGTTTTGTATGACTACATCTGGCTTAATGATTTTAGAAGCTAATTTGCATTATCCTACCGGGTCAAGTTTCGACACTATCGTCAAAGATTTGCTTGGCAAAGGTTGGAATATGATTAACGGTTTATCCGTCGCCTTTGTGCTTTATATTTTAACTTACGCCTATATTACTTCAGGTGGCGGTATTACGCAAAATTTATTAAATCAGCTGTTGAGCGCCTCTGAAAGTGCGGTTGAAATTGGTCGTACTTTTGGTTCGCTCATTTTCTGTATTGTCTTAGCTGCGTTTGTATGGCTTTCAACCAAAGCGGTCGATCGTTTTACAACGGTATTAATTGGCGGAATGGTGATTGCCTTTTTTCTTTCAACAGTCGGTTTATTAGGTTCGGTAAAAACGGAAGTTTTGTTTAACACTCTTGCACCACAAAGTGAGCAGCAATATTTACCTTATTTATTGACCGCACTTCCTGTGTGTTTGGTTTCCTTTGGTTTCCACGGTAATGTTCCAAGTTTGGTGAAATATTATCATCGTGACGGTGATCGCGTGATGAAAGCCATTTTTATCGGCACCGGTTTAGCTCTCATTATCTATATCTTGTGGCAGCTTGCGATTCAAGGCAATTTACCCCGTGCGGAATTTGCTCCGGTTATTGAAAAGGGTGGGGATGTATCAGCGTTACTTGAGGCATTACGCAGATATATTGAAACGGATTATATTGCGGTGATTTTGAATTTCTTTGCTTATATGGCGATTGCCAGTTCTTTCCTTGGTGTTACGTTAGGTTTATTCGACTATATTGCCGATTTATTTAAATTTGACGACAGCGTGATGGGCAGAACAAAAACGACCCTAGTGACTTTTCTACCGCCCCTATTATTAAGTCTTCAGTTTCCTTATGGTTTTGTGGTCGCCATTGGTTATGCCGGTTTAGCTGCAACCATTTGGGCAGCTATCGTGCCGGCATTACTTGCGAAGGCAAGCCGTCAAAAATTCCCGAATGCCAGTTATAAAGTTTATGGTGGCAATTTTATGATTGGCTTTATTATCCTTTTCGGTGTGTTAAATATTGTGGCACAAGTGGGGGCTAATTTAGGATGGTTTGCGAGTTTTACGGGATAATGTTATCCCATCGTATTGTTTTGTTGGGGCGTATTATATACGCCCTTTTAAATTTTAGGCGAGCCTATACAGGAATCATCAATGAAGAATAAAAGCAGCGTTTACGATACGGAAAACTTCTTTGAACTTTATCAAAAGCTTCGGGCTAATCCGATTAGTCTAAATGAAATCGTGGAAAAACCGACAATGCTTTCTCTTTTACCTGAGCTTCAAGGCAAAAAATTACTTGATCTTGGTTGCGGTACAGGCGGGCATTTGCAGTTTTATCTGAAACAAGGGGCAAGCACCGTAGTAGGAATGGATTTATCCGCCAATATGTTAAAACAAGCGCAAACAGATTTGGAAAAGTGCGGTCAATTTCACGGACGTTTTTCTTTATATCAGCTAGCAATGGAAAATCTCGCAGATTTACCAGATGAAAATTTTGATGTTATCACCAGTTCTTTCGCTTTTCACTATGTGCAGGATTTTCCGGCGTTATTGACTGCAATAAGTGAGAAATTAAAACCAAACGGCACATTAGTATTTTCTCAAGAGCATCCCATTACTACTTGTCACAAAGTGGGAGAGCGTTGGGAAAAAGATGGAAACAAACGACAGGTGGCATACCGTTTAAATCATTATCGTGATGAAGGAGAGCGAGAGAGAAATTGGTTTAAACAACCTTTTAAAACCTACCACCGCACTACTGCAACCATTATCAATCATTTAATTGCTGCAGGTTTTCAAATTGAACAGATAGCTGAACCAATGCTTGCGGAGCAACCTCAATGGCAAGAAGAATTTAAAGATTTGCAGCATCGACCGGTATTATTATTTGTTAAAGCAAAACTGATTAAGAAGAGCGAGTAATTAATATAATGTCCAAGTCATAGCTATATTTGGGAGAATTATTTTATTAAAAGTGCGGTTATTTTTAGATGTGTTTTATAAAATCCGTTGTTTTTATAAACATTTTGATTATTAACCATTCAAACGCACTTATTTTTTTACTTTTTTTAAATTTAGTTATTGACCGACAAGCGAAAAAATAGTTTAATACGCTCCGTTGTCAGGCAGTAGCCCATAGTGATAACGCCTCGATAGCTCAGTCGGTAGAGCAGGGGATTGAAAATCCCCGTGTCGGTGGTTCGATTCCGCCTCGAGGCACCATTTCAAAATCTACTCCTCCTTAGTTCAGTCGGTAGAACGGTGGACTGTTAATCCATATGTCGCTGGTTCAAGTCCAGCAGGAGGAGCCAATCTTATAAGGTTGGGTATCATAATATCTTTAGCATAAAGCATTTATTTAGTCCTCTAGTCGATACTTAACTAACTTATCTTTGTTAAGAGAGTGTCGAGATGAAAAATCAAGATCTATTTCAAAGACTATTCATTATTACCATGGCCTCGACTAAAGGTTGCTCTGCAAAAAGTACCAATGCAGCAAATATTGGTGTATTTTTGCATGATTATTAACAGTCTAATTTCATTTATTATTTTGAGATAGTGAACTTTATTGTACCCAATAATCTATTCTATTTTATAAACACAAATTAAAAATCCGTCATAGCTTTCTAGACGGATTTTTTAATAAATAAAACAAGTTATTTTACTTAAACATAACGTTCATTATAACTTAATAGCCAATTTATCTCAGAATATTCAGTTTAAATAATCTCATATTGGCTTTGTTCAATGACCGCTCCTTTATTTAAGGTTGCAAAATGCACACTATCTCTATTGCTATTGCCATCAGCATTATAGAAGAGTTTACCATCTTTGGCATTATATTGAATATAATCACTGATGTTTTCCATTCCTTTACTAAGCGATTTGAAAATCAGAGTTGAAAGTGCAATTTTATCTCCTGTCTCAAAATCAGTAATAATATCAATATTACCATTCAATTCAGTTTGGAAGACAAAAGTGTCATTTCCTTCCCCTCCTATGAGAATATCTGCACCTAGCCCACCAATTAAACGGTCATCGCCAGCTTCCCCAACAAGAGTATTGCCCATATTGTTTGCCATAATCACATTGTCTTGTGCATTACCTGTCGCAAGTTTTGCTGTAGTACCAAGTAAAGTGAGATTTTCAACATTTTCCGATAATCTGTAATCAACGAGACTGAGCACAGTATCCGTACCTTCATTGGCAAGTTCGATTACTTTATCCTCTTTATTATCAACAACATAACGATCATCACCGATACCGCCATACATCGTATCGATGCCTATACCGCCATCTAAGTAATCATTACCAGCTCCACCTCTAATAACATCATCACCTGCACCACCTTGAATATTATTATCCGCATTATTACCTGTTAATGTATCAGCATAGTCAGAGCCAATTAAGTTTTCAATTTGCGTACCATAACCAATAAATGCTTGATCTTTGGTATATATATTAAACTCTCTATGAGTAATGACCAACATATTACGTATACGATCAATCTCTTCTTTAGTGGCATCTGGGAATATCATATCTAAATATTCAATGACCATTTCAACCGGTAGATTAGGAGGAAAACCAGGTGGTTTGATGGCTAGGTCGTGAACAAATGAGCCATTTATCTTAATATTTTCGTCTAATCCGAAATAGTTATGCTTAGTAAGGAATTCTTTTCCCTCTGCAGCGAAGTAGGATTTTAATTGATTACCTCGATAGAGCCATGATCCAGGTGTTAGATTTACATTTACACCTATTTTTTCATTAGATGCATCAAAAACATCGATTCCAGCGCCATCCCAAATATACAATGCCCCATCACTTTCTGTAGCATTGTAATCCTTAAAGCCGTAGGTATCATTTCCCTTACGGGCTTCAGGATTGACGCCATAACGATAATGTAAGGTTGCTAAATCAAATAGGTGTAATGAGCTATAACGGCTTACTATCGTACCCTGTTTCAACGACATCGCTCCGTTGTATGACTCTACAGTAAACTCTGAGGTTTCCTCATAAGTAAAACCTTTGTTTTCGCCGGCAGAGTGTGCTAATTGCAAAGTATGCCCGATTTCGTGGATATTCGTATTGTAAGATGATGCTTTAAGTGTTGGATTATCCAGATTTGCACTCAAACTCCCGCCATTGAGAGCTAAATTACCGCCAGGGCTAGCCAGACCTAATATAGTATCATTATTTCTATCGTTTATTTTTGCTTTATAAACTTTAGAATCTGCATCTATTACATTTTCAACTTCTACAAACTTGACATTGACATACTTTTCGATTTCTCTATAGCTAAAACGAATAGATTCTTTTTCTCTGTCCGTATAATCAGATTCATATCCACTAATACTTTCTGTGTTCCAAGGAGTCAACCTCGCTTCCTCTGTAGTCATAAAATGATATTTAATAGTGAAAGGCTCTTTTTGATTACCTCCGATCGGATGATTACGATTAAACCCTAAACTATCAGGATAAAGTATTCCGTTAATAAAGTAAGGGAAATTATGATCTTCCTTTGTATGGTCAGTTTTACGTTCAGCTTGTGGCACTTCTGAATGCTGAGAAACAAAAGTTGCACTGACTAAGTTTGGAGCAATATAGCTTTCGGTGTCTTTTACGGTTATTGATTTACCCGAAATAATATCTTGTGTTTCCAATATTGCAGTTACTTGGCTATGGCGATTTAACTTACTGGATTCAATATTGGTAGAAAAGGTGCGATTCTCTTCTACTACAGTCGTTGTGATAATTTCATCACCAACTTGAATTTTTACAGTATCACCCGGTTTTGCATCTCCGCTCACAGTTCCGCTAATCGTGGTCATATCAGTTTGTTTAACGACTTTTGAGTCTTTAACTACATCGCTTGTCAATGTAACAGATTTAACCTTAATTTCAGGACGTTCTCCACCATAAAACTCACCTTTAGGTGTCATTGTATAGCTACCATCAGCATTTTGAGTTAAGTCATAAACTACCTCAAATAGATTAATAGGATCATTCTCTGAAATGGTTGTATAAGGTAGTTCTTCCTGAGTCTTGCGATTGAGGAAGTTAATTTGTACCGTTTGACCATTCAGTTCTGCCAATTCAATATTTGGAATATCCACATAAAACGATTTAGCTTTACCATCAAAACCAGCGGTATATGTTTTATCGCCAATAACCATATTTACCGCACGGATCATTCGTGAATTTTGTCCCAATGCATAAATCCCATCAAATTCAACCGCACCACTAATACGGCTTGTTTTAGCCAGATCAGTACTGAACGATTGACCAATTTGCGTAATATCGATCGCTACACTGAGATTTGGATCAACCTCATATTCTCTAGACGTTTCCGCCTTACCCGTTGCCAATGTTGCAGACACTCTGCGATTTTGTGCTAAAATCTGACCGCTTGCTTCCACGCTAAAACGCCCATCAGTAATCCTTGCGGCAAAGGTTTCTGTACCCACAACAACATTCACAGTCTCACCATCTTCAACATTCTTGGTGCTACCTTTTAGTGTAATTGTCTCTTTACCCTCAGTAACATTAATAAAATCATCACTCGTAATCAAATCAAGAGTAATTTCAGGGGTAAGAACCTCATAAGTAAGTTCTTGTTTGAGCGAAGATCCATTGTATGCTGGATCAATAAATGTCGCTTGAACCTCTATTTTATGCTCATCCGCATTAATCAATTTTGAGGCTTTTAAGCTATAAGACCATCTATTTCCATCAACATTGACAATAAATTCTTCACCATTTAAGTGTAAACTCACTATCGCTAAATCATCGTCTGAACCAAACTCCAATGTACCTTGAATAGTAACCATTTGATCTAGATTATTAGCATTTAAACTCACGATTGGATCAATTGTTATAGAACCAACTGTTGGTGGAATGAGATCAACTTGATATGGCCTTACAACTTCTACACCTTGAATACTCACTTTCACTTGATGATTTGCAACTAAAAGTGCGGTATCAATCGCTTGGTTAAACTTACCTTCTGTTACAGTCGATTCAAATTGCTGTGTACCAATTTCAATAACGACTTTCTCACCATCAGCAACATTACTCACCGAACCAGAAATCATAAGCTTAGATTCTTCGCTCTCCGCGATATTAACAATATCATCTAATACTATTGCAGGCAGGCGCTTTTCTTCTTCCACCTTCGGCGTTTCAGTTGGTTGAGCAGGTTCTGTTGGTTCAGCTGGTTTCTCAGTTGGTTCAGTAGGCTGAGCTGGTTCTACTGGTTCGGGTGGTTTCTCAGTTGGTTCAGTAGGTTGAGCTGGTTCTACTGGCTCAGCTGGTTTCTCAGTTGGCTCAGTAGGTTGAGCTGGTTCTACTGGTTCGGCTGGTTTCTCAGTTGGCTCTGTTGGTTGAACTGATTCTGTTGGCTCTTCCGCTGGCTTCTCTTCTACCGTTGGTTGTACTTTTTTTCTGTCTTTCCTGGTTGTAGCAAGCATTAATGAGCTGAGTATAAAAGCACTAAATCCGAAAATACCAAGCTTGCTGATAAAGGGTTTAGATACTTCACTAGCCTGAAGTGCACCTTCAGACATTTCAGTAGGTAAATCAAATGAAAGAGATTGCTCAACAAAGTAAGGCTTTTCAGCGATTGGATAACTAAGATTGTAGTCTTCTAAAATGAGATTTGCTCTTTCATTATCAACGAAGATATGAAGATCATTACCTGTTAACTCTGTTTTGATATTTGAGAGCAATTTTCCATTTTCATCAACTAATTGATATTGTGTCTCGCTTTCTGCCTTGATACGAATAACTTCTTTAGAGGGAAGAGGAACTTTAGTAATTTTATTACCTTTAATAATATGGAGAAAAGTAGCCATAACTGCGCCTTTTTAGTAAGTAGTGGTATAGAGTGGTAGTTAAATCGAGCAATTCTATCAATAAATTACTAATTCACAAAATAATTGATAGATCTATCTGATGAGGGATTTATCTAAATTTTTAATAAAAAGGAACGTTCCTAATTTGCATTTATTCTTCTATAAGAGCTAAAGTTTTTAATTTTTTGAGGAGCAATAAAATGCGGAAAATGCGGAAAATGCGGTAATCTTGGTGGAAAAACGTGGTAATTTATCAAATTTACCCGAAATCATTTCAGGATACGACTGGTAGTGGCACGGGTGATATTCAAGGTATTATCAAGCGGTTAGATTATCTGCAAAAGCTGGGAGTGGATGGCGTTTGGATGGTACTATGAGAGAGACCGCCTTTATGATAAGGGCAGCGGGTTTTTAAGATAGTTTCCAGGCAAAGTATATCAGGTTATTCCCTGTTTTAAATAACAAGGCGTTTATCAAAAGACAGGGTAGATCACTTTTCGATAATCTTCCTGTATCTGCTAGGTGCATTTTTGCATGATCATTAACAATAAAAAGCATTTAATTGTAAATAATTGAAAGAGAAAAGGTAGAAATATAAAGTTATTTTTAACTGCATTGGTGACCGCCTAAACGATCACCTTTTAGTTAAGACTGAGTTTGTATCGGGCTGATAGCAGCCTATCGTCTTACACGGAATTTCTTCTGTGCTTGATCCACTTTTAAAAGATAGTTACGAGCTTGTGATGACGGATGTGAGGTTGTTAGAATACGATAAACCTGTTCCGGATACATTTGGTTGATTTTGTAAATGGCTTCATCTTTATCGTTATCAAATACGCGTAATACCGCACCTGCACCACTGTTATAAGCCGAAATCATCGCAAATCGTTTAGAAGCAGGGTTAGTAATACCATCCAAGTATCGATTTTGTAGAAGCCATAAATAGGATACCCCCGCATCAATATTATTCGCCGGATCATACAGGTAACGTGCGGAAGGCTGGCCTCCCCGACCTTTCATCTCGAAGACATCACGCCCTGCCGTATGCGGTACCACTTGCATTAATCCGATGGCGTTAGCATAGCTAATGGCGTAAGGATTGAAACTGGATTCGGTTCGCATAATTCCCAAAATTAAACTTTCATCAATACCATAACGTTGCGCTGCTTTTCGTATTAATGGCAAATATTTTTGTGCGCGAATTTCAACGTGGTTAGCAATCATCGGAATCGCAACAAACTGTACCATATTGCCGTTTTGTAGTCGGCGGGTTTGTAATTTATTTTGAATTAAATAGGTTGCGAAATTACCCGCAATAAATTGGTTTGCAATTTGTTGTCCGTTATTATCGACCACCTGTCCTAAAAGGAAAGGTCTTGAGCTAATTGGTACATCACCTGATGCAAATAAATCAATTCCCTTTGCATCCGATCCCATTAATAACGTGTGTACAATGGCATTATGCAATCGATTGAGATCTTTTTGCGTTTCAATCACAATGTTACCTTCATCGAAACTCACATGGCTACGAGTATAAAAAGAATCAGTGTATTTTACGTAATCTTTGCGACTCGCCACAAGCAGCTCATTGACCCCCCAAATGCGATCAATATTATGAGAGAATTGTCCGGTTAGAATATCCAGCCCTTGTGTATCTTTCGCAAATACTTCATCGTAATTAATACCTCTATGGCGGTTAGAAGAATCACCACAGGCATACAAAAGTGGCAGTAATGCCAATAACAAATACTTTTTCATTATTTTATTGCCGATTAATTTGATGGGGGAACATAGCCTTCAATATGTACATCTTTGCCTTCAAACAAAAAATTTATCATCTCCTGTTCGAGTAATTTACGATGTTCTGTATTCATCATATTGAGTTTTTTCTCATTGACGAGCATCGTTTGCTTTTTTATCCATTCTCCCCAAGCCTGCTTACTGATTGAATCAAAAATCCGCTTGCCCAACTCCCCTGGATAAAGCTGAAAATCTAAGCCTTCAGCCTCTTTTTTGAGATGCTCACAAAATACTATTCTCGCCATGATTACTCCTTACAAATTGTGTTAATAGATTTTTTACGGGTTGTGCCAACCCGATTTGTTGAGGATTTTTCGGATCATACCAATATTTGACTGCACTTGATAGATTTGGTTTATATTCTTTTGGTTTTTCCATCACTTGGCGCCAATCTCGATTTTCCTGATCTGCCCGAATATTACCAACTTCAGCGTAAATAGGATGAATATCTAAATGAAAATGACTGAAGGTATGACGAAAGCTTGACCAAGCTTGATAGTATGAAATTCCCTCGCTTATTAAGTAAGCTTGCAAATCTTCTTGTGATTCAAATTGTGGAAAACAAAATAATCCCCCCCATAAGCCTGAGTTTTCCCTCTGTTCTAACCATACTTTGCCATTCTTTGACAAAATCAAAAAATAAGTCTCTTTTTCCGGTAATGTTTTTTTAGGTTTTTTAGCAGGAAATTGTGCCCAACTTTCATTTTTGTAGGCTAAACAATCCTTTTTTAAAGGACAAAGTTCACATTTGGGTTTTGTTCGTGTACAGAGCATGGCACCAATATCCATCATTGCTTGATTAAAATCCGCTACGCGTTCTGTTGGCGTAACTTGCTCTGTTAGGTACCATAAATGGTTTTCTACTTTCTTCTCTCCCGGCCAACCATTCACTGCAAAATAACGTGAAAGTACGCGTTTTACATTTCCGTCTAATATCGGGTATGGTTGATCCAATACGGAAGATAAAATTGCGCCGGCAGTGGAACGTCCTACTCCCGGCAATGCCCAAACCTGATCAAAATCAATAGGGAAATCTCCGTTAAATTCGTCTCGAATTTTTTGTGCCGCTTTATGTAAGTTTCTCGCTCGTGCGTAATAGCCTAGCCCAGTCCATAAATGAAGCACTTCATCTTGTGAAGCATTAGCAAGTGCGGTCACATTTGGAAAAGTTTTGATAAATCGTTCAAAATAAGGAATGACAGTTGCGACTTGAGTCTGTTGTAGCATGACTTCCGAAAGCCAAACACCATACAATGTTTTGTTTTGTTGCCAAGGTAAATGTTTACGTCCGAATTTTTCATACCATCGTAGTACGGATTGGGCAAAAGGTGCATTAGGGGAAGATTGGGCTAGCATAACTTTCCTGAGTCAAAAGTGCGGTCAAAAAATTAAATGAATTTTTATTGTTTCTTAAGGAAAACAAAGGGCTGATTTTACCATCTCCCCCCTCTTGATCAATATCATTTTTTCAGTATAATTTGCGGTCTATTTGGTGCCGAATAACGGCGATTATTAACTCACGCGGTGTGAGAAGAGAGTTCTTATAGCGGCGTGGCTTCATTTTGAGGTTTTCTATGAAACAAGGTATTCACCCTGAATATAAAGAAATCACAGCGACTTGCTCTTGTGGTAATGTGATTAAAACCCGTTCAACACTAGGCAAAGACATTAACCTTGATGTGTGCGGTAACTGCCACCCATTCTACACAGGTAAACAACGTGTTGTAGATACCGGCGGTCGTGTTGAACGCTTCAACAGCCGTTTCAAAATTCCAAGTTCAAAATAATTTGGATTTTTTCAAAACCCCGCTTTCTGGCGGGGTTTTGTTTTGCCCGGAAAATGTGTAAAATCCAGTAAAATTGATGGGAAAAGACATCTTAAATGTCACAAAAAATAATTTTCTTTTAATAATAATTTATTAATTAAATTATTTTAATTTTTATATATGTAGAATCTAACTAATTTCACTACAAATAAATTTAAAATATATTACCATTAAAATCAAGGATACATATGTTCAAGATAATATTATTTTATTTGGGTTTATCAAAACGTTTAAGAGTTACTGAAAAAATTCAAAAGCTATATTATTGGCGTAAACCAATTAAACCTTATGCATTTATTCGTGTTCATAATGAGATAAAAACTATTGATGCTGCTTTAAAAAGTGTACTGCCTGTTTTAAAAGGGGGAGTAATTGGATTTAACTCATGTACTGATGGAACAAAGGAATATATCTTACATTTTTGTAAAAAATATCCACAATTTATTCCCGTAGAATATCCTTATGATGTTATTCCTGCTAGCAATAAAATCTATATGGAAGATTCGATAGATATAAAAAATAGACTTGACTCATACTATAACTTTGTATGGGAAAAATTACCAAAAAATGAATGGATAATAAAGATTGATGGAGATCATATTTGGATACCTGAATTTTTAGAAAACTTATGTAGGATTCCAGTTAGAAAAAAAGATTGTATTATTTTAAGTAGATTAAACCTGCACTGTTATGAAGGAAAATGTTACATCCATAAGAAATACCCAATTTTGGAAAATGGAGATTCTTGGATTCTGTATAATAGAAATGTAAACTTTGAGTTTTGGCGAGGTTGGGTTGACAACAAATTTGAAGCCTATGAAATACTTCACCTACCTAAGAAAGAGAGAAAGAAAATCTTTACTGTATGTACTAACTGGCATTTTCCTATAGTAAAAAATCATAGGAATAATTTCAACAGAGACGAGTGGGTATTACTTCAAGATTTTGATATAAGAAAATATTTAAAGGAACATAAATTAGAAGGTCGAGTTCCGGACTACATGATTAATGAAAGCAATATACTTGAGGCATTTTCTAGATTTAATCACTCTGGTGAGAAAATATTACCATAACGAGATAATATCATGAAGATCTTAATATTACATAAATGGCTAGTAACTGGTGGTGTTGAAACTGTACTAATAAATTATAGGAAGATTCTAGAAAAATCAGGTCATAATGTAGATATACTGATAACTTATAAAACAAACTCAAAAATAAATAGTCACAATATAAGATTTGCTTTTACCAGTAAAGAATTTAATTTTATCTATAGTAAAGAAAATAATTTATACCAAAAAATACTAAGAGGCTTTTATAAAAGTTACCAAAAACTACGTTACTATAATTTAATAAACTCCATATGTCACAAGTATGATTATATTATTGATTTTAGTAGTTGCTTAGATTCCTATATTAGGAATCCATTCTTTAGGAAAAATGATATAAAGACAATTAGATGGGTTCATAATCAACTTTCAACTAATCTAATTTTAAGCAAGAAAGAGAAAAATAAATATTACAATATTTTTAGAAATCATAATAAAGTAGTTGTTTTATGCAAGGGAATGAGAAAGTTAATATTAGAACAAGTTAATATAGATAAAAATAAATTATTCATTTTGAGTAATCCAATTGATATTCCTACAATTAAGAAAAAGGGTAATATCAATAAAACTGAAATAAATCAGGTTATGAATTCCACTCCTTATCTTTTACAAGTATCAAGATTAACTCATAGAAAGGGACACGAACAGCTTATAGATATTTACTACGAATTAAAGAAAAAAGGTATAAGTCATAAACTATATTTCATCGGGGATGGCAATAACAGAAAAAATCTTGAGAATAAAGTGTTATCACTACGTTTAGAAAATGATATTTTATTCCTAGGAGAAATGGAGAATCCATATCCCTACTTCAAAAACGCGAAATTATTCTTACATTGCTCTGAATCAGAAGGGTTACCAACCGTAATACTTGAAAGTATGGTATTTGGTGTTCCTGTTATTGCGATGAATTGCCATACTGGACCGAAAGATATACTTGGAGAAAAAGGAGAATTTGGTAAGCTCATTCCAATGTATGATAAAACTAAATTCATAGCCGAAACCTTAGAATTACTGACTAACGATGATATATATAAAAAATACAGTAATAAATCCTTAGAACGTATTGAACAATTCTCAATGGAAAAAATCGCGTTAGGTTTAGATAATTTGTTTTATGAAAAGTGAAATATGGAGACATCAAATGTCTGGTTTAAATAATAGTCAAGTACCGATATATATTATCAATCTAGAAAAATCAACGGATCGAAAAGCCTATATGCAAGCACAGTTCGATAGTTTATTTGATCATAATTCAATGCAAGAAATCTATTTCTTTACAGGAATTAACGGAAAAGAAAATCCCAATCATCCGTTATTTAAACGTTACAATAATAAAAAACGGTTAAATGTAAAAGGCTATCCGCTAACTTTGAGCCAACTAGGTTGTTATGCAAGCCATTATTCTATGTGGGAGAAATGCGTAGAGTTGAATCAACCTATTATTATTTTGGAGGATGATGCAAAATTTAAAAATAATTTTTTAGATGTTCTTGCCTTTATTAATAGTGATAAAAATACCTTTGAATTTTTTTGGTTGCAGCCCGATCGATTAAAAAATAAAAGAAAATTAGTAGCAGATTTTGGTGATTTTTCAATTCAACAATTTAGCAAAGGCTTTATTGGTGCAACGGGGTATTATTTAACTCCGCAAGCAGCTAAGAAATTCTTAGCTCAAAGCAAAGAGTGGTATTTAACTGTAGATGTGACGATGGATCGTTTCTTTGAAAATAAAGTACCACCTTATTCAATTGTTCCATTTTGCCTAGAGGCAGATTATGAGATTGAATCTACAATTTTTGAAAAACAAAAGAAAATAAAATCATTTAAAACTATTTTATCAAGAGAGTTATTTAATATAAAAACAACAGTTAAGAGATTGATTTATAATATATTTAACTAAAAACTGTTCATAACTTATTTTTGGGGAAATATTGTTGTCCATATAAGTAGAGCAAGTTTAAATGATAGTAGAATTTATGACTATGATAAAATTGAAAAATTTATCACTTGGCAATCCAGATTGTTATTTTTTTCTTTTTTCATTAAAATAACCGCATATAATTTAGTTTTAATTTTCTTATTGATTGCAAGGTACTTATGGCAGATTGGAATGGCAAATATATCAGTCCTTATGCGGAACACGGAAAAAAAAGTGAGCAGGTTAAAAAAATTACGGTGTCAATTCCCATTAAGGTATTGGAAATTTTAACTAATGAACGTACTCGCCGCCAATTAAAAAGTTTGCGCCACGCAACCAATAGTGAGTTGCTTTGTGAAGCGTTTCTCCATGCGTTTACCGGTCAACCTCTGCCAACAGATGCCGATTTAATAAAGGATCGCAATGATGAAATTCCGGAAGAAGCAAAAGAAATTATGCGTCAATTAGGCATAGATCCGGAAAGCTGGGATTATTAGTTTTCTTCTTTTAATCCGTCCAAAATTGGGCATTCGGGGCAATTATTGCCTTGGCATGCGTCGTACCAAGCTTGCAGCTCTTTTACCATCTCTTCTAATTGCTTAATCTGTTGTTTTAATGTTGCTATGTGTTTTGCCGTTAATGCTTTCACCTCACTACTGTTGCGAGCAGGGTTATCTTGCAGAGCGAGTAATTGCCCGATTTGCTGTAAGGAAAAGCCCACATTTCTTGAATGGCGAATAAAATGTAATCGTTCAATATCTTTTTCCTCATAATGACGATAGCCAGAAAAGTTTTGTTTTGCCGGTTTAAGTAAACCTAATTTCTCATAATCTCGAATTTGTTTGGCGGTGAGACCGCTTAATTTTGCTGCTTCACTAATATTCATAAAAAAACACCTTGACCTTTACCTTAAGTCAAGGGTTATAGTAGCCGGCATTAATTTTTTTTCAATATAAGACAAGGAGAAAATAATGAAAAAGGTTCGTTTAAGCGTAACGGGAATGCATTGTGGAGGATGTGTAAAAAGTGTAACTCGCGTATTAGAGGTGTTGGATGGTGTGGAGGGAGTAAATGTCGCCCTTGAAGGTTATGCCGATATTCAATTTGATGAAAGCAAAGTATCTGTCACACAGTTAATTGAAACTATTGAGGATGCAGGATTTGATGCAGCAGAATAAAAAAATCGCTCTCCAAATTGAAGGTATGACTTGTCAATCTTGTGCCAGTAGAATTGAAAAGGTATTAAACAAAAAGCCTTTTGTGGAACAGGCAAATGTAAATTTTGCGGTAGAAGAGGCGCAAGTGGTTTTTGATTCAACACAAGCAACTATAGAGGATATTTTCAGTATTCTTCAAAAAACGGGATTTAAAGGAATTTTAAAAAACGAACAACAACCAATGTTGCGAGAGAATAAAAAAGTTCATTGGCGACTTTGGCTATTATTGTTGGTTAACATGCCTTTTTTAATTGGGATGATTGGAATGTTAATCGGCAATCATCGTTTAATGCTGCCTCCGATGTGGCAATTTGTGTTGGCAACTATTGTACAATTTGGTCTCGCTATCCCATTTTATCTAGGGGCAATTGCTAGTATTCGCGGTGGATTGGCAAATATGGATGTGCTTGTTAGTAGCGGCACACTCACCATTTATTTGTATTCCACTTACATGTTGTTCTATCACCTTGCTCAAGGTTATGATGCATTGCACCATATTTATTTTGAAGCCGCTGTTATGGTGATTGGCTTTGTGACTTTTGGCAAGTTTTTAGAAGAGAGAACCAAAAAACATAGCTTAAATAGCCTTGAATTGTTATTACAACTTACTCCGAAAAAAGTAAGTGTTTTGCGTGCCGAAACTTGGCAAAATATTCCGCTTGATCAAGTAAAAATGGGTGACGTACTCCGTACAAACCATGGGGAGCGTATTGCAGCTGATGGTATTGTTGAAGAGGGGGTAGGATGGTGTGATGAAAGCCATTTAACAGGTGAATCTATACCTGAAATGAAGCACGTTCAAAGTATGGTATTGGCGGGATCAATGGTGACAGAGGGAAGCTTAATTTACCGTGCTAACCAGCTTGGTTCGAAAACTTTGCTTGGCGATATGATGGAGGCACTTTCTGACGCACAAGGCACAAAAGCGCCAATCGCCCGTTTTGCAGATAAAGTCGCTGGTGTTTTTGTACCTGCTGTTCTTATTATTGCAGCGGTAACGTTCGGGCTAACATGGTTGATTACAGATGATGTTGGTACAGCAATTATTCACTCGGTTGCAGTGTTAGTGATTGCTTGTCCTTGTGCATTGGGACTTGCCACTCCGGCTGCTATCATGGCTGGAATGGGAAAAGCGGTGAATAGTGGAATTTGGTTTAAGGATGCAGCAGCAATGGAAGAAACCGCCCGTGTCGATACTGTTGTGTTAGATAAAACAGGTACATTAACGACTGGCGAACTGGCTGTTGCTGCGGTATGGCAACCTGAAAGTGCGGTCATTTCCGAAAAAGATTTGTATCGCATTACCGCCGCTGTAGAGCAACATACGACACACCCTATTGCAAAAGCAATGGTGCGTTCAGCGTTGGAAAAAATATCGACAATACCGACCGCACTTTCTGTGAAAACAGAAGTAGGAGAGGGTGTTTCGGGTGAAGTAGAAGGCGTAGGCTTCATTAAAGTGGGCACACCGGAGTTCTGTGGTTTTTATTTACCGAGCGAACTTGATGGTGTATGGCATATCGCAAGTGTTGTAGCCGTATCTATTAATGGCGATATCGCCGGTGCGTTTGCTTTAACCGACACATTACGAGAGGAAAGCAAGCAGGCTATTGAACGGTTACAACAAAATAATATTGATGTGATTATTATGAGTGGTGATCGTCAATCCGTTGTGGATTATATTGCACAGCAGCTTAGTATTACAACGGCATTTGGTAAACTCCCCCCTCGTGATAAAGCAGCAAGAGTTCAGGCCTTACAACAAGAAGGGCGTGTTGTTGCAATGGTAGGCGATGGCATTAATGATGCGGCGGCATTGGTGATGGCAAATGTGAGTTTTGCAATGAAATCAGGTTCTGATGTTGCAGAGCAAGCGGCTTCAGCGACCTTAATGCGTCAATCGTTAAATCAACTTGCCGACGGGATTTTCATTGCACAAGCAACGTTAAAGAATATCAAACAAAATCTCTTTTTTGCATTGATTTATAATGTACTTGGAATTCCTCTTGCCGCATTGGGTTACCTAAGCCCTGTCATTGCAGGTGCAGCAATGGCATTGAGTTCCATTTCCGTATTAACGAATGCGTTAAGGTTAAAACGATTAAAAATCAAATAATAAAAATAAGACGGAGAATTTCGTCTTATTTTCTGTTACTACTTATTCAACCAAATAGGTAACTCAATAGTAACAGCTAGTCCTCCGAGCTCGCTTTGTTCAGCCCACACTTTACCTTGATGTTCTTTAATAATATTTAAAACGATAGTTAAGCCTAATCCCGTACCGCCTGTTGAACGGGTACGAGCTTCATCAACGCGATAAAATGGTTGGAAAATTTTTTCGAATTCATCAGGGGGTACGCCTAAACCGTTATCATCAATTCGGATTTTGAGGGTTTCTTCTTGGACAAAAATATTGAGTCTGATCTTACTCTTGGTATATTTCAGCGCATTTCTAACAATATTTTCTACCGCACTTTGTAATAACTCCGGATTTCCGTTCAAAAATGAATTGGAATCTGATAATTGAAAGTTTTGTTCAAATTCAATATGGCGTTGTTTGGCCTCAAATACGGCATCTTGTACTACACCATGCCAGATTTTTTCGGCAGGAAAGATGGATCTTTTCGTTTGCGTATTCATTTGTTGCCGAGAGAGAAGCAGTAGCTCGTTAATCATTTTATCCATACGCGTAATCTCTTTCTCAATCCGTTGAATGGCACTGTTGTTACCAGTTTGATGACGAAGCAGAGCCGCAGCTAGTTGAAGGCGGGTTAGCGGCGTTTTCATTTCATGAGAAATAGAAGATAACAAATTTTGTTGATTTGAGATTAACCCATTAATAGCGGTTGCCATTCTATTAAAACTTTGGCCTACCTGACGTAGTTCTAATGGTCCGTTTTGGCTTAATTGAGGATCAATTTTAAAATTACCAAGGGCCACACTATTTGCGGCTTTTTGTAGTCGGGAAATCGGCTTTACTACGGTATAGGTAAACCACCATAGTAATGGTGTGGTAATTGATAAGGTTAATATGAGTAATATTAAAGGGTTATCGATCATATACCGAAGTATTTCTTGGGTTGGATTGGCATGAGAGACAAAGAAAAGTGAAAAAGGCTTATCAAGGTTATCGACATACACTTGAAAAGGACCGGCAATCTGAATATTTGCAAAGTTTTTTCGCATAGGCTGAGAGAAATTATTTGCTGTTTCGGCGAAGTGTTCGATAAAGGTTTTTTCTTCACTAAATGCACCCAAAAATTCTTTGTGGAGAGGATCGTAAATAACTGGACGGGTTTCAGAAAATCGATCAATGGGGAGTAAGGGAACTTCTGAAAGAAGCGACTTAATTTTATTATTACGAATAGACTCCACCAATTTTTTTTGATATTTGGCAATTTCATGCTCTTGAAGATTTGAGTAAAATCGGTTATCCAGATAAGGCAATAGGGCTAATGACGCCATCATTGCAAAAAATGCAAGCCAAAAAACTGTAAAAGTACGAATAGTTAAATAATTTAGGCTAAATTTTTTTTGATGTAGCATAGAGACTATTTGCTAATTAAAAGATAACCACGGCCACGTAAAGTTCTGAACCATGGTAATCCATCTTCTCTAGGTGGTAATTTCTTGCGTAGGTTTGACATATGCATATCAATTGAACGATCAAACGGTGTAAGTGGTTTTCCCAACACATTCATACTTAATTCTTCGCGGGTAATGAGCTTACCTTGGGAATGAATAAGTGCTTCGAGCAACGAGAATTCCGATGCAGTAAGGAGGAGATCTTGTGTTTTATAGAATGCTTGTTGATAACCTGAATGGAGCTTTAATTCACAAAAATAAATCCAACCGTTTTCTTCCGATTTAGCTTTTGTATTTTCTAAATCTTCGGAGATAGCGATCCTACGCAAAATTGCTTTAATACGGGCAATCAATTCACGATCATTAAACGGTTTTGGTAAATAGTCATCAGCGCCCAGTTCTAATCCTAATACTCGATCGATTTCTTCACCACAAGCGGTCAGCATTATAACCGGAACATTAGATTGCTGGCGGATACATTTAAGGGTTTCGATACCGTTTAATATGGGCATCATAACATCTAGTACGATTAATGAATAATCCTGACTGAGTTTATTCAATGCTTCTTGTCCATTATTAGCGACATCAACATCAAAACCTGATAAAGAAAGGACTTCTGCAAGTAAGTCGGTTAATTCAGTATCATCATCAACTAGTAAAATTTTTGACATTATTAAACCTTTTTGTATGACTTATTTTTTAGTAAAACAAAAGGAGAAATTACCAGAATTTCCACCAAGATTTTTTATTAGTGTTAGCGTTACGCTCAATAATTGTATTGTTTTCGTTTTGTGATGTAACCTCCGGCAATGGCTTGTCTAAATGTGTTTCTGTCACGATGCCACGTTGATCAAATTTTACTGTAAAAGTATGCTGTTCCGGAGATTGGTAGGCTCGTTGCTGTAAAAATACATAATACCAAGTTAAATTACTATAAGGATCGATTAAAACTGGTGTACCGAGTAAGTATTGTACTTGTTGAACAGTCATACCCTGTTTAACTTGTGCCACGCTTGCAGCTTCTAAATAGTTGCCTTGTGGAACATCAATACGATACACGATTTTTTCAACGGTAGAACAAGCAGAAAGGCTAAATGCCAATACCGTTGCAGCAAAAAGAGTTTTGAATTGCATTTTATTTACCTGTCTTCACAATTTTTTCAAATAATACCCAAAGTTAATTCGCTTGCCAAACTAATTATTTGATTTTAAGGCTTTTTGTAGCTGATCTTTCAAATTTGGCGGTAATCCCTTGATGAGGAGCTCATCATTTATTGAATCCCAATGAATCCGCGTATTGAGTAAATCCGCATCAAAACTTAATGTAATTCCCTTACCAGAACCAGAGAATTTTGTCAGTGCCTTTAATGTGGAACGCACTGGCGGAATACTTTCCTCTAAACCATAATCTTGATTTTCTACAAAGGAAACAAAGGGTTGCTCGCTTAGAGTAGGGATATTGGCGGAAAGTTCCGCTAGTTCAATTTCCTCTCCTGTGGCAAGTTGTCCTTTACAATAGTCAAAAACCTGTTTTTTTATCGCTTGGGTTTTTTCTTTATTGAGATCGCCTTGATCGCAATAATCACTGACTGCTTGTAATAAGCATTGATTTTGCACCTGTGGGTTTAATCCTTCCTCTGCACCTAAGAAATCCATAAAAAAGTCACTGATTTTTCGTCCGACCCGTCCTTTAATGAAAGTCAAATAGCGGTTGGAATTGGCATTCACCTGTAAATCGGTCAAATTTACCCGTGCTGCAATATCAAATTGCGTAATATCAAGATATTCTGTACGCCGAATATCTAAGTGTTCATCGACCAACATACTGTGTCGGCTGTCGAGCAGTGCGATAAATAAATAATCCGTCGCCAAAAAATTATATTGACATAGAATCAGTGTGCCACTGTCGGCAAAATTATATTTATTTAATTCATTAGCGAGAAGTTTAGTGGAATATTGACTAAAGCTCAAAAATTCGATTTCTTGTTCCAATAAACGATTTAAATGTTGGGCGAATACCGAATTTTCTTGGAAGATGCCAAAGGCTTTGGTCTTATTTTGATAGCCTTGGTGTAACTGTAGCATCATTTGCTCCACTTCTGGTGTAATTGGTAGGAGTTCTTCTCGAAGAATACTTTCCATTTTTGTATTTTCACCGTCTGCTTGCTTGGTAAGTTGATGTAGCACGATTTGATTCACGGTAATGCTCATTTTATTTTCCTTCTTTCAAAAACGTGGCAAATTATAACCGCACTTTTTCTGTATTTCTGCAAGAAAAAAGAAATTATTTATGATCTGTAAAATAATCGGGTATTATAGAGCAACCTCTTTCTTTTATTTTAATAAAATGGCGCAACATTCGAAATATTCTGACGCACAGTTAAGCGCAATTGTAAATGATATGATTGCCGTACTCGAAAAACATAAAGCTCCGGTGGATTTATCCCTGATTGCCCTTGGTAATATGGCAAGCAATTTACTTACCAGCAGTGTGCCTCAAACACAGCGGGAAGCCTTAGCTCAAGCCTTTTCTAATTCTTTAATTAACGCAGTAAAAACGCTTTAGTATGATTCGATTCAAAAAAGGCATGTTTAGCGGAAAACAGTACCGTGATGAGACCTCACGAAAAATCTCGTGGGGACATTGGTTTGCCTTTTTTAACATCATTATCGCCATATTGATCGGCGCACGTTATGCTTTCCTGATTGATTGGCCGGATACCCTTGGCGGAAAACTGTATTTTTTTGTCAGTTTGCTCGGGCATTTTAGCTTTAGTGTTTTTGCCGTTTATTTATTAGTCATTTTCCCGTTAAGTTTTATTGTTAAAAATCACCGCACTTTTCGTGGTTTAATGGTGATTTTGTCCACGATTTGTATCACATTGTTGTTGTTCGATACGGAAGTGTTCCATCGATTTAATCTACATTTGTCATCGGTAGTGTGGAACTTATTGGTGAATCCGGACAATGGAGAGATGTCTCGTGATTGGCAAATATTTTTTGCACCAATGCCGATTATTCTCTTAGTACAAATGTTATTTTCCCGTTGGAGTTGGGAAAAACTTCGTAGCCTAGAACGTCAAAAGTGGCTGAAGGCAGTGGGAATTTTTTTCACTTCGGCTTTTGTCGCGACTCATCTCATTTATGCTTGGGCGGATGCGTACTTGTACCGCCCAATTACGATGCAACGCGCTAATTTCCCACTTTCTTATCCAATGACGGCACGCTCATTTTTAGAAAAACATGGGTTATTGGACGGCGAGCAATATGCGCAAACATTGGAGCAGGAAGGGCGATTGGATGCGTTAAAAATTAGTTATCCGAAACATCCTTTGGTGTTCACCCCAATGGGACAGAAACCGAATATTTTGTTTATTACGGTTTCGGGATTACGCTATGATGCTATCTCTGCTGAAACAATGCCGAAATTAGCGGAGTTTGCGGCTAATTCGACAAAATTCACCAATCATTATAGTAGCGGTAATACAAAAAATAGCGGTTTGGTAGGGCTGTTTTATGGTTTAAATGCTAACTATACGGATAGTATTTTAAGCAACCATACATCATCGGTATTCATTGAAAAATTGAAAGCGGAGAAATATCAATTCGGTCTATTCTCGGTAACGAATTTTAAAGAGAGTTTGTTCCGCCAAGCATTATTCCGTGGTATGAAACTGCCAAAAGGTAAATCCAGTAACGAAAGTGCGGTCAAAAATTTCAATGAATTTATTGCTACACAAAAATCGGATAACCCTTGGTTTGCTTATCTCGATCTTGATTTGAAAATTAACAATGTATCGGAGTATGGGCAGTACTTAACGCAGATGGATAAATTGATTGAACAGGCATTAGCTAATATTCCAGTAGAAAATACAATGATTATTGTGACCGCAGAACATGGTTTAACTTTCAATACGTTAAGTAAAAAAGAACGGGAGAATTATTTTGGGCGTGATCAGATTCAGGTTCCATTATTCGTCTATTGGAAAGGCTTACCTGTGGGTATAGAAAAAGGTCTGACAAATCATACGGATTTATTGCCGGCATTAATGAAAAATGTGTTTAATGTTCAGAATCCTTCCAAGGACTACTCACAAGGGCATAATTTGTTTGAGCGAAACGGAGATGATTGGGTGCTTGTTTCTAATTATCGTTGGAATGTGTTGGTTCAACCTGATGGCACGCAATACCATATCGATCGCAAAGGAAACTACAAAAAATTTGACCGCACTTATCAAGAACAGTCTTCCGAACGCCCACCTTTAGGTTTGTTCTTGGAAATGTTTAAACGGGAAAATTCATTTTTTGATAAATAAATATAGGGCAGTGTTTTCATCTTATTTTATGATAAAAATGAATAGCTTTTTGAGGTCCAACCCTTTATACTTTCGCCTCAGTTTAAGACTGAAAAGATGTTATTAATGAAAATCCGTGAGTTTTTCATAACATTATTACAATGCTTCTCGCCACGCTTGTCGTGCCTTTCAATTAATACGCTTCTCGTCTTTTTATCCTCATTCTTTCTATGGAGTTTGTATGAAAAGCCATGTTCGTAGTTTTAAAACTTATATCCGTGATGAAATTATCAAAAAGGGTGGTTGGGTGAATGCTCATGCTCACGCTGACCGTGCCTTTACGATGACACCGGAAAAAATCGGGATTTATCATAGTAGTAATTTGCAACAAAAATGGGATTTGGTAGATGAGGTAAAACGGACTTCTAGTGTGGACGACTATTATGCACGTTTTTGCCAATCCATTGAATTAATGATTTCACAAGGGGTAACGGCATTCGGTACTTTTGTTGATATTGACCCCGTTTGTGAAGATAGAGCGATCATCGCCGCCCATAAAGCCCGTGAAGTGTATAAACACGATATTATCCTTAAATTTGCAAACCAAACCTTAAAGGGGGTGATTGAACCGACGGCACGGAAATGGTTCGATATCGGCTCAGAAATGGTGGATATGATTGGTGGATTGCCTTATCGTGATGAGTTAGATTATGGACGTGGTCTTGAGGCAATGGATATTTTGCTCGATAAAGCCAAATCGCTCGGTATTATGTGTCACGTGCATGTGGATCAATTCAATAATCCAAGTGAAAAGGAAACGGAACAACTTTGTGATAAAACTATTGAACATGGTATGGAAGGACGGGTTGTGGGGATTCATGGCATTTCAATCGGCTCTCATTCAAAAGAATATCGCTATAAACTTTACGAAAAAATGCGTAAGGCAAAAATGATGATGATCGCCTGTCCGATGGCGTGGATTGATAGTAATCGTAAAGAAGATTTGATGCCGTTTCATAATGCTTTAACACCTGCAGATGAAATGATCCCAGAGGGAATTACTGTGGCGCTGGGAACGGATAATATCTGTGATTACATGGTACCGCTTTGTGAAGGTGATTTATGGCAGGAATTAAGCTTGTTGGCGGCAGGTTGTCGTTTCCCACATTTGGATGCAATGGTGGATATTGCAAGTATTAATGGACGGAAAGTATTGGGATTAGATCCGATTTAACTATGTTATAAAAATAGAAAAGTGCGGTGAAAAAATTAAGAGATTTTTCACCGCACTTTTTTATTTATTTTAGTAAGTCTTCACTTTTTGTATGAATCCATTTTCCTTTGCCACAAAGCAATTTGTGTATTTGCCCCGACGTGTAATGAGTACTTCGCTATTTTGTTCTTCTAAAATAGAATCTAAATTTATTACTATAGTTGGTTTGCCAAACAAAATAGTGCGGTTAATTTTTAATTGTTTTTTAGGGAAAATAAAATGAAAAGAGTAACTTTATATTCTAACAGTATTAATTAAAATCCATAGTAGACTACCTGTTATAAGAATTGATGTTTAACTTTCATAATTATTGATAATAAAGCTAAGGAATGCGAACTTTATCATGTTATTGGGAAGAGTGAAATCAGAAAGTGAATCAATTAGAAGAATTTAGATTGGTGGGCGATACCGGTCTCGAACCAGTGACCCCCTCCTTGTAAGGGAGGTGCTCTCCCAACTGAGCTAATCGCCCGACAATATTAAGATTTAAGCCTTATATTTCGGTTTATTTAAACACTTGATTAAGTGGTGGGCGATACCGGTCTCGAACCAGTGACCCCCTCCTTGTAAGGGAGGTGCTCTCCCAACTGAGCTAATCGCCC